>NZ_JCAIUI010000003.1:0-829270 GCF_059445445.1 Agromyces sp. Y575
GCGCCGCATCGCGCGTTCGTCGTCGGGTTCGGGGCCGTCTTGATCGAGGAACGCGGCCCACGCCTGCGCTTGCACCCGAACCTCATCAGCCGTGCACCGCACCGGGTACGCGTCACCGGACGCGATCGCAGCTGCGACGAGTTCGTGTTCGGCGGTACGGAGGGCGACGGGGTCGGCCACTCGCCGGGTGGCATCGAGCTCGCGGACGATCGTGCCCGCGGCATCTGCCCCCAACTCGCCATCGGCCAGCGCCGCCGCGACCTCGGGAAATTGCGCCTCCATCAGGTCACCGGTCAGACCCGTGCGGGCCCGGGTGGCCGTGCCGAGCGCGATGCGCCGCCGCGCTTCTCCGCCCGAGACCTGGCTGACTCGCTCGAGCAGCTCGCCGGGCGAGCGGCACCCACGACGGGTCGACAATCGTTCACTGCCGAGCTCGACCCGGGACCGTTCCCCGATCTCGCCGGCGCAGGCCACCCGGTGTGCGTCGAGGACCCGCCCGGCCGCTTCGATCGCGGCCGTCACGGCGAGCAACTCGTCATCGGACCACCGCGCAGCATCATCGAACCCCGCGACGTCGAGCAGCGAGGATCGCAGCTGCTCGAACGCTTCGGCGGTGGTGGTCATGATGCCATTCTGCCGGCACCCACCGACATTCCAACCGACCCGGAACCGCAGCGAAACTGCCGGTCAGCCTGTGAATAACTTCCGCCGACGGTCACCTGTGGAGGAGGAGTCGGGGGGAGAAGTCGTGGGAGAAGTCCGTGGCGACATCAGCAAAGAACAAGCACCTGACACAGCGACGGCGTCCTTCACCTGCACTTCGCCCCTGAAGCAATTCCGAAGACATGCGGACATGAGGATTCCTTGACGATTCCCTCATGCAGGAGCATGCTTGGCGACGAGCTGCCCAGAGGTGCAGCGAGGACTTCCGTGAACCGACGTCGGGCAGCGCCTGGGGGTACGACCGCAGCAGCGGTGTGCGGCCGGCCTTCTCGTAGGTAACGGGAGGTAGAGAAATGGGTCTCAAGCGGACTGCGCTCCTCGGCGCAGTCATGACGGTGGCATTGCTGCCTTCGCTCCTCATGCCGTCGATCGCGAACGCGAGCGGCGGACACGACGACGAGTCCGAGCCGGTGGCCACGCTGCTCGCATCGGGGTTGCAGGGCACGAGCGGCAGCACGATCGGGCCGGACGGCGCCCTCTACGTGGCCGAGGGGGCGACGGGCGAGATCGCCCGCATCGATACGAAGACCGGGACCGTATCGACCTTCGCCAGCGGTTTGCCGCCGGCGGTCAATCCCATCGGCGGCGTGATCGACGTCGGGTTCCTCGGAAAGACCGCGTACGCGCTCGTGACGCTGGTCGGACCCGATGCGGGTGGCACCTCGGTCAGCGGCATCTATCGCATCGACGACGCAGACAGTAACACCCTCGTCGTGGACATCGGCGCATGGTCGATCGCGAATCCACCCCCGACGGCATTCTTCATCCCTGGTGGTGTGCAGTACGCGATGGAGCCGGTACCGGGCGGGTTCCTGGTCACCGACGGCCATCACAACCGACTGGTGTTCGCGGCCCTGTCTGGCCGGGTCACGCAATTGACGCAGTTCGAGAACATCGTGCCTACGGGACTCGACCTCGTCGGGCCGAAGCTCTACGTCGCCGAAGCCGGACCTGTTCCGCACAACCCGGAGGACGGCAAGGTCGTCTCGCTCAGCCTCTGGCGCCCGACACCTCGTGACGTGGCATCCGGATTCCCCCTCCTCGTTGACGTAGAGGGAAGCAAGTGCGGCCTCTACGCCCTCTCGCAGGGAGACTGGCCGGAAGGCGAGCCCGAGGGTTCGCCCGCGCTGCCCGACACCGGAGCGCTGCTGAAGGTCGACCGGGGCGGCACATTCGAGGTCGTCGTCGACGGACTCGACCGCCCGACGTCGCTGGACTTCACACGTGACGCCGCCTTCGTCGTTACTCTCGACGGTGAAGTCTGGCGGATCGACGATGTGTTCTCGGGCGATCGCGGTTGGCGGGACGGATGCCGCGGCCACGGCTGGTGGTGATGGGACGGGCTGACGTGCGCCTCGATGCGTCACCGAGCCGGTGCCGCCGGTGCCGACGGCGAGCGCGTCAGCGAAGCCCGTGCCGCCGGTGCCGACGGCGAGCGCGTCAGCGAAGCCCGTGCCGCTCCGCCCGATGGCCGATCGCGGCGGCGATCGCATCCGACCGGTCCTCCTGCGCGTGCACTGAACGAAGCTCAACGCGAGCGTCTCTTCGAGAGCCTGGAAGTGTTGGCCGATCCTCACGAGCCGCGTTGACGGCGCTTGACGGCGCGTGACCGGCTCCGGATCTCAGCGGGTCGAGCGCTCGAGCAGCTCCAGAATGTGCACGTACGGCTCGCCCGTCGCGCGCGTCATGCCGATCTCGCACGTGCGGTTGCACGAGGCGTGCGCATCGAAGTCGCGCTCGGCGAGCTCCGCCGCCTCAGCGGCAGTGGCCGATGCCGTGAGCTCGGGGTGGAGCATGCCCCGGTCACCGGCGAACGCGCAGCAGCCCCAGGCATCCGGCACGACCGCGTCGACGGCCACGGCGCTCGCGAGTTCGCGGAGGTGGTCGTTCGAGCCGAGTCGCGTGCTCGAGCACGTTGGATGCAGCGCGAGCGAGTCGAGCTGCTCACTCACGTCGAGCGCTGGGAGCAGGTGCTCGGCGGCGAAGTCGACCGCGTCGACGATGCGGAGCGAGACTGGCGTGCCGTCGAGCTCGCCGACGTTCTCGAGCGCGTGCACGAGCCCCTCGGTGCACGAGGAGTTGTCGCAGACGATCGGCAATCGCCCGCCGTCGGAAGCAGCGAGCAGCGCCCGCACGGTCTTCTCGATCGCCGTGCGGTAGCCGGCCGCGAGACCCTTCGACTTCCAGGGCGTGCCGCAGCACAGGCCGTCGATGCGGGCGGGCGTGATGAGTTCGACGCCGGCCCGTTCGCAGAGCAGCCGGAACGCGGATGCCGCGCCGATGCTGCCCTCTGCCGGGCCGAACATCGAGCCGACGCAGGCGGAGAAGAACACGATCTCGCCGGAGGCGGAGGAGGCATGCGCCCGCTTCGGACCGCCGCGCGGCAGGTCGCTCGTCCATTGCGGCACGACGTCGCTGCCGAGCACGGCGCGCCCGGCGGCGCTCGCCGCGGTGGCGATCGGCGGAACAGCCTTCGCTGCGGTCAGGGCGAGCGACGCGCCTCGGCTCACGACGCCCCAGCTGTCGGCGAGTCCGGCCGCGATCGTGCGGGTCGGCGCGTTCGCATCCTGCTCGCGCAGTCGCCGCACGAGATCACCCGTGTTGATGAGCACCGGGCACGCCGTCTGGCACATTCCGTCGGCCGCGCAGGTCTCGACCGAGGAGTACTCCTCGGCAGCGGCGAGGCGTGCGTCGAGCGCAGTGTCTCCCGCAGCCTTTGCCGCGGCTCGCGCCCGGCGCACCGCAATGCGCTGGCGCGGCGTGATCGTGACGTCTTTGCTCGGGCAGACCGGTTCGCAGTACCCGCACTCGACGCAGCGGTCGACCTCGGCCTCGACTTCGGGCGTGAGCTTCAGGTGCTCGAGGTGCGCGGTCGGCGAGTCGGTGAGCAGCACACCGGGGTTCAAGACGCCGTCGGGGTCGCAGAGTGCCTTGATCTCGCGCATGACGGCGTAGAGCTCGGCGCCGAACTGGCGCTCGACGAAGGGCGCCATGATGCGGCCCGTGCCGTGCTCGGCCTTCAGCGTTCCGCCGGCGCCGAGCACGAGCTCGACGAGCTCCTCGGTGAAGCGCGCCTGCCTCGCGATCGAACCCTCGGCGGTGAAGTCCTCGGTGAGCAGGAAGTGGATGTTGCCGTCTTTCGCGTGGCCGAAGATCACGGCGTCGGCGTAGCCGTGTCGCTCGAACAGCTCTTGTAGTGAGGCGCAGGTCGCCGCCAGTTGCTCGACCGGCACCGCGATGTCTTCGAGCAACGCGGTGGTGCCCGGCCGGCGGGCTCCCGCGATCGCGGCGTAGAGGCCTTTGCGGAAGTGCCAGAGCCGGGCGCGTTCCTTCGCATCGCGCGTCACATCGAGGGCGGGTGCGCCTGCGGCAGCGAGCGCGACACCGGCCCGGTCGAGCTGCTCGGCGAGGTGGGCGTCGTCGCTGCCGTGGTACTCGACGAGGAGGGCGGCATGGCCGTCGATCACGAGGTCGTCGATGATGCCGGATGCCGCGGGGTCGGCCTGGATGACTCGGAGCGACGCCGCGTCCATGAGCTCGAGGGTCGCGGCGCCGGTCTCGACGAGCACGGGCAGGATGCCGGTGGCCGCCTCGAGGGTCGGGAAGACCAGGAGGGCGGTGGCGATGCTCGAGGCGATCGCCACTGTGTCGAATACGGCCTCGGCGACGAAGCCGAGGGTGCCTTCGCTGCCGACCATGAGGTGCGCGAGGATCTCGACCGGTTCGGTGAAGTCGAGGAAGGAGTTGAGGCCGTACCCCATGGTGTTCTTGCCGCGATACTGACGCTCGATCTCAACGCGCAGATCGGCGCGGCCCCGCACCAGATCGCGGAGCCGGGCGAGGCCGGCGTGCAGTTCGGGCTCGGCTTCGGCGAGTCGACAGTCGGCATCGGGCACGGATGTGTCGACAACCGTGCCGCTCGGCAGCACCAACGTCAACGTTGCGAGCGTGCGGTAACTGTTGTGGTGCGTGCCGCACGCCATGCCGCTGGAGTTGTTGGCGATCACGCCGCCGATGGTCGCGGCGATCTCGCTGGCCGGGTCGGGGCCGAGCTTGCGGCCGTGCCGGAGGAGTCGGGCGTTCACCTGGCGCACCGTCGCGCCCGGCTGCACGCGCACCCGCTCGCCACCGGCCTCGGGCTGGATGCGTCGGAAGGCGGTGCGTGTGTCGAGCAGGATCCCCTCGCTCGCCGCCTGCCCCGAGAGGCTCGTACCGCCCGATCGCACGGTGACGCCGAGGCCCGCGTCGGCCGCGAACCCGAACACGGCCGCGACCTGGTCGACGCTTCGGGCCGTGACCACTGCAGCGGGGGTCAGCAGCACGTGGGATGCGTCGACGCCCGCGACGATGCGGTCGAACTCGGCGACCGAGACATCCGACCCGGTCGTGCCGAGGAGTCGGCCGAGCTCGGCGGCGAGTCGTTCGTCGCCTGGGCCGACGGCGGAGCGCTGGGCGGTTGCGGGCGAGGTCATGCGTTGCGGCTTCCTGTGGAGGCTGGTCGGGCGGTCAGGCGCGCGCGGAGATGTCAGGCGCGCGCGCGGAGATGGTGGACGGCGGCATAGGTGTTGCGGATCGCATCCATCGACTCGTCGTAGCTGGCCTGCGCGACGCCGATGAAGACGCAGTCGACGACCATGAGCTGCGCGATGCGGCTGCCGAGCGCGCCTGAGCGGAAGCCGGTCTCACGCGCGGCCGTGGTCAACACGATGTCGGCGTGCTCAGCGAGGGGGGAGCTGCCGTGATTGGTGAGCGCGATCGTCGTCGCCCCCGCTGCTCGCGCGATCGCGAGGAACGCGATGGTGTCCACGGTGCTTCCGCTGTGTGAGACGGCGATGGCGACGGCTCCGGCGCGCAGCGTCGCCGCCGAAGTCCACGCGGCGTGCGGGTCGGACCAGTTGAGGGCGGTTCGACCGATGCGGGTGAGCTTCTGCTGCAGGTCGAGCCCGACGAAGGAACTCGCTCCGACACCGAAGATGTCGACGCGGTGCGCGGCGCCGACCGTGTCGACGGCCGACTGGAGGGCGGCGATGTCGAGCACTTTCGCCGTGTCGGCGATCGAGAGCGTCTCGGCCATCGACACCTTCGCCACGATGTCGTCGAGGCTGTCGTCGCGGTCGATGTCGCCGGAGACCTCGGGCAGGGCGGCCGTCTCGAACGTCTCGCGGGCGATGTCGCGCAGCACGTCCATGCGCAGGTCTTTGAGGTGTTCATAGCCCATGCGCTTGCAGAAGCGCACGACCGAGGTGGTCGAGGTGTCGCAGCGCGCGGCGAGTTCGGCGATCGAGAGCTCGGCGATCACGCTCGGTTCGGTGACGAACAGCGACGCGATGCGCTGTTCGCTCGGGCGCAGCTCGGGGAGGATCGCCCGGATGCGCACGAGCACAGCGCGTTGGCCGGGCTCCGCGGTGCGGGCCTCCTGTGCAGGCATGGGTTCTCCTCGTCGACAACTCTCTTGCCCGCCACGGGCGCGTGCAGACAACACTAGGAGAAAGTTTGTTACATGGGTAGTCCATGTGATGTACTTTCGTGACCTACTGAGATCATCGATGCTCTTCGAGCCGGCGCACCACAGCGATGTACCACCGGACGAGGCAGCACTAGCCCTGAGGAGTTCCCCCATGAACGAAGGCAACCGCGCCACGCGCGGCGCCCTCGCGGCGGTCGGCCTGGCCGCAGCCGTCGCCTTGACGATCACCGGCTGCTCGTCGTCCGAGCCCGCCCCGTCCGACGCAGGGGCCGCAGGCGGCTCGCTCGTCCTCGGCGTCACGAGCGACCCCGACACGCTCTTCCCCTGGAAGGCCACCCAGTTCCAGGCCGTCAACGTGCTGCAGAACCTCTACGGCACGCTCACCGAGTTCGACGCCGACCTCGAGGTCGTGCCGGGTCTCGCCGAGTCGTGGGAGGTCTCGGAAGACGGCCTGACCGTGACCTTCCACTTGCGTGAGGGCGTCACGTTCGCCGACGGTTCGACCTTCGGCTCCGAAGACGTGAAGTCCTCGCTCGACGCCATCCAAGACGAAGCGACGGCAGCCGTCGCGCGCAGCTCGCTCGCGTCGGTCGCCGCCGTCGAGGCACCCGACGAGAACACCGTCGTGCTCAGCCTGACCGCGCCCGACTCGGGCCTGCCGGCGAACCTCGCCGTCGTCAACATGGCGATGCTCTCCTCCGACGACACCGAGGCCGACCTCAACACCACACCGAACGGCACCGGGCCGTTCGTGCTCGACGACCGCAAGCCCAGCCAGTCGCTGACCCTCGCCAAGAACGACGCGTACTGGGGCGATGCCGTCAAGCTCGACACCGTCGAGTTCCGAGTCATCCCCGACGAGTCCTCCATCGTCTCGGCCATGCAGTCCGGCAACGTGCAGCTCGCGATCTTCGACGACCCGCTCGTCGCCCAGACCGCTGAGGGCTCCGCCGTCACAGTCGAGAAGACGCCGCAGCTGAGCTACCACGCACTGCAGCTGAATACCCGGCGCGGCGACCTCGCCGACGTGAACGTGCGCCTGGCCATCCAGTGCGCCGTCGACCGCCAGGAGGTGCTCGACACCGCCGCTCTCGGCGAGGGCGAAGTGACCGGTCCGATCACCTCACCGGCATATCGCTCCGACCCCGACGCACGCCCCTGCCCTGAGCGCGATCTCGACAAGGCCGCCGACTACCTCGACAAGGCCGGCAAGTCCGACGGCGTGACGATCAAGACGATCGTCTCGCAGGGCGAGTACGCGACGAGCGTCAACGAGGCGCAGAACCTCAAGTCCCAGCTCGCCGAGGCGAACATCACGCTCGACCTCGAAGTACTCGAGTCGGGCGCATACGTCGACCGCTGGGTCGCCGCCGACTTCGACGCAGCCGTCGCCCTCAACGGCGGACGCCCCGACCCCGACGGCATGTACGGCCGGTACTTCACCAGCACGGGCAACCTGAACCAGGTCGCCGGCTACAGCTCGCCCGAACTCGACGCGCTCTTCGCCGAGGGCAGGCAGAGCGCCGACGCGGATGAACGCAAGGAGATCTACGCGCAGGTCTCGGAGAACCTCGAAGACAACGCGGCGTGGATCTGGCTCTTCACGAGCTACACCTACACCGCCGCGGCATCCGAGGTGGCGGGCTTCACTCCCATGGCCAACGGTTCGCTGCAGTACCTCCGAACCACGACGGTCAACTAGGCCCCGAACGGCGCGGCAACCACACATGCGCCGCGCCGTTCGGCTCAACTCGGCTCACCCTCGCTCAACCCGGAAGACCATGCTTCGACGACTCATCAGGAACCCGGTACTCCGGCGCGTCCTCGCCGCACTGGCGACGCTGCTCGGTGTCGCCGTGTTCGTCTTCATCATGCTGCGGGCGATCCCCGGCAACCAGATCACGGCCGGTCTCGGCACCGAGGCCGCGGCGCTCACCCCGGCGCAGCAGCAGGCGCTCGAGGCGTACTACGGGCTCGACCAGCCGCTCTTCGTGCAGTTCTTCAGCTGGCTCGGCAACATCTTCACCGGCAATCTCGGCTTCTCGGCCCGCGCGCAGCAGAGCGTGCTCGAGCTGACGGCCCAGTCGCTGCCCGTCACGATCGAGCTGGCGATCTTCTCGATCGTGCTGGCGCTCGCGCTCGGCATCCCGCTCGGCATGCTCTCGGCGTCGAAGCCCGACTCACCGCGCGACGCGTTCGGGCAGGTCATCGGCCTCGCCGGCCTGTCGATCCCCGCGTTCCTGCTCGCGACGACGCTCCTCGCGTGGCTCGCCTCCACGTTCGGGTTCAATCCGAACGGTCAGGGCTACGCCTACTTCTTCGACAACCCGTGGCTGAACCTGCAGCAGATGCTGCTGCCGTCGATCGTGCTCGGCTTCGGCATCGCAGCGCCGATCATGCGCACGACGCGCACCGCGGTGCTCGAGATCCGCTCGAACGACTTCATCCGCACCGCCAAGGCGAAGGGCGTTCCGCTGCGACGGCTGCAGGCCAAGCACGTGCTCGGCAACGCACTCGTGCCCATCGTCACGATGACGGGCCTGCAGTTCGGCTACCTGCTCGGCGGCGCGGTCGTCGTCGAGCAGATCTTCTCACTGCCGGGCATCGGCCGCCAGGTGCTGCTCGGCATCCAGCAGAAGGAGTACGCGCTCGTGCAGAGCACGGTGCTCGTCATCGCACTCGCCTTCGTGCTCGTGAACCTCGCGACCGACCTGCTCTATCGAATGATCGACCCCAGGGTGCGTGCATCATGACCGACATCACGCAATCGGCGACCCTTGCTCCCGGCGGCGGGCGCACGATGGAGCGGGTTCGGCTCCTGCTCCGCAGCAGGAGCGGCCTCATCGGTCTCATCCTCGTCATCATCCTCGGCGTGCTCAGCCTGCTCTCGGCCTTCGGGCTGTTGCCGTACGACCCGATCGCGCAGGACCCGCCGTCGCGCCTGCAGCCGCCGTCGGCCGCGCACTGGTTCGGTACCGACCAGTTCGGCCGCGACGTCTTCTCGCGGGTGGCAGCGGGCGTCGCCAACTCGGCACTCATCTCGCTCGTCGCCGTGGCGTTCGCGACGGTCGTCGGCACACTCTGCGGCGTCGTCGCCGGCTTCTACCGCGGCGTCTCCGACGGCGTCATCTCGGGGTTCACGAACGTGCTGTTCGCGTTCCCGCCGCTGCTCCTCGCCCTCTCGCTCGCCTCGGTCTTCGACCGCAACTGGTTCACGATCGCCGTGGCCATCGCGATCGTGTATGTGCCGATCTTCATCCGCGTGACGCGCGGCCCAGTGCTGTCGCTCCGCGAGATCGAGTACGTCAAGGCGGCCACGAGCACCGGCCAGAGCCGGGCGATGGTGATGTTCCGCCACGTGCTGCCGAACATCACCTCGATCATCATCGTGCAGGTCACGCTCTCGCTCTCCTGGGCGGTGCTGACCGAGGCGTCGCTCAGCTTCCTCGGCCTCGGCACGCCGCCGCCGGCCCCGTCGCTCGGCTCCATGATCTTCGAGGCACGAACCCTCATCGGCATCGCGCCGTGGACGATGTTCGCGCCCGGCGTCGTCATCGTCCTTCTCGTCGTCGGTCTGAACCTGCTCGGTGACGGACTGCGCGACGCTCTCGACCCCAGAAACAGAGGAAAGAAATGAGTACGCAAGGCGATGACCTGGCGACCCTCGCCACAGAGGCGAGCAACCCGCGTTACGCGGAGCTCGACCGCATGACCGTCGCGGAGATCGCGGGCGCCATGAACGAGGCCGACGCGACGGTTCCGGGCGCGGTGGGCCGTGCGCTGCCGCAGATCGTTCCGGCGATCGAGGCAGCAAGCGAGCGGATGTCGCGTGGCGGGCGTCTCGTCTACGTCGGCGCCGGTACTCCGGGCCGTATCGCCGTGGTCGACGCCTCGGAATGCCCGCCCACGTTCAGCACGCCGCCCGAGCTCGTCTTCGCGATCATGGCAGGCGGGGCATCGGCGATCGTGACGCCCACCGAAGGGGCCGAAGACGATGCGCCGGCCGGAGCCGCCGCAATCGACGAGGCTCGCATCGGGCCGCTCGACACGGTCGTCGGCATCGCCTCGAGCGGTCGCACCCCGTACGTCATCGCGGCCATCGAGCGTGCGCGTGCGCTCGGCGCCCTCACCGTCGGGCTGTCGTGCAACCTCGACACCCAGCTGAGCGCCGTCGCCGAATTCCCGATCGAGGTGGCCGTCGGCCCCGAGGTGCTGACCGGTTCGACGCGGCTGAAGGCCGGCACGGCGCAGAAGCTCGTGCTCAACATGTTCTCGACGATCGTGATGGTGCGTCAGGGCAAGACCTATGGCAGCTTCATGGTCGACTTGAAGCCCACGAACCACAAGCTGCGCGACCGCGCGGTGCGCATGGTGGCCGAGATCGCCGAGGTGCCGCGCGAGCGCGCGGTGGCGACCCTGGTCGAGACCGGCTACGACGTGAAGTCCTCGGTGCTCATCCTCGCCCTCGGCCTGTCGCCGAGCGATGCGGCGGCGCGCCTCGCCGCTGCCGATGGCAGGCTCCGACCCGCGATGGAAGGTGCATGATGCGCGTTCTCGGCATGATCTCGGGCACTTCGCACGACGGCATCGACGTCGCCGTCGTCGAGTTCACCGAGCGTGAAGGCGCTCTCTCGGGGCGGGTGCTGCACGAGGCGAGCACCCCGTATGCGCCCGAGCTGCGCGAGCGGCTCATCTCGGCATTGCCGCCGGCTCCGACGACGCTCGCCGAGATCTGCGAGCTCGACACCCTCATCGGCCAAGCGTTCGCCGATGCCGCACTCGTCGCTCGCGACGCGGTGGGCGGCGTCGACGCCGTCACGTCGCACGGCCAGACCGTGTATCACTGGGTCGACGGTGCCCAGGCACTCGGCACTCTGCAGATCGGCCAGCCCGCGTGGATCGCGGAGCTCCTCGGCGTGCCGGTCGTCTCCGACCTGCGCATCAGGGACATCGTCGCCGGCGGGCATGGTGCACCGCTCGTGTCGTTCCTCGACGAGCTGCTGCTGCGCGATCACGCGGGCGTCTCGGCCGCGCTCAACCTCGGTGGCATCTCGAACATGACGGTCATCGGCGGCGACTCCCTCGTCGCCTACGACATCGGTCCGGCCAACGCCCTCGTCGACGCGGTCGTCGTCGACAGCTCGCTCAATTCCCTCGGCTACGACGAAGACGGGCGTATCGCGGCGAGCGGCTCCGTCGACGAGGAGCTGCTCGCGCTGCTCCTCGACGACCCGTACTACGCGCTTTCGGCGCCGAAGAGCACGGGCAAGGAGCACTTCCACCTCGCCTACGTGCGCGCCGCGGAGGCGCGGATCGGCCGTTCGCTCGAGGTCCCCGACCTCATCCGCACCCTCACCGAGCTGACCGTGCGCACGGTCGCCCGCGACGTGCACTCGGCCGGCATCGGCTTCCTCGCCGTCTCGGGCGGCGGATGTCGCAATCCGCTGATTCTCGGCGGGCTCCGCGAAGCGCTGCCCGGTGTCGAGATCGTGCTCGCCGACGAACTCGGCGCCCCGGCCGACAGCAAAGAGGCGATCGCCTTCGCACTCATCGGCTGGTGCACGCTGCACGGCGTCGCGGCGACCGTGCCGGGCGGCACCGGTGCGCGCGCACCGCGCATCCTCGGCACGATCACGCCGGGCGATGGCCCGCTCGTGCTGCCGCAGCCGCTCGCCGGTGGTCTGCGCTCCCTCGTGCTCGAGGCGGGAGCCTGAGCCATGCCAGTGACGCTCCGCGCAGCGACGAGTGACGACCGCGACGGCATCGTCGCCGTCTTCCTCGCCTGCTGGCGCGAGAGCTACGTCGGCGTGCTCCCGGCCACTGCGATCGATGCGATGACGGATGCACATGCGCAGGCGCTCTGGCGCCGGGTACTCGCCTCGCCCGTGGGCACCGTGCTCGTCGCCGAGAGCGACGGCGTCGTGCAGGGCGTCACCCGGTTCGCGGTGGAGCCTCGGGGCGACCGCGATCGCGACGGCCACGGCGGTGCCGTTCATTCGCTCTACGTCTCTCCCGACGCTCGCGGCCTCGGACTCGGCACGCGGCTGCTCGACACCGCGTACGAGACGCTGCGTGACGACGGTGCGAATTCGGTCGCGCTCTGGGTCTTCGAGGCGAACGCGCCGTCGATCGCGTTCTACCGGGGCCGCGGCTGGCTGCCCGATGGGGGCGCCCGCACGCAGGACGAGTTCGGCGAACCCGAACTTCGCCTGCGCCGCGGCGAGGAGTCGACCGCATGAGCGCCGATCTCATGAGCACCGAGGAGATCCTCCGAGCCGCTGCCGAAGCCGTGGTGGCGGCTGATGCCGCCGCCGCTCCGGCCGGCTGCGTGATCGGCGTCGACATCGACGGTGAGCGCTCCGTCGCCGCTGCCGGCCTCGCTGCTCCCGAGCGGCCGGATGGCACGCCCATGAGCCGGGGCACGCTGCACGACCTCGCCTCCGTGAGCAAGGTCGTCGGCACGACGACCGCGTTGCACCGCCTCGCGTCGGCGGGCGTGCTCTCGTTCGACGACCGGGTCGTGAGCTTCGTTCCGAGCTTCGGCGGTGCGCCCGACACGAGCATTCGCGATCTGCTGCAGCATCGCGCGGGCCTCTGGGAGTGGCAGCCGCTCTACCTCGCCCCCGACTCCGATCCCTTCGATGCGCTCGACGCTCTCCCGCTCCGGTACGCGCCCCGCACCGAGCGGCACTACTCCGATCTCGGCTTCATGACCCTCGGCCGGGTCGTCGAGGCGGCCGCCGGCATGTCGCTCGTCGCGGCCGTCGACGAGCTCGTCGTGCGACCGCTCGCGCTCAGCACCCTCGGCTACGGACCCGTCACGGGCGAAGTTGCGACGAGCGCCCGGGGCGACGAGGTCGAACGCCGCATGGTCGCGACGGGGCATCCGTACCCCGCCCTGTGGCCCGATGACGGGTTCGCCTGGCGTACCGCGTCGGTGAACGGCACGGCCAACGACGGCAACTGCTTCCACGCGTTCGGCGGCATCGCGGGTCATGCGGGGCTCTTCGGCTCCATCGACGACCTGCTCGATGTCGCGGCCGCACTGAGCCGGGCCGACGATCAACCCGAGCTCTGGAATTCCGCCATCACCGCAGATGTCGTCGCAGCAGGGCCCGACCCCGAGCAGGCGCTCGGCTGGCGGCGCCGCGAGCTCGTGCTGCGGGGCGAGCAGATGCCGCTGCTGTGGCACCCCGGATTCACCGGCTGCGCCGTGGGCTTCGTGCCCGGCCGGCGCATCGCCGTGGCCTTCGCGAGCAACCGCCTGCTCGCGGATGAGCCGCAGCCGACCGACTTCCACTGGCAGCGCGCGCTCGAAGCGCTCGCCTCGACCCTCAGCACACAGGAGTGAATGCCGCATGACCTCGAACGAACCGGTTCTCCGCATCAGCGGGCTTTCGGTCGCCTTCCGCACCGGCGGCGAACTCGTCACCGCAGTCAACGACGTCTCCATCGACGTCGCGGCGGGGGAAACCGTTGCGGTCGTCGGCGAGTCGGGCTCCGGCAAGTCCACGACGGCCGCGGCGATCAACCGACTGCTGCCCGACAACGGCGTCATCACCGCGGGCAGCATCCGCTTCGAGGGTCGCGAGATCACCGAGCTGGGCGAGAACGAGCTCGTGCAGCTGCGCGGCGTCGGCATCGGCCTCGTGCCGCAAGACCCCATGTCGAACCTCAACCCCCTCATGCGCGTCGGCGAACAGATCGGCGAGGCGCTCGAGGTTCATGGGTACGGCACCGCGGAGGCCGTGCGTGCCCGGATGATCGAACTGCTCGAGCTCGTCGGGATTCCCGACCCCGCGCAGCGCTCCCGCCAGTATCCGCACGAGTTCTCTGGCGGTATGCGGCAGCGCGTCCTCATCGCCATGGGCCTCGCCTGCAAGCCGCGCCTGCTCATCGCCGACGAACCGACCTCGGCGCTCGACGTCACGGTGCAGCGCCGCATCCTCGACCAGCTCGACGAGCTCACGGGCGAGATGGGCACGGCCGTCTTCCTGATCACCCACGACCTCGCGCTCGCTGCCGAGCGCGCCGACCGCATCGTCGTGATGTTCCGGGGCAACGTCGTCGAGACCGGCACCTCGGCAGAGGTGCTGACGAACCCGAAGCACGAGTACACGAGGCTGCTGCTGGCTGCAGCACCGAGTCTCGCCTCGAGGCGAGAGCCGCTGCCGGTCCGCGGGGGCGACGTCGACGCCCGCCCGCTCGTCGAGGTCACCGATCTGCGCAAGGAGTTCGCACTGCGGTCTCCGAAGGCGGGCGAACCGACGAAGTTCACCGCCGTCGACGGTGTGAGCTTCACGATTCCACGTGGCAAGACGGTCTCGATCGTGGGGGAGTCGGGTTCGGGAAAGTCGACGACGGCGAACCTCGTGCTCGGCCTCGAGCAGATCACGGCCGGCCGCATCGACTTCGATGGAACGGACCTGACGCGCTTGAAGCGTCGCGAGCTCTTCGCGTTCCGCCGTCGTGTGCAGCCCGTGTTCCAGAACCCGTACGCCTCCCTCGACCCGCGCTACACGGTCGAGGAGTCGATCGCCGAGCCGCTCAAGGTGCACCGCGTCGGCAACTCGGTCGCACGCCGGAAGCGTGTCGCCGAGCTGCTCGAGCAGGTCGCGCTGCCGGTCGCCATGTCGTCTCGGCTGCCGCACGAACTCTCTGGTGGTCAGCGCCAGCGTGTCGCGATCGCCCGCGCCCTCGCCCTCGAGCCCGACCTCGTAGTGCTCGACGAGGCGGTGTCGGCGCTGGACGTGCTCGTGCAGGCGCAGATCCTCGAACTGCTCGCCGGCCTGCAGGCCCGCCTCGGGCTCAGTTACCTCTTCATCAGCCACGACCTCGCGGTCGTGCGCATGATCTCCGACGAGGTGCACGTCATGCAGCGGGGCCGCATCGTGGAGAGCGGCACGCCCGAGCAGATCTTCGACAACCCCCGAGACCCGTACACGCAAGAGCTGCTGGCCGCGATTCCGGGTGCCGCGCTGGCGTCCTGAGCTGAGTCCGGCGGCGATGACTCGGTCGCCCTTGCGGGCGATGCCGGATTCCGTCAGGGTGGCGGCATGCAATTCGCCGGCCAACTCACGCCCGACGAATTCTGGGCGCTCATCGATGACGGCGACGAGCACATCCGCCGCTCCTTCGCGGAGCGACCGGCCTACGCGGTTCGCGGATGGCCCGGTCGGGTGATCCTCTCGGAGTGGGCGTTCGGCAGCGGCATCCGCTCGATCATGTTCCTCCCCGTCGGGTGGGACGGCGCGAACTTCGACGATTCCGGCATCCGGCCGCGCGTCGGTGTGCTGGTCGACGTCACCGAGCCGAGGAGCATGGTCGCCGAGCGCATCGCGCATGAGGCGTTCGCACGCATGCTCGAACCGCAGTGGCCGGCCGAGGAGGCACCGACTCCCGACGCAGTCATCGCGCTCGCGGTCGACGGCGTCGCCGAGCCGTTCGAACTCTGGTCGAGCGGTGACACCGCACGAGCGGCAGGGCGCATCGGCGGTGTCACCGTCGTGATCGAGACGACAGGGCATCCCATCGACGAGGTCGAACTCGAGCGTGTGCGCGACATCGAGGTCATGCTCGCCGAGCGGCGCCGCTGGATCCGAGAGCAGCGCGGCGGTCAGTGAGCAGACGCCCGTTCAGCGGCCCTGGGTGCCGCTGTCACCATCGTCACCCCGCACCCGCACCCGCACCCGCACCCGGGTCAGCGCGTGCAGCTCAGCGCGCGAGCACCGCGTCGAGGCTTTCGCGCACGATGGCGAGGCCGCGGCCGAGCTCATCCTCTGAGATCGTCAGCGCAGGCAGGAACTTCAGCACCTCATCGTGGGCGCCCGAGGTCTCGATCACGAGGCCGCGAAGGAACGCCTCGGCCGAGATGCTTCCCGCGAGCGCGCGGTCGCCGTCGCAGGCGAGACCGAATATCAGGCCGCGGCCGCGGACGACGAAGCCCTGGTCGGGGTGGTCGGCGGCGATGCGCTCGAGTTCGGCGCGCAGCAACCGAGACTTCACGGCGATCGCGTCGGTGAACGCCGAGTCGGCCCAGTAGGTCTCGAGCGCGGCCCGCGCGGAGACGAAGGCGAGGTTGTTGCCGCGGAACGTGCCGGTGTGCTGGCCCGGCTTCCACACGTCGACCTCGGGGCGCAGCAGCACGAGCGACATCGGCAGCCCCGAGCCCGAGATCGACTTCGAGACCGTGACGATGTCGGGCACGATTCCAGCCTCTTCGAACGCGAAGAACGTGCCGGTGCGGCCGACGCCGGCCTGGATGTCGTCGAGGATGAGCAGGATGCCGCGTGCGGCCGTGATCTCCCGGAGCCGCCGCAGCCACGTCGCGCTCGCGACGTTGATGCCGCCCTCGCCCTGCACAGCTTCGACGATGACCGCTGCCGGCAGGTCGAGACCTGAACCCGGGTCGTCGAGCATCTTCTCGAGCAGGTCGAGCGTGTCGACATCCGCTCCGAGGTAGCCGTCGTAGGGCAGGCGTGTGACGTTGTCGAGGCCGACGCCAGCTGCGCCGCGGTAGTGGCTGTTGCCTGTCGCGGCGAGCGCGCCGAGGCTGAGCCCGTGGAACGCGTTCGTGAACGCCACGACCGTGGAGCGGCCGGTCGCCTGGCGGGCGACTTTGAGTGCTGCCTCGACCGCGTTCGCGCCCGTCGGCCCCGTGAACTGGATCTTGTAGTCGAGCCCCCGCGGTTCGAGCACGTACTGCTCGAAGGCCTCGATGAACGCCTTCTTCGCGGAAGTGGCCATGTCGAGGCCGTGGATGATGCCATCGCGCTCGAGGTACTCGATGAGGGCGCGAGTGAACGCGGGGTTGTTGTGCCCGTAGTTGAGCACGCCGGCGCCGGCGAAGAAGTCGAGGTATTCGCGCCCGTCGGCGTCGATGAGAGTCGAACCGGTCGCGCGGTCGAACACCGTCGGGAATGAGCGGATGTACCCGCGCACCTCCGACTCACGACGGTCGAAGACTTCCAGGGCTGCGTCGCTGCTCATGGCAGGCGGTCTCCTCTCAAGACACGGGGGGTGACTCGACTGTACGGCTTCCGGCCGACCGTTCCCTGCACGCGGTCTGCCGTCAGGGGCTCTGGTGTTCGGTCGAGCGACCGTCAGGCCGGTCGTGTCACCTCGACGACCGCTGCCGCGAATGCGGCGGGAGCCTCTTGCGGGACGTTGTGCCCGGCGTCACGAGACTCCTTCGAGGTCGACACTCGGCCGCCCGCCGGCCGCGAGCCACTCCTCGTACCGGGTCGGCGCGATCGTCGCGTCGGCGCCGGGAAGCAGTTCGCGTTCGTCGAGGTCGGTGCCGAAGTACCGGGCGAGCGGGTCGACCTTCACGTCGCGCAGGTCGTTTCGAGTGCGCAACTGGCGGCGCACGAGCTCCTCGAGCCGGAACTGCTCGGGACCGGCGAACTCGACGACCCGGTAGAGGGGCGTGCCGACGGCGGTCTTGGCCACCGCGGCGGCGACGTCGTCGGCGGCCATCGGCTGGAAGAGCGCCCGTGAGAGCCGCACGACGTTCCGGCTCGTTCCGGCGTCGGCGATGTTCGCGATGAACTCGAAGAACTGGGTGGCGTGCACGATCGAGTACGGTCGACCCGACTGCACGATGAGACGCTCCTGCGCCGCTTTCGCGGCGAAGTACCCGCCCTCGGTGCGAGCGAGCCGATCGGTGCCGACGACCGAGAGCGCCACGTGGTGCGCCACCCCCGCCGCGGCGCCGTACGTCAACAGGTTGAGCGTCGAGCCGTAGAAGAACTCGTTCGCGGCCGCCTCGTCGAGGTAGTCCGAGTTGGAGACGTCGATGAGCGCCTCCGCCCCGGCGAGAGCCTCCGCGAGACCCTCGCCGGTGTAGGAGTTGACGCCTGTCGCGCGTGACGCGACGACCACGTCGTGGCCGTCGGCCGTGAGCCGCGCCACGAGTCGCGTGCCGATGAGGCCGGTGCCGCCGATGACCGAGATGCGCATGGCGGGCTACTTCACCGAGGCCGACTGGGCGGTGAGCCAGTCGGAGAACGACGCGGTCGAGAGCTGGGCATCGGCACCGGGGGTGAGTTCGCCGCCCGAGAGCTTCGTACCGAAGTAGTGCGCCTCGGGGTCGGAGATCACGGTGCGGGTGTCGCCCTTGGCCTCGAGCATGGTGCGGACGAGCTCGTCTTGGCCGATGCGCTGCGGTCCGCCGATTTCGAGCGTGCCGTTGAGGGGCGTGCCCGCGGCGATCCGTGCCACGGTGGCCGAGACATCCGCTGCCGCGATCGGCTGCATGAGCCCGGTCGACACACGAGCGACGCCATCGACGGTCACCTCGTCGGCGATACGGCCCATGAACTCGTAGAACTGGGTCGCGCGAACGATGGAGTACGGCAGGCCCGACTCCTCGATGAGCTTCTCCTGGGCGACCTTCGCACGCAGGTACCCGCTGTTGGGCAGGAGCTCCGCGCCGACGATGGAGAGGGCGACGTGGTGGGTGACCCCGGCCTCCCGCTCGCCGGCGAGAAGGTTCCTGGTCGAGGTCGTGAAGAACGCGAGCACGTCGTCGGCGGCGAACGACGGCGAGTTCGAGACATCCACCACGACGTTCGCGCCGACGAGCACCTCGGCGAGCCCTTCGCCGGTGATGGTGTTCACGCCGGAGTTCGGCGAGGCGGAGACGGCCTCGTGGCCGTGCTCGGTGAGGTGTTCGACGACCTTGGAGCCGATGAGGCCGGTGCCTCCGATGACGATGATCTTCATGACTGGTGCCTTCCGTCAGGGCCGCGGTGGTTCCGCTGCTGTCATGAAGCTCAGACCGGGTTGCCGCCCGATCTGTGACGAGGCGGCGAAACTCGTCATTCGATCTCGGGGCGGCGGCGATTCCAGCGGGCGAGTTTCAGGGGCGCCGTCGAGAGCCACAGCGCCTCGATCGTCGCCGCGCCGTCGATGCCGATCACGCCGACGACCTCGCCGTTCAAGCGGCGGAGTGCGAGCCCCGGCCGCCCGTTGACGTGCACGGCCTGCAACGAGGCATCCGGATGCTTCGCCACCTGCTCATGAAGCGCACTGATGACGCGTGCGCGCCCGAGCAGTTCGCCCCCGGTCTCATCGCCGGAGTCGATGATCAGGAACACGTCGCGGTTCAGGGCGCTCGCCAGCGCAAGCTCATCACGGTGTTCGAGCGCGGCGAGCAGGCGAGCGGCGAGGTCATGCTGAGGCACGAGAGGTCACGGCGCCGAGCTTGTCGGGGTTCATCATCCAGAGCACCTGGTCGATGCCCCGCGCGCCGGTGATCACGGTGATCACCGCGAACGTCGTGCCGTCCTTCGAGAGCAGCACCGAGGGCTGGCCGTTCGTATCGGCCTCCGTGATGTCCACCCCGTTCCAGAAGTGGGTGTGGAAGGCACGCACGAACTTCGCCACCCGCATGCGGCCGACCACCGGGAACTTCGATGCCCGCACGCGCCCGCCGCCGTCGGAGTACGACACGACGTCTTCGGCGAACAGGCGCTCGAGCTCGACGAGGTCGCCGGTCTTCGCGGCACTCAGAAAGGCGGTGAGCAGTCGCCGCTGCTCTGATTGCGGCACGTCGCGCTTCCGCTCGCCGGTGAGGTGCTTGCGCGCGCGACTGACGAGCTGTCGAGCGGCCGTCTCTGAGACCTGCACGATCTCGCAGATCTGGTCGTACGGGTAGGCGAAGGCCTCGCGCAGCACGTAGGCGGCCCGCTCGGTCGGGGTGAGCCGCTCGAGCATGACGAGCACGGCGAAGCCGAGGGCCTCTGCGCGCTCGGCGCCGAGCGTCGGGTCGGCGCTCGTATCGATCGGCTCGGGAAGCCATGGGCCGATGTAGGTCTCGCGACGAGCGCGGGCCGACTGCAGCGCATTGATCGCGAGTCGGGTCGTGGCTGTGGCCAAGAAGGCCGGCGGTTCCTGCACGACCGAGCGGTCGGTGCCCTGCCAGCGCAACCACGCGTCTTGCACGATGTCTTCAGCCTCGCTCGCGCTGCCGAGCATTCGGTAGGCGATGCCGAAGAGCCGCCCGCGCACGCCTTGGAAGACGGCGAGGGCGTCGTCGAGGTTCGCATCCATGTCTGATCCCGTCAGTCGACAGCTGGGAGCGTAGTCGTCCCTTTCAACTGAGACCGGGCGCATCCCACGGATGTGACAGCATCCGAGGAATTCGTTCGGATCTTCGGATGATATTCCGGATGCTTCGGGCGCGCGAGATCCCGAATTTCGAATCTTGCATGCTCGCGGTATCCGTTCGGCCCCGGCTGTCACAAATACGGCGCGTGCCCGGTCTGTACTGCTCGCCGGGCGACTGGCTCTCGCGGAACGGTAGGCGGGCTGGGGCAAGTGACCGGGTCGCACCCATTCAGGGGCCGGATGCCTCGTGGCGCGCGGCTTCTCGGGCGTCGGGCGGCGCGACCTGTTCGAGCTCGTCGACCAACAACGTGCTCGCGGCGTCGCGCGCCACGACCTCGCCGAGTTCCGTCGCAGCACGTCGGTAGCCGGGGTCGTCGAGCACCTCGGCGATGGCCCGGGCGATCTTCTTCGCCGGCGCCCGGCGAGCCACGGCCACGCCGGCTCCGCGGGTCGTGACTCGCACCGCATTGTCGGCCTGGTCGCGGCCGTGATGCAGGATGACGAGCGGCAGTCCCGCCACGAGGGTCTTGATCACGGTGCCGTGACCGCCGTGCGTGATGACGAGGTCGGCCTGCCGCATCACCGCACGGTGCGGCGCCGATGCGACGACCGTCACGTTCGCCGAGGCGCGGATCGCGTCGGCGGCGACTGCCGGCCCGGTGGTCACGAGTCCGCGAACCGGAAGGCCACCGAGCGCGTCGGTGATGCGTTGCAGGCAGTCGAGGTGGTTCTGGAACGTCGAGGACATGGCCACGAGCACGAGCGGCCCGTCGCCTGCGGGTGCCGTCCAGTCGTCGTCGATCGCCCACGCGGGGTCGTCGAGGATGGGCCCCACGTAGACGGCGTTCTCCGGCAGGGTCGCCGGGAAGTCGAACGCCGCAGAGGTGAGCACGAGTAGACGCCGGGCCCGATGCTGCTGGCTCCACGTCGTCGCGATCGGATCGAGGCCGTGCTCGGCGCGCACCTCGTTGACCTGCGCGAGCGCATACCGGTCGAACAGCCGGCCGCCTGCGGGGCCGAGTAGTCGATCCCGCAGCCGGCCGAGTGGCCCGCGCGCGGGCGACAGCCCTGCACCGAACGGCGGCATGCCCGGCGCGGGCAGCGGGTAGATGTTCGGCAGCAGCACATCGTAGGGAACCCCTCGCGCCTCGGCCGCGATCATCCCGCCGACGGCGAAGGCGGAGGTCACGACGAGGTCGGGCCCGATCGCCTCGATCACCGCGGTCGTGTCACGTGCCTGACCGGGAGCGGGTCCGGAGATCATGTGCTCGGCCATGCCCCGGGCGAGGCGCATCGGCGTCTTGAGTTCCCAGTCGCGAAACTCGCCCGAGGGCTCTGCGTTTCCCGGCAGGTACGACGCGCCCGTCAAGCGTACCTGGTCGGCCATCGATTCCTCGGCGAGCACCGTGACGCGGTGACCCCGGTCGACGAGTCGGCGCACGACGCCGAGCTCGGGGGGAACGGTGCCGCCGGCATCCGTGAGCACGAAGAGGTAGGTGCGCCGGGCGGCTGAAGCGGCGTGAGGGCCAGTGCCGGGTGCCGACTCGCCGTCGCTCATGCCGGTCATGCTACGCATCGGGTGGCATGCGCACCAGACACCAACTCGGGGGGCGGATGCGCCGACATCACGCAATCGGGACGCACGATGTGCGACGGTCGGCACCTGCCGTGAAGACTTGCAACTTACGGGTTGCACTTCCCTGTTGGACCTGCAACCATGAGATTGCAACAACCCAGAATCGAATGGACGACGACGGAGATGGAGGCGGCGTGATGCTGCTGCAGAACAAGGTGGCCGTGATCCACGGCGGTGGCGGTTCGATCGGCGGCGCGGCGGCGCGAGTGTTCGCCCGCGAGGGCGCACGGCTGTTCCTCGCAGGTAGGAGCCTGCCGCGACTCGAGGCTGCGGCATCCGTCGCCAGAGCCGAGGGGGCGGATGTCTCAATCGCCGTCGTCGACGCGATGGACCAGGCTGCGGTCGACCGGCACGTCGAAGAAACGGCGGATGCTGCCGGCCGCATCGACATCGCCCTGAATGCGGTGGGATTCGACCACGTGCAGGGCCTGCCGATCGCCGAGACGTCGCTCGAGGACTACCTGCACCCCGTCGTCGGGTACCTGCAGACGAACTTCGTGACTGCGAAGGCCGTGTCGCGGCACATGATCGCGCAGGGCAGCGGTGTGATCCTCACGGTTTCGACGCCCGGTGCGCGGCTCACCGGTCGCGGGCTCATCGGCAACGCGGCCCAGTCTGCTGCGCTCGAGGGCTTCTCGCGCGCGCTCGCCGGCGAGCTCGGGCCCGATGGGGTGCGGGTGGTCTGCGTGCGTCCGCACGCCATGTCGGACGCCCTCGAAACCTCGTACACGGGCGAGATGTTCGGCCGCACCGCCCAAGCCGGCGGCATCCCCTTGGAGCAATGGCTCACGGGGTTGGTGGGCACCACACTGCTCGGCCGGTTGCCGGTGCTCGAGGAGGTCGCGGAGTACCTCGCATTCGCGGCATCCGATCGTGCGCGCTCGATGACCGGGGCGATCGCGAACCTCTCGGCGGGGGCGCTCGTCGACTGAGCCTGGTGGCATCCGTCCTGCAGGCGGCCGTACTGACCGGTGCAGTCGTGGCGGTGATCGCCATCATCGCCGCACGGGCGACAGGATTCCTCAAGCCTGCGGCGATCGCCGCACTAGAACCTGTGGCAACCCAATAGCTGCAGGCAACCATCGAAAGGAAGATCATTGTGACTATGACCGACAATCAGGCATCCGTCATCGACGAGGGCAGCTTCACGGTGCGGCGCACCATCCGCATCGCCGCGCCCATCGAGAAGGTGTGGACCGCCGTCACCGAGCCCGAGCACATCTCCAAGTGGTTCGGGCGCACCGTGCTCGATGGAACGGGAGTCGGAGCATCCGGTACCATCACCTTCCCCAACTACGGCTCCGTGCCCTTGCGGGTCGAGGCAATGGATGCCCCGCGCATGGTCTCGTACCGCTGGGGCAATGACGACGCGGCCGAGCGGCTGCCCGATGCCGTCGACCGCTCGACGGTCTTCACCTTCACCCTCGAGCCGGCGCCCGAGGGCACGCAGCTCACGGTCGTCGAGACCGGGTTCGACCGCACCTCCGACCCGGCAGCCAACATGGCGAGCAATGCCGAAGGCTGGGTCTCCGAACTCGACAAGCTCGTCGCGCTGCTCGAGGGCGACGCGTGACGACCACCGGAACGCTGGTTCCGATGTTCGCCGCACTCGGAGACGAGACCCGGTGGAGCATTCTGGCCGCACTCGGTGAGGGCGACGCTTCGGCGTCGGCCCTCGCCGGGCGCCTGCCCGTGACCCGGCAGGCGATCGCGAAGCACCTCGCCGTGCTGCAGGAGGTCGGCCTCGTCGAACCAATTCGCGTCGGGCGCGAGGTGCAGTACCGGGTGCTCGGTTCGCAGCTGAGCGACACCGCTCGCCGGCTCGACGCCATCGGGGCGGAGTGGGACAACCGTCTGGCGGCGATCAAGCAGATCGCTGAGGGGCTCTCGCTCTAGCGGCTCCGACGACCAACCGTTCGGGCGGGTCGGGCCGTTACGAGACCGAACCCGCGTTCGTGCGGATGCGACCGCGCAGGAAGGGGAGCGCCGGCGCCCGGTACACGAGCGCGGGCGGATGCTGCGGGTCGAGCGCGAACTCGGCGCGGCCGAAGCGCCAAAGCCGGTTGAACAGGAACACCCCGACGACGACCGTCTCGTCGGCCGGCACTTGCCACGTGCCGATTCCCCACTGGGCGGGCTGGCCGCGCCCGGCGATCACGAGCGTCGGTTTGATTCGGGCGTAGAGCGCGAACCAGGGCTTGCGCAGTGTCAGCTGAATTCGGCGTGCCGTCGGGTCGTCAGAGTTCATCGGGTCTCACGGTTCATCGGGTGTCACGCGGCACGAGCGCGACCGCGCGCCCCGTTGGGGTCGGTCCTCGCTCAATCCGCACTGCCTTTCGTGGTTCGCTCCGACTCAGGCTAACGGCTGCCCCGCATGCTGCAGGATGAGTGAATGCCTGCATTCACTCTCGCCGTACCCGATGATGTGCTCGACGACCTGCGGTCACGGCTCGCACGCACCCGATTCACGCAACCGAGCGCGGAGGGCTGGAATGCCGGCGTAGATCCGGCCTACTTGCGCACGCTCGTCGAGTACTGGGGCGGCGCGTTCGACTGGCGCGCCGCCGAGGCGAGACTCAACACGTATCCGCAGTTCATCGAACGTGGCATGCACTTCGTGCATATCCGTCGCGATTCGAGCAGACCGCCCGTGCTGCTGACCCACGGCTGGCCGAGCACCTACCTCGAACTGCTGCGCCTGGCCGACCTGCTCGACGTCGACGTCGTCGTCCCGTCGCTGCCCGGGTATCTGTGGTCGGAGTTGCCGGATGAGCCTGCCACCCGTCGTGCGGTCGCAGAGACCTTCCACACGCTCATGACCGAGACGCTCGGCTCTGAGCGGTATTTCGCCTTCGGCGGTGACATCGGTGGTTCGGCGTGCGGATGGCTCGCAACGATGTACCCCGATGAGGTCGCCGGGCTGCACGTCATCCACGGGCCGTTCCCGGCCGACTACGAAGAGCCCATCACTCCCGCCGAGCAGGTCTGGCTCGACTCGGAAGACGAGCGCGGCGAACAAGACAGCGGGTACGGCGCCATCATCGGCACGCGGCCCGACACGATCGCGGCGGCGCTCGTCGATTCACCGGCCGGCATGGCCGCCTTCATCATCGACAAGCTCTGGGCGTGGAGCGACTGCGGCGGCGACCTCGAGTCTCGCTTCGACCGCGACAGCCTGTGCGAGATGCTGACGCTGTACTGGGTGACCGATTCGATCGGCACCTCGTTCCGGCAAGACCTCGATCGGCTGCAGAACGGCAAGCGGCCGACGATCACGGTGCCGGTCGCGGTGACGCAGAGCCACGAGTGGAACATGCCGCTCTTCCCGCGCTCGATCGCCGAACGCGCGGCCAGCGACATCCGTCGTTATTCAGCGGCCGAAAGCGGCGGGCACTTCATGGCGTTCGAAGAGCCGCAGCTCGTGGCCGACGAGCTCAACGAGTTCATGCGCGAGGTCGCCTGAGAGGGAGGGCCGCGGTCAGTCCGCACCGCCGTCGCGCTCGAGTCGGTGCCGCGCGGATCGAGGCGGGGCATCCGCCACCTCGTGTCCGGCGTTCGGCGCTTCGTCGCGGCACAGGTTGCGCCGTCGCGGCAGTCGCGGCGAGGTGTTCCGCGGAGCCCGCCGACGCCGCGATCCGGCGTGCGGGTCGCAGCCGGCCGCGATGAGGGCCAGAATGGAAGTCGACGCGAAGGGGCACGGCATGGCTGAGCGCACGACAGGTTCGACGAGGGATGCCGCGGCGTCGACGCCCGCGCCCGTTGCCTCGCGCGCACCGCACGGCCCCGGACACCACGCTCTCGATTGTCCCGAGTGCTTCGAGGAGCTGCAGCGCAACCGCGACTGGTGGAAGGCGCGGCCCGAGGGGGCGCGTCTCGTCGGCCTCGTCGTCGCGCGCGATGACATGCCGTCGGTCGTCGAGCAGCGGAACGACCTGGCCGACTTCGGCGTCGCGATCCTCGACTTCAAGCACCCCGCTGCCGAGGCGCCCGAGACGTGGGAGCAGCGGCTCGGCCGCCTCTTCGGCACGCTGCGCGCCGGTGACGTGCTCGTGGTGGCGAACGAACGCGCACTCGGCCGCGATCGCGACGAGGTCACGCGCACGATTCGAACCCTGGCCCGGCACAACCTGGTCGTGAAGGTGCTGAGCCACGGCGCCCCGCACCTCGAAGACGCACAGGCCTGAACGCGCGGTCCGCTCGATCGCCATCTCACCGCCCTGATACCGGCGTTCGGCGCGCGGCAACCGACTCAGGGCGTGTTCGGCGCCTGTCCGATGCTCAGCCACGCGTCGGGCCCGTCGCGGCGACTCGCGGATCCGGGGCTGGTGCTGGTGGTGCCGGCCTGCTTCATGGATTGCAGTTGACGATCCACGTCGGCCTTCGCCGAGAGCACCGCCAGCTGTCGTTCGATGTCGGCATCCGGTGCGGCGGTGAGGTCTTTGAGCGCCCCGCTGGCGAGCAGTTCGTCGGTGGCGGCGGCACGCGCCTGCATCTGGGCGACCCGGTCGCGGGCGCGGTCGAGACTGACGCCGATATCGTTCATGTTCGATCCGATGCCCGCCACTGTCTCATTCGCCTTCACCTGCGCTTCCGAGGCGGTGTAGGTGGCCTTGATGGTCTCCTTCTCGATGCGGAACGCGGCGACCTGCTCGTCGAGGTGACGTTCCCGTTCCTGCAGTTGCGACGTCTGCTTCTGGAGCACGGTGTACTGCTCCTGCAGCTTCGCGACCTGGCTCTCGAGCAGTGCGCGGCGCTCGAGCGCCGCGCGGGCGAGGTCCTCGCGGCCTTGCACCATCGCCTCACGGGCCTGGTCGCCCAGGCGTTGGTACCGGGTTCCCATCTCCTGCCCCTGCAGGTCGATGCGCTTCTTCGCCGTGGCAACCTCGGCGACGGCCTTTCGCACCTCCTGCAACAGCTTCACCTGCTGCTCGTAGCTGTCATCGAGGGTCTCGCGAGGGTCTTCCACCTTGTCGAGGGCTTTGGTGGTCTTGCTCCGGAAGATGGTCTTGATCCGCGAGGTGTTGCTCATGGTTGGGTCCCCTTAATGTCGGACGACGGACTTGTCTCGGACGACTGACTCATCTCGGACGGCGGACGCGGTCGGTGACCGGCTGTCGAGTCGGCTCGAAGCGTTCGTCCCGTTGGTTGAGTCGGTGCAGTTCCTGCACGCCGGCATGCAGTGCGGCGACCTCCCGTTCCATGTCGGCGTGGAGAGTGGTGAGGGTGTCGTCGGTCGAGCCCGTGAGTCCCGACGCGACCGCGGAACGCAACCGCCGCACCAGTCCCGCCACCTGATCGACGCGATCGGCGGCCGCGGGCAGTTCCTCGGCCAGCACGGCGGAATCCTTCTCGCTCTCCAGCAGCCGCAGTTGCAGATCCAGAGCGACGCACTCCTCCTGGATGCGGCGGAAGAGTCGCGGAAGCTCGCCCCGCGGCCCTTCGCTGCGACCTGCGAGGTCGACCGCGGCCTGCCCGCTGTCGAGCGTTTCTGCGAGCCGCACCCGCAGGGAGAGGATCTTTCGCTGCGGACCCCGACTGAAACCGGCGCGTGTTCGCAGCGCCGTGTCGGCCAGAGCGCGATTGCGGCGAAGCCGTCGGTACACCGCTCGCAGGATGAAGACGACTGCGGTGATCGCGACGACGACGAAGATCAGGAACGAGAGGAATATCCAGAGCAGGACCTCCACGACTCCCACCTCCCGTCGGTGCGCTCGAGGGCGTTGCCCCCTGTGAGCCGTCGTTCGTGATTCGGGTCCATGTGTCCGCCTTCGTCCAGCTTCGTCACTGCGTCAGAGTCATGTCGTAAACGCGATATAACGCAATCTACGCTTGCCGCAGCCGAAGCGTTAGGGCTCTGTGCGAATTCGGAGGCGTTGGGCGCCTGCTCTTCGCAGCGGACTTCTTCGCGTACCACCGACGTCGCCGGCGACCTCGACGATGCGGTCACCCGCGATTCCGGGCTGGTCGTTGTCGGCCGCGACTCCTGCCCGATGCGCATGAGCATAGAGTCGTGTCATGGCGACTCGTGTGTTTTCTGACGACCGATCTGCGGCAGGGTTGGTCTTTATTTCCGGACAGACGCCACTGCTCGAGGACGGCTCTGTGGACAGCGGCGTCGGTGACCAGGTGGATGCCGTACTGGACAAGATCGAAGCACGACTTCGGGCGCATGCTCTGGGCGTTGACGATGTCGTGAAGGTGACGTACTTCCTCACGGATATCGGCGATCTGCCCGCGGTACGTCAGGTGTTGATGAGGCGGTGGAGCAATCCGCCGCCCGCTGCGTCGTTGGTCGAGGTGTCGGCGTTGATCGACTCGCGATTCAGCGTCGAGATCGAAGCGATAGCGAAGCTCGACTGAGCGCATCGCCGGCCGATCCGGTGTTCCGATCGGCAATGGGCAGGTGTTGGCACGCGACATCCGCGGGTCTCTGTTCGTCGAACTCCCTTGCGGTGGGCACCGCGGATGTCACATCCGCTCGCCGGCCGGTGTCTCCATGTCGACGGGCTGAACGCAGAGCCCGTCGATGACACCTCTGGAGGACACGATGACCACCGACACCCGCATCCCCCCGACCGAAGTCACCGGTCTGTACGGCGCGCTCGTGAAGTTCGGCGCCCGCAAGATGATCGGTCAGGTGCCCGACTCGCTCGGCGTGCTGTGGCACCACCAGCGCGTGATGAAAGACGCGATGGGCATCGGCCAGAAGGTCCTGCGCTGGAAGGAGCTCGACCCCAGCCTCGACTCGTACGCCGTCATGGCCGCAGCAGCGTACGTGGGCTGCAGCGCCTGCCTCGACCTCAACTACTTCATGGCGCACAACGACAAGCTCGACGAGTCGAAGGTGCGCGAGGTGCCGCGCTGGCGCGAGGCATCCGTCTTCTCGCCGTTGGAGCGCAGCGTGATGGAGTACGCCGAGGCGATGAGCCAGACCCCGCCCGCGGTGACCGACGAGCAGTCGGCCGCGCTGCTCGACGCGCTCGGGCCGGCAGCGCTCATCGAGCTCACCGCCCGGGTAGCGTTCATGAACATGAGTGCGCGCATGAACATCACGCTCGGCATTCGCTCGGAAGGGTTCTCCGACTCGTGCGGTTTGCCCCCGCTCGCGTCCCGGCCGGCTGACGTAGGCTCGGCGGCATGACCGACGATCCGTTCGTCACCCACCGCAACCTGCTCTTCACGGTCGCGTACGAGATGCTCGGCTCGGCGGCCGACGCCGAAGACGTGCTGCAGGAGTCATGGCTGCGCTGGGCGGATGTCGCGCGCGACGAGGTGCGCGACCCGCGCGCCTACCTCGTGCGCATCGTCACACGGCAGGCGCTGAATCACCTGCGCACGGTGGCGCGCCGCCGCGAGTCGTACGTGGGGCAGTGGCTGCCCGAGCCGCTGCTCACGAGTCCGGATGTCGCGGACGACGTCGAGTTGGCCGAGAGCGTCTCGATCGCGATGCTCACGGTGCTCGAGACGCTCGGGCCGACCGAGCGCGCGGTGTTCGTGCTGCGCGAGGTGTTCGACGTGCCGTACGACGAGATCGCGGTCGCCGTCGACAAGTCGCCAGCGGCCGTGCGGCAGATCGCGCACCGGGCGAAGGACCACGTCGCCGCGCGGCGGCCGCGCATGGACGTCGTGCGTTCGGAGCACGAGGAGGCGGTCGAGCGATTCGTCGCCGCCCTGAACACCGGCGATTTGCAGGGGCTGATGGACGTGCTCGCACCCGACGTGGTCTCGGTTGCCGACGGCGGCGGCAAGGTGAAGGGCGCCGCACTTCGACCGATCATCGGCGCCGACCGCATCGCGAGGTACCTGGTTGCCGGGCTCGCGAAGTACCCCGGTGTGTTCGTCGCCTCTCCGACGTGGCTGAACGGGCAGCCGGGCATCCGGGTCGACCTCGACGGACAAGTGGCGGGGGTCGTGAGCCTGACCGTCGAGGGTGGGCGGATCACGCGCATCTTCTCGATGGCGAACCCCGACAAGCTGGGGTGGCTGGGGGCGGAGGCCGAGCTGGCTCGGTGACTCGCGACGAGACTGCCGATGCGGAGTTTCGCAGCCCCCGCGACGGGGCTACGACTCCTTCGTCGGCCGGATGACGCGGCGCGCGACGTTCTCCGTCGCGTCGGCGGGCAGCTCCTCGGTGATCCAGGGGCCGGTGCCCTCGCTGGGATCGATGATGCCTTCCTCGAGCCAGGCGTAGCGGCCGTCGAGCACTCGGGAGGCAAGGCGCTCATCGGCGGAATCGGTGTTGTGCCACAGGGCATCCAGCAGTTGCTCGGTGCGATGGCGGGACTGCTCGGCGAACGTGTCGGCGAGCTGGTACGCGGCCTTGCCTCGCTCCGGCGAGTCGGCGGCGATCATCGCCGCGCGCACGCACGAAGCCGACACGGCGAACAGTTCGGCGCCGATGTCGACGACGCGGGCGAGGAACCCCTGCTTGCGTTCCAGGGCGCCCTGCCAGCGCGCCATCCCGTAGAAGGTCGCGCGAGCCAGCTTGCGGCTGGTGCGCTCGACGTAGCGCAAGTGCGACGCGAGCGCGCCGAACTCGTCGTACGACGTCGGCAGGTCGCCCTTGCCGGCGACCAGCTGCGGCAGCCAGCGGGCGTAGAACCCGCTGGCGGAGGCGGCGGCCTTCAGTTTGCGGGAGATGTCCAGGTGCGGATCGATCAGGTCTCCGGCGGCCGTGAGATGCGCGTCGACGGCCTCCCGCGCGATGAGCAGGTGCATGATCTCGGTCGAGCCCTCGAAGATGCGGTTGATCCGCATGTCGCGCAGCACCTGCTCGGCGCCGACGGCGCGTTCGCCGCGGGCGGCGAGGGACGCCGCGGTCTCGAACCCGCGGCCGCCACGGATCTGTACGAGTTCGTCGGCGATGCGCCATCCCATCTCCGAAGCCCACATCTTGGCGAGCGCCGCCTCGATGCGGATGTCCTTGCGGTCCTCGTCGGCGAGCACCCCCGACAGGTCGACCACCGCCTCGAGTGCGAACGTCGTCGCGGCGATGAAGGCGATCTTGTGTGCGACTGCGGCGTGCTCGCCGACCGGTCGCCCCCATTGCACCCGCTCCTGCGACCACTCGCGTGCGATCTTGAGGCTCCACTTGCCGGCGCCGGCGCAGATGGCGGGGATCGCCAACCGGCCGGCGTTGAGGGTGGTCAGCGCGATCTTGAGGCCCTGACCCTCGCGGCCGATCAGGTTCTCGCGCGGCACGCGCACACTCTGCAACGAGGTCAGCCCGTTCTCGATGCCGCGCAGCCCCATGAACGCGTTGCGGCGGCGCACGGTGATGCCGGGGGAGTCGGCTTCGACGATGAACGCGCTGATGCCGCCGCGGTGCGCGTCGGACTCGGGCACGCGCGCCATCACGACGAGCAGCTCGGCGACGACCCCGTTGGTGGTCCACAGCTTGGTGCCGTTCAGCACGTACGCCGCGTCGTCCTCGGTCGGTACTGCTGTGGCTCGCAGCCGCGCGGGGTCCGAGCCGACCTCCGGCTCCGTCAGCAGGAAGGCGCTGATCGCACCCTTCGCGCAGCGCGGCAGGAACTGCCGCTTCTGCTCTTCCGTGCCCGCGAGCACGAGCGGCTCGGGCAGACCGACGGACTGGTGCGCTGACAACGCCGCGCCGAGGCTGGCGTTCACCGACCCGATCATCACGAGCGCGCGGTTGTAGTAGAACTGCCCGAGCCCGAGGCCGCCGTACTCGACCGGGATCTTCATCCCGAATGCACCGATGTCGGCGAGGGCCTGGAAGGTCTCGTCGGGGATGCGTGACTCCCGCTCGATGCGCGCGACGTCGACCGCGCGCAGGAGCGACTCGAGCTCAGCGAGGAACCTCTCGCCGCGCTCGCGGCGGCCAGGGGCGGGTCGAGGGTGCGGATGTATCAGCGACAGGTCGAACTGCCCGAGGTAGAGGCCCCGTGCGAAGCTCGGCTTGCGCCAGTCCTGCTCGCGCGCTGCCTCGGCAACCGCGCGCGACTGCTGCTCGTCGATCTCGCCGACGGGGGAGCCGGTGGGCTCAGAGCGCTCAGAGCGCTCAGAGCGCTCAGGGGAATCAGAAGACTCAGGGATACTGCTCACGCGAACCTCCTCGTTGCGCCACGCCTCCCGCTCCCAGCCACCGGGCCGAGTCGACCCGCTGGGGCGTTCCCCTGGCGGGTCGTCACATCATCGACTGCAACCGCTGTGTGGCGCGCTGGTTATCGCTCAGGTATACGCCCCGCGGCCGCGGGGCGTCAACGCGCCCGACCTCGCGAGATCACGCCGACGCCGAGCACGCCCGCGAGCCCCGAAGCAAGGGTGCAACTCTGAGCGCACAATTGGCACGTGGTGGAGATCTCCGATGACGACTTCGAGCGACTGGTCGCCGACGAGTTCGACGCGCTCCCCGACGACATGGTGCGTGGGGTCGAGAATGTCGCGATCATGATCGAGAACCAGCCGGTGGGGGAGCGCCCGCGGCTCTTCGGCCTGTACAGCGGGCATCCGCTGACCACACGCGGGGTCTACGGGTTCGGTGAGCTTCCCGACCGCATCACGCTGTACAAGAACAACCTGCAGGAGCACAGCGCCGACCTCGAGGCGCTGCGCTCGCGGGTGCACATCACGCTCGTGCACGAGATCGGGCACTACTTCGGGCTCGACGATGCTCGGCTCCGCGAGCTCGGCTGGGCGTAGGGCGCCGCACCGCACCGTCAGATGCGCGCGAGGAACTCGAGCACGCGCCGCAGGAGGAGCTCGGTCGCGCCCGCGTCGTAGCTCGGCAGGCTGGAGTCCGCGAAGTAGTGCTGGTCGCCGGGATAGAGGAAGAGTTCGGCGTCGTCGGTGGATTCGACGAGCTCACGGGCGGCGTCGACGTCGCCTTCCTCCATGAAGATCGGATCGGCGTCCATGCCGTGGATCTGCACCGGGACGCCGGCCGGCCACGCGCCGAACTCCGCGGGCGGAAGGCACGAATAGAAGAACAGCGCGCCCTTCGCACCGGGGCGGGTCTGGGCGAGCTTCTGCGCGGGCACGACCCCGAGCGAGAATCCCGCGTAGACGAGCTCGCTCGGCAGCGCCTCCGCCGCGCGCTCGCCTCGCGCCATGATCTCGCCCCATCCGACCTCGTTGGCGTATCCGACGCCCTCTTCGATCGAGGCGAATGTGCGCCCTTCGAACAGATCAGGCGTGTGCACGGCGTGGCCCGCCTGGCGCAATTCGTTCGCGAAGGCGTGCAGCCCCTCGGTGGGGCCGAGTGCGTGGTGGAAGAGCAGTACCTCTGACATCGTGATTTCCCCGTTCGCCGAGCGTTCTCCGGTTTCGATCGAGAAGCTACTCGCTTGATCAGACGATGTCGACTCAGGCCGGGTCGATGCGCAGCACCGTCGCCGATTCCCCGATGGTGAGGTCGTCGATGACGCGGATGCCGCGCGCGAGCTCGTCGACGGCTCCGATGACGGTGCCGAATCGCTCGCGATCGTTGCACACGGCCGTCACGCTCACGAAGTGCGAGCCGAGATCCCACGTGTACGTTGCGAACGGCGGGCGGCCGCCCGGCGGCAGTGGCATCGCGAGCTTCTCACCGACGCCGAGGTAATTGCCGCGGAACTCCTCGGTGTCGTCGTACTCGATCGGCATCGATGCCCGCGCCGTCCGCAGCTGCGGGGTCGCCGCCTGCACCTGCGCCATCACGACGAGCAGCTCCGGCTCCGCCTTCCAGACCCACACGAGTACCCGGCCCGCGGCCTTGCGCATCAGGAACGGTACGGCCTGGCTCATCGCCCACGCGCTGAAGCCGCTGCCCGCGCCGGGCGGTGCGGCGTCGGGTCCCTTGGCCTGCGACAGGAGCATTGCGATCGCCGCCTTACGGTGGCGGCGGCCGCGGAATCCGAGCGAGTCCGTGATCGGCACCCACTTGGAGAGATCGGGCTCTGCGTGAAGTCGGGGCACGCTTCCAGCCTACGAGTCGGCGCTGACTCGCAAGTCCCGCCACCCGAACGACTGTTCCCTGAGCTTGTCGACTGTTCCCTGAGCTTGTCGAAGGGAGGCACCACGACTGAGCGCTACAACGCTGCAGCCCGCCCGACGCTTCGGGGGAGTCGTCGCTCTGCGAGACCTCAGGCCCAGATTCGGCGCAACGGGGCGAGGCCATCCTCGACGTACTCGGCGATCGGGCGGGTGCCGCCGTCTTCGAACCACGCTTCGAGGGCAGCGAAGTAGCCGAATGCGAGCGCATTCGCCGCAACGTGCGCTTGCGCCGGAGTCAGCCCGCCCTCGGTGGCCAGCAGAGGCGCAATGCGCTGGGCAGCTTTGTCGAGCGATGCGGTGGCTGCCATCCGCACCGACGGTTCCGTGAAGAAGTAGCGCACCCTGCGCCACGGGCTCGCCTCGAGGGACCCGGTGGTGGTCGTGGCGCTGGTCGTCGTCTTACCGGGAGCGGCTTCGTACCGGCGGACGACGTGCACGAGGCTCTCGACTGGATCGGTCGGATCGAAGATGCCTGCGAGGGACTCGGGGCTCATGCTGTCGAACTCGTCGGCGACGAGCAGACCCTCTTTGGTACCGAAGTAGCGGTACACCGACGAGGGCGACACCTCGGCCGAGGCCGCGATCTCTTCGATGGTCACGGCGTCGAATCCGCGTGCGTCGAAGAGGTCGAGGGCGCGTTCTTGGATGGCCGTTCGGGCGCTTCGCCTCCACTGCTCTCTGAGTCCTGCCATACGGCGACGCTAGCAGGTCACTGTCTGGTTGCTTGCGGCTATCTCAAAACTTTTGTACAGTGACGGTCTATAAGACAGTGACTTTCTCAAATGAAGGTTCGCACGACACGCAAGGGATGGAAATGACCACGCAAACGATGACCCCGTCGAGCACGACCCGTTCTGGAGCGATTCCGGTGATGTGGGCCGGCTTGGTGCTCACGATCGCAGTGACGGCCTACGCATTCATCGATCGCGCGACGACGCAGGTGCTTGCCGCCCACATCCGCTCGTCGTACCCAACGCTCGATGCAGGAGCGATCGATGCCGCGGGTTCGGCCTATCTGGCGATCCTGACGACCGTCGGCGTGCTGGGCGTGGCCGGCTGGCTCGTCACGATCTGGTTCACCCGAACCGGCCGGCGCGGAGTGGGCTGGCTGGCCAGCGGACTCGTGCTCGTCGCGGTGGTGATCGCGGCCGCGGCGCTCACGGTCGTCGACACCTCGGGGGATGTCGGGTTGGCTCCGTTGCATGGCTGGCTGCAACTCGTGCCGATCGCCGCGGGGGTCGTGGCGGTGGTGCTGCTGAACCGAAAGCGGCCATGAGCGCGACGGCCGCGCCACGAGCGGCCGTTGACGCCGTGGTCGGCTGGCTCGGCGCTCTGAAACGCAGGATGTACCGGCGCGGCCGGCCGGCCGGCGTGATGCGATGGTGGAATCGGCTCGACGCAGTGCTCTACTCGAAGGGGCTGGTGTGTTCCGACCGCACCGCCGTGCTGAGAGTCCGCGGTCGGCGCTCTGGCCTGATGGCCGACGTGCCGATCGTGGTGACCGGGCTCAACGGCTCCGAATACGTGGTGTCGATGCTCGGTCCAATGGTGAATTGGGTCCGCAACGTCGAGGCTGCGGACGGACAGGCGGTGCTCGTCCGACATCGTCAGGAGGAGGGTGTGCGACTCGAGCTCGTGCCGGTGAGGGAGCGGGCCCCGATCCTCCGCCGCTATGTGGCGATCGCGCCGGGCGCGCGTCCGCACATCGGGTGCGAGACGGACGCCCCGCTCGCAACATTCGATCGTCTTGCCGAGGCGCACCCGGTCTACCGGGTCACCCCGAGTCGGTGAGGTCGTCGACCGGGATGGGCCGGCATCGTGTCACCTCCAGTATTCGATTGATCTAATCAATACGCTTCGCACTGCGGTACATCCCCGATCTCGAGGGGGCCAGACCTCCTCGCACCCGCCATGCGCGCAGGTGTTCGGTGATCTGTGCCGCTACGCGTTCCCGTCGGTCGTTGCGAGTTGCTGCGCCTGCGTCGCCAACGCGTGAGAGAGCGCGGTGACCTCGTCGCCGAGGCCAGTCCAGTCGTCGACCGCCTCACCGAGGTAGCCGGTCCGTGCGCGCTCGAGGAGCGCCCGTTCCCTCGGCTCCAACGTGGCCGAGACCGATGCAGCGGCGACATCCTTCGGCACGATCTCACCGGTGCGGAGCGTCGTCACGATACGGGCGAAGGCGAGCAGCGTGTTCCGCTCGTCGTCCCCGATCTCCTCGAGGATGTCGGGGATGATCGCGAGCATGGCTTCGCGCAGCACGGCGGGCGCCACGGGGTCGACGGCTTCGGCGAGCGGGCGGCCGCGCAGTACCCGGTGCGCGGTTTGCGCCGTCGCGAGCAGGATCGGCACGTCGGGGTCAATGGTCGGCTCCAGAGTCTGCCCATCGAGGATGTCGGCCCGCAGCCATTCGCCGAACTGGAAGTCGTGTGTGGCAGGCTCCGGGCCGCGGCGATCGTCGCCGATGACCACGCATGTCAGTTCGAGTGGGCGGCCGCGACTGCCGTCCGACAACGTGCGCGTATGCGCCGATCCGCTCGAGGCACCGAGCAGCACCCGCGTGAGCGCCCCGCGCTCTTCGGTGGTGAGCGAGCGGCGCGCCAAGACGAGGATGTCGATGTCGCTGTCTGGGCGGAGACCGCCCGACACGGCCGAGCCGTACAAGTAAACGCCAACGATCTCACCGGGACCGGCCTCGTCGAGATGGTTCAGCACGGGTTCGAGCAGCTCCTCCATGCCGCCACGCTAGCAAGGTGGGCCGTCGCAACAGTGTGGGGCCTAGCGACTGACCCGCAGGTCCTTCCACCCGAACCCGCCAGGCTCGGGCAGGCTCTTGCGGATCTGCTCGGCCGTGAACCTGCGCCGCGGCCGCAGATCTTCGGGCACGGATGCCGCGGGCGGCGCGACATCCGTCACACCCTCGGCGAGCATTCGCACCTGGGCTTTCGCCTTCATGGTCACTCGGTGACCTGTGCGAGCGGTATTGCGCCGATGTTCCCTGAGTCCGTCGAAGGGCGCGGCATCCGCCCGTCGATCGCGGCGACGAGGATGTCGGCGAGGTCGTCGATCGGGATGGGCCGACTCCGATAGTGTAGTCAGGCCAGTTGACTCCGAAATCGTAGTCACGTAGCATGACTACGATTTCCACGTCAGCGAGGTGAAGCCATGTACACAGGCAAGGTCACGAGCCCCGATTCGCTCGGGCGCATCCTGCAGCAGGCGCGGCTGCTCAACGGCCTGACGCAGCGCGAACTCGCCGAGCGGCTCGGCACGACTCAGCGCTACATCTGGGAGATCGAGGCGGGCAAGCCGTCGATCTTTGTCGACCGTCTCTTCGCGATGATGCGCGAGACCGGCGTCGAGCTCACCGCGACGATCACCCCCGCCGAATCGATCGTTCCGAGCGATTCCCCTGAATCCCGTGGTGAGGTCGACGACCGTGGCTGATCTCGTCGTCGAGTTGTATGGCGTACCCGTCGGGGTGCTGGCCGGCACATGGCGCACGTTCGACTTCGTGCCCGATCCCGCCGCCGTCGCGACGTTCGGCCTCGACAGTCTGGTGCTCTCTGTCTCGATCCCGCTCGCCGCAGTGCCGACTCGCGCGCGCAAGGCTCGGCGGCAGGCCTTCTTCCGCGAACTGCTTCCTGAGGGGCGAATGCTCACCCGTTTGGCTCACGAGGCGGGCATTGCAGAGCAAGATGTGATCGGCATGCTGCGCCGATACGGTCGCGACGTCGCTGGAGCCCTGCAGATCTGGGATCCGGAGGTGCCCGGTGAGCCGCGTCAGCCATCGATCGAGGCCCTCTCGACCGCTGATGTCTCCGAGTTGCTCAGCCACGTGCAGGAGAATCCGCTCGGGAACAAGCCGATCGGCGGTAAGACCTCGTTGGCGGGTGTGCAAGACAAGATCGTGCTCGTCCGTAACGGGAGCGCATGGAGCCGAGCGCTCGACGGTTTCCCCTCGACGCACATCCTGAAGCCCGAGTCCCGCGAACTCCCGACCGTGATCTTCGACGAGGAGTACGGTGCCCGCCTCGCTCGCGCGGTCGGTCTGCTGGCCTATGAGACGGGCATCGAGGAATTCAACGGGGTCGCGGCTCTCGTCATCGAGCGCTATGACCGAGCGTCGGATGCCCCGCAGGCGCGGGTGCACCAGGAAGACTTCAATCAGGCTCTCGGAGCGGTCGGCATCGAGAAGTACCAGCGATACGGCGGTCGAACGAGCCTGGCGCGCATGGCTGCCGTGCTTTCGACGGTCGCTGACCGCGCATCGATGGATCGACTGCTGCGCCTGGTGGTGCTGTCGGTTGCCGTGGGCAACCTCGACCTCCACGCGAAGAACGTCTCGCTGCTGCATCCGATCGACGGCTCGATCATGCTCGCACCCGCCTACGATGTGGTGCCGCAGGTGCACCAGCCGAACGACGGCGAGCTCGGGCTCGCGGTCGATGGCGAGTATCGGCATCGCGTGATCACGCGCGAGCACCTCATCTTGGAGGGGCGCGGGTGGGGGCTCCGCGACGCCGAAGCGGTCGTCGACGAGACGCTGGCGTCAGTGCTCGAAGCGGTGGATGTCTCGGTGCCGCATCCGCGTGCCCATCCCGGTCTGGTTGACGAGATCCGGGCATTCACGACGAACCTGATCGAAGGGCGTGGCGCCGGCGAACCGACCGCCTGACGCGTGCGCAGTCGGCCGCGTTCAGCCGCCGACCCGCAGGTCCTTCCACCCGAACCCGCCGGGCTCGGGCAGGCTCTCGCGGATCTGCTCGGCCGTGAACCTGCGCCGCGGGCGCAGGTCGTCGGGCACCGATGCTACGGGCGGCGCGGCATCCGTCACGCCCTCGGCGAGCATGCGCACCTGGGCCTTCGCGATGAGCGGCACTTTCATGGTCCACTCGGTGAACTGCGCGAGCGCGTACTGCGCCCACACCGGCCAGGGCACCACGATCACGCGGCGGCCGAGAACGGATGCCACGCGCCGCACGGCCTTCGACAGTGTGAGTTGCTCGGCGCCGACGACGGCGACGGTCTCACGCGGCATCCGCCCGTCGATCGCGGCTTGGAGGATGTCGGTGAGGTCGTCGATCGGGATGGGGCGGATGGGTTTCTCGTGGAAGCCGACGGTCGCGAACACCGGCAGGGTCTGCACGGTGTGGCTGAGGTGGTCGATGAGGTGGTCGCCGCGGCCGTAGATCATGCCGGCCTTGAGGATCGTGTAGTCGAGGCCCGAGTCGCGGATCAGTTCTTCGGCCGCCCATTTCGACTCGTGGTACGGCGAACCGCAGTCGGGCCGTGCGCGCAGGAAGCTCAGCATGATGACCTTACGCACCCCGGCGCGCTTGGCCGCCTCGATCACGTTCGCGGTGCCCTCGATGTGCACGCGCTGGTAGGTCTGGTCGCCGATCTCGCGGTTGATCCCGGCGCAGTGCGCGACGACCTCGCACCCCTCGAACGCGCGGGTGAGCGCGTCGACGTCGCTGGTGTCGACGCCGGTGCGGCGAGAGATGACGACGGATGCCTCGGGCCCGAGCCGTTCGGCCAGGTGGCGTCCGACGAATCCGGTGCCACCGGTGATCGCGGTGCGTCGGGCGGTCGCGGTCATACCGACTCCTTCAGAAGCGGTGGCAGGAATCCTGCCCGGTCGAGTTCACGGATCAGGAAAGGCGTCAGCTCATTCGGGCCGAACGAAACGAAGTACGAACGACCACCGACATGTGTCGGCTTGAGTAACCCCCGGTCGAGTAGGGGCCGCAACGCATGACTTCTGATCGACGGGCTGCCCGGGAGCAGATGCTCGAGCTGGCCCGCCTTGACCAGCTCCTGATCGAACGTGAATAGCATCACCTCGCGTTCCCGCGCGGAGATGCCTCCAGAGCGCACGAATCGTTCGAGGGCGGGTGCGATGAGCTCCGCGCGCACGAACTCGATGTTCTGCAGGCGGTGCAGTCGGCGCAGGTCGGTGAGGAGCCCGCTGATGAAGAACTCGCACCACGCGATCGTGCCGGGATCGCTGAGATCGTCGGCCGTCGCGAGGGCGTCGTAGTACTCGGCGCGCGACACCCCGAACACCGCGGTGGGGTTGACGGCGCGAAGTCCGATCGGACTCACGAATCCATGTCGGCCGAGCATGGCGTAGCTGAGCAGTCGCGAGACGCGCCCATTGCCGTTCTGGAATGGATGGATCCAGAGGAAACGGTGGTGTGCGATGGCGATGTGCAGGAGCTGCTGATGCGTCTGCACTGGTCGGTTCACGAACTCGAGGAAGCGGTCCATCTCACTTTGTACCGATTGCGCGAGCGGCGGTCGATGCGTTGCTCCTTGGATCGCGACATCGCGATTGCGATAGGCGCCCGGTCTCGGGTCACCTTCGCGGATGAGTCCGTCAACCGCTCGGCGATGCAGCTCACGCACGAAGGCATGTGTGATCGGTCGGTCGTGGTCGGCTTCGTCGATGAACTCCATGACCTCGTTGAGGTTCAGGATCTCGCGAACGGTCTCATCGACCTGGTCGGGCTCGGTCTCTGCGGCTTGTGCTCCGGCGATCGCGTCGAGGATCGTCGTGCGATTGCCTTCGATGCGCGCGGAGATCATGCTCGAGAGAAACTGGAAGAGCCCGTGCAGCTCATGGAAGACCTGGGCGGGGGTCGTTCCGACGCCGATCTCTCCTCGCAGTCGTTCGAGTTCGACAACGGCGGCTGCGAGTGGCGAATCGAATTCGAAGCTCGGAAACGTGAACTCGTTGTTGTTCGACGCGATGCGAGTATTTGCGGCCATGATGGTCCGTATTTTACGGCAAAGTGCTGGATTCGGCTAGATTCCGCGGGTCTGCACCGATCGAATGGTCTAGAGATTTGCGATTCAGAGGTGCGTGATTCCAGCAATGAATCGCTTGGAGCATCCGGAATCCGGAGTATGAAGATCGCCGCGCGCGCCGCGATGGCGGGATCAGCTGCGCCTGAGGGCGCCACGCGAGTGAGGCCTACTGGGCGCGCAACGGCGCCACCGCGTCCGTCTCACTCGGCCGTCGGTAGAGACTGCACCGGCGAGATGTCGATGTCGATGTTGCCGAACGTGAACGGGATCGTGAAGGGCTCAACGCCATTCCAGGAGTCCAACGGGAGCGCAAGGAACGACATCAGTGCCAACGCCGCCCACGCGATCGTGCCTGCGACGATGACGATCATCGCTCGGTCGATGGTTCGAAGGGCCGCGGCCTCGGAGTCCGCGCGTCGCAGCACGAGTGTCAACGCAACGATGACGATCACCGCGATCGCGAAGAACACGATCGAGCTCGGCCGCAGCGTGACGTTCACGCACATCGGGACGACGGCCGTCGGATCGCCGCTCCCATCGACGTACCCGCCATCGCCGCTGAGTCCGCCGGAGCAGCGGCCTTTGCTCGCCGTGCCGAGGATGGAGTAGACGAACGCCGTGCCGATTGCTGAGAAGAGCATGCCTCGGATGCGGCGGATGATCGCCGCGCCTGGCAGCGTCGAGAGTGTGGCAGCTGGCGCGCGGTCAAGCGTGTCGGGCATCGGCGATCTCCGGTCTCGTTGGGCTACAGGCATCGTGGCAGCTGTTTCGGGACCCGGGCAAGCGGATGTCACTGCGGCTCGAGGTTGATGTGTGCTTCTCGCTACTCGCAGCGGAATCCGAGGGAGTCCGTGATCGGCACCCACTTGGAGAGGTCGGGCTCTGCGTGAAGTCGGGGCACGCTCCCAGCCGACGAGTCGCCGCCGTATCGGTCAGGCCTTCGGCGAGGTCGGGTGCATCCACGCCCCCAAAACCCACTAAATCAACTATGATTGCGACTACCGCATCAGATACTGCGAAGTGGGAGACGCATGGCTGAGATCTCGACGCTCGTTCGCTCCGCTCGGCGTGCTCGCAAGCTGACGCAGCGTGACCTTGCCGACCGGTCGGGGGTTTCGCAGAGTCGCGTGGCGCTCGTCGAGGGGCGCCATGAGACTCCGCGCTTCGACACGGCGAGCCGGCTGCTCGCCGGAGGCGGTCACCGTCTGTACGCGGCCGCGACGACGCGTGACGATGTCGCCACGGTCGCGGCAGCCATCCGTGGCGCCGTGAAGCGTGACGACGCGCAGCTGGCGTTCCGGTACTTCATCCAGATGAATGACAATCTCGTCGCGGAGCGAGGGCTGCTCCGCGGTGTGTTGGCGATCACGGAGCCCGAGACGACGGGGTCGAAGACGTGGGACTCGGCGATCGCGGCTCTCGTCGCGTACCGGTTGAACGCACAGCGTGTCCCGCTGCCGACCTGGGTGCTTGCGCCCGAGCGGAGCCTCGAACGCGCCCGTGTGCTGCAGATCGACCCTGCCGATCCGGCTCCGCCTCGCGGTGATGTACCGACCGAGTTCCTCGAGCACGGCGTCTTGATCTGGCGAGACTCCTTGGAGAGCGTGTGATCCTCTTCGACCGCGACGACCTGACCGACGGCCTACGGGAGCTTGTCGAGGAGTTGCATGCTGCCGGGGAACCCGTCGGACTCAGGATCGTCGGCGGAGGGGCGCTCGTGCTGCGCCATTTCGATCGGCGAACCACGGTCGATCTGGACGCCGTGCAGGTACGGCCAGGATCGGAGACAGCCGTCATGACCGCCGCCGAGCGCATAGCCGATCGGCGCGGATGGCAGCGCGACTGGCTCAACTTCAAGGCGGCGGGCTTGGCGCCGTGGTGGGGTCGCGAGATCCTGTGGGAGACGATCCACCGCGACGAACTCGTGACGATCGAGGTCGCGTCAGCCGAAGCGCTACTCGCCATGAAACTCAAGGCCAGTCGACCCGGCCGCGACACCGACGACATCCGCCAGCTGCTCGCGATCTGCGAGGTCGACTCGGTCGAAGCGGCTGACGCACTGTTCAGCGAGTACTTCCCCGGTGACGCGCTCTCTGAGCGTGCATGGTCGATGGTCGAGCGCATCCTCGCGGATGGGCCACTGGATCCGCCGGCAGCGCCCCCGCCGGTTCGGCTCTAAGCGCGCCGACTCACCCGCAGGTCGCGCCATCCAAAGCGGCCGCCCTCGGCGAGCAGCGCGCTGCAGATCTGCTCGGCGGTGAACGTGCGCCGCGGGCGCAGGTCGTCGGGTAGGGATGCCGCGGGCGGCGCGGCATCCGTCACGCCCTCGGCGAGCATGCGCACCTGGGCGTTCGCGATGAGCGGCACTTTCATGGTCCACTCGGTCACCTGCGAGAGCGCGTACTGCGCCCACACCGGCCACGGCACCACGACCACGCGGCGGCCGAGAACGGATGCCACGCGCCGCACGGCCTTCGCCAGCAGGAGTTGCTCGGCGCCGACGACGGCGACGGTCTCACGCGGCATCCGCGAACGGGGTGGGGCTCGCGAGGTGCGTCCCGCATCGTTCAACCGGTCGCTCTCGTCGGCCCGAGTTGATGCGATGCTTGGCCAGTGACCGATGAACCTCTGTTCGACGCACTCGCCCGACTATCTGCGCTGCTTGAAAGTCACGGCGAGCAAGGGTGGTCGAACTGGATCGGCACAGATCTTCGCAGACTCGAATCCGGCGATGCGACCGGACTCGACCATCTCCTCAGCGCATTCGGGGGGATGGGAAGTCTGAACGATCTCGTCCTGCACCCTCTGAACGGTCATGACATTGCCGAGGCGGACATTGACGCGATCAACGAGGAGCTCGTCGCGATCCGGAACGAGGTCTGGTCAGAGGCGACGAGTCTTCGAATCGTTCTGCATCGGAAAAGCTAGCGGGCGTTGCAATCGGACGCTGGGCGAGAAGAACACCTCACTTGACATGCGCCTCAGCGACCGACCCGCAGGTCCTTCCACCCGAACCCGCCGGGCTCGGGCAGGGCTCGCGCGGATCTGCTCGGCCGTGAACTGCGCCGCGACAGCAGATCGTCGGGCACGGGCACTGCGGGCGCCGCGGGCGGCGCGGCATCTGTCACGCCCTCGGCGAGCATGCGCACCTGGGCCTTCGCGACGCGCGGCACTTTCATGGTCCACTCGGTGACCTGCGCGAGCGCGTACTGCGCCGATGTTCCCTGAGCTTGTCTGTTCCCTGAGCTTGTCTGTTCCCTGAGCTTGTCGAAGGGAGGCACAACGGCTACGCGGCGTCCGAGAACGGATGCCACGCGCCGCACGGCCTTCGACAAGGTGAGTTGCTCGGCACCGACGACGGCATAGGTGCTCCCTGAGCCTGTCGAAGGGCGCGGCATCCACCCATCGACCGCGGCCTCGAGGATGTCGGTGAGGTCGTCGATCGGAATGGGCCGGATCGGCTTCTCGCGGAAGCCGACCGTTGCGAAGACCGGCAGGGTCTGCACGGTGCGGCTGAGGTGGTCGATGAGGGGGTCGCCCCGGCCGTAGATCATGCCGGCCTTGAGGATCGTGTAGTCAAGGATCAGCTCCAGCAAACTTCAGCGCCGCGCCCGTGATTCGCCGGTCACGATCGCGAAGTCCTCGGCACGCGCCGTCGGGCCGGCATCGTCATTCGCATTGAACCTACTGACGCTCCAGTTCGACCGTCGTCGTCACGCCCATCGCTGTCACGTCGTACCGGATCACGTCATCGTCAAACGAGAACACCTTGGTTGCATCGCCAGACGCAAGCATCGCGCCGGACGTCTTCTCGGTGTCGTTCTGCGAGGTCCACTCGAACGCGCCCGCTGCGGTCGGTGCCGTGTACGTGCCCGCCCAGTACAGCGCGCGCGTGCTACCGGCGTCGGAGACCCAGCTGATCTCGATCGCGTCTGCAGTGATCATGGCGGCCTGGTAACTGTCTTCCGATGCAGAGTTGGTCTGTACCCACTCGCCGACGAGATCGGCGGGCTGCTCCTGCTGCTCGGTTTCATCACTCGAGGTATCTGAGCCGGTCGTAGTCCCGGCCGGAGTGCTTGTTGCGCAGCCTGAGAGGCCGATCCCAAGCAGGGTGATTAGTGCGAGTTGGGTCAACCAAGTATTGCGCAGTTGAGTCATGGATTGCCTTTCTAGAGCAACGGAGGAGCGGGCTCCACGCTATCTACCGCACTCGAGCCCCGCTTCGATTTGAGGTCGCTTTGGGGCAATGTGCCCAACACTGGGGGTCTTGGGGGCAGTAGGTGCAGGCGTCGATCGACTGGCCTATCGAGTCGCAGAACCACCTGCGCGAGAAGATCGCATGGTACCCGGGGGAAGGTCGGCGATGCCGCCCGAAATGGCTGAGTGGGTCGTTCGCCGCGCAGGCGAATGGCCGATGCGGAAGCAACGCTTTGCACCACTCTGACGCCACTGATGGGCGGCGCTTTGCAAGCTCTGCCAATGCAGTCGGCAGGCCCGGCGATGTTACCCGACCTTCACCCACAGCCCGCACCCTTGGGTGCTGACGCCTTCACCGGAGTTTGCGGTCAGTTGAGCACCGTCGGGTGCATGCGTGATGAACTCGTTGTCTATGATCTCGCCGCCGCCAGTGTGGCGTTCCCAGTAGCAATTGGATACGGCTCCGAACGTACGGTAGATACCTGCTGCGATGGTGCCGTTTGGCCCGGGCGCGCCACCCACGACGTGATTCCCATCGGCGAACGCGAGCTGTGCCTGGTTGGCGAGATCAGCGAGTGTCGGACAGAAGAACTGGATGGCGACGTGACGTTCCGCGGGCGCGGTTCTGAGCTCGGAGATTACGGAACCGGGTGAAGAAGGGACCGAAGTCATCAACCTGCTGCACCATTCTTGGTTATCGATCACCAGGGCCTCATCAGTCTGCGATGCGGGAGGCGCTCCGCCGGCCGCGATGACGGCGTCACGAAATCGTTTGGCCTCGACAGCCGCCGCCTCCGCTTCCCGCTGGGCAAGCGCCTCTTCTTCGGTGCCAAGACGTGACTTGGCTACACGGAAATCTGTAATGCCATTTCGAATCATCTTTAGGTCGTCACCACGATTTGCCGCGATTAGATCGCGGTACGCGTTCTTCAGATCAGTAAAGAGTTCGGCGTCGGCCCACTCAGGCGCAGATTCGACGAATGCTTCCTCGTCGTCGACAAGTCTGTCGGCGTTGGCGTGCTCGGTCTCAAGATCCTGAGCGGCGGCCATCTCTAGAGCGGTGATGCGCTGCTGTTCGGCTGCTTGCGCCTCCGTGTTTCGCAGCGCGTCTGATACGACGTTCACGGTGACAATGGTGCCGACCAGGGCGACGATGATGGCGCCTGCGATGAGCCCTGTAGCAAGTCGCTGTTTTCTCGTGGTCGCCCGCACCCAATTCATCGTCGCCCGAATGAGTCGCCCTGCGGTCCTCGCTGCGGCGTCCATGTACGAAAGCTGCGGAGTGGAGCTGGGTTCACTCTTTGGCGGTGCGGGCTTGATGAGCTTTGCGGGCGGAGGCGCGGCGGGCGTGCTGGTTGACCTGCGATACCAGGAGTCCACGAGTACGTCGTCCGCCAGTATCTCCGCAGCCTGCTCGGCACTGAGTCTCAGCCCCAACTCCGCGCGCCCCGCAGATGTCGCCAGCTTCTTCCGGAACTCGTCGCGGGATAGCGACATGTGGATCTCGCATTCGTCCAGTTGGACGATCGTATCGACGGCGCGAGCAGCGCGGGAGACCCAGTCCGCGGGGCATACGGGCGCCCGTTGCCCCCCTTTTGCGGGTACTGGGTTCTGAACGCTCGGGGGGCGACCTACGATACGTTTCACGGTAGCGCGCAACGCGTCCCCAGGACATCGTTACATCGGGATTGGCGGATCGGATGTCGGCAAAGAAGCCGAGGCTGAAGAGCGGATTCACACTAGGGGGCGAGCAAGCAGAAGCGGATCCACTCCTCTCCGGGGCATTTTTCAACTCAAGCGACTACGACGTGATTCGTTCAAGGTCCGACCCGCGCTGCTTCATTGTGGGGCGGACCGGCGCTGGAAAATCTGCAGCCTTCCAAAGATTGGAGGACGACGCTCAGGGACACTGCATCCGGATCAACCCGGAGGACCTTGCGCTCCCCTACATAACTGACTTAGGGGTCATTCGCTACCTCGACTCTCTTGACGTGAACCTTGATCTCTTCTGGACCGCGCTGTGGAAGCACGTGCTTTTGGTTGAGGTGCTTCGCCACAGATATCGCGTGAACGAACCGGCCGCCAAACAGAAGTTCCTTGATCAGATTCGAGAGAAGATTTCCCGCGACCCTGCCAAGCAAGCGGCGCTCGAGTACCTCGACGAGTTTGAAGGTCGCTTCTGGTGTGAGGCGGAAGAACGGGTTCGAGACATCACGGATAAGTTCACTCAGACGATTGGTGCAGACGCATCGCTCAAAGCTGGTCCTGCACGTTTGGGTGCGGCGGCCAACGCCGAGATTTCATCCGAAACTCGCAAGGAAGAGGCCGATCGTTATCAGCGTGTGGTCAATGCCACACAGATCTCGAAGTTGAACAAGATGATCGCTGTTCTCAACGAGGATGTACTCGACGATCAGCACTTCACATATGTGGTTATCGATGATCTTGACCGCGACTGGGTTGATGAGCGGTTGGCAAACGACCTAGTGCGGTGTCTTTTCCGAACTGTTCTGGATCTAAAGAGGGTGAGCAACCTGAAGGTTTTGGTTGCCCTTCGAACTAATCTCTTTCAAGAACTCGACTTCGGGCGTCGTGGGGCTGGCCAGGAGGAAAAGTTCCGTTCTTTGGTACTTAGGATGCGCTGGACAGAATCGGACCTCGAGGAATTGCTGGACGAACGGGTCCGGGTTGCAGCTCCGCCGTTGGGCCTCGACGCCCAAAGTGTTCGGGACCTCGTCCCGAATCCCAACCGTACCCGCGGAAGTGCGATCAACTACATACTCGACCGCACCCTCCTCCGGCCACGGGATGCGATCGCATTCATGAACGAGTGCCTAGGAACGGGTGTGGGGAAGACTCGCCTCTCATGGGAGGACATTCACTCGGCAGAGGCGACGTATTCAGCGAATCGGCTCCTGGCTCTACGAGATGAGTGGAAGACGACATTCCCCGGAATTGCCAAAGTGTTTGACGTCTTTCGAGGCTGTCCCGCGCGAATGACCATTAGCGAATACACGGATCGACTGGACTCGGCATTTCTCGTGATCACCGAGCCCAGCTTCGAGGGCATTGGTTGGATGACTGATCTGTCGGAGGCCGTCTGGTCCTCAGGGAAATCGAGTTGGGCCGAAACGTACGGGCCACTCTCCGAGCTCCTCTATCAACTGGGCTTGGTTGGGTTCGCCGTTGGCCAGACAAAGGCGCCACAGTTTCATTCTGAAAGTCCGCGTCTCCTAGGATCAGCGGCCTCGATGGAGAAACTCAGCGCCGCTCACGTTCACAGGATGTATCACGCAGCGCTTGATGTACGCGCGTCGAGCTGATGAATAGCACATCCGATCCCGAGTACCGATGGCACGCATTTCGTCATCCGTCATGAAGGGCTTCACGGTGTTCACGCAAGCAACCCGGTGAGCCAGCGCGGTGCCGATACGATCGGCAAGTTAGCGGAGGCAAAATGGCGCTCGAGGATTTCGCAGGATTTGGTGTTCGTGGTTACCGGAGCTTTGGCGGGCCTGACCTACAAAGGTTTGGCCCGATGGGCAAGATTCACCTACTTGTCGGCCGCAACAACGTAGGAAAAAGCAACGCACTTGCCTTCATGCACCGAGTGCTTCGGCCGCTTCGCGCTAACTTAGCTAGCGCGAACGACGCCTTTCGAAAAGAGCTGGGTGACGAGCCGCGACCGAATTCGGACATGCCATCGGCTTTCTCGCTTTGCTTCCGCCTCACCGAAACCGTTGTCGCGCAGTTCAAGCTTGACGGTTTCAGCGAATTGCGCCGTGTGTTTTCGGCACCTTCATTTGCTCATGGTTCGAGCGACCACTTCTGGCTTGATTTCGAGCTCGGCGCCAACAACTCCTTCCAACTCGTTCCGTCCCAGTTCTACGCCGGCGCTCAGGAAGCGGGTTCCACCCTGTCCCTGCCGAGCCTTTCGAGTGCGTTCAGCCATGGCAACAGCAGTGATGACCGTCAGAACCTCGAGAACGTGCTTCGAGTGTGGAACCCCTGGGCTCTTATCCCGGATACCAACTGGGTCAGCGCCGTCCGGGAACTGACCGGGGCTCGCGACGGGGATGACACTTGGGGCACCGGCCGGGGTCTAATTCCGGAGCTCGCTCGCATCGAGCGACCTGATCCCGAAACGCACGTGGACGACACCCGGCGTTGGTCATCGCTTCAGGCGTTTGTGAAGGACGTGTTAGAGGACCCCGCGGCGGTCATCAGGATCCCCGAGAGTAAGTCCACGATCTCTGTGGAGACGAAGGGTGCGGTCCGAAGGCTGGAGGAATCCGGAACGGGCATCGCAGAGGTGATCCTCCTAGCGGCGAACGCCACCACGTTTAGCGGCAAGCTCATCTGCATAGAAGAGCCCGAGGTCCATCTGCACCCGACGCTTCAGCGGAAGCTCGTTGCCTATCTTGGCCAGACCGACAACCACTACCTCGTCTCGACACATTCACCCGCGTTCCTCAACACCGGATCGACAACAATCACCCATCTCACAATGCCTGCTCAATGGACAGTCGCCGAAGAGATCGCAACTCCGTCCGGTGTCGCACGGGCAGCAGCGGACATCGGAAGCCGTGCGAGCGATATCGTCCAGTCGAACTATGCCGTTTGGGTCGAGGGGCCGAGCGACAGGATCTACGTGCGGCACTGGCTCAGCACATATGCGCCGGAACTTGTGGAAGGTGCCCACTATTCGATCATGTTCTACGGCGGCGTCTTGCTGAATCACCTTTCAGTAGATGACGAAGAAACAGATGAGTTCATAGATCTGCTCCGAATTAATCGAAACGCCGCGGTGATCATTGATTCTGACAAGCGAACAGCGCAAACGAAGATCGGGGCTACAAAGAGGCGCGTAGTTTCAGAAGCGGCGAGTGGCGGCTCCATCGCCTGGGTAACGGCCGGCTACACAATCGAGAACTATGTTTCGTCCGCCATCCTTCAGGAAGAGGTTGACGCTCAGTACCCCGGCAAAAACTACAAGGTTCAGATTGACAAGTGGGAATCCCCTCTGGGGGGCTCGTTCCCTGGCAAGGCAACGAAGCCAAGCAAGGTGATCCTCGCCCGTCGGATTGCGCAACGATCGGTCCCGATGGAATCGTGGCCGAAGGACCTGCGGGAGAAGATTAGGGAGCTCGCCAATGCGATTCGGCGAGCAAACGATCTCGCTGAGAGTTAGAGAAGAATGCGACCGCCAGGGACGTCGCGTTGTCCGTTTCGTTCCCAGGGCGCCGCTCATATGCCAGTGAAACCGCAGAATGCGCTCACGTCTGAGCACCTCGCCTAGGTCGATCGTCGTTTGCGAACGGCCGGCCTAGGGCGGATGTAGCGGGGTCAGGGAAGCGACCGCGAGCGCTCGGTCGGCGGTGAGTGCGTGTGTCATCGCATCGCCCCTTCAAGCGGGTCGGGCCGAAGAGAGGGAATACCCACGCCCCCATCTTGTTGAACTTGAGCGTACCCAACTCAAGTTCTACTTCAGGAGGATTGGTGCCCGAAGACTTCACACCCCAGAACGGTGACGAAACCAACTCGTTCGACGAGTTTCTGAACCGCTACCTTGAGGGCGAGCGCTCGCGCCAGGCGCGTTCGATCGACCTCAGCCGTTTCTTGACTGCACGCACGCAGGGCATCCTGCAGCGCGCCGGCAAGTTCGCGCTCGAGCGCGGCCAGACCGAGCTCGATGCGCTGCACATCCTGCGCGTGATCGTTGAAGACGACGCCGTCAAGCAGGCCATCGCCCGCATCGGCGTCACCCCCGAGCAGCTCATCACCGCGACCGAGGCGCGGCTGCCTGCGGCGGCTGATTTCGACAAGCTCAATCAGCAGGAACACAGGCTCAACCAGCAGGAGAAGGCGAACTCGGCCACGATCACGCCGAGCGCGAGCCGCGCGCTGTTCCACAGCTACCAGGTCGCGCGCTCGAGCGGATCGACGTACATCGACCCTGAGCACCTCTTCTTCGCGCTCGTGCTGGGGCAAGACGCGCCTGCGGGGCAGGTGTTGGCGCGCGCTGGGGTTACCGCCGAAGCGCTCACGCAGGGCATGCGTGAGACGGTTGATGCTGAGGGTGAGGGATTTCGACAGGCTCAATCCGCAGATGGCGGTGAGTCCGAGGCATCCGAGACGCCGATGCTCGACAAGTTCGGCACCGACCTCACTGAGCTGGCCGAGAACGGCGAGCTCGACCCCGTGATCGGGCGCGCCGATGAGATCGAGCAGACCATCGAGATCCTCAGCCGCCGCACCAAGAACAACCCGGTGCTGGTCGGTGAGGCCGGCGTCGGCAAGACCGCGATCGTCGAGGGCCTCGCCCGCGCGATCGTCGAAGAGCAGGTGCCCGAGGCACTGCTCGGCAAGCGCGTCATCTCGCTCGACCTGCCCGGCATGCTCGCCGGCACCCGCTACCGCGGCGACTTCGAGGAGCGCCTCACCAAGACCGTGGACGAGATCGCCGCACACAAGGGCGAGCTCATCATCTTCATCGATGAGGTCCACACCGTGGTCGGTGCGGGCGGCTCTGGCGACGGCGGCACCGACGCGGGCAACATCTTGAAGCCGCGCCTCGCGCGTGGCGACCTGCACCTCGTGGGTGCGACGACGCTCAAGGAATACCGCGTCGTCGAGAAGGACCCTGCTCTCGAGCGCCGGTTCCAGCCGGTGAAGGTCGGCGAGCCGAACCTCGAAGACGCCGTGCTCATCATGCACGGTCTGAAGTCGGCGTACGAAGAGCACCACGGTGTCGAGTACACGGATGCCGCGTTGCGCGCCTCCGTCGAACTGAGCGCGCGCTACCTGACCGACCGGGTGCTGCCCGACAAGGCCATCGACCTCATCGACCAGGCCGGGGCGCGACTGCGCCTGCGGCTCGGCGTGAAGGTTGACGTGTCGGCGCTCATCGAGCGGCTCGCGTCGCTCGAGGCCGACAAGAACGCCGCCGTCACGGGCGAGCACTATGAAGAGGCCTCGCGCATTCGCGATGAGATCTCGAAGGTGCAGGGGAAGTTGGATGAGGCGTCTAGCCGTGGGGGTTTCGACAAGCTCAACCAGCAGAGTGACAAGCTCAACCAGCAGAGTGACAAGCTCAACCAGCAGAGTGAGAAGCCCAACCGGCAGAGCGTCGTCATCGACGAGGCCGAGATCGCCGCGGTGATCTCGCGGGCCACCGGTATTCCGGTGAACCGCCTCACCGAGAGTGAGCGCGAGCGCCTCGGCGACCTCGAGGGCGAGCTGCACGGGCGCGTCATCGGCCAAGACGACGCGGTCACCGCGGTCGCCAAGGCCGTGCGCCGCAACCGCACCGGCATGGGCGACGCAAATCGCCCGGTGGGCAGCTTCCTGTTCCTCGGGCCGACGGGTGTCGGCAAGACCGAGCTGGCGAAGTCGCTTGCGTCGTCGCTGTTCGACGACGAGACCGCCGTGATTCGCTTCGACATGAGCGAGTTCGGCGAGCGGCACACCGTGTCGCGACTCGTCGGAGCCCCTCCCGGATACGTCGGCTACGACGAGGCCGGCCAGCTCACCGAGCGCGTGCGGCGCAACCCCTACTCGATCGTGCTGTTCGACGAGATCGAGAAGGCGCACCCCGACGTGTTCAACCTGCTGCTGCAGGTGCTCGACGACGGACGCCTGACCGACGGCCAGGGTCGCACGGTCGACTTCCGCAACGCGGTGATCGTGATGACCTCGAACGTCGGCTCGGAGTTCCTCGCGTCGCGGTCGGGTGCACTCGGCTTCGTCGCCGGAGCGGATGCCTCGGGCTTCGCCTCCGAGAAGGACCTGCGTGACCGTGTCATGGGCAAGCTGCGCGAGGCCATGCGGCCCGAGTTCCTGAACCGCATCGACGAGATCGTGCTGTTCAAGAAGCTCGACCAGCCGCAGCTCGAGCAGATCGTGCGCCTCATGCTCGGTGCCACCGAGCGCCGGCTCGCATCGCGCGAGGTCACCTTTGAGGTGACGGATGCCGCGGTGTCGCTGCTGGCCGAACGCGGCTACGAGCCCGAGTACGGTGCTCGCCCGCTGCGCCGGGTCATCCAGCGCGAGATCGACGACCGCATCGCGGACTTGTTCGTGAGCGGTGGCGTCGGTGACGGCGAGGGCGTGCAGGTGGATGCGGTCGACGGCGAGTTCGTCGTCGCGCCCGTGCCGAACGCGATCGTGCAGCTCGCCGCGTAATCGTCTGTCGAGTAGGCGCGCCAGCGCCGTACGAGACCCCGCAACCCGAAGGCCCGGCCGCTCACGAGCGGCCGGGCCTTCGTGGCGCCGCGAGGTCGTCGCCCGGCGCCACCGGGTTACGTCGCGAACCAGCCGTAGGTCTCGGAGAATGCATTGTCGTACTTCGGCCGGCTGCCACCGTCGGGCCAAGTGCGCGCGCGGGCGAGTCGGTGCTGGTGCGCGCCGGAGGATTCGCCCCACACCCGCGCCCGGTACTTCTCGTTGAATCCGGCGGTGCCGATGTCCGTGAACGTGCCGACCAACGACGCCGGATTCTTCCCGAGCCCTCGATGTACGGAGAAGTACATGATGCTGTCGCAGTCGGCCTTGGCCGCATCGTTGTGCGTTCTTGCCCGGGCCACGAGCCGTTGCACTCCATTCTGATCGCCCCACTGGTCCATGACTCTGTAGTCCGACGCGTTCACCATCACGCTGCTGCCGTCCGGTTGCTCGCTGATCGTGAGGTGCACGTTGGGGGAATTCGCGACGTACGTGCCTCCGCCCACCACGAACCACCGGTTGTACAGGTCGTTCGTGTTGCGCAGGTAGAGCATCCACTGCGCATAGCCCTGCGCGCCGCGCTCCTGGTCCCAGGCGTATGCGCGCATCAGTTCGACCGAGGAGCCCTGGCGTTCGCCCCAGCAGGCGGCGACGAGCGTGTGCGGTGACGACGAGTCCTGCTTGGCAACGCTGAACGTCGAGCCGACGATCGCGTACCCGACGGGCGACGCGGGCGGTGGCGCCGCCACGTGCGGATCGCCGTAGAGCCGCTCCAGCGTCTCGATGTCGACCTGCCGCAGGCTCTGGTCGCTGAGGTAGTAGAAGAGCGACCCGTCGCGAACGGTGACCGAGGGCTGCATGATCGACTGCGTATCGTTCGTGTGCTCCAGCCCCAACGCGTGCCCGACCTCGTGCACGGCCACCGCGACCAGGTTCTTCACGATGGGGTTGCCGACGAGGGTCGTGAGGAGCCACAGCACCGGGTTGACCGCGTGGCCCGCCATGTCCTGCTCGGCCTTCGTCCAGTTCTCTCCGTCATCGAAGGCGATGTTGCGGTGGTCGCCGCTGCCGGGTGTCATGCGTGCGATCGCGTTCGGATTGTCCTTGCGCCAGTCCGCCCAGTCCGCGCGGTCGAAGTCGGTGAACGAGAGGTCGAAGAGCGCATCGCTCGTCTCGACCTGCTGGAAGTCGAAGTTGGACACCTCCTCCCATCGGGCGAAGGCCTCGGCGAGCTGCGCGGCGACCTCGGCCGGCGTGAGCGCCGGCTGCGTCGTCGGCGCGTTCGCGATCCGATACGTGATGACGCCTCCCGAGAAGCTCAGCTTCTCGAGCGGCTGATCCTGATTCGACATGCGTGTCCCCCAAGCGTCGCGGTGCGGATGAGCCCGGTCGCCCCCTGCGGCGCTGCGCGGACACCCGCAGCATACTCACGGCGCGGCCGAGCCCGAGACCCCGAGTTCGGGGGATGCCAGACGGGCGCGAGTGACTGATCGCTGCACTGTGCACCCTGAACTGGGGTGTGATGCTCCCTTGCTGCGCTCCGCGCGGGGGAGGACGCTATCGCTCGAGGTCGTTGTTGGGAGGAGACGTGCAGCCGATCGCGGCGGGAACAAGCATCTTCGATGTATCGCCGCTCGGCGACATCCCAAAAGAGTGGAACGACTTCAATACCGAGTGGGTACAGCCTGCCACTCACCTCGTCATCGGCGGGGGACTCTGCTGGTTGGCGCTGATCGTCACGGCGCGGATCATCGTTGCGGTCGCGCCATGGGCCAAGGCCAGGATCACACGAGGTGAGAGCCGATCAGCCAAGATCTTCGGATACGTGGTCACCGGTGGCACCTCGGCGCTCTTCGCCTGGATCGTCTCACTACCCGACACGTCGACGCAGGTCCTGGCGGTGATGCTCGTGATCGCAGCCATGCTCGGAATCGGCGGCACCATCTGCCTCGCGTGGGGCATGGCGACGACTGCGCGGCTCGATGCGACGGTCGTGCAGCCGTCCGGCTCAGCGAACAGCGCATGGTCCACCGAGTTGCTCACCCAGCTGCGGTCCATGAACGCGGATGCCCCGAAAGGTCGAGTCATCGAACGGCCAAGCGCAGGAGATCTGAACGATGTCGTCGTGGTGGCATCCGGATCGAGTCATTGGTTCGTAGAACTGATCGGGAACGGGTTCAACCTGTTGCTGAACCTGACACCCTGGCGACTCGAGGTCACTGTGTTCGACGCACAAGACGGCGTGGCGACGCTTCGCCGAAACGGCCGCGTCATCGAAGAGACCCCCCTCCGGCTCCCTCTCGACCCGTCGGACGCGAGCCATCCGGCGGAGCTCCTGAAGCTCGCTGCCGGCTTCGCCGCGACCATCCTCGCGAAGCAGTACCCCGACGTCGTGGGCTTCTACCGGCCCCAGTCGTGGCGCGGCATCGGTCTGCTCTCCGTTGCCCGTGCATCTGCGGGTGCGAACCGGCATGCGTACATTCGCGAGGCCATCCAGGTCGACCCTCAGAGCATCCTGATCGAGTATGAAGACGTCTTCTTGCGGTACGACGAAAACACGGACTCCGAGGGGTTGATGGACCGACTCGAGCCGATGATCAACCGTGCTGCAGTGCTGAGCGGGCGAGCTGAGATTGCTTCGGACGTGCCTGGCAAGAAGTGGCACACAGTGAAGGAGTCGGATGCGCACAAATACTCCGAACCGCGCGTCCTCCTCCTTCGTTTGATGACCCTCTACACGACCGCTGCCCGCAACTACTCGGCGCACGGCTGGCCGTCGGATGAGCGGCGCGATCGGGCGACGCGAATCGTCGGTGCCCTCCTTGATGTGCTCCAGGAGTTGACCCCGGAAGAGCAGGAACCCATCAAGGAGGCTGTTGCTCGTGTACGGGAGCGAGCCGGTCTGTGTTACCTGATCCTGACCGACGGTCGAGATCAAAAGACGATCACGCTGGCACTCCGCGAGCCGCTGGCTGCCGAGAGTTACCGCGAGTTGGCGGAGAAATGGGCGGAGGAGGCGGAGAAGTCGATTGACTTCGGTACGCGGTATTCGTACGCCTGCTATCTCGCGCGGAAGGCCCTCGCGACGGTTGACGAGTCGGCTCGCGGATCGACGATCGGCGAAGCGGCCGAGCAGCTCAAGAGTGTGTGTTGGCTCGATGATTACCGCGCCAGCGCGCTCGAGGACCCCGAACTCGACGGGCTCGGCAACGAGCCTGCAATGAGGGACGCAGTGCTCAAGCCGTTCAAGACCGGCTGGGAGATCGGTGTCTTTGCGACCCACCGAACATCGTTGAAGGCCATCGGAGTCACGGAGCCCAGTCAGCTCGCCGACTCGGCGATGCGAACCGGGCTGCTCACCAGGTTCGGACTCAGCAACGAGAAGGCGGATGAACTCGTCGACCAAGCAACGATTCTGCTCATCGCGCTGACCGCGGGCAGTCCGAAGTTGGACCCCCTGTTCCGCCTGCGAGTGACGAGCTCGCTCCTTGATGACCAGCATCACTCGATACCGACGTTGCTGACCGCCCTCGAGCGGCACCCAGGAGACGTCGCTGCAAGTGCTGCCAAAGCCGCTCACGGTTGGCCGTCGGCCGATGAACTGGAGCAGACGCACGTCTTTCTGAGGGCCTTGGGCGCTGGTCTTGACCCGGTCGTCGAGGGACGGTGAGCTCAACCTCCCGAACGGGTGGGCCGCGGGCATGGGCCGCAGTTCCAGATCCGCGCGTCTGCGGGCTCCGGGAGTTTTGACACGACCTGAGGCGTCGGGAACCCGAGCTTCGTCGACGGCGGTCGGCGCGCCCATCACCTGCCACTCGGCGAAGCTCAGCTTGTGGACGCCGCACGGGGTGGCCGAGAACCGTGAAGGGACACAGCACCAGCGGCCAGGGTGAGGGAGAGCGAGCGGATGCGGCATCCGTACCAGGCGATCGCGAGGGTCGTGAAGGTGTAGATCACGACGGCTTGTAGCGCGTATGCGGGGTAGTCGATCAGCCACCGTGGCTCAGATGGATCGGTGCCGAACGCCGCCGGGTTGTCGCTCACCGATGGCACGAGCGCGCCGACCCAGTAGCCGACGGCCTGCCCGATCGCGTAGATGAGCACCGCAACACCGATGGCCAGCCAGGCGCGGGCGGTGTGTGAGTGCCACACCGCTCGTGTCGCCCGCAAGGCCGACCGCGGCGTCCATCCATCAGCGCTCGGCGCTGCGATCGCACTCAACACCGGCGCGACCGTGAACGCCGCGACGACGAGCACAAGCATGGCGACGATGCCGATCATGAGCAGCTGCTCGCTGCCCGCCCGACTGCGCATGAGTTCGGGAATGAGCAGCAAGGCGAAGAGCGGAAGGCAGGCGACGACGGAGGCGAGCCACGTTCGAAGGAGGGCGGCGAGAGGCATGTTTCGAACATAGAGAGCGCGTGCAACACGGGGAATCCGGAAAACCCCCGGACTCGTCCGCAACGAGCTCGAATGGCGCCGACCGCACTCGAGGTGGTCATGGCGCTCGGTCGCTGCCGCAGAGCGAGTCGCTAGGGTGGCTGGTGTGGTTTCGGATCGGAAGCGTCGGCGCGCTGCTCGCAAGGTCAAGCCTGGTGATGGGCACGCGCTCAAGCGTTTTCGGTGGTGGCAGATGTTCTCTCGCGCGCTGTTCCATCTTCGCCTCATTCGTGACGACGGCCTGCGTCAGATCTGGTCCGTCGACGTGCAGCTCGCGGGCGACTCGAACGGCGAAGTCTGGGCGCAGCTCTACAGCGACGGTCTGCATCACGCCGGATCCAAGCTCCCCGCGGCGTTCCCGGTGCCCGGCGGTACCGTCGAGGTGGTCGCCAGCAGCTACGGGCTGAAGCGCTGCCACTACCTGAGCGATGCCGGGGCCGAGCAGCAGCTGGTACCCGATCCCGCCTCAGCCGAGGGCCGGCGTGCGCGCCTGGATCGCGAGCATCCGGCTATGAGCCGTGCCATCGGGCTCGCGTCCATCGCTGTGCTCATCGTCGCCCTGATCCTCGGCGTCCCGCAGATCGTGGAGCAGATCTCCCAGATTCCACCCGTCGCCGAGAATGTCGGCTCCTTCACTTCTCCGATCCAGCTCCCGGTCGCGTTCAACATCACGCTCCTGGTGGCCACCGTCCTGGCCAGCACCGAACGCGCGCTCCGTCTGCGTCACCACTGGCTGCTCGATGGCGGGCTGTTCGACGGCGACGACTAGCGCGTTGTGCTAAACCCGGTCGGAGGTCGGGTAGGCCAGGCTGTGCGTCGTGTCGCGGAATGTGATCTCAGATGAAGTGTGGGCGGTGCTCGGGCCGTTGTTCCCGGGCATGAAGGCCACGGGCCGCCCGCCAGTGGACCGACGCACGGTGGTGGAGGCGACGGCGTGGCGGTTTCGTACCGGGGCTCCGTGGCGGGATTTGCCCGAGGCGGTTCGGGAACTGGAACACGATCTACAAGAACTTCGACCGGTGATCGAAGGCCGGGGAGTGGGCGCGCGTGCTCGAGCAGGTCCAGTCGATGGCCCACCAGACCGGCGACATCTAGCAACTGACCCTAGGGCGTGTAGTCCTCGAACTCCCAGAAGCCGAGTCGACCCAGACGGCAGCCGATCTGGCTCCAGTCGTCGCCCTCGACGCGTTGTACTCTGCCCTCGAACCAGTCGTGGAGGACTCGCTGGTCGAACTGCTCCATGGTGACGACGACGTGGTGTCGCGCGTCGTAGATGCCGTCCGTCTTCCGACAGGCTTGAGCGAGCCACTCGGGCGTGCAGACGGTGACGTCGAATGTCTCGTCACCAGGGCCGTCGACGGGCCCAACCGTCAACCGAGCGTTGATTCTGAACTCCGACGCATTGGCAGACACGCTACTGGGATCAGGGTCGAAGACGAGACTTCTCAACGTCGCACGCATGTGGCCAATCCTGCCCCACGACGGTGCCACCGGCGGATCACGCCACCTGGCATGACGCCAGACTGGCCCACCGAGCCGCCGACTGGGTTTGGCAACACGCCCTAGCGCCAATCGCACTCGGTCTTCGTCGAACTACCCGGCCGTGTCCGCGTGCCGGTGCACGACGCGCCATCCGTCAGACTCGCGGCGATAGACCTGAGTGGCGCGCAGCGTGAAGGTGCGTGGCTCTCCGTCGATCGAGGCCGAGGCGCGCTCGTAGCCCACGGTGTAGGCCATCTCGCCGAGCACGTTGAAGGCGATGAGGTCGAACGCGTAGTCGGTGCAGTCCGAGAAGCTCGTCGCAAGCACCTCGAACGCCTCGGCCAGCTCGGCGCGATTCGTGGCGTTGCGCCACGCGCCGAGCACGCTGACCGGCTCGTGCTCCGACCAGATCGCGCGACGCGGGCCGTCGTCGCCGTCGAACATGGCGCGCTCGGCCCGCACGAACTCGCTCTGCAGCCAAATCAAGAACTCTTCGCGGTCGCTCATGAGTTCAGGATGCTCCGGTCGACGGCCGCGCACAATCACCGAGTGCTCTTCAGAGTCGGAATCGGCGAACGACGCACGGCGCACAGCGCTCAGGGCATGATGGTCGATCCGCCGTCGGTCATGAGGGTCTGGCCCGTCATATAACGGGAGTCATCGCTCGCGAGGAACGCCACGACCGGGGCGATGTCGTGCTCGGGGTCGCCGAGTCGGCCGAGCGGAACACCGTCGACGACCTTCTGGTACTCGGCGGGGGCTGCCTCCGCCCACTGGCGGATGCCCGGCGTGAGCGCCACGGGTGAGACGAGGTTCACGCGCACTCCGTCGGCGGCCCACTCGTGTGCGGCAACGCGCGTGATCGCCCGAATCGCCTCTTTCGCGGCGGCATAGGTGACCTGCGTGGGCATGCCCTTGATGCCGGCGCCCGAGGCGAAGTTCACGATCGCGCCCTTGGTCTTCACGAGTTCGGGGTGCGCGGCGCGCATGAGATGGAACGTCGCGTACATGCCGCTGCCCAGTGAGAGATCCCACATCTCCTGCGTGGTCTCCATGATGGGTGCCTGCTGCGACGCGTGGGCGTTGTTCACGAGCACATCGAGCTTGCCGAACGCCTCGACCGCGGCGGCGACGATGACGGGAGCGTTCTCGGCATTCGAGATGTCCATCTGCAGGTAGCGGGCCGGGCGGCCCTTCGCGAGGCCCGCGACGAGCTCTTCACCCGCCGCTTGGTCGATCAGGTCGACGACGAGCACGGAAGCACCCTCGACGAGGAAGTGGCGCACGATGCCCTGGCCGATGCCGCCGGCACCGCCGGTGACGATGGCGACCTTCTCAGAGAGACGCATTTTGGGGTTCCTTTCGGTCATGCCCCCGAGTCGGAGGCGGGGTGAGGCTTGCCTCGACCTCGTCGAGGAAGCGGGTCAGCGTGGTCTGCAGGATGTGCCGCCCGCGGGCCGCGTTGAGCGGGCGGGCGCGGAATCGCGAGACCTGCGGGTCGGATGCGAGTGCGGCGGCGGAGTTGACGTCAGAGGCGGCGTCGGCATCGGCATCGGCATCGGTCGAGAGTCGATCGATGCTGTAGTCGATGGCGCGCTCATGGGGGAGTGAGGTGAGCGTCAATGCGGCCGCACCCATCACGATCGCGGCGGTGCCGATGAACACGTCGCCGGCGGTGCCGTCGTCGGCTCCGGCCGCGCTCAAGCGGTGCAGCACCAGGCCGGTTTGCTCGACGCTCGCGAGGTCGAGCACGCGGCCGGGGGAGATCACGGCGCCGAGGAGCCACGGATGGCGTTCGAATGCATGCCACATGTGCAATGCGAGGTGCTCGAGGGATTCACGCCAGCTTGCGTCGCCGCGCGGAACCAGCGCGTGCTCGGTCGCCACGCGTGCTGCCATGCGCACGACGAGGTCGTCGCGGTCGGCGATATGGCGGTAGAGGGCCATGCCCGAGATGCCGAGTGCGGCGCCGACGCGGCGCATCGAGACTGCGCTCAAGCCGTCGCGGTCGGCGATGACGATGGCTGCGTCGGCGATCGCATCGGCGTCGAGGCGTGCCGCCATCTCGTGCTCCCTTCGTTGTTTACAGTGTAAACCTGCAACGAGAGCGGCGCAACGCGAGCGCCCGCGCCGCTCTCCGCGCCTACCGCGGATGCACGGTGTAGGTGAGATGCGTCGTCTTCGGCGAAGGCTCTGCACGAACCAGGTCGAGAGCCACTCGGCCTGCGTCCACGCCTTCGAACAAGCGGACTCCAGAGGCGAACAGCACGGGCGAGAGCGCGACATGGAACTCGTCGATCAAGCCGGCATTGAGATACTGCACAATCGTCTCTCCGCCTCCCGCGATGCGGACGTCTTGCTCGCCGGCGGCCTCGCGGGCGTGGTCGAGCGCGGACTCGATACCGTCGTTCACGAAGTGGAAGGTGGTTCCGCCCTGCCGCTCCCACGGGTCGCGCTTCTCATGCGTCACGACGAACACCGGCGTGTGGAACGGGGGCTCCTCCGGCCACATCTGCTCACCGGCGTCGAACATGCGCTTGCCCATCACGCTCGCACCGGTGCGCTCGAACGTCTCCCGCACGATGTCGTTGTCACGGCCCTCCTCGCCGCCCTCGCCGAGCTTCAAGTTCTCTCGGAAGAACCGCTGTCGGAACACCCACTGCTGCAGTTCCATCCACTGCTGCCCCATCAGCTCGTCGGGGGACTCAGGCGCGATGAACCCGTCGAGCGACATCGACACGCTGAAGAACACTTTGCCGGCCATCAGTCCTCCGCTCCCTTCCGAACGATCTCTGCGACGTAGGCAGCCAAGTTGCCCAGGGTCTGCTGACCACCCTCGATCGCACCGTGCTTCTCGATCGCCTCGTCACGCAGCTCCTTGGTGGGGAACACCGTGAGCATCTCGATCCGGGTCCCCTCCCCGTCGGGCGCGAACGTGAGCACCGACTCGAACGCATGCGGGTCACCGCGGTACTCGCCATGGAGCATCGCGATCCGCTCCGGCGGAACGATCTCGGTCCACGTGATCCACTCGCTGTAGTCGGTGCCGTCCGGCCCGTGCATCACGAAGTCCCACTCGCTGCCGACGCGGAACTCGAAGGCCCGCGTGGTGGTGGTGAATCCTTCCGGCCCCCACCACTGCGACAGGTGCCGCACCTCGGTGAACGCCTCGAACACCAGCTCCCGCGGGGCGTCGATCACTCGGGAGATCACGGTCTCGCGGTCGGCTGTCGCGGAGTGCGCCCGCGATTCTCGTCCAGTCGTCGTCATTCAGCTACTCCTCTTGTCTTTCCTGTTTGAGGTCTTGCACGTATGCGTCCAGCCGATCGAAGCTCTCGTTCCAGAACTGCTCGAACCCGCCGGTCCACTCGTGAACCGCTTGCAGCCCACGGGCGTCCACGTCGTACAGGCGCTGCTTGCCTACCTTGCGGTCCCGCACCAGCCCGACCTCTCGGAGCACCCGCAGGTGCTTCGACGCGCCGGGCTGGGACATCCCCAGCTCCTCGGCGACCTCCGTCACCGGTCGTTCGCCTGCCCGCAGCAGCGTCAGGATGTCCCGACGCCGGGGCTCGGCGATGGCGTTGAAGACGTCCGACGTGGTCGCTGCTCGTGCCATGACAGCAAACATATACCCATATCGGCAAGTGTCACAAACCGGAGCCGCGCACAGATTCGGTCCACCGGGTGAGTTCGGCCGACAATTGCGCGGGGGCGTCGAGTTGGATCAGATGCCCCGCTCCCTCGATGAGGGCGAGCGTCGAACCCGGAATCAGCGCGTGGAGCCGGTGAGCCCGGTCGACCGGAATCCAGGTGTCATCGACGCCCCAGACGATGTGCGTCGGCTCGATCACGGTGGTGTAGCGCCCCTCGACCTCCTCGGTGAACCGTTCGTCGGCCTGCGCGATCTGCCGGTAGAAGGCGGGTTGGCCGAGTTCCCCGGCCCACGGGGCGACGAGCATCTCGAGCTCCGCTTCACTAAGGCCCCGGTGGCTCGCGCCCCGAATGTAGGCCTCGATGGCGCCGCGGTGGATCGCCGCCGGGAGCTGGGCGAAAACGTCTGCATGCTGCTGCACGAGGGTGAAGAACGCTGAGCCCCACGGGCGCAGCGCGACGACGTCGACGAGGCAGAGCGAGGCGTACCGGGCACCATGCAGGAGCCGGGCGCGGAGCGCGACGGCGCCGCCGAAGTCGTGCGCGATCACGTGCGGGCGATCGAGCTCCCACTGCTGCAACAGCTGGGCGAACAGCTCGCCTTGCAGCCCCAGGTCGACGGCATGATCCGGATGCTTCGACGAAGCGCCATACCCCGGCATGTCCCACAGGTAGACGGTGAACCTCGCCGAGAGCGCTTCGGCCAGCGGCCGCCAGAGCGCGGACGACCAAGGGGTTCCGTGCAGGAACACCAGCGCAGGGCCTTCGCCGAAGCTCTGCCACGCGACGGTTCGACCGCGCCACTCCAATGTTCGGTCGGGCTGCGCGGCTTGCTCCATGGCCTCAGGCTAACTCGGCTTCTACTCGGGTGACGTTGCACCATGAGTTCGCCAGAGCGGTGAAAGGCGAACTCGGAAGAGCGCAGTGGTGCGAGGCCCTGAAGCTTCGAGCCTCTGAGTGTCGAGCGCCAAGCGCGCATCGAGATCCTTCACAACGGCGACGCCCGACCCCCTCGAGGGTCGGGCGTCGCCCTGCTGAATACGCGCTGCGATCAGCCGCAGGTGTAAGTGACCCCCTCGACTTCCCAGACGCCTTGGCCGAGCTCGCTGCACATGTCGACGACGCCGCCGATCAGCGATGCGCTGACCGCGATGACGATGATCGTGACGATGATCGCCACCGCGGTCAGGATCGAGCCGACGATGATACCGGCGGTCGCCGGGGTGTTCTTCACGCCCGCCTTCTTCGACTGCGACCTCGCGACGAGGCTCACGATGAGGCCGACGAGCGGCAGTACGATCGCGAGAACGAGGCCCGCGATACCGAGGCCCTTCCCGGGAGCCACGGGGGCAGCCGTGGGCGCGACCGGCGCGGCGGGGTAACCCGGCGCCGCGGGGTAGCCGGGCGCGGCGGGGTAGCCGGGCGCGGTCGGCGCGGCTGCGGGCGGCTGGGGAATGCCCGGCTGGGGCTGCTGGCTCGGGTCGGTCATGGTGCTCCTCTGTTGTGGACGGTGCTGTGATGGCATAGCGAAGGCACCTGGTGCGAGCGAGACCGCTCTGCCGATGCTGAATGCCTCCTGGACGATGATGGCAGACGTGCCGAGAATGTCGAGAAGGCTCGCGTCGAGGGGGCGAATGGTTGCTCCGTTGGTGGAAATCGAACAGCGATTGGGCCGCACGTGTCGTACTTGCTAGCATCCGCTCGTGCACATCCTCCGCCGGGTGATCGTCATCGTCGCCGTCACCGCCCTCGTTCTCATCGCCGCGTTCACCGGGGTCTACCTCTGGCAGCAGCCGATCCTGCTGACCGGCACCGGGTACGCCGCGCACAACGCGTGCGCCGTCACCGAGGTCGCCGGCCGCGACGACCCCGCCACCGACCTGCCGCTGAACCCGCTCGTGCCCTACCTGCAGGTCGACGTCGACACGGATGCCGGCAAGGCCACGGCCTCGATCGTCGGCGCGATCGCGCACCAGACGGCGTGGTACGCCGAGGGCTTCGGCTGCACGCTCGCCGACCATCGGCCCGAGCTCGGCGATGCCACCGCGATCGACGCGACGGGCAATCCGTTCACGGATGTCGCAGCTCCCGCCGCGGCGACACCCGAGGTCGACGCGGCACTCGAGCAGGCGATGGGCCGTGCGTTCGGCGACGAGCTCGCGGCATCCGACATCGAAGCGCTCGGCACCCGCGCGGTCGTCGTCGTGAAAGACGGCGAGCTCGTCGCAGAGCGCTACGCCGACGGCTTCGACGCCTCGACGCCGCAGCTCGGCTGGTCGATGTCGAAGAGCGTCGCCGAGCTGATGACCGGCATGCTCGTGAAGCAGGGCGTCGTCTCGCTCGACGACGACCACCTCCGACCCGAGTGGACCGACGAGCGCGCCGACATCACCGTCGAAGACCTGCTGCGCATGCAGAGCGGCCTCGAGTGGGACGAGACCTACGACCTCGGCACGCCCATCACCCGCATGCTCTACCTCGAGCCCGACATGGGCGCCTACGTCGCGAGCCTGCCGCTCGAGCACGCGCCCGGCACGGTGCAGGAGTACTCGAGCGGCAGCACGACGCTGCTCTGCTCGGTGCTGACCGAGCGCACCGGGCTCGGCGCCGACCTGCCCAGGCAGACGATCCTCGGCGCGCTCGGCCTCTCGTCGGCGGTCTTCGAACCCGATGCCGTGGGCACGCCCGTGTGCTCGTCGTACCTCTGGGCGGCGCCGCGCGACTGGGCCGCGATCGGCCAGTTCACACTGCAGAACGGCGAATGGAACGGCGAGCAGTTGCTGCCCGACGGCTGGATGGAGCAGACCCTCACGAACGTCGACTACGAGGAGACCGACGACTTCGGCTTGGCGATGGGCTTCCGAACCAACACGCTGCCCGACGGCACCCTGCGCTGGCCCGAGCTGCCCGAAGACACGTACTCCATGAACGGGCACGACGGCCAGAAGGTCATCATGGTGCCGTCGGAAGACCTCGTCGTGGTGCGCATGGGCTTCACCCCCGCCGTCGACGACGAGCCCTCCGAACTGCAGCTGGTCGCCGACGCCATCGCCGCGCTCGGCTGAGGGCGGCGAGCCCCTGCATCCACGCCGGCCCGCGAGAGGGATCCGCAACCGACCATCGATGCAAGGGGTTCGCGCCAACCCGCACCGTGCAGGAGCCGGGCGCGGAGCGCGACGGCTCCTCCGAAGTCGTGCGCGATCACGTGCGGGCGATCTGGGACCCGACCTCGCCTGCGCCGATGATCCCGATCGTCGTCACGCGTGCTTCCGAATCTCTTGCAGTGCGGCCGTGGAGGGCTCGGCCGCAGAGGCGAGCATCGCCAGCTTTTCCGCGTCACTGGACGCGGCTTGGACGGCCCGACCGGAACCTTCCAGGACGAAGCAGGCGCGCTCGAGTGGTGAACACTTCGACCTCGCCAGCGGCCGTCACGGAAGCAATGGGTGTAGGACTGTGTCCATGGAGATCCGCAGGGCGATGCCGGTGATCGTGACGGAGGACCCCGCGGCGGCGCGAGAGTTTTACGAAAGTTTTCTCGGTTTTCGTGTCGCGATGGATGAGGACGGCATGCTCATGTTCGCGTCGAAGAGCACGCCGACCACGCAACTGATCGTCGCGTGGCACAGCCCGACCGCCGTGGATCCGGAAGTGACGTCAGTTGACATCTCAGTGGAGGTCGACGATGTGGATGCCGCCAACATTCAGGCCGAAGCGGACGGGTTGGAGATCGTGAGGGAGATCCGTGACGAGGTATGGGGCATCCGTCGGTTCTTCGTCCGTGACCCTGCGGGTCGCGTGATCAACGTCGCCAGTCACATCGGATGACTGTTCGGATCAGTCGAAGAGCGAGAGGTCGACGGATGCCGCGAGGGCCTGGTAGCCCGCATCGTTGCCGTGGATGAAGTCGCCCATGTGCAGCGGTCAGGTCGCCGTGGTGAGATTGCGGACCTGCGGGGTTCCGGCGGCCCGTTCTGCGGCGAGATCGTGCGCGACCTGCATCGCAAGCCAAGCGCGCGCGATGTCGGATCATGGCAACGGCATCACGCGCAGCTCAGACGTGCGCCATCGTGACCGTGCGTCGAGCGCAGGGCAGCAGCGCGCCGATCTCGGGGGACTCCTCGCTGAAGCGATCGAGGAGCGAACGGGCCACGTTGACCGTGTCGACGAGCGGATGCGCCGCGAACGCGCGCCAGGCCTGCTCACGAGACTGCTCGTGCACGGCGCTGAGAGAGAAGTGCCCTAGACGCGGGCGCCCGTCGCCGCCTGGATCACTGCGGCGAGCGCTCAAACATCCTCCTCGACTGTGAACTCGTGGAGCAGCGGCTTCCCCTCTTTCACGCGGCGGATCGCCGATCGGCAGCGTAGTCGACGCAGGCGTGGCGACGCCAAATCGACGTTCCCGCGCAGATGAGGCCGATCAGGAACGGATAGACAGCGCCGCGTTCGATGATGCCGATGACGCCGATGACGGTATCGCCCGCAGAGAAGATCGCGAAGAGGTAGAGCGTCGTCGAAAGCAGACCGAGCACGCCGACCGTGACCAGCGTCCTCCCGATAATCGGAGAGAAGCCGACGCGCCGACGCATGCTCCCGAGCACGGTGGCCAGTACGTTGGCGCCAATGAAGCCCGCGAAAGCGCCCAAGCTGTGGAGTTCGCCGGTGCCATTCACGAGCGCCTCGCCTGAGCCGTGAAACACCGCGAGCAGGACCCCGCCGATGGCTAGCAGTGTTGCGGGCACCAGCACTGCCCATCGGCGCCAACCCGACAAGCCGCGCAGCATCGCAATACCGGCGAGGATGGTGATCCCGAACAGGAAGAAGTCGGCGTTCATCACCCATGCGAGCGGTGAATACATGTACTGCCCGAACAGGGTCGAGGGCTCGGGGACACCGAGGTTGCTGATGAAGTGGTACGTGTAGCTGTAGGGCGGATCTGTCCACGCCGCGGCGGCGATGAACTCGGCAAGGAAGAAGATCGCGGGCCCGGCGATGAGCAACGCTCCTGCGGTTCGGCGCTGCGCAGGCGGACGCGCGTCGGGGACGAGTGTCTCAGGCTTCGCGTCGTTCACGGATTCCTTTTGCGCGGTGCTGAGCCGCGCGTCGATGTTCTTGGTCATGGCCGTCGTTTCATTCGCTTCACTCACGCACGAAGTATACCGAGACTACTTTGAGTGTCAATGTCGCGAGAGTCCGACACTAGTAGGATCGAGCCATGGTTGATGCGGCTGCCCCGGGACGGCGCGAGCGCAAGAAGGCAGCAACGCGGGCGGCGATCCTCGACGCGGCGACGGCGCTCTTCCTCGAACGCGGCTTCGACGCGGTCACCGTGCGTGAGATCGCGGACCAGGCGGATGTATCGCCCAAGACGGTCTTCACGCACTTCTCCCAGAAGGAGGCGCTCGTCTTCAGCGACGAAGACGAGCGGCATGAGCGCCTCGGGGCCGCGGTCAGCGGCCGGACGCCCGGGACTTCGATCTCCGACGCGCTGAAGGCGCACTACCTCTCAGAGATCGCCGCCATGAAGTCCGAGCCCCAACGCCAGATCCTCACCCTCATGGAGGGAACACCGGCCCTCGTCGACTACGCAGAGAAAATGTGGTTCCGCCACGAGGATGCCCTGGTCGCCGCGATCACCGAGGAGTTCGGAGTCACGGAACCGAGCGACGAGATCCGCTTCTACGTGCGGTTCGCGCTGCACATCCAGCTCAGCGCGACCCGCGAGGCGGATCCAGAACCCACCATCGATGCAGGATTCCGACTCCTCGATGAGGGCTGGGCGCGCTACCGCGAGGGAGCAGACGGAAGCGCATCCGTTTCGCCGGGAACGTGAGCGAGTTGGGCGGCACGCCGGCTCCTTGCGCGAACGCCTCGCCGTGTACTCCGCCGCCGCTGCAGTGAACGGCTCAGACCGGGCGCTTCGCTTGGTGAACCCTGATGAGTGGTGGAGGTATGCGCCTGGCTCCCGCTCAGGGCAGCAGCGCGCCGATCTCGGGGAAGCTCTCGCTGTACTGGTCGAGCAGCGAACGCGCCACGGTGACCGAATCGACGAGCGGATGCGCCGCGAACGCCCGCCAGGCCTGCTCCCGCGACCGCTCGTGAACGGCGCTGATGATGAGCCGCTCGGCCGACTTCACCTGCGTCATCAGTCCGAGCATCTCTCCCGTGACCGGTGCGATCGGCCACGGGTGCACGCCTTCGGCGTCGACGACGCAGCCCACTTCGACGACCGCGTCTTCGGGCAGCTGCGGCACGAGCGAGTTGTTGCGCACGTTGAGGATCATCGTGGCGGATCGACCGGTGGCGAGGGCGGCCATGAGGTCGAGCGCGACCTCGTGGTACCCGCCGCCGTCGACGTCGGACTCGTGGCGCTCTTCGTCGGCTGCCCGGCTCTCGGCCATGTAGCTCGACTCGCGTTCGCGTCGAGCTGTCATCCACGTCGCGAGCGGGTCATCGCCAGGGGCGCCGTAGAACGCGGCCTGCTGCTGATCGATGAACTCGCCGCGGGTCAAGGGCGCCGAGCGGATGCGTTCGGTCGCCTCGCGCGTGAAGTAGTAGTAGTAGAGGTACTCGTTCGGCAATGCGCCGAGTGCCCGCACCCAGTCGAAGCCCATCAGGCGGGCCTCTTCGATGCTCTCGAGCGCCTGATCGGACGCGAGCAGCCGAGGCAACAGATCTTCGCCGCTCGCCGTCATCGAGCGGAGCCACCCGAGGTGGTTCAGGCCGACGTAGTCGAAACCGGTGTGGTCGGGGGATCCGCCGGCGGCGGTGGCTGCGCGACGGATGAGCCCGATCGGGGTGTCGCAGATGCCGACGACCCGGTCGCCCAGCACCCGCTGCATCGCCTCGGTGACGATGCCCGCCGGGTTCGTGAAGTTGATCACCCACGCCTCGGGCGCGACCTTGCGAATGGTCTCGGCGAGCCGGGTCATGAACGGCACCGTGCGGAGCGCGTACGCGAGGCCGCCGGGGCCGACCGTCTCTTGACCGAGCACGCCGAGGTCGAGCGCGGTGCGCTCGTCGAGGATGCGCCCCTGGGTGCCGCCGATGCGCACCGCGCTGAATACGAAGTCGGTGCCGCGAAGGGCTTCTTCGAGGTCGGTCGTCAGCGTGATGGTCGGCACATGCCGTCGCTGCTTCGCAAGGCTCGAAAGGATCGCGCCGATCGTCTGCAGGCGTGATTCCGAGACGTCGTAGAGGCGCAGTTCATCGATGCGCACGGGAGCGTCATCGGCGGAGACGGCCTCGAAGACCTGGGGAACGCGGAACCCGCCGCCCCCGATGATGGTGAGCTTCACGCGACGCTCACCTCGACGCCCGCCTCGCGTAACACGCCGAGTGTCGCGGCATCCGCATCGTCGTTCGTCACGACGGCCGAGATCAGTTCGGGGCCGCAGACGCTCAAGACGCCGACACCCGGGAACTTCGAGGCGTCCGCCAGCACGACGGTGCGCTGGGATGACTCGATCATCGCTCGCTTGATCGGAACCTCCATGCCCGTCGTATCGGAGATGGTGCCGTCGGCCCTGATGCCGCTCGTGCCGAGGAAGCAGGTCGTCGCGCGAATCTGCGCGAGCGCTTGCTCGGTGAGGGTGCCGATCATCGAGTTGTAGTTCTTGCGCACGGCGCCGCCGAGCACGATGAGTTCGACCACGTCGTCGTCTCGCAGTTCGTCGATGACCGCGAGGCTCGAGGTGATGACCGTGATGCGTCGGCCGCGGAGCTGCCGGGCGAGCAGCGCCGTCGTCGTGCCGATGTCGATGATGATGACGTCTCCATCGGCCACGAGTGCGGCGGCCCGCTCGGCGATGCGCGCCTTCTCGGGGTGATGCTGCCGTTCGACGTCGGTGAACGGAATCTGGTCGGGCTCGATGCTGCCCCCGCCGCGCACGCGTCGGAGCAGGCCTTCCGCGCTCAGCGCGTTGAGGTCGCGACGGATGGTGGACAGGGACACGCCGAACTGTTCTGCGAGCTCTTCGACGGTGACTTCGCCGTCACTGCGCAGGGAGTTCAGGATGTGCGCCTGTCGCGTTGCTGTGAGCATGTCGACGATCGTAGCAGTCAACTTCGAGCATGAATTGACGCAGAAGCGTTCATTCGAGAGTATGTTCAGTCAAACCCGATCGACGATCGCGCACGTGATCGCAGTCAAGGAGGATTCGTGGCTGAACGAGCTGTCAGCGATGCCGTCGACGTGCTCCTCACCGGGCCGGTCTTCTTCGATCTGGTCTTCACCGACGTGAACGCAACTCCCCGGCCCGGCACGGAAGTGCACGCCGACGCGCTCGACGCCAGTCCCGGCGGTGTCGCCAATCTCGCGGTCGCGACCGCCCGCCTCGGCCTGAGCACCGCGCTCGCCGCAACCCTCGGCGACGACGTCTACGGTCGCTGGTGCTGGGAGTTCCTCGCCGATCGAGAGGGCATCGACCTCAGCTCGTCGCGGTTGGTGCCGAACTGGCCTACTCCGGTCACCGTCTCGATCGCGTCGGGCAGCGATCGCAGCATGATCACGCACGAGGTCGCGGCCCCTGTCACGCCCGGCGAGCTCGTCGGCGTCGGCGTCACTGCGCGTGCCACCTTCGCCGACCTGCGCGCGATGTCTCGCGGGGCTCGCGCAGACGACTGGTGGCGGGCGGCGGCGCACGCCGGCACGAAGATCTTCGCGGACATCGGTTGGGACTCGACGGAGCGGTGGGACCCTGCCGACCTGCAGCCCCTCGACGACTGCTTCGCGTTCACACCGAACGAGTCCGAGGCCATGGCCTACACACGCACGGACTCCGCAGTCGCCGCTGCACGAGCCCTCGCCGACCGGGTGCCGCTCGTCGTCGTGACGCGCGGCGAAGCCGGAGCAGTCGCGATCGACTCAGCGCGCGGCGAGGAGGTGACGGTGCCCGCCGTTCCCGCGAACGGGCGCGATGCGACGGGCGCCGGCGACGTGTTCGGTGCATCACTCGTGCTCGGAACGCTGCGCGAATGGCCGCTCGAGCAGAGCCTCTCGTTCGCCGCGCTGTGTGCCGCCCTCGCCGTCGAATTCCCGGGCGGAGCGCTTGCCGCGCCCGGCTGGGGCGACCTCGCCGACTGGTGGGATCGAACGCGCCGCGCCGGCGACCGCGAGCTCGTCGCGCGTTTCTCGTTCCTCAACGACGTGCTCCCCGAGACATCCGGTCGTCGCAGATCGGAATTCACCTTCCCCTTCGCCGACTACCGGGCAGCAGCAGCCCGGCGATCGTTCCACGACAAGAGAGGTACATCATGAAGCGAAACATCCGACTGACCGCAGCTGCCCTGGGAGGTGCTGCGCTCATGTTCGCCCTCGCAGGTTGCGCACCCGGAAGCGGCGGCCCTGAGAACTCCGCGGACACGGGAGAGATCAGCACCGACATCTCGGGCGTCGGCGACGTCACCCTCACGGTGTGGGACCAGGAGGTGCGCGGCGGCCAGAACGAGCAGATGGAACAGCTCAATGCCGCGTTCATGGAGAAGTACCCGAACGTGACGATCGATCGCAATTCGCAGTCGTTCGACGACCTCGCGACCACCCTTCGGCTGGCCCTCACCGATGCCGACGCGCCCGACGTGGTGCAGGCGAACAACGGCCGCAACACGATGGGGCAGTTCGTCGGCGCGGGCCAGCTGCGCCCGCTCGACGACTACGCCGAGGCCTACGGATGGTTCGACCGGTACTCGCCGTCGGTGCTGCAGTACTCGACCTACAGCGAGGATGCGAAGGTCTTCGGAGACGGCAATCTGTACGGACTGCCGCAGGTCGGTGAGGTCGTGGGCGTCTTCTATTCCAAGAGCAAGCTCGAAGGGCTCGGCTTGGAGGTGCCCGCCGACTGGAGTGCGTTCGATGCCGCATTGAAGACGGCGGCTGCAGCGGGGGAGACCCCGATGCAGCTCGGCAATATCGAGCAGTGGCCGGCACTCCACGTGTTCGGCCCGCTGCAGGGCGACTACGTCGACGCCGAGGTGATCACCGACCTCGGACTCGGCAACGCCGGCCAGAGCTGGACTACGCCCGAGAACGTCGAGGCGGCCGCTGCGATGCAGGGCTGGGTCGACGCCGGGTACTTCAATGAGGGGGTCAACGGCACCGACTACGACGCGGCGTGGCAGGCGCTCGCTGCGGGCGACGGGGTGTTCCTCATCGGCGGCTCATGGCTGGCAGCCGACCTCGCTGATGCGATGGGCGACGACGCCGGATTCTTCATCCCGAACACGGCCGACGGCACGCCGGCGACCACCGGCGGCACCGGCCTGCCCTTCACGATCACCTCGGCCGCCGACAACAACGACGTGGCGGCCGCGTACATCGACTTCATCACGAACGACGACGCGATGGACGTTCTCGCGGAGACCGGCAACCTGCCGGTGAACCGCACGGCCGAACTCGCGCCCTCGTCGGGCGTGATGGCCGACGTGTTCACCGTGTTCGGCACCGTCACGGGCGAGGGCAGCCTGCTGCCGTACCTCGACTACGCGACGCCGACCTTCGCCGACACCATGGGGCAGTCGCTGCAAGACCTGCTGGCCGGCCAGGTGACTCCCGAGCAGTTCACGGAGGCGCTCGAGGCCGACTATGCGGAGTTCGTCGCAAGCAATGGCTGACGGCTCCACAACGGTCGGGCGGGGCGCCACTCGGCGTCCCGCCCGATCGGGCTGGGTGGCGTGGGCGTACCTCGCTCCAGCCCTGCTGATCTACGGCGGATTCCTGCTCTTCCCGCTGGGCCGGGCCGCCCAGTACTCCCTCTTCGACTGGGACGGCCTCGGCGAATCGACGTTCGTCGGCCTCGACAACTACGTCGAGATCCTCTACGACGAGCGCTTGCGCGAGGCGTTCTGGCACGCCCTCGTGCTCGTGTTCTTCTACGCCGTGCTGCCCCTCGTCATCGGGCTGGTGCTCGCTGCGCTGCTGACTCGCTCGCAGGTCAGGGGGCTCGGGTTCTTCCGAAGCGTCATCTTCCTGCCCCAGGTCATCGCCATGGTCGTCGTCGCCGTGACCTGGCGGCAGATCTATGCGCCCGACGGCCCGCTCAACGGCTTCTTGCGCCTCATCGGGCTCGATTCGCTGACCCGCCCGTGGCTCGGCGACTACACGTTCACTCTGCCCGCCGTCGGGCTCATCGGCACCTGGGTGTGCACCGGCCTCGTCACCGTTCTGCTGATGGCAGGCATGAGCCGGGTGCCGCGCGAACTGTACGAAGCGGCACGACTCGACGGTTCCGGCCCGGTGCGCGAGTTCTTCGCGATCACCCTGCCAACTGTGCGCGGTGAGATCACGGTGGCGCTCACCCTCACGATCGTCGCCGCCCTCAAGACCTTCGACCTCGTCTACGTCACGACGAGCGGAGGCCCCGGCACCTCGACGACCGTGCCGAGTTACGAGATCTACCGCCGGGCCTTCCAACTCGGGGATGTCGGTGTCGCCACCGCCGTCGGCATCGTGCTCACCCTCGTGGTGTTCGCCATCAACGCCATCGTCAACATGATCGGAGAGCGGAAATGAAGGTCTCCCCGATCGAACGGGGCGCGAACTACGTCGTGCTCATCGCGTTCGCTCTTGTCGTGCTCGGCCCCATCGGTGTGATCATCACTCTCGCTTTCGGGCCGAAAGACGCCTCGGCCGCCCGCGAGGGGAGCATATTCCATCCCGAGAATTTCCCCGAGGCGTGGGAGGTCGGGCGGTTCGGACAGTACATGCTGACCTCCGTCGTCGTGGCCGCGATCGTCGTCGTCGTCTCGGTGCTCGCCTCGATCCTCGCCGGGTATGCGCTCGGCACGATGCGCTTCCGCGGGGCGACGCTCGTCTTCTACCTGTTCCTGCTCGGCATCATGGTGCCGACCGAGGCGTTCATCGTGCCGCTCTACTTCGACCTGCGCGTCTTGGGCCTCACCAATACCGTCTGGGGAGTTGCGGCGCCGCAGATCGCGATGTCGATCGCCTTCGGCACGTATTGGATGCGAACGTACTTCCGCTCCTCGAGCCGGGCGCTCATCGAGGCCGCTCGTCTCGACGGCGCCAATTCGATGCGCATCCTCTGGCAGGTGCTGGTGCCGATCGGGCGACCAGCGATCCTCACCCTCGTGCTGCTCGTCTTCATGTGGACGTGGAACGAGTTCCTCATCCCGCTCGTGATGTCGCCGAACGGCGACGTGCGAACGGCACCGCTCGGCCTCGCGTTCTTCCAGGGGCAGTACACGCAAGGCACGGCCCTTCTCGCCGCGGGTGCCGTGATGGTCGCGTTGCCGGTCGTCGCGCTGTACATCTTCCTGCAGCGCCACTTCATCAAGGGCATGATCGAGGGCGCAGTGCGCGAGTGAGCGAGCAGATTCGCGCATCAAGCTGCGCGAATCTGCACGCACCTGCTTGCGCGCGTGATCGAATCTGCTCTAGCGTGGGACGCGATTCAGGGTGGCAGTCAGTCGTCCTGAGCGTCCAATGGAGGACCGCATGAAACGTCACCACGCAATCCTGCTCACGTCGCTGATCACGGTCGTCGCGCTCATGGGCCCGGGCAACGCGGTCGCCGCGACGATGGGCAACGGAGACTCAGGCCCACCAGACGCGGCGCTGAAGTTCGACGTCGGAGATCCCTCGATCGCCACGGAGACCGAGCGCGAGAAGATCGACATCATGGGCATCTACGCCCACCCCGACGATGACGCCGGGTTCACGACCCCCTGCGGCGTCTGGCACGACCTCTACGGCGTGCGGTGCGGCATCATCATGGCGACGCGAGGCGAGGGCGGTTCGAACTCGGTCGGCCCCGAGGCGGGCCCCGACCTCGGCGTGCGTCGCGAGAACGAAGATCGCACGTCGCACGTTCGATCCGGCACCATCGACATCTTCAACCTCGACCGCGTCGACTTCTTCTACAACACCTCGGCGCCGCTCACGGCCAAAGTGTGGAACGCCGAAGAGACGCTGAGCCGCACCGTGCGGATCATCCGTGAGACGCGGCCCGAGATCCTCGTCGGCAGCACGCCGTCGCTCGCCGTCGGGCACGGCAACCACCAGTACGCACAGGGGCGCATGGTCTGGGAAGCCGCGGCTGCGGCCGCCGACCCGAACATGTACCCCGAGCAGCTCACCGGCGTCGGCGCGGTCGAGCCGTGGCAGGTGAAGAAGGTGCTCGCCGGTGGGCTGACGACGGGCACCGGTGGCACCGCCGGCCCGGCCTGCAACACGGGCTTCGTGCCCGCGGCGACGAACCCGTTCACCGTTGTCGGCACGTGGACCGGCTACGAATCGCCGTATGCGTGGGCCGACGGCAATCTCGCCGGCCAGGCGGCCGGATCGGCCAAGACCTGGGCGCAGGTCGGCCGCGAGGGCGGCAGGGCGCACCCCACACAGGCGCGCACGATGCAGACCACGCTCGTCGATCCGACGTGCCAGCGCTACGGCGTCTCGCAGTCGATCGTGCCGATGCAGCCGAACACCTCGCCGGACGCCGCGAACGACGACGCCGTGCTCTACGGCGCTGTCGTCGCCGACCCGGGCGGCATGCCGCTCGGTTCGGAGTTCTCGCTCTCAGCCGAGGAGTACTACGAGGCTGCAGGCGAGCCGTTCACCGCGACCGTCGCGTTGCGCTCGGGTGACGGCGAGCTCGGCGGCGGCGCGGTGAGTCTCGTCGTGCCCGACGGCTGGCAGGTCTCCGACCCGGTCGAGATCGACGGCATCAGCGATGAGGATGCCGCGCAGGCGACGTTCACCGTCACTCCCGCGGCCGACGCGGCCCCCGCCACGTACAAGATCGCGGCGGAGTTCGCCGGTGACGGAGTGACCGCGTACAACGACACGCGCATCGACCTCGTCGCGCCGGTCGAGGGGCGTTTCGAGCGCTGGGGCACTGCGGCCGAGTACGAGCAGTGGACGCAGGATCACGACGCCTACGTCGGTGGCCGCTCAGTGGCGGTCGCCCAGGTCGGTGCCGGTGAGACGGTGACCGTGCCGGTCGAGGTGACCAACCGCGCCGCCGGCGCCGAGTCGGGCGAGATCGCCCTCACTGTGCCGGCAGGCTTCGTCGCCGATGCGGCGGTGAAGCCCTTCGCGGGTCTCGCCCCGGGCGAGACGACGACGATCGAGTTCGTCGTCACCCACACGGATCCGGCGGACCCCGGCAGCCGAACGGCGACGTTCACCGCGACGACCACTTCGGGTGCCGGCACGTCGACCGAGAACGAGACCGTGTACGTCGTGCCCACCGTGGTCATCCCGCAGCTCGATGCCGCGCCGACGATCGACGGCACCGCCGACGACGTCTACACCGGCACGCCGGTCAACGTGGGCACGCGCTGGGAGGGCGCGGCCTGCGCCGACGACGGCGTGGACTGCGGTGCGGGCAGCATCGCCCGGCTCGGTTGGCACGATGATGCGCTGTACGCGCAGATCCATGTGACCGACGACGTGGCGAGTGCCGCTTCGACGCCCGACCGTTGCTTCGGCCACTGGTTAGTCGACTCGGTCGAACTGCTGCTCGACCCGCGGGGTGACTCGATCGACACCTCGTCGACCTTCAAGCTCGGCATGTTCCCCTTCACCGACGACGCTGAGGCGACGAACGGCAACGGGGCAGACGGGCCGTGCTGGTCTCGCGACGCCGACAACCACCAGGGGTTCTCGACGGGTCCGCTCGCCGAGACCGTCGAGGGCGGCCTGAACGCCGAGGGCGTCGAGGTGGCCGTCGAGGTCGCACGCCAGGCCGACGGCACGTTCGCCGGCGGGGGCTACGACGTCGAGGTGAAGGTGCCGCTCGCCGCACTTCCGGCAGCCGTCGGGCCGACGAGCGCGGTGCCGCAGGGCGACGCAGCGCTGAACGACGTCGACCCGGGGTATCTCGGGCTGAACGTCACGCCGTACGACTCCGACACGCAGGACTTCATCGGTCAGACTCGCACCGCATGGTCTGCCTTCGGCAGCCAGCAGTCGGAGCCGTATCGATGGGGTCACGCGTACCTCGACGGGTACGCGCCGCCTGCCGATCGGCCGGTCGAGTCGACTGAGCCGATCATTCCCGACACCGCCCTGCAGGGTGTGCAGTCGCCCCAGACGGTCGCGCAGTCGGCGACGCGGGGCGGCACGATCTCGGGCGTGCAGCCGAGCGATGCGATGAGCATCGGCGACGTGAAGATCCAGCAGAAGAAGGTGCAGATCTCGTACCGGTCCGGCGAGGCCGGAACGGTGCGCGTCTTCCTCTGGAAGGGCGACACGTCATTCATCCCCGTCTGGACGTCGAGTTGCGCCGGCGATGTCTACGGCTTCGAAGCCTGCTCCCCGTCGGATGGTGCGGCGCCGCCGTGGGCACCCGACATGGGCGGTCGGCTGCTGGCATCGTTCGAGCAGGAGGTCGACGCAGGCAAGGGCAAGCTGACGGTGCCGATCGATGCGAGCATCCGCTCTGCACTCGCCGACGACGCGCAGATCCTCGTCTCCTACGCCGAGGAGCCTTCGGGTGACTCGACATCGGGGGATGGCGTGAACGCGTGGAGCTTCCCGATCGAGGCGCACCGGCCCGGCAAGGGCTGAGTTCAGCTCGTGAACGCCCGGCTCCCGTCACGGGAGCCGGGCGTTCATGATTCGTCACACCGGAATGCCGACTCGCCTACCGAGGTCGGCGACGGAGGCATCGAGCCCACTCAGGTGGTATGTATATCCAACTGGGACGCGTCATGACGCCCGTCGCGCGAGCAGGGTGGCGTCGTGCACGTCGACCGTCACGCCGTCGCGAACCATCGTGCGCGGGCGCTGCTCGACGACGAGCGCCTCGAAGTCGTCGGGCAGGGCGGGCAGCAGCTCTTCGGCGAGGAACATCGCCTTGCGATGACTCGTCGACAGGTGCGTGAACACCTCCGACGGCGCATGACCGACCACCAGCAGGTGCCCGCCGGGTGCGACGGCCTGCGCCAGCCGGCGGGTCACCTCGACCATCCCGCCGTCGGGCGGGTGCAGGAAGTGCGTCGTGACGAGATCGTACGACCGGCTCTCGGCGGCGAACGTGCGGGCGTCGACCTGCCACCAGTCGGTGCGGTCGGCGACGCCTGCCTCGGCGGCATGCCGGGCCGCGCGGGCGAGGCCGTTGGCCGAGAAGTCGGCTCCCGTCGTCTTCCACCCCTGTCGGGCGAGCCAGATCACGTCGCCGCCCTCACCGCAGCCGACGTCGAGCGCGGTGCCCGGGGTCAGCGCCGAGGCTTCGGCGACCAGCTGCGGATTGGGATTGCCGCTCCACACCGTCTGCTCGCCGGAGTAGCGCTCCTCCCAACTCGACGGCTCGAACAGCTCTGCCGCCTCGGCCTCGGTGGGCTCGTGCTCGTGTCGACTCATCGGTGTGCTTCCTTCCGGGTGCTCTGCTCTGCTGCTGAGAGCGTACGGATCTGAACCTCGAGTGGCACACCGGTTTGCCGTTTCGGCAACACCCCGATGCCCCGATGCCCCGCCCGTCGGTCACCCGGCCAGCTCGAGCCGCTCGCCACGGAACCGCTCGTCAGGGTGCGCCGACTCGGGGCGATCTGGCATTGAATACAGTTACAGGTACCTTGCGGTGATACAGTACCGGTATGGAAGACGATAGCAAGCTCGCTGCGCTGCGCCGAGGCATGCTCGAACCCTTGGTTCTCGCGTCGATAGAAGACCGCCGCCGCTACGCGGCCGAAATCGTCGCCGCCCTGCGAGAGGCGAGATTCCCCGTTCAGGAGGGAACGCTCTACCCGCTTTTGAACAAGCTGCGGCGCGACGGACTCGTGGAGCACGAGTGGGAGGAGTCATCATCTGGGCCGCCCCGGAAGTATTTCTCCCTTACCGAAACGGGACGAACACAACTCACCGATTTCCGTGACTACTGGCGGGCTCTCACGGGCACTCTTGAAACGATTGGACGATGACGGTGCAACAGACTCGATACATCACGCTCAGCGGACACGCGGAAGCGATTGCCATGACCGCCGCCGCATACCGGCGTCTCCTTCGGTATATCGAGGACGCTCGCCTGGCGCTGACATCAGACCCCGACGCGGACGAAACCATCCGCGACCTGGAAGCCTCCCTCGGTGAGCAGATGCGCCACGTCGTCGAGGCGTCCGGCGTCCCGATCAGCGATACACGCATGAGTGAACTGCTGGCTGGCGCTGGCGCAGTCAACATTGATGACGAGGCGACCGGGTCCTCTCGAGCGCAAGCGCGGGGTCCGTTCTGGTGCCGCATCGATCAGGGAAAGTGGTTCGGAGGACTCTGCCTCGGCATCGCAGCCCGCGGGGAGTTTCGCGTCGACTGGGTACGCACCATAGCCGTCTTCCTTGCGCTGGTGACAGGCGGCCTCATCGGAATCGTCTACCTTGCGCTGCTTCTCTTCGTTCCCCGCGTCGAAACTCTCGACGAGTACCGGAGACTTCGCGACGCTCCGAGAACGCAAACAGCCTGAAGGAAAGCTCTGATTCCTTCCCTACCCGAGTGAGGTCAGGCCCTCAGCGGGCGGCAACACCATCTACTTGGCGAAGGGCAAGGAAGCTGATCGCGTCTGCCTCCTCATCTATCCGAACTCCGAGGAATGGGTGATCGTCTGCGGTGGGGCGCCGGAGTTCGGTGGCGGAGGGGCCAGCGGCAGCTATGTCGTCAGAGTCGATGGACCTGATGGAGCACCGGCTCCTGAAGACTCGGTCGAGATCGCCCCGAACGTCTTCGCGAAGGAATAGCGCACAGGCGCGGCGACGAACACAACGCCGTAGTGTGGGCGTACAGACCAGGGCCGGAGGTCGACATGGCACGCAGCGACGTTCCCACAAGCACCACGCCCCGCACGATCGCGCGAATCGCGCTCGCCGCAGGGCTCGTGTTCGCCGGGGTGAGTCATCTGTTCTGGGCGCGCAAGGAGTTTCGCGCGCAGGTGCCGTCGTGGGTGCCGATGGATGCCGATGCCGTCGTTGTGGCCTCGGGCGCGGTCGAGATCGGGCTCGGCGGTGCGCTCGTGGCGCTTCCGCGCGAGCGCCGGCGCATCGGATGGATCGTCGCGGCATTCTTCGTCGCCGTGTTCCCGGGCAACATCGCGCAGTTCACCGAGAGACGGGCGGCCTTCGGCCTGGATTCCGATCGTGCCCGAGGCATCCGCCTGCTGTTCCAGCCGCTGCTCGTGGCGCTCGTGATCTGGTCGACGGCTGAGCCGCGTCGCTGACAGCGGGGATCCGTATGGTGGAGCCATGCCCGTGACCACCGACGCTCGCGCCGAACTCATCGCCCTCTGCGAGCGCGGCCTCGACTGGCACCCCGACATGCCACGCGACCTCTCGGATGCCTCGACCGCACGCCCGGCGGCAGTGCTCGTGCTGTTCGGAGTGCTCGACGCGATCCCCGCCCGCACCGACGCGGCGGTCGCGCGCGACCTCGATGTGCTGCTGCTCCGCCGCGCGGCGACGCTGCGCAGCCACGCGGGGCAGATCGCGTTCCCGGGCGGCCGGCTCGATGCATCCGATGACGGACCGATCGCCGCGGCGCTTCGGGAAGCCCGTGAAGAGACCGGCGTCGACCCCGACGGCGTCGAGCCGCTCGGCACGCTGCCGCCGATGCCCGTGCCCGTGAGCAATCACCTCGTCACGCCCGTGCCGGCGTGGTGGACGCGGCCTTCAGAGGTCGCGGCGGTCGATCACGACGAGTCCGTCGATGTGTTCCGCGTGCCGGTCGGCGATCTGCTCGACCCGGCGAACCGGGCGAACACGGCGTTCAAGCTCGATTCGCACACGTACCGTTCGCCGGCGTTCACCGTCGGAGGTCGCCTCATCTGGGGTTTCACCGCGCTCGTGCTCGACCGCATGTTCGACGATCTCGGCTGGGCAGAGCCGTGGGACCAGGCACGCACCGTGGAGCCCGACAACGTAGGCCGGTGACGCGCTGCTCAGCTGATGCTCATCGCCCCGCGTGCGATGCGCTACCCGTTCGGGTTCGTCGCGGCGCCGTCGAGCCAGAGGGTGTCGGTGGCGTCGCTGTGCACGCCGTCGGTGCCGACGTGCTTCGTGCTGATCTGCGGACCCTTCGTGATCACGTGCACGAGCGCCATCGCGTGCCCCTGCCCGAGGCCGTAGTCCGCTTTCAGCCACGCGACGATCGGTGTCGCCTTCGTGCCCGGGCCGAAGCCCTGCTCGGCGGCCAGGTCGACGAGCTGCCGGGGGGTGAGTCCGGTCTTCTTCTCGATGGTGTCGAGGTAGGCCTGGAATGACATGCGGTGCTTCCTTTCGCGGGCGGATGCCGCGTGGCATCCGTTGAGTCCAGACTGCGGCTCGCGGCATCCGATCGCCATCATTTCGACGTGGATCGAAGATCGAAGATCGAACGATCAACCGGCGCCGGGCGTTCGGCGCGAGCGACGAGCGGAGTGGGCGAATGGCATGCGGGCATGCGGGTCGTGCTCGGACGCGGAGCCGAACTCGCGCCGGCGATGCCGACGAGCATTCGGGGCTTCGGCGTCGGGCCGGAGAGTTCGGCTGTGATCGACCCGTCGGGCGATCGCGTGAACGCGAGGCCCCAATGCTCGTTCGCCGGCTCGAGATACTCGTCAGGTTCGTCGACGTGCGCTCGCCAGATCGAGTTGATCAGCCGATGGTCGTCGCGTACTTCGAGCTCGTCATGCCGCCTCCCTCGAGACCTCGGTCACATCATGGAGTACACCGCGGACTGCCCGAGTCCGATGAGGGCGCTGAGCACCTCTGCCCCGCCAAGTGCGGTGCCCGCGGCGGCGAATCCCTTCGGAGCGTCGCGCCGCAGCAGCACGATCAGGCCGAGCACGAGTGCCCCGATGCCGAGAACGAGTGAGAGCACGTTGGCGACGAGCCCCAGCGTGGTGATGAGTTCGTACGCCATCGGCAGTGCGGTGCTGATCAGGAACGGTGTGACGAGACCGAGCAGGCGGGTTATCACGACACTCGCGACTCCGACGGCGAAGGCGATCACCCCGAGCAGTCTGAAATTGGTGCTCGGGCGGGCCTCGACGGATGGCGCGGAAAGGTCGGTCATCGCCCCATCATGCCCGATCGAAGCATCCGCTCGGTGAACGACAGTGGGCGCGCATGCCGGCGGTGTTTTCAGAGTCGCTTGCCGAGAAATACGCAAGCGGCGCCCAAGCACGTGGCACCTCGGCGCGGACCGTTTGCTGAGGGATCGAGCTCCGAAGGAAGGCCTCTGGGCACTTCTGGCTCGCAGAGGCATCGTTGTCTGAGTCGGTTGTTCTCCGGTGATTGTCGCCGTCAACGTCGAAGTGCCGCTGAGCTCTCTGGGTGTCACGGTCCGACAACATTCGGCGGACCGCGATCGTCAGGCTCGTAGCCTGATTGGATGCGACTGTTGAAGGTGGTGCCACTGTTCGTGGTGTCGCTTCTGTTGCTCACCGGTTGTGTGCCCCCATTCCTCGCCTGCACGACGATCGGCCACAGCAGCGCCGCACGCATCGAACTTCTCGATCCCCGGCCGGGCCTTGAACTCGCGTTGTGCGAAGGGGAGTCCTGCACTCCTGGCCCGGTGGAGCTGCCGCTCGAGGTGGGTTCAACCGAGACGCCCCTGCCGACCGGAGTCTTTGATTTTTCGGGCGACAGCACGAATGGCTGGTCCGCAGTTTTGAACAGCGGCCTTCCCGTTCTCGGCTACCGGCTCACCGATGAAGATGGAGCCGTCATCGCAGAAGGCGGAATCGAGGCCGACTGGGTGCGAATCGACGGCACGGAACAGTGTGGCGGGAACAGGCACGCCGATATCCAGCTCTCCATCTGAGCTTGCGGCCAGAACAGCTGGTCGATTCGGGGACCGCGATGTCGAGCCGGGCGAGACGCCGGGTTCAAGCATCCGCTCGGTGAACGACAGTGGGCGCATGCCGGTGGGTGCTGCCAAAGTTGTCGCATGCGTCGAATCGGAGCGATCTTCCAGCCTGCGTTCCCACCTGAGCAGTTCCGACTCGCGGTCGCGGCCGCCGAAGACGGGGGAGTGCCCGAACTCTGGCTCTGGGAGGACTGCTTCCAACAGTCGGCCTTCGCCGCAGCCGCCGCGGCCCTCGCGTGGACCGAGCGTCTGCGGGTGGGCATCGGCGTCGCACCGATGCCCTTGCGCAACGTCGCGATCACCGCCATGGAGATCGCGACCATCGAGCGCATGTTCCCCGATCGGTTGCTGCCCGGCGTCGGGCATGGGGTGCAGCGGTGGATGGCGCAGACGGGCAGCCGTGTCGCTTCGCCGCTGACGCTCATGCGCGAGTATGTTCCGGCGCTGCGGCAGCTACTCACAGGCGAGGAGGTCACGACCGACGGTCGATACGTGAAGCTCGATCGAGTGAAGCTCGACTGGCCGCCGGCGACGGCGCCGCTCGTGTACGCGGCTGGTGAAGGCCCCAAGACGCTGCAGCTCACCGGTGAGGTGGCCGATGGCACAGTGCTCACCGGCGGCACGACGGTCGATCGCGCCGCAGAGGCCGTGGCGACGATCGCGACAGGGCGCAGCGCTGCCGGGCGTGAGGGGCGCAACGAGGTGGTCGTCTATCTGATGGCCGCGTTCGGCGGCAAGGAGGCCGACGAACGGGTCGCACGAGAACTCACGCAGTGGAACATGCCCGACGACCAGCGACTGGCCGCCGTCGGCGACGCATCCGCCGTCGCCGAGGCCGCTGAGCGGTTCTTCGCGGCCGGCGTCGACGCGGTCGTGCTGCAACCCACCTCAGACGAGCCCGACGTCGAGGAATTCATGCGGGAGGTCGGCGAGGTGGCTCGGCTGGTCTCGCCGTAGCGCCGCATTCGCCCGGCCCAATATGCTGACGGCCATGGCTGCCGTCTTTCCCGTCATCGTGGTCGCCGCGATGGTGTTCGCGCTGATCGATATCATCACGCGCGACGAGTCCCAGGTGCGGCATCTGCCGAAGTTCGCCTGGATCCTGCTCGTCGTGCTGCTGCCGCTCATCGGCACGCTGCTGTGGTTCGTGATCGGACGCGAGTACGGCGGGTCGTCGGCCGGTGACGGCATCGGCTCGCTCATGGCGCAGCGATCGCAGCGACCGCAGCCGAACTACGGGCCCGCCATGCCGCAGGTCGATTCCACCGAGCAGCAGCTCGCCGACCTCGACCGCGAGATCGAGTACTACGAGCGCCGAGCCGAACTCGAACGGCGGAAGCGGGAAGCCGACGGCGACCCCGCGAGCTGACGCTGGCGCGCGGCATCCGTTCGCTTCGACCTGCAGACTGAGTCAACGGAGAGCTCGGGTGGCGACCGTCAATCGCACCTCGGTCGTGTCGCCGATCTCGAGTTCCTCAGCCGCACGCACCCACGCCTTCAGCGGCACGATGTACTCGCCGTTCTTCGGCCAGAGCGAAGTCGCCCACTCGCTGCCGCCGACGCGCACGGTGACCGGGATCATGCCCCAACCGTAGGTGACGAGCGGTGCGACCGATTCGATGGCGGCGCACTCTTCCGCGGGCACCGTGACGAAATGCCACGGAGCTGGGCCGCGCCAGAACCAGATCTCGCCACGGAACGTGAAGTTCATCGCATCAGGATATGACCGCCGCTCGGGAGGACACGTGTGGGTTCTCACGCAACCTGTCATATTCTCAGATGACTTGTCACGCACTTGGCAAATTGACAAGTGCGTGAGAATCGAAGTCTCTGACCATCGAGGACCCTTCACCGGGGGTCATGTAGGTCGAGCTCGATGGTTGTGATCCTCCGCCCTGTGGATTCATCGAGCGACACCAACGTCAACCATCTGATCGACAAAATGTCTCCTTCGCCGACGCTGATAAACGGACCACGAGTCGCATGTGGGCGATAACCGACCTCCCAAAAGTCCGGCTCGACGGCTGCGAACCCGGGTGTCCGCTTCAGCGCGGCGGCCAACGACTCGTGCAGACGGTAAAGGGCCGGATGTTCAGCCAGAAGCACCGCGATGTTCTGCTCCAGTCCGAATTGAGCCGTCGGCCCAAGGTTGACGTCGAATGCGAGGACATCACTGGCGACAGCCGCGAGCTGGTTTGAAACATCATTGACCCGGCCGTCATCGACGTGGAAGTTGCCAGCAATGGTTACGTGCACAGGCCAGCGATTCCGCTCAACCAGCGCGGGGACCTCGAGCGGGGTCGCCATCACGGCGAGCAGACGCCTTTCTTCCATTCCCCGAGGCTAGCTGCGGAATTCGACGATATACGGCCTCAGAGGAATCTCCTGACTCTCCGGGTGAGCGAGCGCAAATACTGACCGACTGGCGTCGAGTAATGGAAGAATCCAATGATTGCAATTTCCAATCAACGGCGATACTTTGGCGGTACGCCGGGCAGTGTTGCCCGTCGAATTCACCGCCGTCGTCGGCGGGCTGCCTCGTCGGCGACGCATGGAGAGGAATCGACATGTCAGTCACAACGAAGTGCAGGGGTACGGCGTCAGTCGTCATCGGGAGTTCGCAATGAACGCGCGCAAGCGCTGGATCACCACCGTCGGTGCGACGATCGCCGCGACAACGCTGCTCTTCTCTTCAGTGGCGGTTCCCGCCTCGGCGGCTCCGGCAGGGGCGACAGTCGAGGGGGGACTCCCGCAGCTGAGCCCTGCGCGGCAGAGTTCCCTTGAGCAGTGCGAGTCCCTCGCGGGCTTCGTCTTTCCGCACACGAGGATCACCATCGCGGAAAGAGTGCCCGTCGGGCCGGTCGCAGGGGTATCCGTCGGCGAGCACTGTCTCGTACAGGGCGTGATGAACGAGAGGGTGAGCTCTGTCGACGGTCAGTCCTATGCCATCGGCTTCGAGATGCGGTTGCCGGTGGAGTGGAGCGGGCGATTCCTGTATCAGGCCAACGGAGGCATCGATGGATCTGTTGCGACGGCGCTCGGGCGCGTCGGTGGCGGGGAGAGTGGCCTTCAGACGGGCTTCGCGGTGATCAGTTCGGATGCAGGACACTCCGGCAGCCAGAATCCAACCTTCGGCCTCGATCCCCAGGCGCGGCTCGACTATGGGTACCAAGCAGTAGGCACACTGACCCCGATGGCGAAGGCGCTCATCGCCGCGGGCTACGGACGTGGACCCGACCGCTCGTACATGACCGGAGGATCGAATGGCGGCCGGCACACCATGGTCGGCTCCGCCCGATATGCCGACCAATACGACGGTTTCCTCGCGTTGGCGCCCGGCTTCAATCTGCCCAAAGCCGCTGTGGCTCAAATCTGGGGCGCGCAGCGCTACGCCACCGTGGCAACAGACCCGGCGAACCTGTCGAGCGCACTGACGCCTGCGGAGCGCGCAACGATTGCGGGCGCCGTGTTGACGCGCTGCGACGCCCTCGACGGGCTCGAAGACGGAGCGGTCCAAGCGAGTTCGCTCTGCCAAGAGGTGTTCTCCCTTGATCGCGATGTGCCCACGTGCACGGCGGCCCGCGATGGAACATGCCTGACTGCAGCGCAGAAGGTGGTGGTGGCCGACATTTTCGGCGGTGCCCGCACCCGCGCCGGAGAAACGATCTATAGCTCCTTCCCCTTCGATCCTGGCATCGTGCAGTCAGGCTGGGCAGGGTGGGAGTTCAACGCATCCGTGAGCCTGGACCCGGGTGCGGCCGGCTACATCTTCACAACCCCGCCCGATGCGCCGGCGCTTCCTGGCCTGGGGCAGTACGCGATGAGCGTGGACATCGATGCTCTTGCCTCGAAGATCTACACCACCAACGGGGTCTACACCGAGAGCGCTATGTCGTTCATGACGCCGCCCAACCCGACGAACCTCGATACGCTCCGCAACCGCGGCGGCAAGATGATCGTCATTCACGGCGCCGCCGACGGCGTGTTCTCGCCGGATGACACCGCCTCTTGGTACGAAGGGCTTCAGGCCGGCTACGGCGACAAGGCGGACCAGTTCGCTCGCTACTTCGAGGTCCCGGGTATGGGCCACGTTCAAGGCGGACCTGCAACCGATCAGTACGCCGCGCTCGCGGCGCTCGTCGAGTGGGTCGAGGGAGGAACGCCTCCGGATCGGATCGTCGCCTCGCTGAATCCGACGAACCCCGAGGTGCCCGCAAGCTGGTCACCCGACCTGACGCGACCGCTCTGCCCGTACCCCTCGGTTGCCGTTTATGGCGGCGGGGATCGTGACCGCGCCGACAGCTTCACATGCGAGGTGACGTCCACGCCAGTGAATATCTCCGCGCCGGTCGTGACGGGAAGCCCCGACGTGGGCCGCACGCTCACGGCGACCGCAGGCGACTGGACGGGATCGGTACCAACATTCAGCTTCCAATGGATACGGGACGGTCGACCGATTGCCGGCTCAACCGGGTCCAGCTACACCGTCAGGCTCATTGACCAGGGCAGCGAGTTGAGCGTGAGGGTGACCGCTCGTTCTGGGGAGGGTGACTCCAGCACCGCCAGCAGCACGCCGCTCACGGTGCGCAGCGCGTCGGCGGCGCTCGTCACCACCAGTCCGCTGCTCTCCTCGAGTTCCAGGCCCGTCACCGTCGTGGTGCGGATACTGCCGGTCGGGAAGGACGCGACTGGCACGGTGACCGTGACCGTGGCGGGCAGGACCGTGACGGGCACGATTGCTGACGGTAAAGCCAGCATCCCCGTTGGGACGTTGACTCGGGGTGCGCACTCGATTGTCGCGTCGTACTCCGGCGATGCGACCGTCTCGCCGACGAGGGGAATCGGCATCGCGCTCGTGGTGCGGTGATCACTCGCTGACGCTTCGGGGACTCGGCCACCACGGTCGGGTCCCCGAACGGTCGGTGAGCGGCACCGCGCGACGGTTGGCAAACTCAGCCGGCGGTCGGGCTGCCATCGCTGCGTGCAGAGGCGATCCCGCCGAGGAGGTCACCGGGCGGGTGCCTGGGCTCGAGCCGAGTCGGGGCGGAATCCCTTCTTCGCAAGCTGGATCTGTTCGTAGACGTGGTGGCGGAGTTCGGTGAACCGCGGCAGCGCACGCGTCTCGAGCTGGTCGCGATCCTGCGGGAGGTCGATCACGAGGTCCTCCTGGACGACGGTGGGCGACGAAGACAGGATGATGACGCGCTCGCCGAGGTACACGGACTCGTCGATGTCGTGGGTCACGAACAGCACGGTCACGCCCAGCCGTTTCCGGATGGCCCGGACGAGGTCCTCGAGGTCGGCGCGGGTCTGGGCGTCGACGGCCGCGAACGGCTCGTCCATGAGCAGCACCTCGGGCTGGTAGGCGATGGCGCGCGCGATGGCGACGCGCTGCTGCATCCCGCCGGACAGCTGCCACGGGTAGGACTTCGGAACGTGCGACAGGCCAACGCTCTCGATCGCCTCCGCCACGAGTCGCTTCCGTTCGGGCTTCGGAACTCTCGCATTCCGGAGCGGAAGCTCGACGTTCTCCTCGACGCGGAGCCATGGGTACAGCGACCGGCCGTACTCCTGGAACACGACGGCCATCTTCTTCGGGGGGCCTGTCACGCGCTTGCCGTCGAGGACGATCTCGCCGCTTGTCGGTTCGAGCAGTCCGGCGATGCACTTGAGCAGCGTCGTCTTGCCGGAGCCCGATGGCCCGACGAGGCATGTGAGCTCGTTCTTGCCGAGGTCGAAGGTCAGGTTGCGCACGGCTTCGATGTCGCCCGCATCCGTTCGGTAGACCTTCTGCAGGCCCTGCACCGACAGCAGCGTCTGTTCGGCCGGGAGGCTGCGCCCGCGTGGAGTGGGGGAGATTCCGGGGGTGCTCTCAGGCGGCATTCTCGATGTCCTTCAATCCGTAGTACCAGTGGAGGATGCGGTGTTCGACGAACTTGAAGATCATCGAGACGGCGTAGCCGATCAGTCCCAGCAGCAGGATTCCCGACCACATCTCGGGGATCGCGAAGCGGCGCTGGAACTGAATGATGGAGAAGCCCAGTCCTGAGGACGAGAAGAACATCTCGCTGATCACCATGAGGATGATCCCGATCGGAAGTGCTTGTCGAACGCCGGCGAGGATGCTGGGTGCGGCCGCAGGCATCACTTGGAAGCGCACGCGTGAGAATCCTTGGATGCCGTAGGAACGCGTCGTCTCGCTCTGCACGGAATCGACTGCGCGCACTCCCTCGATGGTGTTGAGCAGGACCGGCCAGATTGCCCCTGCGGCGATGACGACCACCTTCATGCCGTCACTCACGCCGATCAGCAGGCCGAAGATCGGGATGAGCACTGGCGGTGGGATCGCGCGGAAGAACTCGAAGGTCGGCTCCGTGAAGGCGCGAAGGTCGCGGCTGAGTCCGACGAGCAGTCCAATGAGGATGCCGAACACGATCGCGATGCCGGTGCCCACCGCGAACCGAGCGAGGCTCGGGAGGACATCCGTGAAGAAGCGATCGCCGACCCAGGTTTCGAAGAACTCTGTGAGGAGTTCGCCCGGCTTGGGAACGAAGATGCTCGTCGCATTCAGGCCGAGCGCCCACCAGATCAGGATGAGAATCAGCGGCAGCCCGAGCGCATAACTGAAGGAGACGAGTGTCTTCCTCATGCGGCCACCTCCTCTCGCACCGACTGGTGCCAACCGAGCAGGCGATGCTCGAGCGCGCGGACGCCGACGTTGATGAGTACGCCCAGCAGGCCGGTGGCGAGTACGAGCGCGTACGTCGAGGCGTAGAGGCCGGCCTCCTTCGCCAACGCGATCTGGTTGCCGAGCCCCGGGGTGCCGATGACGAGTTCTGCGGTGACCGCGAGGATGAGGGCAACCGCTGCGGCGAGCCGGATGCCTGTCAGCAGGTAGGGGAGCATTGTCGGGAAGACGACGTCGCGAACCCGCTGCCACCAGGTGAATCCGAAGCTCCGCGCGGTGTTCATCGCGACGGAGTCGACGTCTGCGACCCCGTACAGCACTTGGATGAACACCTGCCAGAAGGCCCCGTACGTCACGATGAGCAGGCTTTGCTGCAGCGGGACGGCGAAGAGAAGGACGGCCAAGGGGATAAGGCCCACGGAGGGGATCGGTCTCAGGAACTCCACTGTGGACCGAGTCGCCTTCTGCAGGAACGGCGACAGGCCGATGAGGATACCGAGCGGCACGGCGAGGGCGGTGGCGAGCAGCATACCCAGAGCCCAGGAGGTGAGCGTCTGCCCCACCGCGATCCAGAAGCCCGTCAGGGTCGCGTTCGAGAACAGCGTCGCGATGACGACCGAGGCTGGGGGAAGGTAGGTGGAATCGACGAGGCCGGTGCGGGATGCGATCTCCCAGACGAGGAGGAATGTGAGCACGCCGGCGGCTCCGAGCAGCATGCGACGGGGACGGAACCGGCGCCGACGACGCGACGCGTCCGCTGCGGCAATGCTCCGTGTGACGGTGTCGACCGGCGCTGCGGGAGCGCTCATGAGATCACCTCTCCATGGAGTTCGGGCAGGGAACGGAAACGCTCCCTCAGGTCGACCTTGCGCACCTTCCCGCTGGCGGTGCGCGGAAGGTCATCCACGATCACCACGGCTCGCGGGATCTTGTACTTGGCCAGGCGTCCCGTCAAGTGCGTGATGACGGCCTCCGCGGAAAGCTGCGCGTCCTCCTGCAGGGCGACGATCGCGATCGGAACTTCTCCCCATCGGTCGTCGGGGACGCCGATCACAGCGGCGGCCGTGATCTCGCTGATCTCCATGATCAGCTGTTCCACTTCAGCGGGGTAGATATTCTCGCCACCGGAGATGATCAGGTCCTTGAGGCGGTCGCTGACCATCAGATAGCCGTCGTCGTCCAAGAATCCGATGTCGCCGGAGCGGAACCATACGCCGTCGCGCGCCTCGCGGCTCGCCTCCGGCCGATTCCAGTACTCCGGGATGACGTTCGGTCCGCTGATCTGAATCTCTCCCGCCTCGCCGGCGGGCAGAACCCGGCCGTCTTCGCCGACGATGCGCACGTCCGTGAAGAAGTGGGCGATGCCCGATGAGCCGATGTGCTCGCGCGCCTTGCGATACGGCAGCGCCGTGGCTCCGGGCGCCGTCTCGGTCAGCCCGTACCCGGAGGAGAAACTCAGGCCGCGCTCTTCGTAGGCCTCGACCACGCGCAGCGGGACGCTCGATCCGCCGCAGGTGAGCTTGCGGATGGAAGAGAGGTCGGTCTCTGCCCACGCGGGATGCTCGGCGATCATCTGGAACGTCGTCGGCACACCAGAGAGGCTCGTGACACCGTGGGCCTGAATGGCCTCGAGCACGGCCCCGGGATCGAACCTCTCATGCAGCACGATCGTTCCTCCCTTGAGGAGCGTCGGCAGTGCGCCCATGCTCAGCGATGCGACATGGAACATGGGGGCGATGAGCAACGTCACCTCGTCCGAGGTGATGTCGTAGTCGACCAGCGCGTTGATCGAGTTCCAGGTGAGGTTTCCGTGCGTCAGGACGGCGCCCTTCGGGCGGCCGGTGGTTCCGGAGGTGTAGAGGATCATCGCAGGGTCCTCGAGCGATACCGCGATGTCGGGAAGCTCTGCCGAGGCCGCGGCGATGGCGTCCTCGAAAGACTCGACAGCCGGAAGCTCGGCTGGGCCATCGATGACGAAGCGGCGCGTGAGAACGCTCGACCAGGCGGCGGCGCGCGCGAGCTCCCGTGTGGCCTGGAGGGTCACGAGAGTCGTGGCGCCGGAGTCCTCGATCATGTACTCGAGCTCGCGGGGGGCGAGCCGGGTGTTCAGAGGCACGAAGATCGCACCGATGGCTCCGCACGCGAAGAAGGTCGTGAGGAAGTCGGGGTGGTTATTGCCGACGAACACGATGCGGTCGCCCGTGGCCACGCCCCGACTCGTGAGTGCGCTCGCCAGGCGCGCGATGCGCTCGGAGAGTTCTTCGTACCGAAGAGCCCCGCCGGAGGAGACGATCGCGACGTCCCCGTACGACTTCGCCCGGCGTCGAGAAATCCAGGTGCCGAGTCCCGCGTTCTTCATGGAATATGCCTCATTGCATTCGGTGGAGGAGTGTCGGGGTAGGAGCGCCTGCGCGGCGCCCCCAACCCGGTGTCCCTAGGGGATGATCACGGTGTCCAGGTCGGGCTCGGACTCCATGAATCCATACTCCAACGCCAAGTCGGTCAGGTCGGCGAGCAATTGAGGATCGAGATCGGCGGAGAAGCGCTCGAGACGGAGGTTCTGCGCTGCCTCCGCGGGCATGCCAGTGAACTCCGCGATGGTCGCCGAGAAGCCCTCGGGATCAGCTGCGGCGGCCGCGAGCACGTCGGCGATGGCATCGCGCCACTTTTGGACCGTGTCGCTCTCGTCGTCCGCGACCGTCCCCGAGGTGAAGGTGACCATCGTCGGCAGACCGGGGATGGTGTTCTGGTTCGGGTAGCCGAGCACCGAGTACTTGTCGGGCGCGGCAGTGGCCTGCGACAGGAAGGGCTCGGGGACCCAGACGGCGTCGACGTTGTTGCTGTCGAGCTGGGCGAGGGCATCTGGGAAGGCGATCTCGATGAACTCGATGGACTCGGAATCGCCACCGTCGGCGTCGACCGATGCCTTGATGGTGAGGTCGCCCTGGGTGTTCACGGCGTTGACGGAGACACGCTTGCCGTCGAGGTCGGACCACGACTCGATGCCGTCGCCCGTCCGGGTGATTACCGCATTGATGTCCTCACCTTCCTCGAGGGAGAACGAGTATCCGCTGGCGACGTGCACGTCGACTCCTTGGCTCGCCGCGACGAGTACGGAGAGCGGATTGCCGACTCCGAAGTCGAGCTGGCCTGTCGAGACGGCCGGAAGCATGGCGGCGCCGCCCTGCGCGATCTGGGTCGTGACGTCGAGCCCGTGCTCCTCGAAGATGCCCTGGTCGATGCCGTATTGCACGGCAGCGGCGGGTGCTATGGGTAGGAGGCCGACGGTGATGGGCGTCAGGTCGCTGGATTCCCCTTCAGGGGCCGCGGTGTCGCCGCTGGGCGAACCGCTCGAGCAGGCGGCGAGCGTGAGGCTGACTGCCGCCACTGCTGCCAATATGCCGAACTTACTGATACTTGCCATGAAAGTGACTCCTTCGTTACTCGAATGGACCGCCGAGGCGGGTGGGGTGGTGCAGTAAAGACAGACGGGTCAGGCGTAGAAGCGGTACAGTCCGCGGGCGACGACCGCGGGCTTGGATGCGCCCTCGATCTCGATCGTCTGATCCACGTGCAGTTGATATCCGCCCGGAACCTCGGTGACCTCGGCGATGACGGCGTTCATGCGCACGCGCGCGCCGACCTTCACGGGCGAGGGGAACCGGACCTTGTCAAGTCCGTAATTCACCTTCGTAGCGACCCCCTCGGCCTCGAGGAGTTCCGTCCAGAACTTCACGGTCAGCGAGAGGCTGAGGAAACCATGGGCGATAGCACCGCCGAAGGGGCCGTCAGCGGCCCGCTGCGGGTCGACGTGGATCCATTGGTGGTCATCGGTCGCATCGGCGAAGAGGTTGACGCGGTCCTGGCTCACTTCGAGCCAGTCGGAGTAGCCGAGATCGGTTCCGGCGAGGCCGGGGAGGGCGTCGTAGGTGACGGTCGTGGTCATGGGTGGGGGCCTTTCCAAGGGTTCAGACGAATGCGGAAGCGCCGGTCAATGCGCGACCGACGACGAGGGAGTTGATTTCGTGAGTGCCTTCGTAGGAGTAGACGGCTTCGGCGTCCGCGAAGAAGCGGGCGACATCGTGCTCGAGGAGGATGCCGTTGCCGCCGAGCAGTTCCCGCCCGAGTGCTACGGTTTCGCGGGCCATGCGCGCCGTGTGCATCTTTGCGAGTGACGAGTTCTCGTCGCGCGCATCACCGGCGTCCTGGCGAGCGGAGAGCTGGACGACCATGCCGAGTGATGCCGTGAGGTTCCCGAGCATCCGGGCGAGTTTTTCCTGCACGAGCTGGAACCCGGCGATCGGACGCCCGAACTGCTGCCGTCGGTTCACGTAGCGCAGGGTGCTCTCGAGCGCGCCGGCCTGCAGACCGGTGGCGATCCACGCGACATCCGATCGCATGGCTCGCAGGATGGACGCGACGTCACGCCACGAGTCGACCCGCTGGAGGCGATCGCCCTCGGCCACGTGCACGCCATTGAGGACGACGGATGCGTTCTGCATCGGCCGCAGGGAGATCTTGCCGCCCATGGGCTCGACCGAGACGCCGGACGCCGCGCGCGGCACGAGGAACGCCTTCACGTTCCCGTCGTCGACATCGCGCGCGAAGACCGCGAGGACATCGGCGTCGGCCGCACCTCCGATCCAGCGCTTCGCGCCGTCGAGCACCCAGTCGTCGCCGTCCCGCCGAGCGGTAGTGGCCAGCCCGCGCGCGATGTCGGAGCCGTGATCCGGCTCCGTCAGCGCGAATACGCCAGTCAGCGCGAAGCTCATCACCTGGGGGTCGAGCATCGCTGCTTGCTCCGGGGAACCTCCGAGCAGCACCGTGGTGCGGAACAGGCCAGATTGTGCGTTGTACAACGTCGCGACGGAGACATCCGCGCGAGCCAGCACGTAGTTGCGGAATCCCGCGAACATGCTGGAACGTGCCTCGTCGGCCGAGACGCCTTCCGGGGACATGAGGTCGAGCGGCACGAGTGCGTCGAGTACGGCGGCGGGCATCGCCGCCGCCTCCCACGCATCCGTCATCAGTGGCCGGATGTCGCGATCGAGCGTCTCCCGCAGGGTCGAGAGAATGCCCGCCGCAGCGGCGCTCAGGTGGGCGTCCGCGAATCCAAACGGATCGATGCCGATGGGGGAAGTGGAGTCGATGGCGGCCATGGCGTCACCCGAGCCCGAGGAGGTGGGCGGCATTGTCTTTGAGGATCGCCGGCAGCCGTTCGGGCTTGAGAGCCGTCTCCGCGGCGTCGGCGAGCCAACGATCGGGCGTCAGCAAGGGGAAATCGGAGCCGAACAGCACACGATCTTTGAGAAGCGTGTTGGCGTAGCGCACCAGTTCCGACGGGAAGTACTTGGGGCTCCAGCCCGACAGGTCGATCCAGGTGTTGTGTTTGTGAGTGGCGACCGAGAGTGCCTCGTCCTGCCAGGGCACCGAGGGGTGGGCCATGATTATCTGCAAGTCGGGGAAGTCCGCGGCGACAGGATCGAGCAGCATCGGGTTCGAGAGCCCGAGCCGGAGGCCGCGACCGCCGGGCACGCCGGCGCCGATGCCGGTCTGTCCTGTGTGGAACAGGGCCGGCACGCCTGCATCCTGAACCGCGGCGTAGATCGGATACCACTGCTCGTCGCTTGGGTCGAATCCCTGGACGGTCGGGTGGAACTTGAAACCGCGGACGCCGCTCTCCTCAGTCAGGCGCCGGATCTCCTCGACGGCGGTGGGGCGATGCGGATCCACGGAGCCGAACGGGATGAGCACGTCGTTGTTGCGCGCCGCACCCTCGGCGATCTCGGTGCTGGACAGCGCGGGGTGGCCGAGGTTCGTCTCGGCATCGACCGTAAACACGACGGCAGCCATACTCCGCTCGCGGTAGTAGGCCGCGACGGAATCGAGGTCGGGGCGTGGCCCGTCGGTACGGAAGTACCGCGATGCCGCATCGATGAGGTCTCCGGGTAGCGACGCGTGCCCGTCGTGGTCCACCTCGATGTGCACGTGCATGTCGATCGCGGTGAGGGAACCGAGATCGATGGCTGGCTCGTAACGGGACATGGCCGGTTGGTCAGGCAGTGGACGCCGTGCGCTGAAGGTCGTCGGGCAGCTGCGGGAACTTCTCACCGACCGACTGGAGGTTGCCGGCGATGATCGTGGGGAAGTCGGCTTCGAGGACCTCGTACGACCAGCCGCCGTCGCGGTACACCGAGACGACCGGTTCAGGATGCGACCAGATCTGGAGCCTGTCGCCGCCGACACCGATCACCTGGCCGCTGATGCCCGCGGCGGCGTCCGAGGCGAGATAGGCGATCGTACCGGCGACATCCTCGGACGTTCCGAAACCGAGCTCCTGCCGGAAGAACGGGGACATAGGCTCCCCGGCGCGGTCCGCCTCGACGGCGGCAGCGAAGTACGGCACGGTTGCGGTCATAGCCGTCGCTGCTACCGGTACGACGGCGTTCACGGTGATTGCGGCCTTCTTGAGTTCGAGTGCCCACGTGCGAACCATCCCGACTATGCCAGCCTTCGCCGCCGCGTAGTTCGTCTGACCGAAATTGCCGCGCTGGCCCGTGGGGGATCCGATGCAGATGATGCGACCGCCTGAGCCGCTCTCTCGCATGTGCGAAGCCGCTTCCCGGACGCAAGTGAAGGTGCCGCGGAGGTGAACGCCGATGACGGTGTCGAAGTCGTCGTCGCTCATCTTCCAGAGCACGGCGTCACGAAGGACGCCGGCGTTCGTTACGAGGATATCGAGACGGCCGAACTCGTCGATCGCGGTGGCCACGAGTTTTCGGGCGGTCTCAGTCGGTCCAACCGGGGCGACAACCGATGTCGCGGTGCCGCCTGCAGCGCGAATCGAAGCGACGGCTTCGTCGGCAGTGGCGGCGTCCATATCGTTGATGACGACGGATGCGCCGTGCTTCGCGAGTTCGTGTGCGTATGCGAGGCCGAGGCCGCGGCCCGAACCTGTGACGATGGCTACTTTGCCGTCGAGTGACATAGACAACTCCTTTGTTGTTGGCCATGAGACCACATATCCATTGAATATGTCAATGATTGAAGCAACCATGTATTGATACGGTTGGGTCATGACGAGCGACCAGCTGCGCGCAACGGCCCTTCATGGCGATCTCGGGTTCATGCTGGCGCGGGCGAGTGTCAGGGCCAATGCGGCAGCAAACCGGGTGCTCTCACCGCTCCAGCTGACGGTGCGTTCGTACTCCGTGCTTGCCATCGCGGTCTCAGCGATCGGGGCATCGCAGCGGGAACTCGCAGAGTTGCTACAACTCGATCCCAGCCAGGTCGTAGCCCTCGTGGACGACCTGGAGCGGCGGGGGCTCGTGGTCCGCCAGCCCGATCCCTCGGATCGCCGGGCAAAAGTGGTGGTGGCAACACCGAGTGGCAATTCTCTTTTTGCGCGAGCGCATGCCGCGACGGGTGTCGCGGAACGTACTGCGCACGGCGACCTCGACGAGCCAGACCGTGCCCAACTCCTTGTGCTCCTGCAGTCGACGTTCAGCGGCAAAGAGATCGAGCCCCTCGATTCCCGGCGCGCAGGCGGCTCGGTCGCCCTGAACGTCGAGCGCACGGGATAATCGGTCGCGGAGGTGGATCCGTGACCGAAGTGAACGTGTCGACGAGGGCTGCGAGGCTCGCCGCTACTTCGCTGACTGATGAAGTCGAGTTCTTGGCAGCGCGGGCGCGGTCGATCGGAACCGCCCTCGCCAACGCCGCCTTGACACCATTGGGTCTCAAGGTGCGGCCCTATTCCGTACTTTCTCTCGCCTGCAGCGGTGCCGCCCCTTCGCAGCGTGAACTCGCGGACTTCCTACGTTTGGACGCGAGTCAGATCGTCGGAATCGTCGATGAACTGGAGCGAGATGGATTAGTTGGGCGCAGTGCAGACCCGGCGGACCGGCGGTCGAACGTCATCACGGCGACGCCCGCGGGACAAGAGCTCTACGCGCGGGCGAGAGCGGCCGCCCAGGGTGCCGAGGACCAGGCGCTGGCCCGCCTCGATGCAGTGGAGCGTGCCGAACTGCTTCGACTGCTCCGCCGGGTGGCCTTGGAGGACTGACTCTGCGGGCAGGTGGTCCGCAGGGCTCTATCGGGACTGTTGGTCAAAAGAACACCGCCACTCGTCAGCAAACCACAGGCCGGAGCGAGCTGTGCAGACGTGAGCTGAAACGTGTGCGTGAGCTGAAATTGACGCCCTGGACCGCAGCACGAACACGGCCTCGGACCGTAATCGTCAACCCTAGGTCTCGCCGTGGTCTGCATTCATGCAGCAGGACAGGAGCGATTTGAGGGATCATGCGCGGGCAACGAGGCCGGTTTCGTAGGCGGTGATGACGAGTTGGGCGCGGTCGCGGGCGTGGAGTTTGGCGAGGAGGTTGCCGATGTGGGTCTTGACGGTTTTGATCGAGATGATGAGCGTGGTGGCGATTTCGTCGTTGGACAGCCCTTGTCCGACGAGGGTGAGCACTTCGGTCTCCCGCTCGGTGATCGGATCCAGTTTTCGAGCCGGTGTAGCGGCTGGGCGGTTGACGTAGTGCTCGACGAGCCGGGTCAGGATGGTTGGTGCGAAGAGGGATTCGCCGGCGTGGGTACGGCGGATGGCGTCGAGGAGCTGGTCTGGGTGAGCGTCTTTGAGAAGGAAGCCGCTGGCCCCGGCTCGAAGTGCGCCGTAGACGTACTCATCTAGCTCGAACATGCTGAGCACGAGCACTCGGCAGGACGCGAGTGCGGGGTCCGCAGCGATATTGCGTGTCGCCTCGATGCCATCGCCGCCGGGCATGCGAATGTCCATCAAGGTGACGTCGGGGGTGAGTTCGCGTGCAAGGCGCACGGCGTCCGTACCTGTGGCGGCTTCCCCGACCACCGTAAGGCCTGAGGTCCCGTTGACGAGAATCGTGAGGCTGTGGCGGAGCAGCGGTTGGTCGTCGACGATGAGCACTCGGATCGCGGCTGTGTCTAATGCGTTGTTCACGGGTTCCCCTGATCGGGGAAGCGCGCAGTCAGGTGGAAGCCCTTTCCTTTGGTGTGGGTGTGAATGGTGCCTCCGAGTGCGGTGACGCGTTCACGGAGGCCGTTGAGTCCGTGGCCTGCGCCGGGGTGTGGGAACCAGCCCTCTCGCGGTCCGGCGTCGTGAACGTCGACGACGATCGCGTCGCCGTTCCGGTGGACGCTGATGCGCGCGGTCGTGGGGCCGGCATGTCGGAGGGTGTTGTTGAGTGCCTCACGGACGATGGCGCAGACGGTGAGCTGTGCACCGGGTGACACATCACCTCCCGAGTCGATGTCGAGGCTGGCGGTGACGCCGGCTGCATTCGCGGCCGTGATGATCGAGGGCAGGTCGTCGAGAGTGTCGGCGGGACGCAAGGGGGCCACGCCTGGGGTGCGGAGAACCCCCAGCATCCGGCGAAGCTCGGTGGTGGTCTCACGACTGGCGTGCTCGATGTCGGTCAGCGCACTCATCCGTTCGGACTCGCCGTTCGGACCTGTCATGCAGCGGGCAGTGGCGGCGCGCACGGTGATGAGTCCGATTCCGTGGGAGACCAGGTCATGCAGATCGGCAGCGATCCGCAGCCGTTCGCGCTGCGTCGCACGCTCGGCCGCCCACGCTGCCAAGTCGTCTTCATAGTGTTTGCGCTGCGACCGTGAGCGGGCAAAGGCCCAGCCCATCACCAAGACGATGATGATCGCGGTCACGACCAACGCGATCCAGCCCGCAACAGGTCTGTCGGTCCCGGTGATCGCCAGAACCAGCACGATCGCGACGAGCACGATCAACGCGACGAGCCAGACGCGTGAGCGCCACGTGGGGCGGGCGGAGTCCATCAACCAATTTTATATTCCGGCGCTTTCGCGAGCATCGGCCCTGGGTCGGAGAGACCTGAGACCGAGAAGACCTCGAAAGACAGGTCACTGGTCCGATGACGCTCGGGCGGTTCTCGACTGACATGGTGTCATGCTCTCCATCGACGCGCTCACCAAACGGCATGGCTCGCGCACCGTGCTTTCCGATGCGAGTTTCCAGGCGTTGCCCGGCCGAGTGACCGGATTTCTCGGGCCGAACGGGGCGGGCAAGTCCTCAACGTTGCGCATCCTCCTCGGCCTCGACAGTCCCACTGCAGGGTCCGTACTGATCGATGGGAGGCCGTACCGAAGCCTGCGTGATCCGCTGCGCACGGTCGGATCCATGCTGGACGGCTCTGGCGCACACCGCTCTCGCACCGCCCGCAACCACCTCGCCTGGGTAGCACGCAGCAATGGCATCCCGAAGCGCCGCGTGAACGACGTGCTTGAACAGGTGGGCCTCGCAGACGCTGGGCGCACCCGCGTCAGCAATCTCTCCCTCGGCATGGGGCAACGACTGGGCCTTGCCGCGGCACTCCTTGGCGAGCCGGCGGCGCTCGTGCTGGACGAGCCGGTGAACGGCCTCGATCCAGAGGGCATCCGGTGGATACGAAGGCTGCTGCGTGACCATGCCGATGCGGGTGGGACCGTCCTGCTGTCCAGCCATCTGATGAGCGAGGTCGCGGAGATCGCCGACGACCTCGTGGTCATCGCCGGTGGACACATCGTCGCGGACGGCTCGCTGGCTCAAGTCACCGCGGGGTATCCGACGCTCGAGGCCGCCTTCTTCGCCCTCACCGAATCAACCCGGGTCGAGGACGGACGATGAGCCTCATCCGCGCCATTGGCGCTGAACTGCACAAGGCCGCAACGTTGCCCGGAGTTTGGGCAGGAATCGCCGTGACGTTGCTGGGATCGGTCGCGATCACCCTGCTCAACTCGTTGTCGACTCGTGCCGCGCTCGGCGCGGGTCAGCCTGAGATGCACGCATCCACGTCGCCGTTCGAGACGGCATTCGCCGCGATGCCACTCGGCACGGTCGGCGCTGTCGTCATCGGAGTCATGGTGTTCAGCAGCGAATACACCGCCAACAGCACCGATGTCGGCGGAGGACAGCAGATCACCGCGACTCTCACCGCGATGCCGCATCGCGTGCGGCTCCTGATCGCGAAGGCAATCACGGTCTGCCTGTTCATCATTGTCGTCGCGGCGGTCGCCATGCCCCTCGCCATCAGCATCGCACGCGCTGTCATCGGCGATGAGGAAACCGAGACCATCACGCTAGCCGACGCACTCGTCCGTTGCCTCGGCGGTGCGCTCTACTGGACCCTCACCGGACTCATCGCCTTCACGATCACCGTCCTCACCCGCAACGGCATCATCCCGCTCATCATCCTCATCCTGAACAGCTCCGTAGTGTCGGTCTCACTCCTCCTGACGAAACTCACCCCAGCTGCGCACTGGCTCCCCGACATGGCAGGACTCAAGCTCTTCGGTTTACGCACCATCGAGGGCGGACTGGATGCCGGTCCAGGGGCATTGATCATGACCGGCTGGGTCGTTCTGCTTCTGGTGATCGCAGCGGTCGTCTTCCGCCACCGGGATGCGTGAGCACGGTGCGCATCGGAAACGTCATCGCGTCCGAACTCGACAAGCTGCGAACCCTCCCCGTCACCATCCTCACCATTCTCGGCACGATCCTCATCGGAGCGCTGATCACCGCAGCTATTGCCGCCAGCGCGATTGGCCAGGGAGCGTCGGTGACGGCTGTGGATGCCGCACGTCGTGCAGTGCCATTCATCCAAGCCGGGTTCGTTCTGCTCGGCATCCTCCCCGCCACCCAGGAATACATCGGCCGTCAGATTCGCACGAGCCTCACCGTGGTGCCGCGCCGTGGCCTCCTAGCCGCAGGCAAGACAGTCGCGGCAGGATCTACCATCGCACTCACCGCTATAGCCACAATCGCGGCGGCACTGACCGCCGCCTCGATTACCCGTGCCCTCTTCGCCGTACCGCAACCGACGGGAGATACGGAACTGTGGCCCCTCGTCGGAGCAGCGGGATACCTCACACTGATCGGCCTGCTCTCCCACGCCGTCGCCCTCATCGTCCGGCACCTGGTACCCGCACTCGTGGGCATGCTCAGCCTCGTGCTGATCATCTCGCCCGTCCTGGCAGGCCTCACCGAGCATGCCCGTTGGCTGCCCGACCGTGCGGCGGCACAGCTCTATGACCCCACCGACCCCTTCCTCACCACGGGAACTGGCGCACTCGTGGCCAGCGCCTGGATCATTCTGATCGGCGCACTCGGAATCACACAGTTCATCCGTCGCGACCCGTAATCCCAGCCAAAGTCGCAACTCAGGACGACCGCACGCATCGGAAGCCGGGCGGTGATCGGACGCCCGCATGCGGATCCTTTGGTTCTTGCGGGCATTAATGCCGGTTCACCTCGCGGATGCCTGCTGGCCAGCCCCGAGACATCCGACCCCGATTGCATGGGCGCGGGACAAGATCGCGCGACCTGCGCCCGCCGCCCCGCGAGCGAGGGCCGTGCGTGACCATGCCCACCCGCCTACCCATGCGACGAAGGAATCAGATGACCACGACGAAGAACGCGACACGCTGGGGGAGGCGAGGTGCGGTCTCCGCTGCGCTGCTCGCCCTGCTCGGCGGTGTGCTCGCGGCGCCGGTGCCGGCACTGGCCGCCCCCGATGTTCCGACCGAGCCCGTGATCAGCACCGGCACCACCACTTGGAAGTACCTCGACGACGGCACCGACCCCGCGCGCGGCGCGGAGCCGCTGCGCGTCTGGACGACGACCGGCTTCGACGACAGCACCTGGAAGTCGGCGCAGGGCAGCTTCGGCGCGAAGAACGGCAAGCTCGCGCCCGTGGGCCCGCAGACGCCGAAGACCCTGCTGAACCAGTACCTCGACGGCGTGGCCGCGCCTGACGTGCCGACCTTCTTCTTCCGCACGACGTTCGAGCTCGCCACGGGCGTCTCCGACGAGGTCGGATCGATCGTCGGCGAACTGCTCTACGACGACGGCGCAGTGGTGTGGATCAACGGCGAACGCGTCGCCGGCTTCGACGCCGACCGCGTCAGCGAGACGAGCAACGTGCAGTACGCCGGCTCCGGCTCCTCCGACCCCGCGCCCGGCACGTTCGAGGCCGGCGGCGATGTGCTCGTCGACGGCACCAACACCGTGGCCATCGCGCTCTACCAGGACCGCGAGACGAGCTCGGACATCTACCTCGACGTGCCCTCGATCCGGCTGCTGCCGACGGGTGAGCCCGGTGTGCCCGTCGTGGCGCCGCCGACACGCGTCATCTTGACCCCGACCGAGACGCCGATGACTTCGCAGTCGTTCTCGTGGCTCGCCGGCGACGTCTCGCACGAGTCGGGCCAGGTGCAGATCCGCACGGCCGGCTCCACCGACATCCGCACCATCGACGCGTACGCGGCCGGCACGGTCAACGGCAACCCGAAGCAGCACTTCTCGGCGACCGTCGACACGCTGACGCCCGCGACCGAGTACGAGTACCGTGTCGGCCTCGAAGGCAGCTGGAGCGACTGGTTCGAGTTCGGCACCGCCGACCCGAACGCCGACGAGTTCCAGTTCGTCTACTACGGCGACGCGCAGATCGGGCTCGACACGACGTGGCCGTCGGTCGTGCGACAGGCCGAGGAGACCGCGCCCGACTCGATCGGCTCGGTGCACGCGGGCGACCTCATCAACACCGGCAGCAACGAGACCGAGTGGCTCAACTGGTTCAAGGGCATGGAGAACTCGGCGGCGGCGACGAACGTCATGGCCGCTCCAGGCAACCACGAGTACTCGGGCGACAAGCTCCTGAAGTCGTGGAAGGCGAACTTCGAGTACCCGCGCAACAACCCGACGACCGAGACGACCGGTGAACTCGCCGACCTCGCCGACGGTGACACGGATGTCGCGAAGCAGTACGCCGCGTACTTCGAGCACTGGACTCAGTTCGCCGCCGAGACGGTGTACTTCACCGACTACCAGGACGTGCGCTTCATCACCCTGAACGCGACCCGCGACACGACGTTCCTCACGCCCGACGTGCTGCCCGGCTGCGCCGGCACCGACTGCCCGTCGACGAAGGTCTCCGAACTGTGGACGCAGTTCCAAGCGGCCTGGCTCGACTACGTGCTCGAGTCCAGCCCGTCGAAGTGGAACGTCGTGACCTTCCACCAGCCCGTCTACTCCGCCTCGGAGGGGCGCGACGAGCCCGTGCTGCGCGAGTACTGGGTGCCGATCTTCGAGAAGCACGACATCGACCTCGTCATGATGGGCCACGACCACACCTACGCTCGCGGCTACAACAACGACGACGTCACCGAGACCCCCGGCATCACGGATGGCCCGGTCTACATCGTCTCCAACTCGGGTGCGAAGCACTACGAGCTCGAGTCCGACGAGAAGAACGTCTGGACGAACAACAACGCCACCCAGGTGCTGCGGGGCGCGGGCGTCACGACGTACCAAGTCGTCAACGTGTCGGGCGACAAGCTCGTCTACCGCTCGTACCTCGCTGAGAAGCAGCCGAACGCGACGACCGAGCTGCCGGTCGGCGCGGTCTACGACGAGTTCACCGTCACCAAGAAGGACGACGGTCGCAAATGGGTCACCGAAGCTGGCGTCGAACCGCCCGTCGACCCTGAGGTGCCCGGCCCGGGCGAGCCCGGCGACGCACCCGTCCCGATCGACCCGGCCGAGCTGACGGACGCGAACCGCGGTGGCCTCACCGTGCCGGCGACGGTGACTCTCGGCGAGCCCTTCACCGTCGGCCTCGGCGACGAGCGCGCCGGCACCGGCGTGTGGGCGTGGCTCCACTCCGAGCCGACCCTGCTCGGCGGCGCAACCGCCGACGCGAGCGGCGAGTTCACCACCGTGGTGCGCATCGGCACCGCGACGGGTGAGCACCGCCTCGTCGTCCAGGCGGCCGACGGCTCGCTCATCGGCTGGGATGCCGTTCAGGTCGACGCGGCCGCCGGCGTAGATGGCGGTGGTGCAGGTGTCGGCGCTGGTGCTGGTGCAAGCGGCGACCTCGCGAGCACGGGAGCCGAGGCATCCGCCGCGATCTGGGCCGCCGGGGCGCTGCTCGCGCTCGGCGGGCTCGTGACCGCGGTCGCGATTCACCGGCGGCGGCGCACCACCGGCTCGGTCTCGCTGGGCTAGCACGAGTCGAGCGGATGTCGCGGCGCACGCGGCATCCGCTCGACTGCGCCTGCTCAGGCGGCGCCGGGCAGCACGACCGGGGAGCCGAACACCGGGTCGAAGATGATGCGCGCCGACAAGCCGAACAGCTCGTGGATCAGTTCGGTCGTCACGATGTCCTGGGGTGTGCCTTCCGCGACGATGCGTCCGTCCTTCATCGCGATGAGGTGGGTGGCGCCGATCTCGCGATCGCGGCCTTCGCCCTGGGGCATCGCACCGATGCCGAAGCGCGCGAGCTGCTCGGTCGGCTCCGCGAACGGGTCGACATGCTGGTGGTCGTCGACGCGGCCCGCGCCGACTCGCTCAACCCGGCGGCGCACGAATCGCCGGTGCTGGCCCTGGCGGCGAACGGCGTCGGACTCCGCGATGAAGTGGCGCTAACCGCCCTCGCAGCAGTCGCCGGTTGGCGTCACGAGCGCACGATCGCGCTCGGGTGGGGCATCGAAGCTGCGGTGCTGCGCGCGCGTTGAGCGCGGCACGGCCTTCGCCCCAGCCGGCCTTCATGCGACAGTCGACTGTTGGCCGAACAAGGACGTGGCGCAGGCCGTCAGCCTCGAAGCGGTGTAACTCGCTGCGCCGCGTGCACGAGCGCGGCGAGCTCGGTGGCCATTGCCTCGGGCTCCCAGCCGTGCTCGCTGCCCGGCATGGCCTTCCAGGTGGCACCGGGCACGGCGTTCGCGATGGACTCGGCGGCCGGCGTCATGATGTCGTAGGTATCGACGCCGACCATCGCGAGCACGGGCACGCGGATGCCGCCGAAGAGCTCGGCATGCGGTGCCGACTCGGCCCAGGCGAGGGACTCGCCATCGGGCCGAAGGCTCGGCGCCTGGTCGATCATGGCGGGAATGCTGCGCACGATCTCGAGGATCTCGGGCGGCATGTCCTTCATGTACTCGTCGAGCGCACCGCCGAAGTCGCCCGCATCGATGCGCCGGTTCACTTCATCGGCCCAGTCGCGTGCGCCGCTGTTCGGCGGGGCGAATGGGGCCTCCCAGAGGGCGAGCCCACTGACGGCGAGCCCGTTCACCGCGGCACGGAGGGCGATCGAACACCCCGAGGAGTGGCCGCAGAGCACCGCGCTGCCGCCGGCGACCTCGATCAGTGCCTCAATCGCCGCGAGTTCGCGCTCGAGCGAGATCGTGCCGTCGGCGCGGCTCTCGCCCCGACCGACTCGGTCGTAGACGATCGTCGTGACGCCACGCTCGGCGACGAGTTCGGCCGTGCGCGTGGTGTCGGGATCGATCGCCCGCCACGGCCCGGCGCCGACCACGAAGATCAGCGCGGGCCCCTCACCGCGCCGGTCGTAGGCGACTCGGTCTCCGGCGGAGGTGGTTACGAACTCGGACATGGATTCCTCTTCTCATGAAATGGACTGACCAGTTTGATTTGATCAAACTAGACTGTTCAGTACTGCGCGTCAAGAGGAGGAACCATGGTCGCCACGGAACTGCCCCGATCGGAGCGGAAACGCCGCGCGATGCTCGCCGCGGCCGAGCAGCTCTTCCTGCGCAACGGCTACCTCGGCACGAGCATGGACGAACTCGCCGAGCTCTCGCAGGTGTCGAAGCAGACCGTCTACGCCCACTTCGGCAGCAAAGAGGCGCTCTTCGTCGAACTCGTCTCCTCGATGACCGGCAGTGCGGGCGACGGCCTGCACGACCTCGACGATGAGCCGGCTCCCGACGGCGATGTGGCCCGCTACCTCGAGAGCTACGCCGTGAACGAGCTCGCCGTGGTGATGACCCCGAGGCTGCTCAACCTGCGCCGCCTGGTGATCGGCGAAGTCGGCCGCTTTCCCGACCTCGCCCGAGCCCTGTACGAGAACGGTCCGGAGCGCGCCATCCGCTCGCTCGCGAAGGTCATGACTTCATTGGCCGAGCGCGGGCTGCTTCGCATCGAGCATCCGTTGGAGGCGGCGACGACCTTCAACTGGCTCGTCATGGGGGAGCCGGTGAACGAGGCGATGCTCCTCGGCGATGCCGCCATTCCTTCCCCAGAGGCCATGCGCCGACACGCCGCGCACGCGACGCGGGTGTTCCTCGCCGCCTATGGCGCCTGACGATGAGCGTTCGGCGATCCGCACGACGGAATCGCCCCACGCGACGGGCGTCGATGTCATGATCGACGGGATGCCTCTCTTCGGTGCACACGATGGCACTGAACTCGCGTACCACTTGCAGGGGGAGGGCGCTCCGCTGGTCTGCGTACCTGGCGGCCCGATGCTGGACTCCGTATACCTGGGCAACCTCGGCGGCTTCTCGGCGCACCGGCAGTTGATCTTGCTCGACCCCCGGGGCACCGGAGACTCGGCCGTGCCGACGGATGTCTCGTCGTACCGTTGCGATCGTCTCGTCGACGACCTCGAGGCGCTGCGCGAGCACCTCGGACTCGAACGGTTCGACCTGCTGGCGCACTCCGCGGGCACGAACGTGGCGGTGCTGTACGCCGCCCGCCACCCCGATCGAGTCGGCAGGCTCGTGCTCGTCACCCCGAGTCCCTCGGCCGTCGGGCTCGTGGTCACCGCCGACATGCGCATCACCACCGCGCGGCTGCGCGCCGAAGAGCCGTGGTTCGAGGCATCCTTTGCGGCCCTCGAGGCCATCGTCGCCGGCGAGGCCACCGACGACAGCTGGCAGGCTGTCGGGCCCTTCTATTACGGGCGATGGGATGCCGCGGCGCAGGCGCATCGGGCCGCCGATGACGCTCATCGCAACAACGAGGCCGCTGCCGTCTTCGGAGCCGAGGGCGCGTTCCATCCCGAGGCCACGCGTTCGGCCCTCGGCGCATTCGACCCGCCCGTGCTGTTGCTCGCCGGGGAGGTCGACCTGAACTCGCCTTCAGCGATGGTGGCCGAGTTCGCGTCACTGTTCGCGAACGCCGAACTCGTCGTGCAGGCCGGTGCCGGCCACTTCCCGTGGCTCGACGACCCCGATCGGTTCACCGCGTCTGTTGCAGCGTTCCTCGAGTAGCCGGGTAGAGTCCAGCGCCGATCACCTGGACCCGCTCGACCGAATGCGCGGCGGCACGCGCTGAGCTTCGACTCGCCCGCGCCCCTACCGACGTATGGGGCGAGATGGCTCCTCTGAGGGATGCGACGACGGTGATGCCGTTCGTAGTGTCGCCGCATGAACACACCAACCAGCGTGAGAATCTCAGCGTCAGCATGGTTCGCGGCGGTCGCCGCCGGAGCCATCGAATCCGTGCTCGCCATCAGCGAGATCGCCGGGCAGGGAGGGCTGGACGCCGGAGCCTGGCTCGGTCTCGGCATCCGCGTCGTCGTGTACACGGTCGCCATCGTCATGATCACCCGCCTCCTCCGCGGAAGTCGCGCCGCCCGCATCGGGCTGACCGGGCTGCTGAGCGTCATCGGACTCGCATCGCTCGTCGTTCCGGCCGCGTTCGCTCTTGCAGACGGTGAGACCATGCTCGAGGCCTTCGGAAGCGGGGGCCCGCTCGGAGCAGTCTTCCTCGTCGTCCGGATGGCGCACATCCTGCTCGTCATCGTGGCAACGGCCGCGATGTTCAGCCCGACGGCCAGCGCGTACCTGACGAGCGCCAAGCGCGCCGGCAAGCCCCGCGAGATGACGAGCAGCTCGTCTTCGAGTTCGTGAACCATTCGGCTGGGGGTATGTCGGATGCCGGTGGGAGACTGGCCCTGTGCTGCTCGACGAACTCGTGCTGACTGCCGACACCGTTGCGTCCACCCGCTCGCGACTCGCGAAGGTCGACGCGCTGGCCGAACTGCTGCGCCGCCTCGAACCCGACGAGATCGCGCCGGCGGTCGGCTTTCTGGTGGGCAAGCCTCGGCAAGGCCGCGTTGGCGTCGGATGGCGCGGGGTCGCCGCGGCGGCAGCGGCACCCGCTGATCAGGCCGGCATCACCATCGGTGAGCTCGACGCCGCGCTCGAGCGGTTGGCCGCGACATCCGGTGCCGGGTCATCGGGTGAGCGCGCTCGGGAGTTGCGCGAGCTGATCGGGCGTGCCACCGAACGCGAGCAGGGTTTCATCGGCCGGGTGCTGCTCGGCGAGGTGCGCACCGGCGCACTCGAGGGGGTGCTGACCGACGCGATCGCACGCGCCGCCGATCGCCCCGGCGACGTCGTACGCCGTGCCGCCATGCTCTCGGGCGATCTCGGCGAGACCGCCCGGCTCGCGCTCACCGGCACCGAAGCCGAACTCGAAGCCGTCGGCCTCGTCGTCGGGCGGCCCGTGCTGCCGATGCTCGCGGCGACCGCGTCGAGTGCGGCGGCCGCCCTCGAGACCACCGGCGAGGCATCCGTCGAGTTCAAGCTCGACGGCGCACGCATCCAGGTGCATCGTGCCGGCGACGAGGTGCGCGTCTTCACCCGCAACCTGGCCGACGTCACGCACCGCCTACCCGAAGTCGTCGACGTCGTGCGAAGCCTGCCGGTGCGCGACGTCATCCTCGACGGCGAGACGCTCTCACTCGACGAAGACGGTGCGCCACGACCGTTCCAAGAGACGATGTCGCGATTCGGTGCGGATGCCGCGCGCGACACCCTGCTGCATCCGTGGTTCTTCGACGTACTGCACGTCGACGGGCGCGACCTGCTCGACGAACCGCTCTCGACGCGGCTCGCCGAACTCGAGCGCATCGCGCCCGCCCAGCGCATCCCCGGCGAGGTGACCGCCGACCCCGAGGTCGCCGAGCGGGTGTCCCGCGACGCGCTCGCCGCGGGGCAAGAGGGCGTGGTCGTCAAGGCGATCGGCTCGCCGTACGCGGCGGGCCGGCGCGGGTCGAGTTGGATCAAGGTGAAGCCCGTGCATACCTACGACCTCGTCGTGCTCGCGTGCGAGTGGGGCTCGGGGCGGCGCACCGGATGGCTCTCGAACCTGCACCTCGGGGCGCTCGACCCCGTCGGCGAGTTCGGCGAGCCGGGCGAGTTCGTGATGGTCGGCAAGACGTTCAAGGGGCTCACCGACGAGCTGCTGCGATGGCAGACCGAGCGGTTCCCGCAGATCGAGACCCGGCGCACCGCGAACACCGTGTGGGTCGAGCCGAGCATCGTCGTCGAGATCGCGATCGACGGGGTGCAGCGCTCGAGTCGCTACCCCGGCGGCATCGCGCTGCGCTTCGCGCGCGTCAAGCGCTATCGCGATGACAAGCGTGCGGCCGAGGCCGACACGATCCAGACGCTGCGCGGGCTGTTGCGGGGATAGCGCGTGAATGGGCGGATGGCACACAGCTCCCGAGTGCTCCTGATCTCTTCGATGCGCCCCGATACTGATGCCCCTGATGCCCCTGATGCAGCCCTGATCGGCGGGCGCTTGGGCGCGCGGGTCAGGGCTACTCCGAGATGTCGATGCCGGTAACGGGCTCGCCCGCGGGCTCGTAGATGAGCTGGATCGCACCCTTCGGGAAGACCTTGGGCGGCTCGGCGAGTGTGAAGGCCGACGGCACCAGGCCGTCGATCCAGAGTCGCTTGCCGGTGCCCAAGGTGATCGGGTAGACCCAGAGATTCAGTCGGTCGACGAGATGTTCCCTGAGCAGGGACTGCACGAGGTCACCGCTGCCGATGACGTGAATCTCTTCGAAGCGGTCGCGAATCGCGGCCACGTCGGTCGCGACATCCGTCACCACCGTCGTTCCAGCCCAGCTCGGATCGGTCAGCGTATTCGAGGCGACGAACTTCGGCACCGCGTTGAACTTGGTCGCGATGGGTTGGTCGCCGGCGTTCGGCCAGTAGCCGGCGAAGATGTCGTACGTCTTGCGGCCGAGCAGCAACGCCTGCAGGCGATCGATGCCGGCACCGATCGACTCGCCCGACTCGTCGTCGAAGTACGCGCCCTGCCAGCCGCCGAACTCGAATCCGCCATCACGATCCTCGTCTGGGCTGCCCGGGGCCTGATACACCCCGTCGAGGGTGATGAAGAGGTCGACGACGATGATTCCCATGATCTGCTCCTTCGCGGTGAGACGGCGTTCGACGTGCGGTCGGATCCGTCGATCATTCGGTCGGTCCTGAAGCGGATCCCGTCTGCACGATACGACCGATCGCCGCCCGCCGCGAGCCCCTCGTCGACGGGAGCGGGCTCAGCGCTGCGGGTTCGCGGAACTCGCGCGCACGACGAGCGGCGCGGCCGGCGCGCCGTTCCCGGCCGGCCCGTTCCTCGCCGCGGGCCAGTTCGAACTCGATGCCCCGGCCGACCTGTTCCTCGACACCCTGTACTGGGGCAAGGGGCTCGTCTGGGTCAACGGGTTCCTGCTCGGCCGCTACTGGCGCCGCGGACCGAAACGCACCCTGTTCGTGCCGGGGCCCGTGACGCGCGCCGGCCGCAACGAGGTCGCGGTGCTCGAGTTCGAGGCGATCGCCGAGCCGGTCATCCGCACGCTCGCGGCGGCGGATCCCGGCCACAGGGAGATCTGAGCCGAGCAGCCGGACTCGACTCGCCGACGCGATCGGATCTCACCGTAGGATCGGCGACGAAGCGGATCGGAAGGGTGGACACATGGAGCTCACGAAGTACGGCCACGCCTGCGCGCGACTCGAACGCGACGGGCGTGCTTTCGTGATCGACCCCGGCGTGTTCACCGACGGGCCGGTTCTCGACGGGGTCGAGGCGGTGCTCATCACGCACGGGCACTCCGACCACGTGGATGTCGAGCGGCTCGCGGCGTGCGGCCCCGAGGTCGAGGTGTGGACGTCCGCCGCGGTGGCCGAATTGCTCGCCGGCATTCCCGCGACCGTGCACGTCGTGAGCGACGGGGATCGGTTCGAGGCCGCCGGCTTCCCGGTTCGCGTCTTCGGAGAGTGGCACGCCCGGAGTCATCCCGACAACCCGATCTCGACGAACCTCGGCTTCCTCGTCGACGACGAAGTGTTCTACCCAGGTGACGCGCTCACGGTGCCGGGGGTGCCGGTGCCCACGTTGCTCCTGCCCGCCCAGGCACCGTGGATGCTCGGGGCCGAGATGGTCGCGTACCTGCGCGAGATCGGGCCGCAGCGCGCCTACGCGACCCACGACGGCCTGTTCAACGAGCACGGGCTGGCGCACATCGACGGCTGGCTCGAGCACGAGGCCGAACACGCCGGGGCCGAGATTCGCCGCCTTGCGGTGGGGGAGTCGGTCACGCTCGCCTAGGCGGCACGATCACGCGGCGCGTGCGGCGCGGATCTCCTCCTCGATCAGATCGGCGTTGATCGCCGCGCCGGCGAGATTGCCGACGCCTGAGGCGAGCGGCACCGAGGCCATCGGATTCACGACATTGCCCGCCGCCCAGAGCCCGGGCACGCTCGTGCGCCCGGTGGGGTCGACGCCGACCCAGTCGCCCTCGCCGATGGCCGGGCCCGAGGCGGCGCCGAGGCTGAGCAGCAGTGCGTCGTTCGGCACGAAACGCGGGCCGAGGAAGATCGAGTCGAGCGGCACGACGGCGCCGTCGGCGAGGCGGATGCCGCGGAGTCGCCCGTCATCATCGGCGAGCACCTCAGCCCACGGCCGGTCATCGAGGGCGATGCCCCGAGCGGTCATCCCGGCCAGGGCGTCGGTCGTGACATCCGTGCCGTTGGTGAAGAAGGTCACCGACGACGACCACTGCCGCAGCAACTGCACCTGGTGCACGCTGCGCTCGCCGGTGGCGAGGACGCCGATGCGCCCGTCGCGCACCTCCCAGCCGTCGCAGTAGGGGCAGACGACCGCCCCGGTGCCCCATTGCTCGGCGAGGCCGGGCAGTTCGGGCAGCTCGTCGCGAAGGCCGGTCGCCACGAGCAGGCGACGTGCGGAATGCTCCTCGCCGGAGTCGAGGGTCACGGTGAAGCCACCCTCGTCGGCGGCCACGGCGCCGCTGCGCGCGACCTCGACGGAGGCGACCTCGCCGTCGCGCACGACACCGCGGTAGCGCTCGACTTCTTCGCGGCCCCGCGCGAGCAGTTCGCGCGGGGACCAGCCGTCACGGCCGAGCACGCCGTGCATGTGGGCGGCGAAGCGGTTGCGCGGTGCACCGCCGTCGAGCACCAGCACCCGGCGCCGAGCGCGCACGAGCATGAGGGCGGCGCTGAGCCCGGCGCTGCCGCCGCCGACGATGATGACATCCCACGATTCACGTTGCATGCGTCCACCCTCCCGATAGTCTGAAATCGACGCAACGCACATTGCCGAAACGGCAAGGAGGAGTCAGATGGTCGACGACATCGAAGCCATGCTCGACTCGGTCGCCCCGCGGCTTCGTGGGCTCCGCCGCCGCCGTGGGTACACGCTCGCCGAGCTCGCGTCCGAGACGGGCATCTCGACGAGTACGCTCTCGCGCCTCGAATCGGGGCTGCGCCGGCCCACCCTTGAACTCCTCGTTCGCATCGCCGCCGCCTACCGGGCGAACCTCGACGACCTCGTCGGCGCACCTCAGATCGCCGACCCGCGCATCCACCCGAAGCCCTTCTACCGCGACGGGCGGGCGATCATCCCGCTCACCAGGCAGAACCCAGAGCTGCGCGCCTTCAAGATGGTGCTGCCGGGGTATCCGAGCGATCAGCCCGTCGCGCAGGGATCCCACGAGGGCTACGACTGGATCTACGTGCTGAGCGGTCGGGTGCGTCTCGCGCTCGGCGACGAGGAGATCATCCTCGAAGCAGGCGAGGCAGCGGAGTTCGACACTCGTGTTCCGCACGGCCACGCGAGCGCCTCGAGCGAGCCGGCCGAGATCCTCAACCTACTGAGCGTGCAGGGGGAGCGGGTGCACCTGCGCACCGGGTCGGCGGACGACGCACGCGCGTGAGCGATCGACCATGTGTCGGCGCGCAAGTACGCGGCGACTTCGAACCGGCGTCATGCCCCTTCTTCTCGCGCATCCCACACGCGCGAGAAGAAGGGGCATGATCGCCGGGGCGCAGTCTTCAGTGCTGCGCGCCCGACGCTGGTCAGGCTCGTTCGATGTCGGAGAACAAGCCGCTGAACGGTACTCCCGTGCCGATCAGTCGCTGGAAGAACTCTCCCGCGACATGCGTCGCGACGGCCGCCGAGGCGGCTTCGTACGACTGGAAGTACAGGTCGAGGGTGCGATGCGCGGGAGTGGGTGTTCCGTCCTCTTTGGGCCAGACCTTTGCCGCCTCGATTCGCTGCAGCGCGGGCAGCTGCTCGGCGAGGGCGACGATCTCCGGGTAGGCGTTTTCGAACTGGGCCGAGTCGGCGGGGTTCTCGATGATGATGGTGATCTTCGTGGGCATGATGTCACATTCCTTTCTGGTCGCGTACTTGTGCTTCGGCCGGCCGGCCGTAGGTCTCCAGGAGCCGGAGCCAGATCTCGCTGATGGTCGGATACGCGGGCACCGCGTGCCAGAGCCGGTCCATGGGGACTTCTCCGACGATGGCGATGGTCGCTGCGTGCACGAGTTCAGCGACGTCCTGCCCGACGAACGTCGCGCCGACGATCAGCTGCCGGTCCTCGTCGACGATGAGCTTTGCGCGTCCGGTATAGCCGTCGGCATGGAGCTTCGCTCCGCTGACCCAGCCGAGGTCGTACTCGACCGCGCGGTAGTTGAGCTGCTTCTGCCTGGCGCCTTCCTCGGTGAGACCGACGGCGGCGACCTCAGGGTCGGTGAACACGACGCGCGGAACTGCCGCATGGTCGGCGGTGGCGACGTGCTGTCCCCACTTCTCGTTGGCGACGGGCGATCCGCTCAGCCGTGCCGCGATCGCCTCCCCCGCGGCGCGTGCCTGGTACTTGCCCTGATGGGTGAGCATCGCACGTCCGTTCACGTCACCGACTGCGTACAGCCAGTCGGTGCCGTGCGCGAGCATGGTGTCGTCGACGGTGATTCCGCGGCTGACATCCAGTCCCAGTGCTTCGAGACCGAGGTTGTCGGTGGCCGGGCGTCGCCCCGTCGACACGAGGAGCTCGTCCGCGCTGAGGGTGGTGCCGTCGGCAAAGGTGATCGTGACGATGCCATCGGCGTCGCGGTCGACTCTGGCGAGGCCCGCCGCGGTGTCGACCTTCACGCCTTCAGCAATCAGCGCTGCGGCGACATGCTCGCCCACGAACGGCTCTTCGCGCTCGAGCAGGCGAGTGCGGGAGAGCAGTGTGACCTGTGAGCCGAGAGACGAGAACGCGAACGCGAGTTCGGTGCCGGCCACGCCGCCCCCGATGATGGCGAGCCGGGGAGGTACGTGGTCAGCGGAGGTGGCCTCCCTGGTGCCCCACGGCGAGGCCTCTGCCAGGCCGGGAATCGGAGGGAGGACGGGAACGGAGCCGGTCGCGACTGCGACGGCCTTGGCCGTGTAGACGCGATCGCCGACGGTGACCTGCCCTGTGCCGGTGATGTGGCCGTGCTCGCGGATGAGGTCGATGCCGGCGGATTCGATCCAGGAGACCTGGCCGTCGTCGTTCCAGTCGTCCGTGAAGGACGTGCGTCGCGCAAGGACGGCGGCGGCATCGATGTGATCGGTGATCGCCTCGCGCGCTCCCGCCAGGCGGCGTGCGGCGCGGATCGCGTGTCCGCTGCGCAGGAGCGCCTTGGAGGGCATGCACGCCCAGTAGGAGCACTCGCCTCCGACGAGCTCGGATTCCACGATCGCGACGCGGATGCCGTGCTTCGTGGCGTAGTCGGCGACGTTCTCGCCGACCGCTCCGCCGCCGACGACGATCAGATCGTAGTCGTGTGCGATGGAGCCGGCGGTCATGCTGCGACCTTCTTCCGCAGCACCATGGACAGACGGATGGCGGAGATCAGGAACAAGACCGCACCCAGAAGGGCATAACCCGCCACTCCCGTGATCATCCCGTTGCCCTGAAGACCCTGCGCGATGAATGCCCCGCCGGCGAGGAGGGAAATGCCGCCGGACAGCATTTGAGGCACCTGCCCACCGGTGCGGCGGTTGCGAATGGCGGTGATCAGCTGGGGGAGACCCGCGCCGATGGCCCACACGCCCCACACAGTCAGCGCGGTGGAAGCCGACACCGTCGATGCCCAGCCGAGGGCGATCGCCACGAGAACGCTGACGATGACATTGATCCATTCCGAGACCTTCGCGCGACGGTTGTCGCCTTCGGAGCGGATCTGCCAGAAGACGGATGCTGCGTCGAACAGCGGGTACACGATCAGCAGAGTCGTGAGGAAGGCTCCCGCGGCCCCGCCGGTCAGGAACAGCAATATCGCCCAGACCACGGTGAACCCGAAGCGGACGAAGTACAGGCTGCGCAACGTGCTGCTCATGCCCGTCGAGGAGGTGGTATCTGACATGTTCAACATCTCATTTCGAATAGTGCGTATGTAGAGTGACTAGTACGTCTACCGACAGAACATAGCCCTGTCATCGGGAAAGCGCAAACGTGGCGTTTGTTCCCCTCGTCGGCTGTCTGAACTGGTTGCGAGTGGACCGGCTCCGCGAGTATGGTTACTAGTACGTCTATGTCGTCAGGGGATGCGCGAGCGCTGACGTGATCAGTCCAATTCCTGAGCGGAGCCCGAAGTGCACGATGAGACAACCGCCCCCGCGGCGAAGACATCGGGCGGCGCGAACACACGACAGCGAATTCTCGATGCCGCCAACGAACTCTTCTACAACCACGGCATCCGGGCGACAAGCGCCGACCGAATCATCGAGCAGGTCGGCATCACCAAGGTCACCTTCTATCGCCATTTCCGCACGAAGAGCGACCTCGTGGTCGCCTACCTGGAGCAGCAGTCGAAGGCCGAACAGGCTTGGATGAAGAGCACCGTCCACGCGGGAGACCCGCTTGCGACGGCACGCACCATCGCTGCCGGCATCGGAGCAGCGAGCTGCAGCCCAGGCTTCCGCGGATGTGCGTTCATCAACGCGGCTGCAGAGTATCCCGACCCCCAGGATCCCGTTCGCCGCGCCGTCGATGCACACCGGGCCTGGATGCTCGATCATTTCGCCGCGATAGCCGCGCAAACCGGCGGGAGCGACGTGCGGTCGGTGGCGAATCAGCTCATGATTCTCCGTGACGGCGCAATGGTCAACGGCTACCTGGGGGATCCATCCGCCATCGCAGACTCTCTCGAGGCGGGATTCTCCTCGATCCTCAGGCCGGTCGACGACAGCGGACGGTGAAAACCTCCGATTCGATCGACCTGCGTGGGCACAGGAACACGGCGGCGCTCACGATCGGGGTGTGAGCGACTCGACGTCGGGGCGGAGCGCGATGAGCGCCCGCTCGACGATCGCAGCCGAGCCGCCGGTGACGTCGATCGTGCAGCCGGCCTCGTCTGACGCAAGGGGCTCGAGTGTCGCCAGCTGCGAAGCGAGCAGGCTCGGCGGCATGAAGTGACCGGTGCGGGCGGCAGCGCGCGCGGCGAGCAGTTCGGGCGAGCCGTGCAGGTGCAGGAAGACGGTCGACGGCGCGGCGGCACGGATGCGGTCGCGGTACCCACGCTTCAGGGCGGAGCATGCCATGACGATGCCCGTGTCCGCCGATCCGATCTCAGCGCCCACGAGGTCGAGCCACGGCCCGCGGTCGAGGTCGTCGAGAGCGACTCCCGACGCCATCTTCCGCCGATTCGCCTCGGGGTGCAGGTCGTCGGCATCGCGGAAGGGCACGTTCAGGCGGTCGGCGAGCGCTCGGCCGATCGTCGACTTGCCGACGGCTGAGACGCCCATGACGACGACGTAGATGCCCATCGTCAGAGCCTAACCGCGTGCACGTCGCGCGCTCAGCCGGCAATCGCGAGGCGTTCGCGGATCGCAGACTGGTTCGCCTGGTCACCGGCGGAGTCGGCGAACTCGAGCGCCCGCTCGAGCAGGCGGCTCCGTTCGGCCGGCTCCGCCCGGTCGGCCTGCAGGATCAGGCCGCGCGTCGTGCAGCGCACGTCGCCGAGCCGGCGAAAGACGTCGACCAGCTCATCGAGACCGCTCGCGACATCCGGAACCCGGAGCGTCTGCTGCACCAGCTCGGCGTGCGCGAGCTCGTGCACGTTGCCCGCGGCGCGCGCGTACTCGGCGCACTCGGCCGCCCAGACGACCGCACGATCACGCTCGATCCCCGCCACGGCCGCGGTGTGGGCCATCATGTACCGGGCATTGCTCACATGGGTCGCGTCGCCCGCCCGCGCATACCCGCGCATGGCCGCGTCGAACTCGGCGATCGCACGCGATGCCTCGGCGGTCGACGGGCCGCGCAACGCGATGCCACGCATCTGATGCACGGCAGCGAGCTCCCACTCGTCGGCGAGGGCCAGCGCGAGCTGTTCTGCCACGGCGAGATGCACGATCGCGGCGTCGGTGCGACTGCGGTAGGCGTCGGCGATTCCGGCGAGATGATGAGCGGCGAGCTGCGACCGGTCGTCGTCGGCGATCGTGAGGGCCCGCTCGGCGAGTTCTTCGACGAGTTGCACGTCGTAGTACGAGAGCCCGTTGCCGATGACCAGCAACTGGTCGGCGGATGCCGTGGACAGCAGCCGTTCGTCGCGCGCGGCTCTCGCGAGCGTGCGCACGCTGTCGACATCCGACCCGTACTGCTCGATGCCGATCGCGAGGTCGGCGGCGAGTACCAGGGCGCACGGATGCCCCGCCGCAAGCGCCCAACGAAGTGCCGCGTTCACCTCGGGGCAGACGCGCGCCGACAGGCTCATGGCCTCGGCACTGTCATCGACGCGTGCACGAACGATGAACTGGGATGCGAGGGCGGCGTAGTACTCCGCATGGCGTTCGAGCACTTCGCGCACCGTGGCGGCGTCGGTGCGTGCGAGCACGAACTCCCGCATGACCGCGAGCAGGCGGAACCGGCGTGGGTGCCCGCCGGTCGGCACGAGCATCGAGTGGTCGAGCAAGCGCAGCACGACCCCCTCGGCGCCCGGGTGCGTGACGGCCGCGGCGAGATCGACGTCGAACGTTCGGGGGAGTGCGCCGAGTCGGCACAGCACCTCTCGCTCATCGTCGGTGAGCAGGTCCCACGTCCATTCGAACGCCGTGTCGAGCGTGCGATGACGGCCCATCGGCACCGCGCGGTCGAGCATCGCGAAGTCCCGTTCGAGACGCGAGGCGAGTTCGGCGAGCGAGAGGTGCCGCGCGCAGGCGGCCGCGAGTTCGATCGCGAGCGGCAGTCCGTCGAGCCGCGTCGCGATCTCGCCGGCGAGGTCGCGTTCGGCGGGGGTGGTGAGCTGCCCTCGATCACCGAGGCGATCCAGGAGCATCTCGGTCGCCGCGGCATCCGTACCCTCGACCGCAAGCGGCGCGAGCGTATGCACTTGCTCGGCCGTGTCGCCGATCGGGGTGCGCGAGGTGGTCAGGATTCTGAGGCTCGGGGTCGTCGCCTGCATGAACGCGGCGACCTCACCGACCATCGGGCCGACCCGGTCGATGTTGTCGAGCACGAGCAGGTAAGGGCGGGCGCCCAGGGCGACGGCGATCGAGGCCGAGACGTCGGCGCCCGGCGCCGATTCGAGGTCGAGCGCTCGCGCGATGCGGGCGACGACATCGTCGGGCTCCGCGTGCTCGAGTTCGACGATGACGGGTGCGCGCTCGCCATGGCGCCTCCTCGCGAACTCGAGCGCGAGCCGTGTCTTGCCCACGCCGCCGGGGCCGACGATGGTCACCCACCCATGGCGATCGACGAGATCGGCGACGGCCCCGAGATCGGCGGTGCGCCCCACGAAAGCATTGCGCGGCAGGCGAACGGATGCTTCGTGCCGGTCGCCCGCGGCGACCATGAGCGCGGCCCGGCTGTCGGCGCCGAGCTTGCGGCGAAGGCTCGCCACGTGGCTCTCGACGGTGCGCACGGAGATGAACAACTCCGCGGCGATCTCGGGGTTGCTCAGGCGCCGCTCGATGGCGGCGAGCACCGCGCTTTCGCGTGGCGTGAGCGGGTGGCCGGCCACGACGCCCAGTGTAGGCCTGGGCGTCGCGCGCCGCACCGATGCGTCCACCCGGGAATCGGCATCGGCGAGCGTCACGACGCGATCGGGGTGGGGCCGCCGCTCGGGGCCGCGTGGCTCGTGGAGTGCACCGCCCAGGTGAGGCGGCGCCGCCAGCGCACGAGGAACGGCGGCCGCGCGACATCCGTCACCTGCACCTCCGCCTCTTCGGCGGCGCGCTCCGCGATGACGCGGCGCTGCTCGAGCTCCCGCAGCATGCGTTCTTCGCCTCGTTGATGCAACTCGAAGACGAGGTAGTCCTCGCTCTGGTACATGACAGCTCCTTCGGGTGGGGCCCTGACCGCGTCAGGTTCGGCGAGCGGTGACGAGCAGGTACTCCCACTGCATCGCGTCGCCGGCTGAGCGGAGGCCGTGGGATCGGGCGAGTTCGACGAGAGCATCGTCGAGCGCTCGAACCTGGTCGGGGTCGTCGGCGATGCGGCCGTACACCGCGATCGTCGGACCGTAGTTTCGCTTGAAGTAGTCGCGGAACTCCTCGGGTGAGTCGAACCGGTCGATGGTGACGCTCTCGCGTCGTGCGGTGGAATCGTCGACGCCGTCGCCGAGCAGTTCGCGCACGTGGTGCTCGTCGCCCCAGAGCGGTGCAGGCTCGGCGCCCTGGGGCAAGGGGGCCGCGAACGGCTTCATGGTTCGGAACATCTGGCCGATGAAGCCGTCGGGCGTCCAGCTGAGCAGGCCGATGCGACCGCCGGGGCGGGTGACGCGCAGCAGCTCGCCCGCTGCCTGCCGATGGTGCGGTGCGAACATGACGCCCAGACAGGAGACGACCGCATCGAAGGCCGCATCGTCGAACGGCAGCGACTCGGCGTCGGCCTCACGCCACTCGAGCGCAGCGCCCGCCTCCTGTGCGCGTCGTCGGCCGACATCGAAGAGCTCGGGCGTGAGATCGCTCGCCACGACGGTGCCGCCCCGAAGTGCGGCGGGGATGGCTGCGTTGCCGGAGCCGGCCGCCACGTCGAGCACGCGGTCGCCCGGGTTCACCCCGACCTCGTCGACGAGGGTGGCGCCGAGACTCCAGACCAAGTCTGAGGCCAGTGTCGGGTAGTCGCCCGACGCCCACATGGTGCGGTGCTTCGCCTTGAGGGCCTGATCGGCCGGGTCTGCTGCGGGTCGAGCGTGTCGGGACACTTGCTCGGGCGAGGCTTCGGCAGGCTCAACCTGCAGGTTCACGGGTGATTCGGTCATGGTCGTCTCCTCGATGCACTCGGATGAGAAGGATCCGCCAATCGTGCGCGCGTTCGACTGGCGCCGCATCCGTGCAGCACACTGAGATTTACTCAGTGTCAGTGCTGACCAGTTTCGGCTGAGGTCGCCCGACCTCGCGCGTGGTCACTCGGCGAACTCCTGCTCGATGACGTCCGACGCGTGGATGCACACCATGCGCAGTCGCCCGGCGCCACCCGCGACGAAGCGGTGCCACGCTCCGGCCGGAGCGGTGGCCGTGTCGCCGGCAGTGGCGACGAACTGCTCGTCGCCGATCGTCAGGTGGGCCTCGCCGTCCAGCACGATCCACGTCTCGGAGTACGGGTGGCGGTGCAGGCCCGGCCCCTGCCCGGGTTCGTTGTCGACGAGGAAGTACGAGACGGCGGCGCCGTGCTCACGCCCGACGAAGCGCAGGGTGCGGCCGGTTCCGAGCCGGATGAGCTCGGCGGGCACGATGGGTGGTGTCGGCGCGGGCGTCTTCGTCGACGCCGTGCTCGGCAGGGTCGGCGTGACTGGAGCCACGGTTGCGGGCGTCGGTGCTGCGAGGTTCATGGGGTGCCTTTCGTCGACATGAGCGGCAATTCGTTGAGAACAGGCTCTGCCCGCGTCATCCGACTCGATAGCATTTCGATGTGGATCGAAAGTTCGTGGATTTCAGACTGGCACCCGATGACATCTCGGCGATCCGCTTCGGTGTCTCGCCGGGGCACGAACTGAGCCATGCGATGCGCGTACTGCAGCGGCCCGCCGAGCAGCCGAGGCAGTGGGGCTGGCTGCGCAGCGTGCGCGAACGGGTACCGCAGCAGCCGTTCGAACTCATGGCCGTGATCGTCGGCGAGGCCGGGTATTTCCCCGACTTCCTCACCGCGACGCCGAGCTGGGACATGAGCCCGGCCGATGAAGCTGCGCGACTGCGGGCCGTGCGCCCAGAGCTGCTCCGAGCCGACCTCACCAAGATGCTCGCCCGCTCAAGCGGCCACCGGCACGAGGCGATCGCCCGCATGATCGAGCACCCGATCCGCGCCAGAGGCATGATCGCCGACGCGTGGGGCGAACTCTGGGACTCGCTCCTCGCCCCCGTCTGGCCGCACCTCGAGCGGATCCTGCGCGCAGACATCGCTGTGCGGGCTCGCCGCGTCACGACCGAGGGAATCGCCGTGATGGTGGCCGGGCTGAACGAATCGGTCACGTGGCACAGCGATGCCGTGCGCGTGCGTCTGCGCCAGCACAGCGAGCTCGTCGACTGCCGAGGGAGCGGGCTCGTGCTCGTCCCCTCGGTCATGAGCGGACTGGGATGCGCGGTGCTGACCGAGCGGCCGGCGCAGCCGACGCTCTTCTACCCGGCGCAGGGCGTGACCGAGACGTGGGCGCAGGATCCCGCGGCGGCATCGCGCTCGCTCGGTGCCCTGATCAGTCCGGCGCGCGCCGAGATCCTGCTGAGCTCGCACGACCCCCGCACGACCTCGCAAGTCGCCACCGATCGTGGCATCGCCGTTTCGACGGCCTCACATCACCTCTCGGTGCTGCGCGACAGCGGACTCATCGCGAGCGTGCGCGACGGTGCTCGAGTGCTGCACTCGCGCACGCCACTCGGCGAGGCGATGGTCGGCGCCGCGATTCGCTGAGCGGATGTCGAGGGGCACGCGGCGACGGCATCTGCTCACTCAGGCCGGAATCACCGCAGCGATGGCGCTCACCTCGATGAGGGCGCCCGGCACGCCGAGCGCCGCAACCCGTGCGGCTGTGACGAGCGGCGGAGCGCCGCCCGTGGCGAGCCGCGGCGCGATGGCGCCGTATGCGGCACCGAGGTCGGCGTCGGCGGCGATGAGCACGGTCCACTGCACGACGTCGGCGAGCGATGCGCCCGCCGCTTCGAGTGCGATGGCCGCGTTGTCGATCGCGCGGATCGACTGCTCGGCAACGTCGCTCGAGACGACCGCGCCAGTGGTGTCGACGCCGTTCTGGCCGCCCACGAAGATGGTCGCGGCGCCGGCGGGCACGATGGCGACGTGGCTGAACGCCGGACTCACGACGAGCCCGGCGGGTTGCAAAAGGGTGATCTCCATGGGCTTGACGCTTGCATGAACCTCTGACAACACGCGGCAAGCCGTGACGACCGGATTGCCCAACCGGGCCGTGAACAGCGATACTGCACGGGTGACCCTCGAACCCATCGCGGGCCCGGCGCCCGAAGCCGTCGTGCCCTCATCCTCTGCCGCGCCCCACTTGCGGCGCACCATCACGTGGCTGGTGATCGGCGCGGCGTTGTTCCTCCTCGCCGCCGCAGCGATTCTCACGACCCATACGATCGCGAACCTGAGGTTCACGTCGGCGGTCGCCGCCCACCGTGCAGCGGTGGCCGAGGCGAAGGTGGTCAGTGACTCGACGGGCGTCGTCGAAGCGGATGCCGCCGAGACCGCCGAGATCGCGACATCGCTGCTCGCCGCACCCGACGGATTCGTCGACACCGTCGCCAAAACCGATCTGTCGGCCGTGGCCGGCGAGCTCGGCGCGCTGATCGAGGCGGCACCCGACTTCGAAGTCGAATCAGCTGAACCGACGGGGCCGTTGCCGCGCCCGGTCTGGTACGCCGATCTCGATGCCGCCTCCGAAGCGCTCACCGCCGAGACCGAGCGGTTGCACGACGGCGCCGACGAATCAGAGCGCCACGCGTCATCCGTGGCCGAGGCCGACAGCGCCACCGCCGATTCGGGGCTCGTGTTCGTCGAGGCGATCGCCCCCGTCGCAGCCTCGATCGAAGCGGCGAACGGCTCGGCGCGCAATATCGAGCACATCGACTTCCGCAACGCGGTCGAGCAGCTCGCGGGTGGAACCTGGGGCTACGACGCTCCTGCGCGGGTCGACGAATACGTGGTCGCCGCCACTGCGCTGCAGTCGACGCACGCCGCCGAGGAAGCCGAGAAGGCCGGGCCGCTGTACGGGCAGCGGGTCGCCGTCGAGGCGTACGCGCGTTCGATCGCGGGCGGTGTGCTGCTCGAGTTCGACTGGGCGCCGATCGTCATCGGCTACGGTGACAACGGCTCGGCCGGTGGAACGGCCACGTGGGACACGTGGGAGGGCGGCCTCTCGACGATCACGCTCTCGAACAGCATCGCCGAGCAGTGGGGCGACCCGCTCATGGTCGCGCTCGTCACGCACGAGGTGGGTCACGCCATCACCTCGAAGTGCTACGACATCGTCGGCGAATACGCAGACAACAACGAGCCGTGGGCCGTTGCGTGGGCGATCGGCATGGGACATACCGACCCCAACGGCAACGGTGAATGGCTCTACGGTCATCCCTCCGACGAGCTCATCGAGCGCTCGAAGACGTGCCGCTGAGCTCGAGCCTGCACGCTCTCGAATCGATCGGCGTCCGATCGCTTCAGACGGTGATGTTCGCTGCACGTGCGTACCGCTCGCTGAGCGTCAGCAGGAGCGGCCGGAGCTCGGCCGGCGAATCCACCGAGAAGTCCATGCCCAGCATTCCGATATAGGCGGCGATCGTGTCGAGCGAGTCGGCGCCGGTGACGAGGACCGACTCTGTGTCGGAGACCACTTCGACGACGCCCACCGCGTGGTTGATGCGTGCGAGCACGGCGTCGGCGGGTGCTGCGATACGAAGGCGTGCGTTCACCTTCCACCCGCTCGCGGCGATCGAGCGCATGGCGAACGCCGTGTAGTCCCCGCCCGGCAACGAGGCGGGCGCAAAGCGCCGTCGCGTCGGCATGCGCGGTTCGATCCAGTCGGCCCGGAACGTGCCCCACTCCTCGGTCGACGGGTCGCGCCCGACGAGATACCAACGGCGCTGCCAGCTGAGCAGCCGGTACGGCTCGATGAGGCGGGATGCGCCTTGGTAGTCGAACCGGAACCATTCGATGTCACGGATGGCGCCGGCAATCGCCGTGAGCACGGCCGCGTCGACCTCGGGGTCGGGCGCGTCGGTGCCAGTGTTCTCAGGCGCTCGCTCGACGACGGTCGCGAGGGCTGCAACTGTCGGCCGCAGTCGCGAGGGGAGCACCTGCTCGAGCTTGGAGAGCGCGCGGGAGCTCGACTCCTCGACGCCCGAGATGCCCGTCGCGGCGCGCAGACCGATCGCCACGGCGACCGCCTCCTCGTCGTCGAGCAGCAGTGGGGGCAGTTTCGCGCCGGCCCCGAGTCGGTAGCCGCCGGCGGCGCCGCGGGTCGCGTCGACCGGGTAGTCGAGCTCGCGCAGCCGGTCGATGTCATTGCGGATGGTGCGAGGCGTCACGCCGAGTCGGGCGCCGAGTTCGGTGCTCGTCCAGTCGGGCCGCGTCTGCAGCAGGGCGAGCAGGGCGAGCAATCGTGTGGCAGTGTCGGCGATGACGAGCCTCTCGGAGGGCTCCGGGAAACAATCTCCGGGAACTGTTTTGATTAGGAACTGAACGTGCCTATATGCACCGTACCGTCGAAGACATGAACGACACCACCGCAACCAGCACCGACATCCGCCCCTTCCGGATCGAGGTCGCCCAGGCCGAGATCGACGACCTGATGGAGCGTCTCGCCCGCACCCGCCTGCCGCAGCCCGCACCGACCGACGACTGGGACGCCGGCACCCCGAACTCCTACCTCCGCGAGGCGCTCGACGCATGGCGCACCCTCGACTGGCGTGCTGTGGAGGCCCGCATCAACGCGTTCCCGCACTTCGTGACCGAGGTCGACGGTCAGGACATCCACTTCATCCACGTGCGTTCGGCACATCCCGGTGCGACCCCCCTGCTGCTCGCCCACACCTACCCGGGTTCGTCCGTCGACTATCTCGAGCTCATCGACCTGCTCGTCGACCCGGTCGCGCACGGTGGTCGCGCCGAAGACGCCTTCGACGTCGTGATTCCTGATGCCCCGGGCTACGGCTTCTCGAACCCGGTCGCCGAAGCGGGCTGGACCGTTGCCCGCGTCGCCCGCGCCTACGACGAGCTCATGCGTCGCCTCGGATATGCCGAGTACGGCATCCACGGCTCCGACAACGGCGCGATGGTCGCCCGTGAACTCGGACTCCTCGACCCCGAGGGCTTTCTGGGACTGCACGTGCTGCAGCTCTTCTCGTTCCCGAGCGGCGACCCCACCGAGTTCGAGCACCTCACGCCGCAGGACTACGCGGGGCTCGAGCACATGCAGTGGTTCCAGTCGGTCGGCGGCTACAACACGATGAATGCGAGCCGCCCGCAGACCGTCGCGGTCGGCCTCAGTGACTCGCCCATCGGACTGCTCGCGTACAGCGAGCTCTTCAACTCGTTCGGCAACGGCACCTCGCTCGTCTCGCTCGAGCAGATCATCACCGAGGTGAGCGTCAACTGGTTCGCGAATGCCGCGGCTGGCATGAGTCGCAGCTACCTCGAGAACGCCCGTGCCGCCGCCGAGCCGCAGGTCAGCGCTGCGCGCACGGGAGTCGCGGTCTTCAAGGACGACTTCCAGACGATCAAGGTCTTCGCCGAGCGCGACAACTCGAACATCGTGCACTGGAGCCGCTTCGAGCAGGGCGGCCACTTCGCGGCGCTCGAGGTGCCCGAACTCGTCGCCGGCGACATCCGCGCCTTCTTCGGCGCGACACCCTCCGTCCGACCTGTTGCGCCGAGCTGAGCGCGTGGTTGTGAAGCGAGCGGATCAGCGCGATCACGCACTGCCCTGGCGGCGGTGATCGGCCGCTGATCCTGATTCTCGTCGGAGAACCACTGGCGCCGAGTCGAGTGCGGCCCGGGCGAGCATCGTCGAACCGGCGACCGCCGCCGGCATGGTGACCACCGCTCCGAGCGGCACCATGAAGCACAGCTGCGTGGCGACGCCGAAGCCGAGCATTTCGGCGCGATGCCCGCGCAGCAGTGCCCTGCGCGTCTCCGAGGTGATGCCTCGGGCCTCGAAGGCTCGCGCGGTGAGTTCGCGGGCGAGCAGCCATCCCGACAGCGCGACGCCGAGCACGGGCGCGGCGATCGCACCGATCAGGGGCACGAGCCCGACGAGGCCCACGACGAGCGCCGAGACGACGCCGAGGGCGACGAGCCCGGCGGCATCCGCGGCTGCGCGCCAGAACCCGGCTCCGCGATCGGGCACCTCGCCGCCGAGTTCGAGTTCGACGGCGCGCCAGATGCGCTCGTAGAAGGAATCGCCGACGGCGAGCGTGAGCGCCGTGAACGTGACGGCGGCGAGCAGCACCGCGCCCGCGAACGTGACCGCGGCGAGGGCGATGCGCAGCGAAGCAGCCCAGAACTCCTGCCACGCATCGGCGAACGGCGTCGCCCAGTCGACGATGGCCGGCAGCTGGATGCCGAGCGCGACGAGTGCGGCGACCACGACCGCGAAGACGATCGCCGCAGGGATCAGTCCGAGCAGCATGACGCCGGGTCGCCGCCGCCAGAAGCCGAACCCGCGCACGAGCAGGGCCGCGCCCGACAGGAATCGCCTGAGCATCGCACCAGCCTAGCGATCTGCTCCGGACAGATGTCTCGTCCTCTGGAGCGCGAGTTGACGCGCGCCCGCCGACGTGCTCGCATGGCGGCATGGAACAACGACGCCCTGCCGCGACATCCGGCCTCATCGGTGACGACGAGCTCGACGACCTCGAGCGCGAGTTCGTCGGTCGCGTGCGCGGGCGGGTACTCGAGATCGGCGCGGGGGAGGGCGAGAACTTCGGCGCGCTGCATCCCGACGTCGATTGGGTCGGCCTCGAACCGGATGCCGCGCGGCGGGCCGAACTCGCCACGCGCGCCCGCGAGTGGCGCCATCACGGCGAACCACTCGACGCGCGGGCCGAGTCGATTCCGTTGCCCGATCGCTCGGTCGACGCCGTCGTCGCCACCTACGTGCTGTGCTCGGTCGACGACCTGGCGATGGCGCTCGCCGAGGTGCGGCGCGTGCTCGCGCCCGGCGGCCGGGTGGTGTTCATCGATCACGTCGCCGCGCCCCCGCGCACCGCGAAGCGCGCCCTGCAGCGCGTCGCGACTCCGTTCACGGCAAGGTTCTGCCACGGATGCCACTGGGACCGCGACACCGAGCGGGCGCTTGCCGATGCGGGGTTCGTGGGCGACGACGTGCGCCCGCTCCGCGTGCGTTCGATGCCGTTCGGCGCTGTGCCGACCCTGCTCTTCGACGGGCATGCGCCCTGACGGCGACGGCGATCGAGTCGCGCCCGCCGGCGAGCGGCGCCAGCGGGCGAATCGCGCCCGCCGTGAGGCATCCGTCGCCCTCGACTACCCTTGAACCATGAGCCGCACCGTCTGGACCGTCATCGGCGTGATCGTCGCCGTCGTCATCGCATGGTTCCTCGTCGACGTCCTGTTCAGCCTGCTCTGGTTCGTCGGCAAGCTCGTGATCGTGGCCATTGTCGCCGTGATCGTGTTCTTCGTGCTGCGAAGCGTGTTCGCGCGTCGCGGTTCCGATGGACAGGATTCGATCGAGCGCTGAGCGCCATTCGTCCACGGCTCGTGGAACCGGGTGCCGGCTGCCGGACATCCCTGAGTGCGCGCACTCGCGCACGAAGGGAATCGAAAATGCCTGCGAACTCCATCGACCCCGCGGCGGTCTCGCTGCCGCCCACCCAGCCCGTCGACATCACGACGTACGTCGCCGATCTGCTCGAGCAGTCCCGCGACTGACGCGGCGACGGCGCGGAGCCGAAGCATTCCGTGCCGTTCGCGTCGGGACGGGCGAAGGCGCCGGCGGCTGACGGCCGGTCAGTCGAGCGCGGCCTGCGCCTCATCGGCTGCGTCGCGAGCTTCACTCGCCGACCGCGCCGCGCGGTCGTGCTCCCGACCGAGCGGGCGGAGTTCGCGCTCGGCATCGCCGAGTTCGGTCTCGACCTCGCGCAATCGCTTCTCGAGGTCGTCGCGTTGCTCGGAGCGATCGTCGATCAGTCGGCCGAGCGTCGCGATGCGCTGCTCGAGATCGTCGAGCGCTCGTTCGGCCTCCGCCGCTCGAGCACTGGCTTCCCGCGCTTCCCGTGCTGCCCGCTCGGCCCGCTCTCGCGCGTCGCGTCGTGCCGCCTCCGCGCTCACCTGCTCGGCCGCTCGGGCGCTCGCCTTCGCCCCCGAGCCGGTGCCGCCGCTGTCGTCCTCGGTCTGGTCTCCGGCACTCGGCGCCGTCGTGCCGTCCGATCGCCGGCCGTGAGCGTCGCTGCGGCCTGGCGCATCCGCATCCGCATCCGCATCGCCGCCGGCCACCGCGCCGTCGAGATCGACCTCGCGGCCGACGGCCTCGAGGCTGCGAACGAGCCGCCCGGTGCGCACGGCGTCGGCGGCAGAGGCATCCGACATCGCCGCCTGCATCGTCTGGGAGACCTCGTCGAGCACCGGGCTGCGCACCGGGTTGCCGAGTGACTCGGCGAGCTCGCCCGACTCGCGGGCGAGTGCGGAGACGAGCTGGCGGCGTTGCCGGGCGAACTGCGCGAGCGTTCCGGCGTCGAGCTCGTCGCCGGCTTCGCGAAGCTGGGCTCCGAGGTCGATGATCGAGTCGACCTGCTCGCCGCGATGCCGAACGAGCTGGTTGACGAGCCACGCCGCAGGCGATGGACGACGTAGCTCGCGAACACCGGCTGCCAGTTCGCGATCGTCGGCAGCGACCGACTTCGCGTGCTCGTTGCGCGCCGCGGTGAACGCATCGGGCAGCTGCGCGTACAACTCCTCGGCGATGTCGGTCAACGATTGCCCGGGCACGCACTCATCCTCGCCGATCCCGGGTCAGGGAGGAAGGACCGGCGCGGCGCACGCGGGTGCGATGTACTGGGTGCATGCGAATCGTGGTGCTCACGGGAGCCGGCATCTCCGCCGAGAGCGGGGTGCCGACCTTCCGCGACGCCGGCGGGCTGTGGGAGAACCACCGCGTCGAGGATGTCGCGACGCCCGAGGCGTTCGACCGCGACCCCGACACCGTGCAGCGGTTCTACGATGCGCGACGGCGCGCGGTCGCGGCGGTCGCTCCGAACCCCGCCCATGACGCGCTCGTACGGCTCGAACAGCGTCTCGACGACCGCCTCGGCGACGAGCTGCTCATCGTCACGCAGAACATCGACGACCTGCACGAGCGTGCCGGGTCCCGCCGTGTGGTGCACATGCACGGCGAGCTCGGCTCGACGCTCTGCGCCGCCTGCGGCGGCCGGTCGCCGGTGGCGGCCGACCTCATCGAGTGGTCGCAGTGCCCAGCCTGCGGCGAGCGGATGCTGCGCCCCGATGTCGTCTGGTTCGGCGAGATGCCCTACGAGCTCGACCGTATCGAGCGCGCGCTCGCCGCGTGCGACGTCTTCGCGGCGATCGGCACTTCGGGGGCGGTGTACCCGGCTGCCGGGTTCGTCTCGACGGCCGCCGAGTACGGCGCGCGCACGGTCGAGCTGAACCTCGCGCCGAGCGAGATCACGATGCTGTTCGACGAGGTGCGGCACGGCCCGGCGAGCCTCGTGGTGCCCGAGTGGGTCGACGGGATGCTCGACTCACGGGCGTGACGGGATGTTCGACGCACGGGCGTGACGGGCGGCTCGACGCACGGGCGTGAACGGCGCGAGCGTCATCGCGTGAGCGCCGGCAACGTCGCCAGCGCCGCCGCCGCCGGCACCGCCATCGACGTCGCCGAGCCGCGCTCGCGTTCAGTCGTGCTCTGCGTCGAGCCGCGCTCGGAGTGCGTCGAGCGCGGGGCGCTGACCCGCGACCAACAGCTCGTGCGCCTCGGTGATGGGCACCCATCGAGCTGCATCGACCTCAGGGAACTCGCGAAGCCGGCCCGACCGCGGCGGCCATTCGAGCTCGAAGGTGTTCGAGGCTACCTCGGCGACCTCGAAGCGCTGAGCCCGGCCGGCGAACACGCGCACGCGCTTGCCTGAGGAATACCGGAAGTCGCCGAGATCGATGACGTCGACGTCGGGCGCTCGCGTACCGATCTCCTCGGCGAACTCGCGCTGCGCCGCCGCGAGCGGCCCTTCATCGTCTGCGTACCCGCCCTTGGGGATCGACCAGGCACCGGCCTGCTTCCGCGCCCAGAACGGCCCTCCCATGTGCGCGATGAACACCTCGAGCCCGGGCGACTCACGGAACAGCAGCAATCCCGCGCTCGTCACCGACATCGTCCACCGCGCGAGCCTTCGCGTGCCGGGGGTAGCGTGGACTGAACGAGCTGAACGAGCTGAACGAGCTGAAGGAGCTGCACATGGCACGCATCATCATCATCGGGGGCCACGGCAAGGTCGCCCTGAAACTCGAACGGCTGCTCGCCGAGCGCGGCGACGTCGTCGACGCGATCATCCGCAACGCCGATCACGCCGCCGACGTCGAGGCGGCCGGAGCGAACCCGGTCGTCGCCGACATCGAGCAGCTCGACGTCGACACGCTCGCCGAACTGCTGCACGGACACGATGCCGTGGTCTGGTCGGCCGGTGCCGGCGGCGGCAGTCCCGAACGCACGTACGCCGTCGATCGCGACGCCGCCATCCGGTCGATGACCGCGGCCGAACGCGCGGGCGTTCGGCGTTACGTGATGGTGTCGTACTTCGAATCGCCCGACCACACGGTGCCCGAGGACAACTCCTTCCACGCCTACGCCGAGGCGAAGGCCGCGGCCGACGAGCACCTCGCGACCACGAAGCTCGACTGGACGATTCTCGGCCCCAGCCGACTGACCGACGGCGACGGCACGGGACGCATCGACACCGAGGCATCCGAGAGCCGTACCGTCGACCGAGCGGATGTCGCCGCGGTCGCGGCCGAAGTGCTGCATCGACCGCACACGGCACACCGCACCATCCGGTTCAACGGCGGCGGCACGCCGATCGCCGACGCCTTCGGCTGAGCGAGTGCTGCCGAGCACGGCCTCACGCCGGGTCAGTGCTCGCGTGGCCGGCGGATGAGCGACCAGAGTGCCGCGAGGAGCAGCACCCCGCCGACCGTCAAGAACGTTCCGAGAATCGACCACAGCACTGCATCAATCGTCATCGTGCACCTCCACGTCAGTGGGTTCATTCTGCCCGCGAGCGGGCTCGAGCGCCAGCATTGCAGCGCGTCGCGTTCAGCCGAGCATGATCGAGTTGCGGTCGTTCTGGCTCACCCGCACGGTGAAGAGCGCCCGCGGCTGCCAGCGGCGTAGCTCAGTTCGATGAACGAATTCGGCGTCACGTCAAGCTCTTGACGGATGCCGCGGACCCCGCTCACGCTGGATGCATCCCTACCGCGGAGGCATCATGACCGATCCACGAGACACGACGCAACGACACGAAGCTCGGGGCATCGTCGACACCAGTGCCAACGACCTCGACGCCGAGCAGCGCAACGCGGCCGACGACACGGAGACGGCCGAATCAGACGCCGCCCGGAACGGAGCATCGCAGGGTGACGACCCGAACGACCTCGATGCCGATAACGCCGTCGAGGCCGACACGATCGAGACGGTCGATCCCGCCAACCCGCCGGCGTGACCGAGCAGGGTCGATGCGTTCTGCTCTGAGCGGATCGGCCTGACGGCGAGCGGATGCCGCGGCTAGCCTCGGGGTCATGGGCAAGGTCGTCGAGTTCACACGGGCCACTGATCGACGCGCCTCGGAGCCGAGTGCTCCGCGGCCGAACGCAGCGAAGCCGCTGTGGCGACACGCGCTCGGCGAGGTGCTGCGCGGCGAACGGCTCGGCCAGGAGCGGATCCTGACGGAGGTCGCAGCGACTGCCGGTGTCTCGCCGCAGTACCTCTCCGAGATCGAGCGCGGACGTAAGGAGCCCTCGTCGGAGGTGCTCGGCTCGGTCGCCGAGTCGCTCGGGCTCGAACTCGTCGACGTCGTGCAGCGCGTCGGCTCGTCGCTCGCCGAGCGTCAGGAGGCCGAGCGACGCGAAGCCGAGCGGCGCGAACTACTGCGAGTCGAGGCGTCGTTCGCGTTCCGGGCCGACGCGGTCGACGGAGTCGACCTGGTCGACACGGTCGAGACGGTCGGCGCGGCGGGGGAGCATCCGCTGGCCGTCGTCCTGTCCGGCGGGCTGCACGCGCCCGCCGGACCGGGCGTCTACCTGCTCGCCGCGTAACCTCGCGACGCCGCCACCTCGACCTGCGTCGTCAGCACGTGATCGGCGAGCCCGTATTCGACGGCAGCGCTCGCAGGCAGGATGAGATCGCGGTCGGTGTCGTGCCGGAGGGTCACCGCGTCACGGCCGGTGTCAGCCGCGAGGGCCGCCTCGAGCTCGGCGCGCACGCGCACCACCTCGTCGGCGTGCAGGATGAGGTCGGGGATCGTGCCGCGCCCCTGCGTCGACGGCTGGTGCAGCACCACCCGGCCGTGCGGCAGGATCGCCCGCTGCCCCTTCGTGCCGCCGGCGAGCAGCACGGCCGCCGGACCGACGGCCTGGCCGACGCACGTCGTCGCGACATTCGGGCGGATGTGCTGCATCGTGTCGTACACCGCGAGCGCAGCGCCGGGCGAGCCGCCGGGGGAGTTCAGGTACAGGCTGATGGGCGTCTCGCTCGACTCCGAGGCGAGATGCAGGAACTGTGCGATGAGCACGTTCGCCACCCCATCGTCGATCTCGGTGCCGAGGTAGACGATGCGGTCCGAGAGCAAGCGGCTGTAGACGTCGAGCGAACGCTCGCTGTTGCCGCGCTTCTCGACGACGTAGGGGATCGTGTAGCTGCTCATGCCGGCACTCGCAATCCGGTCTGCGCCTGCAGTCCGACCTGGGGGTCGCGTCCCTGTGGGAACATCTCGCCGAAGCCGTCGGCGATGCGGTCGATGAAGCCGTAGTCGACGGCCTCGGTGGCGGTGTACCAGCGGTCGCGCAAGGAGTCCTCGGCGATGCGCTCGATCGGCTGGCCGGTGTTCTCGGCTGTGATGCCGAGCACCGTGTCTCGGGTGTAGCGCAGGTCGTCGGCCTGCAGCTCGACGTCGACGGCGGTGCCGCCGATGCCGGCCGAGCCCTGGTGCATCAGGATGCGTGCGTGCGGCAGTGCGAACCGCTTGCCCTTCGTGCCGGCGCTCAGGAGGAACTGCCCCGCGCTCGCCGCGATGCCGACGGCGATCGTCGACACGTCGTTCGGGATCGACCGCATGAGGTCGGCGATCGCGAGCATGGCGGAGACCGAGCCGCCGGGCGAATTGATCCAGAAGCGGATGTCGCGGCGCTGGTCATCGGCCGCGAGCGTGACGAGCTGCGCGCAGAGCCGGTTGCCGACCTGCTGGTCGAGGCTGTCGCCGAGCACGATGATGCGCTCGTGGAAGAGGCGCTTCGTGAGTTCGGCGTCGATCGGCTGGATCGGTGGGGATTCGTTGTCGCTCATGCTTCCAGCGTGCGCGCGGGCCGTCGGCCGTGGGGCGGATGCCGCTGAGAGCAGTGCTGCCGTGAGCGGTACTGCCGAGGGCAGTGCTGCTGACAGCAGCACAGTTGTCGGCACGGTTTGCGGGCAGAACGGCCGTGCGGGCAGTGGGCATGCCGCGGCATCCGTGACTCTTCGGCTCTGGCGCTCGGCGTGCGCACGCGCCGTCGTGTCAAAATGTGTCGGTGACCCGTCTGAGCGACCCGACCCCGCATCACGCGACCCGTCGGCGCAGTCGGTGGCTTCCGTTCGTGTGGGCGGTACTCGTCGGGGTCGCATTGCTCGCCGCCGTCGTGCTCTTCGCGATCTGGTTGCGCGCCCAGCCGTCGGTGCAGGAGTTCATCACGCGGTATCCGGGCACGACTCCGCTGCCCGAGGATGCGCCCGTCGGCATTCCGGCGTGGCTCGGGTGGCAGCACTTCCTCAACGGGTTCTTCATCGTGCTGCTCGTGCGTTCCGGTCTGCTGCTGCGCAAGGGCGGCCGGCCGCCGGCCAGGTGGGTGCGGAACAACGAGGGCCTGGTGCGCACCAAGACCCCGCCGTGGAGGATCGGCATCTACCTCTGGCTGCACTACGTGGTCGACGCGCTCTGGGTGCTCAACGGCATCGTCTTCATCGTGTTGCTCTTCGTGACCGGGCAATGGATGCGCATCGTGCCGACGAGCGCCGACATCTGGCCGAACGCCGTGTCGGCGGGGCTGCAGTACGCCTCGCTCGACTGGCCGATCGAGCACGCGTGGGTGAACTACAACAGCCTGCAGCTGCTCAGCTACTTCGCGATCGTCTTCGTGGTGGCTCCGCTCGCCGTGATCACGGGGCTGCGCCTCTCGTCGGTATGGCCGCAGCGCGCCGGGCGACTGAATCGCGTCTATCCCGCGTCGCTCGCGCGTGCGCTGCACTACCCCGTGATGCTCGTGTTCGTGGCGTTCGTCATCGTGCACGTCACGCTCGTCTTCGCCACCGGCGCCCTGCGCAACCTCGACGCGATGTACGCGAGCCGCGATGACGCATCGTGGGCGGGCTTCTGGATCTTCGCCGCGTCGCTCGTGGTGCTCGTGGCCGGCTGGTTCGCCGTGCGCCCCGCCGTGCTGAAGCCGATCGCGAGCTGCATGGGCACCGTCTCGCGGTGAGCTGGGTGAACTGGGTGAGCTGAGCCGAGCCGCGGTTGCTCTGGCAGGCGGGTGTCAGGGCATGTGCTGAGTTACGACGCGCGGCGCGTCAGGTGCATGTGCCAGTTCGGCGGCTGCCAATTCGCACCCCCGTCGAGCGAGAACGACTGCTGCCAGTGCGGATGCTCGGGGTCGCTCGTCAGCCACTCGAAGCGTTCGCGCGCGGGCGCGCCGCGGAGTTCGAAGTCGGCCTCGAACACACCATGCCCGTCGGTGAACCGACCTTCGACGGGGGTGTCGAGTATTCCGGGGAACCGCGTCGAGCTCCACCAGATGCGCCAGAGGTCGGCGCCCGGTTCGTACAGGCGCAGCGTGAACCCCTCGAACGCACCGCCGTCGGGCGCTTCGGGCACGGTCATGCGGTCGACGTGACCGAAGCCGTCGAGGATCGGGTACACCTCGGCGGTCGCATCGAACTCGACCCATTCGGTGCAGTCGGGATCGGTGACGTCGCGGAGCTTGCGGTTGCGCACGTGCCACTCGCCGTAGAGGAATTCGAAGTCGTCGGATGCCATGGAGGCAGCCTCCCGCACCCCTCCGACATTCGGGCCCGGCTGCTGGATAGGTAAGCCTCGCCTCAGAAGAAAGTGGCGATGATCTGCGGAAACTTGTCCCGGAGACGCTGTGCGGCCGACACGCGCGGGCGTACTATCGCCCCAACGAAAAGCCGCGCACCGCACTGGAGGTCACCATGAGCATGACGCTCGACGAACTGCCCGCCGTTGCCGAATGCTCGGTGGCCGGATGTTCCTACAACGACCACTCCCACTGCCACGCGGCCGCGGTCACGATCGGCGGCTCCGTCGGCGATGCCGAGTGCGCCACGTTCATCCCGCTCGGAGAGAAGGGCGGACTCGACAAGGTCGTGACGCACGTCGGGGCCTGCCAGCGGTCGGAGTGCATCCACAACTCGAAGCTCGAGTGCACCGCGGCATCCGTTCGCATCGGGCCCGGGAGCGACGACGCCGACTGCCTCACCTACGAACCGCGCTGAGCGCGCGTTCCCGAGTGCACATCGTCACTACCTCTCCGACCACCCCCCACCGCGCGCGCCCATCGCGCCCGTCGTCCCGCCGCCCGTCGAGAGTGCGCCAACTGTCGTTTTCGGCGCCGGATTCCGACATCTAGCGCACTCTCGATGTGCGGGTAGACCGAATCGGATCAGTTGACGGGGGTGACGGGGCCCTCGCTGAACTGGCATGAGGTCGCAGCGAGCCGCCCGTCGGGGTCGAGTCGTGCGAGCACGGCGCCGGCGATGTCGTAGAGCTGCTCGAGCTGCTCGGGTGCGAGCGCGTCGAGCACCTTCGTTCGCACGGTCGCGACGTGGCCCGGGGCGGCTTCGGCGATCAGTGCGAGACCCGCATCGGTGATCTTGGCGTTCGTCGCCCGACGGTCTTCGGGGCAGGGGAAGCGCTCGATGAGGCCGCGCTCCTCGAGACGGCGGGCGACATGGGAGAGGCGGGGGAGCGTCGCGTTCGTGCTGGACGCGAGTACGGTCATGCGCATGGTGCGCGTCGGTGCCGACGCGAGCGCCATGAGTGCGCCGTATTCGAAGTGCGTGAGTCCGACATCGCGCAGCAGTTGCGCATCGAGGGCGCCGGGGAGCAGCTCGGCGAGCGCCACGAGGCGCACCCACGCGGCGGATTCTTCGGGGTCGAGCCACCGCGTCTCATCCGTCATATCCGCGAGTCTACCTCATTGGTTGACGCGACAACTGATTCCGCGTATGGTGATGGTTGTCGGGACAAGTAATCGCGTCGAACGGCGCTGAGAGGATCAACATGACGACCGTCAGCATCATCGGAAACGGCAACATGGGTACGGCCATCGGAGGCATCGTGGCCGCTGGCGGAAACACCGTCGAGTACGTCGGCCGCGACACAGTCGAGCCGATCACCGGCGACATCGTGGTGCTCGCTGTGCCGCACCCCGCCCTCGCCGAGATCGTGGCCGCACGCGGCGCCGAACTCGCCGGCAAGATCGTCGTCGACATCACGAACCCGCTCGACTTCGAGACCTTCGACGGTCTCGTCGTTCCCGCCGACGGTTCAGCCGCGAACGAGCTCGCCGCAGCCCTGCCCGACTCGAAGGTGCTCAAGGCCTTCAACACGAACTTCGCCGCCACCCTGGCCGCGAAGACCATCGGTTCGAACCCCACCACCGTGCTCATCGCCGGCGATGACGACGACGCGAAGCGAGCACTCGCCGACATCGTGCGTGCGGGCGGCGTGGTCGCGGTCGACGCGGGCCGCCTCTCGCGGGCACGCGAGCTCGAGTCCATCGGCTTCTTGCAGCTCACCCTCGCCGTGCAGGAGAAGGTCGGCTGGAACGCGGGACTCGCACTCGTCGCCTGATCAGGTCAGGCGAGCGGTTGCTGCCGCAGGTAGGCCAATTGCGCTCGAACGGATGCCTCGGCTGCGCTTCGCACCGAGGCATCCGTGTCGGCGTAGACGACGTCGGTGACAGCGCCGACCGAGGCGTCCGAGCCGATCGCGCGCAGGGCGTTCCGCACTTGTTCGAGGCGCTCGGCGCGGTGGGCGAGGTAGGCGTCGCAGATCGCCGCGAGGTCGGGCAGCGCGGGTCCGTGACCGGGCAGCACGCCCACCGGACCCGGCGTGCCGGCGCCGCGCAGCCGTTCGAGCGAGTCGAGGTAGGGGCCGAGGGCGCCGTCGGGATCGGCGATGATCGTCGTGCCGCGGCCGAGGATCGTGTCGCCTGTGAGCACGGTTCCGGATGATCCCGCAGTCGCACTCGCAATGACGTCGGCGGCAAGGGCGAAGCACACCGAGTCCGCCGTGTGGCCGGGGGTCGTGATCACCTCGATCTCGAGTCCGGCGGCGTGGATGCGTTCGCCGTCGGCCAGCGGCGCCCCGCCGATGCAGAGCGCCGGGTCGATCGCGCGCACCGGGGCATCCGTCAGCGCATGGAACGCTTCGAGCGACTCGGAGTGATCGGCATGGTGGTGCGTGACGAGCACGAGCTCGACCGGGCCGGCGCTCGCGAGCGCCGCGAGATGCGCGGCATCGGCAGGGCCCGGGTCGACCACGACGACGCCCGCCGAACCCGGCGCTCGCAACACGTAGGAGTTGGTGCCGTCGAGGGTCATCGGCCCGGCGTTGGGCGCGAGCACGAGCCGTGCGAACGTCGACACGCGCTCGCCGGGGCCGGTGTCCTGATCCATCCGGGCAGTGTATCCCGCGGCTCGGCGGGAGAGTGAGCGACCGGTGCGCCTGAGCAATCCGCGGCCTAGTCTGAGGGCATGGACAGCGATCTCGAATCCTTGACCGACCCGGCCACCACCGGGTCCGCTGCAACCGTCGTGCTGCTGCGTGACGGCGAGCGCGGGCTCGAGGTGCTCCTCGCCGAGCGGCCACGCGATCGAGGTTCGTTCGCCGGTGCGTGGGTCTTCCCGGGTGGCGCAGTCGACGAAACGGATGCGGCGGGGGGCTCTATCGACGGAATCGACGCCGCTCGCCGCGCCGCCGTGCGCGAGACGCGTGAAGAGGTCGGCCTCGTGCTCGACCCCGCCGAGCTCGTGCCGTTCTCGCGCTGGACGCCGCCGAAGGGCTCACCCAAGCAGCTCACCACGACGTTCTTCGCCGTGCGGGTGCCCGACGGCGAATTGCGGCTCGCACCCGATGAGGTCGCCGCCGCCGAATGGCTGCGCCCGAGCGACGCGCTCGATCGCCACACCGCCGGATCGATGACGCTCTGGCCGCCCACCTACGTGACCCTGCACGGACTGGCGCACGCGGCATCCGTCGACGAAGCGCTTGCCGAACTGCGCAGCGGTGAGGTGCGGCCCTACGTCGCGAAGATCGCGCACGGCGGATCGACGATCCTCTGGCAGGAGGACGACGAGTACGCCGACGAGCAGAAGCACCGCGATCGCGAGCCGGCCGTGCCCGACGACGCTCCTGATGCCGAGGGCAACCGGCACCGACTCATGATGGACCGACTGCCGTGGGTCTACCTCAATTCGTTCTGATCCCATGATCGACGTGAGCGCATGATCGACGTCACCGTCGTCGGCAGCGGGCCCAACGGGCTCGTCGCCGCAGTGCTCGCCGCCCGCGCCGGGCTCTCGGTGCGCGTGCTCGAGGCTGCGCCGACGATCGGCGGCGGGCTGCGCACAACGGAGCTCACGCTGCCCGGGTTCCTGCACGACGTGTGTTCGGCGGTGCATCCTGCCGCGCTCGCCTCGCCGGTGTTCAAGAAGCTCGGCCTGCTCGATCGCATCGAATGGATCGTGCCCGAGCTGTCCTACGCGCACCCGCTCGACGGGGGCCGCGCAGGGCTCGCCTGGCGCGACCTCGACCGCACCGTCGATGGCCTGGGCGTCGACGGCCGGGCATGGCGGCAACTGATCGCCCCGCTCCTCGCGCGGAGCCGCGGGGTCGTCGACTTCACCGGCTCGCAGCTGCTGCGTGTGCCACGGGACCCGATCGCCGCCGTGCGATTCGGGTTGCGCGCCCTCGAGCAGGGCAGCCCCGCCTGGAACGCGCGCTTCCGCGACGACGTGGCACCCGCCCTCTTCACGGGCGCCGTAGCGCATGCCGCGGGCGGCATGCCCTCACTCGCCTCGGCGGGCGCGGGGCTGCTGCTCGCAATGCACGGGCACGGGGTCGGCTGGGGCCTGCCGGTCGGCGGCTCGCAGACGATCGCGGATGCGCTCGCCGACGAGCTCCGAGAGCGCGGCGGCGAGATCGTGACGGATGCCGCGGTGACCTCGCTGTCCGAGGTGGCGGGCTCCCGCGCGGTGCTGCTCGACACCTCGCCCGAGCTGCTCTTCACCGCCGACCTCCCTGCGCGGTACGCGCGCGCCCTGCGCCGCTACCGCTACGGATCGGGGGTCGCGAAGGTCGACTTCGCGCTCAGCAGCCCGGTGCCGTGGGCGAATGCCGAGGTCGGGCTGGCGCCGACGGTGCACCTCGGCGGCAGCAGGGCCGAGATCGCCGCCGCCGAGAACGCGGTGTCGCGGGGGTTTCAGCCCGGGGTGCCGGCCGGTGGTGGGGGAAGCGGGGCGCCGCGGCATCCGTATGTGCTGGTCACCCAGCCGACGGTCGCGGACCCGAGCCGTGCGCCGGCGGGCAAGCATGTGCTCTGGGCGTACACGCACGTGCCGGCGGGCTCGACACTCGACGCGACCGAACTCGTGACCGCCGAGGTCGAGCGGTTCGCGCCCGGATTCCGTGACGTCGTGCTCGCCTCTGCCGCGAGCTCGGCGGCGGAGATCGGACGGTACAACCCGAACTACCTCGGCGGCGACATCTACGCAGGCGAGCTCTCGTTCGCGCAACTCGTGAAACGGCCGGTCGTCTCGACCGCGCCGTGGCGCACGCCGGTCGACGGCGTGTACCTCTGCTCGAGCGCGACACCGCCCGGGCCCGCCGTGCACGGTATGAACGGCTGGTTCGCCGCGAAGCTCGCGCTGCGAGAGCGCTTCGGCATTCGCTGACGCGTCTGTGGGTTGAGCTTGCCGAAACCTCCACAGTGGGCGGGTTTCGACGGGCTCAACCCGTGACTTTCAGGTCGCGTTGGCGGGAATCTGCTCGCCGCTGGCGGCGACGTCGCTCCGAGGTTGGAGCTCCATCGGGCTTGCGAGTGAAACGCTGCCGGTGGCTGTGAGTGCAGCTGTGGCGAAGTTGATCGCGTCAGCGGGGGATACCCCAAGGCTCTGCATCGTTTCGGCGTATTCGCGCGCCGCCTCCATGGCCTGCGTTTTTGAACTGTCACTTCCGGCTGCCACGAAGGTGCCCGCTCGGCCCCGGGTATGGACGAATCTCGCTTCCTCGAGTTCTTTGTAGGCCCGCGCGACCGTATTTGGTGCCAGGTGCAGATCCGCGGCCAGAGCGCGCACTGTCGGCAAACGAGTGCCAGGCATCAGAGCGCCCGAGTTGATCATTGAGATCAGCTGCACTCGTACCTGGTCGAAGGGCGGTGTTGCTGAGGAGGCGTCCACACTGATGATCACCGGGCACTGTTTCCAATCAACTCCGGGTGAAGTCGACGGAATGCATACGTGCGAGTGCGTGGGTGAAGTGTTACGCCGATCACAGCGATCAAAGCCGTTGTCCCAACAATATTGAACGCCGACGCGCTTGCTATGGCCGGCGGTTGGGCGGGCGACAGCGCGAGTGCGACCTCCCCGAATCCGAAGAATAGACCGAATAGGCCTAGCAACCACGTCGCCGAAGCGAGATCTCGGACAGCCGACGAACGAAGTGCGTCATCCCACGCCAACGTGACTTCTGAGTCCTGCCGCTGGGGGGAGCGGGCAATGAGGCGAGAGCCAGCCTCGAATGCGATGAGCGAGACGACGGCCAGCGCGGTAACAATGGCGGCCACGCTGAAGGAGGCTGGAAATACAGCGAGCTCGACTTGCCAAAGCAGGGGTGAGAGGGCGAGTATCGCCAACACTGCGACGGACAGCGCCACTGTGACTCGAGTTGTGATGCCTGCCCACGCCGGAAGGTAGTCCAGCATCTCGCGGTGACGCACGTTTGCAACTCGAACGGTGGAAGAAGTGATTGACAGAGCTCCGATGCAGGACGCGATTGAGCGCCCAACCACCGCGCTCACTGCGTACGAGCCAAGCAGAAAGAGTGTGGCTGGTTGAGCTCGATCGGCGCCGACGAAGTAGACGAAAAAGGTGGCAGCTGCAAGTCCGATGATCCCTCCTAACACCGCTCCCGAGACCCGTCTGTGCTCGCTGATCATCAGACCCGAGGTGATCGAAGCCGGCACTTCCACGTCGATATGCCGGACGAACCAATTTGTTAGCAGTCGGCGGACGGGGCGCAATTGGACCGCGACAAGCGCAACTACCGACAGCGCAACGAGCACTGCTGCCGCGAGCCAGGTCGAGGGCAGGACGTGTGCAATCATGTCGCTGATGACATCCAAAGTGCGCCTCCTTTGTGTATGACGAATGTATCAAGGGTGCAATACAGTAAGCAATACACAATTGATGGAGAGCGCCTTCGCTTCAATAGCTCTGAGACCTTCAGGGGTGTGAAGAACGACCGATTGTGAAGCAACCGGTGAAGCTACGCCGGGAGTACTCGCAAAAGCGGGCTCAACCCGCAGCTGGGGAACTTCCACGGTGGGCGGGTTTCGACGGGCTCAACCAACAGGGGCGACGGGCGTAGCGTGAGGGTGTGGACTGGCTCGACTGGTTCGACGCGCACGACTACGAGATCGCGCGCCAGGTGTTGCAGCGCGGCGTCGGCGCGCTCGCGTTCGTCGCGTTCCTGTCGACGCTGAACCAGTTCCGGCCGCTCCTCGGCGAGCACGGCTTCCTGCCAGTGCCCGAGTTGCTCCGGCTCGCGCCGCGCTTGCGCGGACCGAGTCTCTTCCGCTGGGGCTACACCGATCGGCGCCTCGTGGTGCTCGCCGTCGCCGGGCTCGTGCTCGCGGCATCCGTCGTGGTCGGGCTTCCACAGCTCGGCCCGCCCTGGCTGCCGATGCTCGTCTTCCTCGCGCTCTGGATCGGGTACCTCTCGATCGTGAACGTCGGCCAGACCTTCTACGGCTTCGGGTGGGAGATGCTGCTCTGCGAAGCGCTCTTCACGGTCGCATTCCTCGGCTCGAACGAGACGCCGCCGCCCGTCACGATCATCGTCGCCGTGTGGTGGCTCGTGTTCCGGCTCGAATTCGGTGCCGGCATGATCAAGATCCGCGGAGGGCGTGAGTGGCGCGACCTCACGGCGCTCATGTACCACCACGAGACGCAGCCGATGCCGAATCCGCTGAGTCGCCAGGCGCACCTGCTGCCGCGCTGGTTCCACAAGAGCGAGGTGCTCGGCAACCACTTCGCGCAGCTCGTCGTGCCGTTCCTGCTGTTCGTGCCGGGGCCCGTGGGCTCGACGGCCGCGGCGATCGTCATCCTCACGCAGCTCTGGCTCATCGTCACCGGCAATTTCGCGTGGCTCAACTGGATCACGGTCGTGCTCGCGGCATCCGCCATCACCGACTCGGCCTGGCACTGGCTGATCCCGGCGATTCCGGTCGAACTCGGTACGGATGCCGCGGCGACGCCGCTCTGGTGGGCGATCGTGGTGCTCGCGGCATCCGCCCTGCTCGTCGTGCTGAGCTTCTGGCCGATCAAGAACCTCTTCTCGCGCCGTCAGCTCATGAACGCGTCGTTCAACCGCTGGATGCTCGTGAACGCCTACGGCGCCTTCGGCACTGTGACGAAGCGGCGCATCGAGATCGTCATCGAGGGCACGCTGGCCGACGCGCCCGATGACGACGCCGACTGGCGCGAATACGGCTTCAAGGGCAAACCCGGGCCGCTGCGCGCCGTGCCGCGGCAGTGGGCGCCGTACCATCTGCGGCTCGACTGGCTCATGTGGTTCCTGCCGCTCGGGCGGATGTGGGAGCCCTGGTTCGAGGTGTTCCTGCTTCGCCTGCTCGAAGCGGATGCCTCGACGCTCGCGCTGCTCGCGCATGACCCGTTCGCGGGGTCGGCGCCCCGCTGGGTGCGCGCCCGGGCCCACCACTATCGTTTCGCGACACGTGCGGAGTTCCGGGCGACGGGGGACCGCTGGGTGCGCACGCTGCAGGGCGAGGTGATGCCGCCGTCGGGGCTCGGCTGAGTCGGTCGCCGCGGCTCCTCCGAGTTGTGTAGGACACGAGGCGGTATGTAGGACGTTCGCGCGCAGGAACGTCCTACATACCGACTGATGTCCTACATTCCAGCCGTTGCCGGGGGTGCACTATCGGATCGAACTCGCCGAGTCAACCACGTGCTCGCTGGGCAGCTTGCCGCTACCGTCGGACTCATGCGGATCCGAACGAAGCGAGTGGCGCCGGAACCAGCGCCGGAGACAGCGCCTGCCGCGGCGCAGATCACGAGCGACGCGGGCTCCCGAGGGCCCGAGTTGAGGATCCGAGCATTCCGCATCGGCTTCATCGGCGCGCTCGGGGTGCTGCTCGCACTCCTCCTCGGCAGCATCCTCGGTCAGCTGGGCACGGTCATCCTCTACGTGGCGCTCGCGCTCTTCCTCGCGCTCGGCCTCGATCCCATCGTGAGCTGGCTGCAACGGCGAGGCATGCCGCGGTGGGTCGCGATCGTCATCGTGTTCGTCGGGGTGATCGGCATCTTCGTCGGACTCATCGCGACGATCGTGCCGATCGTCGTCCAACAGACCACGAACATCGTGAACAACTGGGACGACATCCTCAAGAACGTGCAGAACAGCGACTTCGTGGCCTGGCTGAACACCCTCGGCGGCAGCGAGCACGCCATCCAGGACGCGATCGAGTCCGCGGGCAAGTGGCTCGCCGACCCCGCGAACCTGGGCTCGCTCGGCGGCGGCATCCTCGCCGTCGGTGCCGGCATCGCTGGCGGGTTCACGGGCGCGACGATCGTGCTCATCCTCACCCTGTACTTCCTCGCCTCCCTCGACTCGATGAAGCGGTACGCGGCGCGATTCGTGCCCGCGAGCTCGCGAAGCGGTTTCCGTGACGTGTCGGAGGAGATCACGAGCTCGGTCGGTCGCTACGTCATCGGCCAGGTCACCCTCGGTGCGATCAACGGCGTGCTGAGCCTCATCTACCTCTCCATCATCGGGGCGCCGGCGCCGATCCTGCTCGCGTTCATCGCGTTCCTCTTCTCGCTCGTGCCCCTCATCGGTACACTCAGCGGCGCGGTCATCATCTCCCTGGTGTCATTCGCGGCGTCGCCGGCGACCGCGCTCGCCGCGGCCATCTACTACCTGATCTACATGCAGGTCGAGGCCTACGTGCTGAGCCCGCGCATCATGAACCGCGCCGTCGCGGTGCCCGGCGCACTCGTCGTGATCGCGGCCGTCGCGGGCGGCACGCTCGGCGGCGTACTCGGCGCGCTCGTCGCGATCCCCGTCGCGGCGTCGCTCATCATCATCGTGCAGAAGGTCGTCTTCCCCCGCCAAGACAACATGTAGCCCCGGCACCGTTCGCCGAGTCGGATGATTCGGCCCAGTTCTTCAGGCGAACAGGGCGTCGATGTCGTCTCCGGTGATCGGCACGCCCGCGGCCTTCAGCAAGTCGGTGATCTCCCATTTCTCGGGGTCGAGCGAGATCTTCTCGAACAGCGCGGTGCCGCCGGCCTGCTCTTTCGCGGGCGTCCAATGCGGGTCGCGGTTGAGGTACGAGAACGCGTCGCCGCGCAGCAGCCCCGAGAACACCGCGGCGACGATCGTCGAACCGACGGCGCCGAGGTGCTCGCCGTCGGCCTGCTCGGCTGCCTCCTTGAGGATGTAGACCCAGAGCGACTCCTCCAGCGGGTCGAGGCCCTCGAGCGGGCGGATGTGCAGCGCGTGCGCCACCTCCGTCGCGGGGGGCAGGCCCATGCGCCATCCGCGCCGGATGTTGAGTTCGGCCAGCGGATTCGGCGTCGGTCCGCCCGGGATCGTGAAGACCGCCTTGCTGAGGTGGGTGTCGATCTTGTGCGCCAGCTGCGGGAACGGACCGCCCGAGGACGGGAACCTGAAGTACCAGTCCCACTGCAGCGAGTGCCGGTCGGGTAGCGGTGAGCCTCCGCGCAGGTCGGACGGCCCCGGCACGGGCTGGATCGGCTGGATGACACCCGGCGTCGAGAAGATCGGCTTGCCGAACGGTGCACCGATGCCGCCCTGGATCGGGAAGTTCAACTGGTACTCGGCTCGGATCATGGAGTGCCCGAAGCGGTAGGCCGCCGTGGAGAACTCGACGGGCATGAACGGGTTCTCGCTCCAGTCGTAGACGTCCTTGAGGCCGTAGGTCACGGTGTAGAAGGGCCCATCGCCGTCCCCGGCATCCTCGTCGAAGGCGATCGCCTTCGAGAACACCGACGGTGCGACGATCCTCGAGACGAAGTCGTTCCACACGAGGTACTGGTAGAACCACACGGTGATGCGCTGCGCCTCGAGGAACAACTCGTGGCCCGATCGAAGCCCCGCATCCGGGGCATCCGCGAGCTTCTGCAGCGTGCTGTTGTGCGCGAGTACGAACGCGAGCTGCAGCTGACCGACGACGCGGTTCTCGTCGTTGCGGGGATCGCCGATGAGGGCGACGCCGTCGGCATTGCGCTGCAGATCCGGCTCCTTCGGGGACTCGCCCGTTCCGACCTTGAGGAACCCGTGGTAGCCGTCATGCAGCGAACGGGCGCGGTCGTACAGGTACGGCTGGTCGTCGGGCCCGCGGCCGTAGAGGCTGTCGAGGTCGAACCGCGGCGAGCGGAAGTTCTGCAGCCCGTCGGGGTCGTTGTGCTTGGTCAGGCTCGACTGCGGATCGAAGGTGATGTCGTGATCGATGAACTGCCCGAAGTAGGTGTACCCGACGGGGGTGGCGCTCTCGGGCAGCGGGTCGTCGGTGAACATCTGGTCGACCGCGAAGGTGCTGATCGCGAGCGACTTCTCGGCCTCAGTAGCGCCCGGTGGCGACCACGTGGTGAATCCGCGACCGAAGAGGCGACCGAAGCGCCCTTCGTGGCTTCTCGAGTGGGGGACGTTCAATGGCACGATGGAGTGCGCGTTCGCATGTTGCATGGCTCTGGCCCTTCAGACACGTCGCAAACGCACGGATGTACCGGCGGTTCGATCGCCGGAGTCGGGGCTTCCATCTCGTCGCAGTCACGGCTGTTGACGAGCGCGACGCTACGCGCTGAACTGAGGATTCCTCATCAGGGTTGCCCCTGAGATCAGAACCAGATGCTGAGATGCGGGGTTCGCTGCGACGCGAACATACGGTCGGCGAGGTCGATCGATCGAGGAACGAGCTCGACGATGCGTCCGGCCCGCGCCAGCACCGACGGGTGCACCCCGCCGAGGTAGATCGCGCCGAGCTCGCGGGCCCCGAGGCGGATGCTGCGAACGCCCCGAGCGGATGCCGCGGCATCCGTCGTCTCGATCGCGGTCACCTCGGCCTTGCCGCCGTCGTCGACGACGAGATCGAATCGCCCGCCCGCGATGCCGACCGGATCGTCGACTTCGATGATCAGACGCCCGGGCGTGCTGTATCGGCGCTTGGAGAGCGCAGCGACCGGATCGATCATGCGCAGCCACAAGTGGTCGACGACGTCGGAGACGGTCACAGCACGAGGATCTTCGAGCAGCCATGGCAGCGGCTCGTCGACCGAACGCAGCAAGCCGCGCGTGCCTGACACGTAGTCTTGCTCGACGAGGAATCGCCACAGAGCCCGCTCGGCGTCATCGGTGGCCGCGGCGAGGAAATCGAACTCCGCGACACCCGGCTCGTTCGGCTCGCGGGTGATCTGGAAGACGGCGAAACCCTGCGGCTGGCCGCGCTCGTCGTCGTAGCGCACAGCTCGCCGCGAACGCGAACGCTCGCCCTCGGGGTCGTGGAGTCCGAGCACGCGGTCGAGGAGTCCCGGCCAGCGATCGATCTCGCCGGGCGTGCGCGCGACGGAGCGCCTGGCGAGCGCCGGTGCGATCTCGCGCAGAGAGGTCGCATCGACGAACTGCACGCGGCCCGGGGCATCCGGCCCGATCCAGTGCGCCCGACGGCGATCGACGAACACCGTCGCCGCACGCGCGGCCGGAGCGTAGCCGAACCGGCCGTAGATCGTGGCCTCGGTCGCCGTGAGCATCGCGAGTGCGGCGCCCGCCGAGCGTGCGTTCGCGAGCTCCGCGAGCATGAGCGCCCGGGCGATGCCGCGGCGCCGATGCGTCGGTGAGACGGTAACCGAACTCACGGCCCACGCGTCGACGCTGCGGCCGCCGGGCACGCTGAGGCCCGTGGGCCAGCTCGAGACGGTGGCGACCGGCACCGCCGGATCGGCGATCGTCGGGTCGTAGACACCGTGCACGCGACGGTCGGCGAGCATCCCGAGGTCGAAGTCGAGGTCGATCTGACGCGGACGCGCGTGGTGGAAGCCGCGGAAGTCGGCCTGCACCCACGCCGAGGTGGCGGCGACGTCGGTCGTATCGACGAGTCGGTACGCGAGGCCCTTCGCAGCGAGCGTGGCCAACGCCGCGGAATCGGCGGGGAAGCCCTGCAGGTCGAACGACATCAATCCATCGTAGTCGGGGGCTCGGCCGCCTGTGCGGGACGTGGTGGCCCGCCGGCCGTCACCGCATCCGGTAGTCGGGAATGCTGTCGTCCGTCGCGAACGTGTCGGTCATCCACATCATCGAGCGGTACATCAGGGGGTTCGCGAACGTCCAGTCGCGCATCCGGATGCGCCACGACGACGATGGTGCGAGGAAGGGGCCGGCGTTGCCGGAGCGGGCGATCTTCGTGGGCTTGCGCATGCGGCGGTCGTACGCCGCGAACGCCGCCTCATGGTCGCCGCCGGCGGCGATCAGCTCGCCGGCGAGGATGTACGCGCCGATGAGGGCGAGCCCCGTGCCGAACCCGCCGAGGGTGTTCGCATAGCCGGCGTCGCCGACGAGCGCGGCACGACTCCGGGTGAACGACGTCATGCGCGTGCGCGCAAGACCGTCGAGGTAGAAATCGGATGCCCCTCTGCTCGCCGCGAGCGCGGCGGGCACCCGCCATCCGACTCCCGCGAAGGCGGACTCGAGGAAGGCGCGCTGCGATGCGGTGTCGCGCCGGTCGTAGTCGGCGTGTTCGGCTCGGAAGACGAACAGGTTCGGCGCCTTCTGGCCTCCGAGGAGCGCCAGTCGGTCGGGCTCGTTGTAGCCGTAGGCGACCCCGCGCCCGCTGGCGAGCCGCGTCTCGAGGTCGCCGAGCGGCGCTTCTCCGCTCGCGATCGCGTAGTAGTACCCGTGCGACTCGACGAACTGCTCCTCGGGCCCGAATGCCAGGCGTCGCACCGCGGAGTGCACGCCGTCGGCCCCGATGACGAGGTCGAATCGTTCGCTCGGCCGGCGCGCGAAGGCGACGTCGATGCCGGCAACCGTCTCGGCCATCGCGGTGATCTCGTCGTCGAACACGTACTCGGCGTCGGCGGCGGAGAGTCGATGCAGGATGCCGGCGAGGTCACCGCGCGGAATCTCGACGTCGCCGCCGATGAACTCGCCTGGCACGACGGCGTTCACGTGGTCGTTCGCGTCGACCATGCGCCAATCGGTCTTCGCGGTCTGCGCCGCGTACACGTCGTCGAGGATTCCCATGCGAACCAGGAGCTCGCGATGGGTGCGTCCCTTGAAGTCGACGGCCTGGCCTCCGGGGCGCACCGCATGGGCCTTTTCGACGACCGTCACGTCGAAGCCGTTGCGGCCGAGCCACCGCGCCAATGCGGGGCCGGCGATGCTCGCACCGGAGATGAGGATCTTCGTGGCTGCCATGAGTGTTTCCTTCCGTTCAGTAATTGCGTCTAATGGACACAGTAACAGAATCGCATACGATGGACGCAAATAGCGTTCGAGGAGGACCCGATGACCGAGCGTGAGCAGATCACGGCGTCAGCAGCCGGAACCGCAGCCATCCTCTGGGCCGAGCCGCCGCGGTCGATGCAGCGGCGGCCGGGGCCCAAGCCGAAGTACACCCTCGACGGCGTCGCCGAGGCCGCGATCGACATCGCCGACGACGCCGGGCTCGACGAGGTCACGATGCAGCGCGTCGCCGATCGACTCGGAACGACGAAGATGGCGCTCTACCGCTACGTTCCCGGTCGCGCCGAGCTCGACGCGGTCATGCTCGACACGGCCTTCGGCGTGCCCGCCGCGACCGAGGGGGCGGATTGGCGCGTTGCGTTGACGGCGTGGGCCGGAGGCATCCACACGCGTACGCTCGCCCACCCCTGGGCCGTCGAACTCGTGCAGCGACCGCACACGCCCGGCCCGGGCGAACTCGCCTGGTTCGAGGTGGGCCTGGCCGCGATGGCGGGTCTTCCGCTGCACGGCGGCGAGAAGCTCGACGTGCTCACCCTGCTCGTCGGGCACGTGATGTCGATCGTTCGGCAAGGTGCACGATCCTCGACGCCCGAGGGCGATCTCGCGGCGGCCCTCGCCGAGATCCTCGCCGCTCGCGCCGACACGTATCCGCAGACCGCAGGCGCCTTCGCGGAGGCCGCGCACGACGGGGCACGTGACGAAGCGCTGCGATTCGGCGTCGGGCGCGTGCTCGCGGGGGTCGCCGCGCTGATCGCCGAGCGCGCGGGCAGCGTCAGGCGGTGACGGATGCCGCGAGGTGCGGCACGATCGCGGCGTTGAACGCCGATGCGGAGCGGGCGGCGACCTCGGGCCATGGGGCATCCCAGATCGCCTGGTTGAAGATCTCGACCTCGATGTCGCCGGTGTACCCGGTCGCCTCGACCGCCGCGGTGAGCAGAGCGAAGTCGATGACGCCTTCGCCAGGGTAGTGACGCCCGAGCAGCACGTCGGCGGGCAGCGGGGTCTTCCAGTCGCAGACCTGATACGTGGCGATGCGCCGCTCGGCGCCGGCGCGGGCGAGCTGCGGGAGCACCTCGGGATCCCACCAGACGTGGAAGGTGTCGACCGTCACGCCCACGACCGAGGGGTCGAAGGGGGCGGCGAGGTCGAGCGCCTGCTGCAGCGTCGACACGACGGCGCGGTGGGAGGCGTACATCGGATGCAGCGGCTCGATCGCCAGCATGACACCGGCCGCCTGCGCGTCGGGGGAGAGCTCGGCGAGGGCCTCCGCGGTGGGCTTCTCGGTGTAGATCGCCTTGCCTCGGGGGTGGGCGGGGTCTGCTGGGCCTGCGGGGAGATCTGCGCTGCCACGGTGGTGTGTCCTGTTCGAGCCGGGAGCGGGTGGCGGAGGCCGCCGCGTCGCTGCGGAAAGCGTTTACCCGCGTGTAAATGAGTGGGACGCCATTTCGCAACACTTTCGTGGCTCGTGGCTCGTGGTTCGTGGTTCGTGGTTGGTGATTCGTGGCTCGCCGTGCGTCGCCCGCGTCGAAAGGGCGGTTGGTGTTGCTCTGGCGTGATCATTGCAGCACCAACTGCCCTTTCGGTCGCGTTGACGACGCGCCGGGATGCCTCGAGTCCGGCTGACCCCGAGGCCTCCGCTGCCCGAGAATCCACCAGCCGCAGCGCATTCGAGACCATTGGTGTCGCACCGGACCGCGGACATCCGCGTCCCCGTGCAACACGAGTGGTCTCGAGGTGAGTGAAGCGTGCGGGCGGCGCGGTCAGCGCGAGCGGACCGGAGTCGAATCGCGCAGCACGACCTCGGTCGGCACGGGCTGCTCGTCGGTGTCGGACGATTCGCCGAGCGCAAGGCGCAACGCCCGCCGGCCGACCTCTTCGAGCGGGATGCGCACCGTGCTGAGCGGCGGCGTGACGTCGCGCACCGTCGGAATGTCGTCGAAGCCGGCGACCGCGAGGTCGCGCCCCGGCACGAGTCCGGCGTCACGGATCGCCGACATCGCGCCGACCGCCATGACGTCGTTGACGGCGAAGACGAGTTCGGTGTCGCCGAGGCCGCGCTCGATGAGGGTGCGCATGCCGTCGTATCCGCCGTCACGTGTGAAGGCGGGGCGCACGATGAGCGACGGAGCGATGGCGAGACCGGATGCCGCGAGGCCGGCCAGGAACCCGGTGAGCCGGTCGTCAGCCGTGCGCAGGCCCTCTGCGCCGGTGATCGCGGCGAAGTTTCGGTATCCAGCATCGACGAGGGCGCGGGCGAGCGCTTCGCCGCCCGCGGTGTTGTCGAGACTCAGCGTGCTGAACGGCAGGTCATTCGTGCTGATGAACGCGACGCGTCCGCCGTTGGCCTCGAAGGCGCGCAGCTCCTCGGCGAGCGCTGCCGACGTCGGGTCGTCGTCGCGGCGCGAGGCGGCGAGGATCATGACCCGGGGTCGCTGCCCCCTGAGGCTGCGAACGAGCTCGAGCTCGCGTTCGGGGTCACGCTCGGTCGCGGCCATCGTGACGATCAGGCCCGCTTGATCGGCCTCGCGCACCACACCCGCCGCGATCTGCGAGAAGTATGGGTCGGCGATGTCGGCGACGAGTAGGGCCACGGTCGTCGACGTGCCGCGAGCGACCGCTTGGGCCGAGAGGTTCGGGGAGTAGTCGAGCTTCGCGGCGGCGGCGAGCACGCGCTGGCGGTACTCCTCGTTGACCTTGCGGGTGCTGCCGTTGAGCGAGCGCGATGCCGTGGCGAGTGAGACGCCGGCCTCGCGTGCGACGTCGTGCAAGGTCGCCGGCGCTCGCCGGCTCGTGGTCATGCCGCCGTCGGTCATGGGTCCTCCCGAAATGTCCGCCCCCTCGGGCGGCTCGACTCTATCGCGCAGCATGACGCGCGAGCGGGAGGGTTTGGCCGCATGGTGCGGAGCTGGTAGAAGATGACGCGTCTACGAGATAGCGCTTTCCCACGCGAGCTGGCTTGTAAGTCTGTTTCGATCCGCATCGCCGAGGAAGCGCTTTCTCACCCAACCCAAGTGGAGCGAGCGATGGCACAGGAACGATACGGACTCATCGGCACCGGCAGCCGGGCCGGCATGTACGTCGGAGCCCTCACCGGCACGGTGCTCGGCGCCGAGCACGTGCCCGAGGTCGCCGAGCTCGTCGCATGGAGCGATTCGAACCCGGGCCGACTCGACGTCTACGAGCGCGAGGTCGTGGCGGCGGGGCATCCGACGCCGAAGCGGTACGCGCCCGGCGACCTCGAGCGGATGATCCGCGACGAACGCATCGACCGAGTCATCGTGACCACCCCCGACCTCACGCACGCCGACTACGTGGTGCGGTCGCTGAGGGCCGGCGCCGACGTCGTCGTCGAGAAGCTGCTGACGCGTACCTGCTGCAACACGTCTTCGAGCGAGTGACGGATGACGCTCCGCTCGGTCGGGTCGCCGGCTACGCCGATGGGGTGAGGGCCGTCTCGGTCGGTATCGCCGGCAACCTCTCGCTCGTGACGGGCCAGCCGGTGCTCATCGCCGACCTCGAGCTGGGGGTGTAGGCGAGCGGCGTTGGCGCTGGTCGGTAGCGAGCGCAGCGAGCGTATCGAGACCTGGTGCGGGGTCTCGATACGCGTCCTCCTTCGTCGGGCGCTACTCGACCGGCGTTGCACGTCGGGCGCTACTCGACCGGCGGTGTACGTCGGGCGCTACGAGGCCTGCGGCCCGAGCGTGAGCACGCCGTCGACGCGGCGCGGGATGCCGAGCGGATTCGACTCGCGCAGCTCGGGCGGCAGCGCCGCCTCGGGGGCGTCCTGGTAGGCGACGGGGCGCAGGAAGCGGCGAAGTGCGGTCATTCCGACCGAGGTGTGGATCGACGTCGTCGACGGCCACGGCCCACCGTGCTGCTGTGCCCAGCTCACGGCGACACCGGTCGGCCAGCCAGCGAAGAGCACGCGGCCGGCGATCTCGGTGAGCACGGCGAGGATGTCACCGAGTTCCTCGCCGGGTTCGGCGTGCACGGTCGCAGTGAGGCTGCCGCCGACAGCGCGGATCGCCGCGAGGGCGTCGGTGACGTCGCGGTACTCGACGATGAGCGTCGTCGGGCCGAAGCACTCCGAGAGCAGTGCCGCGGGGTCGGCGAGCACAGCGTCGGTCGTGGTCGCGAGCACGACGGCCGAACCCGTGCCCGGCTGCTGCGCCGGGTTGCCAGCGACGACCGACACGTCGGGGCGGGCGGCGAGCTCGCCGAGCCCGTTGGCGTAGGCAGCGGCGATGCCGTCGGTGAGCATCGGCTGCGCGGCATCCGTCGGCACGAGGCGGCCGACCCGCTCGGCGAATCCGGAGCCGGCGGGCACGAAGACGACGCCCGGGTTCGTGCAGAACTGTCCGGCACCGAGGGTGAAGGATGCCGCGAGGCCCGTCGCGAGTTCGTCGGCCCGTGCCGCGATCGCCGCCGCCGTGATGAGCACGGGGTTCACCGCGCTGAGCTCGCCGTAGAAGGGAATCGGGTCGGGTCGCCCTGACGCGAGATCGAAGAGCACCCGGCCCCCGTGCAGCGATCCGGTGAAGCCCACGGCTCGCACCGCCGGGTGCTGCACGAGGGCGACGCCGGTCTCGCGTCCTTCGACGAGGGCGAAGACACCGTCGGGGGCGCCGGCCGCGGTGAGCGCGTCCGTCACGACCTCGGCGGTGCGGCGCGAGAGGCGCGGATGGGCCGAGTGGCCCTTCACGATGACGGGGCAACCCGCGGCGAGGGCCGAGGCGGTGTCGCCGCCGGCGACCGAGAAGGCGAACGGGAAGTTCGAAGCGCTGAACACCGCGACCGGACCGAGCGGGCGCAGCAGGCGGCGCAGGTCGGGTCGCGGCGGCGTGGTCGTGGCGCTCGGGTGGTCGATCGTCGCCTCGAGGTAGGAGCCCTCGACGATCGCCTCGGCGAAGAGCCGCAGTTGCGCGGTCGTGCGGGCGAGTTCGCCGGTGAGGCGGGGGAGGCCGAGGTGCGACTCGTCGCCGGCGACCGAGATGAGTTCGGCGCCGTTCGCATCGAGTGCGTCGGCCACGGCGGTGAGCCAGGTGGCGCGCTCGGCTGCGGTCGAGGCAACCGTGGTCGAGAACGCCCGTCGGGCGGCGTCGGCCACTGCGTCGAGGCCGGTGGCGGTATCGGGGGCGATGGTGGTGTCGGTCATGATTCCTCCGTGAGGTGAGCGGATGCCGCGGCATCCGCCCGATCGTCGGTGAACCGGATGCCGAGTCCGAGCCCACCTGTCGTGCTCACGCGGTTGCCCTCGATCGCGATCGGCGAGGGCTCGGCAAGAGCGCCCAGCTCGGAGAACGACGCGTCTTCGACGGCTTCGACGAGGTGTTCGCCGGGCAGGGTGAGCGAAAGTTGCGACGAGAGTTCGAGCAGCAGGTGCGGTGCGAGTTCGACTCCGCGTTCGCGGGCGAGTTCGGCAATGGCGAGGAAGGGGGTGATGCCGCCGACTCGCACGATGTTCGGCTGCACGAGGTCGACGGCGCCGGCGTCGATGAACTCGGCGAAGCGGTAGCGGGTGTAGAGGTTCTCGCCGAGTGCGATCGGTACGTCGACGCGCGCGCGGAGGGCGACGTGGCCGGCGAGGTCGTCGGCGCGCAGGGGTTCCTCGATCCACGTGAGGTCGAAGGCCGCGAGCTCGCCGATCGCACGATCGGCGGCGTCGAGGCTCCAGCGCTGATTGGCGTCGATCATGAGCCGCCGATCGGAGCCGATGACCTCGCGCACCGCGGCGATGCGCCGCACGTCGTCGGCGAGGTCTGGGCTGCCGACCTTGACCTTCACGGCGTCGAATCCCGCAGCGACCCAGCGCTCGGCCTGCGCGACGAGTTCGTCGAGGGAGTAGTGCAGGTTCACGCCGCTGCCGTAGACCTCGGCGGTCTCGTGGCGGCGCCCGAGGTGATCGGTGATGCCGGCGCCGGCGCGGCGGGCGGCGAGATCCCACAGGGCGAGGTCGAGCCCCGCCATCGCGATCGTCGTGATGCCGCCACCACCGCCCTCGTGGAGGTCCATCCAGAGCGGCTGCCACAGGGCCTCGGCGTCAGCGGCCCGGCCCACGGCGAATGCCGCGATGTCATGGTCGAGGTGGGCCTGAACTGCGGCGGCGCCGATCGACGGGGTCCACGAGAAGCCATGGCCGAGGTCGCCGGCGGAGTCTTCGACGACGACCTCGATGAGGGAGAGGTCGCGCACGTCGGGCCCCCATGGGCGCCCGAGCGGCACCCGGATGCGCCGGGTCGCGATGCGCCGGATCGTCGTCGTGCCGGCCGGCGCTGCCGCGCCGTCTTCCCTGCCGGTGCGGGCGGCATCGGCGATGCCTGTCGCGCGGTTCGCCGCGGCATCCGTCGCCGTCATGTCACTCACCGCACCGCGGCCGGGCTCAGGCGTTCGGCCAGCGCGAGACCGGAATCGAGGAGCGTGGACAGTCGCGCCTCCTGCGCAGGCGTGGGATCGACGAGCGGCGGCCTCACCGAGCCCACCGCGAGGCCGCGCAGTCGCAACCCGGCCTTCACGAGCGACACCCCGAAGCCGGGCGTCTCGTCACGCAGGCGCACGAGCGGGGCGTAGAACTCGCGCAGGAGCAGGAGCCGCGTCTCCTCATCGCCGTCGGTGTACGCGCGGTAGTGCAGCGCGGCGACTTCGGGGATCATCGCGAACGCCGCAGAGGAGTAGAGCGGGATGCCGATGCCGCGGTAGGCGCCCTGGCTGAGCTCGGCGGTGAGGAGCCCGTTGAAGAACGCCAGCTCGCGGCCGGTCGCCTCGGTGGCGAGCACGATCTCTTGGGCGAGGCCGATGTCGCCGGTGCCGTCTTTGAAGCCGACGACCTTCGGATTCGCGGCGAGCCGGGTGATCGCGTCTGCCGTGTAGTGAGCGGTGCCGCGGTGGTAGACGATGACGGGCAGCTCGGATGCCGCGGCGACGGCTTCGACCCAGGCGATGAGCCCGTCGGTGGTGCCCGAGACGAGGTAGGGCGGCAGGAGGAGCAGGCCGTCGGCGCCGGCTGCGGCAGCGCCGCGGGCGAGTTCGATCGCATGTCCGAGCGGACCGCCGGCGCCGGCGATCACCGGCACCCGGCCGGCGACCGCGGTGACGGTCGTGCGCACGACCTCGATCGCCTCGCTCGCCGAGAGGGCGTGGAACTCGCCGGTGCCGCACGCGGGGAAGACTCCGCCCGGCCCGAAGGGCAGCCGGCTTGTCACGTGTTCGGCGAGCATGCCGTGGTCGACGGTGCCGTCGGCCGAGAAGGGGGTGACGGGGAAGAACAGCACTCCGTCGAAGACGGGCGCGGGTACGGCGGTCATGAAACTCTCGGTTCGGTGAACGGTGTGTGCGGTGTGGCAGGATGTGCCGCAACGGCGGGCGCGGGTGCTGACGCGGGTGCTGGTACTGCGTCGAGTTCGCTGCGCCAGTCGTGCTCGGGCCGCCAGCCGAGCAGCGCCGCGGCCTTGTCGATCGCGAACACCGGGCTCGTGCCGGTCAGTCGGTCGGCCGCTTCGCCGAGGCCGGGGGCGAACTCGCGCCAGAGTTCGGCGACCGGGGTGCGCGCGAGTGCGTCGGCGGCGCCGACGAAGAACCCTTCTCCGTCGACGACCTCGGCGGGCGCGGCGAGCCAGGCGTCGACGAAGGATGCCGCGTCGCGGGCGTCGAGGTAGTTGAAGAGGCTCACCGCTGCGAGTGCGGGGTCATCGAGCCGTTCGACCATGGTGTGGCCCTGCTGGGTGGGCGCACCGGCCCACTCTTCGGGGGAGACGATGTAACAGGGGCGGAAGAAGCCGTACGCGCCGGCGGCGGTTCGCGAGAACATGCGCACGGCCTCTTCGATGACGAGCTTGGAGAGGGCGTAGGCGTTCGCGGGCTCGACCGGGTGCGTCTCGTCGATCGGCACCGCAGACGCCCGCCACGCCGGTGAGCTGTAGCCGATCAGCGTGGGACTGCTCGCGGCGAGCACGCGCCCCACGCCCGTCTCGGCCGCCGCGTCGAGCACGGCGTGCGCCAGCGCCGTGTTGGTCAGCAGTATCTCGGGCTCGGGTGCACTGAACGGCACCGCGATGCCGGCGAGATGCACGAGGGCGTCGGGATGCACCTCGTCGATGAGCGCGAGCGCGGCGGCGCCGTCGAGGAGGTCGACTTCGCGCTCGTCGATGCCCGCGAGGCCGGCCGGTGAGCGGTCGGCGCCGACGACGGTGTGACCGGATGCCGCGAGGCCCGCGCAGAGCGTGCGGCCGAGCCTGCCCGATGATCCGGTGACCAGGATCCGCATCCGTGCTCCTGACGTTTCGAGAAACCGCTTTCTCTGCCAGAGCCTAAGTGAAACCTGATCCGTTGGGCAAGCTGACAGCTACACTGAGGAACCGGTTTCCCGATCTGTTCGACCAGACGCGACCATGAGAGTTCGCCGCACTGCGGCGCGAGAGGAGTGCACGATGGCCGAACGCAGCCGCGCAATCACGATCGCCGACGTCGCGGCGCGCGCCGGCGTCTCGCAGGCGTCGGTGTCCCGTGTGCTGAACGGCAAGCAGTCGGTCGATCCGGTGATCGTGCGCAGCGTGCAGGCCGCCGTCGCCGCGCTCGGATACTCGCCGAGCGTCGCGGCCCGCAGCCTCGTGCACGGGCGCAACGACACCGTGGCGATGGTCGTGCCCGACCTCGAGAACCCGTTGTTCCAGGGCATCCTCAAGGGGCTCAGTCTCGCCGCGGCATCCGATGGCTATCGCGTGCTCGTGGCCGACACCGCCGAGCTCGTCGACGATGAGGAGGCCATCGCCGTCGAGGCGCGGCAGCGATGCGACGCGCTCGTGCTCTGCGCACCGCGCATGCCTGAAGAGCGCCTCCGCCGCCTCGTCGAGCGGGTCGCGCCGGTTGTCGTCGTCAACCGGCACCTGCCCGAGGCCGACGTGCCGATCGTCGGCGTCGACTACGTTCGCGGCATCCGCGACCTCGTCGAGCACCTGAGCGGTCTCGGTCACCGTCGTATCGCGTACGTCAGCGGCCCGACGACGAGCGCCTCGAACGCCGAGCGACTGCGCGGCGTCGAAGAGGCGCTCGCCGCCGACCCGTCGATGCGCATCGACCTGATCCCGGGCGGATCCCGTCCCGAAGACGGCGACGGCGCGGCCGAAGCGGTGCGAGATGCCGCGCGGGGCGGAGTGACCGCGGTCATCGCCTTCAACGACCTCGTCGCCCTCGGCCTCATGGCCCGCTTGCGCGAACTCGGCGTCGACGTGCCGGGCGAGCTCTCGGTGGCAGGCTTCGACGACGTGCCGATGTCGCGATATGCGACGCCCCGGCTGACGAGCATGTCGGTGCCGCGGGGCGAGATCGGCGCGCAGGTGTGGGCGCGACTGCGCACGTTGATCGCCGGTGGCCCGATCGAGCACTCGGTGCTCTATCGGCCGCGACTCGAAGCCCGCGAGAGCACGGGGCCCGTGCGATGAGCGCCGATTCGGCGCCCGGCGCGACGAGCGCCGCAGACCGCCTCGCGAAACGCGCGCGGGTACTTGGCGTACTCGATGAACGCGGAGTCGACGCGATCGTGCTCCGCTCGCACGCGTCGGTCGCGTGGTACCTCGACGGCGCCCGCACCCACGTCTCGCTCGCGGGAGACCCGGTCGCGGCGATCGTCGTCGACCGCGCCGGCGACGAATTGCGGGTGTTCGACAACGAGGCCGATCGACTGCTCGCCGAAGAGCTCGATGGCGCCGACGGATTCGACGTCGTGCGGGTGCCGTGGCATGACTCCCTCGTGCCTGCCGGGCTCGCCGCGATCGACGAGTCCGATGCCACGGCCGAGCTGCGGGCTGCGCGAGCGAGCCTGCTGCCGGGCGAGCTCGCCCGATACCGCGCGCTCTGCCGCGAGGTCGCCGAGGCGATGACGGATGCCGCGAGTGCCGCCGATCCTCGCGACACCGAGTTCGACGTGGCAGCGCGGCTGGCCGCCGACCTCGTTGCCCGCGGCATCGATCCGCTGGTCACGCTCGTCTCCGGACGATCGAGGCTCGGCCACAGGCATCCGTTGCCCACGTCGTGGCCGATCGGCGACCGGGCCATGCTCGTCGTATGCGGCAGGCGGCACGGACTCATCTCGAACGCGACGCGCTGGGTGCGCTGGGGCGAGGCGCCGGCCGAGGAGCGCGACGCCGAACGACGCATCCTCGAGGTCGAGGCGGAATTCTTCGCGGCGACCCGCATCGGCGCCACCATCGGAGCGGCGTTCGAGCTCGGCATCGCCGCCTATGGGCGCCACGGGTTCGACCCCGAGGAGTGGCGCCGTCACCATCAGGGCGGAGCGGCCGGCTACGCGGGCCGTGATCCGCGGGCGACGCCGACCGTGGCGGACCTCGTGCAGGTGCGCCAGCCGTTCGCGTGGAATCCCACCGCTCCAGGGGCGAAGGTCGAAGACACGGTGCTCGTGGGCGAGTCGGGCGTCGAGGTGCTCACGGTCGACCCGCGATGGCCGACGCGGCGGGTGGTCGGCCTCGACCGACCGATCGAGCTCGACCGGGTAGGGTCAGGATAGCGCTTTCCGTGCCACGACTCGTGGTTGCGCCGCGGGCGAGCCGTCGGTGACGGTTGCCGTGGCCGGTGTCGACGCCGTGACGGGGGAGCGGATCGAACAGGTGACGCTCGCGCCGTTCGGCTGGGCTCTGCTGCTGCAGCAAGCGTGACCGGATGCCCCGCGATACGATGCCCGAAACGCGAGGAGGCGCCATGCATGCCGTCATTCTGACCGGGACCGGCCGCTATGCCGACCCGTGGCACGCCTACGCCGAGACGAGTCCGCGGCTTGCCGAGCTCGTCGAATCGGCCGGCTACACGGTGACCACCACCGACGACATCGATGCCGCATTGGCGAGCCTGGGGGTCGACGTCGACCTCATCGTCGTGAACGCCGGCGACCCCGAGGGGCCGAGTCCCGCGGCGACATCCGACACGCCAAGCCTGCCGGACGCACCGGGCACGCTGGCCGCTCCGGCCGCACCGGATGCACCTGACCCACGAGACGCGCGTGACGCACCTGACACCTCCGTGCTTGCTGCGGCGAACGCCGCCCTTGACGCGGCTCTCGACCGAGGCATCGGCCTCCTCGCCGTGCATTCGGCCGCCGCGAGCCTGCGCGACTACCCCGCGTACGAGCATGCGCTCGGCGCGCGCTGGGTGCGAGACCACTCGTGGCATCCGCCGATCGGCGACGCCCTGGTGCACGTCGTCGGCAACCATGCGATCGTCGACGGGCTCGCCGATTTCGAGGTGTTCGACGAGCGGTACACCGACTTCCGGCTCCTCGACGTGATCGAGCCGATCGCCGAGCACGAGCACGAGGGCACGCGGCACGCGCTCGTCTGGGCGCGCGAGATCGGCCGCTCGAGGCTCGTCTACGACGCGCTCGGGCACGACGTGCGCTCCTACGACTCGGTCGGCCACCGCGAGTTGCTCGCGCGCTCGCTCGCCTGGCTCGCCCGAGTGCCGGGCCCGACGGCGAACGTGCCGTGAGCCGCGTCGTCATCGCACCCGACTCCTTCAAGGGCACGGTCAGCGCCGCGGATGCCGCGGCCGCCCTCGCACGCGGCTGGCATGCGGTTCGGGCCGGCGACGAAATCGTGCTGCGACCCATGGCCGATGGCGGCGAAGGCACTCTCGACGCGTTCGAGATCGCCGCGCCGGGTGCGCGGCGAATGCCGATCTCGGTGCGCGGTCCGGTCTCTGCGCCCGTCGAAACGCACTGGCTGCTGCTGCCAGACGGCACCGGAGTCGTCGAGCTCGCCGCGACCTCGGGCATCACGCTGCTCGATCCGCTCGCGCCGCTCGACGCGCACACCGCGGGCTTCGGCGAGGCGATCACCGCAGCGCTCGACCACGGGGCCACTCGCCTGCTGCTCGCGCTCGGCGGCAGCGCCTCCACCGACGGGGGAGTCGGCGCGCTCTCCGTGCTCGGTGCCCACTTCCTCGACGCAGACCGGCGCCCGGTGCGGCTCGGCAATCGCGGTCTCGGCACGATCGCGCGCGTCGACCTCTCGGGTCTGCGGCCGCTGCCAGACGGCGGTGCGATGCTCCTCGGAGATGTCACCAACCCGCTCCTCGGCGAGATGGGCGCCGCAGCGGTGTTCGGACCGCAGAAGGGTGCGGATGCCGCGACGGTCGAGGTGCTCGACGGCAACCTCGCCCGGCTCGCCCGGCTCGTGCCCGGTGTCTCGCCCGATACCGCGGGCGCGGGCGCTGCGGGCGGAGCCGGTTTCGGCCTCCTCGCCTGGGGTGCCGAGATGGGCGGCGGCGCTGCGCGCGTCGCCGACGCCATCGGGCTCGGTCGCGATCTGGCCGGCGCCGCGCTCGTGATCACCGGCGAGGGACGATTCGACGGTCAGTCCGGGGCGGGCAAGGCGCCGAGCGAGGTGGCCCGTCTGGCCGCGGCGGCCGGCGCGCCGGTGGCGCTCGTCGCCGGGGGGATCACGTCCGAGCCGCGATGGTACGCGGCATCCGTTGCCCTGGCGGAACTCGCAGGTGGCGCGCCCGCCGCGATGGCCGACCCGGTCAGGTGGCTTGAAGCCGCCGGCGCAGCACTCGCCGGCCGCGCGGCGGGCGATGCCGTTCGCTGAGCGACGCGCTCCGGGTCAGGTGTGGTGCAGCCCCGGATGAGGCTTGGCGGGTTCGGCGCGCACGAACTTGCCGTGGCGCTCGGCCGGATCGTGCATGTCGGGGTGCTCCTCGGTCGAGGTGTAGTCACCGACGGAAGACTCGTCGTCGGCAACGCCGTCGGTTCGTGTGTACTCGCCGGCTACCGTTCGCTTGTGCGGTGCTTCGCCGTCGACCTCGGTGTAGCTGCCCTCGAGGTCGTCGGTGGGCACGGCCTCGTCGGTGGGCTCGGCCGCATCTGCGGGCGGGTTCGGCTCGGCGGGCAACTGCGGTTCAGCGGGTCGGTTCGATTCGGACATCATCGCTCCCTCGTCGTACGTCGGGCGCCGTCACCGGGGCGACGTCTCACTCCCATGCTAAGCGCCCGGCACGGCGGATCGCGAGTGAATTGGATTGACTTGTTCTAGTCATAACTAGAATACTGGTCGCATGATCATCCGTATCGAGCCGTCATCGCCGGTACCCATCTTCGAGCAACTCGTCAGGTCGTTGCGCTCGGAGATCCTGTCGGGGCGGCTTGTCACCGGTGCTCGGCTGCCGGCGGCACGGGAGCTCGGCAACTCGCTCGACATCAACCTGCACACCGTATTGCACGCCTATCAGGCGCTGCGCGACGAGGGGCTCGTCGAGCTTCGTCGGGGCCGCGGGGCCATCGTCGTCGGATCGCCGGACCTCGATGATGTCACCCGCCTGATCGCCGCGCTCGGAGCGACGATCCGCTCCAACGGCATCGCCCGCGACACGGTGATGGCACTCATGAGAGAGGAACTCGACCGATGAACGACCGACCCGCCGCGAGCCACCGAAGCGACCACGTCGCCCTCTTCGTCGTCGTGATCTGGATACCGGTGGCGATCCTCGCCGCGGGCCTTATCGTGCTCATCGCCTGGCTGCCCCGGCTTCCCGCCGAAGTCGTGATCCACTGGGGCGCCGACGGCATGCCTGACGGATTCGCGCCGCCTTGGGTGCTGCTCGTCATCTACGCGTCGGCGGGCGGCATCATCACCGCAGTGACCTCGTGGTCGGCGTTGAGCTCGATGCGCTCGATCGAGCGAGTGCGGCGATCGACGGATGCCCCGACATCCGGCCTGTCCGACGGCGTGCGCGTGTCGGCGGTGATGGGGGCGGTGGCGGTCACCTTCCTCTCGGTGCTGCTCATCGCCTCGACCGCGCCGCAACTCGATGGCCGCGACATCGTCGCGATACCCGGTGGATTCCTACTGCTCTGGCTCATTGCGCTCGGGCTGTCGCTCGTCGTCGGTGTGCTCGCATGGGTCGTGCTGCCCGGGGCGCCGCGCAGACCGCGGCGTGCACCGACACCTGCTCCGGCGATCGCACTCTCGCCCGGCGATGTGGCGGTCTGGACGGCCACCGTCGCATCGCCGCCCTTGGTGTTCCTGCTCGCGGCGGCGGCGATGCTCGCGGCCCTCGTTCCGCTCATCATCACACCGAATATGTGGGCATGGACGGTGGGCATCCTCCTCGTGCTCGGATTCCTGATGACGACGCTCACGGCTCGGGTCACAGTGGACGCCCGTGGTCTGCGGGTCGCAACGCCGCTGCGCTTTCGGGTGTTGTTCGTGCCGCTCGATGACGTCGTCTCGGCCGCGGCGGTGGAGGTGAGCTCGGCCGAGTTCGGCGGGTGGGGCTTCCGGAGCGATGGCTCGGGGCGTCGCGGGTACATCGCGCGATCGGGCCCTGCCATTCAGGTCGAGCGTGCGCATGGTGCATCCATCGTCGTCACGGTGCCCGATGCGCAGACGGGTGCCGCATTGCTGAACGGGCTCATCGCCGCTCAGCTCAGCGGCCGTCGAGCATGACGGTTTGCTCGCCGCCGGCCTAGGTCACCCGGTAGTCGCCCCGGGACCCGCTCACGACGACCCGCCCCGCGGCATCCCGACTTTGTACGATGTTGGGCAACTCAGGTCGGGTCAGGTCGGGTCAGGTCAGGGGTGGGCGCGGGCGGCGTACTGCTCGCGGATCACGGCCCGGGTGTCGGGCGCGAGTTCCTCGTCGAGGTCGAGCGGCCACGCGGGGCGCTCGCCGGTGAGGGCCCAGCTCGCCTGCCGGGCGGCACCGTCGGCGACGTACTCGCCGGGGGCAGGCACCACGACGGGCACGTCGAAGACCTGCGCGGCGATGCGTCGCACGGCCGGATTCTGCGCCGCACCGCCGATGAGCAGCACGCGGGCGGCCTCGACGCCCTGCCCGCGCACGGCATCGAGTCCGTCGGCCAGGCCGCACAGCAGCCCCTCGATGGCGGCTCGGGCGATCGACGGTCGGTTCGTGTTGGCGAGCGTGAGGCCCGAGAACGAGGCGGTGGCGTCGGGGCGGTTGGGCGTTCGCTCCCCCTCGAAGTACGGCACGAGCACGGCTCCGGATGCCCCGGGCTCCGCCGTGAGCGCGAGGCGGCCGAGCTCGACGTGGTCGACGCCGAGCAAGCCGGCCGTCGCGTCGAGCACGCGGGCGGCGTTGAGTGTCGCGATGAGGGGCAGGCGCCGCCCGGTCGCATCGGCGAAGCCCGCGACCGTGCCCGAGGCGTCGGCGATGGCGGCATCCGTCACGGCGAAGACCGTGCCGCTCGTGCCGATCGAGACGATGACATCTCCGGATGCCGCGGCGAGGCCGAGTGCGGCGGCGGCATTGTCGCCCGCACCCGCCCCGACCACGATGCCGTCGGGCGTGCGACCGGCCGTCTCGTGCGGTTCGAGCACGCGGGGGAGCACGGCGTCGTGACCGAGGGCGCGGATGAGCAGCTCGCGGTCGTAGCCACTCGAGCCCCAGTACGCCGTGCCGCTCGCGTCGGAACGGTCGGTCGTGAGCTCCCCGAGCACCGGTCCGAGCGGCGACTCGCCCGCAAGCCCGTAACCGCGCAGCCGCCAGGTCAGCCAGTCGTGGGGGAGCGCGACCGCAGCGACGCGCGCCGCGGCATCCGGTTCGGCATCGCGCAGCCAGCGCAGCTTCGTCGCCGTGAACGAGGCGACGGGTACGATGCCGGTGCGGCGGGCGTACTCGGCGGCACCGACCTCATCGATCAGGTCACGCGCCGCCTGCGCTGAACGGGTGTCGTTCCACAGCAGCGCGTCGCGGATGACCCGGCCCTCGGCGTCGAGCACGACCATGCCGTGCTGCTGCCCGGCGATCGAGATCGCCTCGACGCCGTCGAGTCCGCCCGCGTCGGCGAAGGCCGAGAGCATGGCTCCCCACCAGGCGGTGGGGTCGACCTCGGTGCCGCCGGGGTGGGGCGCGCGGCCGGAGCGCACGAGGGCTCCGGTCGCGGCATCGCGAATGACGACCTTGCAGGCCTGCGTCGACGAGTCGACCCCCGCGACGAGCGTCATGCGCCCGCCCGGGACGCTGCCCCTGCCCTTGCCCGCTCAACCGCCGCATCCTGCAGCAATTCAGGAGCGCACCGGGCGTGTCGCAGCGACACGCCGGCCCTGACTGGCGCGACACGCCTCCGCTCCTGAATTACTGCAGCGCGGGGTGGGCGGGAGCTGGAGCTGGAGCTGGAGCTGGAGCGGGAGCTCGAGACCTGGTGAGCAACGAGGCTGCGGCCACGCATGGTCAGCGCGCGCCGAGGAGGTGCTCGGTGGCCAGTTGCTGCAGGCGCACGAAGCCGAAACCGTGGCCGCCGAGGTAGGAGTCGGCGTCGAACTCCTCGAAGGCCGAGCGGTCGGCGATGAGGTCGTCGTAGCTCTCGCCGTCGCGCAGGGTGGGCTGTGCGAGCTCGTTCACCTTCGCCGCCTCGAGCGCCTGCTGCACCTCGGGGTCGGCGCGGAATGCCGCCGCCCGCTCCTTGAGGATGAGGTAGTTGGCCATGTTCGCGGCCGCCGAGTCCCAGACGCCGGTCTCGTCTTCGGTGCGCGAGGGCTTGTAGTCGAAGTGGCGCGGGCCGTCGTACGTCGGGCCGCCATCGGGGCCGCCGTTCTCGAGCAGGTCGACGAGGGCGAACGCGTTGTACAGGTCGCCGTGGCCGAACATGAGGTCTTGGTCGTACTTGATGCCTCGCTGGCCGTTGAGGTCGATGTGGAAGAGCTTGCCCTGGTACAGCGCCTGCGCGATGCCGGCCGCGAAGTTGAGGCCCGCCATCTGCTCGTGGCCGACCTCGGGGTTGATGCCAACGAGCTCGGGGCGCTCGAGCGTCTCGATGAACGCGAGCGCGTGGCCGAGCGTCGGCAGCAGGATGTCGCCGCGGGGCTCGTTGGGCTTCGGCTCGATCGCGAACCGGATGTCGTAGCCCTTGTCGGTGACGTAGTCGCCGAGCAGGTTCACGGCCTCGCGGTATCGCTCGAGCGCCTGGCGGATGTCTTTCGCGGCGTCGTACTCGGCGCCTTCGCGCCCGCCCCACATCACGAAGGTCTTCGCACCGAGCTCGGCGGCGAGGTCGATGTTGCGCAGCACCTTGCGCAGCGCGAAGCGGCGCACGTCGCGGTCGTTCGAGGTGAATCCGCCGTCTTTGAAGACGGGGGCGCTGAACAGGTTCGTGGTCACCATCGGCACGATGATGCCGGTGGCCTCGAGGGCGCCCTTCAACCGGTCGATCTGGGTCTGGCGCGCGGCATCCGTCGACCCGAAGGCGAAGAGATCGTCGTCGTGGAAGGTGAGGCCGTAGGCGCCGAGTTCGTCGAGCTTCTCGACGACGTGCACGACATCGAGCGGATGCCGCGTGGGGCCGCCGAACGGGTCGGTGCCGTTGTAGCCGACGGTCCAGAGGCCGAAGGAGAACTTGTCGTCGCGGGTGGGGGCGTTGGACATGGAATTCGCCTTCTCAGCATCGTCGTTGATTTGTTGTGATCATCAACATAACGCTCGCGATGGGCGGATGCAAGCCGGCGGCAACGATTTGTTTCGAAGCGCCACATCACCCGCTTGCTCGCTGACCGCGAACCATCAGGTCGCGGCGCAGGCACCCGCGCGGCACCGTACCGAGGTAGGAGTTTCGTCGATACGATCGAAACATGACTGTGGACTCCGCATCCGATCGCGTGACGCTCTCACACATCGCCGATGAGGCCGGCGTCTCGCTGGCGACGATCTCGAAAGTGCTCAACGGCCGATCGGATGTCTCGCCCGCCACGCGCGAGCGCATCGAGACGCTGCTCGCGACCCGCGGCTACGTGCGACGCGGCGGCGCACGGTCCGAGACGCGCGCCGAACTCATCGAACTCGTCTTCCACGAGCTCGATGACATCTGGTCGATGGAGCTCATCAACGGCGTCGAAACAGTTGCGAAGGAGCGCGGGCTGAGCGTCGTGCTGACCGTCAGCGGCAGCAGGCACGCACCCGACCCCGACTGGATCGAGGGCGTCATGCGCCGCCGCCCCGTCGGCGTCGTGCTGGTCTTCTCCGACCTGGCACCCGAATACCGGGAACGGCTGCGTTCCCGCGCCATCCCGTTCGTCATCGTCGACCCCGCCGGCGACCCCTCGCCCGACGCGCCGTCGGTCGGCTCGGCGAACTGGGCGGGCGGGCTCATGGCGACCCGTCACCTCATCGAACTCGGCCACCGCCGCATCGCCGCGATCACCGGCCCCGACGACATGATGTGTTCGCTCGCCAGGCTCGACGGCTACCGCTCGGCGATGAACTCGGCCGGCCTGCCGATCCGGCCTGACTGGGTCCGTTATGGCGACTTCCACGTGACCGGCGGCTTCGAACGCGCCGGCGAGCTGCTCGACCTCAGCGAGCCGCCCACAGCGATCTTCGCGGGCAGCGACCTGCAGGCCCTCGGCGTGCTCGACGCTGCACGGGCTCGGGGGCTGGCGGTGCCGCATGACCTCTCTATCGTCGGGTACGACGACATTCCGTTGGCCCGATGGGTGACGCCGCGACTCACGACCGTGCACCAGCCATTGCGGCGCATGGGCGAGGAGGCCGCGCGACTCGTCATCCGGCTGAGCGAAGCGCCACAGCAGCAGACTCCCCGCATGGACCTCGCGACGAGCCTCGTCGTGCGCGAGAGCACCGCCCCGCCCGCGGCCTGAGCCGGAGCGCCCAGGCCGCAGACAACCAATCACAATCAGTCGACGGATGCCCCGCGCTCGACCACGATCGTCGGGTGCAGCCGCCGCTCGTGGTCGACCGCCCGAATCTCGCCCACGAGTTGCACCGAGTGCGCGAACACGAGGTCGGAACTCGACCGACCAGCGCTCAACACGATCTCGCCCGGTTCGACTGCCCGTCGGCCGTCTCGGCCCGTGAATGAGGCGAGATCGGCGTGCACCGACATGCGCACTTCGGCAACCTCGCCGGGCTCGAGCTCGACGCGCGCGAAGCCGACCAGCCGCTGCACAGGGCGCACGACGGAGGCGACCGGGTCGTGCAGGTACAGCTGCACGATCTCGACGCCGCGGCGCTCGCCGGCGTTGCGCAATACGAGGCGTACCGAGACCTCACCGTCAGTGCCGATCTCGGCGAGGTCGCCCTCGAACGACAGCCAGTCGACCGTCGAATAGCCGAGCCCGTGCCCGAAGGCGAATGCCGCAGTGGGGTCGACGTTCGAGACGTCGCTGGCGCGTGCGAGGGGCGCGGCGAGGTACGTCGTCGGCTGGGAGCCGGGCGTGGCGGGCACGCTCACCGGCAGCCGGCCACTCGGCTCGACGCGGCCGCTCAGCACGCCCGCGATCGCCGCGGCGCCCGCTTCGCCGGCGAAGAACGCCTGCACGATCGCCGCGGCGTCGGTGACCGCGCTGCCGAGCGCATACGGCCGCCCGGTCAGCAGGGTCACGACCGTCGGCGTGCCCGACGCGAGCACCGCATCGAGCAACTGCTGCTGGGCGCCGGGCAGGGTCAGCGACTCCACGTCGCATCCCTCGCCACTCGTGCCGCGCCCGAAGAGGCCTGCCCGGTCGCCGAGCGCGAGCACCACGACATCGGCTGATGCCGCGAGCGCCGCGGCATCCGCGATCTCATCGGTCTCGCCGCCGTCGACGCTCGTGCCGCGCGCGTGCAGGATGTCGCTGCCGGGGAACTCGTCACGCAACGCCTCGAGCACCGTGGGAATCTCGATGCCGATGGCCACACCCGGATGCTGCGACACGACGTGCGCGGGGAAGGAGTAGCAGCCGAGCATCGCAGAGGGGTCGTCGGCGTTCGGGCCGATGACCGCGATCGTCGGGGCCGCCGCGAGCGGCAGGGTGCCGTCGTTGCGGAGCAGAACGACGGCCTGCTCGGCCAGCCGTGTCGCGAGCGCGCGGTTGCCGGGGGAGTCGAGGTCGACCGAGCCGCGCAGCGACTCCGGAGCTGAGAGGTCGAGGCCGGCGAGCGCCGAGGGAACCGGCGACCAGTCCTCGTCGAGCAACCCGAGCGCCGCCTTCTGACGCAGCACTCGCCGAAGTGCCGTGTCGACGATCGACTCGTCGACCACTCCCTGCTCGACCGCGCGCCGCAACGGCTCGCCGAAGGCCTTCACCGTCGGCAGCTCGACGTCGATGCCCGCCGCGAGTGCCGCGCCGGCGGCCTCGCCCCAAGTGCCGGCTGTGCCGTGCAGCAACTTCAGGAACGCCACCGCGAAGTAGTCGGCGACGACGGTGCCGTCGAAGCCCCACGTCTCGCGCAGCAAGCCGGTGAGCAGCGATCGGTCGGCCGCCGACGGCACGCCGTCGAGGTCGGTGTAAGCGTTCATCACGCTGCGGGCGCCGCCCTCGCGCACGGCCATCTCGAACGGCGGCAGCAGCACGTCGGCGAGCTCACGCGGCCCGACCGAGACCGGAGCGAGGTTGCGGCCGGCACGTGAAGCCGAGTAACCGACGAAGTGCTTGAGGGTCGCGACGACACCCGAAGACTCGAGGCCGCGCACATACGCGGATCCGACAGTGGCGACGAGATACGGGTCCTCGCCGATCGTCTCCTCGACCCGCCCCCACCGGGCGTCGCGCACGACGTCGAGCACCGGCGCGAGCCCCTGATGCACACCGACGGAACGCAGGTCATCTCCGATGCGGCGGGCCATCTGCTCCACCAGCTCGGGGTCGAACGAGGCGCCCCACGACAGCGGCACCGGGTACGCGGTCGCACCCCACGCGGCGAAGCCCGCGAGGCACTCCTCGTGCGCGAGCGCCGGAATGCCGAAACGGTTCGCGGCGACGATGCGCTCCTGCGTGCGCATGAGCGAGATCGCGCCGACCGCAGCGTCGACCGGCGCCGTGCCGAAGGGACGCGTGAGCTGGCCGAGACCCGCAGGCAGCAACTCGTCGAGGTCGACATCGTCGGTCAGGTCGTGCTGGTGCGGCGCGACGTCGCCGCCTTCGTCCGATGCGCCGACCCACACCCCGTAGAGCTGGGCGAGCTTCTCGTCGAGGGTCATCTCGCCGACGAGGTACGCCACGCGCTCCTCGATCGGCAGGGCAGGCTCGCGCCACGAGGCATCCGTCGCGGGCTGGGTGGTGTGTGCGGTGGTCATGCCGTTTGGCTCCCGTTGGGCGCCGACGACACGTCGTTCGGCGAGAGTGAAGAAGAAGTGAGCGGGCGGGTCGGGGTGGCCGACGGAGCATCCGTCGCCCGGTCATTGCCAGTCGTCATCCCTTCACCGCCCCGGTGAGGCCGCCGACGATGCGCTTCTCGGCGAACAGGAAGAACACGAGCGCCGGGATCATCGCGAGCGACGTGTAGGCGAGCACCGCGCCGGTGTCCTGCGAGTACTGCGTCGCGAACTGGGTCACGCCGAGCGGCAGCGGCCAGAGCTCTTGCGGCAGCGTGCCCGTGCTGATGACGAGCAGTGGCAGCAGATAGCCGTTCCAGCTTCCGACGAACGCGAGCACGCCGACGGTGACGAGCCCGGGCATCGACAGCGGCAGGAGGATGCGCCAGAAGAAGCCGACGCGCGTTGTGCCGTCGATGGCTGCGGCTTCTTCGAGCTCATCGGGGATGGCTCGGAGGAATGGCACGAGGATGATGATCGTCGTGGGCAGCGCGAACGCGATCGAGGGGATGATGACCCCGAGGAAGCTGCCGTGCAGGCCGAGGGTGCGCAGCAGCAACGTCAGTGGGAGCGCCGCGACGGTGAGCGGGAACATCAGCCCCGCGGCGAAGAGAAGGTAGAGCCCTTCACGGCCCCGGAAGGTGTACCGGGCGATGACGAACGCCGCCATCACGCCGACGATGACGACGCCTGCCGTGGTGCCGAACGCGAGGATCATGCTGGAGAGCACATTGCCCCAGAAGCGAGGCGAGCCGAGCACGAGGCTCCAGTTGTCGAAGATCCACGGGGCGGGAAAGCCCGCCGGATTCGCGTTGAGGTCGGCCGTCGTGCGGAAACCGCCGATGAACACGTAGAGCACTGGCCCGATCGCGACCGCCGCGACGACGAGCGCGACGAGGTAGACGAAAGGCTGACCCCAGTCGAAGCGCTGACGACCGCCAGGATCGCGTCGGGTGGCGATGCGGGAACCGCCCGCGGCGGTGGTGGCGGTGGAAGCGACCGACATGATCAGTTCGCTCCTCTCGTGATGGAGCCGGCGAGATCGCGGCGGAGGGCGAAACGCTGGTAGACGAGTGCGACGACCAGTGAGATGAGGAACAGGATGACGGCGACTGCGCTGCCGAACCCGGGTTGGCCGCCGAACTGGCCCTTCTCGACCATGTAGGTGGCCATCGTCGAGGTCGCATTGAGGGGGCCGCCGCGAGTGGTGACCCAGACCATGTCGAAGAGCTGCAATGCTCCGATGATCGACAGGAAGGCCCAGATCCGAATGGTCGGACCGAGCAGGGGGATGGTGATGTGCCGCTGGATCTGCCACCAGCTGGCGCCGTCGATCGCCGCGGCCTCGGCGAGCTCTTCGGGCACTCCCTGCAGGCCGGCGAGCATGAGCAGGATGGCGAAGCCGACGTACTTCCAGGTGAGGATCGCGAACATCGTCCACAGGGCGATGTTCGGATCAGCGAGCCAGTTCTGTTGGAGCGAGCCGAGGCCGACGGCCTCGAGCATGGTGTTCACTCCGCCCTGCGGCTGCAACAGCAGCTTCCAGGCGAGGCCGGCGATGACCTCGGCGAGCACGTAGGGCACGAAGATGAGCAGCCGCAGCGGGCCACGGCCGCGCAGCTTGCGGTTGAGGAGCAGCGCGATGCCGATCGCGAGCGGTCCCTGGATCACCAGCGACAGCCCGAGGATCAGGAAGTTGTTGCCGACGGAGCGGACGAATGCGGGGTCGCCGAGCGCTCGCGTGTAGTTGTCGAAGCCGACGAAGCGTTCGGGGTCGGCGAGGTCGTCCCACTGGAACGCCTGCGGCAGGTTGTAGAAGCTGTAGACGCCCGCGAGGAGCACGGGCAGGATCACGAAGCCGAGGAAGAGGATCAGGGCCGGGCCGACGAACAGCACGATCTCGACCCGCTTGCGCGTCTTGCCTGCCCGGGGGCGGGAGTGACGGGTGGGGGCCGGGCCCGCGGAAACCGCGGACCCGACCGATTCGATGACACTGGTCATGGTCAGAGCGTCGCCGCCGCGTCCTGCATCTTCTTCACGATGTCTTCGGAGGTACCGGCGCCGCCGAAGAGGTTCACGATGCCCTCGTTCATGGCGTTGCCGACAGTCGTGCCGAATGCGGTGTCGAACCAGATCTGCACGAACGACGATGCTGCGAGGCCTTCGGCCACGGCCTTCAGGTTCGGGTCCTCGAGCGATGCGACCGCGCTCGGCACGGTGGGGATGCCCGAGCCGCTTGCCGCGAAGCGCGCCTGCACGTCTTCGCTCATGATGTATTCGAGGAGCTCGGCGCACTCCGGCGGCGCCTCAGCCGCGCAGGCGAAGCCGTCGCCGCCGCCGAGCGAGGCGGTCGGGTCGCCGGCCGCGCCGTCGATGCCGGGGAACGGGAACCATCCGAGGAAGGCCGGCACCTCCCCATCGGCCGTCAGGCTGCCGATCTGGCCGGCGTTCCAGTGGCCCATGAGTTCCATCGCAGTCTGGCCGTTCGCCATGAGGCCGGCCGAGCTGCCGGCGCCGGTCTGGGCGGGGGTGCCGAGGAAGCCCTCTTGGAACGGCTCGATGCCGAGGAACGCCTGGAGCTGCTCGCCCGCCTCGACCCAGCAGTCGTCGCTGAAGTCGAGCTCGGTCTCTGATGCCTGCAGCACCTCGGGGGAGCACGAGTGCAGCGCGAACTGGTACCACCAGTGCGCGGCCGGCCACTTGTCACCTGCGCCGACCGCGATCGGGGTGATGCCCGCCTCGCGCAGCTTGCCCGCCGCGTCGACGAGGTCGTCGAGTGTCGTCGGCGTCTCGTCGATGCCGGCCTGCTCGAAGAGGTCGGTGTTGTACCAGAAGCCCTCGATGCCGAAGGTGAACGGGATGCCGTAGGTCTTGCCGTCGACCTGCCAGGGGTTGACGGTGGCCCCCACGCTTTCGACGGTGTCGGGGATGGCCTCGTCGAGCGGCATGAGGTAGTCGTTGGAGACCTGATCGCGCAGCTCGCCACCGGGCCAGACCTGGAAGAGGTCGGGCGGGTCGCCGGCGGCGAGGGCGTTCGGGATCAAAGTGCGCTGGAGCTCTTCGTTCTGGTAGCCGGTCTGCTCGACGGTGACCCCGGGATGGGCCTCCTCGAACTCAGCGGCGACCTCCTTCCAGACCGCGGGCAGCGGACCGGCTGTGGCGTTGTGCCACCACGTGAGGGTGACGTCACCGTCACCGCCGCCGCCGTCGTCGCCGCCCGCGGAACAGGCAGTGAGCGAGGCGACGGCGAGGCCCGCTGCTGCTGCGAGCGTGACGAGCCGTGTAGTGCTGCGTCTGTTCATCATTGAACCTCTCGAAAGTTTCGACGACTGCGTCGAAAGTGATCTGGACGCCTTGAATATACGCGGCAATCGGATATGCCGTCAACCGCAACAAATCCGGCGCGCCGAACGGGAGCGAATCCGAGGCTCCCCTTAGAGTTATCGCGTGGCAGAACGAGACGGCACTCTTGATGGTGTTCACCGCCGTAACCTCTCGAAACTCCTGGGACTCGTGCACCTCGAAGGGCCGCTCTCACGGGCCCGGCTGACGGCGCTGACCGGGCTGAACCGCTCGACAGTCGCGACGCTCGCCGCCGAGCTCGTCGACCTCGGTCTCGCCGTCGAGCGCGCTCCCGACCCGACCAACAGGGTGGGCCGTCCCTCGCCGGTCATCGCGGCCGACCCGAGGGTGCTCGCCCTCGCGCTGAACCCCGAGGTCGACGCGGTGACCGTCGCCGCCGTCGGACTCGACGGTGCGGTGCAGGTGCGCGAGCGGCTCGAGGTCGACCATCTCGTCGGGCCCGATGAGGTCGCGGCGATCGCGGCCGAGACGCTCGAGCGTTGGCGGGCGGGCGCACTGCGTTCCGCGCGCGTCGTCGCCGTCGGGCTCGCCGTGCCCGGCCTCGTTCGGGCCTCCGATGGCATGGTGCGTCTTGCGCCGCACCTGGGCTGGGCGGATGCCCCGATCCGCACGCTCGTCGAGCAGGCGACGGGCTTGCCCGTCACCGCCGGCAATGACGCGAGTCTCGGCGCGATCGCCGAGCACCTTTTCGGCGCCGGCCGCGACGTCGACGATCTCGTGTACCTGAACGGCGGCGCGAGCGGCATCGGCGGCGGCATCGTGCTCGACGGACGGCTGGTGGGCGGCGCCGGCGGCTACGCGGGCGAATTCGGGCAGAACCGGCCGGGCATCGCCGACTCGGCCGACCGGCGTGCTGCGGGCGGAGTGCTCGAAGACGAGGTGAGTCGTGCACGGCTGCTCGAGGTGGTCGGGCTCGTGAGTGCCGACGAACCGACGCTCGCGGCGGCCCTTGCGGGGTCCGATCAGGCAGAGGTCGCGGGTGAACTCGCCCGTCAGCGGCGCATCCTCGCGACTGCGCTCGTGAATGCGGTGAATGCCCTGAACCCCTCGCTCGTGGTGCTCGGCGGCTTTCTCGCCACCGTGGCCGGCAGCGACCCGGGCGCGCTCGAGGCCGAGGTCGTCGAGCAGGCGATGCCAGCCGCGACCGAGCAGCTCGCGATCCGTGTCGCCGCCCTCGGCGAGGATCGTCTCATGATCGGTGCGGCTGAGGCCGCCTTCTCCGCACTGCTCGCGGACCCGCTGGCCCACGGCTGACCCCGCCCCCGCCTCCTCCACATTCAGCCCACCACCCACCACCCACCGACCCGCTCCTTGCAGCAATTCAGGAGTGCACGCGGCGCGTCGCCGCGACACGCCGGGCCTGACCGGCGCGACACACCTCCGCTCCTGAATTGCTGCAAGGGGGAGCTGTTGAGGCATTGCGTCGGGTGCCGCATGAACGGGTACACTGGACTCAGTCGAATCGATTCGAGGCGGTGCCGGCCGCCCCGAATCCCACGCATGACGGTGCCCGAGGCGCCGTCGTCCGTCATCTCTGGCGCCCGAGGGCGCGCGCCGTCTTCCGTTCACGCTCGAGCACGCACAGGAACACGTATGTCCTCAACCTCCTCCATTCCCATCATCAGACCCGACGATTACAACCGTCCTGCGCACCCGGGCGAGCGCCTCACCGGCCGCCAGCGACTCGTCTACGTGCTCGTGCTCGGCGCGCTCACCGCGCTCGGACCGTTCACGATCGACCTCTACCTCCCGGCCTTCCCGGTGCTGCAAGACGAACTCGGCGTCTCCGCCGCGGCCGTGCAGCTCACGCTGACCGGCACCATGGTCGGGTTCGGCCTCGGCCAGCTCATCGTCGGCCCGTGGAGCGACAAGGTCGGTCGCCGGTTACCGCTCATCCTCGCCACGGCGTTGCACATCGCGGCATCCGTCGCGGTTGTCTTCGCGCCCGACATCGTCTGGCTCTCGGTCTTCCGCCTGCTGCAGGGCTTCGGCGCCGCAGCCGGCGGTGTCGTGGCGATGGCCATGGTGCGCGACCTCTTCGGCGGCAAGCCGCTCGTGCGCATGCTCTCGCGCCTCGCGCTCGTGAACGGACTTGCGCCGGTGATCGCGCCGGTCATCGGCTCCCAGCTGCTGCAGGTCATGGACTGGCGCGGCATCTTCGTGGTGCTCGCGATCTACGGTGCCGCCGTCGTCGCCGCGGTCGGGTTCTTCATCGTCGAGACGCTGCCCCCATCGCGCCGTCACGTCGCGGGCCACTCGACGCTGCGTGACCGGTACGCCGTGCTCTTCCGCGACCGCGTCTACCTGGGTGCGGCGCTGATCGGTGGCATGACCTTCACCGGGCTGTTCGGTTATCTCTCGACCTCGTCGTTCCTGTTCCAAGAGGTCTACGCGTTCAACGCGCAGGAGTACGGCCTGCTCTTCGCCGTCAACTCGGTCGGCGTGATCATCGGCGTGCAGACGAGCTCCCGCCTCATGCGGGGGCCGGTGCAGCCGCAGTGGATCCTCGCCGCCGCCACGATCGTGCACCTCGCGATGGCGATCACGATCATGGTGCTCGACAGTTCGGGGTCGGGGTTCTGGGGCACGGCGATCCCGCTGTGGTTCTACATCCTCGCGTGCGGGTTCTCCTTCCCGGCCGTGCAGGTGCTCGCCCTCGCGCACCACGGAGCGGAGGCCGGCACCGCGGCGTCGCTGCTCGGAGCGTTGAACTTCGGCCTGGCGGGCGTCATCTCGCCGCTCATCGGCCTCCTGGGCGTCGGCAGCGCCGTGCCGATGGCGTTCGTGATGACGCTCGCTGCCGTCGTGGCGATCGCCGCGCTCTGGGGGCTCGTGCGCCCGAAGACGGTGCCGCCGCTCGGCGATTGACGGACTTCGGATGCCTCGTGGCCGGCCACGAGACATCCGCTCGCCGTGCCCTGCGCGCCGCCTCGCCGTGTGCCTACCTGGCAGGGCGGGCTGACACGGCAGGGCGGGATGACGCGGATGCTGCGGCCCCGCCGCTAGCGTGGGGGGATGACTGACGAGGCCGTCGAGAAGTCCAGGGCGAAGCGGGTCGCTCGTCGCGTTCCGCTCATCGCGGGCGGTGCCGCGCTGCTCATCGCCGCACTCCTCGGGCTGCTGCTCACGGCCCGCTCGGGCGCGCTGCAGTTCACCATCGATGAGGAGTGGGCCGAGGAGGTTCTGAGCCTCCGCGGCCCGGTCGGCGACTGGATCGCATACGGCATGAACGCCCTCGGCGGCGGCGTCATCGGCGTCTTCGTCGTGCCGATCGGCGCTGCGCTGCTGCTGTTGCTCGTGCGGCGTCCGTGGGCGGCGCTGTTCTTCATCGTCGCGTCGGCGGCGAGCGCCGGCGTCGTGCAGTTGCTGAAGCACCTGTTCGGCAGGGCCAGGCCCGAAGACATGATCGTCTCGTCGGACTTCGGTTCATTCCCCTCAGGGCATGTCGCGAACGCCGCGACGATCGCGGTCGTCATGGGCATCATCGTGCCGCGAGTCTGGGTGTGGGTGCTCGGCGCGGTCTACACCGTGCTGATGGCGCTGAGCCGTACCTATCTCGGCGCGCACTGGGTGACCGACACCATCGGGGGAGCGCTCGCCGGTGCCGGGGTGGCGCTGCTGCTCTGGGCCGCTCTCGCCTACCCGCTCGAGCGCGAGCGCATCGCGTGGGGCGAGCGGCGCACGCGTGCGGCAGGGTGACGTTCACCGCGTTCTGACGCGTCGCGCTGACGATTCCGGGCGTCGAGAGTGCGCTTCGTGTCGGCACTCGGCGCTCAGCGCTCAGAGCGACTTCACGCCCTCGAACGGCGACGAGTTGCAGTCGGAGTACCTCGTGCCGCGCGCTGACGCGGTGGGCACTCTCGAGGCGGTGCGCGCGCTCGCCACGCGAATCGCGCCGCTCGTGCAGGCGTGCGAGATCCGCACGGTCGCGGCTGACTCCCTCTGGCTGAGCGGGGCGTCCGGCACGGGTGCGGTGGGCATCCACTTCATCTGGCGACCGGTCGAGGCTGAGGTGCTGGCCCTCCTGCCGATCATCGAGGCGGCGCTCAAGCCGACGCGTCAGGTGAGCAGGCCGCGCTGGAATCCGGTCGCGACCGCGGCGGCGCGATCGTTGACGCCGAGCTTGGTGTAGACGTGCAGCACGTGCGTCTTCACCGTCGCTTCGCTGATGAACAGGCGATTCGCGGCCTCTCGGTTGGTCATCCCGGCAGCGATCAGTCGGAGCACCTCGAGTTCTCGTTCGCTCAGCGGCGACTCCGGTGCCCGCACGCGGCCCATCAACCGAGTAGCCACCGAGGGCGACAGAACCGCCTCGCCGCGTGCGGCCGACTGGACGGCGCGCAGGAGGTCGTCGCTCGGAGCATCCTTCAGCAGGTACCCGGTGGCGCCCGCCTCGATCGCGGGCAGCACATCGCTGTCGGTGTCGTACGTGGTGAGCACGAGCACGCGTGCTGCGAGGCCGAGCTCACCGATTCGGCGGATGGCGCTGACGCCGTCCATGCGCGGCATGCGCAAGTCCATCAGGATCACATCGGGCTCGAGGGTGCGAGCGAGTTCGACGGCCTGCGCGCCGTCGGACGCCTCGGCGAGGACTTCGAATCTGTGATCGCCGGTGAACGTGCCACGAAGGCCGTCCCTGACGATGGGGTGGTCGTCGGCGATCAGTAGTCGAATGGGGCGCTCAATCACCGGGGTTCTCCTCTGAACTGGCTGGAACCCTCGGCAGGGCCGGGATGCTGGCCGAGATCGCGGTGCCGGCACCGGGCTCGGACTCGATCTCGACGGTGCCCGCGAGGCGATTCGCACGCTGGTGCATCGATGTCAGGCCGTAGCCTCCGCCGTCGCTGGCGCGCACCGGTTCGAAGCCGCCGCCGTCATCGCGTACGTCGAGTGTGATCAGGTCGTCCATGTACGACAGGGTGAGCCCGACGCGGTTCGCGCCGGCGTGCTTGGCGACGTTCGACAGCGCCTCCTGCGCGATCCGGAGCAGGGTCACCTCGACCTCGGGATGGAGCGGGCGCGCGGTGCCCGTGGTCGAGACCTCGACCCGCACTCCGTTGAGATCGGCCCAGTCGGCGGCGACGGTCGAGATGGCCTCCGGCAGGTCCGCCGACTCCAGGTACCCCGGTGCGATCGCTGCGACCGATCGGCGCGCCTCGTCGAGGCTCTCCCTGGCCAGCCGCGTGGCGTTGTCGACGTGGCCGCGCCACACCCCGGGCGCGCCCGATTCGCTGGCCCGGACGGCTGCCTGGAGCTGCGTGACGATGCCCGCGAGACCCTGGGCGAGGGTGTCGTGGATCTCCCGTGCCATCCGCTGCCGCTCGTCGAGAGTGCCGGCTTCATGGGCCTGCGCCAAGAGCTGGGCGTGCAACCCGGCATTCTCCTGGATCGACTCCTCGAGCTGGGCCACCATGCGCTTCCGCTCGGCGCTGCGTTCGTTCGTGACATCGCCCAGGAAGCTGAACACCCCCACGAGCGCCACGATCGCGGCGATGAAGAACAGGTAGGTCAGGATGGCCGGTGGTGTCGGTTCCGGGAATCCGCCCATATAGGCTGTGATGCTGATCGCCGCGGTGACGGTCACCCCGACGAAGCGCCAGTTGCCGCGCAGGTAGTGCCAGGAGTGCAGGTACCCGGTGAACGCGAAGAAGCTCGCGAACCACGTGTCCTGGAGGCTGAGCAGCGCGATCAGCACGATGAGTCCGATGACGTACGTCGGCCCGGGGGTGCGGCGGACGCTCATCACCCACATCCATGTTGCTGCCGCGACGGCGAGACCGAGTGCGGCGAAACGGTCGCCCCAGTCCTGCGGTCCGGTGAGCACCGAGAGGGTCGTCGAGATCAGGAGCAACACATAGGGCACCGCGGCGATGAGCCGCTCGAGCTGCCGTTCGTGCCGCTCGAGCTGCTCGGGCGTCGCTGCCGTCATGATCACTCCCAGCGGAAGAACTTCGCCGCCGCGAGGCTGACGACGACTGCGTACACGGCCATGACGCCCATCAGCAGCGGATCGGGAGCGCCCCCGTTCCAGACGTCTTGGAGCGACTGCCGGAACGCACCCAACGGGGTGAACTCCCCGATCTTCACCACGATAGCGGGCATCTGCCCGACGGGCTGCATCAACCCCGCGAGGAAGGCCATCGGGAAGTAGAGCAGCACCCCGATGCCGTTCGCCGCGCGGCCGCTCGGTGCGAGAGCGGCGATGAGCAGCCCGATTGCGAAGACGGATGCCGTGCCCAGCAGGAACACGACGCCGAAGCCGAGCACGCTCGCCGGAAGTTGCACGCCCAGCACGGTTCCCGCGACGGCGAGCAGCACCCCGCAACTGACGAGCGTCAGCATGAACTGCAGCAGCAACTGCACGACCAATAGGCTCCCCGGGCGCACCGGTGTGGTCGCGAGCCGGCGCAGGATGCCCTTCTCCCGATAGCTCGCGAGTGCGGTCGGCATGAGGTACAGGCCGACGAGGCCGATGGAGATGGCCAGTGTCATGGGCAGCAGCACGGTGTCGCCGGGCCCGGTCGAGCTGCCGAAGACGATGAGGATGAACACGGGGATGAGGAAGCTGAACATCGAACCCGGATCGCGCACGAGCAGCTTCGTCTCGACGACGGTGAGTTTGGCGGTGGCAGTCATTCGGGGGGCTCCTGGTGAATCGAATCGGGATCGTACGGCGGGCGTACCGGTCATGGTCACAGCCCGAGCGGGCGACCGGTCAGCGCGGTGAACGCGTCGTCGAGCGTGCGCTTGTCGATGCGTAGCTCGGAGACCACCGCCTGATTCCTGGCGAGCACGCCGGTGACGGCCGTGGCGAAGTCGCCCGTGCCCGCGACGGTCACCTGTCCGCCGTCCCGGCGCACCGCAGACACCCCGGGTACCGCTCGGAGCAGCTCGAACAGGAGGTCGGGATCGAAGTCGCCGGCGGCCGCGACGGTGAAACGCATCTGGTGCTCGGCGCCGACGCCGTCGATCAGACCGGCCGGCGAGTCGATCGCGGCGATGGTGCCGTTGCTGAAGACGGCGACTCGATCGCAGAGCTCCTCGACCTCGTCCATGAAGTGACTGACCAGCACCACGGTCACGCCGGTGTCGCGGATCTGCTTGATCAGCTGCCACGTCGCGCGGCGGGCATGCGGGTCGAGCCCGGTGGTCAGCTCGTCGAGGAATGCCACGCGCGGGTTGCCCACGAGGGCCAGGGCGATGATGAGGCGCTGCTTCTGCCCGCCCGAGAGTTTGGCGAAGCGCACGTTGCGCTGTTCGGCAAGGCCCCACTCGGTGAGGAGTTCTCGCCAATCGCGCGGATTCGAGTAGAACGACGCGTAGAGGTCGAGGGCCTCCCACACCTTCAGGTTGTCGGGCATCGCGGTGTGCTGGAGTTGCACGCCGACCAGTTCACGCAGGGCGCGGCCGTCGCTGACCGGGTCCAATCCGAGCACGCGAACGGAGCCGCTGTCGGCGCGGCGCAGGCCCTCGATGATCTCGACCGTCGTGGTCTTGCCGGTGCCGTTGGGGCCGAGGATGCCGAAGATCTCACCCTCTTCGACGGAGAACGAGACTCGGTCGAGCACGGTGCGACCGGCGTAACTCTTGGTGAGTTCGGAGACTTCGATGATTGACATGTCTCGAGTCTCGCGAGGTGCGGGCAGGGTGCCATCGCCCATGCGGCCATGGCCGCGGGGTGAGCGGATGATCGACGAATCAACCGATCGGTTGATGACACTGCACCACACGCGCTGGGACGACTTCGCCGAGCTGTGCGACCGCAACGACCCGCGCGGGGATCAATCAACCGACACCTCGTGCCTTCCTGTCGGAAGTGCTACGTAGGCTCACATCGTGGCCACCCTCGACGACCTGCGGCGCACCGCCGTCGCGCTGCCCGGTAGCGAGGAGCGCGCGACGACGGGCGGCGCCGCGTGGTTCGTTCGCGGCAAGCTGTACGCGTGGGAGTGCCATCCGTGGCCGAGCATCCCCGCCGACATACGCAAGATAGTCGCCGCCGAGCTCGTCGTCGGGGTGAAGGTCGCCGAGCGCCTGGACGCGCTCGCCCTCGTCGAAATGGCGCCCGACGTGTTCCTGCGCACCACAACCCGCTGGGGCGAGCCGAAGGTCGCATTCCGCATGGCCGACATCGACGAAGACCATCTCGCCGAGCTCATGACGGAAGCGTGGCGCGTGCAGGCTCCGAAGTACCTGCGGCGTGAGTTCGACGACGTCGGCTCGTAGAGGTTCCCTCATCGGGTGCTCGAACTTTCGGGCACGTGATGTGCCGGAGGTCGTATCGACCCATGGACGGCTTCGGGGTACCGTCCAGATGAGCGCCATGCGCGGAATGGCCATGGCCGAATGCCGGAGAACGGCAAGTGGGGAACGGTATGCGGATTGATGTGCCCAAGGTCTCCGGCGCGGTGATCACTGAGTTGCATACGCGGCTGCTGCAGCGAGGAAGCGTGTTGGCGACCGCCGAGGTGCTCGATGGCGGGCTGGAGTTTCAAGTCCAGTCGATCCTTGCGGAGACCTTCTCGCTGTCGGGCGGCGGCGGCGAGTCGCCGCTGGTCGCAGTTGAGTACAGCGACCTCGAGGTGTTGAGCGCGCACGGGCAGCGGACGGCCACGTTGGACATCGATCCGTCGGAGCCGCTGATGGCGGCAGAGGTGCTGTTCGGAGTGGCGTTGCCGCTCGTTGCAGATGCGGTCGCCGAAGCGGGGGGTCAGCGCCGGGATCTGGACGTCGCCCGGGCGTTGCATCATGCGATCTGGCGGCGGTTCCCGCCCGGCGCCATCGCCTACGTGGAGGTGCTTCGGGATCAGCTGCGGTCATCGGACCGTGAAGCGCGGCTGCGTCTCGCGCGTGAGCTGCACGATCGGATCGCCCACGGCATTGCGGCAGGCGTACAGCGGTTGGAGGCGGCCCAACTGCGTCGACCGGATGAGGAGGTCGCCACGGCGATCGGGATCCTTCGTGATGCGCTCTTGGACACTCAGGACATCGCCGTCGACCTCCGAGTACAGGTCGGGGACGGTGAACTGGCTGAAGCCCTCGAGGAATACGCCTACGCGACCGGTGGGCGTGGCACGCTGCCCGTCCACGTCACGCAGGTCGGCACGGTCAGGCCACTGAGCGACCTTGCCCGTGAGGAGCTGTTCACGATCGTCGCCGAGGCCACCCGCAACGCTCGCTCGCACGGACAGCAGGCAACCGCGGTGCAGGCGCGTCTGGCGTGGTCACCGGTCGAGTTGCAGGTCACGGTCACCGACGACGGACTCGGCTACGACGATGCCACTCGCGGGCCGACCTCACTCGGCCTGCGTGGAATGGCGGAGCGAGCCGGGGTGATCGGAGCGACGGTTGAGTTCCTCAACGCTCCAGGTGCTGCGGGCATCCGATTGACGTTGCCGTTCGTGGCGAGAGCTGCGACGTGACGGGCGCGGCATCCGTGACCGTGGTCATCGCGGATGACCACGAGCTCTTCCGGGAAGGGCTGCGGGCGATGCTCTCCGCCGCCGATGGGGTACAGGTGGTCGGTGAGGCTGCCACGCACGATCAAGCGTACGAACAGGCGATCGCTACGCGACCCGACGTGCTGCTGCTCGATGTCGAAATGCCCGGCATTCCGGTGCTGTCGACGATCAGCCGGGTTCGAGCTGAGGCGCCGGAGACGCGGATCCTCATCGTCACGATGCACCGCGACCGAGTCCTCGCGAATCACCTGCGGGCGGCCGGCGCGGCCGGGTTCGTATCCAAGTCGGCTCCGGCCAGCGAGTTGGTCGACGCGATCCATTCCGCGATCGACGTCTTCGACGCCGCTCACCGGCCAGAGCTCGTCGTCTCGATCCTGTCTCTGCGCGAAAAGGACGTGATGAGGCTGATCGGTCAAGGGATGTCCAACGAGCAGATCGGTCGATCGTTGTCGATCTCAGTCGGCACGGTCAAACGCCACAACACCAACATCTTCACCAAGCTCGGAGCGAGCTCTCGCACCGACGCCGTGGGGAAGGCGTCACGGCTCGGTGAGATCGAATCACCGGGGTCATGAGCGAGCAGCCGTCCGATCCGCTCTCGCGTTCGGGCAGGCGGAATGTCGCGAAGGTCGTATCGACGCGCCGACTGACCCGACGTACGTTACCCGTATCCCGACCGCCAGCGACCTGAGATGAGACGACGTGAACCCGTACGACGCTGCCTTGCCCGACCGCGAGATGCCGCGCGTTGATCCGACCGCGATCAGCATGCCACCACACACCTCGATCGATATCACCGCTTACCTTCCGGCAGCCGACAGCGAACCGACCGCATGAACCACGCCAACGAACGACCGGCGCTGGTGCTCACGGACGAGGGGCGGCATCGGGTACGACGTGGCCGGAGTGGCGCTCGTCTGGCACCTGCTCACGCAGCCCCGGTTCTGACCCGCCGTCGGGTGCATCCGGCCGAGCAGTAGACGATCCCTCACCGGATCGAACTCTCGGGTCCGCGTAGCGTCACGGCATCGTCATCCCGGCTCCCGTCGATCTCTCGTCACGGGTCCTGAGCTTCCGCGCCGCCAGATGCCCGGGGCCCGGCCGACCTGTCGCTTGAAGGCCCGGTTGAACGCGGACTCGGACTGGTAGCCGACGGCGGCCGCCACCTGGGACACATTGAGGGAGCCGCCCGTCAGCAGGCCGGCGGCGACCTGCAGCCGCCACCGGGCCAGGTAGGTCATCGGGGGTACACCCACGAACGAGGTGAACCGTTCAGCGAAAACTGAGCGCGACATCCTGATCTCGCCTGCCAGTCGCTCCAGGCTCCAGGGCTCGGCGAACCGGCCGTGGATGAGGCGCAGTGATGCGCCGACCTCGGGGTCACGGAGTCCGGCCACCCAGCTGCGCGCCTCTCGGGGCAGCCCGCCGATGTGTGCTCGGAGCGCTTCCACGAACATCAGTTCCGACAGCTTGGCCAGCATCGCCTCCTGCCCTGCGTCGCGCCCGACGCTGGCCTCGATGGCGGCGTCCAACAGGCCGGTCATCCATCGCCAGCTCCGCTCGGACACGGGCGCATGGACCATCCGCGGGAGTGATTCGAGCAACGGGTTGAACGGCCGTTCGTCGCATGCCAGGTAGCCGCACACGATCCGGCACGGGTCGACCGTGCTGTCGCCGTTGATGTTGATGACGAACGGCAGCGCTTCGGACACCGGACGATAGTAGAGCGGGAGGTCGGGCTGTCCCCGCATCCCTGGCGCTGACTCGAGGATGTTCGCTTCGCCAGCGGGAAAGATCACCATGTCGCCCGCCTGCAGCAACACGGCCGGCTCTGGCTCGTCGACTGCTTCCACCCAGCAGGAGCCGGACGTCAGCACGTGGAAGGCGATGATGTGCTCGGAGTCCACCGCGATCTTCGCTGCGATCGCCTCGGTCGGTGGGCTCTGCAACATGAACGGTGATCGTGCGTCGATGTCGAAGAAGACGGCCCCACTGAGGCGTATAGCGAGGAGGACGTCGGACAGGACATCCATGCGGTGCCTCCGGACGTTCAGGCAACGCGGCCGGACTCACGGCCACGATCGATGTTGCCGCCGGACGAACGGGCAAGAAGTCCGGCGCTGCGGGCGTTCCGATCCGTGGACCGACGCTCCTAGTGTGAAAGTCCAATTCTCCCACAAGGGTGATGTGCCCGGAAGGAACCGGAAGATGAGCACAGTGAAAATCGGCGTGACGACTGGACTCGAGAGCCTGCGCGAACGGTTGCGGGGCACGCTCGTCGAGCGCACCGACCCCGGATTCGACGATGCCAGAGCGGTCTACAACGGCGCGATCGATCGCCGCCCGTTGGCCGTCGTTCGGGTCGCCGATGTCGGAGACGTGATCGCGTGTGTGGACGTCGCACGCGAACACCGGATCCCACTCGCCGTGCGCGGTGGCGGCCACCACGGCGCCGGGTTCGCGGTCTGGGACGACGCCCTGGTCATCGACTTCTCGGGGCTGAAGTCGACCAACGTCGACCCGGCGGCACGAACGGTGCGAGTCGATGCCGGGTGCACCTGGGGTGACGTGGACCATGCGACCGGCGCGTTCGGCTTGGCCACGCCGTCGGGCTTCGTCTCAACAACGGGCGTCGCGGGGCTGACCCTCGGCGGCGGCACGGGCTATCTCACCCGACACTTCGGGCTCACCATCGACAACCTGCGCTCCGTCGATGTGGTGCTCGCCGACGGCGGGTTCGTCACCGCGAGCGAAGACGACCATGCGGATCTGTTCTGGGGGCTGCGTGGCGGTGGCGGCAACTTCGGTGTGGCCACGTCGTTCACGTTCCGGTGTCACCCCGTCGGCGAGGACGGAGTGATCATCGGTGGCCCAGTGCTCTATGACATCGCCGACGCCGAGGAGGTGTTCCGGTGGTACCGGGATCTGCTCCCCGCCCTGCCGGACGATCTCAACGGCTGGATCGGCGTGCTGGAGGTCCCATCGGCGGCGCCGTTCCCCGAGGAGCTGTGGGGCCGGAAGGTCTGCGGGATCGTCTGGTGCTATTCCGGGCCGCACGACGACGGAGCCGAAGACCTGTTGGCCCAGCTGCGGGAGTTCGGTTCACCCCTGCTGGTGGGCGTTCAACCGATGCCCTACCCGACGCTCCAGAGCGCGTTCGACGGCCTGCTGCCGGCTGGACTGCAGTGGTACTGGAAGGCTGATGTCTTCGTGGAGATCACGGATGAGGCCATCGACATGCATCGGGCGTACGGCGAGACCATCCCCACGCCGTCGTCGACGATGCATCTTTACCCGATCAGCGGGGCGGCGGCCCGGGTGGCGGTGGATGCCACCGCATTCGCATTCCGCAGCGGCGGGTGGAACGGGGTGATCGCCGGCATCGACCCTGATCCCGCCAATCTTGCCACCGTGACGGACTGGGCCCAGCGCTACTGGGCGGATCTCCACCCCACCTCGGTCGGCGGGGGCTACGTCAACATGATGATGGACGAAGGGCAGGAGCGCGTGCGTGCAGCGTACCGAGGAAACTACGACCGGCTCGTCGAGCTCAAACGGCGCTACGACCCGCACAATCTCTTCCGGATCAATCAGAACATCGATCCTCGAGTCGATTGAGACGACCGCCGACCCAGCTCGACGGCGCGTCGAGCTCAGCTCGCAGCTGGGTGGTCGCCGCCGGCGAGTTGATCGAGCACGTGCTCGAGCACCTCGCCGAGCACCGCGAGCCCGTCGCGCACGCCACCGGCGGAGCCCGGCAGGTTGACGACGAACGTCGAGCCGGCCGCGCCCGCGAGACCGCGCGAGAGTAGCGCGGTGGGCGTCGTCGCGGCGCCGCGACGACGCAGTTCCTCCATGAAGCCCGGCACCTCGCGATCGATCACGGTCGCGGTGGCCTCGGGGGTGACATCGCTCGGCGAGAGCCCGGTACCACCCGTCGTGACGATCACGGAGGGCGAAGCAGCGACGGCGTCGCGCAGCGCCGTGCGCACGGCCTCCCCGTCGGCGAAAACCGCGGGCGGCGCGACGTCGAAGCCGCGCTCGGCGAACCACGCCGCGATGACGGGGCCGGTTCGATCGGTGTACACACCGGCGGCCGCACGGGTCGAGGCGACGATGACGACGGCGGTGCGCGGCATCCGCTCGGCCTCGGTCATTCGCGCGACCAGTCGCCGCTCTTGCCGCCCGCCTTCGCGAGCACCATCACGTCGGTCATGACCGCTCGATTGTCGACGGCCTTGATCATGTCGTAGAGCGTCAGCGCGGCGACGGTCGCGGCGGTCAGCGCCTCCATCTCGACTCCGGTGACGCCCTTCGTGGTGACGGTCGCGACGACGCGCACCCGGTCGCCCTCGGGCGTGATGTCGACGTCGAGCTTCGTGAGCGGCAGCGGGTGGCAGAGCGGAATGAGCGACGAGGTCTGCTTCGCCGCCATGATGCCGGCGATGCGCGCGGTGCCGATCGCCTCGCCCTTCGGCAGTGTGCCATCGCTGATGGCGGCGACGACATCGGCGCGAGTGACGAGCACCGCCTGCGCGCTCGCGGTGCGCCGCGTCACCGCCTTGTCGGTCACGTCGACCATGTGCGCGGAGCCGTCACCGCGCAAGTGGGTGAGCCGTGGTTCAGTCATCGATCCTCCAGACGTCGACGTGGGCGCCGGCCGGCATGGCGGCGACTCCCACGGGAAGGTGCACGAGCACGGTGGCGTTCGCGTAGGCGTGCAGCAGGTGCGAGCTCGGCGCGCCGACCTCGACGTCGCCATTGCCGTCGATGACGCCGCGCCGCACCTGGTGGCGGCCGAGCGGTGAGGTCACGTCGTGTGCGAGCCGCACTCGGGCGCGGGCTCGATCGGGGGCGAGGCCCGCGAAGGCGCGGAGCACGGGTCGCAGGAACAACTCGAACGAGACGAGGGCGCTCACCGGGTTGCCGGGGAACGACACGACGGGCACGGCCAACGGATCGCCGTCACGGCCGAGCACTCGTGCGAGTCCCACGCCCTGCGGGCCTCCGGGCTGCAGGGCGACCTTGGCGAACTCCACCCCGAGGGGCGCGAGCGCATCGCGCACGACTTCGAACGCACCGGCGCTCACTCCGCCGGTGGTCACCACCAGGTCGACGAGTCCAGCGGATGCCTCGACCGCCGCCAGAACGGCGCTCGCCTCATCAGGGGCGAGCGATTCGTGCACGCTCGCCCCGCTCTCGCGCAGCGCGGCGGCGAGCATGGCGGTGTTCGAGTCGTGGATCTGCCCGGACGCGAGCGGCTCACCTGGGCGGCGGAGCTCGTGACCGGTCGAGATGAGCAGCACCGCGACGGGCCGGCGCACCTTCACCCGGGTGATCCCCGCGGCGGCGAGCGCGCCGAGCTGGGCGGGCCCGAGCCGCATCCCGGCGGGAAGGAGTCGTTCACCGCGCGCGACGTCGGAGCCGGCATCGCGCACGAACGTGCCGGGTTCGACCGGCCGGGCGAAGGCGACGGTGGTGCCGGGCCCGGAGTCGCGGCGACCGCCACCAAGCCCTTGGAACCGGGGTGGGTCCGCGGCTTCGATCGGCACGACCGCATCGGCACCGTCGGGCATCGGAGCACCCGTCATGACCGGGCCTGCGGTGCCGGGCACGTGAGTGCGTACCGGGTCGCCTGCGGCCACCGTCGTTCCGACGGGCAGCGAAACGGGTGCGTCGGAACGGGCGCCGGCGAGGTCGGCCGAGCGAACGGCGTACCCGTCCATCTGCGAATTGGCGAACGCCGGAAGGTCGGTGGGGGAGTCGACGTCGACGGCGAGCACCCGGCCGAGCGCATCCGTTCCCTGTCGCCCCGACAGGATCGAGATCTCCTCGAACCCGGCGGGCTCATCGAGCCGCGCCTTCAGCGGCTCCAGGAGCTCGCGAACGACGCGTTGATGCTCGGCGAACGTGCGCATCCGACCCCTTCGGTCTCAGCCGCCCGCGAAGGGCGGCAGGATGTCGACCTGTGCGGCGAGCGGATGGGTGGGGTCGCGTCGCACGGTGCCGTCGACGAGGAACGAGCCGGACTTCAGCACTTGGGCCATCGGCTCGCCGTAGCGGTCGACCAGCAGCTCACGAAGCGAGCCGAGTGTCGCTGCATCGCCCAATTCGAGGTGCTCCTCGTCGAGACCGGCCGCTTCGGCGGCGGCGGCGAAGTACCGCACGGTCACGAGGGTCATGCCCACGATGCTACCCCGCCCGGTCGGGGCGGTGAGGGGATCGCGCAGACGATCGGGCGGTCGAGCGGGCGGTCGAGCGGGCGGTCGTTCGGGGGCCCGTTCCGGGCGGTGCTGCGTACAATGACGTCCATGCAACCGCCGACGCTGCCGCAGGCCGGCACGCGACCCGGCCCGCTCGTCGAGCCGGGCCCGCCGCTCGTGCCCGAGCGCATCGCGCGGTTCAGCCGTCAGCTCATGCTGCCCGGCTTCGGCGAGCTCGCCCAGCGTCGGCTCGCCGCCGCGCGCGTGCTCGTGGTCGGCGCAGGCGGCCTCGGCAGCGCCCTCGTGCCCTCCCTCGCCGGTGCCGGCGTCGGCACCATCGGCATCGTCGACGACGACCTCGTCGAGCTCTCGAACTTGCACCGGCAGACGAGCCACGGCGTTGCCGACGTCGGCCGGGCGAAGGTCGACTCGCTCGCCGACACCGTGGCTGCGATCGATCCCGAGTGCCGAGTGGTGCGGCACCGCACCCGGCTCACCTCGGCGAACATCCGCGACATCCTCACGGGATACGACCTCGTGGTCGACGGCAGCGACAACTTCCCGACCCGGTACCTCACGAACGATGCCGCCTCGCTCGCGGGCGTGCCGCTCGTCTGGGGTGCGATCCTCCGCTACCACGGCCAGGTCGGCGTCGCATGGCACGCGCACGGCCCCGGCTATCGCGACCTCTTCCCCGTGCCGCCCTCGCCCGACGAGGTGCTGTCGTGCGAGCTCGGCGGCGTGCTGCCGAGCCTGTGCGCGACCATCGGCGGCCTCATGGCCACCGAGATCGTGAAGATCATCACGGGAGTCGGCGAGCCATTGCTCGGCCGGGTGACGACGGTCGACACGTTGACGGGCCGGTCTCGCGAGATCGCTTACGAGTCGATCGCCGACGCCCCCGAGATCACGAGCCTCATCGACTACGAGGCGTTCTGCGGCACCATCCCCACCGAGGGGCGGTCGACGGCGATCCAGGCGGTGTCCGCCGCCGAGCTCCTGCAGCGTCTCCGCGACGGCGCGCCGATCACGCTGATCGACGTGCGGGAGCCGGCCGAGGCCGAGCTCGGCCGTATCCGCGACAGCGTGCTCGTGCCGCTCGCCGCGCTCGCCGGCGGCGCCGGCCCCGAACCCGGGTGTCGGCCGGTCGTCGTGTACTGCGAACGGGACCTGCGCTCGCGGCGCGCGGCGCGAATACTCAGCGACCGCGGGCACTCCGACGTGGTCTACCTCGCGGGCGGCATCGTGACGTTCGCGGCGGTCGCCGACGACCTCGTGCAGCGCTGAGCACGGGGCATCCGCTCACCATCGACCACCACACGCGAGAGACGAGACGCGCATGACCGAACTCCTGGCCGTCATCACGGCGGAGCCGATCGACGAAGGCGCCGTGCGGGCCGCCGTCGAGACCGATTCGAGCGGTGCCGTCGTCATGTTCTGCGGGGTGGTGCGCGACCACGACGGCGGCCGCAGTGTGCAGGCGCTCGACTATCGGGGCCACCCCGACGCCGAGCGCTTCCTCGCCGACTGCGTGCGTCGCATCGCCGACGAGACCGGGCTCGTCGTGGCAGCGGCGCACCGCGTGGGCGAGCTGCGCATCGGCGACGTGGCACTCTTCGCCGCGGCATCCGCTGCCCACCGGGCCGAGGCCTTCGACGCCTGCGAGCGCCTCGTGGAGCTCATCAAGCACGAGGTGCCGATCTGGAAGCGACAGCACTTCACCGACGGCGTCTCGGAGTGGGTCGGCCTCTGACCTCGCGACTCGATCTCGGGTGAGCTGTACTGACGCGCGCGCCGGGCGTGGTGTTCGGCCCGGCCCAGCTGAGGCCCCGCACGCGCCTCAGCCGCCGATGTACGACATCTCGATCTTCGGCAGGGCCGCGCGCAGCTCTGGCGTGAGGCTCGACCGCACCTCGGAATAGCGATCCGAGCGGGCGCCCCAGATCGCGCCCATGGCCGACGCGATCCCGTCGTCGTCGATGCCGCCGCGCAGCAGCGCCCGCAGATCGTGCCCTTCCGAGGCGAACAGGCACGTGTAGAGCCGCCCTTCGGTCGAGATTCGGGCGCGATTGCAGGTGCCGCAGAACGCCTGCGTGACGCTCGAGATGACGCCGATCTCGCCGCCGCCGTCGCGGTAACGCCAGCGCGCGGCCGTCTCGCCGGGCGCCCGCGCGCCGACCGGCTCGAGGGGCAGCTCGCGGTCGATCGTCTCGACGATCTCGGACGACGGCACGACTTCGTCGAGGCTCCAGCCGTTGGAGTTGCCGACATCCATGTACTCGATGAAGCGCAGGCTGTACGGGGTGTCCTTGAAGTGCCGGGCCATCGGCAGCACCTCGTGATCGTTCAGGCCGCGCTTGACGACCATGTTGACCTTGATCGGGCCGAGTCCGGCCTCGTGCGCGACGCGCAGGCCGTCGAGCACGCGTGCGACCGGGAACTTCACATCGTTCATCGCCTGGAACACGGCGTCGTCGAGCGAGTCGACGGAGACCGTCACCCGGGTCAGGCCCGCCGCTTTCAACGAGGCCGCCTTCACGGCAAGTGCGGCGCCGTTCGTGGTCAGGGCGATCTCGAGCGGGCGGCCGTCGGGCGTGCGCAGTTCGGCCAGACTCGCGACGAGGTCTTCGAGGCCGCGCCGCAGCAGCGGTTCGCCGCCGGTGAGCCTCAGCTTCTCGACGCCGTGCGCCGCCGCCACTCGAGCGAGCCTGGTGATCTCTTCGAAGCTCAGCAGCTCGTCACGGTCGAGGAAGGCGTAGTCGCGGCCGAACACGGTCTTCGGCATGCAGTACACGCAGCGGAAGTTGCACCGGTCGGTGACGGAGATCCGCAGATCGCGCATCGGGCGATCGAGCTGGTCGGCGAGACGGCCGGTGGCAGGCAGGCGGCGCACGACCGAGCGCGCGTCTGAGGGCACGGTCTTCACAGCTCACCCCCTCGTCTGGCGTCAACGCTAACACCGAGGGGTCAGCCGACCGCCCTCACCGAGACATCCGACGCGGCGATGGTGAACGTGAGCCGGGTTTCGGCGGCGAGCCCCAATGCGACCGCCGCCGCCGACGGGACATCGACGACGAGTCCGGGATGCTCCGTGATCACGATGCGCACCCCGCCGGGCGCGCTCTGCAGCGACGAGACGGTTCCGACCCAGCGGTTCGGCACCGGGTCGACGGATGCCGCTGGCTGCCGTTCATCCGTGGGAGTTGCGTGCACGGCCCCCGGGCTGAACACCGCCGAAGCTTTGCCTCCCGGGTCGACGCTGCCGGTGGCGGCGTGGAGGACGAGTCGCGCGCCACGCGGTCCGGTCACCTCGACCGAGCCGTCGGCGGTGCCGATGCCCGTGGCGAGGTTGACGCCGGCGAGGGCGGCTGCGAACGGCGTTGCCGGGTGGCCGAGCACCTCGGCGGTCGGCCCCTCCGCCACGATTCGGCCCGACTGCAGGATCGCGGCTCGATCGGCGAGCATGATCGCATCGAGCGGGTCGTGCGTGACGAGGAGCGTCGGGATCGGCCGATCGCCGGGCTGTTCGGCGATGACGCTGCGCATCTCGGCGGCGGTCTGCACGTCAAGCGAGGCGAACGGTTCGTCGAGGAGCAACGCGTCGGGGCGCGAGGCGAGCGCCCGGGCGATCGCGACACGCTGCTGCTGACCGCCGGAGAGCTCCCGCGGTCGGCGGCGGGCGAACTCGGCGAGACCGAACCGGTCGAGCATGCCGAGGGCGCTGCGACGTGCGTCGGCGGCCGGCGCGCCTGTCGCCCGCGGGCCGAATGCGATGTTCTCGAGGGCAGTGAGGTGGGGGAAGAGCAACGCCTCCTGGCCGAGCAGTGCGACCCGCCGGCGCTCGATCGGAAGCGAATCGACCTTGCCGTCGCTTCGTCGTGCAACGAGCGTGCGACCGCCGAGCCGCACCGTTCCCGCGGTCGGCGCGAGATGCCCGGCGATGATCGCGAGCAGCGTCGACTTGCCCGAGCCGTTCGGGCCGAGCACCGCGAGCGTCTCGCCCGCCCCGACGCCGAGCGCGACGTCGATCGTGAAGTCGCCGCGGCCGGCGACGACCTCGACGGCGAGCGTGCTCGCCGCGGGCGTGCGCTGCGCGGGCGGCGTGCTCACTGCGTGGCATCCTCTCGCCAGGCCCGCATCGAGAGCAGCACGGCGACCGCCACCAGAATGAGCATGAGCGACAGGGCGATCGCCGTGTCTTCGCCGACGCCCGCGCCGTTGAAGGCGGTGTAGATCGCGAGCGGCATCGTGCGGGTGACTCCGGCCGCGTTGCCCGCGAACAGCGCCGTCGCGCCGAACTCGCCGAGTGCGCGCGCGAAGCACAGCACGGTGCCGGCGAGCAGCCCCGGACCGACGAGCGGCAAGGTGACGCGACGGAACACCGTGAAGCGGCCGGCGCCGAGGCCCGCGGCGACCGCCTCGTACCGGGTCCCGAAGCTGCGCAGTGCCCCCTCGACCGAGATCACGAGGAACGGCAGGGCGACGAAGGTCTGTGCGATCACGACCGCCGCGGTCGTGAACGGGATACGCAGGCCCAGCAGGGCGAGCGAGTCGCCCAGCATCCCGTTGCGGCCGAGGAGCGCGAGCAGGGCGATGCCGCCGACGAGCGGCGGCAGCACGAGGGGGAGCGTGGTCAGGGTGCGCAGCACCGCGCCGAGGGCCGGGGCGCTGCGGGCGATGACGACCGCGAGCGGCACACCGAGAATGACGCAGCAGAGGGTGGCGATCGTCGCGGTCATGAGCGAGAGCGACAGAGCCTCGAGCGCTGCGGGGGAGCCCATCGCGGCCGGGACGTTCGCCCAGTCGAGTTGTACGAGGAGCGCCGCGATGGGCAGCACGAGCACCGCGCCGCCGAGTGCGGCGGGCGCGACGAGCCAGATGGGAAGGCGCGTTGCGCCTCGGCCGGGGCCGAAGCGCTCGGAGCCGCCGCGGTGCGATGTCTGGAGAAGAGTCGTCACGGCGTCCCGAAGCCGAACGAGGCGAGCACCTCGACGCCCTCGGCCGAGCGCACGAAGGCGATGAAGGCCACAGCAGCCTCGGGGTTCGCCGCCCCCGTGAGCGCGGCGATCGGGTACACGTTGGTCGCGGCATCCGCACCTTCGATCTCGACCCCTGCGACCCCCGCGACCTCGTCGCCTGCGGCCAGCACATCGGTGACGTAGACGAGCCCGGCGTCAGCCTCGCCGGCGCGCACCTTCGTGAGCACGGCGGTGACGTTCTGCTCCTCGCTCGCGGGCACCAGGTCGACGCCGGCCCGCTCGAGGAGGGTGACCGCCGCGTTGCCGCACGGCACCTCGGGAGCGCAGACGACGACTATCGGCGCGGCGCCGTTCGCCGTCGCATCTGCCAGGTCGTCGAGACGATCGATGCCGAGCGGATTGCCCGGTGGCACCGCGATCTCGAGCACGTTGGTGGCGAAGGTCTCGGCTTCGCCCTCGACGAGACCTTCGGCAACGACCTTGTCGAGGTTCTTCTCGTCGGCAGAGGCGAACACGTCGGCCGGTGCACCCTCGATGAGCTGGGTGGCGAGCACCGAGGAGCCGTCGTAGCTGATGGGCGCGACCTCGAGGCTCGGATGCAGCTGCTCGAACCGCGTGGCGAGCTCATCGAAGGCGCCGCCGAGCGATGCGGCGGCGAAGATGGTGAGTTCCCCTTCGAGCTCGGTCGCTGGCGCAGTCTCTGGCTGCGCGGATGCCCCGGGGGCACCGTCGGAGACGACGCAACCGGTGAGCGCGAGCACGAGGGCGGCGGTGGCAGCCGCGGCGGCTGTCACGGTCGCTGCTGCCGAGCGGGCGCGACGTGTCATTCGACGGGGTCCTTGTCGGTCTCGATCGCGACCATGGTCGCCTTGACCACCGCGACGCCCCGGGAGCCGACGTCGAGGGCGAGTTCGCGTGCCGCTTCGGCCGACATCAGCGAGACGACCCGGTGCGGGCCGCATTGCAGCTCGACCTGTGCCATCAGGCCGTCGATCTCGACCCGGGTGACGAGACCGACGATGCGATTGCGGGCGCTGCGCTGCACCTGGCTGCGGTCGGCGGGTGCCGTCGCGATCAAGACCGCCCGGGCAGCGAGCTCGGCGCCCGGCACGACCTGACGGCCTGACGCGTCTCTGCTCGCAGTCAGGAGGCCGTCGTTCACCCATCGGCGCACGGTGTCGTCGCTGACGCCGACGAGCGAGGCAGCTTCGCTGATCCGATAATGCGTCACAAAATCGACGTTAGATCCGCAGCTGCGGAATTGCAAGCAGGATGCGCGACCAGCTGCCGCTCAACGACCAGCTGCCGTTCAGAGCCGGGTGAGCTTCTCGGGGTCGGGCTGCTCCACTGGCTCCCATCCGCGGCGGGTGGGCCGATTTGGCCGCTGCGCATCGCGCGAACGGTAGACGATGTAGGGGCGGAAGAGATACCCGACCGGCGCGGAGAAGACGTGAACGAGCCGGGTGAACGGCCAAAGGGCGAAGAGCAGGGTCGCGGCGACCACATGGAGCTGGAACGAGAGCGGCACGTCGGCCATGAGTTCGGGCTGCGGTTGCAGGCCGATCAGGCTGCGGGTCCACGGCCCGATCGTGCCGCGGTACTCGTAACCGGGCCCGAGCAACTGGTGCAGCACGGTCGCGGCCGTGCCGAACGCGATCGTGGCGCCCAGGAAGACGTACATGACCTTGTCCATCCTGGTCGTCGCGAGGAACACCGGGCCGACCGTGCGGCGTCGGTAGATGAGGATCACGAGTCCCGCGATCGTGAGCACCGCGGCAGCAGTGCCCAGCGTGGTCGCACCGATGTGGTACATGTGCTCGTCGATGCCGATGGCGTAGAGCCATTCGCGCGGGATGATGAGGCCGACGAAGTGTCCGGCGATGACGAAGAGGATGCCGAGGTGGAACATCGGCGACCCCCAGCGCAGCAGCCGGTTCTCGTACACCTGGCTCGACCTCGTGGTCCAGCCGAACTTGTCGTAGCGGTACCGCCAGACGTGGCCGACGACGAACACGGCGAACGCGGCGTAGGGCAGCGCCACCCACAGCACGATCTCGAATGCATTCATGTGCGGACCTCCTCCGGCGGGCCCCCGGCCGGGGTGAACGGCGGCAGATTGCCGAGGAACGAAAGTCCGACCGTCTCGGTCGGGGGCCCCTCGTCGATCAGCGCGAGGACGCGTTCGCGGGTCGCGTCGTCGATCTCGGGAAGCGAGCGGCACACGGCGCGAACGACCGCAGCGTACGGGCTGTCGAGTCGTTCGAGCGCGGTGCGGAGCACCTCGAGTCCTTCACGATGCGATGCGATCAGCTCGGATGCCACGGGCGAGTCGCTGCGCGCCGCGAGTTCGAGCACGGCCGGCAGGAAATCGGGCAGCTCGTCGGCATCGAACTCCCACCCCGCTGCCCGGTACGCCTCGAGGAACGCGACGAGCGCAGTGCCCCGCCGCCTGGTGTCGCCGGCCGTGTAGTAGCTGAGGTAGAGGCAGCACTTGCGTTTGACGTCGAACGTCGCCACATACTGCGCTTCGAGTTCGGTCTGCGGCGTGGCGCGCGCATGGTCGAGGAAGATGGCGAACTCGCCGGCGATGGGCCGGGGCAGCGAGGCGACGGCTGCGCCGATCGGGCCGAGCCGTGCGGCGAAGCCTGGTCCTGGATAGTCGAGGAGGAGCGAGGCCGCCATCTGCGACGCATTCCGCTGATCGCGCGTGAGCGTCAGGGATTTCGTCGGCCGCGGCATCCGATTCAGGGTGATCTGCATCGGCAGGCGCAGTCGTGTGCTCATTGCTCGCCCTCGCCCTCGCCCTCGGCCTCGCCCTTGCCCTTCGGCGGAAACAGCCCGCCCGCTGATCCGTTTCCGTCCCAGTTCAAGAGGTTCACCCGGCCCGGCGTCGAGGGGCGGTCGGCGGTCTGCCGGTTCTTCAGTGCATGGAAGTTCTCGACCGCGACCGGCACCTGCTCGCCGCTGGACGACCCGAAGGGCCCGGCACCGCCCATGCCGGGGCCGCCGTCGTAGTCGAGCGAGCAGGCGAGCTCGTCGAGCTCGCGCGCCTGCTCGGTGTGGGCGGCCGGGATGACGTAGCGCTCCTCGTACTTCGCGATCGCGAGCAGCCGGTACATCTCCTCGAGCGTTTCACCGGTCATGCCCACGGCATCGGCGATGCGCTCGTCTTTGCCCTCGCCGAGGTTGATGCCCCGCATGTACGAGCGCATCGCGGCGAGCTTGCGCAGCGACGCCTCGACGGGCCGCGTATCGCCCGCGGTGAAGAGCCCGGCGAGGTACTCGAGGGGGATGCGCAGCTTGGAGATCGCGGCGAACAGGGTCTTCGCGTCTTCTCCGTCGCTGCCCGAGGAGGCGACCACGTCGACGACCGGAGACAGCGGGGGGATGTACCAGACCATCGGCATCGTGCGGTACTCGGGATGCAGCGGCAACGCCACCTTGTACTCGCTGATGAGGCGCCGGATGGGGCTGCGCTGGGCCGCGTCGATCCAGTCCTCGGGAATGCCCTCGGCGCGCGCGGCTTCGATGACGGCCGGGTCGTGGGGGTCGAGGAAGACGTCGCGCTGGGCGTCGAGCAGCGCGTGCTCGTTCTCGACGCTCGCGGCGGCCGCCACCTTGTCGGCGTCGTAGAGCACGAGGCCGAGGTAGCGCAGGCGCCCGACGCAGGTCTCGGAGCACACGGTCGGCAGGCCGACCTCGAGCCGCGGGTAGCAGAGAGTGCACTTCTCGGCCTTGCCGGTCTTGTGGTTGAAGTACACCTTCTTGTACGGGCATCCTGAGACGCACATGCGCCACCCGCGGCACTGGTCTTGGTCGACGAGCACGATGCCGTCTTCCTCGCGCTTGTACATCGCCCCGGAGGGGCAGGATGCCACGCACGAGGGGTTCAGACAGTGCTCGCAGATGCGCGGGAGGTAGAACATGAAGGTGTCCGAGAACTCCGCTGCGACGTGCTCGGACATGTGCTGGAGGATGGGGTCCTGCGCCATGGTCTCGCCTGAGCCGCCGAGGTCGTCGTCCCAGTTCGCCGACCAGGAGATCTTCATGTCTTCACCGGTGAGCAGGCTCTTCGGCTTGGCGACCGGGGTGTGCTCGCCCGCCGGGGCGTTCAGCAGCATGTCGTAGTCGTAGGTCCACGGTTCGTAGTAGTCGTGGATCTCAGGCAGTTTCGGGTTCGAGAAGATCGTCGCGAGCTTCTTCAAGCGCCCGCCGCTCCTGAGCTTCAGGCGCCCGCGCTTCGTGCGCACCCAGCCGCCGCCCCACTTCTCCTGGTCTTCGTACCCGCGCGGATACCCGACTCCGGGCCGCGTCTCGACATTGTTGAACCAGACGTACTCGACCCCCGAGCGGTTCGTCCAGGCCTGTTTGCACGTGACCGAGCAGGTGTGGCATCCGATGCACTTGTCGAGGTTCATGACCATCGACATCTGAGCCATGACCTTCATCTGATTGCCCCCATCATCAGTACTCGACACATCAGTACACGACCTCCTGGTTGCGACGGCGTATCACGGTGACCTCGTCTCGCTGGTTGCCGGTCGGCCCCAGATAGTTGAAGGCGAAGGAGAGCTGCGCGTAGCCGCCGATGAGGTGGCTCGGTTTCAGGAGCACCCGGGTGAGTGAATTGTGGATGCCGCCGCGCTGGCCGCTCGTCTCGGTGCGCGGCACATCGACCGTGCGATCCTTCGCGTGGTACATGTACACGGTTCCCTCCGGCATGCGGTGGGAGACGATCGCACGCGCGACGACGACGCCGTTGCGGTTGTACGACTCGATCCACTCGTTGTCGCGCACGCCGATCTTCGCTGCGTCCTGCGGACTCATCCAGATCGTCGGGCCGCCTCGCGAGAGCGAGAGCATGAAGAGGTTGTCCTGGTATTCGGAGTGGATCGACCACTTCGAATGCGGGGTGAGGTAGCGCACGGCGACCTCGGCATGACCGGCGGCCGCGGGGTCGCCGCTCGGCTTCGTCGAACCGACCGGTGGCGAATCTCCGAACAGTCGCGCCAGGTCGAGCGGCGGCCGGTAGATCGGCAGGTTCTCGCCGAGCTCGGCCATCCAATCGTGATCGAGGAAGAAGTGCTGGCGGCCGGTGAGCGTGTGCCACGGCTTCAGATGTTCCACATTGATCGTGAAGGCGGTGTAGCGGCGTCCGCCGTGCTCCGAACCCGACCATTCGGGGCTCGTGATGACCGAGACGGGGCGGGCCTGTACGTCGGCGAAGCGGATCCGCGTGCCCTCGTGGTCGAGGGAGAGCTGCGCGATCTGCTGTCCGGTCTTCTGCTCGAGTTGGCGGAAGCCCTGCACCGAGAGTCGTCCGTTGGTGGTGCCCGAGAGGGCGAGTATCGCTTCGCAGGCCTTCACGTCGGTGTCGAGCAGCGGCTGCCCCGCCCCGGCGCCCGCCCGGGCGACGCCGTTCAGGCGCCCGAGCTCGGCGACCTCGGGTGTCGGATCGAAGACGATGCCCTTCGTCGTCATGCCGGCTTTCACAGCGAGCGGGCCGAGGGTCGCCATCTTGTCGGCGATCGCCGTGTAGTCGCGCTCGACGACGATGAGCTTCGGCATCGTCACGCCCGGCACGAGCGGCAGATCGTGCTCGACCGTGCCGTGCGGGGTCGCCATCGCGTCGGGGGTGTCGTGCATGAGGGGTGCGGCGACGAGGTCTTCACGGGTGCCGAGGTGCGTCGCCGCGTACTCGGAGAAGCGTCCCGCGATGAGGTGGAAGATCTCGAAGTCGGTCTTCGTCTGCCAGGGTGGGGCGATCGCCGGGTTGAACGAGTGCACGAAGGGGTGCATGTCGGTCGACGAGAGATCGTACTTCTCGTACCAGGTCGCCGCCGGCAGCACGACGTCGGAGAAGAGCGTGGTCGACGTCATCCTGAAATCGGTCGTCACGAGCAGGTCGAGCTTGCCCTCTGGGGCGTCATCGCGCCAGTCGATCGTCTTCGGCCTGCGGTCTTCGGATGCCTCGGCAGCGCGCACCGCCGAATCCGTGCCGAGCAGGTGCTTCAAGAAGTATTCGTTGCCCTTGCCCGAGGAGCCGAGGATGTTCGCCCGCCACACGTTCAGCACCCTCGGGAAGTTCTCGGGGGCGTCGGGGTCTTCGCACGCGTACCGTAGCGAGCCGTCGTTCAGGCTGTCGACGACGTACTGGGCAGGTTCCTTGCCGGCGGCTCGGGCGTCGTCGACGAGGTCGAGCGGGTTGCGATCGAAGGTCGGGTAGCTCGGCATCCAGCCGCGCTTGGCCGACTCGACGAGGCAGTCCGCGGTGGTGCGACCCTCGAAGAGGCCCGCGGCGAGCGGGGAGGCGAGCTGATCGGCCGGCAGGCCGTCGTAGCGCCACTGGTCGGTGGCGAGGTACCAGAATGCGGTGCCGATCATGGCGCGGCCAGGGCGCGACCAGTCGGAACCGGTGGCGTACTGGGTGTATCCCGTGACGGGGCGCACCTTCTCCTGGCCGACGTAGTGCGCCCAGCCGCCGCCGTTCACGCCCTGGCACCCGGTCATGGTGGTCAGGGCGAGGAAGGTGCGATAGATCGTGTCGGAGTGGAACCAGTGGTTGGTTCCAGCGCCCATGAGGATCATCGAGCGGCCGCCCGAGCGTTCGGCGTTGTCGGCGAACTCGCGCCCGATGCGTTCCGCCTTCTCTGCCGGCACTCCCGTGATCTCCTCTTGCCAGGCCGGAGTGCCGGGTGTCGACGCATCGTCGTATCCGGTCGGCCAGACCCCCGGGAGCCCTTCGCGGCCGACCCCGTACTGGGCGAGCAGCAGGTCGAACACGGTCGTCACAGTGCGCCCGGCGACGCTCGCGACGGGCACGCCGCGGCGCACGATGCCGGATCCGCCCTCCTGTTCGGCGCCCGGCTCGGGCGCAACGTCGAAGCGCGGCAGGTCGACTGCCGCCGTTCCGCCCGTCCAGCCGGTGCCGTCCATGATCGAGAGCTTCGGGTCGACCCCTTCGAGATCGAGGTTCCACTTGCCCTGATCGGATGCCCCGAAGCGATGCCCGAGCGAACCGTTCGGCACGACCGGTTCGCCGTCGCCTCCCATCAGCACCGTCTTGAACTGCGGATTGTCGACGTCGGCCGCCGCCCCGCCGAGGTCGGACGCGGTCAGGAACTTGCCCGGCACGAAGCCGTCGCCGCGCGGCTGGAGGCTCACGAGGTACGGAGCATCCGCATAGCTCTTCAGGTACTGCTCGAAGCGTTCGGTGCGCCGCTCGACGAGGAACTCGCGCAAGATCACGTGACCCATCGCGAGCGCGAGTGCGCCGTCGGTGCCGGGGTGCGGGGCCAGCCACTCGTCAGCGAACTTCGTGTTGTCGGCGTAGTCGGGCGACACCGTCACGACCTTCTGGCCGCGGTAGCGCGCCTCGGTCATGAAATGGGCGTCGGGGGTGCGGGTGACCGGCACGTTCGAGCCCCACATCATGAGGTACGTGGAGTTCCACCAGTCGGCCGACTCGGGAACGTCGGTCTGGTCGCCGAACACCTGTGGGCTCGCGACCGGCAGGTCGGCGTACCAATCGTAGAACGACTGCATGGTGCCGCCGATGAGGTTGATGAACCGGGATCCGGCGCCGTGGGAGACCATCGACATCGCGGGGATCGGCGAGAAGCCCGCGACCCGGTCGGGGCCGTGCACCTTGATCGTGTGCACGTGGGCGGCCGCGATGATCTCGAGCACTTCGTCCCACGAGGCCCGCACGAGTCCGCCCTTGCCGCGGGCGCGCTTGTAGCTGCGGGATGCCGCGTCGTCGGCCATGAGCGACTCCCACGCGAGCACGGGGTCGCCGCCGACCCGTTCCTTCGCCGCGCGGTAGAGGCCGAGCAGTGTCCCGCGCACGTACGGGTAGCGCACCCGGGTCGGGGAGTACGTGTACCAGCTGAAGGCGGCACCCCTGGGGCATCCGCGGGGCTCGTACTCCGGAGAGTCGGGCCCGACCGAGGGGTAGTCGGTCTCTTGGGTCTCCCACGTGATGATGCCGTCCTTCACGTAGACCTTCCACGAGCACGAACCCGTGCAGTTGACACCGTGGGTCGAACGCACGACCTTGTCGTGCGACCAGCGGTCGCGGTAGAAGATGTCGCCCTGGCGCCCTCCCTCGAGGGTGACCGTGCGGAGGTCGGGCGAGACCTCGCCAGGCCGGAGGAACCGGCCGAATTTCACGAGGGCGTCGGCGAGCGGGCCATCGGTGGCGGGTTCGACTGCAGGGCTGGGCGTTCGGCTCATCGAAGCCTCCTCGGTTCAGCTGGTGCTTCGCGTCGGCCACGGCCGCGTTCCGACACGTCCTACGGTCATTGTGCTCGGCGATCCGCCGAATGGGAAGTGACTCGTGCGTATCAGCGCGTCGCCGCACGTTCGGGCCGTGTGGCGAACGCGTGCGCTCCCGGCCGTCGATGTGTACTGTCTGCCTCAGGAACGTCACGATCTCCAGCGTGCCGAGGGGGCAGCATGAACGAATCGTCGTCGAAACAGAAAAGCACAGGACTGCGGGGGCAGCTCGGTCAAGTGCTCTTGGCGACCTTCGCCTCGACGATCGGTTTCTGGGCGTGGATGGTGATCGCGCCGCTGCAGAAGACCTATGCGACCGAACTCGGGCTCGACGAGGGGCAGATCTCGCTCATGCTCGCCATGCCGGTGCTGGTCGGTGCGCTCGGCCGCGTCGTCGTCGGTGCACTCACCGACCGGTTCGGCGGACGCAAGATGTTCACCTTCGTGCTGCTCGGCTCGGTTCCGGCCGTGCTTCTGGTCGCCCTGGCCGGTGTGCTGCAGAACTTCCCGCTGCTGATGGTCGCCGGCTTCTACCTGGGCGTCGCCGGCACGATCTTCGCCGTCGGTGTTCCGTTCTCGAGTGCCTGGTACGAGGCGAAACGTCGGGGGTTCGCGACGGGCGTGTTCGGCATGGGCATGATCGGCACCGCGGTCGCGTCATTCTTCACGCCGCGACTGGCCGAGAGCATCGGATACCTGCCGACGCACCTGCTGATCGCGGCGATCATGGTGGCGACCGCGATCGTGGTGTGGGTGTTCCTGCGGGACTCGCCCGAGTGGGAGCCGAGCCGTCAGCGGCTCGTCCCCAAGGTCATGGGAGCGCTGCGGCTCCGCATCACCTGGGCGATGGCGTTCCTCTACGGCATCGTGTTCGGCGGCTTCGTCGCCTTCGCGACGTTCCTGCCGAAGTACCTCACCACGATCTACCCCGACGACGTCGATCCGATCGGCGCGGGCACCCGCACTGCGTTGTTCGCTTTGGCGGCGGTGGTCGCCCGCCCGATCGGCGGAGCGCTCTCAGACCGATTCGGCCCGAAGATCGTCTCCCTCATCTCGCTCGCGGGCATCGTCTCGCTGGCCTACATCGTGGGCCAACAGCCGGCCGAGGGGGTGCTCACCGGCGCCGTCTTCATCGGTATGGCTGCGGCGATGGGACTCGGCATGGGTGCGGTCTTCGCTTGGGTGGGGCCGTCGACTCCGAAGGACAAGGTCGGCGCGGTGTCCGGCGTCGTGGCAGCCGCGGGCGGCCTCGGCGGCTACTTCCCCCCGCTCGTGATGGGCGCCACGTACCATCCGGAGACGAACTCCTATGCGCTCGGGCTCTGGCTGCTCGTGCTCGTCGGTGCGGTTGCACTCGTCGTCGCCGGAATGCTTCGCGACGCGCGATCCGGCTCCTGAGCTCCGACGGGGGAGGGAGCGCAGCGACAGTTCAGGCGTCGCGTCCGCCGCGTTCGGGCCAACGTGCGGCGAGCGCGCCGGCCCGGGCCGAGAGTTCGGAGACTGAGCCCTTGCCAGCGCCGGCGGCGAGGCCGACGAGCAGCGTGCTGAGCGGGCCCGCCGGTCGGGCGACGCCGTGCGCAATCTCACGCGTGAGGTCGAGCACCTCGCCGATCGCGATGCCGGAGGCGTCGACGCCGAGCTCCGCGGCGAGGGCGGCGACCCATTCGTCGAGGTCGTCGGGCGAAGGGGGCGGGGCGGCGGATTCGGTCATGGAGGTTCCTTCCTCGGGGCGGTGCGACGTCGGATCAGGGCGAGCGGATGCCTCGCGCGCATGTGCAAGGTCTGCCCAGGTGTCGACGTCGGCGGCGAGGCCGTCGGGGTCGGCGAGGCGGTCGAGCCTGAGACCCCCGACGAGCGCCGAGACCGACGCGTCGCGCACCGCGCCGAGTCGGGCGAGCGCGGCGCCCAGCCGATCGCGACGGTAGACGGCGGCGAGCCACTGGGGCCGACCGTCGTCGAGGCAGATCCCATCGATGTCCTCGTCTGGCGCGATGCGGCTCGTGCTCGACGCGGCGGTCGTGCTCGACGCCGCCGCAGTGCGGGCGGCGTCGGCCAGCGCAGCGGCGACGCCAGCCGCGCGCGGGAGGTCGCAGGAGAGCACGAGCACCCACGCGGTTTCCGTCTCGGCATGCGCATCGGCGGCGTGCAGTTCAGCGACGTGCAGTGCGTCGAGCGCGGCCGCCAATCCCGCCACCGGTCCACCGAACGGCGGGTCTTCGGCACGAGTGATCGTCGGCGGCGCGACGAGCCCCGACGGACCCGCGACGACCGTTCGGCGCGCACCGGCGGCATCGGCGGCGGCGACCGCGAGGTCGACGAGGCGCACACCGCCGACCTCGAGCTCGGCCTTCGGCGTGCCGCCGAGGCGACTGGAGCGACCGCCCGCGAGGATCACCGCGTCGAGCGCGAACCGAGTCGGATTCGCGGCCTGCGGGGGTGTGCGCTCGGTCATCCGCCGACCAGCACGATCTGCACCTCGTCACCCCGGCGAACCTCGTCGATGCCCGGCCCGATGATGGCGAAGCCATCAGCTGCGGCGAGTCCGCCGACGAGGTGCGAGGCGGACCCGCCTGCGGTCGCCGGCCGCACCAGGAGTTGCCCCGGCCGAGTGACGGCGCGGTCGCTCGCGGCGCTCGCGACGCTCGACTCGTCGACGAGTGCGATCGGCAGGTATTGCGTCCGCGACGGCGGGGAACGCCATCCCGTGTCGGTGATGGCGGTGAGCCGCCGGCGGTCGCGCCGCGCCGCGCCGCGAAGTTGCTGCAGCGCCGGCCGAACGAACGCCTCGAACGACACGGCAGCCGCGACGGGGTTTCCCGGCAGGCCGAAGGCGAACGCGCCGCCGGGCAGGGTGCCGAACGCCTGCGGACTGCCGGGCTGCATCGCGACGGAGTGGAAGTCGACGCTGCCGAGCGGCGAGAGGGCCGCGCGCACGATGTCGTGATCGCCCCGGCCCACCCCGCCCGAGAGCACGACGAGGTCGGGCCCCTCGGCGGCGGCCCGGGCGAGCGCCGCGGCGAACGAGGCGTCGTCGTCGGGCACGTGTTCGAGTCGAACCACGGTGCCGCCCGCTTCGACCACCAAGCCGGTCAGGAGCAGCGAGTTCGATTCGGGGAGCTGCCCGCGCCGGAGCCGCGTGCCGGGCTCGACGAGTTCGCTGCCCGTCACGATGACGGCGATCCGCGGCGCGGGGTGCACCGCCACCCGCGCGTGTCCGGCCGCCGCCACTGCGGCGAGGCGCGCGCCGGTCAGGATCGCACCCGCATCGAGGAGCGGCCGGCCCGCCGCGACATCCTCACCGGCGCGACGGATGTGCGCCGGCGGCTTCGGCGCCGTCGTCACTCGTACCGTGCTGATGCCGGAGTCGGTGTCTTCGAACGGCACGATCGCGTCGGCTTGGGAGGGCACCGCCGCGCCGGTCATGATCCGCACCGCCTCGCCCGGCCCGATCGCCGGATCGAGCGAACTTCCGGCCGCGACCTCGGCGACGACGGAGAGGGTGACGGGTCGATCGATGCTTGCGCCCGCGACATCCGCTCGGCGCACCGCGTAGCCGTCCATCGCGGAGTTGTCGAAGGCGGGGATGGGAAGCCGGGTCACGACCGCCTCAGCGAGCACGAGTCCGGTGGCTTCGGCGAGCGGTAGGTCGATCGCGGTGAGCGGACGGATGCCCGCGAGCACATGATCGAGATGGGCCTCGACCGATTCGTGGGCCCCGCGGCTCATGCGCCGCGCCTGACACGCTTCGCGTCCATGCGTCCACGTTACTGGGACGGTGCCATTGAACCGGGCACCGCGGCTCGGGCGGCCGGGTCGGCGCCTCGGCGCGGCGACGGATCCGCGGTAGCGTCGACCCATGGACTCGCCAGGCACCGGCACACCTCGGTCCGGCTCCGGGAGCGGAGCCGCCGACGCGGGGCCCACCACGACCGACCACCTCGTTCGCGCCATCGAGATCGCGACCGAGAATGTGCGGGGCGGGGGCGGCCCGTTCGGCGCGATCGTCGTCGCCGCCGACGGGCGGGTCTTCGAGGGCGTCAATCGCGTGACCGCGAACCTCGACCCGACGGCCCACGCGGAGGTCACCGCGATTCGGGCCGCGTGCCAGGGCCTCGGCACTTTCGACCTGAGCGGTGCCACGCTCTATACGAGCTGCGAACCGTGCCCGATGTGTCTCGCCGCATCACTGTGGGCGCGCATCGATCGCGTCTACTTCGCAGCGGACCGCGACGACGCGGCGGACGCCGGCTTCGACGATGCGGTCTTCTATCGCTATTTCGAGGGCGGTGAGCAGGACCGCCGCACCATGCCGGTGGGCCGCATCGACCTCGGCCACGAGCAAGCGGTCGCCCCGTTCACCGCGTGGAAGCACAACGCCGCGCGCATCGATTACTGAGTCGTCGACGCCGCCGACGCCGGAGCGTGCTCGGTGGGCGCAGCCGATGCGGCGGGTTCGGGCTCAGTGGATTCGTGATCGACTGGCGCATCCGCCATCGACTGCTCCTCGATCTGCTGAAGCACGCGTGCCGCGACACTCACGGCGATCGCGGCGGGATCCTTCGAGCTGATGCCGGCGATGCCGATGGGAGTCGCGACGCGCGCGAGTGACGCGTCATCATGACCGGCCTCGCGGAGCCGCTTCTCGAAGCGCGCCCATTTCGATCTCGAGCCGATCAACCCGATCGAGGCGATGCCGTCGGTGTTCAGCGCGGCCTCGACGATCGCGAGGTCCTCGACGTGATCGTGCGTCATCACGAGTACATGGGCGCCGGAGGGCAGCAATCCGAGCGCCGACTCGGGCACGGGCAGGTGGTGGAGCAGCACGGCGGCCTCGGCGTCCGCGAGGGGACCGCTCGATCCCGGCGCGCCGATGCGCTCAGGGGCGAGCATCTCGGCACGGGAGTCGACGAGATGGAGCTCGAGCTGCTGTCGGCTGAGGATGCGCGCGAGCTCCAGCCCGACGTGCCCGATTCCGAAGACGGCGACCACGGGAGCGACCCGCACCGGTTCGAGCAGCATGGTGACCTCTCCTCCGCAGCATTGCACGCCGTACTCCGTCGTGGCCTTGTCGCTCAGTGTGAGCGTCATCAGTTCGGGCTCGGCGCCGCCGCCGCTGAGCATCTCGCGGGCCCGCGCGATCGCGGTGGCCTCGAGGTTGCCGCCGCCGACCGTGCCGAAGAGCGTGTCGGCAGAGACGACCAGCTTCGCGCCGCCGTTGCGCGGTGCGTGCCCGCGCACCATCGCCATGGTCACGATCACCGACGGCGTGCGTGCCGCCCGCAGCCGCTGCACGGCCTCCAACCAGTCCATCGCGTGACCTGCCCTCAGCGCTCGGAGGGCGCGAGTTCGTGCGCGGCGTCTGCCGGGGCATCCGCCTCGACCGACTCGGTCGCACGATGAGCGTCCGTGATCGCCCAGAACACGGCCTCGGGCGTTGCCGGTGAGGCGAGCTCGACGCTGTGCCCGACGGGCCCGAACGCGGCCACGGCCTCGCGGATCGCCTCGCGTGCACTGAACGCCAGCATGAGCGGCGGCTCGCCCACCGCCTTCGACCCGTAGACCACGCCGTCTTCGGTCGCGCGTTCGAACAGGCTCACGTTGAACACCTCGGGCATCTCCGAGAAGCTCGGCAGCTTGTAGGTGCTCGCCGATTGCGTGAGCAGGCGGCCTCGCCCGGCGCCGTCGCCCGTGTCCCAGCGCAACTCTTCGAGCGTGAGCCAGCCAGCGCCCTGCACGTAGCCGCCCTCGATCTGGCCGAGGTCGATGAGCGGCGAGAGCGTGTCGCCGACGTCGTGCACGATGTCGACGCGCAGGATGCGCGTCGCGCCGGTGAAGCCGTCGATCTCGATCTCGGTCGCCGCTGCGCCGTACGAGAAGTACTTGAACGGCGAGCCCTGCATCGCCTCGGTGTCCCAGTGCAGACCCTCGGTGCGATAGAAGCCCGCGGCCCAGAGCTGCACGCGCGCGTCGTAAGCGGCGGTCGCGAGTGCGGCGAAGCGCAGCGAGGGCGCGGATGCCCCGAGCCCCGAGACCTGCCCGCGGCTGAATCGCACATCGCGCGGGTCGATGCCGAGCAGCCGCCCGGCGACCGTGGCCATGCGGTCGCGGATCTGCTCGCAGGCATCCTTCACGGCGCCGCCGTTGAGGTCGGCGCTCGACGAGGCGGCCGTCGCCGAGGTGTTCGGCACCTTGTCGGTGCGGGTCGGTGCGAGCCGCACCGTCTCGACTTCGACACCGAGGGCGGTGGCCGCGACCTGCAGCATCTTGGTGTGCAGCCCCTGCCCCATCTCAGTGCCGCCGTGGTTGATCAGCACGGAGCCGTCTTTGTAGACGTGCACGAGCGCGCCGGCCTGGTTGTAGGCGGTGAGCGTGAAGGAGATGCCGAACTTCACGGGTGTGATGGCGAGCGCCCGTTTGGTGTCGGGGTGATCGGCGTTGAACGCGGCGATCGCCGCTCGTCGCGCGTCGAATTCGCTGTCGTCGCGCACCTGCTGCCAGATTTCGTGCAGGCGTTCGGCGTGACGCACGGGCTGACCGTAGGGCGTCGTCTGGCCGGGCTCGTAGAAGTTGCGCCGGCGGAGGGTCGCCGCATCGATGCCGAGCACCGGCGCGACCCGGCCGAAGATGTTCTCGATCACGAACATGCCCTGCGGGCCACCGAAGCCGCGGAACGCCGTCTGCGAGGTCTTGTTCGTCTTCGCGATGCGCCCCTGCGCGACGAAGTTCGGGATCCAGTACGCGTTGTCGACGTGGCAGAGCGCCCGGCCCATGACGGGCTCGGAGAGGTCGAGGCTCCAGCCGCCGTCGGAGGTGAGCGTCGTCGCGAGCGCCAGGATGTGGCCGTCGTCGTCGAACCCCGCCTTCCAGACGATGTGGAACGGATGCCGCTTGCCGGTCATCGTGAGGTCTTGCGTGCGGTTCAGGCGCAGGCGCACCGGCCGGCCAGTGAGCACGGCACCGAGCGCGGCGATCGCGGCGAGGCCGTGCGGCTGCATCTCCTTGCCGCCGAAGCCGCCGCCCATGCGCAGGCACTGCACCGTGACCCGGTTGTTCGGCACGCCGAGCACGTGCGCGACGATCTCCTGCGTCTCGGACGGGTGCTGGGTGCTGCACTCGACGAACACCTGGCCCTCGGAGTCGACGTGGGCGAGCGAGGCATGCGTCTCGAGGTAGAAGTGCTCCTGGCCGCCGATCTCGGCGACGCCCTCGAAGACGTGCGGCGCCGTCGTCAGGGCGGTCTCGGGGTCGCCTCGGCGCACGGTGCGGGGGATGCCTTGGAAGGACCCCGCCTCGACCGCCTCTGGCACGGTGATGATCGAGGGCAGCGGCTCGTACTCGACCTTCACGGCAGCGGCCCCGAGTCGCGCGGCCTCGGCCGTCTCGGCGAGGACCCACGCGAGCGCGTGCCCGTGGAACATCGCTTCGCTCGGCAAGAGCGGCTCGTCGTCCTTGACGCCGGCGTCGTTGTGCCCAGGCACGTCGTCGGCGGTGAGCACCCGCACGACACCGGGAACCGCGAGTGCAGCCTGCACCTCGAGGGCCACCATCGCGTGCGCGTGCTCTGACTGCACGGGCCAGGCGGTGAGCACATCGGGGCGTCGTGCGGCGAGGTCGTCGGTGTACACGGCCGCGCCCGTCACATGCAGGGCAGCGCTCTCGTGCGCCATCGGGGTACCGACGACCGGGTACGCGGGGCGGGCGGCGAGCTCGCTCATGCCTTCACCTCCTCGGCGATGCGGGGATGGGTGCGGAAGAGCTTCAGGAGCACCGTGCCCAACATGAGCGAGCGGTACTCGGCGCTCGCCCGGTGGTCGGACATCGGGGTGCCCTCCGACCCGAGCACGGATGCCGCGTCGCGGACGGTCTCGAGGCTCCACGGCCTGCCCACGAGCAGGGCTTCGGTTGCACGGGCGCGGAGCGGGGTGGCCGCGACGCCGCCGAGCCCGATTCGGGCCGAGGCTACGACGCCGTCGTCGAGATCGAGGGCGAAGCCCACGGCGACACTCGAGATGTCGTCGAACCGGCGCTTCGCGATCTTGTGGAAGGCGGTGAGTCGGGCAAGCGGCAGGGGGATGCGCACCGCGCGGATCAGCTCGTCGCGCCGGCGCAGCGTCCGGCGGTAGCCGGTGAAGTAGTCGGCGAGGTCGACCTCGCGCTCGCCGGCGGCGGAGACGAGCACGACGCGCGCCTCGAGTGCGAGCAAGGCCGGCGTGGTGTCGCCGATGGGCGAGGCGGTGCCGAGGTTGCCGCCGATTGTGGCGCGATTGCGGATGAGTGGGGAGGCGAACTGCGGGAAGACGTCGGCGAGCAGCGGCACGCGACCGTCGAGGCGGCGCTCGATCTCGGTGAGGGACAGTGCCGCGCCGATCTCGATCGCGGCGTCGCCGAACGTGACGGTGCGGAGCTCGGGCAGGTGCTCGATCGCGATAGTGAGCGGCGCGCGCCGGCCTCGGAGGTTCACCTCGACGCCCCAGTCGGTGGAGCCCGCGACGACCGCCGCGTGGGGTTGCTCGTGCAGCACCCGAAGCGCCTCGTCGAGCGATGGCGGACGGAGGAACCGCTCGCCATCGGCCTCGAGCCGGGTCGCCCGGGGCTCCGGCGCCGGTTGCGCGCGTCGCTCAGCGAGCGGGTCGCCCGGTTCGGGCTCGCCGAGGGCGTAGGCGGCATCGCGGATCGGCCGGTAGCCGGTGCAACGGCAGAGGTTGCCGCTCAGCGCGTGCAGGTCGAAGCCGTTCGGTCCGTGCTCATCGGCGGATGCATCCGCTTCGCCCGCTGCACCTTCTTCAGAAGCCGCAGCCGCAGCAGCAGCCGCACGCACGCGGCCGGCGCGGTAGAACTCGGCCGCCATGCTGCAGGCGAACCCGGGCGTGCAGTATCCGCACTGGGAGCCGCCGCCCTGGGCGAGCCCCGCCTGCACGGGGTGCAATGAGTCGGGGGAGCCGAGCCCCTCGGCGGTGACGAGCTCCTGGCCGTCGAGCGCGGCAGCGGGCACGAGGCACGCGTTCACAGCCGTCCAGGCGGTGCCGCCTCGATCGTCGGATGTCGCGAGCAGCACGGAGCAGGCACCGCACTCACCTTCGGCGCAGCCTTCCTTGGCACCCGTGAGGCCGGTCTCACGCAGCCAGTCGAGCGCCGTCGTGTGCGGGCTGATGCCCCGCAACGGGCGCTCCCGCCCGTTGACCGTCACAGCGATGTGATCCATGGTCTCTCCTCGTGCCGCGAGTCTACGCCGCGGCATTCCCGACATTCCGGTTACGTCGCGAGGGCATCTGCGCGAAGATGAGCTGAGCGTCTGGAGCAAATCCCTCGAAGGGAGCGGCAGCCATATGACCATCGAGATCGCCCGTGCCGATGACGTCGCGGGCGGCGAGGAGATCCTCACCGCCGACGCGCTCGCCTTCGTGGAGGAACTGCATCACCGCTTCGACGCTCGACGTCGTGAGCTGCTCGCCGCGAGGCACGCCCGCCGTGAGCGCATCGCGAACGGGGAACGGCTCGACTTCCTCCCCGAGACGGCAGAGATCCGTGAGCGCGAGTGGCGCGTGCCGCCCGCGCCAGAGGCGCTCCTCGATCGGCGGGTCGAGATCACCGGCCCTGCGTCGCCGGCGAAGATGGCGATCAACGCCCTGAACTCGGGTGCTCGGGTCTGGCTCGCCGACCTCGAGGACGCGTCGAGCCCCACATGGGGCAACGTCGTGGGAAGCATCCTGAACCTCCGCGATGCAGGTCGCGGCACGCTCGCCTTCACGTCGCCCGAGGGTAAGACGTACACACTCCGCACCGACATCCGTCGCCCGACGGTCGTCACCCGGCCACGCGGCTGGCACCTGCCCGAGCGTCACGTGCTCATCGACGGCGAGCGGGGCTCGGGCTCGCTCGTCGACTTCGGGATGCACTTCTTCCACACAGCGCACCGGCTCATCGAGAACGGCCACGGCCCGTACTACTACCTGCCCAAGCTCGAGAGCCACCTCGAGGCTCGGCTCTGGAACGACGTGTTCACCTTCGCCGAGCAGCACCTCGGCATTTCGGTCGGCAGCATCCGCGCGACCGTGCTGATCGAGACCATCCCCGCCGCATTCGAAATGGACGAGATCCTCTTCGAACTGCGCGAGCACGCCTCGGGCCTGAACGCCGGCCGGTGGGACTACCTGTTCAGCCTCATCAAGGTGTTCCGCGACGCCGGGCCCGAGTTCATCGTGCCCGATCGCGCGACCGTGTCGATGACGGCGCCGTTCATGCGCGCATACACCGAGCTTCTCGTGAAGACCTGCCATCGGCGCGGTGCCGTGGCGATGGGCGGCATGTCGGCCTTCGTGCCGAATCGCGCGGACCCCGAAGTGACGGCCGCGGCGTTCGAGAAGGTCCGCGCAGACAAGGCCCGCGAGGCGAACGACGGCTTCGACGGATCCTGGGTGGCCCACCCCGACCTCGTGCCCGTCTGCCGCGAGGTCTTCGACACCGTGCTCGGCGACCGGCCGAACCAGATCGACCGACTGCGGCCCGAGGTCGAGGTCACCGCGGCGCAACTGCTCGACGTCGCCTCCGCGGGCGGCGAGGTCACCGAGGCCGGCCTTCGAGACAACCTCTCCATCGCCGTCGCCTACACAGCGGTGTGGCTCTCGGGCAATGGCGCGGTCGCGCTCCACAACCTCATGGAGGATGCCGCGACGGCCGAGATCTCGCGCTCGCAGGTGTGGCAGCAGCGACACCACAAAGTCGTGCTCGCCGACACCGGACGCACGGTGACACTCGACCTCGTCAGCGCCGCGCTCGCCGAGGAGGTCGAGGCGCTCCGCCCCGGCGTGACGCCCGAACGCTTCGTCGCCTACTACGAGCCCGCGGCCCAGCTCGTCGCCCAGCTCTGCCTCGGGGGCGCCTACGTCGACTTCCTCACCCTGCCCGCCTACGAGTTGCTGGAGTGAGCGTGCGCACCGTCCTGCGTGCTGCCGAGCTCGCCGCGATCGAAGCCCGCCTCAGCGCGAGCGACCGGCTGCTCGCGACCGCGTACCCGGGCGACGACGGATCGCGTCAGCCAGTGCACACCGTCTATGTGCCCGCCGACCGGTTCACGCCCGAGCTGTCCGTCGAATGGGGGCGGGCAGCGCTCGTCGCGGTCGACCGGTTCGGAGGGCTCGAAGCGCTCGCCGTCGAAGTCGGGCTCGATGCCGCGCTCGCGGCCGAAGTGGCGCCCCGCGTGCGAGACAAGCTCGACCGCGAACCGATCGAGGATCTGCGGATCGACTTCGAGGACGGCTACGGCGAACGCAGCGACGACGTCGAGGACGCCGACGCGGTCCGCGCCGCGAGACGGGTGCTCGCCGCGGCGGGCGCCGGATTCTCACCGCCGTTCATCGGCATCCGGTTCAAAAGCTTCGAAGCGGCGACGCGGGCCCGCGGCATCCGCACCCTCGATGTGTTCGTGACGGCCCTCATGGAGCGCGGCGGCCTGCCGAGCGGCCTGATGCTGACGCTGCCGAAGGTCTCGACCGTCGAGCAGGTGGAAGCGATGGCGGAGGTCGCGGCGGCCCTCGAGAGCGCGCACGGACTGCCGGAGGGCCGGCTCAGATTCGAGGTGCAGGTCGAGACGCCGCAACTGGTTCTCGGCGCCGACGGCACATCGCCCGTCGCGAAGCTGCCGCTCGCTGCGCCCGGCCGCATCAGTGGGCTGCACTACGGCACCTACGACTACAGCGCCGCGCTGCAGATCGCAGCCGGCCACCAGTCGCTGGAGCACCCGGCTGCTGACCTCGCGAAGGGCGTCATGCAGCTCGCGGTTGCAGGCACGGGGATCCGACTCTCCGACGGTTCGACGAACATCCTGCCGGTCGGCGATCGAGCCGCAGAGGCGTGGCGGCTGCACGCCCGGCTCGTGCAGCGGTCGCTCGAACGGGGCTTCCCCCAGGGCTGGGATCTGCACGCCCACCAGCTGCCGACGCGGTTCATCGCGACCTACGCGTTCTACCGCGACGGGTACCCCGAGGCATCCGCCCGGCTTCGCGATCACCGCGCCGGCATCTCCGGTGCCGTGCTCGACGAACCGGCCAGTGTGCGGGCGCTCGCGGGCTTCGTGCTTCGTGGCGTGCGCTGCGGCGCGATCTCCGTCGCCGAGGTCACCGCCGGCACCGGCCTCGACGAGGGGGCGCTCGTCGGGCTTGCACATCCGAGACGCCACCAGGAGGTCGCATGAGCTACTTCACCCCGCAGGGCGGGCTGCCCGCCCAGAACGAACTCCTCACCGACCGCGCGATCGTGACCGAGGCGTACACGGTGATCCCGAAGGGAGTGCTGCGCGACATCGTCACGAGCAGGCTGCCGGGGTTCGCGAAGTCCCGATCGTGGATCCTCGCGCGACCGATCGCCGGCTTCGCGACGACCTTCTCGCAGCTCATCGTCGAGATCGCGCCCGGCGGCGGCGCCCCGCACCCCGAGCAGGAGGCGGGCGTCGAGGGCGTCGTATTCGTGACCTCCGGCGAACTCGGCCTGACGCTCGCCGGGCAGCGCCACGTGCTCGGGCCCGGCGGCTACGCCTACCTCGCGGCGGGATCCGAGTGGTCGCTCGCGAACGACGGCGCCGTGCTCACGAGCTTCCACTGGATCCGCAAGGCCTACGAGCCGCTCGAGGGCGAGGGGCCGCCCGCCTCGTTCATCTCGAGCGATGCCGAGGTTACGCCCGACGAGATGGCGGGCACCGATGGCGCCTGGGCGACGAGCCGGTTCGTCGATCCCGAGGACCTCGCGCACGACATGCACGTGAACATCGTCTCGTTCCAGCCGGGCGGGTCGATCCCGTTCGCCGAGACGCACGTCATGGAGCACGGCCTCTTCGTGCTCGAGGGCAAGGGCGTCTACCGGCTGAACGGGGACTGGGTCGAAGTCGAGGCGGGCGACTTCATGTGGCTCAGGGCGTTCTGCCCCCAGGCCTGCTACGCAGGCGGGCCCGGGCCGTTCCGGTACCTGCTCTACAAAGACGTCAATCGGCAGGTTCGGCTGACGGGCCCTGCAGCGGGCGCCCGGCAGCCGAGCGAACTGCGATGACGGATGCCGCGGGGCCCGACCCCGATCTCGACCTCGACCCCGACCTCGACTTCGATCTCGTGCTGAGGGGCGATCGGGTGTTCGTCGACGGTGCGTTCTCCCCCGCGGAAGTCGGCGTGCGCGACGGCGTCGTGGTGCGCATTGCAGCACTCGGCGCCGGGCTCGGCAGCGGGCTCGGCGCCGCGCGCGTCGTGCAGCTCGCCGATGACGAGGTGCTGATCCCCGGCCTCGTCGACACGCACGTGCACGTCGACGAGCCCGGCCGCACCGAGTGGGAAGGGTTCGCCTCGGCGACCCGGGCGGCCGCGGCGGGCGGCGTCACGACGATCATCGACATGCCGCTCAACAGCATCCCGCCGACGACGAACGTGGCGGCGTTGGCAGTGAAGCGTGCTGCGGCCGAGGGGCAGGTCTTCGTCGACGTCGGGTTCTGGGGCGGTGCGGTGCCCGGCAATGCGGCCGATCTCGAGCCGCTCGTCGCCGAGGGCGTGTTCGGGTTCAAGTGCTTCCTCGTGCACTCGGGGGTCGACGAGTTCCCCGCCCTCAGTGCCGACGAGATGGAGGCCGCGATGTCGGTGCTCGCCGGTGCCGCCGATTCGCTGCTCGTCGTGCATGCGGAGGACGCAGCCGTCATCGGCGGGGCGCCCCACCGGCACGGCCCCGCCTACGCCGACTTCCTCGCTTCCCGCCCGCGCGAGGCCGAGGGCGTTGCCATCGCCGCCGTCATCGAGCGCGCAGCACGCACCGGGGTGCGCGCCCACATCGTGCACCTGAGCGCGGCCGACGCCCTCGACCGGATCGCGGCGGCCAAGCGTCACGGCGTGCGGCTCACCGTCGAGACGTGCCCGCACTACCTCGTGCTCGCCGCCGAGGAGGTGCCGCCGGGAGCCACCGAGTTCAAGTGCTGTCCGCCGATCCGTGAGGCAGAGAATCGCGACGCCATCTGGCACGGCCTCGAGCAGGGCGTCATCGACTTCGTCGTCTCCGACCATTCACCCGCGCCGGCCGAATTCAAGTACGCGGGCGACGGCGACTTCGAAGCGGCTTGGGGCGGCATCGCCTCACTCCAGCTCGGGCTGCCGCTCGTGTGGACCGAAGCGAGGCGCCGCGGCATCCCGCTCGCCAGGGTCGTCGAGTGGATGTCGACCGAACCTGCCCGACGCGTCGGCCTCACGACCAAGGGCCGCATCATCGAGGGGGCCGCGGCCGACTTCGCCGTCGTCGCCCCCGACGCGACGTTCACGGTCGATGCCGAGGCGCTCGAGCACCGGCACCCGATCACGCCGTACGACGGTCGTGAGCTCACGGGCGTCGTGCGAGCCGCGTACCTCGCCGGCACGCCGATCGACCGCACGACGCCGCGCGGCCGGCTGCTGCGCCGGAATGTCGAAGAGCAGGGGGAACATCATGCTGCTTGAGGAGTTCGATGCCGCCGACCGCGAAGCGGCGATCGCGCTGCTCCGGCCCTGCCTCGACATCACCCGCTGGTGCGAGGCTCTCGTCGACGGGCGCCCGTACGACTCCGTCGGCGAGCTCGTCGCGCGCGCGGGTACCGCGGCGTCGCCGTTCAGTGGCGAGGAGGTCGACGAGGCGCTTGCGCGCCATCCCCGCATCGGCGAGCGCGCTGTGGGCGAGCGGGGGTCGGCCTGGCGCGACGCGGGAGCGCACGAAACGGGCGAGCACGCTGCGAGCGGGCGCGACGATGGCGAGCGCGGCGACGGCGAGCGCCGCGAGGCGGCGTTCTCGCGCGCCGAACAGGCCGGAGTCGACCCGCGCGATGCCTCCGTCGCGGCAGCACTCGCGGCGGGCAACGCCGCGTACGAGCGCCGGTTCGGCCGGATCTTCCTCATCCGGGCCGCAGGCCGCACCTCGAGCGAGATACTCGAGGTGCTGACCGAGCGACTGCGGCACACGAGCGTCGAAGAGGACCTCGTCGTCGCCGAGCAGCTGCGTCAGATCGCCGTGCTGCGACTGAAGGGACTCTTCGCATGAGCACTTCCCGGATCACCACGCACGTGCTCGACACGACGGTCGGTCGCCCGGCCGAGGGCGTCGCCGTCGAGCTCCACGCCCGCGACGGCGACGGTGACGATTGGCGTCTCGTCGCGACATCCGTCACCGATGCCGACGGTCGCGTGACCCGGCTCGGCCCCGAGACGATCGCGGCCGGGGAGTACCGGCTGAGCTTCGACACGGGCGCCTACTTCGCCGCTCGAGACACCGAGACGTTCTACCCGCACGTGCAGATCAGCTTCGTCGTGGCCGACGACGGACGGCACGTGCACGTGCCGCTCCTGCTGAGCCCGTTCGCCTATTCGAGTTACCGAGGGAGCTGACCATGGACGAACCCGCCATCGTGCTCGGGGCGAACCAGTACGGCAAGGCCGAGGTTCGCGTCGTGAAGGTCACCCGCGACACGGCGCGGCACGAGATCGAAGACCTGAGCGTCACCTCCCAGTTGCGCGGCGACTTCGTCGCGGCGCACCTCGTCGGCGACAACTCGCACGTCGTGGCCACCGACACGCAGAAGAACACCGTCTTCGCGTTCGCCCGCGATGGAATCGGTTCGCCCGAGGCGTTCCTCCTGCGCCTCGCCGATCACTTCACCTCGTCGTTCGACTGGGTGACCGGCGGTCGCTGGGAGGCCGAGAGCTTCCCGTGGCAGCGCATCCAGGCGCACGGGGTGCCGCACGACCACTCCTTCGTGCGGTCCGGGCAGGAGACCCGCACTGCCGTCGTCGTCGCCGACGGCTCCGACCGGCACGTCATCGCCGGGCTCAAGGGACTCACGGTGCTCAAGACCACACAGTCGGGCTTCGAAGGCTTTCCCAGAGACCGTTACACGACCCTGCAGGAGACGACCGACCGCATCCTCGCAACGGATGTCGCCGCCAGATGGCGGTACTCCAGCGCCGACGTCGAGTACAACGACGTCTACGACAGCGTGCGGGCCCTGCTGCTCGAGGCGTTCACGGACGGGTACTCGGCGGCGCTGCAGACGACCCTCTTCGACATGGGCGCTCGTGTGCTCGAGGCGCACTCCGAGATCGCCGAGGTCCGCTTCTCGATGCCGAACAAGCACCACTTCGTCGTCGACCTCGGCGCGTTCGGCCTCGACAACCCGAACGAGGTGTTCTTCGCCGCCGACCGGCCCTACGGGCTCATCGAGGCGACGGTCACCCGCGAGGGCCTCGCTCCCGCGGCCGTCGCCTGGGAGGGCATCGCGGGCTTCTGCTGAGGCGGTGATACGGGCAGGATCGACCGTTGGCGCCTGCGCCGGGTCACGATAGCGTCGGCTCATGCGCATCCTCCTCGTCGGCGCCGGAGGCGTCGGAGACTCCATCGCCAAGATCGCCGCTCGCCGAGACTTCTTCGAGTTGCTCGTGATCGCCGACTACGACGAGACACGCGCCGAGCGCACGCTCGCGTGGATCCGCGCCAGGCACGGCGACGAGGTCGCGAGTCGATTCGACACCGCCCAGATCGACGCGAGCGACCCCTACGTCGTCACTGCCGTCGCCCTCGAGTTCGATGCGACGCACGTGATGAACGCGGTCGAGCCGAAGTTCGTGCCGTCGATCTTCGCCGGAGCGCTCGCTGCGGGAGCCGACTACCTCGACATGGCGATGAGCCTGTCAGAGCCGCATCCGGTCGCCCCGTACGACATCACGGGTGTGAAGCTCGGCGACGACCAGTTCGCACAATCGGGTGACTGGGATGCCGCGGGCCGGCTCGCCCTCGTGGGCATGGGCGTCGAGCCGGGCCTCAGCGACGTATTCGCCCGGTACGCCGCCGATCACCTCTTCGCCGAGATCGACGAGCTCGGCGTGCGCGACGGCGCGAACCTCGTGGTCACCGACGAGGCGGGAAACGAGATCTTCGCGCCCTCGTTCTCGATCTGGACCACGATCGAGGAGTGCCTGAACCCGCCCGTCATATTCGAGATGAAGACCGGTTGGTACACGACAATGCCGTTCTCCGAGCCCGAGGTCTTCGTCTTCCCCGAGGGCATCGGGCCGGTCGAGTGCGTCAACGTCGAGCACGAAGAGGTGCTGCTCATGCCTCGCTGGATCGACGCGAAACGCGTCACCTTCAAGTACGGCCTCGGTGCCGAGTTCATCAACGTGCTGCAGGTGCTGCACCTGCTCGGCCTCGACTCGACGAGCCCCGTCAGAGTACGCAGTGACGACGGCCCGGTGCACGTCGCCCCGCGCGACGTGGTGGCCGCGTCCCTGCCCGACCCCGCAACGATCGGCCCGCGCATGACGGGCAAGACCTGCGCCGGGCTCTGGGTCACGGGCATCGGCATCGACGGGCGACCGCGCGAGGTGTACCTGTACCACGTCGCCGACAACGAATGGACAATGGCCGAGTACGACAGCCAGTGCGTGGTCTGGCAGACCGCCCTGAACCCCGTCATCGCCCTCGAGCTCCTCGCGACCGGTGCGTGGTCGGGCCGGGGCGTGCTCGGACCCGAAGCCTTCGACGCCGCACCCTTCCTCGACCTCATGGCCCGCCCCATCACCGACGGCGGCTACGGCCAACCCTGGGGCTTCGAAGACCGCCTCGCCTGAGCCTCGCCCCATCCGCCCGTTTCCCGTCCATCCGCCCGTTTCCCGTCCCGTCCGCCCGTTTCCCGTCCGTCCCTCGCCCTCACTCCATCCCTCGCTCCATCCCCGCCCGTTCCCTATCCTCTTCGTATCCCCTTCGTCGAAAGTGCGCTTCGTGTCGCTCTGATCTCATCGAAGCGACCGGAAGCGCACTTTCGATGACGATCTGGCGACGACCGACCCGCTCGGGCCTGTGGACAACGCGGATTCGGTTCCACAGGCGGCCCGAGAACGACACCGACAACTCGCAGGATCGTCGAGGGTGGGTGCATGCGTGCACCCTCACCGCTCCCCGCGAGCATCGGTTCAGGACCGTTCACCCTTGCCACGGCGCGTGCAGCGGGTGTGACTTCAGCGCGTCTCCGCTCGAGGGATCTCGTCGTTCCGTTCCGGGGCATCCGCTCATCGTCGACGATGCACGGGCGCTTCGCGCTGTGCGAGGCGTATTCCCTTCGACTCGGACCGACCGAGGCGTTCAGTCACGCGACCGCTGCCGAGCTCTGGGGACTTCCGCTCCCGTGGAGGGTGCAGGCCGATCCGCGTCTGCACACCGTGGTGTGGAACGGCGCACATCCGACGCGTGCCGGTGCCGTCGTCGGCCACCGGGCGCACGTTGAACCGCGGATCGCGCGGCGACGAGGCTTGCGGGTCGTCGCCGCAGCGGATGCGTGGTGCCAGCTCGCCGCCGACCTCGGTGAGCGCGACCTCATCGTCGCGGGCGATCGGCTGATCGGCCTGCCGCGAGCGCTTGCGAGCGAATCCGAGATCGATGCGGCGATCTCGCGGTACGGGGGCAAGCGCGGTGCTCGCGCACTGCGCCGGGCACGCGAGCGCCTCAGGCCGCGATCCGAGTCACCTCGGGAGACCCTCTTGCGCCTCGATGTGATCGACGGTGGATTCCCCGAACCCGAGCCGAACGGCGTCATCGATCTTGCGTCCGGACGCAGGACGCGCGCCGATCTCGTGTTCCGCGCGTACCGCGTGATTCTCGAGTACGACGGCCAGCACCACCGAGCGGATGCGGCTCAATGGGCGAAGGACGTCGATCGGCTGAACGAGCTCGCCGCGAACGGATGGATCGTCATCCGGGTGAACAAGGACACACGTCGGAGCGAGGTCTTCGGGCTCCTTCGTCACGCGCTGGTCACCCGCGGCTGGGCATGAGGCGTGGCGGGGCACAGTCACGGGGCATCGAGAGTGCGCGTCGGGTTGCTTCATCCGCCTGAGAACGACGTGACGCGCACTCTCGATGGAGTTGAGGGGCGATGTGAGGGTGGTTCAGACGAGCGTGAGCGCGCGCTCACCGATCGCCGCCGCCGAGTCGGCGTGCATCGGGTCGTCGTCGATCGCGAACCATGTCGATGAGAGCGCGCACCACGCGACGAGCCAGCGTGCGAATCGGGCCGGATCGAGCGCGGTGGCTGCGATGGCCACGCCGAACTGCCGTTCGAGCCGCCCGGGCACGAGCGCGCGTTCGTACGACGGATTGCAGAGCAGGTTGCAGTAGTCGAACGCGGTCTCACCGACGAGGCCCTTCGGGTCGATCGCGAGCCAACCTCGGTCGCCGAAGTCGAGCACGTTGCCGTGGTGCATATCACCGTGCAGCACCGCCTTGTCAACCGGATCGGCGAGCAGCGCCGCGGCGAATTCGGCACCTCGACGATGCAGCGGGCCGAGGTCGTCGGCGCGGGCGAAGAGCTCGCCGAACCAGGTCGGCAGGTCTACGAGCGGGGTCGGGGCGGCGAGGAGCGGCTCGACGGGCGCGTGGTGAATGCGATCGGCCGCCTCGCAGAGCACACGCGTGGCATCGTCGTCGTGCCCGAGCTCGACCATTCGCACGAGATCCCGGGGGCCCGTCGCTCGCTCCAGCAGCACCGCGGGCCCGAGCCGCCGCAACACGCGCGCGACGCCCTCGCCCTTCAACCGCTCGAGCAGCTCGCCGCCTCGCACGTCTTCGTCGATGTGCGCGACCTTCAACATCGCGGATGCGCCGTCCTCCGTGCGTACAGGCATGAGCGTGCTCGACGCGGTGGTGCGTGCGTCGCCGTCGGGGCGCAGTCGCCATCGGCGCAGCCACGCGACATCCGCTCCGCGTCCGGGATCGACGGGGCCAAGATCGCTCACGACTGCGGTCGATCGTCGCCGCGGCCCGCCCACGGGTCGTAGTCCGCTTCGAGTGCCTCTTGCGCCGGTCGCGACGCCTCGGGCACGTGTTGCAGGTTCACCCGGATGCGGTACCAGAGCGACGAGCTTCCACGCATGCCGTCGACGAGCACGTCGGCGGGTTCGAGCAGCGCCGCGGCGTCGGCGTGCTTCGCCTTCCACCGCTCGAGGGCGTCGAGCGCCTCGGGCTTGGTCTTCGTGCGTGCGATCTCGATGAGCGGCATGGTCGATGCGCGACGGCCCGAGCCGTCTCCGCGCGCGGGAGGCTTTTCGGCCGGACCGAGCTCCTCTGCTCGCCGGAGCAGCGCGTCGAGGCTTCCGGCGGCCTCGTCGATGCCGGCCGCGACGTCGCCGCGCTCGGCGAATCGCTCGAGCACGGTCGGCACGGTGAACCGTTCGGGATGACTGCCTCGCACTTCGTCCCAGTCGAGCGGGGTCGAAACGCGAGCATCGGGCAGGGCGCGCACCGAGTAAGCGGATGCCACGGTGCGATCCTTCGCGTTCTGGTTGAAGTCGACGAACACGCTCTCGCCGCGCTCCTCCTTCCACCATCTCGCGCTCGCGAGACCGGGCGCCCGCAGTTCGACCTCGCGGGCGATCGTCTCTGCAGCAAGCCGCACGTCGTGATAGCTCCACAGTGGTTCGATGCGCACCGAGATGTGGATGCCGCGCGAGCCCGACGTCTTCGGCCAGCCGACGAGGCCGTGGTCGGCGAGCACCTCGCGCGAGATCATCGCCACGTCGACGATCTGCGCCCAATCGACGCCCGGCATCGGGTCGAGGTCCACTCGCAGTTCGTCGGGGTGGTCGAGGTCTTCGGCGCGCACTGGGTGCGGGTTGAGGTCGATGCAGCCGAGGTTCACGACCCACGCGAGCGCCGCGGCATCCCGAACCACGACCTCTTCGGCCGAATTGCCGGAAGCATAGTGCAGTGTCGCCGTCTCGATCCACTCCGGCCGGTTCTCGGGGGCGCGCTTCTGGAAGAAGGCCTCCTGGTCGATGCCCTTGACGAAGCGCTTCAGCACCATCGGCCGGCCTCCGGCACCACGCAGCGCGCCATCGGCCACGGCGAGGTAGTACCGCACGAGGTCGAGCTTGGTCAGACCGACCGCGGGGAAGACGAGCTTGTCAGGGCTCGAGATGCGCACCTCTCGGTCGCCGATCTCGAGCATCTCGGCCGCACTCGCCTTCGGGCTCACACCTCCACACTATGGCGAGCCCGGGCACTCTGGCGAGGTCGCCGAGAACGGGAGACCGGGTCGCCCAGTCAGCCCGTGGCGGCCGATCGTGCAGCGAGCGCGTAGCGACGCGGGGTCTCGCCGATCACCGCACGGAACTGCCGGGTGAAATGCGCCTGGTCGGCGAACCCGAGCGTCGCGGCGAGTTCGGCGAGCGCAGGCGAATCGGATGCCGCGAGCAGCTGTGCCGCCTCTTGCATGCGGTATCGGCCGATGAGCCATTTCGGCGTCAGGCCGACCCGGTCGCGTGCGAGCCGCTCGAGCGCGCGCAGGCTCAGCCCCGCGGCGCGGGCGAGGTCATCTGCGCGCAGGATCGCCCGATCGGTTTCGGCGAGCTCGACGACCCGACGCACGAGCGCCGCGTCGGCATCGACCTCGATGCGCTGGCTCGGCAGCCACCGCTCGAACGCCGCGATCGCGCCGCTGTCGTCATCTGCGGCGACCGCGCGGCGAACGGATGTCACGAGCCCCGAGACATCCGTCATGCGCAGTTCTTCGAGCGCCACCGATGAGCCGACGAGGGAACGCACGGGGTCAGGCACGAGCCGATGCGCGACGCCAGGCTGCAGCAGCACGCCGAACGCCCACCCCTCGCCTTCGAGGCGTTGATGGCCGCGGCCGAGTTCTGGGCCGTACAGTGCGGCGGTGTCGCGTTCGATCACGAGGTTTGCCGACGGGTATTCGAGCACGCCCTGCTCGACGACGACGCCCGATGGAAGTCGCCAGCGCGGGATCCAGATGTGGCGTACGAGCCCGGCGAGCTCGGGGCTCACCGGGTACCGCGTGAGGCGCACCGGCGCCTCGGTTGACCGTGCCTGCTCGGCGGTATCGCCCGCGAGCGGCGCGATGCCCGGCTCGCCGCCGCGCGGCGCGAGCACGCCCTTCGTGGCAGCTCCGGCGCGTGAGCGCCAGTAGTCGTCGGTGCGGGGCATGCCCCCAGTATGGCCAGCGCCACCGACGCGGCCGCCTGAACCTGGGCCCACGGCGGCCGGTTCCGGCGCGCCGGGAAGCGGCGCGACGGCTGTGCCGCTGGGGAGCGATGGGTCGCGTTTGTGCAAGACGCGGGCACCGGGGCATCCGTACCGTCGATCTCGTACCCACTGCTGATCAACATGAGGAGACTCGCATGCCCGACTTCGAGATGACCACCTATATCGCCGCCGACCCGCAGCGCGTCTGGGACGCGATCACGGGCGAAGAGGGCAGCCGGGCCGTCATGTGGGGGTCGGTGCTTCGCGGCGAACTCACGCCGGGCGCCCGATACGAGTACGTCGGGCCCGGTCAGGACGGCGACGAGACCGTTCACGTCTACGGCGAAGTGCTCGCGGCCGAGCCTGGCCGCGTGCTGCAGCTCTCGGAGCACCCCGGACCCACCTACCGTGAGAACCACGCCGAGCTCCGCAGCCGCATGACCTGGCGACTCGAGCCGGCCGGGGAGGACCTCACCAAGGTCACCTTCACGAACGACGAGTGGAGTGACGGCCACCCGTCCGAGGCGGAGGCCTCCGACACATGGCCGCTCCTGCTCTCGAGCGTCAAATCGTGGATCGAGACGGGACGCGCCCTGCCGTTCCCGTCGTGACGCCTTCTGCGTGAACACGCTGTCGTCGCCGATCCCCGTGACGGCACTTCGCCGGGTCACGTTCCATGCGAAGTGTCGTTGCGGTGCAGAGGGGTCGTCAGGCCGACCCCTCGATAAGATCGCCGCATGGCCGATGACGCGGTGAAGCAAGCTCAGGAGGCTGCCGTCGCGGCGGCGGAAGCAGCGAAGGCCCTGCAGGCGCAGGCGGCCGAAGCGATCAAGAAGGCCGAGGAGGCCGCAGCGCTCGCGACGGCGGCCGCTGCGGCCGCGGCGACGGATGCCGCGGCTGCGGCACCATCGCTCGCTGAGCCTGTCGAAGCGACGAGTGCACCCGCGACTCTCGCGCCCGCCTCTTCGGCAGGCGCGGGGAGCGGGAACACCGCCGCGGCATCCGCGGGCCCCCTCGACCAGTCGCAGATCGACGCGATCCGCGTGGGATACACCTTCGAGGGCGCCGCGCTCGAGATGGGTGCGCTCGTCAACGGCGAGGCGCTGCCCGACGTGCCGGTGCGCATCCCGCTCGCGATGACGAACCGACACGGGCTCGTCGCCGGTGCGACGGGCACGGGCAAGACCCGCACCCTGCAGGTGCTCGCCGAACAGCTCTCGTCCAATGGCGTCGCCGTGTTCGCGGCCGACATCAAGGGTGACCTCTCGGGCGTCGCGACGCCGGGCGACGGCAATGAGAAGCTGCTGAAGCGCACCGCCGGTATCGGGCAGCAATGGACCGCCGCGAGCTTCCCGACCGAGTTCTACTCGCTCGGTGGTGTCGGCCGAGGCGTGCCGATCCGGGCGACGATCTCGGGCTTCGGGCCGCTGCTGCTCTCGAAGGCGCTCGGCCTGAACGAGACGCAGGAGTCGAGCCTCGGACTCGTCTTCCACTACGCGAACAAGAGCAACCTCGCACTGCTCGACCTCGAAGATCTGCGGGCCGTGCTCGCCTACCTCGTCAGCGACGAAGGCAAACCCGAACTCGAGGGCCTCGGCGGGCTGTCGAAGGCGACCGTCGGGGTGATCCTCCGCGAGCTCATCACGTTCGCCGATCAAGGCGCCGACGTGTTCTTCGGCGAACCCGAGATCGACACGGCCGAGTTCCTGCGCGTGGCATCCGATGGGCGCGGCATCATCAGCCTGCTCGAGGTTCCGGGTGTCGCCGACAAGCCGGCGCTCTACTCGACCTTCCTCATGTGGCTGCTCGCCGATCTCTTCACCGACCTGCCAGAGGTCGGCGACCTCGACCAGCCGAAGCTCGTGTTCTTCTTCGACGAGGCGCACCTGCTCTTCACGGACGCGTCGAAGGACTTCCTCGCCCAGATCACGCAGACCGTGCGTCTCATCCGCTCGAAAGGCGTCGGCGTCTTCTTCGTCACGCAGACCCCGAAAGACGTACCCGCCGACGTGCTCGCCCAGCTCGGCTCTCGCGTGCAGCACCAGTTGCGCGCGTTCACGCCCGACGATGCGAAGGCGCTGCGGGCGACCGTCTCGACGTATCCGAAGTCGGGCTACGACCTCGAGGAGGCGCTCACCCGGCTCGGCACGGGCGAGGCGATCATCACGGTCATGAACGAGAAGGGCGCGCCGTCGCCCGTCGCGTGGACGCGACTGCGGGCACCACAGGCCTCGATGTCGCCGTCGCCGGATGCTTCGATCGACGCCGCCGTGGCCGCATCGCCGCTGCTCGCGAAGTACGGCACCGGCATCGATCGCGAGTCGGCGCACGAGATTCTCACGAAGAAGCTCGCGGATGCCGCGGCGAAGGTCGATGCCGAAGAGGCCGCCGCCGCGAAGACCAGGGCCGATGCGGAGTACGAGAAGATGCAGGCGAAGATCGCTGCGGATGCCGCGAAGGCAGACAAGAAGGCACAGGCCGAGTACGACCGGCTCATGAAGCAGACCTCGGGGAGCTCGCGGTCGAGGTCGAGGTCGGGGTCACGCTCGTCGCAATCGAAGGAGCGGTCCGCGCTCGAGCAGGTGCTGGGCTCGAGGGCCACGCAGAACGTGCTGACCACGGTGATCACGGGCATCTTCGGCATGGCCAAGCGCCGCTGAGCCCGTTTCGTCGGTTGAGACGGCACGCCAGCGTCGTCTCGAACCCTCCACGCGGGTCTCGCTCCTCGCCGGCGCGATCTGGGGGAGGATGGTCGGGTGCCTGTGATCCGTCCGTACCACCCCGACGACCGCGACCAGGTCGCCCGTATCTGCCTGCTCACCGCAGCCGGCGGCGGCGACGCGACGGGGGACTACTCCGACGACACGCTCATGCCCGAGGTGTTCGCCCTGCCGTACGTCGATTTCGCGCCCGAGTTCGCGTTCGTCGTGGCCGACACTTCGACGGGCTCAGGGCAGCGTGGTGAGCGCGTGCTCGGCTACGTCATCGGCGTGCCCGACACTGCGGTGTTCGTGGAGTGGTGGAAACGTGAGTGGGCCCCAGGCTTCGCTGCGCGGCATCCGTCGCCCGGTGCGCCAACGGGCCGCAACCCACGGTTCACCGAGGCGCAACTCGTCGAAGCCGGCTCGACACCCGAGCGCATGCTCATCGACGAGCTCGACGAGTATCCCGCGCACCTCCACATCGATCTGTTGCCCGAAGTGCAGGGCCAGGGTTTCGGCCGACGCCTCATCGACATGCTCCGGGCGGCGCTCGCGGCGCGCGGTGTGCCCGCCGTGCACCTCGGCGTCGCCGCCTCGAACATCGGTGCGCGGGCGTTCTACGGCCGACTCGGGTTTCACGAGCTGCCCTCGAGCCGCCCGAGTTCGCCGCTGCTCGGCATCGCAACCGGCGTGACCGACGGCCCCGGCGTGACCGACGGCCTCGGCGTGACCGACGGCCTCGGCGTGACCGACGGCCCGGGTGCGACCGGTGGCACAGGCGCTGCCGTCAGCGACTGAGCAAACGCCGCTCGAACCAGTAGAGCAAGCGCGGGTTGGCCTCGCGCAGCTCTGAGAGCGTCATCGGCTCGCTGCCGACGGTCTCCTCCACGCCGAGCACTTCCGCCACCTGGTCCATGGCGGGCTCGTCCCAGAAACGGCCGCGCATGCGGAATGCGCCACGTCCGGTGCGTTCGACGACGAAGAGCTCCTGTGTCGTGTCGAGGCTGTTCGCGCGGTAGAGCTGTACGCGCAGCACGCCGGCCACGTCGCGTGAGGCGACCGTCGAGACACCACCGAAGAAGCCGCGTTCGACGATGCCGTACTTGCTGATCGAGGCACGAGCGCGCCGGTAGCCGATCCAGGCACCGAGGATCAGCAGCACGACGACCGCGGCGGTGGCGCCGACGATCGGCCACGCTTCGCGGGTATCCATGAGCCAGAGTTCGGCGGCGAGCAATGGAATGGCGAGAGCCGCAACGGGGAGACCGATGCTCCACACGAGCGTGCGACGGGGCCTCAGGGTTTGAACCCTGAGGCCGTCGCCCCCTACTGTCGCCGCTCCGATGGAGGAGCCCCCTGCGTCCCCACTCCTCGTTTCCATCGCCGCTGCTGACATCTCTCACATCATGGGGGACCGCGCCGATCTGCGCTATTCCGCATTAATGAGGACACGGACGACTTTCGATGGCGCTGTGTACCTGAGACTTCGACCCGGGAAGAGCCAGCTTCGCGGGCGGTGGGCGCCACCTCGGAGTTCTGTTCCTCGGTGAAGTCCGTCCGGGTGTAGTCGAATACCGGTCGGTGCTGAGGAGACGGATGAGGTGGGCCATGCTGCCGCGACACGGCGGGCATGGATGTCATCGAGTGGAGCCGCCCCGGCCTCGAGTACCGGCAGGACCTGGAGTGGGCGATGCGATGGTGCCCAACCACTCGGCGAAGGTGAGCATGCCAAGCTGCGCTCCCGGTCCGGGGAGCAGCGCCCCGCTGCGCATCGCCGCTCCCATGCCGCCGGGGAGGGGAACCGACACGATCGGTCCCCGAATCCCCATGGCCGCTGCATACGCGCGGGCGAGCTCGAGGAGTCGCTCTTTGCGGGGGCCAGCGAGGTCGGTGGCGCGGCCCCGCGCGTCCGTCTCGGCGAGTTCGACCAGACGCACGGCCACCTCGCGGGCGGCCACAGGCTGCGTGCGCATCATCGGGATGGCGTGTACGGGGCCGAGCGTCGCGCGCTCAAGCATCTGCGCGGCGAACTCGTGGAATTGGGTGGCGCGGAGGATGCTCCAAGGCAGCGGGCCGCTCTCGACGAGGCGCTCCTGCACCACCTTGCCGGCGTAGTAGCCCGAGGGTGCCCGGTCGACATTCACGATCGAGAGGGCAACATGGTGCCCGATGCCGGCTGCGGCACCGGCGGAAAGCAGGTTCGTCGTGGTGGCGCGGAAGAACTGCTCGGAAGCGGTGCCTGAGGTTGTCGAGATGCTCGCCACGTCGATCACACTGTCGGCACCTGCGAGGGCGCCGGCCACGGCGGCCGGGTCCAGTAGGTCGACGCCGGCGGAGCGGCTGAGAAGGACGGGCACGTGGCCGTGCTCGCGGACGATGTCGACGACATGTCGGCCGACCGCTCCCGTAGCTCCAGCGATGGCGATTCTCATGAGGTGGTGTTCCTTCCGGCGGGGGTGGGCTCGAGTGAAGCCGAGGGGGCCCGGCCGGTACCTCGCGTTTGCCGTGGCCCCGGCAGCAGAAGCACAATGCCGAGCGCGAGGCTGCCGCCGAGCGACACCACATTGGCGGCCACGTCGAGCGGTGCGAGCGACTCGAGATGCGCGAGGTGATACGCCAGGTGCGGGATGCCGAATACAGTCCAGGCGATGCCCACGACTCGGCTGGCGTCGGGCGTGCGGGAGAAGATCGCCGCCACGCTCGCGCCGGCCAGGGCGAGGTAGAGCGTGCCGACATCGCGGATCAGGTGTTCGTTGAAGGGGCCGTCGATCGCGATCCAGATGCGGCCGAATCCAGGGAAGGAGTCGTAGAACGAGGCGGGCCAGAGCGCAGCCCACACCCCCACGAACACCCCAACTGCAGCGGAAACGGCGAGGATGGTGCGGCGTGCAATCAAGGTCATACAAGATTGACGAAACAGCCGGTGCGGATGTGAGGTGGCGACAGAATAGACGCGTGACACTCACCATCACCGACGAGTTCCAGCGCGAACGGTCGCGGCTCACTGGCATCGCCTTCCGCATCCTCGGCACGGTCGCCGACGCCGAAGACGCGGTGCAGGAGACGTACCTGCGCTGGCACGGGTTGAGCAGCTCCGAACGGGCGCTGATCCAGACGCCCGCGGCCTGGCTCACCCGGGTGGCGAGCCGCATCTGCCTCGATCAGCTCGGCAGCGCCCGCGCGCGCCGCGAGCAGTACATCGGCGAGTGGTTGCCCGAGCCAGTACCCGCGGGGGTCGCCGGTGGCCAGTTCGGCGCGCTCGTCGCATCCGCCGCCGACCCGCTCGAGAGGGTTGCGCTCGACGAATCGGTGAGCATCGCCCTGCTCGTCGTCCTCGAGTCGCTGAGCCCGGCCGAACGGGTGGCGTTCGTGCTCCATGACGTGTTCGCGGTGCCGTTCGCCGAAATCGCCGTAATCGCCGGCCGGTCGGTGGACGCGTGCCGGCAGCTAGCGACGGCGGCCCGGCGGCACGTGCGTGAGTGTCGGGCAGGTCAGGTATCGACCGCTTTGCATGACGAGGTGGTGCGCGCTTTCGTGGCGGCATGCGCGGGCGGCGATCTCGCGGCGCTCACGGCGGTACTCGACCCCGCAGTCGAGCTGCGTTCCGACGGCGGGGGATTCGTTTCGGCGGCGCGCAGACCTGTGCTCGGTGCGCTCAACGTGGCCCGCTTCCTCCTCGGCATCCTCGAGAAGCAACCCGAGGCCGAGGTGCAGCAGCGCGTCACGGCCGACGGCATCACACTCACCTTCGGCTACGGCGGAGTGGTTGCGGGCGTCGTGACCCTCGGGGTCGCCGCATTTCCTGCTCCCCCTTCCGGCCATCCTCACGCGTCCGGCGCTCTTCTCGTCTCCAACGTCTGGATCATGATGAACCCGGAGAAGCTGACGCTCTGGCGCTGATGTTCAGCGGTGCGAGGTCGAAGGCGACGCCCTCGGAGTCGCCCCGTCTGTGGCGCGCTCGACGGCATCTTCGGTGGGCACAACGCGCCTGCATGCGGGCGCAGGGCGCGGGAAGACTCTTCATTCTGAGCCGTGCAACGCCGAATGATCTTCCCGCGAGTGGGCTGTCGAGGTGTTCCGCACCGGATCCCGCGCGCTGACAAGAAAACCCCCACCTTGACCGTGAAAGTCGAGGTGAGGGTTATTCCTGTCTGCGGAGGATGGGGGATTCGAACCCCCGAGGGCTTGCACCCAACACGCTTTCCAAGCGTGCGCCATAGGCCACTAGGCGAATCCTCCCGGGGACTCCTCACGCACCCGCCAGAGCCTGGTTACCCTTGCTGCGTTTCCGCCCTGGGGGAGTTGGCCTGGATGGCGCCACGTGAGGAGCCGGAGATAGTCTACCCGAGCGCGAGTGGCGCCTCTGACCGCGGCGCGTTCAGCGAGCGGATGCCTCGGCGGCACGTGCCTGCCGAGGCATCCGCGTGTGCAGAACTCCGGAGATTCGACGCGCCACGCGGAGGGAGTGGCTGCCACGGGCGGCGTGTCGAGCGATGCATCCGGAGTTGTGCGCATCGACTGGGCACCGCCGCGCCTACTCGGTCGCGGCACGTGCCCCGCGTGCGGCGAGATAGGCGTCGAACGCCTCCCGACTCGTCTTCGTCGGCGTGTAGCCGAGCTCCGACTTCAGGCGCGAGTTGTCGAGCACGGGGCGGTGCTGCAGGAACCCGACGCGCTCGGGCCCGTGCACCGTGAGCTTCAGGGCATGCCCGATGCGCAGCGCGAACGTGAGCACGGACGGGGGCAGCGTCAGCGTGCGTTTGCCGATGGCACGCGCGATCTCCGAGACGGTGACGCGGCCGTCGCCGGCCACGTTGAACGCGCCGGTCACGTCGCCGGTGGCGCCGTGCACGATCGCGCCGACGACATCGTCGACCCAGATGAAGACGAACGGGCTCTCCGAGCCGCGGATCGCGAGGATGCGGGGTCCCTCCCAGAGTGCGGTGATCTGGTTCGCCACGGTCGGCCCGAGGATCGTTCCGATGCGCAGCACGACCTGCCCGAGCGCGGGATGCGCGACGCGATACCCGGCGAGCATCTCTTCAACGAGACGCTTGTGTCGCGAGTAGCTGAACTCCTCGTTGCCGCGGATCACGTCGGTCTCGACGAGCCACTCGGGGTTGTCGGCGTGATACCCGTACGCGGCGCCCGACGACGACACGACGATTCGCGTCACCCCGAATGCGACGGCGGCGTCGAGCACGTTGCGGGTGCCTTCCACGTCGACACGGTGCTCGAGCTCTTCGCTCTGGTGGCCGGGGTTCACGATCGCCGCGAGGTGCACGATCGTGTCGATGCGGTGGCGGCCGACGACCACGGCCACGTTCGCGGCATCCGTCACGTCGCACCGCTCGACGATCACCCCGTCGGGCACCGACGCCGGTGTGCGCACGTCGCCTGCGACGATGAATTCGACCTCCGGATGCTCCGCGAGCGCCCGCACCGCGTTGGATCCGAGGAACCCGGCGCCGCCGGTGACCAGCACGCGCCTCATGCGCTGGGCTCCGCCGTGGTCGCCCCGGCGCCGTCGGATTCGGCCTGCGCGTCGACCGACGAGCGAGATGCTGCCGCGGCATCCGCTCGCTTCGAATGCCTGCCCCAGAGTGTCGCGACCGTGAGGCCGGCGATGATGTCCCAGATGCCCCACCAGCCGGCGACGATCGCCATGCCGCCGAGCCCGCCGAAGAACGCGAAGACGAGGCCGAGTCCGAGGCCCGCGTTGCGGATGCCGACTTCGAACGTGATCGCCTTGCGATCGCGCACTCCGAGGCCGCCGATGCGGGCGCTCGCGTAGCCGAGACCCAGTGCCACGGCATCGTGCAGGAAGACGGCGAGCAGCACGACGCCGATGAACGCCATGAAGATCGCCCAGTTGCCGATGAGTGCGGCCGCGATGAATCCCACGAGCCCGAGGAGGCTCACCCAGCGAGCGTACGGCTGCACCTTCGCCGCGAACTTCGGCCAGCGGGCCCTGATCAGGAGCCCGGCGAAGAAGGGCAGTCCGATGATGAGGAAGATCTCGGCGAGCATCTGCCAGCCGTCGAGGCTCACGGCCCGCACGAGTTCGCCCGCGGTCGGGTGGAGGCCGCCCCAGAACGACAGGCTCACCGGCAGCAGGAAGATGTAGACGACGTTCGACACCGCGGTCATCGACACCGAGAGTGCCACGTTGCCACCAGAGCGGTAGGTGAGCACTTGCGAGATGTTGCCGGGTGGGCAGCACGCCACGAGGATCATGCCGAGCGCGATCGACCCTTGCACGTTCAGCAGCAGCGTGAGCCCGAACGTGACCGCGGGCAGCAGTATGATCTGCGCCGCGAGCGCGATGAGCATCGCCTTCGGCGCTTTCGCGACGGCCTTGAAGTCGGATGGTGCGGTGTCGAGCGCGATGCCGAACATGATGAGTCCGAGCACCACGTTCAGGGCGATGAGCGAGCCCGGGGCGAAGTTGAGGACGACCTCGTCGATGTTCATGCGCGGCCGCCTTCGTCGGTGTTCGGTGAGCTCGTCGAACCGCTCGGTCGGGTCGACGCGAGCCCTCGCGAGATGATCCCGCGCGCGAACGCCGGCGGCAATGAGCCGAGCATGCGCTGCACGGTGCGCCGGTACGCGTCTTTGTTGACGTAGTACGACATGCGGTCGAGACCGAGGTAGCGGTAGCCGCCGGTGAGGTCGGGCCACGGGGCATCCGCTCGCGCGCGGAACCGCGCAGCGTCGTCGGGCGCATCGGCGGCTGCTGCGAGGTAGGCGGCGATGAGTTCGGCCTGCTCGTAGCGGCCCTGCCAGCCGATGCCCGACGCCTCGATCATGCCGAGCACGAAGAGGCCGTTGAACGACGGCGGGAAGATGTTGAGGAAGAGCGACGGCGACGCGGTCGTCCAATTGAGGTGAGCTCGATCGACGAAGGGGTAGTCGAGCGTGTAGCCGGTGGCGAGCATGATGAGGTCGTACTCGCCCGAGGTGCCGTCCGCGAAGCGAACGGTGTGCCCGTCGAACCGGTCGATGTCGGGCACCACTCGCAGGTCGCCCTGCCCGAGGTGGTTCAGCACCATCGTGTTGACGATCGGGTGCGACTCGTAGATCTTGTAGTCGGGCTTCGGGAATCCGAACCGCACGGGGTCGCCCGTGAACGCCTTCAGCACGCGGGCGTCGATGAACTGCTTGATGCGGGCCGGCAGCGGCCGGCCCTGGTTCAGGGTGTCCGACGGCCGGCCGAAGAGGTACCGGGGCACGAAGTAGTACCCGCGGCGCACACTGAGGTCGACGGATGCCGCGTGGTGCACCGCATCGACCGCGATGTCGCACCCGGAGTTGCCGGCGCCGATGACGAGCACGCGCTTGCCCTCGAAGACCTTCGCCGACTTGTAGGAACTCGTGTGCATGATCTCGCCCGCGAACTCGCCGGCGAAGGCCGGCACGTTGGGTTCGGCGAGCGTGCCGTTCGCGAGGATGACGCCCGAGTAGTCGCCCGTGATCGTCTCGCCGTCAGCCGTGACGGCAGTGACGCGCCACCGCGGCTCTGCTCCCTGAGCGTGTCGAAGGGGGCCGCTGCCGGGCACCGGCGAGACATCCGTCACCCTGGTCTCGAACCGGAAATGCTCTCGCAGCCCGTAGGTGTCGGCGTAGGCGCGGAAGTACTCGAGCAGTGCACGGTGGCTCGGGTAGTCGGCGGTCGAGGCCATCGGGAACTCGGCGAACTCGGTCGTCGTGCGGCTCGAGATCAGGTGCGCCGACTCGTACATGGTGCTGCGCGGATTGTCGATGTTCCAGAGGCCCCCGACATCGGGACCGGCCTCGAAACCGACGAAGGGGATGCCGGCGATGGCGAGCGCTCGGGCGCCGGCGAGGCCGGACGGGCCCGCTCCGATGAGGGCGATGGGGTTCACGGATGCTCCTGGGTGGGGAGTACGCGCCGATTGGGAGTCGGCACGGCACGGCGATGTGCCCGATCAGCATAAGCGAATGTCGTTCGCTTTCTGCCCGGCCCTGTCGGTCGAGCTTGTCGAAACCGTGTTCTGCGGGTTGAGCTTGTCGAAACCCTTCTGCGCGGGTTGAGCTTGTCGAAACCCTTCTGTGCGTTGACGGGTTTCGACAAGCTCAACCCGCAGACGCTCGACGACCTCAACCCGCAGACGCTCGACGACCTCAACCCGCAGACGCTCGACGACCTCAACCCGCAGACGCTCGACGAGCTCAACCCGCAGAGTCCCGCGGGGGCCACGTAGGCTGGAGTGGTGGCGCACCGCATCTACATCTGCTCGGCTGAAGGCAACACGGGCAAGTCCACCGTTGCGCTCGGCGCACTCGACACCCTGACCCGGCGGGCGACCCGTGTCGGCGTCTTCCGGCCGATCGCGCGATCGACCGCCGAACGCGATTACGTGCTCGAGCTGCTGCTCGCTCACGAGGGCGTCGTGCCGATTCCCTATGACGACGCCGTGGGGGTGCGCTACGACGATGTGCACGCCGACCCCGAAGGGGCGCTCGCGACGATCGTCTCCCGCTTCAAGGCCGTCGAAGACCGCTGCGATGCCGTCGTCATCATCGGCTCGGACTTCACGGATGTCGGCAGCCCCACCGAACTCGCCTACAACGCGCGCATCGCGGCGAACCTCGGTGCGCCCGTGCTGCTCGTGCTCGGCGGTCGGGTCGGGCAGGGCCAGGGGCGCAGCCGCACCGAGCGGCTCGGCTACTCCGACGCCCGCAGTCCGCAAGAGCTCGCCCAGCTGACCGAACTCGCCGTCGAAGAGCTCGAGCGCGAACACGCGACCTTGCTCGGCATCGTCGCCAACCGTGCCGACCCCGAGCGGCTGCAAGAGATCGTCGAGGCCGTGACCGCCGCGGCCGGACCGAACGGGGTGGCCGCGAGCGGCGGTGCCGTCAGCCCCGTGGCATCCCATCGGCAGGCTCAGGGCGGCGCCGTCGCCGTCTGGGCCATTCCCGAAGACCCGTACCTCGTCGCACCCTCGATGCTCGCCGTCATGACCGCGGTCGACGGCACGCTGCACGCCGGCGACCCCGAACTGTTGAATCGCGAGGCGCTCGGCGTCATCATCGGGGCCATGTCGATGGAGAACGTGCTGACCCGTCTCACCGAGGGCGCGGTCGTCGTGGTGCCGGGCGACCGCAGTGAGGTGCTGCTCGGAGTGCTCACGGCGCACGCGAGCGCGACCTTCCCGTCGTTGTCTGGCATCGTGCTGAACGGCGGGTTCCCGATCGCCGAGCAGGTCGACCGGCTCGTCGACGGGTTGAAGGCCGGGCTGCCGATCATTCGTACCGAGCTCTCGAGCTACGACACGGCGCTTGCGATCACGCACACCCGCGGGCGGCTCGCCGCCGACTCCCAGCGCAAGCGCGACACGGCGCTCGCCCTCTTCGAGAAGCACGTCGACGGTCAGGCGCTGCTCGACCTGCTCGACGTCGCCCGGCCCGAGGTCGTCACGCCGCTCATGTTCGAGTACGACCTGCTCGAGCGCGCCAGGCAGACGCGCAAGCGCATCGTGCTGCCAGAGGGCTACGACGATCGGGTGCTGCGCGCGGCAGCGACCCTGTTGGCACGCGACGTTGCCGAGCTCACGATCCTCGGCGAAGAGATCGAGGTGCGTTCGCGCGCGATCAGCCTGGGCCTCGACATCTCGAAGGCCGAGGTGCTCTCGAACCACGACTTCGTGCACGTCGCCCGCTTCGCGGAGGAGTACCAGCGGCGCCGGGCGCACAAGGGCGTGACGCTCGAGCAGGCGCGCGAGACCGTGCAAGACGTCTCGTACTTCGGCACGATGATGGTCGAGCTCGGCCTCGCCGACGGCATGGTGTCGGGCGCCGCCCACACGACGGCGCACACGATCCGGCCGTCGTTCGAGGTGATCAAGACGAAGCCGGGCGTCGAGGTCGTCTCGAGCGTGTTCCTCATGGCGCTCGCCGATCGGGTGCTCGTCTACGGCGACTGCGCGATCGTGCCCGACCCTACCGCCGAGCAGCTCGCCGACATCGCGATCTCCTCGGCCGAGACCGCGGCGCAGTTCGGCATCGAGCCGCGCATCGCGATGCTCTCGTATTCGACCGGCGAGTCGGGCTCGGGCGCCGACGTCGACAAGGTGCGACGGGCGACCGAGCTCGTGCGCGAGCGCGCGCCGCAGCTCGCAGTCGAGGGTCCGATCCAGTACGACGCGGCCGCCGACGCAGCGGTCGCGCGTACGAAGCTGCCCGAGTCGGATGTCGCGGGCCGGGCGACGGTCTTCATCTTCCCCGACCTCAACACGGGCAACAACACGTACAAGGCGGTGCAGCGCTCGTCGGGCGCTGTCGCGATCGGGCCCGTGCTGCAGGGCCTGCGCAAGCCGATCAACGACCTCTCGCGCGGCGCGCTCGTGCAAGACATCGTCAACACTGTGGCGATCACGGCGATCCAGGCGGCGGATGCCTCATGAGCATCGTGCTCGTCGTCAACTCGGGTTCTTCGTCGCTGAAGTACCAGCTCATCGACGTCGAGACGTCGCAGACCCTCGCGAGCGGGCTCATCGAGCGCATCGGGCGGGGTGTCGGCCACGCCCGGCACCACAACGAGGGACGTGAGCACGACGGCCTCGACGTCGATTGGGATGGGGCCGTCGAGGTGCCCGATCACGAGGCCGCCTTCGCCGTGATGCTCGAGGCGTTCGCGACCCACGGGCCGTCGCTCGAGTCGAACGCGCCGATCGCGGTGGGGCATCGAGTGGTGCAGGGCGGTGCGCGATTCTACGAGCCGACAGTCATCACGCCGCTCGTGAAGATCAACATCGATGAGCTGTCGGCACTCGCGCCGCTGCACAACACCGCGAACCTCGAGGGCATCGAGGCGGCGCAGCGCGCGTTTCCCGACGTGCCGCACGTCGCGGTGTTCGACACGGCGTTCCACCAGACCATGCCGCCTGCCGCGTACACGTATGCGATCGACCGGGAGCTCGCGGCGAAGCACCGCATCCGTCGCTACGGGTTCCACGGCACCTCGCACCGGTTCGTCTCGCGGGCGGCGGCGGAGTTCCTGGGCCGCCCGGTGGAAGAGCTGCGCATGATCGTGCTGCACCTCGGCAACGGGGCATCCGCCTGCGCGATCGCCGAAGGCCGCTCGGTCGAGACGAGCATGGGCATGACCCCGCTCGAGGGGCTCGTGATGGGTACGCGCTCGGGCGACATCGACCCGGCGGTGCTGCTGCACCTGCAGCGGCGGGCCGGCCTCGACGCCGACGGCCTCGATCGCCTGCTGAACTCGCAGAGCGGCATCCTCGGCCTGAGCGGGCATGCCGACATGCGCGACCTCGTCGCCGCGCAGGCGGCGGGCGATGCGGCGGCCGCGCTCGCCCTCGACGTCTACGCGCACCGCGTGCGTTCCTACATCGGGGCCTATGCCGCGCAGCTCGGCCGGGTCGATGCGATCGTCTTCACTGCCGGTGTGGGCGAGAACTCGCCCGAGGTGCGCGAACTCACGCTCGCCGGCCTCGAGGGCTTCGGCGTCGAGCTCGATGTCGAGCGCAACCAGGCCCGCGCGAGTGTTGCGCGACGCATCTCGACCGACGCCTCGAAGACCGCCGTGCTCGTGGTGCCGACGAACGAGGAGCTCGAGATCGCCCGCCAAACGCTGGAGTTCGTCGGTTAGGTGTATTGCTAAGCGGTTGGTTCGTCGTGCGGGTCGGGCAGATACGCCGTGATGTCGATCTGCTCGGTCGGGGGCAGTTGGATCGATGCAGGGTCGATGGCGCGGTTGCTCATGCGGTCCTCCTTAGGCGGCCAGGCGATGGTGTGAATTTGCTCCGGATGCGGCCGACCGGCGCTGCTCCGTTGGTGCGCGCGCCGGGGGTGGGTGCGCGCGGATCCGACAATGCGTTACACGGCGATCAGCATCCGATCTTCGTCAGCGTCCAGCTGTTGTCCAGCGAGCTGTTGGCTGCGACGGAACCGACTGAACCGAGGTCGTTGTACGCCCGGACGACAACACTGCGCGCGTTCGCGATCGAGCGCACCGTGGCACCGAGCGGAGCGACCGATTGCGTGGTGCAGGAGGAGAAGGTCAGCTTGCTGCCCTGAAGGCCGGGCGCGTCGTACACGCAGTGCGCCCCGGTGGCGCAGTTGCCGACCGCATAGACGGCGGGTGCGGCCGGATCGACAATGGTGAGAACGACGTCGCCATCGTCCCACGTGACCTCGTTCGCGGCGGTCTGCAGACCACCCGGAAAGTCCTCAAGCGCCTGTTCGATGCGGGACTGCAAGTCAGAGGCAGGCATCACCGCGGTTGCGGGGCCGACAGAGACAGCAAGTTGCAGTCCGGTGAACGTGAGTACGGCGGCGATTCGGGTGAAAAACAACGGGTCGACCTTTCATTCCCAGGCGAAGTATCTGAAGACTGCAGGGGCCTGGATGTCCGTGCGGTCGTGTCCCACGTAGGTGACCTCGATGGAGAGGATGCCGAGGCCTTCGTCGGAGACGATGATGCGGTCGATGAACTCGCCCGGAGTCCGGGTCTCGGTCGCGAAGGAGATGCCGGAGCGACCGAGCCGGTCGACCACCTTCCCCTCTACCTCAAGGTCGGGAAGGCCCGCGAGGAACTCGAGTGCTGCTTTGGATTGTTGGCTCGTGAGATGACGTTCGCTGAGCATCGAGTTCAGCTCGTTGATGTACTCCCCGGTCGTGAACTCGGCGGCACCGGTCGGCTGACGAAGGAACGCCCCGAACTCAGGAGTCGAGACCGGCGGCTCGCCATAGACGAAGGGGAACTCGCCCGGCGCGTACTCCTGCTCCCAGATCAACTCGCCCACCTGGTACCCGTCGACGCGCATCGGTACGCCGTCAGAATCGTACGGCTCGCCGCGGCGGACCTCGATGCGTGACCCGGCGGGTCCATGTTCCACCGTGCGCACCTCTGGTTCGATGGAGACCTTCTCGATCGTGCCCTCCTCACCGATCGTCATTGAGAGTCCCCATGACTGCACCTTGACCGTCGTCGTGGGCACGCTGGGCTTCAATTGTGTACTCATCTGCATCAGCAGTTGTTCCGACGTTCCCTCGATTGGGCTGGGGTGCAGCAGCGGAGGAGTGGCAGTCGCGTAGACCGCCGCCGGCCGTGCAACGACGATCGCACCGATCGTCACGGCCAGGAGGATCGCGACGGCAGCCGCGACCGACACATAGATCGATGACCGGCGCTGCGGGCGGGGAACCCGGTCACCGTTCATGACCCTGTGCAGGGTCGCGTCTGCGGCGGGCGACAAGGGGTCGCCACGTCGTGGAAGTTCGGGGCGAGCGCCCTCGAGGCGCCTGCTCAGCTCGAAGTCGTTCACGTCGCCTCCGCGTTCACGGTCACGGCGGTCACCGGTGCTTCGGCCAATGCAACCTCCAGGCGCTTCTTCGCTCGGTGCAGACGCACCCGCAGGTTCGCAGCCGAGCAGCCGAGGATCTCGGCCATCTCCTCGCGGGTCAGGTCTTCCCAGAACGCCATCCAGATGAGCTCCCGATCCAGCAGATCGAGGGTATTCACGGCCGCTCGGACATCGAGTACCTCGTCTGAGACATCCGCGTTCAGGTCTCGAAGATGACCCTCGGCTCGTTCGACGCGGCGTGCATGCCGAATGCGACCCCGGTACTGGTTGCCGACCACGTTGCGCAGGGTTGAATAGAGCCACGCGATGGTGAACACGCGCGCCGCATCGTCGCGGCGGCGCCACGCCTGTGCGAAGACCTCGGCAGCGGCATCCTCGGCATCGCCGACATTGCTCAGCCGGTTGTTCGCGGCCGCAACGATCACGGCATGGTAGGTGCGGAACAGTGCCTCGAAATCACGCGCACCCATCGGGCTTGCGGAGTTCGAATCTGGGGGCACCATCACATTCTGGGTGTTTCCACGAAGTGACTGCGCGTTACAGGCGTTTTCTTCAGACGGTGAGCACGTGCCCAGGTAGTCGTCGCAGATTGTACTCGGGGTGTGTCTTTCGTTGTGGACTGCTCGCGTTGGTATATCGAACTGTGCAACGCTCCACCCGTGATCTCACCGTTGGGGTCATGATCAACCACACCAGATGCAACGCGACGATTCTGCGCTTTCGGCGTGGAGCACGTTATCTTGAATCTATACCGGCAGGAGTATGCGATGACGTCGATGACCAGTAGAAAGCGTGCAACGTTCGGAACCGTCGCGGCAGTGGCGCTCGCGATGATGGGGAGCGTCGTAGTGGCTGCGCCCGCGCAGGCGGTGTGCTCGGGGGCGTATCTCTCTGTGAACACCGCGGCCCAGGCATCGGTGAAGGTGGCCTCCTGCAATAACGGCTCGACGGTGCGTGCGCGCAAGGACTGGTACTACACCGACAGCACGAACTCGGCGGTCGACTCGTCCTACGGCCCGTGGATCGGTTCGAGCACGTTGACTTCGACCACGTACCTTCCGAGCGGCCGCTTCCACAAGTCGAACCTCATCGAATCGAGCTGAACGTGGCATCGGTAGGTAAGCGCGCCGGACGTGTCACTGCCACGGTCGGCGCGCTCCTGCTGATCGGCGGGTTGGCAGCGTGCACGTCAGAGCCGAGCGCGAGCGGGCCGTATGATGCGGACTTCGAGCAGGCGCGCCAGCAGGCGGAGACCGACTTTCAGCGCGAGGTGCTCAATGACGATCGGATCACGGAGGCGGAGTTCCGTGAGGTTCGGCAGAGGTACATCGATTGCCTTGCTGATGCGGGAATGAAAGCGGCTGCTCTTCCTGACGGCTCTTATACAGTCTCACCCGCGCCAGAGGGCGATCAGAAAGTCGCGGAACTGAATTGTTCAAAAAGCACCACACAGATCATCGAACCTCTCTACTATCTCTTGAAGGTCAACCCCGAGAACGAAGACTTCAGCGCTCTGATCGCGGAGTGTCTACAGAAGCAGGGCGTTGTCGATGATGCTTTCGCCAAGGAAGACTGGGATCAGTACGTGAACGCGTTCTCCGCTGCATTCAACTCCGTACCCGGAGCTGGGACTGGCGAAGCGACGGTGCCGCCGGCCGATCTGCCGACGCTCCCGGGCGGTATCGCGATGGACGATCCTCGCGTGCAGCAGTGCTCGAGCAACCCGCTGGACTTATGAGCGGTCGTCTCAGGTGGGGCGTGCTGGTCGCCATTCTCGCTCTCGCGGTCGGCGGGCTCGTCGGAACGTTGCTGTTGCCGCCACTGCTGCCGCCGTCGGCTGCCTCGGTCGAGGGGCCGCGTGCGGTGCCGGTGACGGAGCGGGCGTTCGACGATGCCCACACGGTGGCAGCGGTGCCGGAGTTATCGGCTGAAGTGACGGTCGGGCTCAGCGGAGCCGGCGGGATGGTCACCGCTTCGTCGTGCGTGCCGGGTGCGGCGGTGACGACCGGTGATCATCTGCTCAGCGTCGATGGGGTGGTTCGGATCGCAGTCGTCACCGACGTGCCGCTCTGGCGCGAGCTGGGGTCTGGGAGCGAAGGCACCGACGTCGAGGCGCTGCAGCGTTCGCTGATCGCGCAAGGGCACGAGTTGACGGCGTCGGGGGACTACGACTGGGAAACGGTTTCCGCCGTCGAAGCCATGCAGGAGTCGGCGTCGGTTGAACAGACCGGCGACGTCGCCTTGGATCGTGTGCAGTGGGTTCCGGCCGGCCTCGGTGTCGTCACGTCCTGCGGGGCGGGTGTGGGCACGGCGATCGCTGCAGGCGGCTCGCTGCTGACCGCGGGCGGAACGCTCGTGGGGCTGTCGTTCCCCGAGTCTGCGGCGGAACTTCCCGGGCGCTCGTATGCAGCCGTCGCCGGTGACGTCGTCGTGCCGATCGGGGAGGATCGCCGTCTCACCGACCCGGGGCTGATGAACGCGGTCGCCGCGACGAGTGCGTTCAGCGATTGGGTGAAGGACCCGGGCCGTGGCGTGGCGGTTGGTGTTCGCCTGCAAGAGCCGATCGCGGCCATCGGCATCTCGCCGTCGGCGGTGATCGTCAGCGATGCAACGAGCGGCTGCATCGTCACGAGCGGCAACGAGACCGTGTCGGTGGAGATTCTCTCGAGCGAACTGGGCACGGTCTTCGCCGTCGCGGAGCGCCCGGTGCAGGAAGTCATGGTTCCCGCTGCCGAGGTGGTCTCCTCGTGCGGGTGAGGGCCGTCGATCTCTCCTTCGCCCACCCCGGTGCCGCGACGCTCTACGAAGGGCTCAGCTTCGACGCGCAAGGCGGCGACCTCGTCGCACTGACGGGGCCGTCCGGGTCTGGCAAGTCGACCCTGTTGTCCATCCTCGGCGGCTGGCTCACTCCGACGCGCGGCCTGCTTGAGACGAACGATGTGGGTCGGCTCGCACTGGTGCCGCAGAATCCGCACGGTGTGCCGGGTCGTACCGCGCTGGATCACGTCAGCCTCCCGCTTGTCGCCCGCGGGCTGACGAGGCACGAAGCGACCCGCATCGCTAGTGAGTACCTTGCACTGCTGAAGCTGGAGCGCGCCGGGGAGCGGCCGTACCGGATGCTGTCGGGAGGAGAGCGACAGCGGATGCTGCTGGCGCGGGCTCTGGCATCCGAGCCCGACCTGCTCCTTGTGGATGAACCAACGGCACAGCTGGACTCGACCGCCGCAGCCGAGGTGTGCGATGCGCTGGCGTCGCTGCAACGGGACGGCGTGCTCATCTTCGTCGCCACCCATGACCCCCGCGTCGTGGCCGCATGCTCAACCGTCGTGGACCTCCTCACGGTGCCGCCCCGAGGGACCGGAGTCGCCCCCGGCCAGGATGACGAGGATCGTTCGTGAGACTGCGCGAGTTGTGGCGCGAGGCGGTCCGCAACTTCGGCTCCGGGGCCAGCCACGGCGTGGTGGCTCTGCTCGCGTTCCTCGCGATCGCCGTCAGCCTGGGCAGTGTCGCCAGCCGCGGCGTCGTCGACGTCACGGCTGACGCCGTCGCATTCCGTGACGCCGGAGCCTCGGTATTCCGCCTCGACGCGCCCGACGATATCGACGGCGATGCCTGCGACGCTCTCGCACGGGTCGACGGTGTCGATGCATCCGGCGCCACTCGCGCTGGCGAGGCCGTCAGGTTTGCCCTACTGCCCGACCTCCCCACGCCGTATTTCGATGCCACCCCCGGCATGACGGCGCTGCTCGACATCCGCCCCACGATCCCAGAGGCGGGACTGATCGTCGACGCAGACCTCGCCGAATCCGTCGGACTCGACGACGTGCCGAACGACTTCTACCTCGTGCGAGACGGCACGCCGACCGACATCGCCGCGACCTACGACCACCCCGACGATGGCCGGGACTCCACACTGAGTGGTGCCGCGCTCGGGCTCAGCACAGACAACGAGGCGTTCGACTCTTGCTGGGTGCGATTCTGGCCGCCCACAGAAAACCCCCTCGAGATCATGGGACCGATCATCGCCAGCTCCGGTGGAACTGGCGAAGCAACCCAGTGGAACCCGACACTCGGGCGCACCCTCGACCCCGAAGCCGCCTTCCGCGCCCTGCCCAACACTGCACTCACGGTGGCGGCGAGCATCATCGCCGCGGCGCTCGCGATCGTCGGTGTGCGGCTCCGGGGCCTCGAACTCGCATCGGCGCGACACGTCGGCGTCACCCGCCCCAGTCTCGTCGGCATCGCCCTAGCCGAAGTCACGGTTTGGTGGGTCCCAGCCTGCGTGCTCGCGCTCACCGTGCTCGCGTTCACCGCGACCTGGCATAACTCGGATCCGCCTCTGGCTGCCTGGCTCGCCGGAACTCGTGTCGTCGTCGCGGCATCCGCAGCCTGGCTTCTCGCCACCGGGCTCGCCACCGCAGCCATCCGTGAAACCCACCTCGTGCGCTACTTCCAGCAACACTGACGCTCCGGGGTCAGACCTGGTGGCCGAGCGCCCGGGCACGATTCACCGCATCTATCCGTGACCGCGCGCTCAGCATACGGAACGCCTCGAAAAGATGCCGCTTCACGGTTCCCTCATGGATGCCGAGGATCATTGCGATCTCGCGGTTCGAGCGCCCTGATGCAGCGAATGACAAGATCTCGAGCTGCCGGTCGGTCAGCTTCGGCGATTCGTTCTGTACCGTGCGCGTGCGGTCGGCGACCTGTGGCAACGCAACGAATGACCTGAGTGCGGTTGTGACATCCGCCGGACTTGCCGACACCGGTAAAGCGACACCGCTGCGTGTTCGGTCCAGCGCCCGAACGCACTCGGCGTCGCTGCTGATCAGAAGCAGGCGGATCCCGCGGTGCAGTTGCAGCAGCAGAACGACCTCGGCAGCGTCGATGAACTCAGCCTCAACGACAAGGAGATCGGGTCTTCGGTCGGAGACCTTCGCTCGAAGATCTGAACCGTTGTCGCACGCCGCAATCAACAGGAACCCGGCCTGCGCGGAAACGAGGCTGATCAGGGCGGCACGCAGCACGCCGTTGCCCGATACGACCATCACGGTCAGGATTCGCTCACTCATGAAAAGCCCTCCCCAGGTGCTGTTTCCAGTGCGCGCCGTGCCGTTACCTGCTTCGACGACGGCCTCCTGCGGCTTCCTCCACTCTCGATGGTTTGTCGAGGTCTTCCCGCGATCGAGGGTGCAGTCGCCGCCCTGCGGCGGGCGCCGACTGCACTCTCGAGAGCGGCATCGAGGTTCGCGAGCGCTGCGCGAGTCGCACAAGGAGTGTTGTGCAAGAAGTCTTGTGAGTATAGGCTGGCCCCATGAACGACCCCCGGGAGACCATCGACCTGCACGACGCGGGCGCCATGCGGGCGCTCGCGCATCCGATGCGGCTGCGCATCCTCGGCCTGCTGCGCGTCGAAGGGCCTAGCACGGTCGGCGCGCTCGCCGAACGCACCGGTGAGGCCTCGGGCTCGGCGAGCTACCACGTCGCGACCCTCGCCAAGCACGGCTTCGTCGTTGAAGCCCCAGAGCTCGCCCGCGACAAGCGCGAACGCTGGTGGCGAGCCGCGCACCTGATCACGAGCTGGCGCCCCGAGGAGTTCCTCGGCGACCCCGAGCGCCATGCGGCATCCGATGCGATGCGTCGCGCGGTGCTCGAGTCCTACCATCAGGAGTTGCTCGACGCCATCGACGCCGAAGCCGAGCTCGAGCCCGAGTGGGTCGCCGCGTCCGACTCCAGCGACGGCGCGGCACGCCTCACGCTCGACGAGTTCCGTGAGCTGAACGCCGAACTCGACGCTGTGCGAGAGAAGTGGTGGGGCGTCGGCCGGGAGCCGCGCCCGGGCACCAGAGCCGTGCGCTGGATGACTCACACGTACCCGAGGCCCGAACGATGACGAGCGACTCGGCGCTCGAGACGACGACGACAGCGGCGACGGATGCCCCGCGCCGCCGCATCCCGCTGTTCGCCCTGTTCGCCTCTCAACTCTTCTCGCTCTCGGGCAATGCGATCGCCCTCATCGCGATCCCGATCATCGCCCTCACCGAAACGGGCTCCCCGCTCGCCGCCGGCGTCGCGGGAGTGTTCGCGACCGTGCCGCTCATCATCGGCGGTGCACTCGGCGGAGTGCTCGTCGACCGGTTCGGCTACCGCACCTCGTCGATCGTCGCCGACGTCGCGAGCGGCGTCACCGTGCTCGCGATCCCGGTGCTCGCCGCGACCGTCGGCCTGCACTTCGGCGTGCTGCTCGCTCTCGTCTTCCTCGGCGGGCTGCTCGACGCGCCCGGCGACACCGCGAAGACCGTGCTCATGCCCGACCTCGCCGCCCTCGCCCGGGTGCCACTCTCTCGGGCGGCGGGAACGCAATCCACGGTGCAGCGCACGGCGACGATGATCGGTGCCGGCATCGCGGGCGCGCTCGTCGCGATCGCCGGTCCGATGCCCGCGCTCCTCGTCGATGCCGCCGGGTTCGCGGTGTCGGCCGTGCTCGTCTTGCTCTTCGTGCCGCGCCGTGCCGAGGCATCCTTTCGGGAGTCTCAGGACGGCGCCCTCGCCGATGGCGATGCACCCATGCGCGGCGGATTCGTCGCCGGCATCCGCTTCATCGCCCGCTCTCCGTTGCTGCGCTCGATCGTGCTCCTCGTGACGCTCACGAATGCGATCGATGCCGCGGGCATGACCGTGCTGAAGCCCGTCTACGCCACTGACGTGCTCGGCGACCCGGCGATCCTGGGCTTCATGGTCGGATGCTTCGCCGCCGGCGCCCTCACCGGCTCGGCGATCTTCGCGGCCGTCGGGCACCGCTACTCGGGGCGAGTGGTCTTCGCCCTGTGCTTCGTGCTCGCCGGCACGCCGCCGTACCTCGCGATGGCGCTCGGCGCGCCGGTGCCCGTGCTGTTGCCCGTGCTCGCGGCGTCGGGCCTCGCCGCCGGTGCGCTCAACCCGATGATGTCGACGGCGATGTACGGGCTCGTGCCCGACGGCATGCGCGCCCGCGTGTTCGGTGCGTTGACCGCAGGGGTCGTCGCCTCGATGCCGCTCGGCGCGTTCCTCGGCGGCTTCGCGGCCCAGCAATTCGGTCTCGCGCCGACCGTGCTCGTGTGCTCGATCGTCTATCTCGTGCTCGGGTCGAGCCCGCTCTACCTCCGCTCCTTCACCGGGCTGGCCTCACACCCCGTACCGGGGTAGGGGGTGAGAAATGGCTCACCGGTGTGATGCGATTCACAGCTGCATCTCCATACGCTTTCATCAAGGTCGACACCGGCCCGTGAAGCACACACACCCGACGCGTTCGACTGGAGTTCATTCGTGCGTTCGGACAATGAGATGAGCCGCTCGTGAGCATCCAACTCGTAGAACGCCCCGACGGTACCGAAGGCACCATGTCGCCCGTCATCCGCACGGCCGGTCGCCGTCGAGAGGGCGTCGACCCGGCGCAGAGCGGGTTCGCACAGCTCTCACGCCAGATCAAGTCCGAGGGCCTGCTCGATCGATTCGTCGGCTTCTACGTGCGCAAGGCGCTCTTCTGGGCCGTCGTGCTCGGCGCGACGGTGGCGGCATCCGTCATGATCGGCGACTCGTGGTGGCAGCTCGTCATCGCGGGCGTGCTCGGCGTCGTCTTCACGCAGTTCGCGTTCATGGCGCACGAGGCGTCGCACCGCCAGATCTTCCATTCCGGGCCGAAGAACGATTGGGCGGGGCTGTTTCTCGCCAACTTCGTCGTCGGCATCAGCTACAGCTGGTGGATGAACAAGCACACCCGCCACCACGGCAACCCGAACGTCATCGGCCGGGACCCCGATATCGAGAAGGATACGATCTCCTTCCTCGAAGAGGATGCCGCGGAGAGCCGCGGACTCATTCGGCTGATCACGCGGAAGCAGGGTTACCTGTTCTTCCCGCTGCTGCTCCTCGAGGGCATCAACCTGCACGTGCACGGCATCCGTCACGTGCTGGGAAAGGGCACGGTCAAGCGCCGCTGGCTCGAGTTCACGCTCATCGCCGTTCGCCTCGCCGGGGTCATCGCGCTCGTCTTCTGGGCGTTCCCGCCGCTGCTGGCCGTCGTCTTCCTGCTCGTGCAGTTCGGGGTGTTCGGCGTCTACATGGGCGCTTCGTTCGCCCCCAACCACAAGGGCATGCCGCTCATCCCGCGTGGGGTGCGAGTGGACTTCCTCGAACGTCAGGTGCTGACCAGTCGCAACATCAGCGGCGGACGGTTCATCGACGCATTCATGGGCGGGCTCAACTACCAGATCGAGCACCACCTGTTCCCGAGCATGGCCCGCCCCGCGTTGGCACGCACGCAAGTGATCGTGCGCGAGTTCTGCCTCGAGAACGACGTGCGGTACACCGAGACCGGGCTCATCGAGTCGTACGCGATCGTCATCGCCTATCTGAACCGTGTCGGACTCGCCGCGCGCGACCCGTTCGACTGCCCCATGATCAACTCGTACCGCCGCCGCGACTGACGCACAGCTGAGGCGCTGCTGACGCGCGACTCGCGCGCGAGCGGGCGAGCACCGCTGCAGCGCTGCTCGCCCGCTCAGCGCTCGAGCCGGGCGCAATCGATGCAGAGCTCGGCTGTCGGCCGTGCGTCGAGGCGCCCTACGGTGATGCGCTTGCCGCAGTTCCGGCAGATGCCGTACGTGCCGTCGGCGATTCGCGCGAGTGCGTGATCGACGTCGGCGAGCTCGGCGCGCGCGTCGGCGAGCACAGCGGTGCGCTGCGACCACTCCTGGGTCATCGTCGGGCCGTCGGGGTCGTGTTCGTCATCGGCGGAGGCGCCCGACCTCGCGGCGCGCACCTCGCTCATGACGTCGCCGAACTCGGCGAAGCGCCCCTCCGCATCCGCTCGTTCCTGCAGCAGCTTCACCTGGAACCGCTCGAGTTGTGCCTGAGTCATCGTAGACAAATCACGCCCCCTTCCGATTCCCGAATGGTACGCCAGAGACATCCGGCCGTGGTGTCGGACGCGGCAACTACGATTGATGCGTGGTCACCGCCCTCTATCGCCGCTACCGGCCCGAGACATTCGCCGAGATGATCGGCCAGTCCCAGGTGACGGAGCCGCTCATGACGGCGCTCCGCACCGATCGTGTCAATCACGCCTACCTCTTCAGCGGCCCCCGTGGCTGCGGCAAGACGACATCGGCGCGCATTCTGGCGCGCTGCCTCAACTGCGCAGAGGGCCCGACGGATGTCCCGTGCGGCGTCTGTCCCAGTTGCGTCGAGCTCTCCCGGGGCGGCGGTGGTTCGCTCGATGTCGTCGAGATCGACGCCGCCTCGCACAACGGTGTCGACGACGCGCGCGACCTGCGTGAGCGCGCGGTGTTCGCCCCTGCCCGTGACCGGTTCAAGATCTTCATCCTCGACGAGGCCCACATGGTCACGCCGCAGGGCTTCAACGCGCTGCTGAAGCTCGTCGAAGAGCCGCCGGAGCACATCAAGTTCATCTTCGCGACGACCGAGCCCGACAAGGTGCTCGGCACGATCCGCTCGCGCACCCACCACTATCCGTTCCGGCTCGTGCCGCCCGGGCCGATGCTCGAGTACGTGCAGCAGCTCTGCACCGAAGAAGGCGTCGAGGTCGCGCCCGGCGTGCTGCCCCTCGTCGTGCGCGCCGGCGGCGGTTCTCCGCGCGACACGCTGTCGCTGCTCGACCAGCTCATTGCCGGCTCCGAGGGCCCGACGATCGACTACGAGCGGGCGGTGGCGCTGCTCGGCTACACGCACGGCGCATTGCTCGACGAGGTCGTCGACGCCATCGGGGCGGGCGACGCAGCGGGTGCGTTCGCCGCGGCCGACCGGGTCGTGCAGACCGGGCAAGATCCGCGGCGCTTCGTCGAAGACCTCCTCGAGCGCCTGCGCGACCTCATCGTCGTCGCTGCATCCTCGCCCGAGACGGCGGCCGCTGTACTTCGAGGGGTGCCCGAAGACGAACTCGCGCGCATGGCGGCCCAAGCCGCCGTCTTCGGCCAGGCCGAACTCTCGCGGGTCGCCGATCTCGTCAACCAGACACTCACCGAGATGACCGGGGCGACGTCGCCGCGGCTGCACCTCGAGCTCATGCTCGCGCGCGTGCTCGTGCCTGCCGCCGACGACACCGAGCGCGGTGCGCTGGCCCGCGTCGAGCGGCTCGAACGCCGAGTCGGGGTCGCCGATGCCGTGTCGGGGCCGACGGCGTCCGAGCCGCGTGGCGGCGCGCGGGTCGAGCCTGCGTCGGCCTCTGACGCTCGAGCCGCGGCGGCGCCTGTTGCCGCACGCCAGGCTGCAGGGGAGCCCACTCCTGCTGCTCGTGACGTTCCTGCTGCTCGTGACGCTCCTGCCGCTCGTGACGTTCCTGGCACGGCGGACTCGAGCTCGCAGAGCGCACGCCCCGCCGCGTCAGGTACAGCATCCGCACAAGGTGCCCCGTCCACCACTTCACCCGCCGTGGAGTCCGCGCCGGCGGAGAAGCCGGCGGCAGCTGCTTCCGCAGCGGCATCCCCATCCGCGAAACCCGTTGGTCCGGTCACGCTCCAGCAGTTCCGCGATGCATGGCCCGAAGTGCTCGCTTCCCTGCAGCGCACGAAGCGCAGCGCGTGGATGGTGGCATTCACGGCGCAAGTGCGCGACCTGCGCGATGGCGATGTGCTCGTGCTCACCTTCCCCAGCGAGCAAGACGTCGCCGGTTTCCGCGGCGGCGCACCCGGCCAGAGCGTCAGCGAACTCCTCCGCGGTGCGATCACCGAGGTACTCGGCGTTCGCGTGAAGTTCATCGCCAGGGTCGACGGCTCCGGGGGCGGGCCTGCCCCAGCAGCGCCTCCGTCGCCGGCGGTGCCTCCAGGTCAGTCAGTGCCGCAAGGGCCGGCCGCGCCGATCGAAGAGGTGGCCGCGTCGCCCGGCGCACGAAACACGCCCGCCGCTCCTTCCGCTCCAGTCGCTCCCGCCCAGCCGATGGCACCGCCGAACGCCGGCCCCGTCGATTCGTGGGCGACGGTCGCCATCCCGAGCGACCCGGCCGCCGACGCAGAAACAGGGGCTTCGTCCGCCGACGCCCGCGCAGCGACGGCGACCGCGACCGCGACCGCGCTCGCTGAGCGGCCGCGGACTTCTGCCGAGACGCCGTCCGTCGCGCTCGAGGGCTCGACGTCGCCCGCATCCGGTCGCTCCGAGCCCGCGGCAGACGATCTGCCCGACGACGCCGACGCTCCACCCGAAGACGACGAGGGGTGGTTCGACCCCGGGCCCGAGGCCGAAGTCGTCGCCGAGGCATCCGTGGCTCAGTCATCAGTGCCTGTGCGCACGCCGGCCCCGGCCAAGGCGCGCAGCGCACGACCATTGCCAACCACTTCGCAGGGCTCCGTCAATGGCGGCATCCAGCGCTACGGCGAGGCGGTCGTGCGCGAGGTGCTCGGTGCGACCTTCCTCGAAGAGGTCGAGGCGTCGCCACGCCCCGGCTTCGGGGAGCGTGGGTAGTCCGTGTACGAAGGCATCGTTCAAGAACTGATCGACGAGCTCGGGCGTCTTCCCGGCATCGGCCCGAAGTCGGCGCAGCGCATCGCGTTCCACATCGTGCAGACCGAGCACTTCGACGTCACCCGACTCGCCGAGATCCTGCTGCAGATCCGCGACAAAGTGCGGTTCTGCGAGATCTGCGGCAACGTCTCCGAAGAGGCGACCTGCCTGATCTGCCGTGATCCGCGACGTGACCCGGCGCTCATCTGCGTCGTCGAAGAGGCGAAAGACGTCGTCGCCATCGAGCGCACCCGCGAGTTCCGCGGGCTCTACCACGTGCTCGGCGGTGCGATCAGCCCGATCGACGGCATCGGCCCCGACGAGCTCCGCATCCGGCAGTTGATGCAACGCCTCGCCGATGCCACCGTCACCGAGGTCATCATCGCGACCGACCCGAACCTCGAGGGCGAGGCGACCGCGACGTACCTCAGTCGCCTGCTGACCACCCTCGAGATCCGCGTGACACGACTCGCGTCGGGTCTGCCGGTCGGCGGCGACCTCGAGTACGCCGACGAGGTCACCCTCGGCCGAGCGTTCGAAGGCCGTCGCGTCGTCACGTGACCTCTTGACGCTCCAACCCACCCGGGATAGAACGGGGGCATGGCGAGCAAAGGCGCGGAGTGGGTCGCGGGATACGTCGCGGCGTGGGAATCGAACGACCCGGCGCAGATCGGGGCGCTCTTCACCGACGATGCACGGTACCTCACGAGCCCCGACTCCGAGCCCCGTGTCGGTCGTGAGGCGATCGTCGCCGGGTGGGTCGAAGATCTCGATGAGCCGGGCACGTGGGCCTTCGACTGGCACATCGAGCACGAAGACGACGGCTTCGTCGTCGTGCAGGGCCGCACCGAGTATCCGGCTGAGAAGGACTACCTGAACCTCTGGATCATCCGGCTCGCGGCCGACGGCCGAGCCACCGAGTTCACAGAGTGGTACATGCCGAGGCCCCACAAGGGGTGATCGAGGCATCCGTCGTCGAAATGCGGCAGTGCACTCAGCGCAGCACCTCGACGAGCACGACCCACGCCATCAGGAGCGCGGCGATGATGCTGAGCACCGAACCGACGGCCATGGCGATGAGCCCGGCCTCCGCCGTGCCGACGATGACGAGCACGGCACCGAGGAGGAAGGCGGCGATCGGCAGCACGCCCGCGATGCTCTTCAGCACCCGCTCCATCGCAGAGACGTGGTCTTCACGCATGACCACTCGGATCGCATGCACCTGGAAAGCACCGGCCAGCAGAGCCGCGACGAGCACTTCGATGCCGTACGCGACGATCGGCTGGCCGGGGACCAATCCGAATGCGCCGGCGGTGATTGCCAGCACGAGTGCCGCGATCGAGGAGGCTGCGCGCGGCGGCAGCGTCACCGACTTCATGATCGTCGCGATGTTCACCGACATCGCGACGATGAGCAGGCCGGCCAGGGCGGCAGTCGCCCCGACCATCGCGACGTTGAACTCCGACCACCCATCGAGCGCCTCCGACATGTGCCCACGCTACCGTCGCCGTGCGAACGTCACATAGCCGGGCGCGTATGCGGCCCGCCGTATGATGGTTCTTCCGGCGCCGGCCACTCGAGCGGCTGCCAGCGAGACCACCCCCAGGAGACCACGTGAGCTTGATCGTGCAGAAGTTCGGCGGGTCATCCGTCGCCGACGCCGAGAGCATCAAGCGAGTCGCGAAGCGCATCGTCGAGACCCGCAAGGCCGGCAACGACGTCGTCGTGGCCGTCTCGGCCATGGGCGACACGACCGACGAGCTGCTCGATCTGGCCAATGAAGTGACGCCGATTCCCGCGCCGCGCGAGCTCGACATGCTCCTCTCCGCGGGCGAGCGCATCTCCATGGCGCTGCTCGCGATGGCGATCAAGAGCATGGGGCACGAGGCGCGTTCATTCACGGGCAGCCAGGCCGGCATGATCACGGATGCCACGCACGGCGCCGCCCGCATCGTCGATGTCACCCCTGTGCGCCTGCGCGAAGCGCTCGACGACGGCGCGATCGTGATCGTCGCCGGGTTCCAGGGCTTCAACCGCGACACCCGCGACATCACGACGCTCGGCCGCGGTGGCAGTGACACGACAGCTGTCGCCCTCGCGGCCGCGCTCAGCGCCGACATGTGCGAGATCTACACCGACGTCGACGGCGTGTTCACCTCCGACCCGCGCATCGTGAAGCGGGCGCGCAAGCTCGACCGCATCACGAGCGAAGAGATGCTCGAGCTCGCGGCATCCGGAGCCAAGATCTTGCACATCCGCGCGGTGGAATACGCGCGCCGCCACGGTGTGACGCTGCATGTGCGCTCGTCGTTCAACAACAGCGAGGGGACGATCGTCTACGATCCCGCGCGCCTGCCTGAAGGAGAAGCTGTGGAAGAGTCCGTCATCGCCGGTGTCGCGGTCGACCTGACCGAGGCGAAGATCACGGTCGTCGGAGTGCCCGACAAGCCGGGTGTCGCAGCGAAGATCTTCAAGATCGTGGCTGGAACGAACGCGAACGTCGACATGATCGTGCAGAACGTCTCGGCCGCCTCGACGGGGCGCACCGACATCTCGTTCACGCTTCCGAAATCCGACGGCGAGAAGGCCCTCACCGCACTCGCGAGCGCGCAGGAGGCCGTCGGTTTCCTCTCGCTGCAGTACGACGACCAGATCGGCAAGCTCTCGCTCGTCGGTGCCGCGATGCGCTCGGCCGCGGGTGTTTCGGCTCGACTGTTCGAGGCGCTCTCCACGGCGGGCATCAACATCGAGATGATCTCGACGAGCGAGATCCGCATCTCGGTCGTCACGCGTGCCGACAGCGTGCACGCCGCGGCACGGGTCGTGCACTCGGCGTTCGAGCTCGACGGCGACGACGACGCGATCGTGCACGGCGGCACCGGTCGCTGACCGCGACCGGCGTTCGCGTGAGCGCGTCATCGCGTTCGCGTGATCACGCGGAAGCCGCGGCATCCGCTCACCGATTCTCTGCCGCTTTGTAGGACAATCCTGCCTTTGTAGGACACCTGGGGACCTGTTCGTCCTCCAAAGCGGCAAATGTCATACAAACTGGAACTGATGTACGGGCGGCGTCTGAGGTATCCGGCCGGGAATGAGGAAGAGCAAATGACCAACGGAGTGAACATCGGCGTCGTCGGCGCGACAGGCCAGGTCGGCGCGGTCGTGCGCAAGCTGCTCGAGGAGCGGGACTTCCCGGTCGCGTCGATCCGCTACTTCGCTTCGGCTCGCTCGGCGGGCTCGACCCTGCCGTGGAAGGGCGAAGACATCGTCATCGAAGACGCCTCGACGGCCGACCCGAGTGACCTCGACATTGCGATTTTCTCCGCCGGAGCCACGCTCTCCAAAGCTCAGGCGCCGCGGTTCGCCGCTGCCGGCGTCACGGTGATCGACAACTCGAGCGGCTGGCGCATGGACCCCGACGTGCCGCTCGTCGTGAGCGAAGTGAACCCCCACGCGATCGACGAGGCCGTGAAGGGCATCATCGCGAACCCGAACTGCACGACGATGGCCGCGATGCCCGTGCTGAAGGTGCTGCATGAGGAGGCGGGCCTCGAGCGACTCATCGTGAGCACGTACCAGGCCGTCTCCGGCGCCGGGCTCGCCGGTGGCGAAGAGCTGCTCGAGCAGGCACGTGCCGCCGTCGCGCAAGACACGATCGGGCTCGTGCACGACGGGGCATCCGTCGAGTTCCCGGCTGCCGACAAGTTCCCGCGCACGATCGCGTTCGACGTGATCCCGCTCGCCGGGTCGATCGTCGACGACGGCGACTACGAGTCCGACGAAGAGAAGAAGCTCCGCAACGAGAGCCGCAAGATCCTCGAACTGCCCGGCCTGCGGGTCGCAGGCACGTGCGTGCGCGTGCCCGTCTTCACGGGTCACTCGCTCTCGATCAACGCCGAGTTCGCGAACCCGATCACGCCCGAGCGGGCCACCGAGCTGCTAGCGGATGCCCCGGGCGTCGAGCTTTCCGACGTGCCCACGCCGCTGCAGGCCGCCGGCACCGACCCGAGCTACGTCGGCCGCATTCGGCAAGACCAGTCGGCGCCCGACGGCAAGGGCCTCGTGCTCTTCATCTCGAACGACAACCTGCGCAAGGGTGCGGCGCTGAACGCCGTACAGATCGCGGAGCTCGTGGCGGCGAAGGTGCCCGCGCGCGTCTGAGCGACGGCGGCCGAGCAGAGGTTCGCGAGGCGAGTCGAGGCGAGATGACGTGATGTCGGAGCGATCGCGACACCGGCCGAAGGCGAGGCTCACGGGCCGTGCCGTCGGCGTGGTGCTCGGCGCGGCGTGCCTGTTCCTCACCGCCTGCACGCCGGCAGCGTCCGAGTTCACGCCTGCGTCGCCGCTCAGCGAAGATGCGCCCGTGGTCGCGTTCTACGGCGATTCGTACACGCGAGGCACGGGCGCGAGTTCGCCCGACCGGCGCTGGTCGACCGTCGTCTGCGGTGAGCGCGGCTGGTACGAGTTCAATCCGAGCGTCGACGGTCTCGGTTTCGTGAACAACCGCGGTTCGGGCATGGTCGGCCCCGGTGTCGACCTCGTCGACCAGATCGTCGAGCACGAACCGCAGCCCGACATCGTGATCGTGACGATGGGGCTGAACGACAACTTCTCGATGCCGACCTACGCCGCCGAGATCGAGGCGGCCATCGCTGCCGACCTCGGCCGGTTCGCCGGTGAATTGCCGGATGCCCGGCTCATCGTGGTCGAGCCGTTCTGGTACCAGGACGACCGGCCGGACTCCGTCGAACAGATCACCGGGTGGGTGGAGGATGCGGCCGCCGACGTGGGCGCCGACTTCATCACGGGCGCCTCGCGGTGGCTCGAGGGGCATCCGGAGTGGATGGCCGCAGACGTCATCCACCCGAATGACGAGGGGTACGCCGAGATCGCGCGCCGCATGGACGAGGAGCTCTCGCGGCTCGGTCTGTGACTCACGAACGACGGATGCCGCGTGGTCGATCGACCACGCGGCATCCGTCGTTCAACGGCGTCGCTCAGCCCTGCGGGATCGCCGCGACCACATCGATCTCGACGAGGATGTTCGCGAGGCGCGAGCCCACCGTGGTGCGTACGGGGTAGGGCTCGGTGAAGAACTCCGCATAGGCCACGTTGTATTCGGCGAAGTCCGCGAGATCCTCGAGGTGGGCGGTGACCTTCACGACGTCGTCGAAGGTCAGGTCGTATTCGGCGAGCACCGCGCCGATGTTGCGCAGCACCTGCCGGGTCTGCTCGGCGGCGCCGCCGGGCACGACCTCGCCGGTCGCCGGATCCTGCGGGCCGAAGCCCGCGGTGTAGAGGAAGCCGTTCGCGACGACCCCGTGGCTGTACGGGCCGGCGGGCTTCGGGGCGTTCGAGAGGGTGACGGCGATCTTGGACATGTTTCCTCCTGTGTGGCGATGTTCTCGAGTTGCCCGACTCTGTACGTATTCGGGCAACGCGGTGGTGGTTTTGGTTGGTGGGGTGGTGATGTTGGTGGGGTGGTGGGCTTCAGGCGAGCGGATGCCGCGGCATCCGCTCGCTCAACCGAGTTCGCGCGCGATGAGCTCGGCAGTCTCGCGCATCGCGGGCAGGTCGGTTTTCAATCGCTCGAGGTCGGCGACCATGCGGATCGAGGTGACCGAGAGCGCGCCGACGATACCCATCGACGAGCGAATCGGCACGGCGATGCAGTTGACGAACGTCTCGAATTCGCGATCGTCGGTGGCCCAGCCGCGCGCGCTCACGAGCGCGAGCTCGCGGTCGAGGTGCTCCCGGGTGGTGATCGTGTGGTCGGTGTGGCGCTCCCAGGTGACGCCGGCGAGTACGGCGTCACGGCCTGCGGTGTCGAGATCGGCGAGGATGGCCTTGCCGACCGCCGAGCAGTACGGGATGACAGCGCGGCCGATGCGGGAGTACATGCGCACCCCCGACTCGTTCTCGGCCTTGTCGACGTAGACGATCGACCGGTCCATGAGTGCCGCGAGGTGTACGGTGTTCCCGGTTCGGCGCTGCAGCCGGCGCACGTGCTCGGATCCCACTTCGCGCAGGTCGAGCGATTCGAGCGACTCCCTCGAGAGCGCGGCGAGCCGCGTGCCGAGCGTGTAGCGGCCCGAGCCGAGCTTGCGAACCCAGCCCACCTCTTGAAGTGCCTGCAGTTCGCGGAACATCGTCGACCGGTGCAGTTCGAAGGCCGCGGCGAGCTCGGCGACGGTGCGCGGGTCGGCGGCGATCGCATCGATGATGCGGGCCGCGCGTTTCACGCTCTGCGACATGTCAGTCGTCCTCGCCGAAATCCGTCGGTCGGGTCGCGGCCGGCGAAGGAAGTCGTTCATCGAGCCCCGGCGAGACGCTCTCGGAAGGCTGGGTTTCGATACGCTCCTTCGTCGCTACTCGACCGGCGGTGGAGCGGCGGATGCCCCGGCCCGGCGTCGCCCCGGTGAGTTCGCCGCCCGCCAGCACCGGCACGCCCGCGACGAGCACGTCGTCGATGCCGACTCCGAGACCGAGCGGTTCGTCGTAGCTCGCGGTCGCGCGCACCGCATCGGGGTCGACGAGCACGAGGTCGGCGAGGAAGCCCTCGCGCACGAACCCGCGGTCGCCGAGCGCGAATCGCGCGGTGGCGCGTGCCGACACGAGCGCCGAGGCATCCGCCCAGCCGAGCGCCGTCTGCTCGCGCACCAGGAGCGAGAGGTAGCGGGAGAACGAGCCGCGCGCTCTCGGGTGCGGATGCCGCCCGAGGAAGATGCCGTCGGAGCCTCCGATCGCGGCCGGATGGGCGAGGATCTCGGCGAGTCCAGCGTCGCCGCGTTCGTGCTGCACCGCCATGACGACGTTGACCTCGAGCCGCGACGCGACGAGCACGTCGAGCGCGAACGCGATCGCATCGACCTCGGCCAGAGTGCCAGAACCGACATCGGCACCAGCGCGAGCGGATGCCTCGGCCGCGCCCTCCGCGATCGTGAGGCCGTGCGCCCACTCGTAGGCCGGCGCGGCGATGTGCGCGAGCGTGAGCATCGAGGGCCAGTCGGGTCCGAGGCTCGCGTGCCAGCTGATGGTGGGAAACCACTCCTCGCGAAGCCGTGCGCGCCCTGCGGGGTCGGTGAGAACCGCGACCACCTCGTCCACCGGGCGCACGGTGAGCGCCGCGGGCAGGATCGGCATCACGAGGATCGAGCACCCGCGATTGTAGGGGTACGCGTCGAAGCTCGCGTCGATGCCGGCGTCGGCGAGTCCCGAGAGCAAGCCGTGCACGAGCTGCGGTTCGGCGTGGAAGTGCGACACGTGCACCCGAGCGCCGGACGCGAGCGCGATCGCCGCCACCTCGGCGATGCCCGCCGCCGAGTTGTGCTCGTAGCCGCGCATGTGCGACACGTACACTGCGCCGGCGTCGGCCACCGGTGCCGCGAGGGCGGCGAGCTCGTCGGTGGACGCGAAGATGCCTGGCGTGTAGTCGAGTCCGGTCGAGAGTCCGAGGGCGCCGGCCGCGAGGCCATCGGCCACGATCGCGCGCATGCGATCGAGTTCGGCGGGTGAAGCGGCATCCGTCGACCGGCCCATGACCTCGTAGCGCACGGTGCCGGCGGGCACGAGATACCCGGCGTTCAGCGCGGTGGTGCCGTCGTAGGCGTCGAGCAGCGCCTCGACCCCGCCGTCTCGGTACGTGGGATGCGCGCCGTTGATCGCCGCGAAGTACTCGGTCGCGTAGTCGCCGGAGCCGGGTGCGTACGACACGCCGTCCTGCCCGCCGATGACCGTCGTGACGCCCTGACGCAGCAGCGCGAGTTGTACCTCCGGGTCGAACAATCGGCCGTCGGCGTGCGAGTGGGCGTCGATGAATCCGGGCATGAGCAGACGGCCGTGGCCGTCGATCACGAGGGCGCCTCGAATAGCGGTGCGATCGAGGCTGCCGGTCGGCGCGATGCGTGCGATGCGCTCACCGTCGATGAGCACGTCGGATGCATCTGCGCCCACGCCGTCGCCGTCGACGACGATCACGTCTCGAATGAGCACAGGGCGAATGAGCACAGGGCGAATGAGTACGGACACGGCTGACTCCTAGAAGAACGTGCGCACGAGCTCGACGACCCGGTCGGAGCCGCCGCCCTCGACGACCGGGATGAAGCGCCACTTGTCGAACGCCGTGCACGGGTGCGAGAGGCCGAGCGACACGACGTCGCCGATCGCGACCGGCAACGCGGCATCAGCACGCAGGTAGGCGTGCTGGTCGTTGAGGGCGGTGACGGATGCCCCGGCGAGCTGCCGTTCCGCGGCACCCGGCGACGCGCCGACGCCGAACGGCACGGGCAGCCCCTCGTCGTACGGGAAGTCGCGCTTGCCGCCGTCGAGCAGGGCGAGACCCGGTTCGGGGCGGGAGACGACGCGCGCGTAGCCTCGCATCGCGGGGGCGAGCTGCCCGTCGAGCGGCGAGATGCCGCGGTAGAAGCCGTCGTCGTGCAGGAGCGACGCGCCCGAGCGGAGGATCCAGCGGGTCGGGGCGTCCGCCCCCTGAGTAGCCGGCGCTCCCTGAGTAGCCGGCGTTCCCTGAGCAGCCGGCGCTCCCTGAGCCTGTCGAAGGGAGGTTGTGGGCCCGCGTGCTCCCTTCGACGGGCTCAGGGAACGGATGTGCGGCGCGAACACCTCGGCGACGAGGTCGAGGTACGCACTGCCCCCGGCGGTGACCACGAGCGGGCCCTCGGCGAGGACGCCCACTCGCTCGTGCAGCTCGAGCATCTCGGCGAGGTAGCTGCGCACGGCGTCGAGCGCGGTGGGGGAACGGTCGTGGCCGAGGCTGCCCTCGTATCCCGCCGTGCCGGCGAGCCGCAGCACCGGAGAGGCGACGATGCGTTCGGCGATGCGAGCGGCCTCGTCGACGCTGCGCGCACCCGTGCGGCCGCCCGCCGCGCCGAGCTCGACGAGCACGTCGATGGGGCGGGGGAGTGCGACATCCGCGAGGCCCCGCTCCATCGCCTCCACGGTCTCGAGCGAGTCGACCCAGGCATGGAACGTGAAGCGGGGGTCGGCGAGCTCGGCGGCGATGAACGCGAGGGCTGCCGGCGCGACGAGTGCGTTCGCGAGCATGATCGACGTCACGCCGAACGCGCGCGCCGTGCGCACCTGGCCCGGGGTCGCGAGCGTGATGCCGGTGGCGCCCGCGTCGAGCTGGCGTTGCCAGAGCGCAGGCGACATCGTGGTCTTGCCGTGCGGCATGAGCTCGAGCCCGTGGTCGTCGCACCAGTTCTGGATCACGGCTGCGTTGCGGGCGAGGGCTCGGTCGTCGAGCGCGAGCAGCGGGGTCCAGAACTCGGCGAGTCGCGGTTCGGTCGCGAGGAACTCGCGCACCGTGAGGCCGGCAGCGCGCGCGGGCAAGCCCTTGTCGGTTCCGCTGAGTCGTTCGGCGGCGAGTCCGGCGAGCCCGGCGAGCCCGGCGAGTCCGGCGAGTCCGGCGAGTCCGGCGAGCCTCGTGCTCCGCGGCATGCGCATACCTCCAACGTCGACTTTGTTGCGCATGTTGCAACGCGTTTGCGTCGATCCTGCACACCCGACAGCATAAGGGTCGTGACCACTGCACCGCTGCCCGAGGTCGTCGCCCTCGGCGAGACCATGGCGCTCGTGGCGCCCGCGCTCGCCGAGCCGCTCGAGTCGGCCGAAGACTTCCACGTCGATACCGCGGGCGCCGAAGCCAACGTCGCCGCGCACCTCGCAGCGCTCGGCCGTCGAGCAGCATGGGTCGGCCGAGTCGGCGACGATGCGCTCGGTCGTCGGGTCGTGCGGCACTTGGGTGCGCGCGGCGTCGACACTCGCTGGGTCGAGGTCGATTCCGAGGCCCCGACGGGCGTGTACTTCAAGGACCCCGGCCGTGGGGTGCTGTACTACCGTGCAGGTTCGGCGGCCGCGCGCATGACGCCGGCGTTCCTCGACGGGTTGCCGCTCGCCTCGGCGCGCGTCGTGCACGCGAGCGGCATCACGCCGGCTCTCTCCGCGTCGTGCGACGCCCTCGTCGACGAGCTGTTCGCACAGGTAGCCACGTCGCCGGCGTTGCTGAGCTTCGACGTCAATCACCGGCCGGCACTCTGGCCTGCGGATGTCGCGGCGAGCCGTCTTCGCGAACTCGCCGCGCGTGCCGACCTGGTCTTCGTCGGCCTCGACGAGGCCGAGACGCTCTGGGGCACGGCGACGCCCGACGACGTGCGGGCGCTCCTTCCCGAGCCCGCGCTCCTCGTCGTGAAAGACGGCGATGTCGGAGCCACCGAGTTCAGGGGGCACGCCGTCGACGCACTGGCCGGAGCCCCCGGTGCGCCGGGCGAGACACATGTGCCGGCCAGGTCAGTCGAAGTCGTCGAGGCCGTGGGCGCCGGTGACGCCTTCGCGGCCGGGTACCTCGCCGCGCTGCTCGCCGGGGGCGGCCCTGAAGAGCGGCTCGCCGCGGGGCATGCCCGAGCCGTGACGGTACTGGGCGACACTGCAGACTTCCCCCGCACTGCAGCCACTTCGAGGAGCACCCCGTGATGAGCATCGACAACGCCCGATTCGACGAGATCTTCGAGGGTCAGTCGCTCATGGCGATCTTCCGAGGCATGGGCGCCGAACGCAGCCTCGAACTCGCCGAACGGGCGTGGAGCCTCGGCATCGATGTCGTCGAGCTGCCGATCCAGTCCGTCGCCGATGTCGAAGCGCTCACCGTCGTGGCAGCAGCCGGGCGCGCGGCGGGCCGTCTCGTCGGAGCGGGCACCGTGGTCTCCACTCGGCACGTCGAGCTCGCGGCATCCGCCGGCGCCGCGTTCACCGTGAGCCCCGGGTTCGATCCCCTCGTCGCACGCGCCTCGGCCGAGGCCGGCCTGCCGCCGCTGCCGGGCGTGGCGACCGCGACCGAGGTGCAGGCGGCGATGGCATCGGGGCTGACGTGGTTGAAGGCGTTCCCGGCGTCCCTGCTCGGATCCGCGTGGTTCCCCGCGATGGCGGGGCCGTTCCCCGGCGCCCGGTTCGTGGCGACCGGCGGCATGGATGCCTCGAATGCGCGCGAGTTCCTCGCGCGCGGCGTGCGCACGATCGCCGTCGGTTCCGCCCTGGAGGACTCGGCGCAGCTGACCGCGCTCGCCGAGATCATCGCGAACTAGCACCCGACCAGCGTTTCTCGATCCCCGTCTCGGATTCCGAGACGGGGCGATCTGCGTGCGCTCGACGCCGCCCATCTCCCCGAATCAGCCCGGAAACGCGCGGGAAACAGAAACTGAATGACTTGTTTCTAGTTACTATCTTTTCTGTTAGGGTCACTTCCAGTAACGCCGCGCACCGAGATCCTGCAAGCGGCGTCACCGCACCACCTTCCACGCAACGAAGCACGAGAGGAATGTCGGAGATGACTCGAACCAAACGCTCCCTCGCGGTGGCACTCGCCGCCGGAGCGGCCGCACTCGCCCTGGGAATGTCCGGGTGTTCGCCCTCGACGGGAGGCGACGGCGGCGACGCCCCCGTGCTCCGCGTCTGGGCAGGCAGCACCACCCCCATCAACAACAACTTCAATCCGTTCGCCGCCGACACGGCCGTGCACGCCACGTTCGGCGCGATCTACGAGCCGCTCTTCTTCTTCAACCAGGTCTCGGCCGACGCGCCCGTCGGCCTCGTCGGCGACACCTACGAGTACAGCGAAGACGGCAAGACCCTGACCGTCACGATCAAGCCCGACCAGCAGTGGAGTGACGGCGAAGACCTCACCGCCGAAGACGTCGCGTTCACCTTCGGTTACGGCTCGAACAAGGGCGAGCAGTTCATCTCGGCCGAGGCGACTGACGACACGACCGTCGTGCTCACCTACACCGAGCCGCAGTTCACGAGCGCATCGCTCACGCTCGGCGGAACGTACATCCTCCCGAAGCACATCTGGGAGGGAATCGACGACTTCATGTCCGAGACGAACCCCGAGCCCGTCGGGTCGGGCCCGTACATGCTGAAGAGTTTCTCCGAGGCTGCGTACACGCTCGAGGCCAACGAGAACTTCCGCGACGGCGCACCCGCGGTCGAGGAGGTGCAGTACCTCGGACTCGATTCGAACCAGTCAGCGCAAGACCTGCTGACGACCGGCAAGATCGACTGGGTCGGCCAGTTCATCGCCAACCCCGATGCCGTCACCGGCAAGGGCAACATCTCCACCCTGAACCTGCAGCAGGACCCGACGGCGATCATGACGTGCGCGAACGCCGACCTCGGCTGCGAAGGTCCGCAGACCGACCCGGCCGTGCGCCAGGCGATCAACGCGGCGATCGACCGCACCACGATCCGCGAGAAGGCGTTCGCCGGTCTCGCCGGCGAGTCTTCCCCGTCGTTCATGCTGCTGCCGCGCGACGAGCAGTGGCTGAGCGACCCCGAGTTCACGACGAGCCCGCAGGATTCGGATGCCGCCGAAGCGGGCGCCATCCTCGAAGCCGCCGGCTACTCGAAGGACTCCGACGGGTTCTACGGCAAGAACGGCACGGCCTTCGAGATCGATCTGTTCTCGCCCGACGGCTGGACCGATTACAACGACGCGGCGAAGCTCATCTCGGAGCAGGCGGCGGACGCCGGCATCCGCATCAATGCCCGGACGGTCTCCGACGCCGAGTACTGGACCCCTGTTCAGGCGGGCGACTTCCAGTTGGCGCTCTACGGGCTCGCCCAGAGCCTCGTGGCCGACCCGTACTCGAACTACCACGAGTACTTCGCCGGGAACTCGACCGCGAAGGTCGGCGAGAGCCCGCTTCATGGCCAGAACTACTCGCGCTACGTGAACCCGGCGGTTGATGCCGCGGTGCTCGCCGCTGGCGCGACGCAGGACGAGGCGACGAAGAACGCCGCTTACGCGACGATCCAGACCGAGATCGCACGCGACCTCCCGTACATCCCCGTGGTGCTGAACGCCTCGCAGTCGTTCTTCAACACGGAGAAGTTCTCGGGCTGGCCGTCGGAGGACGACCTGTACGCCGCTCCGCTGCCGTACCTCGCGGTGGCGAACGCGATCGTGCTGGCCCACCTCACACCGGCGAAGTAGCCCCACCGGTCCCATGGAACGTACCTTCCCAACCCTGAGGACGGCAGCGACATGAGCTTTTACCTTCGGCGAGTCGCCTTCTATCTGGTGACCCTCTGGGCGGCGATCTCGCTCAACTTCATGCTGCCGCGGCTGTTGCCGGGCGACCCCGCCGCGATCATGCTCGGCAAGCTCCGGCGCGCCAGCGGCGGGCGCCCGCTCTCCGAAGAGACGATCGAGGCGATCACCTCGATCCTCGGCGTGGGCAAGGACATGAGCCTCTGGGACCAGTACATCGCATACTGGGGCCGGCTGCTTCAAGGAGACCTCGGCGTCTCCTCCACGAGGTATCCGGCCCAAGTCGCCGATCTGATCGCGAGCGCGCTGCCGTGGACGATCGTCCTGGTCGGTGTCGCGACCGTCATCTCATTCCTGCTCGGCATCATCGTCGGCGCGTGGGTGGGGTGGCGGCGCGGCACCTGGCTCGACCACCTCGTGCCGGTCACGACGGTCTTCCAGTCGATCCCGTACTTCTGGCTCGCGCTCGTGCTCGTCGCCGTCTTCGCGGTGCAGCTCGGCGTGTTCCCGATCGTCGGCGGTTACGACGTCTTCGCGTTCCCAGCCGGACCAGAACTGAGCTGGGCATTCATCGGCAGCGCGATCTACCATGCGATCCTGCCGGCGATCACGATCGTGCTCTCATCGGTGGGCGGGTGGCTCCTCGGCATGCGCAACATGATGGTCTCGACGATGTCGGAGGACTACGTCGTGACCGCCGAGGCGAAGGGCCTCACCCCGCGTCGGGTGCGTACGAACTACGCGGCACGCAATGCCGCCATCCCGAGCCTGGCCGGCTTCGGCATCGCGCTCGGCTTCGTCGTGGCCGGATCGATCGTCATGGAGCAGGTGTTCAGCTACCCGGGCATCGGCAAGCTCATGATCCAGGCGGTGCAAGGGCTCGACTACGCGCTCATGCAGGGCGTGTTCCTCGTGATCACGCTCACGGTGCTCGCCGCCAACTTCATCATGGACCTCGTCTACGGCTTCATCGACCCGAGGGTGCGACACAATGGATGACCAGCAGCGCACGCTCGATCAGGCCCTCGACGGTCTCGACGAGAACGCCGACCTCACGCCGTTCCGGGCACCGGTCTCGGCCGAGGCGGCCAGGGAGGCCGCACGCGAAGCGACGGCGACCTCGGCCATGGCCGTCGCCGCCGCCAGTCGCGCCGGGCGGTTCCGGCACCTGTTGCCCAGCCGCTCGGCCAAGCTCATCACCGGCCTCGTCATCGTCGGGCTGGTCGTCGTCTTCGGCGTCTTCGGCCCGCTCATCGCCCAGCCCCCGCGCGATTCCGACAATCCCGCGCTGCTGCCGCCCAGCCTTGAGCACTGGCTCGGCACGACGAAGCTCGGCTACGACGTGTTCTCGCAATTGGCGTGGGGCACGCAGGGCTCGCTCTTCATCGGCGTCGTCGCCGGCGTGGTCGCCCTTGTGCTCGCTATCGTCTTCGGCGTGCTCGCCGGCTACTTCGGCGGCGTGCTCGACGAGGTCTTCACGCTGTTCACGAACATCATGCTCGTGATTCCCGGGCTGCCGCTCGTCATGGTCATCGCCGCCTACGTGCAGAACAGCGAGGGCCTCGGGCCGCTCGCACGAAGTTCATTGCTCGTCGCACTCGTGCTCGGCATCACGGGCTGGGCGGGTTCGGCCGTGGTGCTGCGAGCACAGGCGAAGTCGCTGCGTAGCCGCGAGTACGTCGCAGCGGCGCGCGTGGCCGGTGAGAAGCCCATGCGCGTGATCTTCGTCGAGATCCTGCCGAACCTCGTGCCGCTGCTCGCCGCGCAGTTCATCTTCGGAATCATCTTGGCCGTGCTCGGCGAGGCAGGCCTGTCGTACCTCGGCCTCGGCCCGACCGGCTCGATCACCCTCGGCACGATGCTGAACGATGCGCAGACCGGTCAGGCCGTCGGTACCGGAGCCTGGTGGTGGTTCGTGCCGCCGGGCCTGATCATCGCTGCCCTCGGCGCGGGCCTTTCACTCATCAACTTCGCGATCGACGAGGTCGTGAACCCGAAGCTCAGGCTCGCGCCTGAGAACGCGAAGCGCCAGCGAAAGGCCGCGAAGGCCGGCAAGGGCATCGCCGACACAGGAGCGTTCGCATGACCATGACCGCAGAACCCGTGCTGACCGCACGTGAGGTCTCGATCGAATACGAGGTCGACCCGCCGGTGAAGGCCGTGCGCGGGGCGTCGCTGACCCTGCACCGCGGGGAGATCCTCGGGTTGGCGGGCGAGTCGGGCTGCGGCAAGACGACCCTCGCCTACGGGCTGAATCGACTGTTGAAGGCGCCCGCGCTCATGACAGGCGGCGAGGTGGTGTTCCATGACGCATCCGGTCATGACATCGACGTGGTCTCGCTCGACGGTGAGGCGCTGCGGGCGTTCCGCTGGAACAAGGTCTCGATGGTCTTCCAGGGCTCGATGAACTCGTTGAACCCCGTGATGAACGTGCGTAAGCAATTGCACGACGTGTTCACGACGCATCGCCCGGGCATGCGGCGGGCCGAGCGCGAGTCGCGCAGCGCAGATCTGCTCTCCCTCGTCGGCGTGGACCCTGCGCGGCTCTCGAGCTTTCCGCACGAGCTGTCGGGCGGCATGCGCCAGCGCGTGATGATCGCGATGGCACTCGCCCTCGATCCGCAGGTGATGATCATGGACGAGCCGACCACGGCTCTCGACGTCGTCGTGCAGCGCGGCATCATCCGCGAGATCATGCGGTTGCGCGAGCGGCTCGGCTTCGCGGTGATCTTCATCACGCACGACCTGCCGCTGCTCATCGAGATCAGCGATCACATCGCGATCATGCTCGACGGCGAGATCGTCGAGCAGGGCAGTGCAGAGGAGATCTATCGCAAACCTGGCCATGCCTATACGAAACGGCTGCTCGCGAGCTTCCCGAGCCTGCGCGGCGAGCGGGGCGACTTCGTGCGCACGGGCGCCGGTATCGGTGGCGGCATCGGTGGCATCGGCATCGAGACTGCAGGGGGTGCGGCATGAGCGCCGTCGATGATCGGTCGCCGAGCCTCGAAGCGCGCCACCTCGTCAAGAACTTCCGGCTCCGGAGCGGGTTCCAGGTGCGCACCCTCCACGCGGTCAGGGATGTGTCGTTCACCCTCGAGCCCGGTCGCACGGTCGCGCTCGTGGGCGAGAGCGGCTCGGGCAAGTCGACGATCGCGCGCATGATGGCCAAACTCGAGACGCCGAGCTCGGGCGAGGTGCTGCTCGACGGCCGGCGCAGTGCGAACCACGGGGCGGGTCTCGCCCGCTATCGCGGCGACGTGCAGATGGTCTTCCAGGATCCGTTCGGCTCGCTGAACCCGTTCCACACGATCCTGCATCACGTCGAGCGGCCGGTGCGCATCCACAATCCACGGCTGTCGAGTCGGCAGGTGCGCGAGCGGGCGTACGAGCTGCTCGAACGGGTGGCGCTGACGCCCGCGTCTCGCTTCGCCGAGCGGCGGCCGCATGAACTCTCGGGCGGGCAGCGCCAGCGGGTGGCGATCGCGCGTGCCCTGGCACCCGGCGCGAGATTCATCGTCGCCGACGAGCCCGTCTCGATGCTCGACGTCTCGATCCGACTCGAGGTGCTGAACCTGCTCGCCGAGCTGCAGCGCCAAGAGCATCTCGGGGTGCTCTACATCACGCATGACCTCGCCACCGCGCGGCACTTCTCCGACGAGATCCTCGTGATGTACCGCGGTGAGATCGTCGAGCGCGGCGCGGCCGAGCGCGTGATCCTCGATCCACAGCACGAGTACACGAAGACCCTGCTGGAGGCGGCGGCCGATCCTGACCGGCTCGGGCAATTGCGAGACGAGGTGCGGAGCGGCGGGTGAGGCGAAAATCAGTAAAGAATGTTTTCAGATAGAGTGACGACCAGCGACAATGATCGACACAGAGAGGCGGACGATATGAACCAGATCGACCCGGGCACCCCGACGTGGCTCGCAGCGCGCAACGACCGCACCGCCTTCCGCCTCCTGCTCGAACACGGTCCGCTCACCCGGTCACGCCTCGGCGAACTCACCGGCCTCTCAAAGCCGACCGCGTCGCAGATGCTCGCGCGGCTCGAGCGGGTCGGCCTGATCCGTCCGGTCGGCGAGCTCTCGGGCGGCAGGGGGCCGAACGCCGTCACCTACGGCGTTCGCACCGACCGCATCACGGGCGTCGCGATCTCCATCCTCGAGCGATCGATCCAGGCCGTCGTCGTCGACGCCGTCGACCACGAACACCCGATCGTGCAGATCGCGACGGAGGCGGCGGACCGCACCCCCGAGGGCGACGTGCGCGCCGCCGTCCGTGCCGCGTGCGCGGCGGCCGGCATCGATGATTCCTCGGTCAGTCGCGTCGTGATCGGCGTGCAGGCGGCCTTTTTCGTCGACGGCGATGAGCTCTCGTTCACCGACACGCTGCCGGGGTGGCCGGCGGTGGGCGCGCGTCGCCGCATCGAGCAGGCGCTCGGACTGCAGGTGACGATCGACAACGACGTGAACCTCGCGACCATGGCCGAGCGGTCGGCCGGTGCTGCCCTCGACGCCACGAGCTTCGCGCTGTTCTGGATCGGCGACGGCCTGGGCGTCGGCGTCGATCTCGGTGGCGCGGTCCACCGCGGTGCATCCGGCGGCGCCGGTGAGATCGGCTACCTCGCGGTGCCCTGCACAGCGGCGATGCTCGCACCGGCCGCGAACGACTTCACCGACCTGTTGGGCGGTCCGGCCGTCGCGAAGCTGCTCGGCGGCACCGACAGCGAGACGCTCGCCGAGATGCTGCCTCGACTCGCGGGTGACGGCGCCGCGCTCTCGGCGCTCGCCGACCGCGTGATCCTCGCCGTGAACCCGTTGCTCGCGATCCTCGACCCGTCGGTGATCGTGCTCGGCGGCCCGACCGGCAACGCGGGCGGCGATCTCCTGGCCGAACTCGTCACGGCCCGCGTCGACTCGGCGGCGCACCCGAAGCTCGCGGTGCGCACGAGCGGCACGGGTACGCAGCCTGTTCTGCTCGGTGCGCGCCAGCAGCTCGTCGATCAGATCCGCGACCATCTCGAGGCAGACATCTCACTCGCCATCTGACCTGCCCCTTCGGCATCCGGATGTCCCTGAGGCATCCGTTCGCCCGACCCTGAAACCCCGTCTTCGCACTCGAGAGTGCGGGGCGCACCACGCACTGGAATGAGGACCAATGAAGCTCGCGATCGTCGGCGGTGGATCGACGTACACGCCAGAACTCATCGACGGGTTCGCCCGACTCCGCGACACGCTGCCGCTCGAGGAGATCCGTCTCGTCGACCCGGATGAAGGCCGACTCGCGCTCGTCGCCGGGATGTCGCGGCGGATGCTCTCCCACGCCGGGCACCCCGCACGGGTGATCGGCACGACCGATCTCGTCGCGGGCGTCGCCGATGCCGATGCCGTGCTGATCCAGCTGCGGGTCGGGGGGCAGGACGCCCGTCACGCCGACGAGACGTGGCCGCATCAGGCCGGATGCATCGGTCAGGAGACGACCGGCCCGGGCGGGCTGGCGAAGGCGTTGCGCACCGTTCCGGTCGTGCTGAACATCGCCGAGGTCGTACGGGCGCATGCGAAGCCCGACGCCTGGATCGTCGACTTCACGAACCCTGTCGGCATCGTGACCCGGGCGCTGCTCGAAGCCGGTCACCGTGCGGTCGGGCTCTGCAACGTGGCGATCGGGTTCCAGCGTCGATTCGCGTCGCTCTTCGATGTCGAACACGACCGGGTGAGCCTCGGCCACGTCGGCCTCAATCACCTCACGTGGGAGCGCAGCGTCGTCATCGACGGCGACGACCGGTTGCCCGGCCTGCTGGCGCACCGCCTCGGCGAGCTGGCCGACGAAGTGCACCTCGCACCGGCGCTCATCGCGCAGCTCGGCGTTGTGCCCTCGTACTACCTGCGCTACTACTACGCGCACGACGAGGTGCTGCGCGAGCAGTTGCACGAGCCGACCCGCGCCGAGGCGGTGCGCGCCATCGAGCGCGAGCTGCTCGAGCTGTACGCCGACCCGTCGCAGCACGAGAAGCCCGCAGCGCTCGAGGGGCGCGGCGGCGCCTTCTACTCCGAGGCGGCGATCGAGTTGCTCGCCGCCATGCGCGACGGTGCGAGCCGTGCCCGCGTGGTCAACCTGCGCAACGACGGCGTGCTGCCGTTCCTGCCCGACGATCACGTCATCGAGGTGCCGGCCGTGTTCCGCGACGGGGGATTCGTCGCGGAACCGGTCGCGCCGTTGCCCGACGACATCCGCGGCTTGATCGCCGGTGTCGCCGGGTATGAGCGGCTCGCGCTCGACGCCGCGGTACACGGCGGACGAGACCGTGTGCTGCGCGCGATGCGGGCCCACCCCCTCGTGCTGCAGCACGACCGGGCCGAGCAGCTCACCGACCTGCTCATGGCCGAGAATGCACCGTTCCTGGAGTGGGCCCGATGATCGACGCGAGCGGAGTCGTCGACGGTGGGGCGGGCGGTGTGATCGTGGCGGTCGACGGTGGGGGCTCGAAGACCGACGCGGTCGCCCTCACGATCGACGGCGTTCTGGTCGGGCACCGACGCGGCCCGGGTTCGAGTCCACACTTCGAGGGTCTCGCAGAGGCCGTCGCAGTCGTCGACGAGCTGGTTCGTGCTGTCGCGGGCGAGCGGCGCGTCGTGCACGCGAGTCTCTACCTCTCCGGACTCGACCTGCCGATCGAGATCGAGCAGTATGCCGCCGCCATCGCCGGGCTCGAGTGGGCCCATGCGTCGACCGTGGTCGACAACGACCTCTATGCACTGCTCCGTGCCGGTACCGATGAGCCCGACGCGGTCGCCATCGTGTGCGGCACGGGCGTGAATGCGATCGGTGTGCGCGCCGATGGCGCCGACGCGCGCTTCCCGGCGCTCGGCGGCATCTCAGGTGACTGGGGCGGCGGGGGCGGCCTCGGTGAGCAGGCCCTCTGGCATGCGGCGCGCGATGCGGATGGCAGGGGTCCGGCGACGTCGCTCAGTGCGGCGATCGTCGATCACCTGGGCGTCACCTCGATCGCCGCGCTCATCGAGGACCTGCATTTCGGGCGTCGCGACTCGACCGAACTCACTGCGCTTGCACCGGCGATCTTCGCGGCCGCGAGTTCTGGCGACGCCGTGGCCGGTTCGCTCGTCGACCGGCAGGCCGAAGAGCTCGTCGCATTCGCCCGGGCTTGCGTCGTGCGTCTCGGCCTCGAGGCGGATCCGATCCCGATCGTGCTCGGCGGCGGCATCATCCGTTCCGGCGACGAGCGGCTGATCGCCGGCATCGCCACGGGGCTTGCGCAGGTCGCGCCCTTGGCCCGCATCGAGATCCTCGAGACGGCGCCGATCGTGGGCGCGGCACTGCTGGCGCTCAGTCACGCCGGCGCGACCGATGAAGCGCTCGACCGCGCCCGCACCGCGGTGGCCGCGGCGACGCGATCGGGTGCGGAGCCCGAGGGGCAGCCCGTCGCGCGCTGAGACCGCCCCGCGCGCTGAGGCCCCGTCGCGCGCGAATCGGCGCCGGGCCGGGGCGACACACCTCCCGACCTGATTTGTGCACACGAAGCAGGACCGGAGACTCAGTCGGCACCGCCGAGGCGGCGAACCGCCGCGTCCTGATGGGCGAGGCGCCGGAGGGCGAGCAGCACCGGTTCGTAGAGTGCGGTGCCGAGCACGGTGTACTCGACGGCTGCGTGGGGCTCCGGAGGCATCCGCTCGAGATCGTACTCGGCGAGTTCGGCGGCGGTTCGCCCGTATCGGGCGAGTCGTTCGGGCGTGATCGGCATACCGGCGTCTTCTGCCGCGGCGAGTGCGCCTTCGAGTTGGGCGACGGCGGCGAAGTCGGGATCATAGACCTGCCCGAGGGTTTCGAGCGCGGCGCGGGCGCGCGGGTACGGGTCGGACGCCTCGGCCGGTTCGGCGCCCGGTGGGGGGAGTGCGCCGACGGCTTGGCCGAGTGTCGTGTAGAGGTCGTCGCCGGGGTGGTCGACGAGTTGGAGCACCGTGCGCGCCTGCTGCACGCTGAGCCCGACGGGCCCGGTGAGGGCCCGCACGAGCCGCAGTCGGCGCACGTGGCTCTCGTCGTAGCTCGCCTGGGTAGCCGAGCTCGCGGCGCCGGCGTGCAGGAGGCCTTCGCGCAGGTAGTACTTGACGGTCGCGACGGGCAGACCGGCTTCGGCCGCGAGTGCTGAGATGCGCATCAGATGAGCTCCTTGCATTGGATAGTGCAACTCTCTAATATTGGCGAGTACAACTATCCAATCATGAACCAACCCCGAAGGAAGGACCGGCCATGCCGTCCGCAGACAACCTCATCCTCATCGGCATTCTCCTGCTCGCCCTCGTCACCGTCGAGAGCGGCGGCTACTTCCTCACCAAAGTGCTGCGCGGAAACGTGCCCGCCAATCGACTGCAGCTGAGCTTCTTCCGGGCCGGCCATGCGCACGCGGCCGTGCTGCTCGTGCTCTCGGTCGCGATCCTCGCGGTCATCTCGTACGCCGCGCTCGACGGCTTCTGGATGTGGCTCGCCCGCGTCGGCGTGCCGGTCGCCGCGATCCTCATGCCGGCCGGGTTCTTCCTCTCGGTGCTCGGCCGCGACCCCGAGAAGCCGAACCGACTCATCGTCCTGCTCTGGATCGGCGTCCTCTCGCTCACCGCGGCGCTGATCACCGCGGGCATCGGCCTGATCGCCGGTGGCATCGCTGCACTCTGAACCTTTCGAGTTGCCCAACTCTGTACAAAGTCGGGCGACTCGGCGAGCGGATGTCGCTGCAGGCGTTGCGCCGCGGCATCCGCTCGCGCGCACGATGCGGGTTCGGCGCGACAGGCGTAGCGTCGGTGCATGGCCATTCCGCAGCGCTTCTCCCTCGTCACGCTTGGCGTCGCCGACGTCGAGACCGCCGCGGCGTTCTACCAGAGGATCGGCTGGCGCGAAGCCCCGTCATCGGTCGCCGGCGAGGTCGCGTTCTTCGCGACGCCGGGCGGAGTGCTCGCGCTCTGGGAGACCGTCGAGCTCGCGAAGGATGCCGCGCTGCCGACGATGCACGCGCACGCACCCGGGTTCCGCGCGGTAGCGCTCGCCATCAACCTCGCCTCCCGCGAAGAGGTCGACGACGCGCTCGGCGACTGGGTGCTGGCGGGCGGATCGATCGCGAAAGCGCCGGTCGTGACCGAGTGGGGTGGCTACAGCGGATACGTCGCCGACCCCGACGGCAATCTCTGGGAGCTCGCGCACAACCCGTCCTGGCCGCTCGACGAGCGCGGTCTCCCGGTGCTGGACCGGGCGTAGGGCGAGCAGCCGACGGCCGGTCGGGGGCACCTCGGGCGCCAACTAGACTGGAATCCGTGAATTCAGAGGAAACCGTCGATGTCGTGCTGATCGGTGGCGGCATCATGAGCGCCACGCTCGGCTCCCTGCTCTCGCAACTCCAACCCGACTGGTCGATCCGCGTGTACGAGCGCCTCGGCGAGGTCGCGCAGGAGTCGTCGAACGCGTGGAACAACGCGGGTACCGGCCACGCGGCCCTCTGCGAGCTCAACTACATGCCCGAGAACCCCGACGGCACGGTCAGTGCCGACAAGGCCGTCTCGATCAACGAGCAGTTCCAGGTGAGCCGCCAGTACTGGTCGTACCTCGTGCAGCACGGCGCGCTGCCCGAGCCGCACAATTTCATCAACTCGGCGCCGCACATGACGTTCGTCAAGGGCAAAGCCAACATCGAGTACCTCAAGAAGCGCGTCGCCGCCCTGCAAGACCAGCCGCTCTTCCCCGACGTCGAGTACACCGAAGACCTCGAGCGCATCGCCGAGTGGACCCCGCTCCTCGCCAAGAAGCGCAACCCCAAGGCCCGCGTCGCAGCGACTCGCATCGTGGCGGGCACCGACGTCGACTTCGGCGCACTCACGACGTCGCTGCTGCGAGACATCGAGCAGCGCGGTGCAGAGGTGGCGACGAACCACCAGGTCACCTCGCTCAAGCGCAAGAGCGACGGCACGTGGAAGATCCGGCTGCGCCACCTCGTCGGCAACACGCCGAAGACGGTGAACGCGCGGTTCGTCTTCGTCGGTGCCGGCGGAGGTGCGCTCGCACTGCTGCAGCACTCGGGCATCCCTGAGATCAAGGGTTTCGGCGGGTTCCCGATCTCGGGCCAGTTCTTCCGCACGACGAACCCCAAGCTCGTCGCACAGCATCAGGCGAAGGTCTACGGCAAGGCCGCGAAGGGTGCGCCGCCGATGTCGGTGCCGCACCTCGACACCCGCGTCGTCGACGGCGAGACCGCACTGCTCTTCGGGCCCTACGCCGGGTTCACGCCGAAGTTCCTGAAGACCTCGACCTGGTTCGACCTGCCGTTCTCGATCCGTCTGCACAACATCGGCCCGATGCTCCAAGTGGCGTTCAAGAACTTCGACCTCGTGACGTACCTCGTCTCCGAGCTGCTCGCCTCGCGCGACAAGAAGCTCGCAGCGCTGCGGGAGTTCATGCCGACGGCCAAGAGCGAGGACTGGGAGCTCATCACCGCCGGCCAACGCGTGCAGGTCATGAAGAAAGACCCTGAGAAGGGCGGCATCCTGCAGTTCGGCACCGAGATCATCACGGGCGCAGATGGCACGATCGCCGGTCTGCTCGGTGCCTCTCCGGGTGCGTCGACTGCGGCTCCGATCATGCTCGACGTGCTCGCTCGCTGCTTCCCCGACCGCATGGCGGCATGGGAGCCGAAGCTGCGAGAGATGATCCCGAGCTACGGCACCAAGCTCTCGACCGATCCGGCGGTCGCGTCGGCCACGCTCGCAGAGACCGCGAAGGTGCTGGGCCTCGCGGCCTGAGACTGTCCCCTTTGCTTTTGCGGTGACGTCTGGTACCGTCATATCCGCTATGAAGTGAGTACACACCATCGTCCCGCGCCTGAGGCGCCGTTGACATGGGTGTGCCCACGGTTCTGATCACACCGTGCTGATCGCGACAGCATCTGCGAGCACCCATCGACGGCAATGCCCGGCGGGGCTTCTCTCCGCTCCCGGGCGGTCGTCGGCGCCGCGCGCGCGCTCCGCCAGTTCGGTGCATCGTTCGAACGGACGTGCGCCGCGGCATCCGTCGACCGCTCGGGGGCATTCCCGCAAAGGGCGTACCCATGGCTGTATTCGTCACCCATTCCCACTATCTCCGCGTCGACGGGCTCTCGGTCTCGTACCCCGATCGACGTGTGTTCACCGACCTCGGCTTCGCCGTCGCGCCGGCTCAACGACTCGGCCTGATCGGCGAGAACGGCGCCGGCAAGTCCACGCTGCTCCGGCTGCTGGCCGGCGATTTCGAGCGAGCGGATGCCGCGGCATCCGCTTCATCGAACGTCGCGACCTCGGGTCGCATCACGCGTCCGCACCGCACCGGTCTGCTCTCGCAGGAGCTGGCGTTCGACCCGCAGGATCGCGTCGGCGGGGTGCTCGAAGCGGCCCTCGCCGAGGTGCGTGCCATCGAGCGCGAGCTCGACGACGCAGCGGCGGCGCTCGCCGTCGATGGCTCCGGCGCCTCGGCGCGGTACTCGGCGGCGCTCGACGCGGCCGAACGCGCCGACGTCTGGAGTGCTGACGCTCGCCGCGACGAACTCCTCGACGGGCTCGGCGTCGGCACGCTCGGTCTCGACCGTCGCATCGACGAGCTCTCGGGCGGTCAGCGGTCGCGCTTCGCGCTCGCCGCGCTGCTCCTCAGCGCGCCCGACGCACTGCTGCTCGATGAGCCGACGAACCACCTCGACGACGACGCCGCGACGTTCCTCGAGGATCGGCTGCGCGCCTGGCGCGGGCCGGTCGTGTTCGCCAGTCACGATCGGGAGTTCCTTGATCGTGCGGCCACCGGCCTGCTCGACCTCGACCCTGGGCGGGCAGGGGCGCTCGCGCTCGCCGGCTCGGGTGCCGACGCGAGTCGAGGCGGCACGGCTGCGGGCGCCTCGCGCGAGGAGTCGCTCGCGGCATCTGGCGGCACGGTCTTCGGCGGGAGCTTCTCGGAGTTCCTCACCGTCAAGGGGGAGGAGCGGGTGCGCTGGCTGCGTCAGTACGACGACGAGCAGGCGGAGCTGCGGCGGCTCCGCGGCGACGTCGCGGGCGCATCGCGTCGCGTCGCCCATGGTCGAGCGGCGACCGACAACGACAAGTTCATCCGCCATTTCAAGGGCGAGAACGTCGATCAGGCCGTGTCTCGCAGGGTGCGCAATACCGAGCTCCGGCTCGCAACGCTCGAGCGTGAGCAGGTGCGGAAGCCGCCGGCGCCGCTCGCGTTCGCCGGCATCCCGTCGGGTTCGCACGCACTCGAAGCGGCGGCCGGCCTGCTGGTGCAGGTCACGGATGTCGCCGTCGACGGCCGGCTCGCGCTCGACGCGCTGCAGGTGGCGCCGCTCACGAGGCTGCTCGTGACCGGTGCGAACGGCGCGGGCAAGTCGACGCTCCTGAACGTGCTCGCGGGTACCCAGCGTGTCGACCGGGGCGTCGTGCACCGGCGCAAAGGGCTTCGCGTGCAGTTGCTCGAACAGGATGTGCGATTCGCCGACCCGGAGGCCTCGCCCCGTGGTCTCTACGAACGCGTGCTCGGCGAGCGCCGCGCCGAGCAGGTGCCGCTCGGAGGGCTCGGCCTCATCGCGCCGCGAGACGAGTCGCGCCCGATCGGGTCGCTCTCGGTGGGGCAGCAGCGCCGGCTCGCGCTCGCGCTCGTGATCGCCCGGCCGCCGCACGTGTTCCTGCTCGACGAGCCGACGAACCACCTCTCGCTCGCTCTGGCCACCGATCTCGAGGAGGCGCTCGGCGCCTACCCCGGTGCGGTCGTCATCGCGAGCCACGATCGGTGGCTGCGACGCCGTTGGTCTGGAGAGACGCTGCAGCTCGCCGCGGGCCGCGCGGCCGAGCTCATCGCCCCAGCCCTCGCGAGTTCGTAGGACGAACGCCGCAGGGTCGCGCCGCGAACGTCGCACTGTTCGTAGGACGAACGTCGCAATGTAGGACAGGTCGGTTCGTGAATGACCTACAAAGGCGCCATCGTCCTACAAACTGCTCGCGCTGGGGGAGCGGATGCCGCAGAGCGAGCGGATGCCGCGGTGCGAGCGGATGCCGCGGTGTGCACGCCGCGCCGAGGCATCCGCTTGCTTCTCATTCGAACATGTGTTCGAATGTCCGTATGCGGTGGAGTGGACAGGAATTGGGCGTCGAGCAGGTCGGCGCGTTGCCGGGCCTCGCCAAGCTCAACAATCTCGTGCGCTCGGTGCAGACCCCCGACTTCGCCGGGGTCACCTTTCACGAGATACTCGCGAAGTCGGCCCTCAATCGCGTGCCCGGCCAATCGTCGATGCCGTTCGGCTGGACCATCAACCCCTATCGGGGCTGCACACATGCATGCGCCTATTGCCTGCACCCCGACACGGTGATCACGCTCGCCGATGGTCGCCAGAAGTCGCTTTCGACGGTCGAGATCGGTGATGAGGTGATGGGTACGAAGATCGTCGGCGCGTACCGAAGGTATGCACCGTCGAAGGTGTTGGCGAAGTGGTCGACGCGCAAGCTCGCCTACCGTGTGCGCCTTGCCGACGGCACGACCCTCGTCGCGAGCGGAGATCACCGGTTCCTGACTGATCGTGGGTGGAAGCACGTCACCGGAGCGATGTCAGGGCCGGGGCAGCGTCCGTATCTCACGACATCGAATTCGCTCATCGGGTTCGGCGACCGGGGCTTGCGCAGTTCCTCATCGGTCTCCTCCCTGGAATACATGCGGGGATACCTGACCGGAATGGTGCGGGGTGATGCGATGATGCTTCGCCGGCGCTACCCGAGAGCCAAGGGCGGAACCTATCTCGCGAGTCGCTTCCGTCTGGCGCTCGCCGATACTGAAGCGCTCGACCGATCGCGTGAGTACCTGAGCAGAATGGGCGTGGTGACCTCGACGTTCGCGTTCGCTCCGGCGACCGCGACGAGACGTGCGATAGCAGCCATCCGCACCAGCCGGGCGGCGGACTTCGATGCGATCTCGTCGCTGGTCGACTGGCCGACTGAACCCGATCTCGAATGGTCGGCGGGATTCCTCGGGGGCATCTTCGATGCCGAGGGCTCGTGCGCGCGGGGCATCCTGCGTATCAGCAACTCGGATGATTCGATCCTCGTGGCCATCGAACGAGCCCTGTCGGTGTTCGAGATTCCGTTCGTCCGCGAGTCGGCGAGATCGAACGGCGGCGCGAACATCCGCGTTCGCGGAGGACTCTCAGCACGAAACGCGTTCTTCGCGGTCTCACAGCCGGCCATTACCCGTAAGCTCGCGCTCACTGGGGCGACGGTGAAAACGATCGCCGACCTCCGCGTGGTGTCAATCGAGCCGCTCGGCGAGATCATCGACATGCTCGACATCACGACGTCGACCGGCGACTTCGTCGCGAACGGAGTTGTCAGTCACAACTGTTTCGCTCGGCCGACGCACGAGTACCTCGACCTCGATGCGGGCGACGACTTCGACCGGCAGATCATCGTGAAGGTCAACGTCGACGAGGTGCTTCGCGCCGACCTCGCGAAGCCGTCGTGGCGGCACGAGCCCGTGGCACTCGGCACCAACACCGACCCCTACCAGCGGGCCGAAGGGCGCTACTCGCTCATGCCCGGCATCATCGACGCGCTCGCCTCGAGCGGCACGCCCTTCAGCATCCTCACGAAAGGCACGCTGCTACGCCGCGATCTGCCGCTCCTCGTCGAAGCGGCCGAGCACGTGCCCGTCGATCTCGCGATGTCGATCGCGATCTACGATCACGAGTTGCAGCAATCGGTGGAGCCGGGTACGCCGAGCGCGAAGGCGAGACTTGCGACGGTCACCGCCGTGCGCGAGGCAGGTCTCGACTGTTCCGTCTTCCTCATGCCGATCCTGCCGTACCTCACCGACACCAAGACCCACCTCGACGAGGCACTACGCCAGGTGAAGGCTGCGGGGGGCACGAGTGTGCTCTACACGGCGTTGCATCTTCGCGGCACGGTCAAGCCCTGGTTCATGCAGTGGCTTGAGCGAGCCCACCCCGAACTCGTGCCGAAGTACCGCTCGATGTACTACGGCAACAACGCCTACGCGCCGAAGGCGTATCGGCAGTGGCTCGGCGAGCGCATTCGACCGCTGATCAGGGCGCATGGGCTCGAGCACGGGCGTGAAGACCCCGTGACCGGGGGCGTGCGGTCGTCGGCGCTCGGGCGTGTCGTGGGCGGCGTTCAACGGGCCGGTGATGTGCGTCGCGGAGCCATCTCGCGGGGTGAACTGCCCGACATGCTCGGGTCGCCGCCCGATCCATCGGCATTGTTCTGATCGCGTCGTCCGCGCGGATGGCCTCGAAACTGGGATAATCCGCAGAAGCCCGAACATCGCTGTTCGCCGGGCGGGTAGAGCGGAGGATCAGGATGACCCTGGGGTTGCCAGGACACCTTGCGCGAGATTCGCTGAGTCGGGCGCTCGCGAATGCCGGTCATTGCGCCGCATTCACGTGCCTCGGCATCGCCACGATCCTCGGCGTCGTCATGGCGACCATCGGCCGTGAATCCGAGGGATGGACGGCCGCTGCGCTCGTGTTCGTCATGATCGTGCTGCTCGCCCTCGTCGTGCGGTATCCCACGGTCATCTTCACCGTCATCTATCTCGTCATCGGTACCGGTGTCGTCTTCGCGCTGACCGTGATCGTCATGGAGCCGGGTGGTGAATTCACGACGACGAACAACGCGGTGCTCGCCCTGCCCCGGGTCGCGCTGCTCCTCGTCGGCGGCGCGGGCAGCGGCTCGGTGATCGCGCTCACGTGGGCGACCCTCGGCTACGGACTCGGTGAGGCGGCCGCGTTCCTCGGGGTCGCTCTCATCGGCGGCACGTACGCTCCGAGTGCCTCGGCCGGGCTCGCGTTCGGCTTGGTCGTCGTCGTGCGAGTGTTCGACGGTGTCACCCGCCGGCTCGACATGCGTCGGGAGACCGGGCTGCACCGGGCGAGTCAGCAGACTCGGGAGCTCTCGATCCGGCACGACTACGAGCTCCGTGCCACCGCCCGTCTGCATGACACCGCGCTCAGCCATCTCGTGGCGATTGCGGCGGACGGATCGGGCCCGGTCGACGAACGCCTGCGCGTGGGCATCCGTCAAGACCTCGGTCTCATCGTCGGCCGTGATTGGGCGATCGACCATGCGATGGCCCTTGCCGGTACCGCGCCGGCAGAGCTCGCGGGGGTCGGGCTCGGTCGTCAGCAGCCCTCGGACGACTCGCCGGCCGCAGCGGTCGGCGCGGCCGGGGCCGGCGGCGCGCAAGGTTGGAGCGGCGGCAGTCCGGAAGCAGGCGGACGGCCCAGCGCACGGCGTTCGAGACAGCGCAGCGGCCGCAACGCGGCATCCATCGACCCCCGCGCGCCGACCGAAGAGACCGCACCTTCGCTCGGCCACGCATTCTCTTCCGCCGCGAACGCAGGCCTCGAGGTGCGGGTCACCGGTGACTTCGCGGTGCTCGGCACCCTCGGACCGCGGCGCGTGGCGGCCCTCGACGCAGCGGTGGCGCAATGCCTCATCAACGTCGCCCGCCACGCCGGCGTCTCGCAGGCCGAGCTCGCCCTGGGCCTCGGCGGTGGCGAGGTGACGGTCGCGGTGATGGACAGCGGCGTCGGCTTCGACGAGGCCGAGGTGCCACCCGACCGCATCGGATTGCGCACCTCGATTCGCGCTCGAATCGAGCAGGAGCATGGCACGGTGCGCCTGTGGTCGACGAAAGGCATCGGCACGACCATCGTGTTGACCGTGCCCGAGGGCGGCGAATGAGCGGGCGCATGCGACTCACGCAACAAGAGGCCGATCCGATCGGGGCGATCGCCGCGTCACCGATCGTGACGATCGGTGCGCTGCTCGCGTTCGCACTGGCGGGCTCGTTGACGTGGTGGCACTGGGACGAGGTCGGTTCGCCGGTCGCCGCGATCGTCGCGCTCGTGCTCGTGGCCGGCGCCGGCACGGCGGCTGCAGTTTCCGCATCACCGGCACGAGCGCCGTTCACCGCCGAGCGGCTGTGGCTCGTCGTGACCCTGTCGGTCGGCGCGGCAATCGCCGAATATGTGAGCACCATCGGCAACAACCGGTATCTCTACGACGACTTCGGGCCGGCGGTGATCGGCATGCTGATCCTCGCGCTCGCCCCGTTCTGCACATGGGTGTCATCGGCGCTCGCCGGGGTGCTGTCAGCGGTCGTGCTCTCGATCCTCGTCGTGGGCGCGTCGGCGTACACGGCATCGGATGCCCCGTTGGCGGCGCTCATCGCGGTGAGCTCGGCCCCGGTGCTGGCGATGTCGGCCGCGGCTGCCGGGTACTCCTACGGCATCATCGCGGAGACCCTGGCCTGGCAGCGCGAGGCGAACCGGGCGGCGCTGCAACGCGATGCGGAGTTGCGCGCGGGCATCGCCAGGTCGGTGCGGCAGAGCCCCGTCTCGGTGCTGGGCCGAGAAGTGCTGCCCTTCCTCGCCGGGGTCATGACGGCCGAACGCATCTCGGTGGCCGATGCCGACCGGGCGCGCGAGCTCGCGGAGGCACTGCGCCGGGCGCTCCGAGCAGGCATCGAGTCGACCTGGCTCGACGATCTCGCCGCCGATGTGCGGTTGAACCGCGGGGTCGACACGATCATCGACGACCCCACCGGTGTCGCCGGCGACCTCCGGGCCGACCAGCGTTCGGCGCTCACGGCCCTCATCTCGTGGATCGGCGACGCGGGTCGCTCCCGGCACATCAGGGCCTCGTTCTCGAATGACGGCGAGCATGGTGAGCGCGGACGCATCCGCCTCGTCACCGAGGTCGGGACGTCGCCGCCGACACGGCGCGAGCTCGACCGGTTCGTCGCGGTGGCACGTGCCGTCGCATTGCGAGCGGAATCGAGCCTGACGCGAGAGAATGTGACGGTGGAGTTGAGCTATGACATCGAGTGAGCCGCGACTGATGCCGATCCGCTGCGCGGCGGCAGACAGGTCGTTCGAGTAGATGGCGAAACTGTACTTCCGCTACGGCGCGATGAACTCCGGCAAGTCGACGGCGCTGCTCCAGGCCGCGTTCAACTATGAAGAGCGCGGCCATCAGGTGCTGCTCACGAAGCCGGCGATCGACACGAAGGGCGACCGCGACATCGTGTCGCGCCTCGGTGTGGTGCGCGAGGTCGATTTCACGATCGCGCCCGGCACGAACGTGCTCGACCTGTTCCAGTTGCATCGCAACCGGGTCGTCGAGGAGCACGGGCGCGACGTGAGCTGCCTCCTCGTCGACGAGGCGCAGTTCCTGAACTCCGAACAGGTCGACGATCTGTTGCGCATCGCCCTCATCGGCGGCGTGCCGGTGCTGGCCTACGGCATCCGCACCGACTTCCAGACGGTTGCGTTTCCCGGCAGCCGCCGGCTGCTCGAGGTGGCGCACAGTCTCGAAGAGCTGAAGACCATCTGCCGATGCGGTCGCAAGGCGATCTTCAACGCCCGGCTCATCGACGGCCGGTTCGTCTTCGACGGCGACCAGGTCGCGATCGACGCTTCGACGGGCCTCAGCGCAAGTGGCGTTCAAGCGGTCACCTACGAGTCGCTCTGCGGAGTCTGCTATCTCGAAGAGAGCGGCGGGGTGCTGAACGGGCGCCACCACTGATGCTCGCTTGAGACGTGAGCGCGCCTCAGCCTATATTGCTCACGAGTGTGACGATCAGCACGCTGTTGTAGACCACGTGCCCGATGACTGCTCCACCGAGGCGACCGGTCAGCACGGTGAGAAGACCCGCGCCGAGGCCGAGCACGAACGGGCCGCTGAACGTGACGACCGCCGTACCCGCGGTCATGGCGGCTCCGTCGAACAGGTGGAGCAGTGCGAAGACGGCGGCCGATACGACGACGGCGACGGATACCGCGATCCGTCGCGGTGCTGCAGTGCCTCCGGCGCCTCCGGCGGTGCTCGCAGACCGCTCGAGTGCTCGCAGCGCGAGCCCGCGGAAGAAGAGCTCCTCGACGATCGGGCCGATGAGGATCGGCGCGACCAGTACGCCGAAGACGAACGCGAACCCGGTCGGCGGCTCGAGCACCGACCCGGCGAATGACGTCCGCCCCACCGCGGCGAGCTCGATGAGACTCGTCACTCCGCGGACGAGCAGACCGAGTCCGATGCCCCACACCAGGTCGAGCCAGGTGAACCGCAGCCCGAAGTCGCGCACCAGCGAGCGGCTGCCGCGAACATAGCTCGCAACGAGCAACGTGCCGAACAGGGGGAGCCAGATCGCGAGATACGCGCCGAGGACCTGCATGCCCTCGGCGATCACGACTGTGCGGGTCAACCACGTCCACCCGGAACCGAGCGCGAGGGCGAGCAGCACGCCGATCGCGACATCCGTGACGCCCCAGCGAGACTCGGTGGCCGGATGCGTGGCATTCCGGCCTTCCCGCACGGTAGTTTGGGGATCGACCACGCTGCACAGCGTAGCCCTCGGGGGGAGGCAGGGTTGGAACTTCGCGACTATCTCCGCATTCTGCGACAGAGTTGGCTGCTCATCGTCATCCTGACGGTGGCCGGGGTGCTCGTCGCCCTGCTCGTGTCGATGCTGCAGACACCGAAATACAGCTCGACTGCGAAGGTGTTCGTGTCGACCTCAGGGACGACGACGGTGTCCGACCTGCAACAGGGCAACAGCTTCACACAACAGCGGGTGAAGACCTACGCCGACCTCGCGACGACGCCGATCGTGCTGTTGCCGGTCATCGCGGAACTCAGGCTCGACGCGACGGGCGACCAACTTGCACGGAAAGTGTCCGCGACGGCGCCACTCGACACGACCCTCATCGAGATCACGGTCGTCGACGAAGACCCCGCACTCGCCGCAGAGATCGCAACCGGCGTCTCGGAGAGCCTCTCGAAGGTGGTCGAGTCCATCGAATCGACGCCCGGGGTCGACGAGGCGGAGCCGGTGCCGTCGCAGGTCCGGCTCACTCTCGTGCAGCACGCGGCGGTGCCGCAGAGTCCGGTGAGCCCGAACCTCGCCCTCAACCTCCTGCTCGGCGGCTTCGTCGGCCTCGCCCTCGGAATCGCGATCGCCGTCTTGCGAGAGACCCTCGACACGCGAATCCGCAACGAGCACGACGTCGAGCAGATCACCGATGCGCCAGTGATCGGCGGCATCGCGGCGGATCCGAGAGCGAAGGACCGGCCGCTCATCGTGCACGCCGACCCGCACTCGGCGCGCGCCGAGTCGTTCCGCACCCTGCGCACGAACCTCCAATTCCTCGAGGCGGGTCGAACCAAGCGAGGGTTCGTGGTCACCTCGTCGGTGGAGTCCGAGGGCAAGTCGACGACGGCGTCGAATCTCGCGATCGCCCTGGCCGATGCCGGTTCGCGAGTGCTGCTCGTCGATGCCGACCTTCGCCGGCCCAAGATCGCAAGCTACCTCGGCATCGAAGGCGCGGTCGGATTGACCGACGTCCTCATCGGACGGGCCTCACTCGTCGATGTCATCCAGCCCTGGGGCCGGAATTCGCTGCACGTGCTGCCGGCGGGTCGGATCCCGCCGAACCCGAGTGAACTCCTCGGTTCGTCCGCGATGGCCGACGTCGTCCAGGAGCTCACCCGAGCGTTCGACATAGTGCTCTTCGATTCGCCGCCGCTCCTGCCGGTGACGGATGCCGCGGTGCTGGCCCGCAGTGTGGGCGGCACGCTCGTCGTGGTCGCCGCAGGCCGCGCCCACAAGGGCCACCTGAAGGGCGCGATCGCAGCGCTCGAGACGGTCGGCGCGCCCGTTTCGGGCATCGTGCTCACGATGCTGCCCACGAAAGGGCCCGACGCGTACGGCTACGGCCGCTATGGGGCTGGGTACGGCTACGGCTATTCCCCGGAGCGGGTGGCCACATGACGCTGTCGATCCTCGTCGTGTGCACGGGCAACGTGTGCCGATCTCCGCTTGCCGAACGGCTCATCGCGACGCGCCTGGAGCGGGCGGGCATCGACGCGCTCGTCTCGAGCGCCGGGACTGCTGCGCTCGTCGGTCGTCCGATGACAGCCGACGCTGCGGAATCCGCTCGATCGCTCGGCGCCGACCCGTCGGGCCATGTCGCCGCGCAATTGGAGCCGGAGTCGATCGTGGCCGCCGATCTCGTGCTCACGGCGACGAGGGAGCATCGCGCGGCCGTGGTCTCCATCATTCCGAGGGCGGCGCGTCGCACGTTCACGCTTCGGGAGCTCGAACGGATCGCCGGTCTCCTGACGGCGGAGGATGCCGCCGGAACGGTGCCGGACGGAACCGAGGTGCTTTCGATCATCGAACTCGCTGCGCTCAGCCGCGGTCTGGCGGCGCCGCCGGCGGAGCCTGGCGATGACGACGTGCCCGACCCGTTCGGTCTGTCGGAGCAGGCGTATGCGGAGACCGGCCGCATCATCGACATCGCAGTCGACGCGATCGTCGCGGCGCTCGCAGCCGGGGTGCGGGGAGGGCGACGTGCGAGCGCGTGAGATCGCGGCATCCGTCGACTGCCGCCCGGGTGGTGTCTCGTGGTGGTGACTCGACCGTTCGCGCGAGTCGACCGAGAGGACACGAGCACCTGGTCGGGGCGTTACGCCGGACGGGTGGCGCTCACCGACCTGCTCGTGCTGTTGTGGGTGGCGTTCGGCACGCAGATCGGCTGGCTCGGGCTCGACCAGTCGGCGACGGGGTTCAGCGGTTCGCGCGAGGACATCGCGATCAGCTACACCGTCGTCTCGGTGTTGCTCGTGGTTTCGTGGATGGTGGCGTTGCAGCTCTTCGACACCCGATCATTCCGTGTGCTCGGCGTCGGCTCGCAGGAGTACCGTGCGGTTACGGATGCCTCAGTTCGGCTGTTCGGCCTCGTCGCCATCGTTGCCTTCCTGTTCAAGATCGATCTCGCGCGCGGGTACATCCTCATCGCCTTCCCGCTCGGCGTGCTCGTGCTGCTGTTCTCGCGCTGGATGTGGCGGCAGTGGTTGGGAGTGCAACGCCGCCGAGGGGCCTACACGTCGAGGGTGCTGCTCGTGGGCTCGGCGGAGTCGGCGGCGACGATCGCGCGCGAGCTCCAACGGACTCCGGAGGCCGGGTATCGGGTCGTCGCCGCTGTGGTGCCGGATGCCGACGCGGACACGCTCGCCGGTACGGGCGTGTTCGTCGAGCGCGACCTCGACCTCACCCTCGACATCATGCGGCAACTCGATGCCGATACCCTCGTCATCACGAGCTCCGACGAACTCTCACCCGAGCGCACCCGCGAGTTCAGCTGGGGACTCGTGCCCGGCCATGAGCATCTCGTGATGGCACCGAGCCTGATCGACATCGGTGGCCCCCGCATCCATACCAGGCCGGTCGCAGGGTTGCCGCTCATCCATGTGGAGACACCGCGACTGGAGGGGCGCAATCGCGTGACGAAACGTGCGCTCGATCTCGTCGGCGCTTTTGCACTGCTCGTGCTGCTGGCGCCGTTGTTCGCGGTCGTCGCCATCCTGGTCAAGCGTTCCGGCCCAGGCCCGGTGATGTACCGACAGGAGCGCGCCGGCCTGAACGGGGACTCCTTCACGCTCTTCAAATTCCGCTCGATGGTCGAAGGTGCCGACAGTCGTCTCACGGATCTGCTTGCGGATCAGGGCACGGACTCCATTCCGTTGTTCAAGGTCGATGAAGACCCGAGGATCACGCGAGTCGGGCGGGTCCTGCGCAAGTACTCGCTCGATGAACTGCCGCAGCTGGTCAACGTCCTCGTCGGCGACATGAGCCTGGTCGGCCCGCGTCCGCAACGCCCGTCCGAGGTGGCGTTGTACCAACGGACCGCGCGCCGCCGCCTTCTCGTGCAACCGGGCATGACGGGACTCTGGCAGGTGAGCGGCCGTTCGAATCTCGCGTGGGACGACGCGATCAGACTCGATCTCTACTACGTCGAGAACTGGTCGCTCACTGGCGACATCGTGCTGCTGTGGCGCACGGCGCGAGTGGTGCTGTGGCCTGGGACCGAAGCGCGGTGACCATGGAACCGCCTCGGCATATCGACCGCGAGCCCGGCAGTGCCGCTGGGCGCGGCGTCGTGCTCATCGTGGAACCGCTCGCGGGCGGTCACCGCCTCGCGTATGTGCGCCTCCTGGTGCTGGAAGCGGGGCGTCGTGGCTTGCGTCCATGGTTGATGACAAGGCCGGACGTGCCAGACTCAGCGGAGTTCGACATTCACTTGCGGGGGGTGGATGTCACCCTCGCGCTGCGGTCATCGGTCACTCCCCGGTCGGCACGTGCGCTCGCGGCCTCGATCGGCGCAGACCGCATCATCGTGCCGAACGGAGATCGATGGCTGGTCCGGGCCGGAGTCGGGCGATCGCGAACCGTGCCGGTCATGCGAGGTCTGGTGATGCGTTACGCACCCCAACCGTCGGCCGTGCCGGGCGCCGCGGAGCTGAAGTGGTTCGTGAAGCGCACGCTGTTACGTCGTGCGAGCCGGCGGCCGGGTGTCGAGGTACTCGTGCTCAGGTCGTCGAGCGGCGGACCGGTCACGCCTCATCGCTCGGTCGTCGACCCGATCACGGTCACGGTCGGACGAACCAGGCAAGAACGTCAGCGCGCACGGGAGGCCTACGGCCTCGAGTCGCACGAGCTCGTGTTCGCCGTGGTGGGGGCGGTCAGCGCTCGGAAGAATGTGCCGCTCGTCCTCGATGCCGTCGCGCATGCAGGGCTTCCGCATTCGGTCGTGCTGGTCGCCGGGAAGCAGACGACCGACGCGTCGGACGCGATCTCCTCTGCCGCTGCGATGGCACGGATCCGCGTCGTCGAGGTCGATCGCGTGCTCACCGACGTCGAACTGGACGCCGCCGTGCTCGCTGCCGATGCGGTGGTCGTCGCCCACTCCAATGAGGGGGCCAGCGGGATCATGGGCAAGGCCATGGTACTCGGCACTCCCGTGCTGAGTTCGGGTGCGGAATCGCTGAGGGCCGCCGCCGCGGCGGATCCCGAGCACGTGGTGTGGGTGCCGCTCGCGGGCTCGCAGTTGGCCGACGCGATGCGCTCGCTCGCTCCCGGCGTGAGGGAGGGCCGGTGGCCGCCGTTGGCCGGTACCGACTCCGCCACCGAAGTCGGCAGAGCCGAGTTCGTCGATGCCCTGCTGGGGGCGACGTGAGCCGGGCCCGGGTTCCGCGGTCTCGCAGTCTCGGGGTGCAGGCGGTCTCGCTTGCGGTCGCCGGAGCGACGGGCCAGGCGATCATCGCCCTCGCCTATCTCGTTGTCGCAAGGATGAGTTCGCCCGCGGATTTCGGTGCCGTCGTCGCCGCCGTGGCCTTCGGGATGTCCGCTTCGATCCTTGCCGACTTCGGAGCGAATTCCCTCTGGATCAGGGACGTCGCTCGAAGTGCGCTCGGCCACCCGGCGCTCGCCGATCGCCTCATGACGAAACTCGTCTTCGTGTCCGCGGCGGCGGTGGTGTGGGTCGTCGTCGCCCAGCTGACGGTCGGCGGCGCGAACTGGTGGGTCGCTCCGTACTTCTTCGTCGCCGTGAGCGCAGCGCAGTCGCTCGGTGTGCCGCTTCGTGCCATAGCTCGTGCTGATCGGGTCGCGATCGCCACCATCTGCGATCGATCGGCGAGCGTCGCGGTGACGTTCGCACTGATTCCGCTGGGAGTCGACCCGATCCTCGCCCTGCTGGCGGGATTGTCACTCGGCCCGATCGTCGGTATCGCTGCGCTCATCGCGATGACGCCGAAGGCGCTGCGAGCGATTCGCCTGCCCTTCCGGTTCTCGAATCCGTGGCGCGGCACCGCCTACTTCGGTATGACCAATCTCGCGCTGGCCGGGCAGAGCCTGGATCTCCCGTTGCTGGCCGCCTTCGGCGGAGCGCACCCCGCGGGCGTCTACGGTTCGGTGAGCAAGATCACCCAACCGCTGGGCCTCCTGACCTCGTCTTTCACTTCGGCGTCGGTGCCGTTCGTTGCTCGCGCCGAGAGTCGAGCGGAGTCGTGGGCGCATCTGCGCACGGCGATCTGGATGCCGGTCGTCGGCGTCGCGCTCGGCGTGCTGATCGCGGTCGCCGCACCGTGGCTGGTGCCGTTGGTGCTCGGACCGGCGTACGCGGCGGCGACCCCGGTTCTGCAGCTCATGTGCGTCGCCGCCGTCGTGGCGACGGCGAACCAGCCATTGGCGGTGCTCCTCCAATCGCGTGGCCACGATCGCGCAGTCGGCGCCATCATGGTGTCAGCGGTCGTCGTGCAACTCGCGATCATCGTCGCACTCGCTGCGACGCTCGGGGCGCTGAGCGCCGCCATCGCGTTGAATGTCATGCAGGTGATCCTCCTCGGCCTGTTGATCGCGACGCTCGTGATCACGCGCTCCTCCGACCGTGCCGGCGTCGATGCGTCTGGGGGTAGCGCGTGACCGGGCGCCTGGACGGTGTGCGCCTCCGCTGGCCCGATCGACATTGGACGGTGCTCGCTCTCGGCGCGCTCGTCGTCGCTGCGGTGGTCTCCGCGGCGATCCTGCTGCCGGAGTCGCTCCTCGTCCTTCCTGCCGCGATCGCGATCCTGGGTCTCGGGCGGGCGTGGTTCCGGTTCGGGTTCTTCATCGTGGGTGCGTTGGCGGTCTTCCAGACGAGCGAAGGGTTGACGACGCCGAAGCTCGTGTATGTGGCGTACGTCGCAGTCTCGGTGCTGATCTCGGGGGTGCGGCTCGGCAAGGTGCTCGCTTCGCCGTGGGCGCATCGGTTCCGAGGGGCGGTATACGGGGCGATCATCCTTGCAGCATGGATCCTCGGGGTCTCACTCTTGCAGGCCGCCTTCAGCGGCCTGTCGCTCGAGGCTTGGGCTCGTGATGGGCTCACGCAGCTCCTCCCTGCAGCGGCGGTCGTGCTGGGAATCGACGCGGCATCGGAGGTCTCGTCCAGATACGCTCGCATCGTCACCGTCGGTGCGGGCGCACTGTCGGCGATCGGATTCGCGATCGCCTGGATCTCCCGACGAGGCCTCACGGACGACATCGCGGATCAGCCCCTCCTCGCCTCGCTGCTCGCGCTGACCGTGCCGCTGGCGCTCTGTCTGACCCTCGCGCTGGCGCCGAAGGTCATCAATGCGGCCTGGCTCATCGGTGCCCTGGGGATCCTGGTCGCAGTGCTCGTCACCGGAACGCGTACCGGTATCGTGCTCGTCGTCTCGCTTCTCGCAATCGTCGGGTCGCCGAAGAAGTCGAGAGTTCCCTTCTCGCGGGCCGCGCTCGCCGGGGCTGCGAGCGCGGCGGTGCTGGTGCTGGCGCTACCGCTCGCAGGGATCATCCTCTCGTCGCGGGACTTCGTCGAGGCTCGGCTCTCGTCGATCGGCGCGACCGTACTCGGGGGCGTCGGCTCCGACGCATCGGGACGTGCTCGACAGAACGCGTACGCCCTCGCGTGGGAGGCGTTCACGGCGAACCCCGCCATGGGACAGGGGGTCGGTGCAACGTTCCCGAACGTGTTCACGGGACGGGATGGCTCGCTCTTCACTCTGGACACCCCGATCACGTTCCTCGCGAAGTTCGGCCTGGTGGGTGCGGCAGTGCTGCTCTTCGCCTTCGGGTTGATCGTCCGGTCGCTCCTCGCCAGGGCCGGCGGCCCATGGCTCGTCGAGCTCACCGTGGCTCGAGGCGCGGTGATCACCTGGATCGCATTGCTGCCGTTCGGGTCGGTTACTGAAGACAAGGGTTTCGCGATCTCGGTCGCTTTGCTCACGGTGCTGGTCGGGGCGGCGGCGCGCGAGGCGATGGAACGAGGGGTACCGGCCGCCGAGTCGCTTCGCGGCAGCGGGCCGATCCTCGCCGCCCCATCTGCAGACCGTCGCGGAAGTGACGGCGACCCGCCACGTCTCAGCCGGAGCAGACCCGGATGAGCGTCGCGATCCTTCTCACGGCGACGGTCACTCCGTCGTCGTCGAGCGTTGTGCGCCTGGTCGATCCGGTCGCGCGTCTCGAGCAGTACCGGTCGGCGATCGCGGCGTGGTTCGCGATCACGACCGCCCACGATCTCGCCCTTCACGTCGTCGAGACGAGCGGAGCCGACCGAGACGAGATGCTCGGCGCACTCACGCCGAAGCAGCGCGCGTCGGTGGGGTACGGCGTGGTCGTTCCCCCTCCCGAGATCGAGGTTCGAGGCAAGGGAGCCTGCGAATTCCACGCGATTCGCGAGTACTCGATCGATCGCTCGCTCCTCGATGGCGGCGGCACGCTGTTCAAATGCACCGGGCGCCTGGTCGTGTCGAATGGCTCGAGATGCGTCTCGAGCCTCGAGCGCGACGAAGTTCGAGTACGGATGACCCTGGATCGGACGTTCGCCGACACTCGCCTCGTCGGCGGGCGGAGTGCGGCTTGGAGCATCCTGTTCGATGAGGTCGTTCCGGTGATCGACGACGCCGCGGGTCTGTACGCAGAGCAGGCGGTTGCGGCGGCCGTCGCCCGCGCGTCGGCGCTCCACCGGTTGCGCGTGTCGAGGTTCCCGGTTCGACCGAGCTTCATCGGGGTGTCGGGCACCGACGGGACCAGGTACGAAGGGCGCGGCCGGTCACTGCTCGCGCCGTTCCGGCGCCCGTTCGAGACGGCGTTGGCGAGGCTGGGCGCGTCGAAACAGGTGTGAGCCGTATCGGTCGCGTGAGGAACGGGCGATTCAGCTCACTGCGCCGCGTTTCTCGGGTGACGCGCGCGTGCCTGCCGCACCGCCTCGACGAAGCGTTTGGCAACCCGTTCGACGGTCGGAAGCTCGGACGTCGGCCGAAGCGGAGGATCGGATCGCATCAGCGCAAGTGAGCGCTCGGCGAACGCTGAGGGATCGTCGGGGAGGTACTCGAGTTCTCGAGGCCGGAGCAGTTCGATCTCGGGGGCGTGGGATGCGTGCGGCGTGGTGTGCACCGGGACGCCGAGGGCGAGCGCATCGACCGCGACCAGACCGACGCGGCCCGGCATCCAGATCGCTCGCGCCCGACTCGCGATTCGCGCCAGGTCATCACCTCGGGCCGATGGAATCCAGTCGATGTGTTTCGTCGCGGCTGCAGCGCGGATCACCGATTCCTCCTCGTCGCCTCGACCGATCACGACGAGCCGGAAGCTCGAGTCCCTCGCGTGCGCGTGCTCGGCCGCGGCCAAGAGGAAGGGGATGCGCTTGCTCTCATCCAGTCCGCCGACGAACAGTGCGACTGGCGCCTCGGTCGCCGTGCGTTCCCAACGTCCCCGCGCCGCCCGAAGGGCCAGCGTGTCGGTGCTGTTGCCGATGGCGACGACGCGATCGGCACGCACTCGGCGCTCGATCAGGTGCGCTCTGCCGCCGTCCGTGTACGTCATGACCATGTCGGCTCGCTTCGCGAGCTCGCTTCTGAGCCGATCCGCGACGACGCCGCCGGTGCCGACGTAGTTCTTCCCGTGGCCCCACAGCACGAGCGGCACCGACCTCCGCAACGCTGTGGCCCAAGCGAGCGTGTTCGACCCGGCGAGTTCCGAGACGAGCACATCGAAGGGAATCGGAACCGACGGGTCGCGCCGCGCCATCTCGCGCCGGAGGGCGCCTGATCGCCGGGTCGGAAGCTCCGTCATCCATGGACGACCGTTGACACGGTCGCCGCGTCGGAGCTGCGAACCGCTTACGCCTTCGCTCGCGACCAGGAGCGAATCGCCGTGCTCCGACAGGATTCGTTCGATCTCGTCGAACAACGCCACCCGGTACTCGGGGACGTAGGGCTGGGTGACGAGGATGCGCACGACGAGCCCCCACTCACTCGCGACTGCGTCGGGTGGGGGACTGGGTAGGTCGTGAGCGCGCGGTTCTACCGGCCTGTTCCCCAGCGGATGCCCGCGCCTCGGCGTAGACGGTTTCGAGCCCGTCCACCACGCTGCCGATGGAGTACCGGCGCTCCACCATCGCGCTGGCGTTGGCAGCCATCGAGGCGGCAAGGTTCGAATCCGTGACGAGCCGTTCCACGCCGTCGGCGAGCGCTTCGACGGAAGGGTCGGTCACGAGTGCCGCGTCGTGGTCGCGGAGTTCCGGGGCGATGGCGCACCGGTCAGTCAACACCACAGGCGTACCCACCGACATCGACTCGAGCACGGTCATGGGGAAGACCTCATCGACGCTCGGCAGTACGTATACGTCAGCTTGGGACGCTCGCCGGGAGGCGACATCGGGGGCAAGCGCACCCTCGTAGGTCAGTCGCGAGCCGAGCCCGCGGTCGCGGATGAACGCGTGCAGCGCAGCCAGATCTCCGCCATCGGGTCCGACCACCGTGAACCTCGCATCCACACCGCGCGCGAGGAGCACGCTCGCCATCTCGGCGAACGCGAGTACCCGCTTTCGTGGGTGCAGGCGCGCGAGGAAGAGCACCTCTGGAGGGCCACTCTTCCGCCGGGGCGATCTTGCCTCGCGCGGGGGGAGTCCATTCGTGGTCATTCGTATCCGCGCGGCGCCGCGCGAGATCGCATCCAGTTCGCTTCGTTCATCAGTGGTGAGTGCGAGCACGGCGTGCGCACTGCGCAACACACGACGAGTCAGCACTGCGTCGACGAGACGTACGCTCATCCGTCGATCGCGGATGACCATTCCGTGGGTCTGCACGATGAGCGGCGTCGTCGACCGCGATACCGCCCGTGCTGCCGGGAGCGTCACCAGATCACGGCCCAGATGCACGTGCACGACGTCGAAGCGGGGGAGCTCGGCACAAAACGCACGTTGGGCCTGCGGTGAGATGAGCCCCGCGAACCGCCGGCCCGCGATGAAGCTGCCGGGGAACAATTGCAGGTCGACACCGGCGATCGAGGGAGTCGTTCGCAGGTCGGATGCCGCGTACAGGGTGACATGGTGTCCGCGCCGGACCAATTCCTCCGATTGCCCAATGGCCACCGAGACCGGTCCTCCGTACTCACCGCCGGCCGACACGAGGGTGACGAACTGGGCGATGCGCATTCACAACGCCCGTCGACGTGCGTGCCGTTCGCCCACGATGGAGCAATCCGGTCCGGAGACGATGGCGTTCGCCGGAACGTCACCGCGCACGACGGTCATCGGCTTCGCCATCGATGACCGGCCGAGCCGGCTGCCGCCGAGCACGATGCAGCGCGACGTGATCCACACGCCGTCCTTGATCGTGATGGGGCTCGTGATGAGGGCCATGTCCACCCGGTGGGCGTGGCTTCCTGTCGTGAGCAAGGTCTCCTGTGAGATGACGACATCTCGTCCGATGCGGATGTGGTCCTGGTTGTGGAACCAGACGCCTTCGCCGATCCAGCAGTCATCGCCGATGTGGAGCTTCCATGGGAACTTCACCCGCGTGCGGGGTCTGAAGACGACGCCGGTGCCGATCTCGGCACCGAACATCCGCAGCACGCCGACGCGCAATGCCGAACTGATCTGCCAGGCGTTGACGACGAACAACTGCTCGAAGATGCCCCAGAGGTACACGACCGCTCGAGGGCGGTCCCAGGCGACGCGCTGGCCGGGTGCGGCGGCGAGCGGGATCACCGGCACGTCGTCGGCGTGAACCTGATCGCTCATCGCGACGCGACCCGACGAACGTGCCATCGATAGTCTGCAGGTGTGAGTGCCGAGGCCAAACGAATCACCATCCTCACGTTGCACTATGCGCCAGAGCATTCGGGAAACGCGCCGTACACGACGATGCTCGCAGAATCCCTCGCGTCGACTGGATTCACTGTGCGCGTCATAGCGGCTCATCCCCACTACCCAGAGTGGCGCATCCGCACCGGATTCGGCCAGTGGAATCGCAGGGAATCCGTGAACGGCGTCGACCTCGTTCGGAAGCGCCACTACGTGCCGCGTCGGCCGAGCGGCATCCGTCGGCTCTGGTCCGAGGTCACGTTCGGCATCCGACTGCTCACCGCACGGTGGGGAGACCCAGACGTCGTCATCCTGGTATCGCCGGCGCTGTTCGCCACTGCGGTCGCCCACGCGCGGGCGCGGGTCCGCCGGTTGCCCACCGTCATCTGGGTTCAGGACATCTACACCCGCGGAATCGTCGAGACGAACACGGGTGGTGCAGGCGGGGCGTGGATCGTACGCAGCGTCGAGTCCAGGATGCTCCGTGCCGCGGACCGGGTCGTCGTCATCCACGACCGATTCCGCTCCTCTCTCTCGGACCACTTCGGCGTGATGCCCGACCGGATCTCCGTGATTCGAAACTGGACGCATGTCGCAGACAGCACCGGAGAGAGCGCAGCGGCCGTTCGGCAGCGACTCGGCTGGCAGCTCGATGAGGTTGTGGCACTCCACGCCGGAAACCAGGGTGCCAAGCAAGGGCTCGAGAACCTGGTGCAGGCGGCTCGACTCGCCGACGAGGCCGGAGCCCCGGTACGTTTCGTACTCCTCGGCGACGGCAACCGGCGCGGTGCCCTCGAACTCGCGGCCGCGGGTATCGATCGGGTGCAGTTCCTCGATCCGCTTCCCGATGCCGATTTCGCCGCTGCCTTGTCCGCAGCAGACGTCCTCCTCGTGAATGAGCTTCCCGGACTGTCGGATGCCGCGGTGCCGAGCAAGCTCACGTCCTACTTCTCGAGCGGAGTGCCGGTCATCGCTGCGACCACTCGAGGCAGTACGACGGCGGGTGAGATCGCGGTCTCGGGCGGGGGCGTCCGGGTCGACCCGGACGCCCCCGCAGAGCTCCTTCGCACTGTGCAAGAGCTTGCAGCGGACCCTGAACGTTCTCGAGCGCTCGGGAACGCGGGCCGAGCGTTCCGCGAGGAGACCCTGGATGCGCGTACCGCACTCGATCGCTTCCGCGCCGTGGTCGTCGGCGCAACCGGCGACCACGATCGTCGCCGCCCAGCTGGCCGACGAGCGCCTCGCGTCAACGAGTGAACGTGAGGTTGCGCTGTTCGATCTTCCGGCACACGTAGCCCGCGGCTTCGAGCCGACGGACGCGGCGGATCGAATCGGCAACAGGCTCGGGCGCGTCGAATTCGACGCACAACACCCTCGGCCGGATGTCGGAGGCGAGCAGCGCATCGAGCACGGCGACTTCGGCGCCCTCGATATCCAGTTTCAGCAGGTCGATCCGTTCGTGACCCAGATCGTGCATGATCGTCAGAAGCGAGAGGCACCGTGCCGAGAAGTACTGCTCGGTCTCCTGCATGTTGACGATCGAATGAGAGACATGCCGCTCGTCGGCGGGGGCGTAGAACTTCATCTCCGTGTCCTCGCTCCACACCCCGTACGGGAGGAAGTGGAACCGCGGCTCCCGGATCGTCGAAGCGAACTGCACCGATCGGGGCGTCGGATCGAACGCCCACACTTCGCACCCGGTTCGTTCGATGAGCGCGAGATCGAACGTCGCGTCTTCGCCGACGCCCGCCAGGTAGCAGATCGATGCCTGATCGATCATGCCGATCGGCACCCACCAGCCTCCGTACTCGCTGCCGAGGCGCACCAAGCCGTGCGGGTCGTGCACTCGAACCGCTGCGCGCAGGCGCAGGTTCCGCAGTCGAGTGCGCACTCCGTGAACGATCCGCTGAGATGTCCCCACATGCGCCACTCTATGGGAGGGCGCCCACTTGTCTGCGGGATTCCGGGCCGCGACGGCAAGCCTGTACTCGGAGCGCCCGTCGTGCGTGCGCCTTCGTCCGGCCCGGGTTAGTCTGAGCGCGGGGGCAACACGTTCTTTGGGGGAACTACGTGGGTAAGCGGGCACTCACCACGGGCATCACGGGACAGGACGGGTCGTATCTCGCCGTGGACCATGACAGAGACATGGGTTCGATCGCGGGACTGGTGCTGTGACCGTATTCGTCATCTACACCTTCCGAGAGCCAGATCTGCTGGGTCGAGTCATTGCGCGTCTCAGCCCTCAGCGCGTCATCGTCCATGTCGATGCCAAGGTCGACGAGCAAGCCTTCCGGAAGTCCATCAGGCCTGCAGATGCGGAGCGTGTGGAATTCGTGCCGAAGCGAGTCTTGGTCAATTGGGGTGGGTGGAGTCAAGTCGAAGCGATTCGCCGACTGGTTCGGCGGGCGATAGAGATTGCAGCGCCGAACGAGTACATTGTCCTGCTGTCGGGCCAGGACTACCCGATCAGGCCCGTGGAGGCGCTTGATGCATACCTTCACGGCCTCGACGGGCGACAACTCATGAACTACTTCACGATCGCGGGCACCGAGAGGAAGTACGAGTCGCAAGTCGACGCTCGCCATTTCCGTGACCTCCGCCTATTGCAGCGGCACACTTCGTCGAGGCTTCTTCGGAAGACTCGCAACGGCGTCATTCGAGCCCTCGAATTGCTGGCTCGGGCACGGAGAGACACCCCCCGCCCACCGAACGATCTCACGATCGCTCATGGGCCCACACACTTCGCCGTCACTGCGAGCTTCGCCGCTCACCTCGAGCGCCGCGTCACACCCGAGGCCGAACGCTACTTCAGGGCGGTGTTCGTGCCTGAGGAGAAGTTCTACCAGAGCCTCGCGGCGAGCAGCCCCCGCGGTGAGGAGACCGGCGGTGCCCTTCCCGGCGGACGCGTGCCGTATGCGGGCCCAGGCAACTGGCGTTACGCGAATTTGCACCACATCCATCCGTCGCTCGTCAAGGTGTACACCGAGGAGGATTGGTCGGAAGTCGTCGCGTCAGACATGTATTTTCTTCGAAAGGTCGAGACCGGTCGTAGCGCGCTCCTCCTCGACCGTATCGATCGAGAACTCTTGGACATCTCTCCGCCCTCCCAGAGCTCCCCGGTTGAGTAGGAGGACACATTGACGCTTGCCGATTCTGCGTACACGCCCGGACCGCTCGACCGTGCGGCCCGGATCCACGAGTGGTACCGGGCACATCATGGCGCGCTCCGAGAGTAGCGATGCCGGCGCGATCGATGTCGGGCCCCCACCACGGCGCCGATGGATCTGGGTGGTCATCGGTGCGGTCGCCTTGGTGCTCGTCGCGGCCGCGGTCTGGGTCGGCATCCGAGGCCTGCTCGCGAAAGACGAGCTCGAGCAGGCGGTGCCGCTCGCCCGGCTTGTGCAGACTCAGCTGGTCAGCGGTGAGACCGTCGAGGCCCTGAAGACGGCCGATGAACTCGTCTCGCACGCTGGCGAGGCCGTCGCGCTCACGAGCGACCCGGTGTGGCGTGCCGCCGAGGTGCTCCCCTGGGCAGGACAGAACCTCGCGGGCATGCGAACGATCGCCGCTGCTGTCGATCGCGTCGCGTCGGGTGCGGTGCTTCCGCTGGCGGATGCCGCGGGCTCGATCGACCTCGCAGCGTTCAAGCCCGTCGATGGGCACGTCGAATTGCAGCCACTGCTCGATGCGCAGGAACCGGTGCACGAGGCATCCGTCGCGCTCGCCGATGCCATCGCCCTGGTCGATGCCGAAGCCGTGGCATCCGCCGACCTCATCGGGCCGCTCGCCGACGCCCGTGATGAGCTGAGCGCGATGCTCGTCGACGCCGGGCGCACGATCGACGGCCTCGACCGCGCCGTTCGCCTCGTGCCCCTCATGCTCGGAGCGAACGGGCCGCGGCAGACGCTGCTGCTCTTCCAGAACAACGCCGAACTGCGATCGACGGGCGGCATCACGGGCGCACTCGCGCTCGTCGCAACCGACGCCGGGTCGTTCACTCTCGTGAAGCAGGCGAACTCGGGAGATTTCCCGAAGTTCGAGCCTCCCGTGGCGACGCTGCCGGTCGACACTCGCGCGCTCTGGGGCGACAATCTGGCCAGCTACCTCCAAGACGTGAACTTCACCCCCCAGTTCCCCCTCGCAGCCTCGCTCGCTCGCGAGATGTGGCGGCTGCAGTTCGGGGATGAGGTGGAGGCCGTCGTCGCACTCGACCCCGTGGTGCTCTCCTACCTGCTCGCTGCGACCGGCCCGGTGACGCTGCCGACGGGCGACGTGCTCACGAGTGAGAACGCAGTGCAACTGCTGCTGCGTGACGTCTACGAGCGTTATGAAGATCCCGCGGAGCAGGACGCGTTCTTCGCGAGCGCGGCGGCGAGTGTCATCGGCGCCGTCGCGGGCGGCAACCTGGAGCCACGAGCATTCATCGATGCGCTCGTACGCGCCGGCAACGAGCGGCGCATCCTGGTCTGGAGCGCGGATGCCGCTGAGCAGGCGATCCTCGAGGGCACCGAGCTCGCAGGCGGGCTTCCCGTCACGACCGATGACCGGCAGGCGTTCGGCGTCTATCTGAACGACATGACCGGGTCGAAGATGGACACCTATCTCGATGTGGCGGTTGCGGCGGGCGGAGTCGTATGCCGCAATGACGGCCTGGCGAACTACGTCATCGGCGTCACCTTGACGAACATGGCACCTGCCGATGCCGCGACGAGCCTGCCCGAGTATGTGACGGGCGGAGGCGTGTACGGCACGCCCCCGGGGCACATCGCCACATCGGTGCACGTCTACGCCACACCCGGCAGTTACAACCTCGGTGTGCGCCGTGAAGGGGCGACTGCGGAGTACCACCCGACGTCCGAATCGGGGTACACGCTCAGCAAGGTCCAGCTGACGCTCGCACCCGGCGAGAGTGCAACGTACGAGTTCTCGTTCCTCGGGGGAGTGCCCGGACTTCGGCAACCGGCACTTGCGATCACGCCCGGAATTCATGCATTCGAAACATCTACCCTCGCGCTTTCCTGTGATATTGCCTTACAGTAGGCAGTGACGCGTTCGGGGGGCCGCGCAGCTCTGGTAACTCGACTTGCGCGTCGTATCGGTTACTGAGGGGACCATCATGGCACGCAAAGCAATCGCAGCGGTGCTGCTCGCAGCCGCTGCTGTGTTCGTTGTTCCGACAGCCGCAATCGCGGCGGGATACACCGGCCAAGGCAGTTCGGTCACCGTGACGGTCGGTGAGACCGGCACACTGAACTTCTCGGGCCTGCCGCCCAACACGCCGTCGACCGCAACGGCCGACGATGCGGTGACGCTCGCAGTATTGAAGACCGCCACTGCGTCCAAGCCGACGAGTTCGACGGGAACCGTCGCATACTCGGCGTCGTCGAACACTCCCGGCACTTACACGGTCACGGTGACCGCCGGCCAGTCGGTCGCGACCGGAACGTTGACCGTCGTTCCGGCCGACACTGCCGCTGATTCAGACACCGGCTTGCCGGGCACCGGCTACGAATTCCCGATGCTGCTCGCGTGGATCGGCATCGGCGCACTGATCCTCGGCGGTGCTCTCGTCGTGGTGCTCCGCACCGTTCGACGAAATCGCACGACTGAATAGGCCGGTCACGAGGTCGGGCCGCATCGACGTCGTCGTGCGGCCCGGTTCTTGGTGCCAAGGGCTGGTGCATTCGCCGGATCGCGCGTGAAGATGGACTGAGAGCCCGCGGAGGTGCGCCATGAACGAGATCGCGGTCGGTGTCAGCACCGGAGGTTCCGCCACGCTGCGAGCCGTGCGATGGGCGGCGGAGCGAGCATCAGCGCTCGGCGCGCCGCTCCGGCTGGTGCATGTCATCGACGCCGCCTCGATCTCATCCGTGCGCGTCGATGGTGAGGCAGGGGTTGCAGACGACGGCGAGATGCGTCGCGCTTCAGATGACCGAGCACGCGAATGCCTCGACGAGGCGGCAGCGGTCGCTGCCGCCGTCGACGGTTCCCTCGCGGTGGCGACGACGTTCGAACGCGGATCGCCTGTCGAAGTCTTCGAGCGCATCTCGGGCGATGCCGCGATGCTGGTCGTCGGCAGCGACTGGCACGGCGGGCAGCGAGCCAGTCGTCGTCGCGTGCACAGTCTGCGCATCGCTGCGGCGAGCCACGCTCCTGTCGCGGTCATTCCCGATCGTGACCTGATCGGCCGCCGAGGTGTCGTTGTCGGGGTCGACGGGTCCCACACCTCCGACCATGCACTCGCCTTCGCGGCCGGCGAAGCCACGCGCCTCGAAGAGCCGCTCGTCGCGGTGCACTCATGGGACGTCGTGGCGATGGTCGGCGGCGAGTACGGCTATGGTGCCCCGCTCATCGCGACCGACGATCTCGCACGAGCCGAATTCGAGATCCTCGAGGCGGCACTCGCACCGGTGATCGCCGAACACCCTCGACTCGAGATCCAGCGATCGGTCGTCGCCGGCGATCCGGTGCACGACCTCACCGAAGCGGCGGCCGACGCGACCATGCTCGTGGTCGGCAGCCACGGTCGCGGCCCGTTGGCCAGGTTCCTGCTCGGATCCGTCAGCCAAGGCGTGCTCGCCAACCTCGAGGCGCCGACGGTCGTCATCAGGTGAGTCGCCCTGCCGCCCGCCTCGTCGTTCCAGCACCCGTCGAGCAGGCCGGGCGCCGCATCGACGCGGTCGATGCGGCCAGGGGGCTCGCCCTCATCGGCATGTTCGTCGCGCATGTCGCGCCGATCGCGGCATCCGCTGATCTCAGTTCGCTCATCGAAATCGCCGACGAACGCCCTCGGCTGCTCTTCGCGCTGACAGCGGGAATGGGTCTGGCGTTCATCTCGGGCGGGACCCGACCGGTCACGACCGGCCGGGCGCGGCTCCGCCGCCAGATCGCGATCAGGGCGGTGATACTCATCGCCCTCGGGCTGCTCATCGCCATCACATTGCATCCGCTCGTCTTCATCATCCTCGACGTGTACGGCGTCGCGTTCCTGTTGATGCTGCCGCTCCTCTTCCTGCCGCCGCGCGTGGCGTTGGTCGTGGGCATCGCCCTGCTCGCGGTCATGCCGGCACTCGCCGAGGTCGCGAGTGCCTCCGACCCGGTTCTCGAGCTGCAATCCGGACCGCTCGCGATCGTCGTCGACTGGGTCGTGAGCGGCGCCTACCCCGTCGTGGTCTGGATCCCCGTGATGCTGATCGGGCTCGCGCTCGCCCGCCTCGATCTCACCTCAGCGCGCGTCGTGACGATCGCCGCACTCGCGGGCACCGCGACGGCGGCCGTGCTCCTGCCGATCGTCGCACTGATGCCGGGTGGTGACGTCGGGGCTTCCGCACCACTCGGCGACGGCGCAGCGGGCGAGTCAGACCCGTGGATCTCGGCATGGCGCACTTCACTCGAGGCCGTCGGCAACGTCGGCGTCGCCGTGCTCGTCGTCGCCGGCATGCTGCTGCTCACCTCGTTCGCGCGTGCGCCCGTACGGCGCGTCGCCGCTGCCGTGCTCTCGCCGATCACGGCGATGGGTTCGATGCCGCTCAGCGTATACACGCTGCACCTCGTGGTGATCGCGGCATCCGTGCGCGTCGAGAACGGCTTCTACACCGACGACTCCACCGAGCTGCTCATCGGCCTGATCGTCGGCTCGATGCTGTTCGCCTGGCTTTGGCGACGTTATCTCGGCCGGGGCCCACTCGAGCGCCTGCTCAGGTTGGCGAGCGGTCGGAGCCGAGCGGATGCCGCGCGCGCGCCCACCACAGGATGAGCACGAGACCGAGTGCAGTGCCGGCCGTGTTCGCGATCACATCGGAGACGGTGGGAAAGCGTGATGGGATCGCTATCTGGATGAGCTCGATTCCGACGCTCGCGAGACAACCAACGGCGAGCACGACCCACCACGAGAGGGCGGGGAAGGCGATCGCAACCAGAACGCCGAACGGCACGAACAGCGCGACGTTCGCGAGGAACTCGAGCACGACGGCGCTCGCCTCCCGTGGCGCACCGAACGAGGCGAGAATATCGGCGGCCCAACCCACGATGCCGGTGATGCGGCCGGCGTCGCGGGATGGGAGGAAGACGATGAGCCCGAGCGCGATGAGGTAGGGCGCGAGGATCCACCGCGACAGCCGAACGGCACGCGGGCCGTGCCGCGCGTCGATTGGCGGCTCGTCTCGGTCGTTCTGCGGCGAGGGGACATCCTGCATCCGTTCAGGTTAGTGAACCGAAAGCGGTGGTCGTGTTGACCCCTCAACTGGGCGCAGACGGGGCGGGTGGTCCGCGCGTAGACTCCGAGCGTTACCCGACCATTACCCGATTTCTACCCGAACCCATAGAGGCAATCGTGCTCCGCAAAATTGCAGCCGTTGTCGTGGTGGCGGCATTCCTCACTGTCCCCACCGCGGCTTTCGCAGAACAGTACCCGCCCACCACTCCGCCTGCGAACCCCACGCTCGCGGGGTCCGCCGTCACCGGCATTTGCGATGGCGACGTTCCCTACATCGGTTACACCGTCGACCTGGTCGACCCCAACAACCTCTCCACAGGCAACACCGCGACGCTCGTCTTGAGTGCCGGTTCGAACTCGTACTCGATCCCGCTCGGCACCATCGTCAACGGCACGCTCTCAGGGCGTGTCCTCTGGCCTGGAGCCTCCGTCAACAGCGATGGCACGCCCGGCGGTTGGCCAGGCTGGGCCTTCGTCGACGGTTCATGGGTGGAGACCTCCGGCAACTTCGCCTGGACGCGAAGCATCACGAGTGCCACGATCACGGTGAACCCGTCGATCTCGGTGCCGTTGTCGTACCCGCCGTCCACTCCGAGTTGCGCGACTGGCCCGTCGGGCGGAGGCTCCGGCTCCGCACCCGTGGTCGAGAACACCGCGATGCTGAGCGAGACCGGTGTCTCCGACGCCACGTTCACGATCGCCTTCGGCGCTCTCGGGCTCATGGTCATCGGTGGCGTCGTGTTGCTGACTCGTCGGCTCGTGAAGCGGTAGCTCGTGGCAGCGGCCGCTTCAACGGCCGGGCAGGGCCGACGCATCGCGATCTGGATCGCAGCGGTGACGCTGGGCTTGCTCGTCGGCGTTCTCGTCTGGATCGGCGTCCGGGGCTGGCTCGCGAGCAACGAGCTCGCAGCCGCGGTGCCGCTCGCAACGCAGATCCAGCAGGACGTCGGTGGCGGAGACACGGAGGCCGCTTCGAGTCATGCGGCGGCGCTCGCCGCACACGCGTCGACGGCGACCGAGCTCACGAGCGATCCGATCTGGCGCGCGGCCGAGTCGGTGCCGTGGGCGGGCATCAACCTGTCGGTGGTGCGTGAACTGTCGAGCGAGCTCGATCGCGTCTCTTCGCACGTCATCGTGCCGCTCGCCGAGATCGCGGGATCCATCGACACCACGCAGCTGCGTTCCGCCGACGGCCGCATCGACCTGGCTCCACTGGTCGAGGCCCGGCCCGTCGTCGGCGACGCGGTCGAAGCGCTCGACGAGGCATCCGCACGCGTGAATGCAATCGATGCCGACGCACTCATCGGGCCGGTCGCTGAAGCGACGGACGAGTTCGCCGGCGCGCTCGAGTCGGCTTCCGATGCCATGGCCACACTCGATCGGGCGGTTCGCATCCTGCCCGAGATGCTCGGCGCCGAGGGGCCACGCAACTACCTCATCCTGTTTCAGAACAGTGCCGAGCTGCGCACTGGCGGAGGCATCATCGGAGCCCTCGCACTCGTGCACACCGCAGACGGCGTGATCTCGCTCGCCTCGCAGGCGGCGTCGGGAGATCTGCAGCACCTGAGCGAGCCGGTGCTCCCGCTTCCAGAAGCCGATGTCGCGCTGTTCGGCAATCAACTCGGCACCTACATCCAGAATGTGACGGCGACCCCCGACTTCGCACTCAGTGGCCGGCTCGCGGCGGCGATGTGGGCGAGGGACCACGGCACCGTCGTCGACGGAGTCATCGCCGTCGACCCCGTGGGGCTCAGCTATGTGCTCGGCGCCACCGGCCCTGTCACGCTCGCCGGTGGCAGCCTGCTGAGCGAAGGCGACGCCGTGCGGTCACTCCTCGTCGACACCTACGAACGTCTCGACGATGAGGACGCGCAAGACGAGTACTTCGCTTCAGCCGCAGCGGCGGTCTTCCAGGCCGTCTCTTCGGGTAGTGCCGACCCGGTCGCCCTCATCTCGGCGGTCACCCGCGTCGCCGAGGAGCACCGGATCGCGATCTGGAGTGCTCACGACGCCGAACAGGCTGTGCTCGCCGACACGACGCTCGCAGGCATGCAGGCCACGCAACTCTCGCTCGGAGATCAGGCCTACGCGGTGTACCTGAACGACCGGTCCGGCGGCAAGATGGGCGCGTACCTCGACGTCGCGACGAACGTCGAGGTCTCCGACACCCGGAGCGACGGGCGCTCGGAGATCGAGGTGACGGTGCGGATGACCAGCACCGCGCCGGCCGACGCCGCCGTTTCACTGCCCCGCCGAACGACCAACGGTGGCGCGTTCGGCGTACCCCCGGGCGTCATCGCGACGAACGTCGCCGTGTACTCGCCGCCGGGCGCGTTCGATGCCGGCGTCGTCCTCGATGGCGTCGCGGTGGGCTACCAGTCGGTCACGGCCGACGGGCGCATCGCCAACAACGTCGGAGTCGACCTCGCGCCCGGACAGGTCGCCACGGTCGTCTACCGGTTCGTCTCGGCCGAGCCCCGCCAACGGATGCCGCTGGTCTTCACGACGCCGCTGATGACGGGCTGATCGCACCACCGGTTCAGCGTCTCGTGCATCGCGTGCGGCAGAATGGAACGCGTTCGCTCGAAACGAAGGACTGGCATGCGCATCTCGGTCATCGGCTGCGGCTACCTGGGCGCGGTACACGCCTCCGCCATGGCCGAACTCGGCCACGACGTGGTCGGCATCGACGTCGACCAGCGGAAGATCGAAGCGCTCGCGGCGGGGCGCCCGCCGTTCTACGAGCCGGGCCTGCCGGAGATCCTCACCTCGGCGATCGCGAGCGGGCGGCTTCGGTTCAGCACCGACATCGCGGATGCCGCGGAGGCTGAGGTGCATTTCCTCGCCGTCGGCACTCCGCAAGCAGCTGACACCGGCGCCGCAGACGTCTCGTTCGTCGATGCGGCGTTCCGCGGTCTCCTGCCGCACCTCGCCGAGGGTTCGCTCGTCGTCGGCAAGAGCACGGTGCCGGTCGGCACCGCGACCCGGCTCGCCACGTGGCTCGCTGCCGACGCCCCCCACGCGAGCCTCGCCTGGAACCCCGAGTTCCTGCGCGAAGGCTTCGCGGTGAAAGACACGCTCTCGCCCGACCGTCTGGTCTACGGCGTCGGCGAGGGCGATGACCACGCGGCATCCGTGCTCGATCATGTCTACCGTGCCGCGATCGAAGCCGGCACGCCCCGCATCGTCACCGACTATGCGACCGCCGAGCTCGTGAAGGTCGCCGCCAACGCGTTCCTCGCCACGAAGATCAGCTTCATCAATGCGATGTCGGAGATCGCCGATGCGACGGGAGCGGATGTCACGGCACTCGCCGACGCGATCGGCCACGATGCCCGTATCGGCCGGCGCTTCCTGAACGCCGGCGTCGGATTCGGCGGGGGCTGCCTGCCGAAGGACATTCGCGGATTCACCGCTCGCGCAGCCGAGCTCGGACTCGGCGACACCCTCGCGTTCCTCACAGAGGTCGATGCGATCAACATGCGGCAACGCCGGCGCGTCGTCGACCTCGCTTCGGCCGACCTCGGAGGTTCGGTCGTCGGCAGACGCATCTCGGTGCTCGGGGTCACGTTCAAGCCCGATTCCGATGACGTCCGCGACTCGCCTGCGCTCGACATCGCAGCGCATTTGCGCGAGCGCGGTGCCATCGTGGTGGTGACCGATCCTGAAGGCATCGCGAACGCACGCATCAAGCTGCCGGAGCTCACATACGCCGCGACGACACGCGAAGCGCTGTTCGGTGCTGAACTGGTCATCCTCGCCACTGAATGGAGCGAGTACCGCACGCTGGATCCGGAGAAGACCGGGCAGATGGTGGGGGAGCGCCGTATCATCGACGGGCGCAACGTGCTCGATCCAGCCGCATGGCGGGCGGCCGGGTGGCACTATCGCGGACTCGGGCGGCCCTGAAAAGGCGGGCTCGCCCGTGCATGCGAAAACCCCCTCCCGGAGGAGGGGGTTTCACCCGGTCGGGGTGACAGGATTTGAACCTGCGACCTCGTCGTCCCGAACGACGCGCGCTACCAAGCTGCGCCACACCCCGGGGTGGCCCTTACGGGCCTCAACAAGAATAGCCGATAATCGGCGCTCGCCCGACCAAGTTCTGACCGGTCACGGTGTCGAATGGGCCGAAGGTTCGCACCCGGTCCAACTCCGTGTCACTCCGTCGGTACGAGGGTGAGCAGCGTCGCCTCGGGTGGGCATGCGAACCGCACCGGTGCGTAGATCGAGGTGCCGAGACCGGCCGACACGTTGAGGAACGCCGCACGGAAGCCGTGTCGCCAGACGCTGAGTCCCTTGACCTGGTCGCGGGGGATGTCGCAGTTCGTGACGAGTGCTCCGAACCCCGGCACGCACACCTGGCCGCCGTGTGTGTGCCCGGCGAGCATGAGCTGTGCGCCATGGTTCACGAACGAGTTCAGCACCCGCTGGTACGGCGCGTGAGTCACGCCGACCGTGACGGTGGGACGAAGTCCGTCGGCGCCGCCCTGAGCTTGTCGAACGGATGCCTCGTCTGGCCAGGTCTCGTCGCCGAGCGGGTCGTCGGCTCGCAACTCGTCGATCGCCGCCGTGATGAGGTCGAGCCGGTCGTATCCCTTGTGCGGGTCGTCGACGCCGAAGAACTCGAAGTGCGTGCCGCGCAGGTCGAGGGCGGCGGCGGTGTTGTCGAGGTCGTTCCATCCGAGTTCGGCGAAGTACGCGTGCAGTTCGGCGATATCGAGCCGCTCGGCTTTGGTGCTGAACCGCGACGGGCCGGTGAAGTACGCGAACGGATTTTTCAGCTGCGGTCCGAAGTAGTCGTTCGAACCGTTGACGAAGACACCCGGGATGCCGCGGAACGGCTCGAATGCCCGGCGGATTCCCTCGATGCCGCGTTCATGGCCGAGGTTGTCGCCGGTGTCGACGATGAGGTCGGGCTCGAGGTCGGCGAGGTGTCGCACCCACTCCTGCTTGTCGCGCTGCCAGGGCGCCATGTGCAGGTCGGAGAGGTGCAGTACGCGGATGGGCGCGGCGCCCGGCGGCAGCACCGGGACATCCACTCGCCTGAGGGTCCAGCGGGTGCGCTCGACGAGGGTGCCCCACGCGAGCGCGGCGGCTCCCGTCGCGGCGGCGGCGATCGCGATCGCCGCGACGGGGGAGGTTCGAGCCTTCGTCACGGGTGGGTCGCCGACTATCCGTCGCCGGGAGGGTTGTCGTCCCCGCCGCCCGCTGTGAGCTTTCCGATACCGATCGTGATCTGGTCGCCTGGCTTCGCTGAACCGCCTCCCGCCGGGTTCTGCGAGATCACCACGCCGACCTTCGTGGGGTCGGTGGTGTCCTCGTTCTGTCGCTTCACCTTGAGCCCGGCCTGTTTGAGGGCCGCCTCGGCCTGATCGCCGGTCATTCCGACGACATTCGGTACGCCGGTCATCGAACCGTTGCTCGTGAACACCCGAATGGTCGTGCCCTTTCCGGCCTGACCCGAGGGGTCGGTGCCGGTCACGGTGCCGGCGGGCAGGTTCGAGTCCTGCTGACCGCCGTCTTCGAAGACGAAGCCACCCGCCTCGAGTGCTTGCTTCGCGGCGTCGAGGGAGAGGCCCGCAACCTGCGGGATGTCGACGAGCACCTGCTTGAACGCGCTCTCGTCGGGCTGGGCGAACTCGCCGCCGCCGTATTTCTCGTCGGCGAAGGTCATGATCTTCTTCCACATGCGGTGTCGTGCCGTAGCAACGGGGCCGCTGTCCCAATTGTCGAGTTGACGCTGATTGGCCTCGCCGGTGACGTTGCCGACCCAGATCGCCGTGGCAACGCGAGTCGACGCGCCGTTCATCCAGGTGTCTTTGTTGCCGTCGGTGGTGCCCGTCTTGCCGATGTGCGGCACACCGCTCCAGGTGTTCGCGGCGCTCGCGGTGCCGCTGAAGGTCTGCGCCATGGCGTAGCCCATCGCAGCGGCGACGTTCGGTGCGACCGACTGTGTGCACTCTGTGGCGGGTGGTGCAACTTCTTCGCCGCTGCTCTCCACGATGCGTGCGATCGCGATGGGTGAGCAGGTGAGGCCGTTGTTCGCGATGCCGGCGAAGGCACTCACCATGCTGAGCGGCGCGACCTCCTCGGTGCCGAGGATCGCACCCGGTCCGAAGACGGCGCTGTCGTCGATGGCGCGCGACCCGTCGGCGTTGTAGATCGCCTCACCGGTCTCGCTGTCGTAGTCGAACCTCTGACCGAGGTCGAGGCCGTCGGCGCGCCTCACACCGAACGCCTGCGCCGTGTCTTTGATCTTGCAGAGGTCGAGCTGCTGCGCCATGGCGATGAACGCGGTGTTCACTGAGTACTTCGTCGCGTCGACCGCGTTGTTGGCACCGGTGCCGTCATCGTTCTTGGGGTCGTAGTTGCCTTTCCATCCGCCGTAGCATGCGGCAGGGAACGACGTGAAGTTTCGTCGCTTGCCGTTGAACGACTCACGCAGTGAGTGCCCCTCATTCAGCCACTCGGCGAGCGTGAACACCTTGAAGGTCGACCCGGGCTGGAAGCCGAGCGAGCCGCCGTGCGCGTAGTCGGTGCTGTAGTTGAGCCCCGTGTACGAGGGGTCGACGTCGGTCACCGAGGCGTCTTGCGAGTAGTTCTTGTTCTGCGCCATCGCGAGGATCTTGCCGGTGCCGACCTCGACGCTCACCGCGACCGAGCCGACGTCGAAACGCGCGTCGGTGTACGGAACGTTCTCGTTGATCGCGGCCTCGGCCTGGCCCTGCATCTCGGGGTCGAGCGTCGTGAAGATCTGCAGCCCGCCCTTCTCGAGCATCTGCACGCCCTCGTTGACGTCGGGGGTCTCGGGCTTGTCGAACTTGTCCTTGACGACCCACGTGACGTAGTCGCAGAAGTACGCGGACCCGCCTGCTGTCTGGCACCCGGTGCTCGATTCGCGCAGCGAAGGCGTGACGACCTCCGCGACCGCGGCGTCGTGCTCCTCCTGCGTGATCTTCTTGAGCTTCAACATCTCGCCGAGGATGTAGTCGCGCCGCTCTTTGTTGTCGGCGTAGGGCACCGGTTCGCCCTTGTCGTTGACTGTGGCAGCGCCGTTCGCCTCGCTCTCGGGGTAGTCGAGGCGGAACTTCTCGGGGTGGTTCACGATCGCGATGAGGCTCGCGGCCTGCGCGAGTGTGAGGTTGGCGGCCGTGGTGCCGCCGAAGTAGTACTGCGCAGCGGCCTCGATGCCGTAGACGCGACCGCCGAAGTGGGCGATGTTCAGGTACCCCTTGAGGATTTCGTCCTTCGGGTACTCCTTCTCGATCGTGATCGCGTAGCGCATCTCTTTGAGCTTGCGGTCGATCGTCGTCTCGGTCGCGTCCTCGTAAGCCGCTTCCTCTTCTTCGGGAGTGGTCGCCTCGGCGATGCCCTTCTGGATGAGCACGTTCTTCACGTACTGCTGCGTGATCGACGAACCACCCTGCGTGTCGCCGTTCAGCACCGTGTTCAGCGCCCCGCGAACGGTGCCTTTCACGTCGATGCCGCCGTGATCGTAGAACCGGGGGTCTTCACCGGCGACCGCGGCGTCTTTCACGTACTGGGAGATGGCCTCCCACGCGACCTCTTCACGGTTCTGCGTGTAGAACGACGCGAGCTCGTTGTTGGTGCCGTCGGGATTGGTCGTGTAGATCGTCGACTTCTCTGCGAGCTTGTCGATCTTGAGGTACCCGGGCAGGTTCTCGAACATCGAGATGCTGTTGTTCGCGGCCATGCCGGTGACGGCGAGGGCCGGAGTCACGGCCACGGTGACGAGCACGCCGGCGAGAACGCTCATGCCGACGAAGCCGAGGATTCCGGCACCGACGTCGCTCATCGTACGTTTTTGGGCAGACATATAGTGGAGCTTAACGGAGAATGCTGGCAAATCCCGCTATGCAGGCACTGTGCCGTTTCGCGGCGCAGGCGCGCCGATGCCAGCGAATCCCGTACTTCGTTCGACATTTCCGAGAATGCGCGTCATCCACGCGACAGAGAGACAGGAACCCATGACGACCTGGGAGTACATCACCACTCCGCTGTTGATCCACAACACCGCGGCGATCCTGAACAACTGGGGGTCGGAGGGCTGGGAGCTCGTGCAGATCGTGCAGGGTCCCGAGGGCGGGCTCGTCGCCTACCTGAAGCGCCCGGTCGGCGGAGAGTCGTCTTCCGCGGCATCCGCCGGCGCTGCCGCTTCTGCGCAGGCCGCCAAGCAGTTCGAGGGCGAAGCCTGATGGCCGCCGTCGAGGCTCGCCTGGCCGAGCTCGGCATCGAACTGCCCGAGGTCGCCCCACCCGTCGCCGCGTACGTGCCCGCCGTCATCACGGGCTCTCACGTGTACACCTCGGGCCAGCTGCCCTTCACAGCCGGCGCCCTGCCCGCCACCGGCAAGGTCGGCGACGGCCACGGGCTGGTGCCCGCCGACGACGCGAAGGAGTACGCCCGCACGGCGGCGCTCAACGCGCTCGCGGCCGTGCGCGCCGAGCTCGGCTCACTCGACCGGGTCACCCGCATCGTGAAGCTCGTCGGCTTCGTGGCATCCGACCCCTCGTTCTCCGGCCAGCCGGGTGTCATCAACGGCGCGTCGGAGGTGCTCGGCGAGATCTTCGGCGACGCCGGCCGTCACGCCCGCTCGGCGGTCGGTGTCGCGGTGCTGCCGCTCGACTCGCCGGTCGAGCTCGAGCTCGTGGTCGAGTTCGCGTAGCCCGCGCTGCGCTGCCGCTTCTGAACATTGTGATGTAGGACGTAGGCCGCTTTGTAGGTCACCTCCGATGAAGTGTGTCCTACGAAGCGGCCTACGTCCTACATTCATGTGCGGGGCTTCAGCAGGCGACCACGTGAACCGCTCCATGTGCACGCCTCAACAGGTGACGAACGACGCGACGCATCCACAGTCTTCACGCGCGGGCGAGCAGGTTCGCATTCGCGAGCGGATGATTCGTGGATGAGTCCACCCGCACCCGCACCCGCTCCCGCACCTGCACCCGCGCTGCGCCGGGCACATGATCTCCGGCCGGTCTTCCGTGCGCTCGGCCCGCTGCAGATCGCTCACCGTGCACAACTGCGAGCGCACGGCGTATCGGCGCACCTGCTGCGTGCGGCGCTCACCGGAGGCGAGCTGCGGCAGATTCGACGTGATTGGTTCGTCGGCGAACGATGCGACGCTCGGTTGATTCGTGCGACCCATGCCGGAGCGACTCTCGGGTGCGTGTCAGCGGCAGCCGTGCACGGCATGTGGGATGTCAGGCCCGATGAGCTCCACCTCAGCGTCGCGCGGAACACTCCGCGTCTCGACGTCAGCACGCCGCCGAATCTCGAGTGCGACCTGCCCGTGCGCACGCACTGGACACGGCATCTTGAACCAGACGTCGCGCCGCGTGTTCGCCCACCGATCCAGTCTGCGGCGAGTCTGCTGGTGACGATCGCGCACTGCCAACCGTTCGAGCAAGCGGTGATCGTGGTCGACTCCGCGCTGCGGCGCGGACACATCGGGCTCGGCGAGCTCGGTGAACTCGCGACGGTCGATGCCGCACTCGCGAGGGTGCTCGCCCACTCCGGCTCGACGTCGGACTCCGACTCGGAGACGGTTGCGCGGACCCGTCTCGCTCGGCGCGGCATTGTGATGGTTCCACAGGTCGTCATCGACGGTCACCCGGTCGATGGGCTCATCGGCACCGCACTCGTGCTCCAGCTCGACGGGTATGGGCCGCACACGACTCGCCGTCAGCACAATCGCGACCTTCGTCAAGACGATCGGCTGCGCAAGAAGGGCTACATCGTGTTGCGCTACAGCCGCGACCTCGTGCTGCGCGAGTGGTCGATGATCGAGACGACGATCCTCGGCCTCGTGCGTGCGGGCAAGCACCTGACGGGAACGCGCCTGCAGGCATCCTGACTGCGGTTTCGCTGCAGCCTGCCTGCCACTGCCTTGCAGCTTGCTTGCCGCTGCCTTGCAGCTTGCTTGCCGCTGCCTTGCAGCTTGCTTGCCGCTGCCTTGCAGCTTGTCTGCGACGGCCTTGCAACCTGCCTGCCCCTGCCTTGCAGCTTGTCTGCCCTGCTGCTGCTGCTCGCCGCTGCCGCCACCGAAGCGGTACGCCGAGGTATGTAGGTCGAACGCCTGTTTGTAGGACGCTCCCGCGCGAGTCCGTCCTACATTCAGGCGTTCGACCTACAAACACGTCGGGCGCGGCGAGGGGGCGGCGAGGGAGAGGCGAGAAAAGGCGAGGCGAGAGCGAAGGCGAACGACGGGCGCAGGGAGAGCGAGAGGGCGCGCGAGATCGAGAACGACGGATGCCGCGGCGGGAATGCTCCCGGCCGCGGCATCCGTCACCTGTGCTGACGTCCCTCAGCGCACCTGCTCGCTGATGACCTGCATGATCGAGGTGTCGGCGAGGGTCGTCGTGTCGCCGATCTCGCGGCCCTCTGCGAGGTCGCGCAGCAGTCGCCGCATGATCTTGCCCGAGCGCGTCTTCGGCAGTTCGTTGACGATGAACACCTGACGGGGGCGGGCGATCGCGCCGATCTGCAGGGCGACGTGCTTGCGAAGTTCGTCGCTCGCCGCAACGATGTCGGTCACCTGGTCGGCCTGACTCGTCTTCAGGATGACGAAGGCGACGACTGCCTGGCCCGTGGCCTCGTCGGAGGCGCCGACGACGGCTGCCTCTGCCGTCCAGGGGTGAGCGACGAGCGACGACTCGATCTCGGCGGTCGAGAGACGATGTCCTGACACGTTCATGACGTCGTCGACCCTGCCGAGCAGCCAGATGTCGCGGTCTTCGTCGCGGCGGGCGCCGTCGCCGGCGAAGTACTTGTCGCCGAATTTCTCCCAATACGTCTCTTTGAAGCGTTCGGGGTCGCCCCAGATGCCGCGCAGCATCGACGGCCACGGCTCGGTGACGGTGAGCAGGCCGCCGCCCTCGCCCTCGATCGGCGTGCCATCGTCGTTGACGATGTCGATCGAGATGCCGGGGATCGCCACTTGCGCCGAGCCGGGCTTCAGATCGGTGATGCCCGGCAGTGCCGAGATCATGATCGCGCCGGTCTCGGTCTGCCACCACGTGTCGACCACGGGGATCGAGCCACCGCCGATGACGTGGCGGTACCAGATCCAGGCCTCGGGGTTGATCGGTTCGCCGACCGAGCCGAGGAGGCGGAGGGAGCGCACGTTGAAATCGCGCACGACGTCGCGGCCCTGCTTCATGAAGGAGCGGATGGCGGTGGGTGCCGTGTAGAGGATCGAGACCTTGTACTTCTCGATGATCTCCCACCAGCGACCGGGGTGGGGAGTATCAGGGGTGCCCTCGTAGAGCACCTGGGTTGCGCCGTTCGCGAGCGGGCCGTAGACGACGTAGGAGTGGCCGGTGATCCAGCCGACGTCGGCGGTGCACCAGAACACGTCGCGCTCGGGGTGCAGGTCGAACACGTTCTTGTGCGTGAACGCGGTCTGCGTGAGGTAGCCGCCCGAGGTGTGGAGGATGCCCTTCGGGTTGCCGGTGGTGCCCGAGGTGTAGAGGATGAACAGCGGGTGCTCCGCATTGAAGGGCTGGGCCACGTGCTCGGCGTCGACCGCCGCGAGCTGCTCGCTCCACCACACGTCGCGGCCCTCGGTCCACGCGACGTCGCCGCCCGTGCGATTGACGACGAGCACCGAGCGCACCGTGGTCTCGGCCGCCTCGATGGCCTCGTCGACCGTCGGCTTCAGCGGGAACGCCTTGCCCTTGCGGTAGCCGCCGTCGGCCGTGATGACGACCTCGGCCTGGGCGTCGTCGATGCGGGACTGGAGGCTCTTCGACGAGAATCCACCGAAGACCACGGAGTGCACGGCGCCGATGCGCGCACAGGCGAGCATCGCGACGACGGCTTCGGGAATCATCGGCAGGTAGATCGCAACGCGGTCGCCATCTTTCACGCCGAGCTCGAGCAACGCGTTCGCTGCGCGCTTGACCTCTGCGGTCAGCTCGGCGTAGGTGATGGCGCGGCTGTCGCCGGGCTCACCCTCGAAGTAGAGGGCGACGCGGTCACCGAGCCCAGCTTCCACGTGGCGGTCGAGACAGTTGTAGGCGACGTTCAACTCGCCGTCGTGGAACCACTTGGCGAATGGCGGGTTCGACCAGTCGAGGGTCTGCGTGAAGGGCGTGCTCCAGGTGAGGAGATCGCGAGCCTGTTCGGCCCAGAAGCCGAGCCGGTCGGCCGCTGCCTCCTCGTAGAGACGCTCGTCGGCGACGGCTTGGGCGGCGAACTCGGGGCTCGGGCGGAATCGCCTGATCTCCTCGAGCGCGTGATCGATCTGAATGGTCATGTTTCTTCAGTCGCTCCTTCGCGAGTGCTTCTTCGGATGGGTCGCCTGCCCCACGCAGCACACTACCGGCCGCCCGGAGCGGGTGAAGAATCGCACTGTCGCGTAGCGTCGCAGTGGACTTCCACGGGCCGATCTGCGCGCCTTCCTGTGGTCAAGCGCAGAGAATTCTGTGTGTCGGCACAAATGAGGACAGAAAATGCTTGCGCATCCTTCCGCAGGCCGTATGCTGATTACCGCCCGGACACTCGTTTCGTGGCCTGCAGCGCTCGTGATTCCCCCCAATCCTTGCGCTGCCGAGGCGGCACCTGTTCCCCCCAATGGGTGCCGCCCCCTTCTCGTTAAGGGGCATCGCGAAATCGGCGGTGCATGCAGGTCGAGTCCTCCTCCACAACGGCGTGGGGGAGGCTCTTTCCATACCTGCGGCGCATCGGATGCCGCTGAGCCACTGCAGCTTCGTACGCTCGCGACATGAGTACTCCCTTCGTAGCGACGCCGTCATGGCAGAGCGAGCCGCGCGTGTCGTTCGCCGCGGAAGAGGCGTTCGCGCCACACGACAGCGACGCGCCGCCGCGCGCGCTCGGAGTCGGTTCGTCATCGTCGAGTTCGGGGCGTGCATCGCGGTCGGTCGGAGGTTCCCCCCACGGGCCTGCCTCCGGCGGGCCCTCCCGCAGCGCCGCCGACCTCTCGATGCTCGGCCCGCTCGAGACCTTCGCCTCAGACGGGCCGGTCACCGATCTCTTCGTCAATGGCGAGCGCGGCCTCTGGATCGACCGTGGCGCGGGCGCCGAGCGCGAGCCCGAGTGGGTCGCAGGCGAAGCCGAGGTGCGTGCGCTCGCAGTGCGGCTCATCGCCCGCGGCGGTCGGCACATCGACGAGGCGACGCCGGCCGTCGATGTGCGGCTGGGGCGCGGCATCCGAGTTCATGCTGTGCTCCCGCCGGTGTCGGCGACCGGCACGGCGATCTCGGTGCGTGTTCCGCGAGCCGGGGGCTTCTCGCTCGCCGCGCTCGCACGAGCCGGCATGGTCGACGCCTCGCACGAGCCGGTGCTGCGAGCTGCCGTCGCCGCCCGCAAGAACCTGCTGGTGACGGGGGCCGGTGGCACGGGCAAGACCACCCTGCTGGCGGCACTTCTCGCCGAGGCTCCCGAACGAGAGCGGCTCGTCATCATCGAAGACGTCGCCGAGCTGCAGGTCGAGCACCCGCACGTCGTCTCGCTCGAGGCACGGCAGGCGAACCTCGAGGGAGCCGGCAGCGTCGGCCTCGACGCGCTGCTCCGCGAGGCGCTACGCATGCGCCCCGACCGGCTCGTCGTCGGCGAGTGCCGTGGCGCTGAGCTGCGAGAGCTCCTCGCCGCGCTGAACACCGGCCATGACGGCGGTGCCGGTACGCTGCACGCGAACTCGCTCGCCGATGTTCCCGCCCGGCTCGAGGCGCTCGGGTCGATCGCGGGCCTCTCGCCCGACGCGCTCGCCCGGCAGACGGTGAGCGCGTTCGACCTGGTGCTGCATCTCGAACGCATCGACGGCAAGCGGCGTCTCGCGCAGATGGGGCGGTTCGAGTTGCGCGGCGACCGACTCGTCGTCGAGGCGATGTGAGCGAGCGGATGCCGCGTGCGACGCGTCTGCCCGAACGCATCGCCCGTCTCAGGCGGCGCCCCGATCCCGCGGCAGAGGTCGATGCGATCGCCGCCGTCACCGAACGACTCGCGGTGCTGCTCGCAGCCGGGGTGCCGGCGTCCAGTGCGTGGAGCCATATCGGTGCCGATGCCGAACCCGATTCCGCCGCTGATTCCGATGCTCTGGTGCTCGCCGGGGCTGCCGCTGCGGCGCTGAACGGCGAGCCCGTTGCGCCGGCCATCACCGCGGCGCGCAACGCGCAACCCGAAGCATCCGCCGCATGGCCCGTACTGGCTGCCGCTTGGGCGGTCGCCGCTGAGTCGGGCGCGCCACTGGCCGGCAGCCTGCGGGAATTCGCAGCCGTGTTGCGTGACGAGGCGCAGCTGCGTCGCGAGGTGCGTGCGGCGCTCGCCGGACCCGAGGCGAGCGCCCGGCTCGTCATGGCCCTGCCGGTGATCGCGGTCGTGTTCGGTGCGACGCTCGGGTTCGACACACTGGGTGTGCTCTTCGGCAACCCGATCGGCCTTGCCTGTCTCGGGCTCGGGCTGTTGTGCCTGTGGGGCGGCCACCGCTGGAACGCCGCGCTCGCCACGCGAGCCGGTCGATCGCGGGCTGACGCAGGTCTCGAACTCGAGCTGCTCGCCATCGCGATGTCGAGCGGGGTCTCGATCGACCTCGCCAGAGAACTCGCGCGCCGTTCGATCGAGCAGCACGTGCCGCACGCTGGTGACGGCGCCGAGGTCGAGGCGGTGCTCGGTCTCGCGGCCAGAGCCGGGGCGCCGGTCGCCGAACTCCTGCGGGCCGAGGCGTTCCGAGTGCGTCGAGCCGCCCGCTCGGCGGGGGCAGAACGGGCGGCCGCGCTCGGGGTGCGCCTCATGCTTCCGCTCGGGCTCTGCGTGCTGCCGGCCTTCGTGCTGCTCGGCGTTGCGCCGCTCATGATCTCGGTCATCACGGGCACCCTCGGCGGTGCCGTATGACCCGACCCGACTCGTGCCACTCGACCGCCGGCCCGCCGGCATCACTGGAAGGAACATCATGCCCGAACACTCCACCGCCGACCGCGCTCGAGGGCAGGAGAGCCGCAACCACGCTCGCCGGGTCGCCCGTCTCGTCGCCCGTCGCCTTGCCGGTGAACGCGGTGCGGCGACGGCCGAGTACGCCGTGGCCACCATGGCAGCCGTCGGATTCGCGGGGCTCCTCGTCATCATCCTGCGTGGTGACGAGGTGCGCGGCATCCTCACCGACCTCGTGCGGAATGCGCTCACGGTCGGCTGACGGCGAGCGAGGCGGCGTGACCGCGGAGTTCGCGGTTGCGCTGCCCGCCATCGCGCTGGTGCTCGCCGCGTGCCTCGCTTCAGTGCAGCTCGTCGCCTTGCAGGTGCGATTGACGGATGCCGCTGCCGACGCCGCCCGTGCGCTCGGGCGCGGCGAGTCCGATGGAGCGGCGGGCGCCATTGCCGACCGGATCTCGGGCGGCGCAGAGCTCTCGGTCGCAACCGACGGCCAGTTCGTCTGCGCGACGCTCCACACCTCGGGCGCCGGGCTCCTCGCCGCCATCGAACTCCGCGCAGAGTCCTGTGCCGTGATGGGCGGACGATGATGGGCGCGGCGGCTGCTCGCGCAGGGATGCGACCTGCGCGCCGGAATGCCGGCGCGCGCGAGGAGTCTGGTGCGGCATCCGTGCTCGCCCTCGGAATCATCGGGGCGGTGACTGCGCTCACCGTGGCGCTCGTCGGACTGCTCGGCATCTTCGTCATGTCGCAGCGGGCGGAGAATGCCGCGGATGCTGCGGCGCTCGCTGCAGCCGACGCGATCTCTGGTGCCGTGGCGGGGGTGCCCTGTCAGCTCGCAGCCGCCGTCGCGGCCCGAAACGGCGGCGAGCTCGGGGCGTGCGAGAGCGATGGCGCGGTGGCATCCGTCACCGTCACCGTCGGCACCATGCCGGGATTCGAACTCGTCGCCTCGGCCCGCGCCGGCCCACCGGGGTGGCCGGGGCCGCCTGCTTCGCCGGACTGAGTCGGCACCGACTGCTGAACCGGGTCAGTCGAAGACGGTCTCGGTGAAGCGGTACTCGACGGCGCTCGGACGATCGTCGTCGGATGCCGCGAACTCGAGGCCGGCCGCACGCGAGTACACGTAGCGCTTGCCCCGGTCGGCATTCAGCTCGAGCCGCGGGCGCGGATCGCCCGAATCGAGGAAGGCGGTGGCCACCGTCTTGCCTTCGAGCGGTCCGTCGATCAGCTTTGCCGTGTAGGAGCCCGTCGTTGAGGTTTCCATGAGGCCAATTCTCCTCAACCGCGGGCGAACCGCAAGGGGTGGACGCGCCCTCGTCGCGACGGCTCGGGGCGCCCCGAGTACGCGTCCTCCCGGCTGATATGTGTATGGTGTGGCTGTCGGCGCAGCATTCGCCGGCTGATGGCACACCGCTCGGGGGCGCGGCATTCAATGTGCGTTCTCGTCTCAATCGTCAACAATTAGGAGTCTGGTGTCAGGCGCGAAAAAGCTGGTCATCGTCGAGTCACCGACCAAGATGAAATCGATCGCCCAATACCTGGGTGACGGCTATCAGGTGCTCTCTTCGGTCGGGCACATCCGCGACCTCATCGAGCCCAAGAACCTGCCGCCCGAACTGAAGAAGGGCCCGCTCGGCAAGTTCTCGGTCGACGTCGACAACGGCTTCGAGCCGTACTACGTCGTGTCGGACTCGAAGAAGAAGACCGTCGCCGAACTGAAGCGCGCGCTGAAAGACGCCGACGAACTCCTGCTCGCCACTGATGAGGACCGCGAGGGCGAGGCAATCGCGTGGCACCTGCTGCAGGAGCTGAAGCCCAAGGTTCCGGTGCGCCGCATGGTGTTCCACGAGATCACGAAAGAGGCGATCGAGAAGGCGAAAGACAACACCCGCGAACTCGACACCGCCCTCGTCGATGCACAGGAGACCCGGCGAATCCTCGACCGCATCTACGGCTACGAGATCTCGCCCGTGCTCTGGCGCAAGGTCGGGCCCGGCCTGTCGGCCGGTCGCGTCCAGTCGGCGGCGACGAGACTCGTGGTCGACCGTGAGCGAGAGCGACTCGCGTTCGTCGCGGCAGGCTACTGGGACCTCGCCGGGCGCTTCTCGGCCGAGGCAACCGACGGTTCACCCTCGTTCGAGGCGAAGCTCGTGCGGCTCGGCGGCGACCGCGTCGCGACCGGCCGCGACTTCGACGACACCGGCAAGCTGAAGGGCAAGGCCGTCGTGCTCGACGAGGCGACGGCCGGTGCGCTCGTCGCCGCGCTCTCCGCCGACACGGTCTCGCGTACCGTCTCCAAGGTCGAGTCCAAGCCCTACTCCCGCCGCCCGGCGGCGCCGTTCACGACGTCGACCCTGCAGCAGGAATCGGCGCGCAAGCTCCGCCTCTCGGCGCGTGACACTATGCGCGTGGCGCAGTCGCTCTACGAGAACGGCTACATCACCTATATGCGTACCGACTCGTCGTCGCTCTCGCAGCAGGCGATCACCGCGGCCCGCACGCAAGCGACGAAGCTCTACGGCGCCGACTCGATTCCCGACAAGCCCCGCGCCTACGCCAGCAAATCGAAGAATGCGCAAGAAGCTCACGAGGCGATCCGTCCGTCGGGCGAGGTGTTCCGCACACCCTCCGAGCTGCAGAGCGTGCTCCGCGGCAGCGAGTTCAAGCTCTACGACCTCATCTGGAAGCGAACCGTCGCATCCCAGATGGCCGACGCGAAGGGCCAGACGGCCACCGTCACCATCGAGGTCGGGCCTACGGCAGCGGATGCTGCGGCTCCCGCCGAGGCATCGGTGCCGGTCGCCGGAACGATCGCCGAGTTCACCGCGAGCGGTACCGTCATCACCTTCCGCGGCTTCCTCGCCGCCTATGAGGAGAGCCGCGACGAAGAGCGCAACGCCGAGGAGACGCCGGGTGAGGCCAAGCTCCCGCCGTTGAAAGAGGGTCAGTCGCTGAACATGGCCGACCTCGAGGCCAAGGGCCACGAAACCTCACCGCCCCCGCGCTACACCGAGGCGAGCCTGGTCAAGCGGCTCGAAGAGCTCGGCATCGGCCGCCCGTCGACGTTCGCGTCGATCATCTCGACGATCCTCGACCGCGGCTACGTCACGCAACGCGGCCAGGCGCTCGTGCCGAGCTGGATCGCGTTCTCTGTCGTGCGACTGCTCGAAGAGCACTTCGGCGACCTCGTCGAGTACGACTTCACCGCAGAGATGGAAGACGACCTCGACCACATCGCCGCAGGCGAGGCCGACCGCGTCGACTGGCTGTCGAGCTTCTACTTCGGCTCCGACAAGCACCGGGGCCTGCGCCAAGTCGTCGACAACCTCGGTGAGATCGACGCGCGCGAGATCAACTCCGTCGTCATCGCGCCCGACATCACGCTGCGAATCGGCAAGTACGGCCCCTACCTCGAGACGGTCGACGAGACGGCGGCGCCCGACGCGCCACCCCGCCGAGTGAACCTGCCCGAAGGTCTCGCACCCGACGAGCTCACCGAGGCGAAGGCCCGTGAGCTCATCGCTGCGCCCGTTCAAGAGGCCCGAGTGCTCGGCGTGAACCCCGAGAACGGCAAAGAGATCGTCGTGAAAGACGGCCGATTCGGCCCGTACGTCACCGAGCTCGAGCCAACACCGGAGCCCGCAGCAGCACCCGAGGCGGATGCCGCGGCATCCGTCGACCCCGTCACAGGCGAGGTGGCCGACGCGCCGAAGCCGAAGGCGAAGCGCGCCGCGAAGAAGCCCGTCGCCGAGAAGCCGCGCACCGCGTCACTGTTCAAGGACATGCAGGTCGGAGAGATCGACCTCGACACCGCGCTGCAGCTCCTGAGCCTGCCGCGCGTCGTGGGCATCGACCCCGAGTCCGGTGTCGAGATCACCGCCCAGAACGGTCGCTACGGTCCGTACCTCAAGAAGGGCACCGACACCCGCACGTTGCCGAGCGAAGACGCGATCCTCGAGATCGGCCTCGACGGAGCGCTCGAGCTGTTCGCTCAGCCGAAGTACGGCGCCCGCACGGCGTCGAGTGCCCTCAAGGAGTTCGAGGCAGATCCGGTGAGCGGCAAGCCCATCAAGGTGAAAGACGGCCGGTTCGGCCCGTACGTCACCGACGGCACCACGAACGCGACCATCCCGCGTGCGGAGTCGGTGGAAGAGATCACCTTCGAACGCGCCGTGGAGTTGCTCCAGATCAAGCGAGACAAGGGTCCGGCCGCGCCGCGCGCGAAGAAGGCTCCGGCCAAGCGTGCCCCGAAGAAGGCGGCGGCCAAGAAGTGAGCACCGGGCTCTTCATCACCCTCGAGGGCGGCGACGGGTCTGGCAAGACCACGCAGGCTGAACGCCTCGGGGCGTGGCTTGCCGGAGAGGGCCGCACCGTCGTGCGCACGCGCGAGCCAGGCGGCACCGACGTCGGTGTGGAGGTGCGCGAGATCGTGTTGCACCACCGCGGCGACATCGCGCCCCGCGCCGAGGCGCTGCTCTACGCCGCGGATCGAGCACATCACATCGCGACCGTCGTGCGGCCGGCGCTCGCGCGAGGCGACGTCGTCATCCAGGATCGGTACATCGACTCGTCGGTCGCGTATCAGGGAGCGGGCCGCGTGCTCGACCCCGCAGCCGTGCGCGGGCTGTCCGAGTGGGCGACCGAAGGGCTCCTGCCCGACCTCACGATCCTGCTCGACCTCGACGCAGCCTCGGCTCGTACCCGTCTCGACGGGGCACGCACGCGGTACGACCGGCTCGAGGCCGAGGCATCCGAGTTTCACGACCGGGTTCGCGGGGCGTACCTCGAGCTCGCCGCCGCCGAGCCCGAGCGCTTCCTCGTCGTCGACGCCTCGTCGCCGATCGACGAGATCGCCGAAGCGATCCGCGTACGCGTGGCTGGTCTCCTCTGAGCGTGCTCACCGTTCGTGCGACGGTTTGCGCCTGTGCGGTGGTTCGCCGCGTGTCCTCCCCGCCGCAAAGCGTCGTCGGACGGGCCCGCGTGACAGCGGCTGACGGTAGCGTTGACGCGTGAGTGTGTGGAGTGAGCTGACCGGGCAGGATGCCGCGATCGCGCTGTTCCGAGCGGCCGCAGAGTCCGCCGGTGCACCCACTCGCGGTGCGCCGCCGCTCGACGGTGACGCCGCTGCAGCCGGCAACGCTGCAGCCGGCAACGACGGGCCGACGCCAGGCGCGCGCGCGACGGGCGCGGGCGCACAGCAGATGACGCACTCCTGGCTGGTGACGGGCCCGCCCGGCTCCGGTCGCTCGAACCTCGCGTATGCGTTCGCGACGGCGCTCATCTCTGGCGACCCCGACGGCGACGAGCGCACTCAGGCGCAGGTCGATGCGCGCAGTCACCCCGATCTGCACGTGCTCGCGACCGAGGGCGTCATCATCAAGCGCGATGACGTGCGCGATATCGTGCGCCGCTCGCACTACGCACCATCGATCGGGCGGCATCGGGTCATCATCGTCGAAGACGCCGACCGCATGACCGAGCAGACCTCGAACTTCCTGCTCAAAGAACTCGAAGAGCCGCCCGACCGCACCGTGTGGATCCTCTGCGCACCGAGCGAAGCCGACCTCATTCCCACGATCCGGTCGCGCGTGCGCTCGGTTCGACTCCAAGTGCCGAGCGTCGCGGATGTCGCGGCCCTCCTCGAGCGCCGCGACGGCGTCGATCCCGTGCTCGCCGAACGTGCAGCACGCGAGGCGCAGAGCCATATCGGCATGGCGCATCGGCTCGCGACCAACGATGAGGCGAGGCGTCGCAGGTCCGAGACCCTCGAGCTCGCGCTCGCGGTGCGTTCGACCTCCGGAGCCGTGGCGACGGCGGCACGGTTCATCGAGATCGCCGGCGAAGACGCCAAGGCGATCAGCGAGCTGCGCGATGCCGAAGAGCGGGCACACGCCCTGCACTCACTCGGCGTCGCTCCGGGGCAGGCGGTGCCCAACGCGCTGCGCCCCCAACTGAAGGCCCTCGAAGACGATCAGAAGCGCAGAGCGACCCGCAGCCTCCGCGACGGCATCGACCGCATTCTCGTCGACCTCGCGTCGCTCTACCGCGACATCCTGCTCATCCAGCTCGCCGCTGACGTGCCGCTCGTCAACCGTGAGCTCGAGGCGGGCATGCAGCGGGCAGCGGCATCCGCGACGCCTGCGCGCACGCTCGCGACGCTCGACGCCATCCAGCTGGCGCGCACCCGCATCGACGGCAACGTGCAGCCTGCCCTCGCACTCGAGGCGATGCTCGTCTCCGCCATCCGACGACCGACCACCGAACGAGGGGCCGCATGACCGACACGCGTCACAACACCGCCAGACGACGCCGCCCCGAGCCAGGCGAAGGAATGCCTCGTGGCATCCGTGCGATCGCGGTCGTCGGTGCCCTGGCGGCGCTGCTCGCGCTGAGCGGCTGCGTGCCCTCGATGCTGAACGTCGAGCAGCCGGTCTCGACGCCGACGGGCGAAGAGGTCGACGCCGAACTCGAACCCTTCTACTCGCAGGTGCTGAAGTGGGAGCGATGCGGCGACGACATGGGCTGCGCCACGGCGAAGGCGCCGCTCGACTGGAGCGACCCTGCGGCAGGCGAGACCGAGCTCGCCCTCGTGCGGCACGTCGCGACCGGTGACAAGATCGGCTCGCTGCTCGTGAACCCGGGCGGGCCCGGCGGCTCAGGCTACGACTTCGTGATGGACTCCCTCGACTTTGCCGTCGGCAAGCCTCTGCAGGAGCGGTACGACGTCGTCGGGTTCGATCCCCGGGGCGTCGGGCGCTCGGCAGGGGTGGCCTGCTACGACGCACCCGAGATGGATGAGTACCTCTACGGCATCACGCCCGGCGAGCGGGGCAGCGACGAGTGGATCGCCGCGGCCGAGGCCATCGAGGCCGACTTCGGTCAGGCGTGCAGCGAGCAGACCGGCGAGCTGCTCGGCAACGTCGACACCGAGAGCGCCGCGCGTGACCTCGACCTGCTTCGCGCGATCCTCGGCGACGAGAAGCTCAACTACCTCGGCTACTCCTATGGCACCTTCCTCGGTGCCACGTACGCCGAGCTCTACCCCGACAATGTCGGCCGGCTCGTGCTCGACGGGGCGATCGACCCCGCCGCGAGCGAGTCCGAAGTCTCCCAGGCCCAGGCCGTCGGGTTCGAGAACGCCCTGAAGGCCTACCTCGAGTTCTGTCTCTCGGGCACTGAATGTCCGTTCGACGGCACGGTCGACGAAGCTGCCGACGAGATCAGCCGGCTCCTGGCATCCGTCGACCAGAGCCCGCTGCGCGGCACCGACGGACGCCTCGTGGGCGCCGACACCCTCGTCACGGCGATCATCTACCCGCTGTACAGCGTCGACTCGTGGCCGTACCTGAACGACATGTTCGAGGCCGTGATGTTCGGCGACGCCGATATGGCGCTCTCGTTCGCCGACGGCTACAACGGTCGGAGCGAAGACGGCACCTATCTCGACAATTCGGCCGAAGCATTCAGTGCGGTGAACTGCCTCGATTACACCTACCAGTCCGACGTCGCGGTGATGCGCGAGAAGGCCGCCGCCGTTGCGGAGGTCGCCCCGATCATCGGGCCGTACTTCGGGTTCGGCGACCTCGGATGCATCAATTGGCCCTATCAGGGCGACCGCGAGCGGGCCGAGGTCCACGCTGAGGGTGCCGCGCCGATCCTCGTCATCGGCACGACGGGTGACCCGGCCACGCCGTACGAGTGGGCCGTCGCCCTCGCCGAGCAACTCGACAGCGGAGTGCTCGTCACCTACGAGGGTGAGGGCCACACGGCGTACAACAAATCGAACTCGTGCATCAACGACGTGGTCGAGTCGTACTTGCTCGACGGCACCGTGCCGGCGAGCGATCCGAAGTGCTGATGGTGGTCATCGACGGTTGCGAAACCCGCTAACATTGATTCTCGTGCCACCCGGTGCGCTTTGAGCGCCCGGATGCCACGCCGCCTTAGCTCAGTCGGCAGAGCGTCTCACTCGTAATGAGAAGGTCGTGGGTTCGATTCCCACAGGCGGCTCCATTATTGAAGGGCCCGAAGAGATTCGGGCCCTTCTTCGCTTCCGCTCCGTGCCGTCGAGGGTGCAGGTCAGAGCAGGGTCGATCCGGGCGTTCGACCTCTGGGTCACTCGCCGTCGCTGCGGCGATCTCGTTGTTCGACGCGAACCCGCTCGTAGTCCTCGATGAACAGACGCATCGTCCGAATCGACAGGTTCGGTGCACCTCGTATGCAGCCCAGACCTGCTGGGCCCAGACGCGAAGATCATCGTCATTCATGGCTTGATCCTGACAGACCCGGAATCAAGAGTCATCGGCGCAACTGTGATTCACTCGACTTCTCCTTCCCGGCGCACGAACGGCCCGGGTTCTCCGGGCCGTTCGTGTGTCGCGCTGGAGAAACATGCGCGCGTCACGATCACGGTACGTCGACCTCGTGACTGCCGCAGTTCCCAGTACCGGGGTGGACTCAGGACTGGCACTGATCTTCACGCCGACAGTCGCGCCGGATCGTCGATCTCCGCTACTGTCCACTCATGCAGAGACTGATCTCCCTCGCGCCGATCGCGGCGATCCTCCTGCTCGCCGGGTGCGCCATGTCGGCAGAAGGCTCGCCACAGTCGACGTCGACACCCTCTGCGAGCGCATCTCCGACGGCCTCCGCGACGGCCGAGCCGACGCAGACTGCCGTCGATGTCGACGATCCGTCATCGTGGATCATCAGCGGTGCGGGCGTCGGGCCGATCGAGCGAGGTTCGTCGCTTCCTGCCCAGGGAAGCAGCCTGGGGCCGTATGCGACCGCCGACGACGGTTGCCCGAATCCGGGTGTGAGGCACTTCACCGCTGACCTGTTCCCGCCGTTCCTCGTCGTCGACGATGACGGCAATGAGACGGTGAAGTGGGTCGGCGTCGACGGCTGGAATGCCGATGCCACGCTGGAGAACTCGCCGTCCACGGCAGCAGGCATCGTGCTCGGTGCGGCCTTCGCCGAGCTGGAATCGACGTACTCCGACCTCGAACTCACCCGTGAGTACGGAGGCACCAACTTCTACAGCGTGCCCGATTCGGGCGGATGGATCGTCTTCACCGTCCAAGACGGTCTGGTGATGGCGATCACGTCGTCGCCGGAGCCCGGCGTTCCCACCGAGTACTGCGGCTGACGGCAACCGGAGCGGGCGCACACGTGAGTCGCGTGTGCGCGAGCCGAATAGGCTGTCGCGTATGACGGAACGACTGCGATGGGGAATCCTTGCGACCGGCGGCATCGCCCATGCCTTCACCAATGACCTGAAGCTCAACGGATTCACCGTGCAAGCGGTGGGCTCGCGCTCGCAGGAGGGCGCCGACGCGTTCGCCGCGGAGTTCGGCATCCCGAATGCGCACGGCAGCTACGAGGCGCTCGTGGCCGACCCAGAGGTCGACGTGATCTACGTCTCCACGCCGCATCCGATGCACGCCGCGAACGCGACCCTCGCCCTCGAGGCAGGCAAGCACGTGCTCGTCGAGAAGGCGTTCACCGTCAACGCCGATGAGGCGCGCGCGGTCGCCGAACTCGCCGCCGCGAAGGGCCTGCTCGCGCTCGAGGCGATGTGGACGCGGTACCTGCCGCACATGGCGCGCATCCGCGAGATCATCGCCGAGGGCACGCTCGGCGAGGTGCGCTCGCTCATCGCCGACCACACCCAGCTGCTCTCCGACGATCCCGCACACCGCATCAACGCGCTCGAGCTCGGCGGCGGAGCCCTGCTCGACCTCGGCATCTACCCGATCTCGTTCGCGTGGGACATCTTCGGTGAGCCCAGCACCATCCAGGCTTCGGCCACCTTCAAGACGACGGGCGCCGACGCACACATCGCTGCAGTCTTCGGCTACGAAGGCGGGCGCACGGCGGTCACGTTCTCGGCGAGTGACACGAAGGGCCCGAACACGGCTGTCGTGCTCGGCACCGCCGCCCGCATCGAGATCGACCACGTCTGGTACACCCCGACGACGTTCCGCGTCGTCGCCGCCGACGGCACCGTGATCGAGGAGTACCGCTCCGAGGTCACCGGGCGCGGCATGCAGTATCAGGCTGAAGCGGTCGAGCGTCTCGTCGCCGCGGGCACACTCTCAGGAGACCTCCTGCCGATCGATGAGACCGTCGCGATCATGGCGTCGCTCGACGAGATCCGCCGGCAGATCGGGCTCGTCTACCCGGGAGAATGACACCGTCGGCACGTGATTCCGGCGCATGATCAGGTTCTCTTGAGGAAGGCTCGCGTAGGATTCCCGGGTGATCGACGAGACGGATGCCGCAGGGGAGACCCCTGACGCAGGCGACCCGTCGAACGGCGGCGCCGCGTCTCCCGGCGAGTCTTCGGCGACCGAGACGGCGGCGACCGAGACGTCGGCGACCGAGCCTTCGGCGACCGAGCCTTCGGTACCCGACTCTTCGGTAACCGAGACGTCGGCGACCGAGTCTTCGGTACCCGAGTCTTCGGCGACCGAGTCTTCGGCGACCGAGTCTTCGGCGATCGAAACTGCGGGTACCGAGATATTCGACGTCGATCTCGCGGCGAGCGAGATCCTCCCGACCGAGATCCTCGATACCGAGCTCGCGGCGACCGAGCTCCTGGCCGCCGAGCATCCGGATCCCGCAACTCCCGTCGCCACGACTCCCGCCGCTGAAACCCAGTCTGCCGACGCTCCGTCGACGAACGGCGTACTGACCACCATCGCGACGTTCGCCCGCAAGCACCGCCTGCCGTTGATGATCACGGGCGGCGTGCTCGCGTTCGGTCTGATCGGGGCCGGCGCGGTTGCGGTCGGAGCGGCGAGCAACGGCGGCGGCGAGGCATCCGTTGCGCTCATCGAGACGCCCACCCCGACGCCGACGGTCGATCCGGCGCGGCCGGTACCCGCCGCACCGGCCGCGGCGACCCGGCTCCGCACCTGTTCGGTCGCCGATCGCGCGGCCGACGGGCGGCTCGCGAACTTCCAGGCGCAAGTGATGAACGCGTCGACCGGTGAGGTGCTCTACGACCGCGGCGGCACGACCGCATCCCGCACCGCGAGCGTCATGAAGGTGCTGACCTCGGCCGCGGCGCTGTCGGTGCTGGGGCCCGACTACCGCACGGCGACGACCGTCATGAAGGGGAGCGAGCCCGGCTCGGTCGTACTCGTCGGTGGCGGCGACGCCACCCTCTCCCGCACTTCGAGCGGCACCGAGACCGTGTACCCGGGCGCGGCGCACCTCGACGAGCTCGCGGCACAGGTGAAGGCCGCGTGGGCGGCCGAGCCCGCCAACCCGCCGCTCACGAAGCTCATCCTCGACGCGAGCTACTTCAGCGGCGACGAGTGGGAGCCGAGCTGGGCGATCAAGGAGCGCGAGGACGGCTACATGGCGAACGTCGCCGCACTCATGGTCGACGGCGACCGCGATGACCCCGGTGCGAACACCTCATGGCGCAGCGCCGACCCCGTGAGCCGTGCCGGTGACGCCTTCGCGAGCGCGCTCGGCGGCATCGGCGCGATCGAACGGGGCACCGCTCCCGCAGGCGCACAGCAGCTCGGGCAGGTGCAGTCGCCGACCGTCGCGCAGATCGTCGACAAGGCACTCGTCGTCTCCGACAACACCGCGGCCGAGATGCTCGCCCGGCTCGTCGCGATCGAGACCGGCTCGGGCAATACCTTCGGCGCCATCAACGCGGGTGTGCTCCAGGGCCTTGCGACGTATGGGATCGACACGACCGGCATAGTCGTGGTCGACGGCTCGGGCCTCTCCGACAACAACGCAGTGCCCCCGTCGTATCTCACCCAGCTGTTCGTGAAGATCAACGCGCGCGAGGGCAACCTCGGCGTGCTCATGGACGGTTTGCCCGTCTCCGGCGAGCGCGGGTCCCTGAGTTACGACGACCGGTTCTCGGGCGACAACTCGGTCGCCGACGGCGCGGTGTCGGCCAAGACTGGATGGATCGACACCGGCTACACGCTCGCAGGGGTCGTACGGGCGCAAGACGGCTCCACGCTGACCTTCGCGATCTACGCCCTCGGCGACGTCTCCGACGACGCGAAGCAGGCGATCGACACGCTCACGACCGGGTTCTTCCTCTGCGGCGACAACCTCTCCAATCAGTGATCGCCGGCTTCGCTCAACGCTGAACATCGGGCAGCACGGGCGCGACACTGGAAGAATGGTCTCGGCGGCCGAATCGAGCCGTGACCGACGTGCGAAGGAGCGAGCCATGACCAGGGCCCTGTTCATCATCGACGTGCAGAACGATTTCACAGAGGGCGGAGCGCTCGGTGTCGACGGCGGGGCTGCCGTCGCCGCCGGCATCACCCGCCTGCTCACACAGCATCAGGGCGAGTACGACCTCGTCGCGGCATCCCGAGACTGGCATTCGGGGGATTCCGACAACGGAGGCCACTTCGCAGGCGACGACGAACCCGACTTCGTCGACACCTGGCCGACGCACTGCGTCGCCGACACACCCGGGGCCGAGTATCACCCCGACTTCGACACCTCGGGCGTCCACGTGCACATCCGCAAGGGCCAGGGTGCGCCCGCATACTCGATCTTCGAGGGCACGGATGATGCGGGGGCGACCGTGAGTGAAGTGCTCGTCGCCCGTGGCATCACCGAGATCGACATCGTCGGCATCGCCACAGACTACTGCGTGCGGGCCAGTGCACTCGATGCTGTCGAGCACGGCCAGCGCGTGCGGATCTTCACCGATCTCGTGGCTGGTGTCGCACCCGAGTCGTCGGAGGCCGCACTCGCCGAGCTCGGCCACGCCGGCGCCGTCATCGCCGAGTCGTCGGTGCTCGGCGAGGACGCCTCGTGAGGCAGGTCGAACCTGCCCAAGCGCCGACACTCTACGCCGAGTCCCCCGATGGGGTGCTCATCGGCTACCGCGTACGCGACGGCGGCGGCGGCGACGGCGGCGATCGCGGCGCGGGCGCGGGCGCCGGGTTGCCGCCGGTGCTGCTCGTGCACGGCTTCGCCTCCGACGCCGCAGTCACATGGGAGGGCACGGGCTGGATCCGGGCGCTCGAAGATGCCGGACGAGCGACGATCACCCTCGACCTCCGCGGACACGGCGAGAGCGACAAGCCGGTCGACGCAGATTCGTATGCGCCTGAGCGGCTCGGAGCGGACCTGATCGCCGTGCTCGACTCCGCCGGTGTCGACGAGGTCGACGTCATCGGGTACTCCATGGGCAACCGGGTCGTCTCGGCATTCGCCGCGAGTGCGCCCGAGCGCGTACGCCGAGTCGTGATCGGTGGCGCAGGGCCGAGCGAACTCTTCGCCTCATGGGACCTCGACGAGGTGCGAGCCGTGCTGCTGCGCGACGAGCCGCCGGGGAACCCGCTCATCGAGCAGGTGCTCCGGCCTGCGATCACGGCCGGCGCCGACCGTGAGGCGCTCCTCGCCGTCATCGAGGGCGTGTCGGGTGCGCCGCTTTCGATTCCGGGAGGCATCCCTGTACTCTTCATCGCCGGTGAAAACGACCCTGTGCCCGTGGGTGCGCGGGAGCTCGCTCTCGACTGGGGTGCCGACTTCGTGTCGATCCCCGGCCGCGACCACGTTTCAACGCTCACTGCGCGGGCCTTCAAGAAGGCCGCGATCGGCTTCCTCGCCGAAGCCTGATGCGGGGCGGAACCGCCGACCCCGCCCCGCATCGGTGACCGGGTGGAACGTCAGATCGCGGCTTGCTTCGGCGCGAGAGGCGTCGGCTCCATCGGCTGGTCGTTCGCGGTCAGGTCGATGCCGAGGTCGCGCGCGTAGACGACCCGGGTGTCGATGGTGACGTCGGCGACGTCGGCGCCTGCTTGCGTGAGCTCGAAGACGCGCCCGCCGCGCATGCGGTTGCGCTCCGTCCCCGACAGCCCGTAGGCGCCGAAGCCGGTGCCCGGCGCATAGCCGAGCAGCACGCCGTAGTAGTTGCCGACGTAGTCGTTGACGTGGTCGTGGCCGACGAACACGCCCTTGACGTCGCCACGCTCGAGGATCGCGTTGTACATGCCCGAGTTGAAGGGTCCGGGGCACTCGTCTTCGTTGCGTTCGCCCACGATGCCGTGCCGGGCGAGGCCGCGCGCGGCATCCGCTTCGGTACGGGTGTCGACGCCGCCCCACCACATGAAGCGGTGTTCCCAGAGTGCGATGTGGATGAACATCAGGCCCGGAACCTTGCGCTTGAGCTTCTTCTCGAGCCGCTGCGACTCCGAGCGGTACCACGACACCTGGTCCATGCGCAGCCAGTCCCAAGTGGGGTAGCCGTCGAAGTTCTGGCCGTCGATGTCGCCCGGCGCGTAGCGCCCCGAGTCGAGGAGCCACAGGCTGAAGGCCGTGTCGTTGCCGCGGCCGGCCGTGCGGATCGGCACGATCGTGTTGCCGGTGCCCGTGACACCGGCGATGTTCTCGGCGTTCATGTTGAAGTCGTAGCTGCGGTAGAAGTCGAGCATCATCGCCTCGTTCACACCTGACTGCGGCAGCGAGTCCTCGTCGTGGTTGCCATAGGTGACCGCCCACGGGATGCCGCGGCTCTCCATCGGCCACACGACATTGTTGATCGCCTGCTTCACCGCGAGCCGGGTCTCGCACCCGCCGGTGATGACATCGCCGTTGATGAGCACGAAGTCGGGCTGCTCCGCGTCGAGGGTCTTCTCGATGAGTTCGACCGTGCGCCGGTCGGTCAGCTCGTCGTCTTGAGTGTCGTTGAACTGCACGATCTTGAAGGTGCCGTCGTCGTCGAACCGCAGCTTCGGCGCCTTCGGTCGCGGTCGACCCGAGGTCGTCTGCAGCTCGTCGATGGTCTCGGCGTGGGCCACGGTCGGCAGGGCGGCGCCGAGCATGCCGAGACCCCCCGCGGTGAGGATCGTTCGGCGGCTGATGGGCAACTTCTCTGGCATCTGTCGAATCTCCTGTCGTCGTCGGCGGCGGGCGCTGAGGGCGCGTGCCGCGAACGACGCTAGGCATCGCGGATGTCTCGGGGGAGACGAGCAGATGAACGAGAAGACGGTGAAGCCGACCCGAACTCCGGATCGGAGCTACGACTCGCCGAGTCTCGGGATGTTGATCCGGCGTGTCACGGTTCTGCTCCGGAGTTGTGCACGGGGCCGTCCCACCACTCGGCCTCCACAGGGGCGGATCTGTCAGGGGCCGGCACCGGGGCGCGGCTGGCGGCGGATGCATCGGCGGACGCCGTCATGCTCGGGCCATGGTCGATGCTCGAGATGTCGTGCGTGCGTTCGGCGGAGTCTGCACGGCGGCCGATCTGCTCGCGGCCGGACTGAGTCGTCGCGCGATCACGGCAGCGCTCGAACGCCGTGAGATCGAGCGCGCCCGTCGCGGCGTGTTCGTGGAGCCGGCCCTGCCGCCACCCGCCAAGCGTGCAGTGCGGGTGGGCGGCCGACTCGCCTGCATCTCTGCCGCACGTCTTCATGGGCTGCGGGTGCTCACCGATGCCTCCGAACTGCACGTGCACGTCGGACCTCATGCGACACGCCTGCGCGATCCCGATGATCGGTCGACGCCGGTTCGTGTGGCCGAGGCGGGCGGGCGCGTGCGGTTGCACTGGGAGCAGCACCGGCCGGCGAACGGCGTCATCGTGTCTCTCGAGGAATGCCTTGCCGAGATGCTCGCCTGCGTGCCCGAGCTGGATGCGCTGTGCGCGCTCGACTCCGCTCGGGAGCTGGTCGAGTGGAGGGCGGAGCGACCGCAGCTCCTCGACGACCTCGGTTTCGCTCGGCTCCTCGAGCGGCTGCCTGGCTCGCTGCAACGGATCGCGCATCGCTCGAGTCCGAGCAGCCAGGCAGTCGCTGAGACTGTCGCGCGCGAGAGATTCCGCGTCGCCGGGATCCCGGCGACGCCGCAGGTCGCACTGCCCGGCGGATTCTGGGCGGACTTCCTCATCGGCGAACGGCTGATCTTCGAGGTCGACGGGGAGGGGCCGCACTCTCAGCCCGGCGCGTTCGACCGCGACCGAAGTCGTTGGGCATGGCTGAAGGCGATCGGCTATACGCACATCTCGTTCAGCCACCGGCAGGTGCTCCGCGAGTGGGAGTCGGTCGAGACCGCGATCCGACTGCTGATGGTGCGTGGAGTGCATCTCGCGGCGGGTGCTGTGCGCAACTCCGGATTCGGCGGGTGACACGCCGCATGATGCGCGCGAGGAACCGCGTGTCCTGCGGCCGATCCGGAGTTCTGCACAGCAGCAGGGCGCTACAGGGTGTGACCGAGCTTGAAGCCCTGCGCCTCGTCGTCTTTGCGGGTGTACGAGAAGCCGTCGGCGCCGATCGTGACCTCCATCTCGGACTCGTCGGTGCGGGCGACCACGGGCTTCGGTTTGCCGTCGAGGTCGAGCACCAGCGAGGCATCCGTGTACCAGCTCGGCACGACGGGGTTGCCCCACCAGTCGCGTCGCTGGTTGTCGTGCACATCCCAGGTGACGACGGGGTTGTCGGGGTCGCCTGTGTAGTAGTCCTGCGTGTAGATCTCGACGCGGTGGCCGTCGGGGTCGCGCACGTACAGGTAGAACGCGTTCGAGACGCCGTGTCGGCCGGGGCCGCGTTCGATGACGTCGCTCATGCGCAGTGCGCCGAGCTTGTCGCAGATCGCGATGATGTTGTGCTTCTCGTGGGTCGCGAACGCGACGTGGTGCATACGGGGGCCGTCGCCACCGGTCATGGCGGTGTCGTGCACCGTGGGCTTCCGGCGCAGCCAGGCCGCGTACGTCGTGCCGTGTTCGTCTTGGATGTCTTCGGTGACTCGGAAGCCAAGGTCTTCCATGTACTTCACGGCCCTGGGCACGTCGGGAGTGACCTGGTTGAAGTGGTCGAGCCGCACGAGGGCGCCCGGCGTGTAGAGGTCGTAGCGCCACGAGAGCCGCTCGACGTGCTCGACGTCGTAGAAGAACTCGTACGGGAAGCCGAGCGGGTCTTCGACGCGCACCGAGTCGCCGATGCCCTTGGTGTATCCCTCGGGGCGGCGCTCGACGCGGCAGCCGAGCTCCTCGTAGAAGTCGACCGCGCGGTCGAGGTCTTCAGGCGTGCGCACCCGGTAGCTGAAAGCGGCGACCGCGGCGACCGGGCCCTTGCGCAGCACGAGGTTGTGGTGGATGAACTCCTCGTACGAGCGCAGGTAGACGGTGTTCTCGTCCTCCTCGGTGACGACGAGGTCGAGCACGTCGACGTAGAAGCGGCGCGAAGCCTCGAGGTCGGTGACGACGAGTTCCATGTACGCGCAGCGCACGATGTCGGGCGGGGTCGCGTGCGGGGTGGGGATGCGGTCTGCCGGGGCGGGGATCGGGTCGGTGGTCGTCACGACGGGTTCGGGGAGTTGCATGTCAGCGTCCTTGCTCGAGTGCGCCCCCTGAGCCTGTCGAAGGGGGTGCTGTGGTATTCCCTTCGACAGGCTCAGGGAACGGGAGAGGGGTCAGGGAACGGGAGAGGGGTCAGGGAACGGGAGAGGGGTCAGCCGCGGCCGAAGCGCGGCGAGTGCGCCTGGTTCAGGGTGATGTGCACGGCCTGCTGGTCGGTGTAGAAGTCGATCGAGCGGTAGCCGCCCTCGTGCCCGAGACCCGACGCCTTGACCCCGCCGAACGGGGTGCGGAGGTCCCGCACGTTGTTCGAGTTCAGCCACACCATGCCCGCCTCGACCGACTGGGCGAAGTTGTGGGCGCGTTTCAGGTTGTTCGTCCAGATGTAGGCGGCAAGGCCGTAGCGGGTGTCGTTCGCGAGCGCGAGCGCCTCCTCATCGGTGTCGAACGGGGTGATCGCGACGACGGGCCCGAAGATCTCCTCCTGGAAGATGCGGGCGTCAGGTGCGACATCCGCGAACACCGTCGGTGCGACATAGTTGCCGGTCGGCAGCCCTTCCGGCCGGCCGCCGCCCGCGACGAGCCGCCCCTCGCCCTTGCCGATCTCGACGTACGACATGACCTTCTCGTAGTGCTCGGGGTGCACGAGCGCGCCCACCTCGGTCTTCGGGTCGTGCGGGTCGCCGACCACGATGTTGCGAGCGCGTTCGGCGTAGCGCGCGACGAAGTCGTCGTAGATCGGTCGCTCGACGAGCACCCGCGAGCCCGCCGTGCAGCGCTCGCCGTTGAGGGAGAACACCCCGAACACGGTGGCATCGAGCGCGTCGTCGAGATCGGCGTCGGCGAACACGACGGCGGGCGACTTGCCGCCGAGCTCCATCGAGAGCCCCTTCAGGAACGGCGCGGCGTTGCCGAAGATGATCTGGCCGGTGCGGCTCTCGCCGGTGAAGGAGATGAGCGGCACATCCGGATGCTTCACGAGCGCGTCGCCGGCCTCTTCGCCGAGCCCGTTGACGAGGTTGAAGACGCCGTCGGGCACGCCGGCCTCGCGGAAGATCTCGGCCCAGAGCGATGCCGACAACGGCGTGAACTCGGCCGGCTTCAGCACGACCGTGTTGCCGGTCGCGAGGGCCGGGGCGAGCTTCCACGACTCGAGCATGAAGGGCGTGTTCCACGGGGTGATGAGGCCCGCGACGCCGATCGGCTTGCGGTTGACGTAGTTCACCTGGCGGCCGGGCACCTTGTAGGTGTCGTCGCGCTGGGCGACGATCAGGTCGGCGAAGAAGCGGAAGTTCTCGGCGGCGCGCTGCGCCTGGCCGAGCGCTTGCGTGATCGGCAGGCCCGTGTCGAAGGTCTCGAGTTCGGCGAGGCGGCGGTCGCTCGCCTCCACGAGGTCGGCGACCTTGTGCAGCACACGGGAGCGCTGGCGAGGCAGCATCCGCGGCCACGGGCCCTCGGTGAATGCGCGCCTCGCGGCGGCGACGGCGAGGTCGATGTCGGCCTGCTGGCCGGCCGCCGCCTGCACGTAGGTCTCGTTCGAGACCGGGTCGAGTACGTCGAACGTCTCGCCGCCGACCGAGTCGACGAACTCGCCGTCGATGTAGTGGCGGATGCGGTCGGGCAGGCCCTCGGGGATGTGGTGGGTCATCGTGATTCCTTCGTGTTCGAGCCTCAGACGGTCGCGTCGACCGCGCGGGCTTCGGAGGCGGTGGAGTCGGTTGGGACAACGGATGCAGCGGCATCCGTCGAGCCTGCAGCCTTGTGCTTCGACTGGTGGGCGAGCACGGCGTCGAGCGTCGCGGTGCGATGGCGGCGGGCCGTGAGCTCGATCTCGAGCGGGTCGGCTCCCGTCTCGATGAGCGCGATGATGTGTTCGTGTTCTTCGACGGACTCGTGGGCCCGGCCCGGCACGAAGCTGAACGAGGAGTCGCGCAGCACCTTCATGCGGTTCCACCCACGGTGCACGAGTTCAAGGATGTGCGGGTTCGTGCACTCCTCGAAGAGCACTGCGTGGAATTCGAGGTTGAGTTCGGTGAAGCGGTGCGGGTCGAAGTCGTCGAGCGTGCGCCGCATCCGTTCGTTGATCTCGCGCGCTCGCCGCAGGTGCTCGGCCGTGAGGTGAGGCGCCGACAGCGAGGTGGCTGCCCCCTCGACGAGGGCGAGCGTCTGCATGGTGTGCAGGTACTCGGTCTCCTTGATGAGCGCGACCTGCGCGCCGACGTTGCGCTCGAAGGTGACGAGCCCCTCAGCTTCGAGGCGTCGGATCGCTTCGCGCACCGGCACGACGCTCACGTCGAGTTCAGCGGCGATCTGGCCGAGTACGAGCCGGAAGCCGGGCACGTAGCGCCCGTCGTCGATTCGCTCGCGCAGGAATCGATAGGCGAGTTGAGATTTGCTCTCGGCGCTCATCGATCGGCGACCTCTGCGCCCTGAGCGACCTCTGCGCCCTGAGCCACCTCTGCGCCCTGAGTGACTTCTGCGTCCTGAGCGACTTCTGCGCCCTGAGCCTGTCGAAGGGTGATCTCGGCTTCGTACTGGGCGCGCCATTCGGCGTTCATGGGGAAGAGTCCGTCGACGGATGCCCCGCCGGCGACCTGCTCGGCGACCCACGCCTCCTGCCGTTCCTGTTCGACCGCCTCGGCGACGACCTCCTCGACGAGCTGCGGTGGGATCACGATGACGCCGTCGCCGTCGCCGACGATGACGTCGCCTGGCTGCACGGCGGCGCCGCCGCACGCGATCGTGACGTCGACCTCCCACGGCACGTGCTTGCGGCCGAGCACGCTCGGGTGCGGGCCCTGTGAGAACACGGGGATCTCGAACCCGGCGACGGCGTCGAAGTCGCGCACGCCGCCGTCGGTGACGATGCCCGCGGCACCACGCACCTGCGCACGGAGTGCGAGCACGTCGCCGACCGTGCCGGTGCCGCGCTCGCCGCGGGCCTCGACGACGAGCACTTCGCCCGGGGCGACGGTGTCGAAGGCGAGCTTCTGCGCGTTGAACCCGCCGCCGTGGCTCGCGAAGAGGTCGGGGCGGAAGGGGATGAATCGCAGCGTCTTCGCGCGGCCGACGATGCGGGCGCCGGGATGGTTCGCGGAGACGCCCTCGATGAAGATGTCGTGGTAGCCGCGCTTGCGCAGGGCGACCGAGAGGGTCGCGACGGCGACGCCGGCGATCGCGGCCTTCAGCTCGTCGGTCAGCTCGAACTGTTCGCTCCCTGAGCTTGTCGATGTCGAAGGGAGCCGCTCGGGAACGCCCGTTTCGACCGGGTCAGCGAGCTTTGGACGCGCTCGCCCAGCAGCGACTGCCGCGGCGAGATCTGCCTCGGAGCCCCAGGCTTCGACCCGCTGGAGATCGTCGACGCCGGGCTTCGCGCCGAAGTCGCCGAACGGTGCGTCGCCCGCGGTCACGGTGGTCACGAGTCGGCCGGTGCTCGGTGCGCCGGGGGCATCCGGTGCGTCGACCTCGACCTCGACCACATCGCCCGGCACGACGACGGAAGAGCCCGCGGGTGTTCCGGTGAGGATGACGTCGCCGGTCTCGAGGGTCATGTGCTGCGAGAGGTCGGCGACGAGCCGGCCGAACGGGAAGAGCAGCCCGCCGCTCGTGTCGTTTTGCACGAGTTCGCCGTTGACCCACGTGCGCACGCGCAGCCCGTCGGGTGAAACGGCGGACGCGGGGATCATCCCCGGGCCGAGCGGCGTGAAGCCGTCGCCGCCCTTCGAGCGCACGTTCGAACCCTTGTCGGCGGCGCGCAGGTCGTAGAGGCCGAAGTCGTTCGCCGCGGTGACGGATGCGACGTGCAGCCAGCCGTCGTCGGGGGAGACGCGGCGAGCGGGCAGGCCGATGACGAGCGCGATCTCACCCTCGAAGGCGAGCAGCTCGGTACCGGCCGGGCGTTCGATCGTGCCGCCGGTCGGCGCGACCGAGGATGCCGGCTTCAGGAAGTAGCTCGGTTGCGCCGGGGTGCGGCCGCGCTGCTCCGCTCTCGAGCGGTAGTTGAGGTGCACGGCGATGATCTTGCCCGGGGTGGTGATTTCGTCGGTCATTGACGCCCTCGTCTCTCAATATCTGAAATCATATACGATCTGTCGAGCGGTGTCGAGCGGTGTCGAGCGGTGTCGAGCGGTGTCGAGCGGTGTCGAGCGGTGTCGAGCGCGCTGCGGAGCGGGCGTGACCGCCCTCGTCGCGTGCGTCAGTAGCCCGCGCGGGGCGGCTCGGCCACTGCGGGAGGCGCCGACACCGCGGCATCCGACCGGATGAACCGATCAGCGAGCGCCTCCGATGCGCGCGCGACGATCGCGACGTCGGCGCCGACGGCCACGAAGGAGGCGCCGGCGGCGAGGTACCGCTCGGCGTCCTCGGCCACGAACGCATTCACGCCGACGGGCTTGCCGGCCGCGGCGCCAGCCCGGATCGAGCGCAGCACGCCTTCGACGACGTCGGGGTGCGACTGCTGGCCGAGCAGCCCCATCGAGGCGGCGAGATCGGCCGGCCCGACGAAGAGGGCGTTGACTCCGTCGACCGCCGCGATCTCCTCGACCACGGCCACGGCGGCCCCGGATTCGATCTGCACCGTGAGGCTGATCGTCGACGAGGCATCCGGAAGGTACCGCTCGACGCGGTTCCAGCGCGACGATCGCGCAAGGGAGGCGCCGACGCCCCGCACCCCGTCGGTCGGATAGCGAACCGCCCGAGCGAGCTCGGCGGCCTGCGCGGCGGAGTCGACCATGGGCACGAGCAGGTTCTGTACGCCGAGGTCGAGGTACTGCTTGATCACGACGGCGTCGCCGATCGGCGGACGCACGACGGGAGCGACGGGGTAGGCCGAGACCGCGTAGAGCTGCGCGAGGATCGACTCGAGACCGTTGGGGGAGTGCTCGGCGTCGATGAGCACCCAGTCGAGGCCGCTGCCCGCAGCGAGCTCGGCCATGATCGGGCTGCCAGAGCACACCCACATTCCGACGAGCGGGCGATCGGACGCCTCGATGCGGGTCGTGAGGGTGTCGGGAAGGGTCACTCGAATCGGCACGTGATGGCTCCAAGCTGCCCGTAGTCGGCGTGCACGGTGTCGCCGCGTTCGACCCACATGGGCCGGGTGAACGACCCCGCCAGGATGATCTCGCCCGTCTCGAGCGACTGACCGTGCTGGGCGAGCTTGTTCGCGAGCCAGGCCACGCCCATCGCGGGGTGACCGAGCACCGCGGCGGCGACGCCCGACTCCTCGATGGTCTGGTTGCGGTAGAGCAGCGCCGAGACCCAGCGGAGGTCGACCTCGTCGACCTTCACCGGTCGGCCGCCGATGACCATCGCGCCCATCGCGGCGTTGTCGCTGATCGTGTCCACGATCGTGCGGCCCGCCATCTCGATGTGCGAGTTCAGGATCTCGAGCGCGGGCACGACGTAGGCTGTGGCGTCGAGCACGTCGAAGATCGTGGCATCCGGGCCCCGCAGCGGCTTCGCGAGCACGAAGGCGAGTTCGACCTCGATGCGCACGTTCGAGAATCGGTCGAATTCGACGGATGCCCCGGACTCGATGACCATGTCGTCGAAGACGACCCCGTAGTCGGGCTCCGTGATGCCCGTGGCGACCTGCATGACCTTCGAGGTGAGGCCGATCTTGCGACCCACGATGCGGTGGCCCTCGGCCACGCGCCGCTTCGCCCAGAGTGCCTGCACCGCGTATGCGTCGTCGACGGTCATCTCGGGGTGCCGCGTTCTGAGGAGTGGCACGATCGAGCGATCGCGATCGGCGGCGATGAGCTCGTCGGCGATCGCTGCGATCTGCGAGGGGTCAATCACGGAAGCTCCACTTCGTTGTCGAGGACTCTTGCACGAATCGTATACGATGCCGCGGTCCCGCAGCCGCGGTCAGGCAGCCGCGGTCAGGAGTTCACGCGGATGATCTCCTCCTGATACGGCGCGACCACGGTGCTCGAGACGCGGCAGTCGAGCAGCAGGAAGCGGCGGGAGCCGACGGGCTCGGCCGTCCAGGCGGCGAGCCGATCGAGGTCGGCGAGTTCACGAACGATGATGCCCTCCGCACCGACGGCGGAGGCGAGGCCGGCGAAATCGGTCTCGGGGATGAGCATGGGCGCTTCGGCGAGGCCCTTCAGACCGTAGAGGTGCACCTCGGCACCGTATGCGGCGTCGTTCCAGACGACTGCGATGCCGCGCCCCCCGGCGGTGCGCACCGCGCTCTCGAGGTCGGCCATCGCCATCAGGCCACCGCCGTCGCCGGTCGTCAGCACGATCGTCGCATCGGGGCGTGCGACCGCCGCGCCGGGCACGCTCGCCAGCCCGAACCCGATCGACTGGAACGCCGTGCCGACCATCACCATGCGGTCGGGCGAGGCGACCGGCCAGTACATGTTCGCCCAGCCGATGAAGTGCCCGCCGTCGGAGACGACCACGCGGTTCTCGGGCAGCAGCTCGCCGATGCGAGCTGCGACGCTGCGAGGGTCGAGACGGCCATCGGATGCCACTGGCTCGCCGGCCTCGTAGGCTCGCGCAGCGGCGACGTCGACACTCTCGCGCCATCCCGACGACGCGGCGCCGATGGCCTCGAGCTCGTGCACGAGGCCGCGCGCCACTACGGCGGCGTCGGCGCGGACGAACCCCGAGACGTTCGGGTGGGTGGCCGTGGCGGCGACGTCGACCTGCACAACGCGGGTGCCGGGTGCGAAGAGCTCGCCGAACCGCATCGTGAACTGGCCCAGCGAAGCGCCGAAGACGACCGCGACGTCGGCCTCGCGCACGAGTTCCATCGCACCGGCCGCGCCGAATCCGCCGGTGACGCCGAGATCGTAGCGGGCGTCGGGGAAGACACCGCGACCGAGTGCGCTCGACGCGGTGAGCGCACCGGTCGCCTCGGCGATCGCGCCGAGGGCCTCGCCCGCACCGGCGAGCCAGGCGCCGCGGCCGGCGAGCAGGAACGGCCGACGTGCGGCGGCGAGCATCCCGGCGAGTTCGGCGATCGCGCGCGTCGCGAACTCGCCCTTCGGCGCGAGCGGAGCAGGCAGGCGCAGCGCAGGGGCCGATGCATCGTCGGCGTCGGCGTCGGCGTCGACCTCGAGACCACCGACGTCGTAGGGGATGGCGAGCACGGCAGCGGTGCGGTTGGCCAGGGCATGCTCGATCGCGAGCACGGCGGTGGCCGCGACATCCGTTCGACCGACCGTGAAGGTGCGGGCGCCCACGCCGGCCGCAAGCGCGATCTGGTCGACGTCCCACGGCCGAGGTCCGGTCGTCGGCTCATCGCCGACGACGAGCACCAGGGGGATGCGCGCCTGAACCGCCTCGGCGAGCGGGGTGAGGGTGTTCGTGAATCCGGCCCCGTAAGTCGCGGTCGCGGCGGCGAGGCGCCCCGATGCCCGGTAGTGTGCGTCGGCGGCCACCACGGCACCCGCTTCGTGGCGCAGCGCGGTATAGCTCGCGCTCGTGCGATCGAGGGCGTCGAGGAAGAGTGCGTTGCCGTTGCCCATGACCCCGAAGACATGGTCGATGTGGGCGGCGAGGGTGCGTGCGACGAGTGCTGAGACCGAGGGCATGGAGGCTCCTGACGAGACAGACGGATGAACGATTCCGTATGTGTCTCGCGAACCGTGCCGGCTGGCTGCGTGCCCCTTTTGCGAGCACCGGCGATCATCGCCGGACGACGGCGAGTCTACGCGAGGCGCTCGCCTCCGGCCCGGTCGACGATGGAGCTGAACTGCGGCGAATGCGGATGCCGCGGCATCCGCATTCGCCTGCACTGCCTACCGGCTTCGCGGCGGCAGCCGGTCGGGCGGCCCGAGCGCATCGAAGGCCGCGCGCCAGAACGCGGCGCGAGCCGCGGAATCCGCTGCGCCATCGGTGTCGGGCATGGCCGGCATATAGGGATCGAGTGGGATGAAATGCGACGCCCCGTCGGCCTCGAGCGCCGTCACATCGAGGCCGAGTTCCTCGGCACGTTGCCGAGTCCGTTCCATCAGCTCGCAGGAGTCCCAGACCATGTCGGCCGAGCCGCAGGCGAGGACGAGCGGCCCGTCGATGCGGGAGAGGTCGATGACCGAACCCGGAGGCGCCGAGCCGAGGTCGCTCGTGCACGGCACCGGCGCGCCGACGAGCGTCCACGCCGGGCGAGACCAGTCCGGGTACCCGCACCAGAATTCGCCCGCCCCGACGGGCGCGACTGCGCCACGGACGAGCTCGGGGTACTCGGCCGCGAGCCAGAGGGCGACCTCGCCGCCGCGTGAGACGCCGACGGGGGTGATGCGATCGGGATCGACCTCGGGGCGTGCTCGCAACCAGTCGAGCGCGCCGAGGAAGGTCTCGAGCGGCACATCGGCGAGCTCGGAAGGTTGGCCCGCCGAGCCGAAGTAGCTCACGGCGAGGGCGGGGTAGCCGGCTGCGGCGAGATGGCTCGCCATGACCCTCGCGTTCTGAATCCCGCCCTCGCTGCCGGAGAACACGAGGGCCGCAGCGCGCGGTTCGCCTCCGGGCTCGACGGATGCCTCGGGCCGGGCGAATGCCGCCACGAGTCCGTCGTCCGTGATCGATTCGAGCACGACGGACTCGGGAATCGTGCCTCGGAGCACGCTCGTGCTCGCGAGCTCGGTGCCGTATGCGTCGACGAGGGTGAGATCCACCTCGTGTTCCTCGGCGTATGCGGCGAAGCTCGGGAATCGGCTGCCGGTCTGCGCGAGCGACCAGAACGGCGCCATCGAGTCTGCGGCAGACCAGTCGCCGCGGACCGGCGCCTGGCGGGCGAGGTCGACGGCGCCCTCATCGTCGGCGAGGAATGTCGCCTCCGAGCGGTGCGCGATCCAGTCGATGTGCGTTTCGGCGACGAGCTCGACCTCGGTTCCCGGCTCGAGCCCGGTGAGGTGCAGTGCGAGCGGCTGGAACGGGCCGTCGAGTTCCTCGACGTCGATGCCGGGTGAGCGGGCGCCGGCCGGCGGCGAACAACCGGCGAGCACCGATGCCGCGAAGACGATCGTGGCGGCGGTGAAGATTCGGACCGGGCGGGGCAGGCGCATGGCCGATTCTCCGTCGCGGCCGCCGCGGGGGTCAAGGCGATCTCGTGTCACACGCGCTGCGCACGCGGCAGAATGGTGGGGTGAAGACGATTCAGCTGCGCCGGTACACGCTCGTCGACGGAGAATACGACGCTTTCGTCGAGTGGTGGCAGGGCTCCATGCCGATTGTGCGGCCGGGGGCCGGGTTCGCGATCGAGTTCGCCTACGGCCTCCGCGAATCGAACGAATTCGTGTGGGCCGTGAGCGCGCCCGGCGATCGCGACGACTTCGCGCGGCTCGAAGAGACGTACATGGCCTCGCCTGAACGCACCGCGGTCTTCGACGGAGTGCCGCAGCGAGTCGCCGGCTACGACATCAAGTTCATCGACGACGAGCCCCTGGCAGTCTGAAGCCTCTTCGGGACTTCGGACGCTCGAGCCGCCGACGGATGCACCGAACGACACGTCGGCGCACCGGGGCATCCGCTCACGCCGTCGTGTACAGGAGTCGTGAAGCACGGCGCCCGTAGAATTCAGAGCACCCCCTGGAAACTGACGTGGTCGACGCTGCCCACCTGCACGCTCGGCCGAGAAGGATGCCCGTGAGCCACGAGTTCGACGCCCGCCGTACCGAATGGATCGCCAAAGAGGAACTCGCCGAGCGGATGATCCCGCTCATCGGCGGCCTCTACCGAGACCACGGGGTGGTGACTTCCATTCACGGCCGGCGGCTCATCAATCGCTCAGCGATCGCCCTGCTGAAGGCGCATCGTTTCGCCCGGCAGGCGGGTGAGGTCGAACTCGACCTCGCCGACACGATGCGCGTGCTCGAAGTACTGCGCGAGATCGCCCCGGGCCCTGCGTCGATCGACGTGGCCCGCCTCGTCGATCGCTACGCCGACGCCGTCGGCGAAGGCGATGCTCGCGAGCTCGCCGGCTTCGTGCGCGACGAGCTGACGTCCGTGATCGCGGCCGAGGGAGAGCCGGAGGCCGCTTCGGCGGGCTCAGGGCGCACCGGCACCGATGTCGTGCTCTACGGCTTCGGCCGCATCGGGCGCCTGCTCGCGCGCATCCTCATCGCGCACGCCGGCAACGGCAAGGGGCTGCGCCTGCGCGCGATCGTCGTGCGCAAGGGCTCCGACAACGACCTCGTCAAGCGCGCGAGCCTCTTGCGCCGAGACTCGGTGCACGGCCCCTTCGCCGGCACGATCGAGGTCGACGAAGAGGCGAACACGATCCTCGCGAACGGCACGCTGATCCAGGTGATCTACTCGAACGACCCCGCGTCGATCGACTACACCGCCTACGGCATCCACGACGCGATCGTGGTCGACAACACCGGCCGTTGGCGCGACGAGGCTGGGCTCTCGCAGCACCTGCAGTCGACCGGGGCGGCCCGGGTACTGCTCACCGCGCCCGGCAAAGGCGCGATCAAGAACATCGTGCACGGCATCAACCACGACGACATCACCGAGGCCGACACGATCCTCTCGGCCGCGTCGTGCACGACCAACGCGATCACGCCCGTGCTGAAGGCCGTTGACGATGCGTACGGGGTCGTGCGCGGGCACGTCGAGACCGTGCACTCGTTCACGAACGACCAGAACCTGATCGACAACTTCCACTCGGGTGACCGGCGAGGTCGATCGGCGGCGCTCAACATGGTCATCACCGAGACCGGAGCCGCGAAGGCAGTCGCGAAGGCGCTGCCCTCGTTCGCCGGTAAGCTCACCGGCAGTGCGATCCGCGTGCCGACGCCCGACGTCTCGCTCGCGATCCTGAACCTGCAGCTCGAGCGGCGGGCGTCGAAGATGCAGCTGAACCGCTATCTCCGCCAGGTCTCGCTCACCTCACCCCTGCGCCAGCAGATCGACTACATCGAGTCGCCCGAGGTGGTCTCCACCGACTTCGTCGGCTCGAACCGGGCGGGCATCGTCGACGGGCTCGCGACGATCGCCGACGGCACCGACGCGATCGTCTACGTCTGGTACGACAACGAGTACGGATACTCGTGCCAGGTCGTGCGGGTCATCGAGGCGATGGCAGGCACCCACCCCGTGGTATTGCCCGAGCGTCAGCCGGTCGCGCTGGGGGACGAGGTCGTCGCGGCGGTCTGATCGACGGCGCGTGCTCGGCGAGGCGGGTCCATCGCGGGCCCGCCTCGTCGCTGTCATCGAGTGCGGATGGCCTCGGTGAGCACGCGGCCATCGGCGCCGGCAGGTGCGTCGTACCTGAGGAGCGCGGCGATCGTCGGAGCCACGTCGATGTGCCGCGGGTCGGCCGGCGCACCGTTCGGACGTGCGCCGGCGCCCGAGAGCACGAGCGGCGCGACCGGCAGCGACGATGGGTCGAACTCGTCTCCCGTCGCGGTGGCGTCCGCGGTGCTCGACCGGCTCGGCTGCTGAAGGGCTTCGCGTCGGGACCCCAGCCGATCTAGGCTGTCTGCATGAGCAGAGAAGCCGTCATCGTCGACGTTGTGCGCACGCCCGTCGGGCGCGGCAAGCCCGGAGGCATCCTGTCGGGCATCCACCCCGTCGACCTCCTCGCGGGCGTGCTCGACACCATCGTGAACCGCAACGACCTCGACCCCGGTCTGATCGACGACGTCATCGGCGGGTGCGTCAGCCAGATCGGCGAGCAGAGCTACAACATCACCCGCAACGCGGTGCTCGCGGCAGGCTTCCCCGAGAGTGTGCCGGGCACGACAATCGACCGGCAGTGCGGCTCCAGTCAGCAGGCGGCGACGTTCGCGGCCCAGGCCGTGCTCGCCGGGCAGGCCGACATCGTCATCGCGTGCGGCGTCGAGTCGATGAGCCGCGTGCGGCTCGGCTCGAGCACGGCGGGCGCCGATCCCTACGGCTCGCGCATCAGAACGCGGTACCCCGATGGGCTCGTGAACCAGGGCGTCTCGGCTGAGCTGATCGCCGCGAAGTGGGGTTTCGCACGTGACGAGCTCGACGCCTTCGCCGCGCGATCCCACGAGCTCGCCGCGGCCGCACAGGAGTCTGGCGCGTTCGCGAGCGAGGTCGTGCCGGTGCCCGGTGTCGACTCGCTGACCGACGAGACCGTGCGCCCCGCGACATCCGTCGAATCGCTCGCAGGGCTGAACGCCGCGTTCCGCACCGACGAACTCGCCGAGCGGTTCCCCGAGCTCGACTGGCGGATCACTCCGGGCAACTCCTCGCCACTCACCGACGGCGCATCCGCTGCCCTCATCATGAGCGCCGAGCGCGCCGAGCAGCTCGGCCTCACGCCGCGTGCGCGGTTCCGCTCGTTCTCGGTTGTGGGCAGCGACCCGCTCTACATGCTCACGGGTGTCATCCCGGCGACAGCCAAGGTGCTCGAGCGCGCCGGACTCGGCCATGACGACATCGACGCCTACGAGGTCAACGAGGCGTTCGCGTCGGTGCCGCTCGCGTGGCTGCATGACACGGGGGCGGATGCCGCGAAGCTGAACCCCCGGGGCGGCGCCATCGCCCTCGGGCACGCTCTCGGCTCCTCGGGCACGCGCTTGCTCACGACGCTCGTCAATCAACTCGAGGCGACCGGTGGCCGCTACGGCCTGCAGACGATGTGCGAGGGCGGCGGCATGGCCAACGCCACCATCATCGAACGCATCTGACCCGCCACAGCTCGCTGAGCCTGTCGAAGCGAGCCGACCGGCAACGCTCGCTTCGACCGGCAACGCTCGGTTCGACCGGCAACGCTCGCCTCGACCGGCAACACTCGGTTCGACCGGCTCGGCGACGACCATGTGAAAGGACACCAGATGGAACTCGACGGCGCATCGGCGATCGTCACCGGCGGGGCCTCGGGCCTCGGACGCGCGACGGCTCGTGCACTCGTCGACGGTGGGGCATCCGTCGTGCTCGTCGACCTGCCGGGCCCCCGCGGTGAAGAGGCCGCGGCCGAACTCGGGGAGCGGGCGCGCTTCGTCGCAGCGGATGTCGCGCACGAGGCCGAGGTGCAGGCCGCCGTCGACGCGGCATCCGCCCTGGCGCCGCTGCGCATCGCGGTCAACTGCGCCGGCATCGTGACCGCGAACCGCACCGTCGGCCGTGACGGCCCGGCGCCGCTCGATGCGTTCGAACGCACGATCCGGGTGAACCTCATCGGCACGTTCAACGTGACCCGCCTCGCCGCGGCGGCGATGGCCGCCAACGAGCCGGTTTCCGGCAGCGTGCCGGGCGGCCCGAGCACCGCCGAGCGCGGCGTCATCATCAACACCGCATCGGTCGCCGCCTTCGACGGGCAGATCGGCCAAGCCGCCTACGCAGCGTCGAAGGCCGCCGTCGCGGGCATGACCCTGCCGATCGCCCGCGACCTGTCGAAGCTGCTCATCCGCGTCGTCACGATCGCCCCGGGTATCTTCGAGACGCCGATGATGGCCGGCATGGACGACGAGGTGCGCGCGTCGCTCGAGGCTCAGGTGCCGCATCCGTCACGCCTCGGGCATCCCACCGAGTATGCCGCGCTCGTGCGCTCGATCATCGCGAACCCGATGCTGAACGGTGAGACGATTCGCCTCGACGGCGCCATTCGCATGCAGCCGAAGTAGGGCGTGGGCCGAGCTGCCCGAGTGCCGAGCACCGAGCACGCCGAGCACGCCGAGCGACCGTTGCCGAGTTGCACGACGATTCGCACGGCGCGCCGTGCGTTCGCGGCGTGTCACGCGCATCGTTGTGCAACTCGGCACTCGATGCAGGTGGGATGCCGCGGGGCGGGCGCTCAGCTCGAGCGCCCGCCCCGCGGCATCCGTGCGGCTCAGGCTGCTCGAGCGGTGCGCACCGCCGAGCGGGCACGGACAGCCTTGATGACACCGTCGATGACGTCCCACATGGAGGCGCCGATCGTCACCACGACGATGATCGCCACGATGATCGGCCCAGACTCGCCCCACGGCCACCGCATCGCGTCGAGTGCCGGCTCGTTGATCAGCTGGCCGGTGAGGAACAACCACAACGCCGGCACCGTGAAGGCGACATTCAACACGAGGTTGGTCCCGGCGAGCCACCAGTTCCAGCCCCACGCGTAGACGGCGACGGCGAACAACACCTCGAGCGCGATGAGCGTGATGAAGTACGGCAGCCAGAACGACCACAGCGCTGGGTCGAGGATCGGCACCGATGCGAGCTCGGGAACCCAGGGGATTCCGAACTGCTGCGCGACGAGTACGGCAGCGAAGACGACGAGGAACACCACCGACGCGATGAGCTCGGCAAGGCGCGACGCCCTGCCCGGCTCGGGCAGGGCCGGCAGCATGTCGAGCGTCCATGGCAGGTCGATTCCGCGCCGGCCGGCCGGGGCCGATGAGCGTTCCAGGATCGCGAACACGAGCGTCGTCCAGAATCCGATGTGCACCGCTGCCGAGATCGTGACGCCGATGACGGCGCCGATGATGCCGCCGACGGATGTGCCGGCGACGGCCTGCGCGATCGCTACGCCGAGGACGGCGAACGGCAGCACCACGGCGAACAGCAGCTTCAACATGCGCCACCAGGTCAGGAAGTAGCGCGGCCCGATGAGCTGCAGCGGCCGGTCGACGTAGTGCGCGGCGAGTACTGCCGGGTCGCCGAGCTCGGTGAGGGCGGCGCGCTCGGCGTCGTCGGGGCGCTGGCCGGCTTCGACCAGTGCGTCGCTCGCGTCGCCGATACGCTCGCGCAGATCGCGATCGAACTCGGGGCGCTGCGTTTCGGGCAGGGTGCGGGCGGCGGCCCACACGTAGCGGTCGGTCAGGGTGGTCATCGTTCGTCTCCAGTCGTGAGTCCGGCGAGCGCGTCGTCGATGCGCTGCCATTCGGTCATGAGGGCGCCGGCGAGCACCTCGCCGGTCGGGCTTGTTCGGTAGAACTTGCGGGGCCGCGCCTCGTCGGTGTTCCACTCGCTCGTGAGGAGGGCCTGCTTCTCGAGCCGCCGCAGCAGCGGGTAGAGGGTGTTCGCATCGACGAGGATGCCGAGCCCGTTCAGCGACTCGAGCAGTGCGTAGCCGTAGTCGGGTGTGCGCAGGCGGATGAGACAGGCGAGCACGACGGTGCCGCGTCTCAGTTCCTGCAGGTGCCCCGCGGTGGTCTCATCTGTGCTCATGCCTCACACGTTACTGTGTGACACACACTATTGCAACCCACACTTCATAGCGCGACGGATGCCTCGTCGCCCGCGCAGCAATTCAGGAAGGGAGGCCTGTCGCGGCTGTCTGGACGGCGTGTCGTCCGGACACGCCGACTCCCTTCCTGAATTGCTGCAGGGGCGAGGGTGAGGGTGAGGGTGAGGGTGAGGGGTGGGGGTGAGGGGTGAGGGATGAGGGGTGAGGTGCAGTTGCCGGCTACTGCTCGGCGTGCGCCTCGAGGAACTCGTACACCGAGGAGTCGTCGACGCCCGGGAACGTGCCCGACGGCAGCGGCGACAGCACGTGCGCGTGCAACCGGGCGCTCGGCCACGCCCGCCCGGCCCAGCGCTCGGCGAGCTCCGAAGGCGCCCGACGGCAGCAGGCGTCGTCGGGGCAGGTCGAGACCGCGCGCTGCGTGGTCTCGCGCCCGCGGAACCACTTCGCCTGGTTGAACGGCACCCCGACCGAGATCGAGAACTCCGCGGCATCCGTGCGCCCCGTCTGCGTCGCGCACCAGAACGTGCCGGCGGGGGTGTCGGTGTACTGGTAGTTCTCCGTCGTGCGGTTCGTGTGCCCGAACGCGCTGCGCGCACTCCACTTCTTGCACACCCACTGCCCCTCGATCGACCCGGTGACGTCGGTCGGCAGCGGCAGACCGTCGTTCTCGTAGCCCTTCAGGAGCGCCCCGTCGCCGGCGACGCGGAGGAAGTGCAGGGTCATGTCGAGGTGCGTCGTCGCGAGGTTCGTGAACCGCAGCGCCGCCGCCTCGTGCGTCACGCCGAATGCGTCGCGGAAGTCTTCGATGGCGAGCCGCTTCTCTTTCTTGGCGGCCTGCAAGAAGGTGACGGATGCCTCGCGCGGCATGAGGCACGCAGCCGCGAAGTAGTTGATCTCGAGCCGCTGCCACAAGAACTCCGCGTAGCTCGCCGGCCGTTCATGGCCGAGCAGCCGGTGCGCCATCGCCTGGAGCGCCATCGACCGCAGTCCGTGTCCGCCGGGGATCGATGCCGGCGGCAGGTAGATGCGGCCGTTCGCGATGTCGGTGATCGACCGGGTCGAGTCGGGCAGGTCGTCGACGTAGATGAGCTGGAAGCCGAGGCGCTCGGCCATGACGCCCACTTCGCGGTGGGTGACGGCGCCCGAGCGGTGGCCGGATGACCGCACCTGGTCTTCGGCGAGCTGCTCGATCTCGGCGAGATGGTTGTCGCGTTCGCGCATGAGTTCGCGCAGCTCGGTGTTCGCCCGTCGCGCCTCTTCAGGGGTGGCGATGGCTTCGCTCGCCCGGCGCTGCAGCTCATGGTGGAGGCCCACGATCGCTTCGAGCGATTCGTCGGTGATGCCGCGCCCCGGCCTGATGGCCGGCAGCCCGAGGCTCGCGTAGAGCGAGCTCGCTTGCGCCCGGCCGAGTTCGAGCTCGAGTGCGGCCCTTCTGCTCGGTGCCTCGCGGGCGAGGAGATCGGCGAGCTCGACTCGGAGGCTTGCGGCGAGGGCGTCGAGGGTCGACAGCTTCGGCTCCCGCTTTCCGTTCTCGATGAGCGAGAGCTGGCTGCCCGCGAGCCCCACCGCATCACCGAGTTGGTCGAGGGTGAGGCCGCGCTCGCCGCGGAAGTGGCGGATGCGCTGGCCGAGGGTCGCGAGGTCGGGGGAGCCTGCCTTCATGCCTTAAGAATAGCGAAAGAAGCGCAGTTCTTAACGGGTCATTTGGCCGAACGGATGCCGCATCCGCGCGCATTCTTGAAGTACGAACCGTTTCCGGCCACTGGTCGGCACACACTTTGGAAGGGACGACGATGACCATCTCCGAGTTCGTATCGGGCACGGCCTCGATCGGCACCGAGGCATCCGAGGCGTCCGCAGCCTCCGCCACCGCAACCGCCCCCGACGCCGTCGCCGGCGCCCGACGCGGCACCACCGACCCCGCGCTGCGCGCCTGGGTCGACGAGATCGCCGGTCTCACCAAGCCCGACGAGATCGTCTGGTGCGACGGTTCCCAGCACGAAGCCGACCTGCTGACGAAGCAGCTCGTCGCCGAGGGCAAGCTCATCAAGCTGAACCCCGAATGGCGCCCCAACAGCTACCTCGCGCGTACCGATCCTGGCGACGTCGCCAGGGTTGAAGACCGCACGTTCATCTGCTCGACCTACGAAGAAGACGCGGGCCCCACGAACAACTGGCGCGACCCCCGCGAGATGCGCGAAGAACTCGCCGACGTCTTCGACGGCTCCATGAAGGGGCGCACGATGTACGTCGTGCCGTTCTCGATGGGCCCCCTCGGCGGGCCGATCTCGCAGCTCGGCGTCGAGATCACCGACTCGCCCTACGTCGTGCTCTCGATGGGCATCATGACCCGCATGGGCGACGCGGTCTACCGCTTGATCGAGGCGGGCGAGCCGTGGGTGCGCACCGTGCACTCGGTCGGCTACCCGCTTGTCGACGGCATCGGGCACCGCCGCGCCGAGGCCGACTGGCCGTGCAACGAGACGAAGTACATCGTTCAGTTCCCCGATTCGCGCGAGGTGTGGTCGTACGGCTCGGGCTACGGGGGCAACGCCCTGCTCGCGAAGAAGTGCTTCGCCCTGCGCATCGCGAGCGTCATGGCGCGCGACGAGGGCTGGCTCGCCGAGCACATGCTGCTCATCAAGATCACTTCGCCCGAAGGCAGGTCGTACCACGTGGCGGCCGCGTTCCCGTCGGCGTGCGGCAAGACGAACCTCGCGATGCTGCGCCCCACGATCCCCGGCTGGAAGGTCGAGACGATCGGCGACGACATCGCGTGGATGCGACCCGGCGACGACGGGCGCCTCTACGCGATCAATCCCGAGGCCGGCTTCTTCGGTGTCGCACCCGGCACAGGGGAGACCACGAACCCCACCGCCGTGCAGACCCTCTGGGGCAACACCATCTTCACGAACGTCGCGCTCCGGCCCGACGGTGACGTCTGGTGGGAGGGCCTCACCGACACGCCGCCCGCGGAGCTCACCGATTGGGAGGGCAAGCCGTGGACGCCGGCATCCGGTCGCCCCGCAGCGCACCCCAACTCCCGCTTCACGGTCGCGGCCGCGCAGTGCCCGCAGATCTCAGACGACTGGGACGCGCACGACGGCGTGCCGATCGACGCGATCCTCTTCGGAGGGCGCCGTGCCACGAACGTGCCGCTCGTCGCCGAGGCCCGCGGCTGGAAGCACGGCGTGTTCATGGGCGCGACGATCTCGTCCGAGCAGACGGCCGCCGCAGAGGGCACGGTCGGCGAGCTTCGCCGCGATCCCTTCGCCATGCTCCCGTTCTGCGGCTACAACATGGCCGACTATTGGGGCCACTGGGTCAAGATGGGCCGTGTGCTCGGCACGAACGCGCCGAAGATCTTCCAGGTCAACTGGTTCAGGAAGGGCGGCGACGGCTCGTTCCTCTGGCCGGGCTTCGGCGAGAACTCGCGTGTGCTCGAGTGGATCGTCGGGCGCATCGAGGGTGCGGCCGACGCGATCGAGACGCCGATCGGCATGCTCCCGGCTTCCGGTTCGCTCGACCTCGACGGACTCGATATCACGGATGCCGCGCTCGAACAGCTCTTCGACGTCGACCGCGACTCGTGGCTCGCCGAGTGCGACCTCACCGACGAGTACTTCGCGCAGTTCGGCGACCGCGTGCCCGCGGCGCTCAAGGCAGAACTCGCGAGCCTGCGATACCACTTGCAGCACCAGGGCGCGTAGCCCGGTCGGCAGTGCGCCTCGCGATCCGCGGGGCGCATCGCCATGTGGGTCACGGATGCCGCGGACGCTCGCGCTCGGGAGGTGCGTCGTCGCCCGCGGCATCCGTCGTCCGCTTCCTTCGCCGGATTCCGTCGCAGGAATCCCGGCACGTCGCGTGCCCGCACGGGCCGTGCGGCGCTAGCGTGTGCCGCGAGGGGGGTAAATGGAATTCGGCAGTGTCATCGAAGCGGTCGGCGAGGTCATCGACGTGCTCGGCGTCGCGGCGATCGTCATCGGCGTGCTCTACGCGATCGTCGATGCCGCGCTCCGAGGCCTGCGGCGCATGAGCCCGGTCTACACGCGCTTCCGTCGCGTGCTCGGCCGGGCCATCCTGCTCGGCCTCGAGCTGCTCGTCGCGGCCGACATCATCAAGACCGTCGCTGTCACACCGACGCTCGACTCGGTCGCGGTGCTCGCGGTCATCGTGCTCATCCGCACGTTTCTCAGCTGGTCGCTCGAGCTCGAGATCTCGGGGCGTTGGCCGTGGCAGAAGCGCGGGACGCCCGTCGATGGGGAACCCGCGATCGCGTCGACCGAAGCCGGCTGAGGTCGCGCGCGCTCGACGCGGGTGCGATGGTCATCGTGGTCCTCCGTGGGGCAGGGGCTCGAGGCATCCGAAGATCGGATGCGGGAGTCCACGCTACGAAGTGCCCGCTGCCGCGCCGTCCGAGCGGGCACTGAGCTGCACTCGGGTGGGCCCTGAGGCCGTCATGGAGTTCGCCGCGCCTCAGACGAGCAGCTGGTGCTGCGCGAGCTGCCGGTAGAGGGGCACGGCGGCCACGAGTTCGGAGTGCGTGCCCTCGCCGATGACGCGGCCCTCGTCGAGCACGACGATGCGATCGGAGTCGATGACCGTCGACAGCCGATGCGCGATGACGATGAGCGTGCGACCGGCCGACACGGCGTCGATCGCCTCGCGCATCATGCGTTCGTTCACGCCGTCGAGCGACGACGTCGACTCGTCGAGCAACAGGATCGGGGGAGCAGCGAGCAGCGCGCGCGCGATCGCGAGGCGCTGGCGTTCGCCGCCCGAGAGCATGATGCCGTCTTCGCCGACGGCGGCGCCGAGCCCGTCGGGGTTGCGGTCGAGCACACCGCCGAGGTTCACGGCGCGGAGCACGTGCTCGCACTCCTCATCGGTCGCATCGGGGCTGCCGAGCTTCAGGTTGTCGCGAAGGCTGCCGGCCAGTACCGGCGCGTCCTGCTCGACGTAGCCGATCTGGGCGCGCAGCTCGGCGCGATCGAGCGAGCGCAGGTCGAGGCCGCCCATGCGGACGACGCCGATCGAGGGGTCGTAGAACCGCTCGATCAGGGCGAGGATGGTCGACTTGCCGGCACCCGATGGGCCGACGAGCGCGATGCGCCGGCCGCGCGGCACCTGGAACGAGACGCCGCGGAGCACGGGCTGACGATCGGTGACATCGGGCTCGGGCAAGTGTTCGTCGGCACTTTCGTTCGCCGGATCGGCGGGGTCCGAGCGAGTGGCGGCGTAGGCGAAGTGCACGCCGTCGAACTCGATCGCGGCGGCATCCGGGAGTACGGCCTCGTTGGCGTCGCCGACCATGAGCGCGAGGGGTGCGAGTTCGCGGTCGTGCGTGTCTTCATCGGGCAGGTCGAGGATCTCCTGGATGCGGCCGAGGGCGCCGAGCGCCTGGTTCACCGAGGTGATCGCGCCGAACGCCTGGCCGAGCGGCAGGATCATCATGAACAGGAAGAGGATGAATGCGACGAGGTTCGCGACGGTCAGTGCGCCGGTCGCGACGCGGAACCCGCCGACGCCGAGAACGACGAGGAACGACACCTGCATCGCGATGCCCGCGATCGGCACGATGAGGGCGGAGATCTTCGCGACCTTGACGCCCATCTCCCATGCCCCCTCGGCATCGCCGTCGACGGCCCGGATCTCGCGGTCGGTGGCGCCCGCGGCGCGGATGGTGCGCACGGCGCTGATCGCGCGCTCGACGGATGCTGCGACGTCGCCGACCTTCTCCTGAGCCTGGTGGGATGCTTCGCGCACCCGTCGGGAGAGGAGGGTCACCGTCGTGATCGCGATCGCGACGACGAGCACGGTGAGGCCGAGCAGCACGGGGTCGATGATGAGCATCGCGATGAGCGCACCGACGAAGGTGACGGTGCCGCCGATCGCCTCGACGAGTCCCTGAGTGAGCACCGCGCGGAGCATCGTCGTGTCGCTGCCGACGCGCGAAACGAGGTCTCCCGTGCGGCGGGTGTCGAACTCGGCGATCGGCAGGCGCAGAATCTTGGCGACGAGTCGCTTGCGGGCGGAGAGCACGACGCCCTCGCCAGTGCGCTGCAGCAGGTAGTGCTGGTAGCCCGAGATGACACCGCTCACGATCACGAGCACGACGAGCGCCCAGACGAGCCAGCCGAGCGCTTCGCCTTCCTGCACGATCGAGATGACCTGGCTCACGAGGAGCGGCTGTGCGAGGCTCGTGAGCGCCCCGATGACGCTGAGGATCGCGACGGCGACGAGCACCGGCCGGTGTTCGAAGATGAACGGCAGCAGCTGCCGGAAGGTCGCCCGCGGCCCCGTGGGGGTTTCGCGTCGGCCGAAGGGGGAACGTCGGGTATCAGTGTCGCTCATGTTCGCTTCCTGGCCGGCGCGGCGAGTGGATGCCGCATCCGCTCGGGTTCCGCGTCGTCGCCGCATTGCAGCTTACGTGGCCTAGCTGCGCCCGTACTTCTTGTGCACCGCTTGCTTGGAGACCTCGAGTGCGAGGGCGATGAGCTGCCAGCTCGACCCGGTGGCTCGCGCCCGCCGCACGGCGATGGCCTCTGCGCGGTCGAGCTCGCGGGTGAGGTCGACTCGCGCGTGGTGGAGGTCGCGGAGTGCGCGGTACGGGTCGTCGCCGTCGGCGGCCGCGATCGCGGTGCGGAGGGTGTGATCGTCCATGACGTCAACGCTAGTTGACGTCCTGACGCCTGTCAACGTGGGTTGACTCGCGAGCGGGGGTTCAGCGTCCGTGCGCGCATCGATGACACGCATCTCGTGCGTCGACACGCATCTCGTGCATCGACACGCATCTACAGGGGTGACGCGATGTCAGCGCCGACCACTATCGTGAAGCCTTGTGCCAGCACCAGTGATCGTTGCTACCGACCTCGTCAAGCGATACGGGGAATTCGCCGCCGTCGACGGAATCTCCTTCGAGGTCGCGGCCGGTGAGTCGTTCGGGCTGCTCGGCCCCAACGGCGCAGGAAAGTCCACGACGATGCGCATGGTCGGAGCAGTCTCGACGCGCACCGAGGGCGAGCTCTCCATCCTCGGCCTCGACCCAGACGACTTCGGGCCCGAGATCCGTTCCCAACTCGGCGTCGTGCCGCAGTCCGACAATCTCGACACCGAGCTCCGCGTGCGCGAGAACCTCCTCGTTTACGGCCGGTATTTCGGGCTGCCCGCCAAGATCGTCGCGAAACGCGCAGACGAGCTGCTGGCGTTCGCGCAGCTCGAAGAGAAGGGCAAGGCGAAGGTCGACTCGCTCTCGGGCGGAATGAAGCGGCGGCTCACGATCGCCCGAGCCCTCATCAACGACCCGCGACTCCTGCTCCTCGACGAACCCACGACGGGCCTCGACCCGCAGGCCCGGCACATCCTGTGGGACCGCCTGTTCCGCCTCAAAGAGCAGGGAACGACCCTGCTCCTGACGACCCACTACATGGACGAGGCCGAGCAGCTCTGCGACCGGCTCGTGGTCGTCGACGAGGGTGCGATCATGGCCGAGGGCACCCCGGCCGCGCTCATCCGCCAGTACTCCTCGCGCGAAGTGCTCGAGGTGCGCTTCGGTAGCGACCGCAACAGCGAGGTCGCCGATCGCCTCGCCGGCATCGGCGACCGCCTCGAGGTGCTGCCCGACCGCATACTCGTGTACAGCAACGACGGCGAGGCCGAACTCGTGAAGATCACCGATGCCGGGCTCCACCCGATCACGAGCCTCGTGCGGCGATCGAGTCTCGAAGACGTCTTCCTCCGACTCACCGGACGGAGCCTCATCGAATGACCGATCTCGCGTCAGCGGGTCGAGAGGGCCCCGAAAGCCGGCTCGAGACCCGAGCGACGGATGCCACGACCGAGCTCGCACGCCGTGCGATCGCCGCCGGGCGAAGGCCGCGCCGCTGGGGCGCGTGGTATGTCGCCCTGCATCGGTTCCGCGTGATGAAGAGCTACACCGGCACCGTCGTCGTCGCCGGCATCGGCAGCCCCCTCGTCTACCTCTACGCGCTCGGCGTCGGGCTCGCGACGATCGTCGACGCCAACCTCGGCGCCCAGGCGGTCGACGGCGTGAGCTATCTGGTCTTCGTCGCGCCGGCCCTGCTCGCGAGTGCGGCCATCACGGTCGCGAGCGAGGAGTTCACGTATCCGGTCATGCTCGGCTACAAGTGGAATCCCACGTTCACCGGCATGAGCGCTTCACCGCTCCGACCCCCTCAGATCGTCGACGGCGTCGTCATCTCCGTCGCGATCCGGATGCTCGTGAATCTCGTGCTGTTCTTCGCGCTCATCCTCGTGTTCGGGGCGGCGCCTGCACCGATCGCCTTCCTCATGGTCTTCGCGGGTCTGCTCGGCGGGCTCGCGTTCGGCGCATTGCTCATGGGCTACACCTCGACGCTCGAGGAGGACACCGGTCAGCTCGCCATGGTCATGCGCTTCGTCGTACTGCCGATGACGCTCTTCTCCGGCACGTTCTTCCCCCTGTCGACCTTCCCGATCTGGCTGCAGTGGATCGGCTGGATCTCCCCGCTCTGGCACAGCGCGGAGCTCGCTCGCGTGTTCTCGTACGGGTATGCCGAGCCGATCTGGCTCACCGTCGTGCATGTCGTCTACCTCGTCGTGCTTATCGTCATCGGCTGGATCTGGGCCCGCCGCATCGCAGTACGGAGGCTCGGGCGATGACCGACACGACCGAGCGCGACCTCGCCCCTGCGAGCATCCGGTTGCGACCGCTGCGCGCGCTCTACGCCGGCAACGCACGTGCGGTCATGCTCCGCGGCTGGCGCGCGACCCGTAGCACCAACTGGCTCGTCGTCGTGAGCGGCTTCTTCGAGCCGATCTTCTACCTGCTTGCGATGGGCATCGGCCTGGGCGCCCTGGTCGGCACCGTCACGACCGCGAGCGGCCAAGAGGTCGCGTATCCCGCGTTCATCGCGCCGGCGCTCCTCGCGGTCGCGGCGATGAACGGCGCCATCTACGATTCCACCTGGAACGTCTTCTTCAAGATGCAGTTCGCAAAGCTCTACGAGGGCATGCTGTCGACCTCGCTCGGGCCGCTCGACGTCGCGCTCGGCGAGATTCTTCTCGCGCTCCTGCGAGGTGCCCTCTATGCCGTCGGGTTCCAGTTCGTCATGCAGGTGCTCGGCCTCAACCTGTCGTGGTGGGCGCTTCTCGCCCTGCCGGCCGTGCTGCTCATCGCCTTCGGATTCGCGAGCCTCGGCATGGCCATCACGAGCTACATGAAGACCTTCCAGCAGATGGACTGGATCAACTTCGTCATGCTCCCGATGTTCCTGTTCTCCGCGACGTTCTACCCGCTCACCGTCTACCCCGAGTGGCTGCAGGGCGTCGTCCAGGCGCTCCCGCTGTGGCATGGCGTCGAGCTCGTGCGCGGGCTCACGACGGGCGACGTGAGCTGGGGCCTGCTCTGGCACGTGCTCTACTACGCCGTGATGATCGCGATCGGCCTCGTGTTCACCACGAAGCGGCTGCGGGTGCTCTTCCTCGACTGACGGTGTGCGCGCCTGGGGTCGACAGTGAGGGTTGGTGGCCGGCGGTGAGTGTTGCGGCGGGTTACACCGGCCCGCGACATCCGCTCACCTCGCGCGTATCGTGGCGGCATCGAACACCGAGGAGCCTTCATGTCGCACCGCGAACCGCACACCGCCACCGAGCCGCACGTCGGCACGGTCATGGGCATGCGCGGGTGCGAGAGCGCGGCGGGGTGCCGGAGCGACCGGCCGGGCCACCGACTGCACGCGATGCAGGCGCGCCTCGCGACGACGACGGCGAGCAAGTGGCTCGACGCGATCGTGGTCGTGGTCGGCGCCGACGGGGTCGTGACGGTCGCCGACGTGGCTGACGAATCGCTGCGCCGTGTCTGGCACCACGAAGCGTTCGAGGGCGCGCTCGTGACCGGCGACCCGGTCGCCGTGCACAGCATCTACGGTGTGCTGGCCAGCGGCGGGCAGCGGTACAGCGTCGCGTTCGCCTGACGGGTAGCGACGGCCGGGGTGTCGGCGGGCGCGTCTCGATACGTTCGCTCCGCTCGCGACTCGACCGACGGACTCGGCTCGCGACTCGACCGACGGACTCGGCTCGCGACTCGACCGACGCGATTCGTGCGGCACAACCTCACGCCATCGGCATCGCCTCGCTCATCGAGTCCATCATCTTGTCCATCGCCATGACAGCCTGATCGCACGCCACCGCGCACATGCGGCAGTGCTCGCTCATCTCGGCGTGCATCATGCACTCGGCCGAGCAGGCGCGGGCCATCATCATCGTCGATTGCATCATCGACATCATGACCGGCATCTCCCAGCCGTGCATGCGCAGCAACATTCGCATCATCGTGTCGCACATGTCGGCGCAGTTCGCGCAGAGGCTCGCGCAGCGGCCCATGCCCTCGCTCGCGTCGGCGTCGGCGCACATCACGCACGCCTGCATGCACGCGGAGAGGGCCTCGATACACTCCTGCATCACCGCCGGATCCATGCCGTCCATCGGCATCTCCGACGACGACATGGCGCCTTTCATCATGTCCATCGTCATGTTCATCTGCACGACCCGCCGTCCTGGGCGGTCGAGCGTCGACGGTGCCGGCGGATGACTCGGCGCCCCTGTTGCACGCCATGCTACGCCGGGCGTCGCGGGCCGAGAAGGGTCGCGTGTGACGATCTCGTGAACGGATGCGTCGCCCATCGAGAGGGCGCTTCGTGTCGCTCTCGACGCCCGATGACGACACGAAGCGCCCTCTCGATGAGCCGGCCCGACGGGGGAGGAGTCGAGCGGCGGGAGCCAGGGAAAGGCGCGGAACGAGGGCGCGAACGAGCGAGGGGCGGATGCCGCAGCATCCGCCCCTCGCTCGTCATCGTGTGCTCAGGCGTCGATGTCGACGTCTTTCGTCTCTTTCGAGACAATGAGGGCGATGAGCGTGAGCACGGCCATCACCGAGAGGTAGATGCCGACCCAGAACGGGCTGCCGCCGCCGGCCTGCCACAGGGCGACCGCGATGAACGGGGCGACCGCCGCGCCGAGGATGGACGACACGTTGTACGAGATACCGGAACCGGTGTAGCGCACGTTCGTCGGGAACAGTTCGGGCAGGAGCGCCCCCATCGGTCCGAAGGTCATGCCCATGAGCGAGAAGCCCACGACGAGCCAGGCCATGACGCCCCAGAACCCCGCGCCGAGGAGCGGAACCCACAGGAGGCCGAACACGATGATGCCGAGCGTGACCCAGATGAGCGTCTTGCGACGGCCCCACTTGTCGGCCCACGGCCCTGAGAGCAGCGTGAAGACACCGAAGAACAGCACACCGCCGATGAGCATCAGTACGAAGGTGTTGTACGAGTAGCCGAGGCCGGGCAGTGCGCCATCGTCCGGTTCGACCGCTGCGCGGCCGTAGCTCAGTGAGAACGTGGTCATCAGATAGAAGAGCACGTACGTCGCCAACATGAAGAACGTTCCGAGAATGAGCTGGCGCCAGTGGTCCTTGAAGACGGTCGCAAGGGGGAGCTTCTTGAGCTTGCCTGCCTTCGAGGCCTTCGAGAACGCCGTGGACTCGACGAGCCGCAGCCGCACCCAGAGGCCGACGATGACCATCACGACCGAGAACAGGAACGGGATGCGCCAACCCCAGTCGAGGAAGGCCTGCGAGGGCATCGTCGGGTCATCCGACGGCAGCACCGCCGCGATGACGAGGAACAGGCCGTTCGCGATGATGAAGCCGATCGGCGCGCCGAGCTGCGGGAAGGTGCCGTACCAGGCGCGCTTGCCCTTCGGTGCGTTCTCGGTCGCCACGAGCGCGGCGCCCGACCATTCGCCGCCGAGCGCGAAGCCCTGGGCGATTCGGAGGATCACGAGCAGGAGCGGCGCGAGCCAGCCCACCATCGCGTACGTCGGCAGCAGGCCGATGAGGAAGGTCGCGACGCCCATGGTGAGGAGCGCGCCGACGAGGGTCGCCTTACGGCCGTGCTTGTCGCCGAGGTGGCCGAAGATGACCGCACCGAGCGGGCGGGCGACCATCGCGGCGCCGAAGACGGCGAACGACGCGAGTAGCGCCGTCGTGGCATCGCCGGTCGGGAAGAAGAGGTGCGGAAAGACGAGCACCGCGGCTGTCGCGTAGACGTAGAAGTCGTAGAACTCGATCGTCGTGCCGATGAGGCTCGCGAGCACGACTCGACTGCGCGGATTCGCGGGGGTTGCAGTGGTTTCAGGTGTTGCGGGTGCGGCAGTGGCCGCGGCGGATGTAGGCATCGCTGGCGAGGACTCCAAGGAGGTGGGCGTAGCGCCGGTCTCCGGGCGTGTCGGTCTGGCATCGGGCGGAGTCGGTGAGTGGAACCGTCGCTTGTGGCAACCGCACTAGCCTACGCCTCGTTCGTTGAGGATCCCCCAGCATGCCCCCGGTGCGCCGAGGGGCGAACGGCGAGCGGCGAGCGGCGAGCGGCGAGCGGCGCTGACATGCTGAAGCGATTGGATCGAACGACGGATGCCGCGGCATCCCCTGCTCGTTAGGCTGGCCGCATGGATACCCTGATCAACATTCTGCACGTCGCCGGCGCCGTCTTCATCGTCGGCCCGATGGCGATCCTTCCCATGACCGCGATGCGGGCGGTGCGCGCCGGCAACGGGGCGCAGGTCGCGGTGCTCGCGAAGTCCACGACGATCTTCTCGTGGCTCTCGCTCCTCGTCTTCGTGTTCGGGTTCGGTGCGATGAGCATGGCACCCGAGGAGTTCGGCCTCTCGATCACGACGCCCTGGATCCTCTGGTCGATCATTCTCTACGTCATCGCGTTCGCCCTGACGCTCTTCGTCGTCGTGCCGTCGATGAAGAAGGCCGCCGAGGCGCTCGGAGCGAGCGCGGCCGGCGAAGGTGCCGCGCCGAAGGCCGGCTACCCCGCGATCGCCGCGGGCAGCGGCATCGCGTCGCTGCTGCTCCTCGCGGTCGTCGTGCTCATGGTCTGGAAGCCGTAGCGCGCACTTCTGCAGGTTGAGCCTGTCGAAACCCCTGTATGGCGTGGTTTCGACAGGCTCAACCGGCAGAGTCGCCGAGGGAGCGCAGCGCGCGCACCGTCGCGATGGCGGCCTCGGCCGCCTCGCGCCCCTTGTCCTCCTTCGAGTGCGGCAGGCCTGCTCGGTCGAGCCCCTGCCGCTCGTCGTCGAGGGTCAGCAGGCCGAACCCGACGGGCTTGCCGGTGTCGAGGGCGACCCGGGTCAGCCCGTCGGTCGCCGCAGCCGAGACGTACTCGAAGTGCGGCGTGCCGCCGCGGATGATCACTCCGAGGGCGACGACCGCGTCGGCGCCTGCTTCGAGCGCCGCCTTCGCGACGACGGGCAGCTCGAAGCTGCCGGGCACGCGAACGAGCGAGAATTCCGCTCCGGATGCCTCGAGAGTGCGGGTCGCCCCGGCGATCAGGCCGTTCGTGATCTCGTCGTGCCAGCTGCCGGCGACGATGACGAGGGTGAGGCCACGGCCATCGACATTCGCCAAGGCATCGGTGCCAGTGGGGGATCCTGCTCCGCTCATGACGGGTGTCCTTCCAGGAGGGTCTCAGCTGCGCTGTCCGCCAGCTGTTGGTCATCGATCGTGTGCCCCATGCGGTGGCGCTTCGTGTCGAGGTATCCGGTGTTGCCGACGCCGACGCCGACGACGAGCGGGAGTCGCTCGGTCACGGTGATGCCGTGCGCCTCGAGCTGTCGCACCTTCTCGGGGTTGTTGGTGAGCAGGCGCACCCGGCTGAGTCCGAGGTCGGTGAGGATCGCGGTCGCGGCACTGTAGTCGCGCGAGTCGATCGGCAGGCCGAGGGCGAGGTTGGCGTCGAGCGTGTCGAGTCCGTCCTCCTGCAGCCGATAGGCGCGCAGCTTGTTGATGAGGCCGATACCGCGCCCTTCGTGACCGCGCAGGTAGATGACCACGCCGCCGTCCTGTTGGATCGTCTCGAGCGCCGCGTCCAGTTGCGGCCCGCACTCGCATTTGAGCGAACCGAACGCCTCGCCCGTGAGGCACTCCGAGTGCACCCGAACGATGGCACCGCCCGGCACGGTTGCCGGGTCGCCTGCGATGATCGCCACGTGGTCTGCGCCGGTGGCGCGGTCGCGATAGGCGCGAACGCGGAACTCCCCATGCTCCGTCGGCAGGGCGGTCTCGACCTCGAAGTCGACCGAGGAGGATTCGGGCACGGATACCGGGGGCGGCGTCGCCGCGAGGTCGTAGCCGGGGTGGTGCTGCTCGAGCCAGCCGACGAGCGCCGCGACGGTGGTCACCGGCAATCCTTCACGCTCGCCGAGGTCGATGAGCCCCGGGAGGCGCATCATCTCGCCGTCATCGGCGACGACCTCGCCGATGACCCCGACGGGGGAGAGGCCGGCGAGACGCATGAGGTCGACGGCCGCCTCGGTGTGACCGGCGCGCTCGCGCACACCGCCGTCGACCGCGCGCAGCGGGATGACATGCCCCGGCCGGATCAGCCGGTCGGGCGTGGCTGCGGGGTCGGCGAGCACGCGCAGCGTGTGCGCCCGGTCGGAGGCGGAGATACCGGTCGAGGAGCGGTCGGCGGCGTCGACGGTGATCGTGTATGCGGTCGCACGCGCGTCTTCGCTGCGCTCGGTCATGAGCGGCAGCGCGAGCCGGTCGGCGAGTTCGTTGGGCATCGGCGCGCAGAGGTAGCCGCTCGTGTGGCGCACCATCCAGGCGATCCACTCCTGCGTCGCGAACTCGGCCGCCATGATCGCGTCACCCTCGTTCTCACGCGCTTCGTCATCGGCGACGATCACGGGCTTGCCGGCGCGAAGCGCGTCGAGTACCTCGGGAATCGTGGAGAGGCTCATGCGGCACCCCCGACCGTGTTCGCACGCCCGGTCCCGTGCCTGTTCCCTGAGCTTGTCGAAGGGTTCCGGGCCGCGCCCGCTTCGACAGGCTCAGTGAGCGAGTCCCTGTTCCCTGAGCTTTTCCTGTTCCCTGAGCTTTTCCTGTTCCCTGAGCTTGTCGAAGGGTTCCGGGCCGCGCCCGCTTCGACAGGCTCAGTGAGCGAGTTCCGATCGAACCGCAGCATCCGCTCGACCTGCCTGGCGAGGATGTCGGTCTCGATGTTGACCCGATCGCCGACCTCGCGTGCACCGAGCGTCGTCGCCGTGAGCGTCTCGGGGATGAGCGACACCTCGAACCACGACCCGTCGGGCTCGTCGCCGACGGCGCTCACGGTGAGCGAGACGCCGTCGATCGCGATCGATCCCTTGTCGACAACGAGCGGCGCGTGCGCGAGATCGAGCGAGAAGCGGATCACCCGCCACGCCTCGCCCGGTCGCACCTCGAGTAACTCGGCGGTGCCGTCGATGTGGCCCTGCACGATGTGGCCGCCGATGCGATCGCCGACGCGGGCTGCGCGCTCGAGGTTCACCGTGAGCCCCTCGACGGCGTCGGCGAGCGTCGACATCGCGAGCGTCTGAGCCATCACATCGGCCGTGAAGCTCTCGGCGTCGAAGTCGACCACCGTGAGGCACACGCCCGACACGGCAATCGAGTCGCCGTGCTTGGCGCCTTCGACGGCGAGCGGGCCGCGCACCGTGAGTCGTGCGGCATCGGCCGTGCGCTCGACGCGCGTGACGGTGCCGAGTTCCTCGATGATTCCGGTGAACATGTCAGTTCCCTTCCGTGGGCTTGGGGTGGGCGACGAGCAGGAGGTCGTCGCCAAGCCGTTCGATGACGGCGAAGTCGAAGCGGAGCGCGGCGTCGATCGACGCGACCCCGAGCTCGCCGAGGGCGAGGCGCGGCCCGCCGATGAGTGCGGGTGCGAGGTAGACGAGCAGTTCGTCGACGAGTCCGGCGGCGATGAATGCGCTCGCGAGCGTCGGGCCGCCTTCGATGAAGAGCGAGCGGATGCCGCGGCGCGCGAGCTCCGCGAGATCGGCGTGCAGGTCGGTGCCTTCGAAGAACAGGGGCGCCTGAGGGTGGCGGGTGATTGCGGCATCCGACGGCACTTCGCGCCGGCCGAAGACGACGGGCACCGGCTGCGACTCGAAGAACCGACCACTGGGACCCCGCGCAGTGAGCGAGGGGTCGTCGGCGAGGACGGTGCCCGTGCCGACCGCGATCGCGTCGGCGGCCGAGCGCCGCCGGTGCACGTCGGCTCGCGCCTCGGGACCCGTGATCCACTGGCTGGTGCCGTCGGCGGCGGCGGCGCGGCCGTCGAGGCTCGACGCCCACTTCACGGTGATGTGCGGGCGGTGGTGACGGGCGGCGAAGAGCCAGTCGTCGAGCATTGCCTCGACCTCGTCGGCGAGCACGCCCGAGCTGACCTCGACCCCGGCCGATCGCAGACGTTCGGCGCCGCCGGAGGAGTGATCGCCCGGGTCCGCGACGGCGTAGACGACACGGCCGATGCCCGCATGGATGAGCGCCACGGCGCACGGGCCCGTGTGTCCCGTGTGGTTGCAGGGCTCGAGGGTGACGACGGCCGTCGCTCCCCGGGCGGCGTCGGGTGCGAGCTTCGACAGGGCGTCGACTTCGGCGTGCGCCGTGCCGACTCCGCGATGCCATCCTTCGGAGATGACGTCCCCGCCAGGTGAGAGGATGACGCAGCCCACACGCGGGTTCACCCCGCGAGCCGGGCCGAAGGTGGCGAGTTCGAGCGCGCGGCGCATCGCCGCAACATCCGCTGCCGTAGGTTCGCCCGCACTCATCCGTGATCCTGTCTCAAGGCTCCGGGGGTGCTCAGCGCTATCGACGCTGTCGACAACTTCTGATGTCGACGGCGCACAGCGCTGCCGACACGTGCGCCTCCCATCCGGACTTTCACCGTCGGTACCGGAATTCCACCGGTTCGACCACGGGTGCGGGGCCTCTCGACCTCGCGCTCGCAGTTCGCGGACTGTTACCGCCGGTTCGGACTTACACCGACCCCGGAGCACGTTTCTCTCTTCGATCCTAGATCAACGCCTGCGGCGCCCGGCTATTCCCCGTCACTCGGGGTCTCGACGAGCGCACGCGCGGTGCCCTCATCGACGATGAGGTCGGTGATGAGCCCCGCGGCGAGTGCGCCGCGCAGGCTCGCGAGCTTCGCGCGGCCCGAGACGACGCAGATGCGACGGGGCGCCCGCCGCAGCACCGCGAAGTCGGGCCCGGTCGCACGTTCGTTCAGAGCGATGCCGTCGGTCGAGCCGTCGGCCCGGTAGAAGACGGTCGCGACATCACCGACCGCACCGTCGCGGGAGAGCGACTGGTAATCGGCGCGCTCGAGGTAACCGCCCTGGTAGACGTGGCTCGGCACCTCGGCGAACGGGGACCCGACACCGAAGAGCGCGACGTCCATGCGTTCCTGCAGCTCGAGGAGGCGGCGTGTGCTGCGCTCACGCCAGAATGCGCGGCGGGTCTCGGGGTCGTCGAAGAACGCGGGCACCGGGAACTGCTGCACGCGTGCACCGAACGCGTCGCCGAAGCGGCGCAGCAGCTCGCTCGCGTAGACGATGCCGGTCGTGCGGCCGTTGCCGGCGCCGTTGAGCTGCACGACCTCGGAGTTGTGCGTGGCCTTCGGCACGAGGTGGCGGCTCATGGCGCTCATCGTCGAGCCCCACGCGATGCCGATGGTCTGGTTCGAGTCGAGGAACCGGCCGAGAATTCGTGCAGCCGAGAGCGCGACGCGGTCGAGCCGATCGACGTCGCTCGCATGGTCGGGCACGGGGATCACATGCGCGCCGACCTCGAATCGCTCGAGGATCTCCTGCTCGATGTGGCTCGGCAGATCGAGCGGTGAGTGGATGGAGATCTCGACGAGACCGCTCGCCCTGGCATGGCTCAGTAGGCGCGACACCGAGGATCGCGAGGTGTGCAGCTCGTGCGCGATGGCATCCATCGTGAGGTCCTGCATGTAGTAGAGATGCGCCGCTCGAAGTGCGTCGCGGGTCTTGCCCGGCACCGATTCGGCGCCGTCGGCCAGTGGGCCGGAGTGTTGCTGGATCATCATCTCCATCCTTGCACGTTTGTTCACCCGGCTTGCAAGTTCGTTCTGCCGTGTTCACGATGTATTCATCCACACCAGGCATGCTCGTGCAAGCCGCCGTTCCACACCCGAGGAGGACAACTTGTCTCCGCAGCAGACGACCCCGACCCAGCCCCGCCCGTACTCGAGCGGCGAGCGAGCGGATGTCGCGGCCATCCGCACCCGGCCGCGGGCCTCCGTGCTCGTGATCGGCGCCGGCATCAACGGCATCGCGACGTTCCGCGACCTCGCCCTGCAGGGGGTCGACGTCGTGCTCGTCGAACGGGGCGACTTCGTCTCGGGGGCATCCGCCGCGTCGTCGCACATGATCCACGGAGGCATCCGCTACCTCGAGAACGGCGAGTTCCGGCTCGTGCAGGAGTCGGTGACCGAGCGCAACGCGCTCATTCGCATCGCGCCGCACTACGTGAAGCCGCTCGAGACGACCGTGCCCATTTTCTCGACCTTCTCGGGAATCCTCTCGGCGCCGCTGCGTTTCCTCACGCATAAGGCCGGCAAGCCCACCGAGCGCGGCGCCGCGCTCATCAAGACGGGGCTCGTGATCTACGACTCCTTCTCGCGGGGCGGCGGCCAGGTGCCACGGCACCGCTTCCACGGGCGCAAGCGCTCGCTCGCCGAGCTGCCCGCCCTGAACCCCGACCTCAAGTACACCGCGACCTACTACGACGCGAGCATGCACGACCCAGAGCGGCTCGCGCTCGACGTGCTCTTCGACGGCGTCGCGGCAGGCGGGCACGCCCGCGCCGCGAACTACCTCGAAGCAGTCGGTATGGGCGAGCGGGGCGTGCGCCTCCGCGACACGCTCACCGGCGCGGAGTTCGACGTCGCCGCCGACGTCGTCGTGAACACCTCGGGCCCCTGGACCGACCTCACCAATGAGGAGCTCGGCCGCCCGACCGCCTTCATGGGCGGCACCAAGGGCTCGCACATCGTGCTCGACAACGACGAGCTGCTCGCGGCGACCGGCGGCCGGGAGATCTTCTTCGAGCACGAAGACGGTCGCATCGTGCTGATCTACCCCCTGAAGGGCAAAGTCATGGTCGGCACGACCGACCTCGAGCACGACATGCGCGAGCCTGCGGTGTGCACCGAAGCCGAGGTCGACTACTTCTTCGAGCTCATCGCGCACGTTTTCCCAGCGGTGCACGTCGACCGTTCGCAGATCGTCTTCCGCTTCTCGGGCGTGCGCCCGCTGCCGCGCCACGACGACGAGGCACCGGGCTTCGTCTCCCGCGACTACCGCATCGAGCGAGCGGATGTCCCGGAGCGCCCCGGCACGATTCTGCTGAGCCTCGTCGGCGGAAAGTGGACGACCTTCCGCGCCCTCGCCGAACACCTCTCGAACGAGGTGCTTGAGCTGCTCGGCCATGAACGCACTCGTTCGACGGCCGGCCTCGCGATCGGCGGCGGCGCCGGGTATCCGACGACCGACGACGCCCGTCGCGTCTGGACGGTCACCCACGGCGACGAGGTCGGGCGACTCCGCGCCGAGGAGCTGCTCGAGCGTTACGGCACCCGCGCCGAGGCGTTCATCGAGTCGATCGAGGGCGAGCACGACGAACCCCTCGCCCACCATGCGGGCTACAGCCGGCGCGAGATCGCCTGGCTCGCCGGCACCGAGCGGGTCGTGCACCTCGCCGACGTCGTGCTGCGCCGCACGAGCATCGCCTTCACCGGCGCGCTGACGGCACCGCTGCTCGAGGAACTCGCCGAGATCGTCGGCAGTGAGATCGGCTGGGACTTCGAGCGACGCGCCGTCGAGACGGCCGGCACACAGGAGCTGCTCGCCGAGCACCACGGGGTCGAGCTCGAGCAACTCGTGGGTTGAGGAGGCCGGCTGCGGCCGTCTCGAAACCCTTCGTTCGGGTGAGCCGGTTTCGAGACGGCGCTGGCGCGCCTCCTCAACCCGCAATCGGACGCATTCTGCACGGATGTGCACCGGAATCGGCACGTCCCGGGCCGAATCGCCCGATAGCTTCGACGGAGCCTCCCGGTCGCCGGTCGCCCTGACGGCCAGCACCACACCCCAAGAAAGCAGGTCAATGTGGACAATCTCGGTCTCGTCTTCCTCTCCGAACTCGTCGGTACGGCGCTGCTCGTGCTCCTCGGCTGCGGTGTCGTCGCGAACGTCATCCTCGCCAAGACGAAGGGCTTCGGCGGCGGCACGCTCATGATCAACATCGGCTGGGGCCTCGCGGTCTACGCCGGCGTCATCGCGGCGTACGCCTCGGGCGCTCACCTGAACCCGGCCGTCACGGTCGGACTCGTCGCCAACGGCGCGACCGAGTTCGGCAACGCGGGAGCCGGCATCGAAGTGCCGGTCGGCGTCGTCTCGGTGCTCACCTACATCGGCGCGCAGATGATCGGCGCCATCCTCGGTGCCGTGTTCGTCTGGCTCGCCTACAAGCAGCACTTCGACGCCGAGCCCGAGGCGGGCAACAAGCTCGGCGTGTTCTCGACCGGCCCGGCGATCCGTTCGTATGGCTGGAACCTCGTGACCGAATTCATCGGCACCTTCGTGCTGGTCTTCGCCGTGGTCGGCTTCGGCGGCGGACGCCAGGGTGACGGCGGCCTCGCGGCCCTCGGCGCACTGCCGGTCGCGCTCATCGTGATCGCCATCGGCGCCTCGCTCGGCGGCCCGACCGGCTACGCCATCAACCCGGCCCGTGACCTCGGCCCCCGCATCGCCCACGCACTGCTGCCGATCAAGGGCAAGGGCGGCAGCGACTGGTCGTACTCGTGGGTGCCCGTCGTCGGTCCGCTGCTCGGCGGCCTCGCAGCTGGTTGGGCCGCGATCCCGCTGCTGCCGCTCATCGGCTGAGCGCGCGGCATCCGCTCTTCATCTCATCGTTCACTGACAGCAACGGAGTTCTCAGATGGCTGACTACATTCTCGCAATCGACCAGGGCACGACCTCGTCGCGCGCGATCATCTTCGACAAGGCCGGATCGATCGTCTCGACCGGGCAGCTCGAGCACGAGCAGATCTTCCCGAAGGCGGGCTGGGTCGAGCACGACCCTGCCGAGATCTGGCGCAATACGGGCGAGGTGATCGGCAAGGCCCTCGGCAAGGCGAACCTCACCCGGCACGATATCGCGGCGGTGGGCATCACGAACCAGCGCGAGACCGCGGTGGTGTGGGACAAGAACACCGGCGAGCCGGTCTACAACGCGATCGTGTGGCAGGACACCCGCACGCAGCCGATCGTCGACCGGCTCGCGGCCGACGGCGGCGTCGAGCGCTTCAAGGCGAAGGTCGGCCTGCCGCTGGCGACGTACTTCTCGGGCACGAAGATCGTGTGGATCCTCGAGAACGTGCCGGGCGCGCGCGAGAAGGCCGAGGCAGGCGACCTGCTTTTCGGTACGACCGACTCGTGGGTGCTCTGGAACCTGACCGGCGGCGTCAAGGGCGGTGTGCACGCGACGGATGTCACGAACGCCTCGCGCACGATGTTCATGGACCTCGAGACCCTCGCGTGGGACGACGAGATCCTCGCGGCCTTCGGCGTGCCGCGCTCGATGCTGCCCGAGATCAGGAGCTCGTCCGAGGTGTACGGCATCGCGAACGAGCACTCGCTGCTGCGCGAGACGCCCATCGCCGGCATCTTGGGCGACCAGCAGGCGGCGACGTTCGGCCAGGCCGCGTTCGAGACCGGTGAGGCGAAGAACACGTACGGCACCGGCAACTTCCTGATCTTCAACACGGGCGAAGAGATCGTCCACTCCAAGAACGGGCTGCTCACGACCGTCGGCTACAAGCTCGGCGACCAGCCGGTGCACTACGCGCTCGAGGGCTCGATCGCGGTCACGGGCTCACTCATCCAGTGGCTCCGTGACAATCTCGGTTTGATCTCCTCGGCCGCCGAGGTCGAGGAGCTCGCGAAGTCTGTCGACGACAACGGCGGCGCGTACTTCGTGCCGGCGTTCTCGGGCCTGTTCGCACCGTACTGGCGACCTGACGCCCGCGGCGCACTCGTCGGCCTGACCCGCTTCGTGAACAAGGGCCACATCGCCCGTGCTGCACTCGAGGCGATCGCGTTCCAGACGCGAGACGTCATCGAGGCCGTGAATGCCGATGCCGGCGTCGACCTCACCGAGCTCCGGGTCGACGGAGGGGCCACCGTCAACGACACGCTGCTCCAGTTCCAGGCCGACATCCTCGGCGTGCCGGTCGTGCGACCCGTCGTGGCCGAGACGACGGCGCTCGGCGCCGCCTACGCGGCCGGCCTCGCGGTCGGCTTCTGGTCGAACCTCGACGAGCTGCGCGCCAACTGGCAGGAAGACAAGCGCTGGACCCCGTCGATGGACGAGGCCGAGCGTGCCCGCCTCGACCGCAACTGGAAGAAGGCCGTCTCGAAGACCCTCGACTGGGTCGACGCCGACGTCGTCTGACGCGCGCTGAGCCTGTCGAAGAGGTGCCGCATCGGTTCCCTTCGACAGGCTCAGGAGCGGGGAGTCTCGTGATGAGGCCGCCTCCGGATCTCGGGCGGAGCTCGAGCGGGCCGACCGAAGCGCTCCGAGCGGTCTGACCGGTTGAACTGACGACCGGAGGATGTCAATCGGGTGATGACGCGATACAGCGTCGTACGGCGGGCTGCAGGCTACGGTGGGAGGACGGGTCGGGCGCATGGGGGTGTGCCCGACCCATTCCCGTGTTCGGGGAGCGATGGCACCGTTCGTTCAGGGGTCGATGGCACCCGTTCGCAGAGCGGCATCGCCGCTCGCGCGAAACGGGCCTGCGTGCGCCTCAGCCGAGCAGGCGCGGAGCAAGCAGGGCCGGCAGTTCGGCGAGCGAGGCGATCTCGAGCACCGCGGATGCCGCGGCATCCGTCGTCGGAATCGCGCCTGCCGCCTCGAGGCCGTGCCGATTCAGCCACACGCCGATGAGCCCCGCTTCGCTCGCGCCCACGGCATCAGTGACGAGCCGGTCGCCGACGTATGCCGCGCGACCGACGGGTGCCTCGGCAGCGAAGCGCTCGAGCGCGATGCGGAAGATCTCGGCATCGGGCTTCGTCACGCCGACGTCGCCTGACGCGATGACGTGCTCGAATCGGTTGCGGATGCCGAGTCGTTCGAGCTTGGCGAGCTGGAAGTCGAGCTCGCCGTTCGTGATCACGCCGAATCGCACCCGGGGAACAACCGCGGCGATCGCATCGAGTGCCGGAAGTGCGTCGTCGTGCAGCGCCCAGGACTCGCGATAACGCTCGAAGTACCGGTCGAACCAGGCGCCCGCCGCGAGCTCGTCGAGTTCGTCGCCGTGCGCGATCGCGAAGTCGCGGGCTCGAGCGCGACGTTGTCCCTCGAACGTCAGCCGGCCCGCGAGGTAGGAGTGGTAGTGCTGCTCTTCGAGCTCATGCCAGAAGGTCGAAGCCGCGGCCAGGTCGCCGTCGTATGCCCGCTCCCGCATGTGCAGTGCGATGCCGGTGCTGACCGCCTCGCGGTGAGCCATGAGGGTGTCATCGAGGTCGAAAAGCACGAGCGGCGCAGCGCGCGATTCGAACGCGTCGGTCACGTCATGCTCCCCAAGAGCGGTTCCCAGCTCGTGAAAGCGGCGGGGTCGTCGCCGGCTCGGCGCTCGGCATGCCACGCCGGCAGAGTTCGGCCGTCGCGCCCGGGCACGGTGGCGATTCTCGGGGTCGTGCGCCGGAAACCAGCGGCGCGGGCGACATGCGCCGACGCCAGGTTTCCCTCATTCGCGCGCCAGAGCACCGATTCTGCACCGGGCACTGCACCCGCGAGTGCCCACTCGCAGACCGCAGTCACAGCTTCGGCCATGAGTCCCGAGCCGCGGTGCTCGGCGCCGAGCCAGAAGCCGATCTCGTTGCCGCGACGCAGCCCGACGACCCCGAGGAGAGGCTCGGAGACGCCACGCCGAAGTGCCCACGTCAGCTCATCGCCCGAAGCCCATGCCTCAGGAATGTACTCCACGAGAAATGCTCTGGCGTGCTCGGTCGTGTACGGCCACGGGGTCGTGAGATACCGGAGGAACAACGGATCGGCGCAGTACTTCGTCACGAGTTCGATGTCGCCCTCGACCGGGAGGTCGAGCACGAGTCGTTCGGTACTGAGCACGACGGGCAGCATGTTCAGCGCACGCGCCGGAGGAACCCAACGCGGTCGTACACCGTCGCGAGAGTGGTCTCGGCGACCTCGCTCGCTCGGCCGGCGTTGACGGCGAGCAGGCGGTCGAGCTCGGCGGTATCGTCGAGCAGCTCGAGAACGCGGGAGCGGATCGGCTCGAACTCGCTCACGACGACCTCGGCGAGTGCCTTCTTGAAGTCACCGTACCCGCGACCGGCGAACTCCTGCTCGATGTCGCCGATCGTGCGGCCGGAGAGCACGGAGAAGATCGTGAGGAGGTTCGAGACGCCCGGCTTGTTCTCACGATCGAAGCGCACTTCGCCATCGGTATCGGTCACGGCGCGCATGATCTTCTTCGCAGTGACCGAAGGCTCGTCGAGCAGCCAGAGGATACCGGCCGGCGTCTCGCCCGATTTCGACATCTTCGACGTCGGATTCTGCAGGTCGTAGATGCGCGCCGTCTCTCGCTGGATGGCGGGCTCGGGCAAGACGAAGGTGTCGGCGCCGAAGCGTGCGTTGAACCGCGCAGCGAGATCGCGCGTGAGTTCCACATGCTGCTTCTGGTCGTCGCCGACGGGCACGATCTCCGTCTGGTAGAGCAGGATATCGGCGGCCATGAGCACGGGGTAGGCGAAGAGGCCGACGCTCGTGGCATCCGCGCCCTGCCGCTGCGACTTGTCTTTGAACTGCGTCATGCGTCCGGCTTCGCCGAAGCCGGTGATGGTGTTGAGCACCCAGGCGAGCTGGGCATGCGCTGGAACGTGCGACTGCACGTAGAGCGTCGAGCTCGAGGGGTCGATGCCCGCTGCGATGTACTGCGCGGCCGTGCGCCGGGTCTTCTCACGGAGTTCGGCGGGGTCTTGGGCCACGGTGATGGCGTGCATGTCGACGACGGAGAAGAAGGCGTCGTGCGTCGACTGGAGCTCCTTCCACTGCAACAGGGCGCCGATGTAGTTGCCGGCGTGCAGCGAGTCGGCGGAGGGTTGCATGCCCGAGTAGAGGCGGGGTTTACGTGTCATGGGAGATCCTTCGAGAGTGCGGCCGCGTTGCGGCAGGTCAGATGGCGTAGTCGACGACCACGGGAGCGTGGTCGGACCATCGCGTGTCCCAGGCGTCGGCACGATCGATCACGTACGAGACCGCGGTCTCGGCGAGCGCCGGGGTCGCGAGCTGGTAGTCGATACGCCAACCGGTGTCGGTGTCGAACGCCTTGCCGCGCTGCGACCACCAGGTGTACGGGCCGTCGACCTCCCCGGCGAAGCGGCGGCCGAGGTCGACCCAGCCGAACCCGGCGCCCGCGTTGTACGACTCGTCACCCTCGGCGCCGACGAAGCGGTCGAAGTAGGCGCGCTCTTCGGGCAGGAAGCCTGCGTGCTTGACGTTGCCCTTCCAGTTCTTGATGTCGAGTGTGCGGTGCCCGACATTCAGGTCGCCCACGATCACGGCGAGCGCCGAGTGCTCGGCGAGCCGCGGCATCCGCTCGACCATCGCGTCGAGGAATTTGTACTTCTCGACCTGCTTCGGGGTGTCGACCACACCGGAGTGCACGTAGGCCGAGACCACGGTGACGATGCGGTCACCGACCTCGTAGTCGGCCTCGAGCCAGCGGCCGGCGCTGTCGAAGTCGGTCGCGCCGAGTTCGACGCGATGGATACTCGCCCGGTTGCGGCTCGCGATCGCGACACCGGCGCGGCCCTTGGCTGTGGCGGGGTCGTGCAGGATGTCCCACTCTTCGCCGAGGAGCCCCTGCAGATCTTCGGTCGAGGCGCGAACCTCCTGCATCGCGAGGATGTCGACGTCGCGCGCGGCGAGCCACTCGCCCATGCCCTTTCGGAACGCGGCACGCACTCCGTTGACGTTGACGCTGGCGAGACGGAGGGGCTTCGCAGAAGGCATGGATCGATCCTACGGGAGGCCTCCGACGTCGGATCGCGGGCCGAGAGGTGCAGCGGATGCCTCGAGCTCGGAGAGCTCCTGCTCGGCCTTCGCGAGACGGCGTCGTGCAGGGAAGCGCTCGATCCAGTTGGCGGTGTCGAGTTCCCGTTGCGCCTCGCGCAACCGCACTCGCGCGGCGGTGACGAGGGCCCGGTGCTCCTGTGCGAGCTGTTCCGCCGCGAGCTGCTCGGGTGTCACCTTGCGCAGGGATTCGTGAGCGTCGGATGCCTCGACGGCGATCCAGCTCGCGGCGACGAGAATCACGATGCTCGTCAGCCGGAACCAGAGGAGAAGTCCGATGAACACCGTGAAGGTGGCGAGGAGCGGGTTGGTCGTCACGCTCGAGACGAGCCAGCCGCCGAGGAACTGCAGCACCGACAGCGCCGCGGAGCCGAGCAGTGAACCGACCCACATGCGCCGCCACGGCATCGCTGCACCCGAGAGGAAGCGGAACATCACGGCGAGGGCGAGCGTGTCGATCACGAACACGACGACGATCGCACCGAGCTGCACGAAGAACCCCGACCAACCGGTCTCGCTCGGCAGGCCCATGAGGCTGAACACCCAGCCGAGCAACGATGTCGCCGCCACCGAGAGCACGGCCGCGAGCATCAGGATCGCACCGAACGCGAACCCCGCGAGAAAATCGCGGGCCTTCAGCAGCGCGTAGGCGCGTGTGTCCTTCGGCAGCCCGAAGATGCTGCGCACGGCCATGCGCGCGTAGGTGATCCACCCGATGGCCGTCCAGATGAGGCCCGCGAGGGCGACCGCGCCCGTCCAGCCGAAGAGGCTCGTGCTCGAGGAGGCGATCTTGGTGAGTTCGTCGGGGTGAATGACGCCCTCGTCACCGATGAGTCCGGGGGCATACGTGTTCAACAGGCTCACGAACGCGTCGAGCGTGTCGTCGTTCCCCGTCAGCCAGATGCCGGCGACGGCGAAGACGACGTAGGTCGCCGCGAAGATCGCGAAGAGCGCCTGGTAGCTCATGCCCGACGAGAGGATGAAGCCGTTTCGGCTCAGGAAGTGGCGCCAGACCCGAACCGGGAAGAGCTCCATCGTCTTCTGGGTGATCGTGCTGACCTTGCTGATCGGCTCTTCGAGGCGCTCGCGGATCGGCTGGCTGAACTCGTCGAACCGATTCTTCGCCGACCGGGAGGTGCCGTTCAGGTCGAGCGGATCCTCAGCAGGAGGCGCATCACGCGTGCCGTCATCACTCCGCCCGCCGCGCCGGCGGTCGGTGGCATCACGCTCGGTCACGCTCCAACCCTATCGACGGGCATCTGAATTCCAGTGCCAGCACTGACCGCGTCTCAGCGCTCGCCCGCCGTGGGCGAGCCCGTTCGTCGTGTCTGCGTGGCGCCTACGTCGGATTACGGCTTGCCGCGCATGATGGCCTGCTTGACCTCGGCGATCGCCTTCGTCACCTCGATGCCGCGGGGGCACGCCTCGGTGCAGTTGAAGGTCGTGCGGCAGCGCCACACACCCTCTTTGTCGTTGAGGATGTCGAGTCGGGTCTGGGCGCCTTCGTCGCGAGAGTCGAAGATGAAGCGGTGCGCGTTCACGATCGCAGCCGGGCCGAAGTACTGGCCGTCGGTCCAGAAGACGGGGCACGACGAGGTGCACGCCGCACAGAGGATGCACTTCGTGGTGTCGTCGAAGATGGCTCGCTCGGCGACCGATTGCACCCGTTCTTTGCCTGCCACGGGTGCTGCGCCCGCGATCAGGAACGGCTGCACCTCGCGGTAGCTCGCGAAGAACGGCTCCATGTCGACGATCAGGTCCTTCTCGAGCGGCAGGCCCTTGATGGCCTCCACGTAGATGGGCTTGGAGATGTCGAGGTCTTTGATGAGCGTCTTGCACGCGAGGCGATTGCGGCCGTTGATGCGCATCGCGTCGGAGCCGCAGATGCCGTGGGCGCAGGAGCGGCGGAACGTGAGCGAGCCGTCTTGCTCCCACTTGATCTTGTGGAGGGCGTCGAGCACGCGGTCGGTCGCGAACATCTCGACGTCGAAGTCCTGCCAGCGCGGCTCGGTGTCGACTTCGGGGTCGAAGCGGCGGATCAGGAAGGTGACCGTGAATGACTGGATCGCATCCGTCGGCGGGTTCTCGAGCGTTGCAGTGCTCACGTCAGTACTTCCTCTCCATGGGCTGGTAGCGGGTGATCGTGACCGGTTTCCAGTCGAGCCGGATGTGGTCGGCCGCGTCGGACGAATGCGCGTCGCCCGACAGGTACGCCATCGTGTGCTGCATGTAGTTCTCGTCGTCGCGCTTCGGGAAGTCGTCGCGCATGTGCCCGCCGCGGCTCTCTTTGCGATTGCGGGCGGAGTAGACGACGACCTCAGCGAGGTCGAGCAGGAAGCCGAGTTCGACGGCCTCGAGCAGGTCGGTGTTGAAGCGCCGGCCCTTGTCGTGCACCGCGACGTTCTTGTACCGCTCGCGGAGCGCGGCGATGACCGTCGTCACGTGCTCGAGTGACTCGTCGGTGCGGAACACCTGGGCGTTCTTGTCCATCTCGTCTTGCAGATCTTTGCGGATCGCGGCGATGCGCTCGGTGCCGTTCGAGTCGCGGAGCTGTTCGAGCATGCCGCGTACCGCGGCGGCCGGGTCATCCGGGAGCGGGGTGAAGTCGACGTTCTGCACGTAGGCGACGGCGTTGTTGCCTGCCCTCTTTCCGAACACGTTGATGTCGAGCAGCGAGTTCGTACCGAGGCGGTTCGAACCGTGCACCGAGACGCACGCGCACTCGCCTGCGGCGTAGAGCCCCGGCACGACGGTGTCGTTGTCGGAGAGCACCTCTGCGGCCACGTTCGTGGGGATGCCGCCCATCGCGTAGTGCGCGGTCGGCATCACGGGCACGGGCTCGTACACGGGGTCGACGCCGAGGTACGTACGGGCGAACTCGGTGATGTCGGGCAGCTTCGTCTCGAGCACCTCTGCACCGAGGTGGGTGCAGTCGAGCAGTACATAGTCTTTGTGGGGGCCGGCGCCGCGCCCCTCTGCGACCTCCTGCACCATGCAGCGCGCGACGATGTCACGGGGTGCGAGGTCTTTGATCGTGGGGGCGTAGCGCTCCATGAAGCGCTCGCCCGACGCGTTTCGAAGGATTGCACCCTCACCGCGGGCACCCTCGGTGAGCAGGATTCCGAGACCGGCGAGGCCGGTCGGGTGGAATTGGAAGAACTCCATGTCTTCGAGCGGCAGGCCCTTGCGCCAGATGATGCCGACGCCGTCGCCCGTGAGGGTGTGGGCATTCGAAGTGGTCTTGTAGATCTTGCCGAACCCGCCGGTCGCGAAGATCACGGCCTTGGCCTGGAAGACGTGCAGCTCACCCGAGGCGAGGTCGTAGGCGACGACGCCCGACGGCTGCTTCGTCTTCGATCCATCGGGCCCGTCGACCTCGGTCATGACGAGGTCGAGCACGTAGTACTCGTTGAAGAAGTTGATGCCGAGCCGCACGCAGTTCTGGAAGAGCGTCTGCAGGATCATGTGACCCGTGCGGTCTGCCGCGTAACAGGCGCGACGCACGGGCGCTTTGCCGTGATCGCGAGTGTGGCCGCCGAAGCGTCGCTGGTCGATCTTGCCCTCGGGCGTGCGGTTGAACGGCAAGCCCATGTTCTCGAGGTCGATGACCGCGTCGATCGCCTCTTTCGCGAGGATCTCGGCCGCGTCTTGGTCGACGAGGTAGTCGCCGCCCTTGACGGTGTCGAAGGTGTGCCACTCCCAGTTGTCTTCTTCGACGTTCGCGAGCGCCGCGGCCATGCCGCCCTGCGCAGCGCCCGTGTGCGAACGGGTGGGATAGAGCTTGGAGATGACCGCGGTCTTGGCGCCCGGGCCGGCCTCGATCGCCGCACGCATGCCGGCGCCGCCGGCGCCCACGATGACGATGTCGAACTGGTGGTAGTGGACGCCGTCGATGACCTGGGTCTCGGCGTCGGCGTTCTGGGTGTTCACGGATCTCCTATGCAGCGCAGAACGAGGGAAGCAGGTCGGCAGGCGCGCCCACCGGGCACGGCTCGAAGGTGAAGACGACGAGCGTGCCGAGGATGATGAGCACAGCGGCGGCGGCGAACAGGGCGCCCTTCAGCACCTTTTGCACGACACCCGGGTTCGTGTAGTCGTTGACGAGCGTACGCATGCCGTTGGCGCCGTGGATGAGCGCGAGCCAGAGCATCAGCACGTCCCACCACTGCCAGAACGGGTCGGCCCACTTGCCGCCGACGAAGCCGAAGTCGATGGCCTTCACGCCGTCGCCGACCATGAGGTTCACGAAGAGGTGGCCGAAGATGAGCACGATCAGCACGACGCCCGACGCGCGCATGTAGATCCAGCCCCACTTCTCCCAGTTGACGCCGCGGCGGCGCGGCCTATCGGAGAATTCCATGGCAGTCATGTCCCGCGGCTCCCTAGTGGCTGAAGACGTTGATGAGGTGGCGCGGCACGAACGCCAGCATCGTCACGACCCAGAGGCCGACGACGATGTAGAACAGCAGCTTCTGATGCCGGGTCGCCCACGACCAGAAGTCGACGAGGATGATGCGCAAGCCGTTGAAGGCGTGGAAGACGATCGCGCCGACGAGGGCGACCTCGCCGAGGCCCATGATGGGCGTCTGGTACGTGCCGATGACCGCGTTGTAGGCCTCGGGGCTCACTCGCACGAGCGCCGTGTCGAGGATGTGCACGAGGAGGAAGAAGAAGATCGCGACACCGGTGATGCGGTGCAGTACCCACGACCACATGCCCTCGTTTCCGCGGTACAGGGTGCCGCCGGGCCTCTGTTTCGCGGGCTTCGCGGGTGCGGTCAGGGTTCCCGCCGAAGTCTCTGGCATGAACAACCCTCCTTGGCTGTGTGCATCGCCCCGAACGCGGGCTGATTTGGGCACACGACCCGATTCGAGTGTAGACCCGCACCCAGTCGGGCCGCCGCTTAGGCCAGCCTTACTCTCTCGACATCGAGATAACGGATGCCGCGGAGCCTGTCTGCGCTCGCTGAGTCTGTCTCCGCTCGCTGAGCCTGACGAAGCGCCCGTGACCGCCCCCGGTTACGCTGTGCTGATGGACGCAACCCCCATCGACGGCTTCTACAGCGTCATTCCCGCCGGCGGTGTCGGATCGCGGCTCTGGCCGCTCTCCCGCGCCGACGCGCCGAAGTTCCTGCATGACCTCACCGGCTCCGGCCAGACGCTCCTCAAAGACACCTGGGATCGCCTCGTGCCGCTCTCGGGCGCCGACCGCATCATGGTCGTCACTGGTCGCGCGCATCGCGCCGCGGTCGAAGCGCAGCTGCCGGGTCTGGCCGACCACAACATCGTGCTCGAGAGCGAGCCCCGCGACTCCACGGCCGCGATCGGGCTCGCCGCCGCGATCCTCGAACGACGCGAGCCGGGTGTCATCGTCGGCTCGTTCGCAGCCGACCACGTGATCTCGGGAACGGCCCTCTTCCGGGCCGCCGTCGTCGACGCCGTCGCGGCCGCCCGGGCGGGTTACATCGCCACGATCGGCATCACGCCGACCGAGCCCGCCGTCGGCTTCGGCTACATCGAGTGCGGCGCAACCGTCGACGTCGAAGGAGCCGCGCACGTCGAGGCGGTCGCGAGCTTCGTCGAGAAGCCCGATCTCGCAACGGCCAAGCGCTACCTCGCGGGCGGCAAGCACCTCTGGAACGCGGGCATGTTCATCGCCCGGGCCGACGCGCTCCTCGCCGAGATCGCGCGCAACAAGCCCGAACTGCACGCGGGGCTCGTCGAACTCGCAGCGGCGTGGGACGACCCCGACAAGCGCGGCCCCGCCGTCGATCGCATCTGGCCGCGGCTCGAGAAGATCGCGATCGACTACTCGGTCGCAGAGCCTGCCGCTGCCGAGGGTCGCCTCGCGGTCATCCGCGGTCACTTCGCGTGGGACGACGTGGGCGACTTCGCCTCGCTCGCCAAGCTCAACACCGCGGGCCGCTCCGGCGAGCTCGCGATCCTGGGAGAGAACGCCCGCGTGCTCTCCGACGCGTCCAGCGGCATCGTCATCAGCCGCTCGAAGCGGGTCATCAGCTTGATCGGCGTGCACGATATCGTCGTCGTTGACACGCCGGATGCGCTTCTCGTCACCACGAGCGAGCATGCGCAGCGGGTCAAAGCGGTCGTCGACGCCCTTCGCCTCGGCGGTTCGAGCGACGTGCTCTAGCGAGCGCGAGAGAGCGGGTTCCGGATGTCTCTGGGTCGAAGCATCATCGCGGGTGCGACGTTGGTCGCGGCATCCGTCGCCCTCGTCTCGTGCGCCCCTGCGCCAGAAGGCGGTGACGGCGGCGAGGCGAGTGAATCGTGCGTGCGGATGGTCACGAACTCGGGCGGCCTCGAAGACCGCTCCTTCAACCAGTCGAGCTGGGAGGGGCTGCAGGCGGCTGAAGACGTGTACGACGTCACCACCGAGGCGATCGTCTCCACAGGGGAGACCGACCTGGCACCGAACGTGCAGCAGGCGGTCGACTCGGGCTGCGAGCTCATCGTCACCGTCGGATGGGAGCTCGCCGAGTCGACGCTCGACCAGGCGGGCAAGAACCCCGACGTCGCCTTCGCGATCGTCGACGAGACGGTCGAGGCCGACAACGTGAAGCCGGTCGTCTTCGACACCGCGCAGGCGGCGTACCTCGCCGGCTATCTCGCGGCGGGCGTCTCGAAGACGGGTGTCGTCGCGACGTTCGGCGGCGGCAACCAGCCGCCGGTCACCCTCTTCATGGACGGCTTCGTCGACGGCGTCGCGAAGTACAACGAGGTGCACGGCGCACAGGTGCGCGCCCTCGGCTGGGACAAGGCCGCGCAAGACGGCACCTTCACCGGCGACTTCGAGGACATCTCGAAGGGCAAGACACTCACGCAAGCATTCATCGACCAGGGTGCCGACGTCATCCTGCCCGTGGCCGGGCAGGTGGGCGAGGGGGCGGCGGCGGCCGCGAGCGAGAATGCCGGCGTCTCGGTGATCTGGGTCGACAGCGACGGCTACGACGTGCTGCCCGCCGAGTTCCACGGTCTCGTGCTCACGAGCGTGCTGAAGAACACCCAGGACGCGATGGTCGAGATCGTCGGCGACGTGCTCGACGGGGCGTTCGACAACGAGCCGTTCATCGGCACACTCGAGAACGGCGGGGTGGAGATCGCGCCGTATCACGACCTCGAGTCGCTCGTGCCGCCCGCGCTCGACGGTGAGCTCGAGGGACTCCGGCAGGCGATCATCGCCGGTGAGATCGTCGTCGAGTCGCCGAGCGCCCCTGAACGTGGCTGAGCACCCCCGTTCACGAGGTCTCCACCCTGCTCATATGAGCAGAACATCGCGTCTTGATAACCATTGGATGCCGCGTGCCCCTCAGGCCGCGGCGCGCGACGCAACATTCGGTAACGTGACTGCACGAGCCTCGGAACGGTCGGGGCGCAGTCTTTGGAGGACACAGTGAAGGTCACGATCAAGAAGGCCGCCATGGGCGGCCTCGCACTGTTCGGCGCAGCTGTGCTGCTCGCCGGCTGTGCAGCCGCACCCGAAGAAGGCGGTTCCGGCGACGCCGGCGCCCCCGACTTCCTGCCCTGCATCGTCTCGGACTTTGGTGGCTTCGACGACCACTCGTTCAACGAGTCGAGCTTCGATGGCATCACCGAGGCGGCAGAAGAGCTCGGCGTCGAATTCAAGCAGGCCGAGTCGAAGTCCGAAGACCAGTACGAGAGCAACGTCTCGAGCATGGTCGACCAGGGCTGCGACTTCATCCTGACGGTCGGCTTCGCTCTCGCGAACGCCACCCGCGACGCGGCGCAGGAGAGCACCGACACCGAGTTCGCCCTCATCGACTCGGCGCTCTCGAACGACGACTTCTCGCCGTTGACGCTCGACAACGTGAAGCCGGTGCTCTACGACACCGCGCAGGCCGCATACCTCGCGGGCTACCTCGCCGCCGGCACGACCAAGACCGGCACCGTCGCGACGTTCGGCGGCCTGCCGTTCCCGTCGGTGACGATCTTCATGGACGGCTTCGTCGACGGCGTCGCGAAGTACAACGAGGTCAAGGGCACCGACGTCAAGGTGCTCGGCTGGGACAAGGCCGCGCAAGACGGCACCATGGCCGGCAGCTTCGATGACATCAACCAGGGCAAGACCCTGACCCAGGGCTTCATCGACCAGGGTGCCGACATCATCCTCCCGGTCGCAGGCCCGCTCTTCCAGGGCTCGGCTCAGGCCATCCAGGACTCGGGCAAAGACGTCGCCATCATCGGCGTCGACAGCGACCTGTTCCTGACCGCTCCCGAGTTCGGCGAGATGTACCTCACCTCCGTGATGAAGCAGATGACGGATGCCACGCGTGAGATCATCGTCGACGCCGGCAACGACGAGTTCTCGGCCGACCCCTACATCGGCACCCTCGAGAACGAGGGTGTGGGCCTGGCCCCGCTGCACGACTGGGAGTCGAAGGTCGACCCGGCGCTGCTCGACGAGATCGAGCAGCTCAAGGCCGACATCATCAGCGGCACCATCACGGTCGAGTCGCCCTCGACCCCGCAGTAAGGTCCCGCACGACCCTGCAGCACCTGCACCGGAGGGAGGTCGGCACGAGCCGGCCTCCCTCTCGCATGCTCCTGCGGCCGCACGCAACCCGCGTGACGAGCGATCGGTCGACTGCTCATCGGAGCAGGGCATCGCGCGACTGTACAACGCTCAATAGAATCTGGAAGCATGAAGCTCGAACTTCGCGGCATCACGAAGCGATTCGGTGCCCTGGTCGCCAACGACCACATCGACCTCGTCGTCGAGGCGGGCGAGATCCACGCCCTGCTCGGTGAGAACGGCGCGGGCAAGTCCACACTCATGAACGTGCTGTACGGCCTCTACCAGGCCGATGGCGGAGAGATCCTGCTCGACGACGTCGTGCAGCATTTCGCCGGCCCAGGCGATGCGATGAAGGCCGGCATCGGAATGGTGCACCAGCACTTCATGCTGATCCCCGTCTTCACCGTCGCCGAGAACGTCATGCTCGGCCACGAGTCGACCAAGGCCGGCGGCGTGCTCGACCTGCAGACCGCACGCGCGAAGGTGCGCGAGATCTCCGACCGTTTCGGGTTCGACGTCGATCCCGACGCTCTCATCGAAGAGCTGCCCGTCGGCGTTCAGCAGCGCGTCGAGATCATCAAGGCACTCTCGCGCGACGCGCGCGTGCTCGTCTTCGACGAGCCGACGGCGGTGCTCACACCACAAGAGACCGACGAGCTCATGTCGATCATGCGACAGCTCAAAGAGAGCGGCACCTCCATCGTCTTCATCACGCACAAGCTGCGCGAGGTGCGCGAGGTCGCCGACCGCATCACGGTCATCCGGCTGGGCAAGGTCGTCGGTGAGGCCTCGCCGACCGCCTCCAACGAAGAGCTCGCGACGCTCATGGTCGGTCGTGCCGTCGACCTGACGGTCGACAAGGCGCCGGCCGAGCCAGGCAAGCCGGCTCTCGTCGTGCAGAATCTCACGGTGCTCGACCCGCTCGGGCATATCGTCGTCGACGACGTGAGCTTCAGTGTGGCCGAGGGTGAGATCCTCGCCATCGCGGGTGTGCAGGGCAACGGTCAGACCGAGCTCACCGAAGCGCTCCTCGGCCTGCAGCCTCGAGTGCTCGGCGAGATCAGCCTCGATGGCAAGCCGCTCCGAGGCCGTTCAGTGCGCAAGATCCTCGACGCCGGGGTCGGCTTCATACCCGAAGACCGCAACGAAGACGGACTCGTCGGCGAGTTCACCGTCGCTGAGAACCTCATGCTCGATCGATCCGACGGTGTACCGTTCGTGCGGTTCGGCAACATCCAGACCGCGCAGCTCGAGGCTTTCGCCCGCGAGAAGGTCACGGAGTTCGACGTGCGAACGCAAGGCATCGACGAACCGGTGCGCCGGCTCTCCGGTGGCAACCAGCAGAAGGTCGTGCTCGCGCGCGAACTCAGCCGCGATCTCAGGCTCTTCGTCGCTGCCCAGCCGACGCGCGGTGTCGACGTCGGTTCGATCGAGTTCATCCACAAGCGCATCGTCGCCACCCGCGACGCGGGCACACCCGTCATCGTCGTCTCGACCGAGCTCGACGAAGTCGCCGCGCTCGCCGATCGCATCATGGTCATGTACCGCGGTCGTGTCGTCGGCATCGTGCCCGGAGACACCCCTCGAGCCGAGCTCGGACTCATGATGGCCGGCGCCTCCGCAGGCACCGGCGGCCCGAACGCACCTACCGGAGAAGGAGCCGCCGCATGAGCGCCGATCGACCCATGTCGCCGCCCGACGAGGCCGCAGCACCCGACGCAGCGACGACACCGGAGCCTTCCGAGCCGCAGGAGCCGTCGCGCTGGCACATGGCCTTCCGCGAGATCACCACCGGCAACGCGATCATCTCGGTGCTCGCCGTCGTGCTCGCGCTCATCGTGGGTGCGGTCATGATCGCCTTCACGAACAAAGACGTGCAGGCGGCATCCGTCTACTTCTTCGCGCGGCCCGGAGACCTGCTCGTCGCCATCTGGGACTCCGTCGCCGGCGCATACTCGGCGCTCTTCCAGGGCTCGATCTACAACTTCCGGCGCCCGGGCTTCGCCGACGGAATCAAGCCGTTCACCGAGACCCTCACGTTCGCGACGCCCCTCATCGCCGCAGGTCTCGGCGTGGCGCTCGGGTTCCGCGTCGGCCTCTTCAACATCGGCGGACGCGGTCAGATGCTCATCGCCGCGGCGCTCGGCGGTTGGGTCGGGTTCGCACTCGAACTGCCGCCCGTGCTGCACATGGTCGCCGCGCTCGTGGTCGGCATCATCGGTGGTGCGCTCTGGGGCGGCATCGTCGGGTTGTTGAAGGCACGCACCGGGGCCCACGAGGTCATCACGACGATCATGCTCAACTACGTCGCGTTCTACCTCGTGAGTTTCTGGCTGCGCGAGGGCTTCCTCAAGACGCCAGGATCGAACAACCCGAAGAGCCCCGCGACGAGGGAGACGGCGGTGTTCCCCGATCTGCTCGGGCCGAACTACAACCTGCACTTCGGATTCATCCTCGTCATCGCGGCGACCGTCTTCACCTGGTGGCTGCTCTCGAAATCGAACCTCGGATTCAAGTTCCGGGCGGTCGGTGCCAATCCGAACGCCGCTCGTGTCGCGGGCATCAGCGTCAAGCGCATGTACGTCTACGCGATGCTCCTCTCGGGCGGGCTCGTCGGTCTCGCCGGAATCAACCAGGTGCTCGGCCAGACGACGAGCGGATTCGGCGCGGGCATCGACTCGAGCATCGGCTTCGATGCGATCACGGTCGCGCTGCTCGGTCGATCACGCCCGTGGGGCGTCTTCGTCGCCGGAATACTCTTCGGAGCCTTCAAAGCCGGCGGATTCTCGATGCAGGCTGCCGAAGGCGTGCCGATCGACATCGTGCTCGTGGTGCAGTCCCTCATCGTGCTGTTCATCGCGGCACCGCCGCTCGTGCGGGCGATCTTCCGACTTCCGTCGCCAGAGACGGTTCGACAAGCGACCCCGTCCGTCACGAAGGAGGTGGAGGCCAAGTGAGCACCGTCGCCCCTGTGAGCCGGCCCACTGAGCCGCACCAGCCGGCGCCCGGCCCTGCCGTGGCCCTCATCCGCAACTGGAAGACTCCCGTCGCGCTCGGCATCTTCAGCGTGCTCGCCCTGCTGTTGTTCGTCGTCTTCGGGCGAGATGGCATCAGCACCATGCGGCTCTCGACCGGCCGCGACCTGATCCAACTGCCAGACGTGCACCTGCCCACCCGTGAGACCGGCATCGTCATCACGATCCTGCTCTTCGTGATCACCGCCATCAGCATCTGGCTCGTCGTGCAACGACGCAAGACGCCGCTCTGGCTCATCTCGATCTTCGCGGTGCTCGCGCTCGTCGGCTTCCTCGCCTGGGCAGCGGCCGGCGCGACGATTCCCGTGCCCGGCCTGCTGTTCGGCTCGCTCAGCCTCGCCGTGCCGCTCATCTTCGGCGCACTCGGCGGCGTCATCTCCGAGCGAGTCGGCGTCGTGAACGTCGCGATCGAGGGACAGCTGCTCGCGGGCGCCTTCACGTCGGCGCTGGTCGCCTCGATCACCGGGCAGGCGGTGCTCGGTCTGCTGGCGGCGATGGTGGCCGGCATGCTCGTCTCCTTCGTGCTCGCGGCGTTCTCGATCAAGTACTTCGTCGACCAGGTCATCGTGGGTGTCGTGCTCAACGTGCTCGTCACGGGCCTGACCGGGTTCCTCTTCTCCCAGTTGCTGGCGCCCAACGCCGCGACCCTGAATGCGCCGCCGCGATTCGAGCGCATCGACATCCCGTTCCTCTCCGAGATCCCGATCCTCGGGCCGGTGCTGTTCCGCCAGACGCTCATCGTGTACCTCATGTACATCGGCGTCGCGGCGGTGTACTTCGGCATCTTCCACACCCGGTGGGGTCTTCGCCTGCGCGCAGTGGGCGAGCACCCCCAGGCGGCCGACACGGTCGGCATCAACGTGACTGGCACGCGCTTCTGGAATGTCTCGCTGGCCGGCGCGATCGCGGGCCTCGGAGGCGCGTACTTCACGCTCGGTTCGGTCGGCGCCTTCGGCAAAGAGATGACGGCGGGTGCGGGCTTCATTGCGCTCGCAGCGGTGATCTTCGGCCGATGGGACCCGATCCGCGCGACGCTCGCAGCGCTGCTGTTCGGGTTCGCGTCGAACCTGCAGAACGTACTGAGCATCATCGGGTCGCCCGTGCCGAGCGAGTTCATGCTGATGCTGCCGTACCTGGTGACGATCTTCGCGGTCGCAGGTCTCGTCGGACAATCCCGAGGCCCAGCGGCATCCGGCAAGCCATACATCAAATCTTGAGACGGGCGCCCCGCGGGGGCGCCCGTCACCACTAATCCTGGAACGGGGGAGCACCATGACCGCAACGGATGCGATCGACTGGAACGAGCTCCGCGGGCGCGCCCGCGAGGCGATGGCGAAGGCGTACGCGCCGTACTCGGAGTACCCGGTCGGCGCCGCGGCGATCGTCGACGACGGCCGGGTCGTGAGCGGCTGCAACGTCGAGAACGCCTCGTACGGCGTGACCCTCTGCGCCGAGTGCTCGCTCGTCTCGGCGCTCGTCATGTCGGGCGGCGGCAAGCTCGTCGCATTCGCCTGCGTCGACGGTCACGGCGCCGCACTGATGCCGTGCGGGCGCTGCCGGCAATTGCTCTACGAGCACTCAGCCGAGGGGATGCTGCTCGACACCGTTTCGGGAATCAAGACGATCGACGAGGTGCTGCCCGACGCGTTCGGGCCGCGGCAGCTCGCCGAATACAAGGGAGTGAATGCATGAGCACGGTCGAACCGTTCGACGCCGTCGACCTGATCCGAGCGAAGCGCGACGGTCACGAGCTCGAGACGCCCGAGATCGACTGGCTCGTCGATGCGTACACGCGCGGCTACGTCGCCGACGAGCAGATGTCGGCGATGACCATGGCGATCTTCCTGAACGGCATGACCCGCCGTGAGATCCGCGACCTCACGATGGCGATGATCGCGAGCGGCGAGCGCATGGACTTCTCGGGCCTCGGCAAGCCCACGAGCGACAAGCACTCCACGGGCGGTGTCGGCGACAAGATCACGCTGCCGCTCATGCCGCTCGTCGCGACGTTCGGTGTCGCGGTGCCGCAACTCTCGGGCCGCGGTCTCGGCCACACCGGCGGCACGCTCGACAAGCTCGAGTCGATTCCGGGCTGGCGCGCAGACCTCACGAACGACGAGATGTTCGCCCAATTGCATGATGTCGGCGGCGTGATCTGCGCCGCCGGTGCCGGACTCGCCCCAGCCGACAAGAAGCTCTACGCCCTGCGCGACATCACGGGCACCGTCGAGGCGATCCCGCTCATCGCGTCCTCGATCATGTCGAAGAAGATCGCAGAGGGCACGGGCGCACTCGTGCTCGACGTGAAGTTCGGCTCCGGTGCATTCCTCACCGATATCGAGCGGTCGCGAGAACTCGCCCGCACGATGGTCGAACTCGGCGAAGACGCGGGGGTAGCGACTTCCGCACTCATCACGAACATGAATGTGCCGCTCGGTCTCACCATCGGCAACGCCAACGAGGTGCGCGAATCGGTCGAGGTCCTCGCCGGCGGCGGACCTTCCGATGTGCGTGCACTCACCGTCGCACTGGCACGCGAGATGCTCGCGCTCGCGGGCCAGCCCGATGCCGACGTCGAGGCGGCCCTCGACGACGGCCGTGCCATGGACACGTGGCGCCGCGCCATCCGCGCTCAGGGCGGAGACCCCGACGCCGCACTGCCGGTCGCACGAGAGCAGCACGTCGTGACCGCCGAGCGTGACGGTGTGCTCGTCGCGCAGCAGGCGCTGCCGTTCGGCATCGCCGCGTGGCGTCTCGGCGCCGGCCGGGCACGCAAGCAGGACCCGGTGCAGCACGCTGCCGGCATCGAGCTGCACGCCAAGCCCGGCGACGCGGTGCGAAAGGGTGAACCGCTGTTCACGCTGCACGCCGACGAGCCCGCCCGTTTCGCGCGCGCGCTCGACGCGGTCGAGGGTGCGTGGCGCATCGGCGACGCCGGCGACCCGATCGACGACGGCGGCCCGCTGATCGCCGACCGCATCGGTCGCTGACGACAGCGGTTCACGCGGGAATCGGCTTGCTTCGAGATTGCCGAGACTTCAGGGGCGACCTGTCGGTATCGTTGACTCGTGAACACGATTCCGACGGAGTACCGCCTCGAAGGCGACGGCACGAACATCCAGTCCCTGCCGAAGATCTCACTGCACGATCATCTCGATGGCGGCTTGCGTCCGCAGACGCTCATCGAGCTCGCCGATGAGATCGGGCTCGACGTACCGGCGGCCGACGCTGAGGCGCTCGGCCAGTGGTTCACGGAGCAGTCGAACTCCGGTTCGCTCGTCGAATACCTGAAGACGTTCGACCTCACGACGGCCGTGATGCAGACCCGGGCGGGTCTCAGCCGGGTCGCGCGCGAGTTCGTGCAAGATCTCGCGGCCGACGGCGTGATCTACGGCGAGATCCGCTGGGCGCCCGAGCAGCACCTGACGCGCGGCCTCAGTCTCGACGAGACCGTCGAAGCCGTACAGGCGGGCATCGAGCAGGGCATCGACGACGCCCGGAGCCAGGGCCACGGCATTCTCGCCGGCCAGCTCGTCACCGCCATGCGTCACGCCGAGCGCGGCCTCGAGATCGCCGAGCTCGCCGTGCGTCACCGTGACCGGGGCGTGGTGGGCTTCGACATCGCGGGCGCAGAGGCCGGGTTCCTGCCAAGTCGCCATCGTACGGCGTTCGACTACCTCGCGAGCCAGTACCTGCCCGTCACCGTGCACGCCGGCGAGGCCGATGGGCTCGAATCCATCCGCAGCGCGCTGTTCGATGGTCGTGCCCTGCGCCTCGGCCACGGTGTGCGCATCGCCGAAGACCTCATCATCGATCGTCAAGACGACGAGAACACCTACGTGTCGCTCGGTCCGATCGCCCAGTGGGTGCGAGACCGTGAGATCGCGCTCGAGCTGAGCCCGTCGTCGAACCTGCAGACCGGCGCAATCGCGGCGTGGGGCGACGAACTCGTCGACCACCCGTTCGACCTGCTGTACCAGCTGGGCTTCCGTGTGACGGTCAACACCGACAACCGCCTGCAGTCGGGCACGAGCCTCACGCGTGAGCTCGCGCTCCTCAGCGACGCCTTCGGCTACGACCTCGACGACTTCGAGACGTTCCAGTTGAACGCCGCGTCATCGGCCTTCCTGCCGCTCGACGATCGCGAACAGCTCGCCGAACAGATTCAAGATGGCTTCGACGAAGCCTGACGCGGCGTTTGCCGCGACGCACCGCGCGCCCACCTGCATCACCCTGAACGGACCCCCATGACCCTTCCGCCGCTTCCAGACGATGCGATCGTGCTCGGCGCGCATGTCGACGACTGGCGCGCCGCCGTCCGCGAGGCGGGCCGCGCCCTCGTGCGCTCCGGGTCGACCCGTTCGGAGTACGCCGAGCGAATGATCGCGGTGATCGAGGAGTTCGGTGCCTACGTGGTCGTCGCCCCGGGCCTTGCACTCGCGCACGCCCGACCCGGCTCCGATGTGCGCCGCGAAGGGCTCGCAGTCGTGACGCTCGCCGAACCGGTGCCGTTCGGGCATCCGCACAACGACCCGGTGCGAGTGGTCGTCGGACTCGCCGTGTCGAACGCCGAAGAGCACGTGGCATCCGTCGCCAAGCTCGCCAACGCGTTCAACGACAGTGGCATCGTCGGGCGCATCGCGCGGGCGACCACGGCCGACGAGGTGCGAGCGCTGCTCGGCTTCGACAGTGAGGCCGGCGCATGAAGATCATCGCTGTGTGCGGGTTGGGCATCGGCACGTCCGCCATCCTGAAGGTCAACGCCGAGCGCGCGCTCGACCGCTTGGGCCTCTCTGCCGACGTCGACGCGAGCGATCTGGCGGGCATCGCGGCTGCGGCCGCGGACGCGCAGGTGATCCTGACCTCCACTGAGCTGTCAGAGGCGGTGCGCACCGCGGTCGGACGCAGCTTCGCCGAGATCATCGAGGTGTCGAACTACTTCGACGTCGATGAGATCGGCGCGAAGCTCGAGACATCCCTCGGCTGATCTCTCGCTCCCTGAGCTCTCGCTCTCTGAGCTCTCGCTCCCTGAGCTCTCGCTCTCTGAGCTCTCGCTCCCTGAGCTCGTCGAAGGGAGCTCAGGGAAGGGAGCCCCGGCGAGCGCTCGCTACGCGGTCAGTTGCCGCATGCCGCTTTCGAGGGCTGCGACGGTGGCGGATGCCGCAGCGCGACGCTCGACGACCGAACCGGTCTCGGCGACGGCGTCGATGTAGACCTTGAGCTTCGGTTCGGTGCCGCTCGGGCGCACCATCACACGAGCACCACCATCGAGCACGATGCGCAGCACGTCGGACGGAGGCAGCCCGCCGAATCCGTCGGCCAGGTCTTCGATGCGCTCGACTCTGATGCCGCCGACCGACGCAGGGGGCTCTGCGCGGAGCCTCGCCATGATCTCGCCGATGCGGTCGAGTTCGGTGACCCGGATCGAGATCTGGGCCGAGTCGTGGCATCCGAACCGCTCGACGAACGCGTCGAGGTGATCGGCGACCGTTCGACCCTCGGCCTTGAGTGCCGCCGCGAGGGAGAGGAACGCGATGCCGGCCGAGATGCCGTCTTTGTCGCGCACCGTGCCGGGGTTGACGAGGTAGCCGAGCGCCTCCTCGAAGCCGAAGACGAGGTTGGGCGCGCGGGAGATCCACTTGAAGCCCGTGAGCGTCGCCTCGAAGTCGAGGTCGTACGCGCGGGCGATGGCCTCGAGGCCGGGGGAGGAGACGATCGAGCACGCGAGCGCACCGTTCGGTCCGGAGTCGCCCGGCGCGGCCGCGGCGCGCTCGGCGGCCTGCCAGCCGAGGATCAGCCCGACCTCGTTGCCGGTGAGGCGCCGGTAGCCCGCTTCGGCGGAGTCGTCGGGAATCGCGATGGCGAGCCGATCTGCGTCGGGGTCGTTGGCGACGATCAGTTCGGCACCGACCTCGCGGGCGCGGGCGAAGGAGAGGTCCATCGCGCCGGGCTCTTCAGGGTTCGGGAACGCCACCGTCGGGAACGCCGGGTCGGGTGCGATCTGCTCTTCGACGAGCGCGGGAGTCTCGAAGCCGGAGGCATCCAGCACGCTCGACATGGTCTGCCACCCGACGCCGTGCATCGCCGTGTAGACGACTCGCGGTTGCGCCGTCGGCGTGGGTGCGACCGCGGCCGTCTGTCGCACGTACTCGTCGATCACCGACTCTGCGGCCGTCTCGATGACGCCGCGAGGCAGTTCGAGCACGTTGACCGTGTCGGCGACCTCGAGGATGCGCGCGGCGATCTCGGCGTCGGCGGGCGGCACGATCTGCGAGCCCCGATCGTCGCCACCGAGGTACACCTTGTAGCCGTTGTCGTTCGGCGGGTTGTGCGAGGCCGTCACCATCACGCCTGTTGAAACATCGAGGTGACGCACCGCGAAGGCGAGCACCGGGGTCGGCAGCAGTCGCGGCATGAGGATCGCGCGCACGCCCGCGCCCGCCATGATCTCGGCCGTGTCGCGCGCGAACACGGCCGAGTTCTTCCGACCGTCGTAGCCCACGATGACCGACGGCGTCTGGCCGAGCTCGGCACGATCGATGACGTACGCCGCGAGCCCTGCGGCCGCTTGGGAGACGAGCACCCGGTTCATGCGGTTCGGGCCTGCCGCGATCTCGCCGCGCAGGCCGGCCGTGCCGAACGCGAGCCGCTCGTCGAAGCGATCGGCGAGATCGGCGGATGCCGCAGGGTCGCCGCCCCGCGCAGCGTCGATGATCGCGGCGAGCTCAGCCCGCGTCTCGGGGTCTGGATCTTGACGGAGCCACGCCTCGGCACGGGCGATGCGCTGCTGGTCGGCGTCGGTCTGCAACATCCGCTGCTCCTTTACTGAGTCGCTCGCCGAGCCTGTCGAAGCGAGTCGTGTACTGAGTCGCTCGCTGAGCCGGTCGAAGCGAGTTGTGGGTGCTCCCTCGACCGGCTCGGGGAACGAGTTGCCTAGAGTTCGGCGACGATTTTGGCGAGCAGGCTCGAGATCACCGGTTCGGCCGAGCGCCCGGCTTCGAGGACCTCTTCGTGGCTCAGCGGCGATTGCTGGATGCCGGCGGCGAGGTTGGTGATGAGCGACATGCCGAGCACCTCCATGCCCGACTGGCGGGCGGCGATGGCTTCGAGGGCCGTCGACATGCCGACGATGTGGCCACCGATGATCTTCGCCATCTGGACCTCGGCGGGCGTCTCGTAGTGCGGCCCGCGGAACTGGCAGTACACGCCCTCGTCGAGTTCGGGCGAGATGGTGCGAGCGAGGTCGCGGAGTCGCTTCGAGTAGAGGTCGGTGAGGTCGATGAATGTGGCGCCCTCGAGCGGCGAATCGGCCGTGAGGTTGATGTGATCGCTGATCAGCACGGGGGTGCCGGGTGTCCAATGCTCTTTGATGCCGCCGGCACCGTTCGTGAGGATCATCGTCGTCACGCCGGTTGCAGCGGCCGTGCGCACCGAGTGCACGACTCGGCGCACCCCGTGGTCTTCGTAGTAGTGCGTGCGTGCCCCGATGACGAGGGCGCGCTTGCCGCTCGGCAGCAGTACCGACCGCAGCGTGCCGACGTGGCCTTCGAGCGCGGGCTTGGAGAACCCGGGCACGTCGGTCGCGGCGATGGTGTGCGTCGTCTCGCCGATGAATTCGGCGGCCCGCCCCCAGCCGCTGCCGAGGGTGAGGGCGATGTCGTGGCGTTCGACGCCCGTGAGCTCCGCGATGCGCTCGGCCGCGAGGGCGGCGATCGCGAACGGGTCGGCGGTCGGGTCGTCGAGCGGGTTGGCAGCGTGCATCATCCCACTCTAAATGAGCGACGGATGCCGCGGCATCCGCTGCTCGTTTACTGACCGAGTGGCCGCAGCTGCCAGAATGTGAGCATGGCCTACGAGTTCGAGCGCACGCAACGCATTGCCATCCTCGGAGGAGGACCCGGGGGATTCGAGGCGGCCCTCGCGGGCGCACAGCTCGGGGCGGAGGTCACGCTCATCGAGCGGACGGGCGTCGGCGGCTCCGCCGTGCTCACCGATGTCGTGCCGTCGAAGTCGCTCATCGCCACCGCAGAAGCGTCGAATGCCGTGAAGGAGGCGGCCGACCTCGGCGTGCAGTTCTTCGCGAAGGGGTCCTCCGACAAGGCGGTGAAGCCCGAGGTGGCGATCAACCTCGCGGCCGTCAACAAGCGACTGCTCGGGCTCGCCGCTCAGCAGTCCGAAGACATGCGCGGCAACCTCATCGAGGCCGGCGTGAAGCTCGTTCAGGGCGAAGGGCGCCTCGACGGACCGAATGCGGTCATCGTCTCCACAGCCAGGGGCGGCACCGACTTCGACCGCATCGAGGCCGACACGCTCGTCATCTCGGTGGGCGCCTCGCCGCGCGTACTGCCGACCGCGGTGCCCGACGGCGAGCGCATCCTCACGTGGACCCAGCTCTACCACCTGCAGCAGGTGCCCGAGCATCTCATCGTCGTGGGCTCGGGCGTCACGGGTGCCGAGTTCGCGTCCGCCTATCGAGCGCTCGGAGCGAAGGTCACGCTCATCTCGAGCCGCGACCAAGTGCTTCCGGGCGAAGATGCCGACGCGGCATCCGTCATCGAGAAGGTCTTCAAGCGCAACGGCATGAAGGTCATGAACAAGTCGCGTGCCGAGTCGGTCGTGCGCGACGGCGACAGCGTCGTGGCCACGCTCACCGACGGGCGCGAGGTGCGTGGCAGCCACTGCCTGATGGCGGTCGGCTCGGTGCCGAACACGACCGACATCGGGCTCGAAGAGGCCGGTGTGCAGATGTCCGAGAGCGGTCACATCCGTGTCAATCGGGTGGCGCGCACCTCGATGCCGAACATCTACGCCGCCGGCGACTGCACGACGTTCCTGCCGCTCGCCTCGGTCGCCTCGATGCAGGGTCGCACTGCGGTGTTCCACGCCATGGGCGACATCGTGAACCCGCCCGAGCTGCGCAACATCACCTCGAACATCTTCACGCAGCCCGAGATCGCCACCGTCGGCTGGACCGAGAAGGAGATCGAAGAGGGCGTCGTGCCAGGAGTCGTCTACAAGCTGCCGCTCTCGTCGAACCCGCGCGCGAAGATGATGGGCATCCGCGACGGATTCGTGAAGCTCTTCGCTTCGAACGGGTCCGGCGCGATCATCGGCGGCGTCATCGTCGCGCCGAAGGCCTCCGAGCTCGTCTTCCCCATGACGCTCGCGATCGAGCACCGGCTCACTGTCGACCAGTTCGCCGAGGCGTTCCCGGTCTACCCGTCGCTGAGCGGTTCGCTGACGGATGCGGCGAGGGCGATGCACATCGTACGCTGAGGTGTCGCAGCGCCGCGGGGGTCGGTGCCGACAACCGGGGGTGCACATGAATCTGCGTGTGAAATCCGTCGAGGCGTCGATGGCCGACGCCGCCGACGCCGAGCGGAGTCTGAAACGTTCGCTCGGCACTTGGGACCTCGCGCTCATGGGCATCGCCGTCGCCGTCGGTGCAGGCATCTTCTCGGTCGGGGCGCAGGCGGCCGCGAACTTCGCTGGTCCGAGCGTCACCATCTCGTTCCTCCTCGCCGCCGTCACGTGCGGGCTCGCGATCATGTGCTACGCCGAGTTCGCCTCGACGGTGCCCGTGGCCGGCAGCGCCTACACCTTCACGTACGCGACCATGGGCGAGCTCCTCGCGTGGATCATCGGCTGGGACCTGATCCTCGAGATGTTCACCGGCGCGGCCGTCATCGCGAAGTACTGGGGCGTCTACCTCGGCGAGGCGCTGATCGCCTTCGGCCTCCCGTTCCCGGCCACGTTCGAGATCGCGGGGCTCGAGGTGAGCTGGCCGGCGTTCCTCATCGTCGCCGTGTTCACCGCGCTGCTCGTGGCCGGCACGAAGCTCACCGCTCGTGTGGGGTCGGTGTTCACGATCATCAAGGTCGCGATCGTGCTGTTCGTGATCGTGGTGGGGTTCTTCTTCATCAACGCGGCGAACTACGTGCCGTTCATCCCCGAGGCCGTCCCGACCGAGGGGGGCGCCCAGGATGTCTGGACGCAGTCGCTCTTCTCGTGGGCGACTGGCGCGGCGCCCGCGCAGTACGGCATCTTCGGCTTGCTCTCGGCCGCGTCGCTCGTGTTCTTCGCATTCATCGGATTCGACGTCGTCGCCACGAGCGCGGAGGAGGTGCGCGACCCGCAGCGGCGTCTGCCGCGGGGCATCTTCCTCGGCCTCGGCATCGTCACCGCGCTCTACGTGCTCGTCTCGATCGTCATGACCGGAATGGTCTCGTACACGGACCTCGCCGCAGAGGAGACCCCTTCGCTCGCCACTGCGTTCCGCCTCGTCGGCCAGGACTGGGCTTCTGCGGTGATCTCACTCGGTGCGCTCGTGGGACTCACGACCGTGATCATGGTGTTGCTCCTCGGCCTGTCGCGCATCGTCTTCGCGCTCAGTCGCGACGGGCTGCTTCCGCGATGGCTGTCGAAGACCACCGAGCACACCAAGACGCCTGCGCGTATCCAGATCATCAGCGGCACCGTCGTCGCACTCGTCGCGGCGTTCACCGACGTCGGCCTCCTCGAGGAGATGATCAACATCGGCACGCTCTCGGCATTCGTGCTCGTGAGCCTCGGCATCGTCGTGCTGCGCCGCACCCGCCCCGACCTGCCACGCGGGTTCCGGGTGCCGTGGTCGCCCGTGCTCCCGATCCTGTCGGCGGTCCTCTGCCTTTGGCTCATGCTGAACCTGACCACGCTCACCTGGGTGCGCTTCCTGGTGTGGCTCGCGATCGGCATCGTGATCTACCTGATCTACGGACGGCGTCGGTCGAGGGTCGGCCTCGAGGGTGTCAGCGAGGTCGAGCTGCCGACGGCTCAGGGCGCGCCGTAGCGCCGCACTCGAGACACTTTTCTCAGGAGTTCTTCGGACGATCGCCGGATCTCGCACGCATTCTTCCTGAGAAGCGAGCGGTTTCGGCAGGGTGCTCCTGAGAAAGGCAACTTGGCCGGACGAAGGCCGAGTCGTCCTCCCGAGGACGGCGCCGACGGCGGGAGTCCACAATTCGGATGCCGCGATCCGGCCGTGGTGCGAGTCGCGAACATGCTCGTGGCATGTCTCGGATCACGCAGGTTCTCGCATCGCTCGGCGGCATCGCGGCGCGGGGACAGCTGATCGCGGCGGGTGTTCGTGGACCCGAGATATCATTCGCTGTGCGCGCTGGGGAGGTCCGGCGCATCCGCCGGGCGCACTACGCACTGCCGACGGCGCCGGCCGGTGCGACCGCAGCAGTTCGAATCGGCGGTCGAGTCGGATGCATGGCCGCGGCACGGAGCTACGGCGTCTGGGTGAACGATGACGATGTGGTGCATGTCTCGCTGCCGATGAACGCTGCGCGACTCCGCACGAACCGCGTGCTCGTTCCGTGCGACGAGCCGCTGACCGCGGATCGAAGCGAAGTCAAGGTCGAACTGCACTGGTCGGATGTCGCGGTCTCTCGTCGCGCTCCTGAAGAGTCGTCATGGCGGGTGCCGCTGGAAACGGCGCTCGGACAGATCGCGAGGTGCGCCGCGCGCGTCGATGTCGTCGCTGCATTCGAGTCGGCGGTGCAGACCCGACAGCTCGGGCTTGCAGCAGCCCAACACTTGCTCGACGCGACTGCACCTGACCGGCTCGGCGCTCCCGTGCTCTGCGGGCTGGACGGCTCCGGAGCTGAGACCTATCTTGCCGAGACGTTTCGCGAGCTCGACGTGACGTTCGCCCAACAGGTGCCGTTCGACGGCGTGGGCTTCGTCGACTTCCTCGTCGATGGGCGGCTGATCGTCGAAGTCGACGGCTACCGGTACCACGAGGGTCGCGAAGCGTTCCGACGTGATCGTCGACGTGATGGTGCGATGCTCGGTCGAGGAATACCGACGTTGCGGATCCCAGCTGAGCTGGTCATCGCTGATCGCTTCGCCGCGGCGCGCCTCGTCGCCGACGCGCTCGCCGCGCTCGCCGCCTGAGCCGCAGCCCCTTCGCCGTACAACCTGAACCGCGCGCAGCCCCTTCGCCGTACACAACCTGAACCGCGGCTGTCCGCCCACGTGAGGACCGCGCTTCTCAGGAACGACGCCCCGGACTCGTCCGCTTCTCAGGAGAAACAGCACGAAAGACGCTCCCCGGAGCGAAAAACTCCTGAGAACGAGGTGCGTCAGGCGTCGTTGATCGCGAGCAACAGGTGCCCGCTCGAGACGGTGGCTCCGGCCTCGGCGTTCACGAGGCCGACGACACCGTCTTTGTGGGCGAGGATCGGCTGCTCCATCTTCATGGCTTCGAGTACGAGCACGAGATCGCCCTTCACGACATGGTCGCCTTCGACGACCGCGACTTTCACGATGGTCGCCTGCATCGGCGCCTTCACGGCGTCGCCGGTCGAGGTGGCGACCGAGTGCGCGGCGGTGCGGCGGCGAGGGGCAGGGCCGGCGGTGTGCACTGCGGATGCCCCGCCGGCGAGTCGCTTCGGCAGAGTGACCTCGACCCGGCGACCTGCAACCTCGACGACGACGCTCGTGCGCGCGGCGGGGCCGCTCGTCTCGGCGAGTTCGCCCGACCAGGGCTCGAGCTGGTTGTCGTACTCGGTCTCGATCCAGCGCGTGTAGATCGAGAAGGGCTCATCGCCCTCGGGCGCGAACGCCGGGTCGTTCACGATGTCGCGGTGGAAGGGCAGCACGGTCGGCAGCCCGGCGACCTCGAACTCGTCGAGGGCACGACGGGCCCGCTCGAGCGCATCGCGGCGGCTCGAGCCTGTGACGATGAGCTTCGCGAGCAGCGAGTCGAAGGCGCCGGAGATCTCGTCGCCGGTGGTGACCCCCGAGTCGACGCGCACACCGGGGCCGCCGGGGAAGCGCAGCACGTGCACGGGACCGGGTGCGGGCAGGAAGCCGCGACCCGGGTCTTCGCCGTTGATGCGGAATTCGATCGAATGACCGGTCGCGATGGGATCGGCGTAGTCGAGCACGCCGCCCTCGGCGAGGCGGAACTGCTCGCGCACGAGGTCGATGCCCGTGACCTCTTCGGAAACCGGGTGCTCGACCTGGAGGCGCGTGTTCACCTCGAGGAACGAGACGGTGCCGTCTTGGCCGATGAGGAACTCGCAGGTGCCGGCGCCCACGTAGCCGACTTCGCGGAGGATCGCCTTCGAGGACTCGTAGAGCAGCGTGGTCTGGGCCTCGGTGAGGAAGGGCGCCGGGGCCTCTTCGACGAGCTTCTGGTGGCGGCGCTGCAGCGAGCAGTCGCGGGTCGAGACGACGACGACGTTGCCGTGCGCGTCGGCGAGGCACTGCGTCTCGACGTGGCGGGGCCTGTCGAGGTACTTCTCGACGAAGCACTCGCCACGGCCGAACGCCGCGACGGCCTCGCGGGTGGCCGACTCGAAGAGCTCGGGCACCTCTTCGCGGGTGCGGGCGACCTTGAGGCCTCGCCCGCCGCCGCCGAAGGCGGCCTTGATGGCCACAGGGAGGCCGTGCACGTCGACGAAATCGAGCACTTCGGAGGCATCCGCCACGGGGTTGAGCGTGCCGGGTGCGAGCGGCGCGCCGACCTTCTCGGCCACGTGCCGTGCGGAGACCTTGTCGCCGAGGCGTTCGATGGCCTCGGGCGACGGGCCGATCCAGACGATGCCGGCGTCGATGACGGCGCGGGCGAAATCGGGGTTCTCGGCCAGGAAGCCGTAGCCGGGGTGCACGGCGTCGGCACCCGAACGGCGGGCGACCGAGAGGATCTTCTCGATCACGAGGTAGGTCTCGGCGCTCGTGGTGCCGTCGAGGGCGTAGGCCTCATCGGCGAGCTTGACGTGCCGCGCGTCGCGGTCTTGATCGGCGTAGACGGCGACGGCTTCGAGGCCGGCGTCACGGGCGGCCCGGATGACGCGGACGGCGATCTCGCCACGGTTGGCGATGAGGACCTTGGTGATTCGCGGCATAATGCTCAAGCCTATGGCTCGGGGCGAGTCGTCCTTTGGGTGCCTTCCACAAAAAGAGCGGATGTCTCTTGCGGACGTCGACAATCGCGTCGCTTCGACAAACTCAGCGAGCGGTCGTTGCTCCTCAGCGAGCGGCCGTTGTTCCCTGAGCGAGCGGTCGTTGTTCCCTGAGCGAGCGGTCGTTGTTCCCTGAGCCTGTCGAAGGGATCCGTTGTCGCACTCAGCCCGTGCGGTTCCAGAGCGAGGGCCACGCCACGCCGAGCTCCCGCACGAGGTCGCGCAGCGTCGACAGGGAGAGGCCGACGACCGTCGACGGGTCGCCCTCGACGCGCCGGATGAACGGACCGCCGAGACTGTCGATCGTGAACGCGCCCGCTACGAGAAGCGGCTCGCCCGAGGCGATGTACGCATCGATCTCGGCCTCGTCGAGCGCCGCGAAGCGCACCGTCGCGACATCCGCCCGCCCGACCGCGCCGTGCACCCGGCCGCCGCGGTGATCGATCAGCCAGTGTCCGGACCACAGCTCGCCGTGCCCGCCGTTCTGGGCGAGCCAGCGCTGCCTCGCCACCTCGGGCCGGTGCGGCTTGCCGTGGATCGCGCCGCCCGTGAGGAACGCCGAGTCGCCGCCGAGGATGAGCCCGTCGATCGGCTCACCGCCCGGCTCGGTACCGACGAGTGCCTCAGCCTTCGCCTGAGCCAAGAGCTGCACCATCTCGCGCGCGGCCAGCGGCCCCGACTCGGCCTCGCGCGCGGCGACGACGGCCTCCTCGTCGACGCCGGGCGGCGCCGCGATCGGCTCGATGCCGGCGGCACGGAGGGTCTGCAACCTGGCGGGCGAGGTCGAGGCGAGGTAGAGGCGCATGCGTCCATCCTGCCCCGGGGCGCCGGCGCTGTGGAATGCTCGTTGCATGGCAGAGAACCGACGTCCCCGTCGTCCAGGCGCGCGCAGGCAGACGCGGTCGCCCCGCCCCGCCCCGAAACCGCCCGCCACCGACGGCCCCGTGATCGAGGTCGACATCGAGCGGGTCGCGCACGGGGGAGTGTTCGTCGCCCATCACGAGGGGCGCGTGGTGTTCGTCGCCGATGCGATCCCCGGTGAGCGCGTCGCAGCACTGGTCAGCGACCAGGGGCGTGAGCGGTTCTGGCGAGCCGAGACCGTGTCGGTGCTCGACGCGTCGCCCGACCGGCGAGCGCACGTCTGGGCCGAGGCATCCGTCGACCGCGCGCCCGAGCTGCGGGCAGGGGGCGCCGAGTTCGGTCACATCCTGATGCCGCGGCAGCGTGCGCTGAAGGGCGAGGTGCTGCGCGAGGCGCTCTCGCGAATGGCGGGCGTCGACACCGACGTCGAGGTTCGACCCGTCGACCCGCTGCTCGCGCCAGGGGCCTCTGTCGAGACCGGAACGGGCTGGCGCACCAGGATGCGCCTCCACGTCGGGCCAGACGGTCGTGTGGGGCCGTACGCCGCCCGAAGCCACTCGGTCGTGCCCGTGGCATCCGTGCCTCTCGCAGTACCCGAGCTCGAGGCGCTGGCGCCACTCGAAGACCGATTCCCGGGTGCGAGCGCGATCGACCTCGTCGCGCCGAGCGCCGGCGACCCGGCGATCGTCCTGGTCGAGGGGGAGCGGATGTCTCGTGGCCCGCGCACCACGATCGAGGAGCGCGTGGGCGATCGCGCCTTCCAGCTCGATCGCGACGGCTTCTGGCAGGTGCACCGAGGTGCCGCGGCGACCCTCACTCGCGCGGTGCAGGAGCTCATCGACGGTGACCTGTTCGACCCGCGTGCGGCCAACCACGACCTCTACGGCGGTGTCGGGCTGCTCGCGGCCGCCGTCGGCGACCGTTTCGGTGAGACGGTGCGCATCACGACCGTCGAGTCCGATGCGCGCGCGACCGAGCACGCCGGCGCGAACCTCGCCGAGTGGATCGGCGCCCGCGCGGTGACCGCGCGCGTCGACCGCTACCTCGACGAACTCGCGGCGGAGTCGGGGGCAGCCGAACGCGGGCGCTTGCGCGACGCCACGATCGTGCTCGATCCGCCGCGCTCCGGCGCGGGCCGCGCGGTCGTCGAACGGCTCGCCGAGCTTCGTCCGCGCCAACTCGTCTACGTGGCGTGCGACCCGGTGGCTTTCGCCCGAGACGTCGGACTCTTCCGCGGGCTCGGCTACGAACTCGACGAGCTGCGCGCGTACGACCTGTTCCCGAATACCCACCACGTCGAAGCGGTCGCACGGCTCCGCGCTATCGTGTGAACGTGGAACAGAGGAAGTCGTGACCGCAGCAACGGCCGGAACAACAGGGGTTGCGGCGACCGTCGCGATCGTCGACGACCATGAAGCCGTTCGGCTGGGGCTTCGGGCCGCGTGCGGCGACGCCGGGTACGACGTCGTCATCGATGCGGCGAGTGTGCCCGAACTTCTCGCCGGGCTCTCGGGTCGGGGCTGCGACGTGGTGGTGCTCGACCTCTCGCTCGGCGACGGATCATCCGTGACCGAGAACGTGCGTGCCGTTCTGGCGACCGGCAGCGCGGTGCTCGTGCACAGCATCGCCGATCGGGTCGGGGCGGTGCGGGAGTCGCTCGCCGCCGGGGCTGCCGGTGTCATCCCGAAGGCGTCTCCGATGTCGGCGGTGATCGGTGCGATCGCCACGGTCGCCCGAGGTGAGGTGCTCAACAACGTGGAGTGGGCCAGCGCGATCGAGGCCGACCGAGATTTCGCGAAGGCACAGCTCGGGCGCCGTGAGCACGACGTGCTGCACCTCTACGCCTCGGGCCTGCCGCTGAAGCTCGTTGCGGCGCAGCTCGGCATCGCGCACTCGACCGCGCGCGAGTACCTCGACCGGATCCGCGCCAAGTACGTCGAAGTCGGCCGCCCGGCCCCGACGAAGGTCGACCTGCTCCGCCGGGCCGTGGAGGACGGAATTCTTCCCGGACTCGACGACGGTGGAGATGGCCGCCGTTGATTGGCGGGTGACGCGCCTCGCGCGTCGCCGGTCCACGGTGACCCGTGCCCAGGTCGAGACGGTCGCCGGTCGCGCCCTCGGACTCTTCGGGCTCGTGTTCGGAGCGCAGACGGTACCTGTGGCCCTCGATCAGGCCGACGCGCTCGTCGATGGCGCGGGCGCTGCCCTCATGGCCGTGATGTACGGTGCGATCGTCGCGCTCGCCGTCGCGACGGTGACCAAGGTCGCGGTGCGCGCCGCCTGTCTCGGCTTCGCGGCCCTGTACGCGTTGGCGCTCGTGGCGTGGCCGTTCCTCGTCGCCGATCCGGCGGCACTGGAGGGCAGCACGCCCTGGCTCTACTACCTCTGCACGGTCGCGACGACGGCGGCGGTGATCGCGGTGCTGCCGATCTGGGCTGCTGCCTACACGCTCGTCATCCCGGCCGTGTACGGCGTCATCCGGCTGATGCCGGGCGGTGGTGACGCCGGCCCGCTGCTGGCGGTGCTCGATGCGCTCTACGCGGTCGTGCTCGGCGTCGTCGTGCTCGTGATCATCACGATGCTGCGTCAGGCCGCCGAATCGGTCGACTCCGCACAGGAGGCGGCGTTGCAGCGGTACGACGTCGCCGCACGGCAGCACGCCAACGAGATCGAGCGCGTGAAGATCGACGCCCTGGTGCACGACAGCGTGCTGACGACGCTGCTCTCCGCCGCCGCGGCGACGTCGCCCGAGCAGCAATTGCTCGCGGCCCGGATGGCCCGCGACGCCGTGCACCGCCTCGATGAAGCGGGTGCGACGGGCCCGCGTGCACTCGACCGCGTCGGACTGCCGGTGCTGGTGCGTCGGCTGCGCGCCGCGCTCACCACGTTCAACACGCCGTTCACGGTGCGCGTCATCAACGCCGGTGGGGTCGAACTGCCCGTGGAGGCGATGGAGGCGCTCTACACGGCGGCGGTACAGGCGATGGTCAACAGCTTGCAGCACGCGGACGAGCCCGGACTCTCGACGAGACGTGAGTTGCGCATCCGCGGGGTGCGAGCGGGCGGGTGCGTCATCGAGATCGCCGACAACGGGCGGGGGTTCGAGGTCGATCGAGTGCCCTCGGAGCGACTCGGGTTGCGGGTGACGTTCGAGGAACGCATGGTGAACGCNCATCGAGATCGCCGACAACGGGCGGGGGTTCGAGGTCGATCGAGTGCCCTCGGAGCGACTCGGGTTGCGGGTGTCGATCGAGGAACGCATGGTGAACGCCGGTGGCGCCGCCGAGATCGAATCGCAGCTCGGACACGGCACGACAGTGACGATCGCCTGGCCCGTCGGTGCAGGAGGCAGCGCATGATCTCCATTCCCCGCTGGCTCCTCCTCGTGCTCGGGGCGCTGTTCTCGACCTATCACGTCGTGCTCGGCATCTACTCGCTCGATGTGCCCGCGTCACCGTGGCCCGCGATCGTGGCCCTGCTGCTGTATTCGGCGGCCACCGCCCTGAGCCTGTGGCCGACGAGGCGCGTGAGGATGCCCGACTGGCTCGCGGCCTTCTGCCTCGCGGTCTCGATCGTGCTGCCGCTGCTCGTGACGAGTCAACTCGATCCCGATGCCGAGAACGGCTACGCCACCTGGTACGTCGCCGCGGTCGGCACGCTCATGACGATCACCGCCGCCCGCCGCCAGCTGACTGCAGCATGGCTGGGCGTCATCGCGCTCGCCGTGCAGACCGTGGTGTGGGCGGGGCCGCTGGCACTCGGCAGCCTGGGCGTGATCGGCAGCATCGTGTGGGTCGGCATCGCACACATGCTGACGAAGGCGCTCACGGGTGCGGCACGGGAGACGAGGCGCTACGCGCAGGCCGAGCGTGAGGCGGCGGCGTGGCAGGCCGCCCAAGATGCGCACCTGTTCGAGGGTCGCATGCGACTCGCGCACACCAACCGGCTCGCGTCGCCGATGCTGCGGCGCATCGCCGATCGGAATGGTCAGCTCACCGAGGCTCAGCGTGCCGAATGCCGCATGCTCGAGGCGGCGATCCGCGATGAGATCCGGGGCCGGATGCTGCTCACCGATGCCGTTCGCGTCGAAGTGCAGCGCGCTCGCGCTCGGGGCATCACCGTCACGCTGCTCGACGAGGGCGGCATCGACGACCTCGACGAAGCGATGCGCGACCGGGTGCTGTCCCGCTTGGCCGAGGCGGTCGCCGGTTCGAAGGCCGACCGAATCATCGCCCGCACCGCGGCGGAGGGATCGCCCGTGGCAGTCACCGTCGTGGGCCTGTGCGAAGCCGAAGGCGACGGCTCGACCTCGGATTCGGACACGGATGAGGCCGAGGTCGAACTGTGGCTGGAGATCCCGCGGCATTCGTGATGGATTCGCACGCAGCATCCGTGGTCGGCGCGAAGTGTCCGAACAAGAGCGTCCGGACAAGAAAGTGGGGGACCGATCTGAGATCGGCCCCCCATCAAGTCCGAGTCACGGCGATAACCCGAATATCGCCCTGACTCGCCCCCAACTGTCATCGGTTACCCGACCGATGACGGTGGCGACTCCTATGGAGCCTGCACATCCAATACTGGTGCACGGGCGCACAGGGGCAAAGTCGTCATTTCGGGGGACACGATGAGGACACGGCCTTCAGCGAGACGCGCGCGCCCAGCGGCCGGCGCCGACCTCGAGCGGCCGGCGCATCGCCCCGCCGCTGCGCACCCAGGCGCTGCGCCCGTCGTCGGCGACGGATGCCGCGGCTGACGACTCCTCGTCGAATGCCGCGAGGAGCACGGCGGTGACGGCCGCGGCATCGTCGGGGGTGACGTCATGGCTCGTGAATCGCAGCGCGGAGGTGCGGTCGTCGATGTCGTCGTCCATTTCGCTCCCTACAGGGGGATGTTCCCGTGCTTCTTCGATGGCAGGCTGGCCCGCTTCGTGCGGAGCGCGCGAAGCGCCTTCACGACGGATACGCGGGTCGCCGCCGGCTCGATGACGCCGTCGAGCTCGCCGCGTTCTGCGGCGAGGAACGGCGAAGCCACGTTGTAGGTGTACTCGTTCGCGAGCTTCGTGCGCACGGCCGCGACGTCTTCACCGGCACTCTCCGCCGCCTTGATCTCGGCGCGGTAGAGGATGTTGACGGCACCCTGCCCGCCCATGACCGCGATCTCTGCGGTCGGCCAGGCGAGGTTGATGTCGGCACCGAGCTGCTTGGAGCCCATGACGATGTAGGCGCCGCCGTAGGCCTTGCGGGTGATGACGGTGATGAGCGGCACGGTCGCCTCGGCATAGGCGTAGAGCAGCTTCGCCCCGCGGCGGATGACTCCGGTCCACTCCTGTTCGGTGCCGGGCAGGTAGCCCGGCACGTCGACGAGCGTGAGGATCGGAATCGAGAACGCATCGCAGAAACGTACGAAGCGCGAGGCCTTTTCTCCGGCGGCGATGTTCAGGGTGCCGGCCATCTGGCTCGGCTGGTTGGCGATGATGCCGACCGATCGCCCCTCGACCCGGGCGAAGCCGATCAGGATGTTGGGAGCGAACAGCGGCTGCACCTCGAGGAAGTCGCCGTGGTCGACGATGCCCTCGATGACCGAGTGCATGTCGTAGGGCTGGTTCGGCGAGTCGGGGATGACGGCGTTCAGCCGCCGGTCATCGTCGGTGATCTCGAGTTCGGCTTCGGCGTCGTAGACGGGGGCATCCGTCATGTTGTTGTCCGGCAGGAACGAGATGAGGGTGCGCGCGTAGTCGAGTGCGTCGGACTCGTCGCTCGCGAGGTAGTGCGCGACGCCTGACACCGTGTTGTGCGTGAGCGCGCCACCGAGCTCCTCCATGCCGACGTCTTCGCCGGTGACGGTCTTGATCACGTCGGGGCCGGTGACGAACATCTGGCTCGTCTTGTCGACCATGATGACGAAGTCGGTGAGCGCGGGGGAGTAGACCGCGCCGCCTGCCGCCGGGCCGCACACGATCGAGATCTGCGGGATGACGCCGGAGGCCTGCGTGTTGCGTCGGAAGATCTCGCCGTACTTGCCGAGCGCGACCACGCCCTCCTGGATGCGCGCGCCGCCTGAATCGAGGATGCCGATGATGGGCACGCCGGTCTTCAGGGCGAGCTCCATGACCTTGATGATCTTCTCGCCCGCGACCTCGCCGAGCGAGCCGCCGAAGATGGTGAAGTCCTGCGAGTACACCGCGATCTGCCGGCCGTGGATGGTGCCGGTGCCAGTGACGACGGCGTCACCGTACGGGCGCTTGGCCTCCATGCCGAACGAGTGCGTGCGGTGCCGCACGAACTCGTCGAGCTCGACGAACGAGCCGGGATCGAGCAGCTCGGCGATGCGCTCGCGCGCCGTCATCTTGCCCTTGGCGTGCTGCTTCTCGATGGCCGCTTCACCCGAAGCCGTCACGGCCTCGTGGTAACGCAGCTTGAGGTCGGCGAGCTTGCCGGCGGTCGTGGAGAGGTCGGGGCCGTCAGTCGCTTCGGTCACGCCGTTCACTCTACCGGCGAACATCAGGCCGACTTCGTTGACGGAATCCTACAAATACCGGGTCGGCACTGGTGGCTATCGCCATGCCGCCGGGCCCCGCCCCGCCCACCTTCCAGGCCGCGCCCCGTCGCCGTCCATGCCGAGTGCCCGAATATGGCGAGATTCGGGCAACTCGCTGGTCGATAGGGTGATGCCATGGATTGGGAGCGATCGCGCGCGGCCGTGCCGCGGTTCGAGTTTCTCGCCGAGGCGGGGTCGACGAACGACGAGCTGCGCGAGGCTGCAAGCGGGGCGGATGCCGCGCAGTGGGGTCACGGCGCCGTGCTCGTCACCGACAACCAGACGCGCGGGCGGGGCCGCCTCGGGCGTGTGTGGCTCGCGCCGACGGGAAAGACGCTGGCGATCTCGGTGCTGCTGCGGCCGGAGCTCGAGAGCGGCGTGCCGTTTCCGGCCGATGCCTACGGCTGGATTCCGCTCATCGCCGGGGCGGCGATGACCGAAGCGGTGCGCCGCGCCGTGTCCGTTTCGCTTCCTGAGCCCGTCGCGCTCCCTGAGCCCGTCGCGCTCCCTGAGCCCGTCGCGCTCCCTGAGCTTGTCGAAGGGACCACCCCCGCGTCACCCGCTCGCTTCGACAAGCTCAGCGAGCAAGCGATCGAAGGCCGCACGGGCGGTGTCGAAGTCGAGCTCAAATGGCCCAACGACGTGCTCGTCTCGGGCTACAAGATCTGCGGCATCCTCTCGGAACTGCTGCCCCCTTCGACGGGCTCAGAAACCGCGGGAGCCGTGATCGTCGGCGCCGGTCTCAACCTGACGCTCGACGAGCACGACCTGCCGACGCTCACCTCGACGTCTTTGTTGCTCGTCACCGGCGAGCAGCCCGATGCCGACGCCGTCCTGGCCGATTACCTGGCGACGTTCCTTGAGATGTTCGCCGCATTCGCCGCCTCGGGGGCGGATGCCTCGGCGAGCGGCATCGCCGACCGGGTCAGTGCGCTCTGCGGCACACTCGGCAGCGAAGTCCGGGTCGAACTGCCCGGCGACCGTGAGTTGCTCGGGTGCGCCGAGCGCCTCGATGGCGACGGTCGACTCGTCGTGATCGACCGTGAGAACGGTGAGCCTTGGTCTGTCGCCGCCGGAGACGTGACCCACCTGCGGTATTAATGGCGTATGAGGCATGCCGGGATACCCGACACGGCTGCTGCGGCGCCGGCGCAGCCACCCGAGCGCGTCGTGGCGCGGGTGCGGCGGCACGCACGGGTGCTGACCATTCCCGCGATACTGCTCGCCGCGGTCGCCGGCGCGACCGCCTTCGGCCTCGGCCTCGCGCCCGAGCTCTGGCAGGATCTCGCGATCGTGGGCGGGGCGGTACTCGTCGTGCTGCTCGGCTCGTTCCTGCCGTTCCTCGGATGGCTGACGAGACGGACGACCATCACCACCCGCCGCATCATCGTGCGCAGCGGCATCTTCGTGCGCGTGCGACAGGAGCTGTTGCATAGCAGAGGGTACGACGTGACGGTGCGCCGCAACTGGGTGCAGAGCTCGTTCGGGTCCGGTGATGTGCGCATCAACACAGGTCATGAGCAGCCCTTCGTGTTGAAAGACCTGCCGAAGCCCGAGCTCGTGCTCGGTGCGCTGCAGGAACTCCAGGGTGAGGAACACTCCCGAATCGCCGATCGTCGTCGTGCCGAACAGTCGATGATCGACGGCGATACGGTCGCCTGGGGCGGCCGCTGACGGCGCTCGTTCTGCCGGGCAGTGGAACTCGATGCCACGGTACCTCTCCAAAGGACGTAACGTTGACAGGTGGTCTCGTGCGCCCCCGAGTGCGAGCCTCACGATGAAGGGTTCCTCTTGGCCGACGAATGCAAACACGGTTTCGATGACGGCCTCTGCGCCATCTGCTTCCCGCCGCCGGAACCGGAGCCCAAGCCCGCGCCCGCGCCGGTGGCTCGATCCGCACGCTCCACGACGACCCGGAACGGCCGCCCGCCGGCCCGGGTACCCGGTGCCTCGCGCCCGGCGATCGCCTCCGACGCACCGCGCCTCGACCTGAAGGCGATGCGCATCTACCACGTGACGCACATCGACAACCTCCCGCCGATCCTCGACGCAGGGGCACTGCTGGCGGATACCGCCGGCGCGGTGCCGATCGTCGACCTCGCTGCGCCCGATGCCCGCGAGTACCGACGCAGCGCCGCGATCGGCGACACCGACACGGTGGTCGCCGACTACGTGCCGTTCCTGCTCACGACCGACGCCCATGTGTGGAACGCGGTGCGAACCGCCACCCCCGATCCGCGGCTCGGTGCAGAGGCCGTGAAGCGTGCTCCCGCCGATTTCGTCATCTTCGTGAGCTCACTGGCGAGCGTGCAGGCGGACAACGCAGATGTGCCCGGTGCGATCGTCGTGAGCGAAGCGGATGCCGCGGTCGCCGGTGCGGCCGTCGCATCCGAGTGGTCCGACGCGCAGCGCCTCCTGCAGAGACTGCATCGCGACGAGGAGGGAGCCGGCCTCGACGGCGCCGAACTGCTCGTGCGCGAGTGCCTGCCGCTCGACAGCGTCGCGCTCATCGCGGTGGCCAACGATCCGGTGCGCGACCGGGTGCGTGCCGCGCTCGCCGGCGCAGGCGTGCGTGCGCGGGTCGCGGTGTATCCGCCGTGGTTCCAGCCCACTGCTGACGCGGTGGAATAGCAGAACCTCTGCTCGTGGGCCTGTCGAAGCGGGCTTCCTCTGCTCGCTGAGCCTGTCGAAGCGGGCTAGCTCCCTTCGACGGGCTCAGGGAGCGGGTGCGCCGTCGGGCTCTTCGAAGAGCGTGCGCTGCGCCTCCTCGACGCGGGCGAGGGTCGAGAGCCCGTCGGAGCGGTGGTGTCCGAACACCCAGTAGCGGTAGAGCACGAACCGGAACGCGGTGCCGAGCGCGAGGCCGACGACGTTCGTGGCGATGTTGTCGGCCACGAGACTCGTGTAGCCGAGCCAATGGTGGCTGACCCAGAGGCATCCGAGCGCGATGGCCATGCCACCGAGCGAGACGATGACGTACTCGGCGAACTCGCGAACGTAGTTGCGGCGGCGGTGGTTGCGGAACGTCCAGTAGCGGTTGCCCAACCAGTTGAAGATGATGGCGACGCTCGTGGAGATGGTCTTGGCGCCGATCGCCGACTGCGCCCAGTGGTCGTCACCGAAGACGCCGAGGCGCAGCAGGTTGAAGAGCGTGACATCGATCACGAGGCCGATCAGCCCGACGACGCCGAACTTCACCGCATAGGCGAGCAGGCCGTTCCAGAGGCGTGCGATGGCGCTCGCGAGGCGGGTGGACACCGGCACATCCTATGCCGTCGGCCGCGGCCTAGACTGAAGAGGGCGCCCGCGCGGGCGCCGATGACGGCGGCGAACGGAGTGCATGGCGTGCGAGTCGGAGTGATCGGTGGGGGGCAGTTGGCCCGGATGATGATTCCCGCGGCGATCGAGCTCGGCGTCGATATTCGAGTGTTCGCCGAGGCCGACGGCATGTCCGCGGCGATCGCGGCCGATCGCATCGGCGACTACACCGATGCCGCAGCGGTGCTCGCGTTCGCACGCGACGTCGACGTCGTGACGTTCGACCACGAACACGTGCCGCAAGACGTGCTGCACGCCCTCGTCGACGCGGGTGTGCCGGTGCATCCCGGCCCCGATGCGCTGCGCTTCGCTCAAGACAAGCTGCTCATGCGCGAGCGCCTCTCGGAACTCGGCCTGCCGGTGCCCGACTGGGCCCGTGTCGAGACCGTCGCCGAGCTCGACGACTTCATCGCAGCCCATGACGGCATCGCCGTCGTGAAGACGCCTCGTGGCGGGTACGACGGCAAGGGCGTGCGTTTCGTGCGCAGCGCAGCAGAGGTCGCAGAGTGGTTCGTCACGATCGCCGAAGACGGGCGCGATGGGGCGCTCCTCGTCGAGGAACTCGTCGACTTCCGTCGCGAACTCGCGCAGCTCGTCGCCCGCCGGCCCTCCGGTGACGTCGCGGTGTGGCCGCTCGTCGAGACCGTGCAGGTGGGCGGTATCTGCAGCGAGGTCATCGCGCCTGCGCCCCACTCGGCGGGCAGGCTCGCGGATGTCGCGGCAGACGTCGCGATCACGATCGCCGAGGGGCTCGGGGTCACGGGCGTGCTGGCCGTCGAGCTCTTCGAGACCACCGACGACCGTATTCTCATCAACGAGCTGGCGATGCGCCCCCACAACAGCGGGCACTGGTCGATGGACGGCTCGACCACCGGGCAGTTCGAGCAACACCTGCGTGCCGTGCTCGACCTGCCGCTCGGCGCCACCGGCAGCCACGACGAGTGGTCGGTCATGGTGAACGTGCTCGGCGGCCCGGCTGAGGGGTCGCTCGCCGACCGGTACCCCGAGGCGCTCGCGGGGCATCCGACCGTGAAGATCCACAACTACGGCAAGGCGCCGCGGCCGGGTCGCAAGATCGGTCACGTCACGGCGATCGGCGATGAACTCGACGCGGTCGTCTACGAGGCGCGGGCTGCCGCGGCGATCCTCCAGGACTGACGCCAGCTCCGCTCGCTGAGCTTGTCGAAGCGGGGGCGTCCCTTCGACGAGCTCAGGGAGCGAAGCGGGCTCAGGGAACAATGCGAGCTCAGGGAACGAAACGAGCTCAGGGAACGTCGACGAGCTCAGGGAGCGACAGCCGCGTGCCCTGCGGTCATCTCCCAGCACCCGCCCCTACACTCGATCAAGTGACTGAGACGAACTCGCCCGCCCCGCTGGTCGGCGTCGTGATGGGATCCGACTCCGACTGGAACGTGATGCGCGAGGCATCCGCCCTGCTCGACGAATTCCGCGTCGCGCACGAAGTCGAGGTCGTCTCCGCGCACCGTACGCCCGAGAAGATGATCGCCTATGGCAAACAGGCGGCTGCTCGCGGCCTCAAGGTCATCATCGCGGGTGCCGGGGGAGCGGCCCACCTGCCGGGCATGCTCGCCTCGGTCACGACGCTGCCCGTCGTCGGAGTGCCCGTGCCGCTCTCGCGCCTCGACGGTCTCGACTCGCTGCTCTCCATCGTGCAGATGCCCGCCGGTGTGCCGGTCGCGACCGTCTCCATCGGCGGCGCGAAGAACGCCGGCCTCATCGCGGTGAAGATCCTCGCGACGGCCGACCCCGCTCTGTCGACCGCGCTCGCCGACTACGCCACCGACCTCGCAGCGCTCGTCGAGGCGAAGAACGAACGGCTCAAGCAGAACCGATGACGCTCGCCGCCAGCCCGATCCGCTACCCGGACATCGCCTCGCGCACGGTCATGACCCGCCGTGCGTGGTGGCTCGTCGCGCTCAACTTCCTGATTCCGGGCGCGCCGCAGGTGCTGGCCGGCAGTCGGCGTCTCGGCCGGTTCGGGCTCGGTGCGACGCTCGTGCTGTGGACGCTCGCGATTCTGGCGCTCGTCGTGTGGCTGTTCTGGCCCGCGACGCTGTACACGATCTTCTCCACCACGATCACCCTGTGGGTCGTCGCCGCCCTGCTCGTCTTCTATGCGGTGCTCTGGGTAATCCTGACCTTCGACACGCTGCGGCTCGTACGGCTCGTGAAGACCGCGCCGTCGGCTCGCGCCTGGGTGGCCGCGTTCTCGGTGCTCCTCATGGCAGGCGTCTCGGGCACAGCCGCCTATGGTGCGTACTTCGCGACGGCGGCGAGCGGATTCATCTCCTCGGTCTTCGTGGCCGGTCCTTCGAAGGAACCCGTCGACGGCAAGTACAACTTCCTCCTCCTCGGCGGCGACGCCGGGCCCGACCGTGACGGGCTCCGGCCCGACAGCATCACCGTCGTCAGCGTCGACGCCGAGACCGGTCAGGCCGTGACGATCGGCCTGCCGCGCAACATGGTGGACGTGCCGTTCCCCGATGACAGTCCGCTCGTCGAGCTCTACCCAGAGGGGTACGGGGCGATCGACGGCTGCGAGGTCGACGTCTGCATGCTCAACTCGATCTACACCGAGGTCGAGCTCGTGAGCCCCGAGATGTACCCCGACGCCGTCGCCCAGGGCAGCGAGCCCGGCATCGAGGCGATGCGCGATGCCGCCGAGGCGATCACCGGGCTCGAGATCCAGTACTACGCGCTCATCGACATGGCCGGGTTCCAGCAGATGATCGACGCCCTCGGCGGCGTCACGGTGAACGTGCCTGAAGACGTGCCGATCCATGCCGACGAGACGTTCACGACCGTCGCCGAGTGGATTCCGGCGGGGGAGCAGCACCTCGACGGATACCACGCGCTCTGGTACGCGCGTTCTCGCCACGGCACGAGCGACTACGACCGGATGGCACGCCAGCGGCAGATCCAAGAGGCCGTGCTCGCCCAGTTCAACCCCGCGAACGTGCTGTCGAAGTTCCAAGAGATCGCGGCGGCGGGCTCGCAGGTCGTGAAGACGGATGTCCCGCAGGGCAGCCTGGGCTACTTCGTCGAACTCGCCGGCAAGGCGAAGCAACTGCCGATCATCGATGTCGAACTGGTGCCCGCGAACGACGTGGACCCCGAAGAGCCCGACTACGAGTACATCCGACAGCTCGTGCAACAGGCGGTGCACCCGCCGACGGCCGAGCCGACCGAGGGGTAGCCTCTTCGGCTACAGGTCGGCGTGCAGCTGCCAGACTCGTTCGGCCGAATCGTGCCAGCTGAACGCTCGGCTGCGGTCGCTCCCCGCGATGGCCAGGCGTTCGGCGAGGGCCGGATCGGTGACGACCGAGGTGATGGCGGCTGCGAGCCGGTCGCCGTACCCGTCGCCGACGCCGACCGGCACGGCGAGTCCCGCGCCTGCCGAGACTTCGAGGTACGCCGGTGCATCCGAATGGATGACCGGGGTCGCGAGGCTGAACGCCTCGATCAGTGCTGTGCCGGAGCCATCATCGTGACTCGGCGCAATGAAGGCGGTTGCGCCGGCGAGCACAACGGCGAGGTCGCCGGCATCGAGTTCGTCGAGGTGCGTGATGCGTGCCGGTGAGATGCCCTCCTCCTCGGCGACGGCGATCAGGTGCTGGTCACCCCAGCTCTCGGGCCCGAGCACGACGATCGGGATCTCGGGTACGCCTCGCCGCCCGAGTGCGGCGAGCACGTCGACGAGGCCCTTGCGCGGCTCGAGAGTGCCGGGCACCACGAGGTACTCGGACGGAAGTCCCATCCGTGCCGCGCGAACGGGAGCATCGGCGCCGATCGTCAGGCCGGTTCGTGGTGCCGTTCCGATGACCCGGATGCGGTCGCCGAAATCGGCGATCTCACCGAGCCGCTCGGCAAGCGCGTGCGTGGGCACGACGACCGCGTCGGCGTGGCGGCGGGCACGCTTGAGCATGCCCTTCTGCCAGGTCACGGAGGTCGCGCTGAGCGCTTCGGGGTGCGTCCACGGGAGCACCTCGTGAACGGTGACGACCACTTGGCCGCCGTCGCGGTGGTCGTGCTTGCGCAGCGGTGCGAACAGGCTCGGAGCGTGGATCATGCCCGGCCCGGGTGATGTCGTCAGTCCGAGCTGCCAGGCGCCGGCGAGTTCGCGCCGTGCGAGGGTCGTCTTGTACAGTCCGGCGAGGCCGGGAATCTCCGCGAGCACACGGTCGTAATCATCGGGTGGCGACGAGGAGATTATCCCCTCGACGGCGCAGTCGCGCGGAGTCGCCGCGACGATCGCGCGCGCGAGGTCGAGGGTGTACCTGCCGAGCGCGCCCGGTACCGGTGCGATGATCTGGTCGACGATGACGCGGAGGGTGGTCGTCACGTGGCTTCCTTCGCCGAGCTTCGATGGGGATCCTGTGACCCTACTGGGTGCTGGGGGCGAGTGTCGACGAACGCGAGGGCGGCTATCGGCCCTGGGCTGTGTAGCGGGCCTCGGCCGCATCCTTCTGCGGCGCCCACCATGCTTCGTTGTCGCGGTACCACTCGACGGTATCGGCGAGTCCGGCTTCGAAGTCCGAGAACTGCGGTCGCCAGCCGAGCTCGGTGTGCAGGCGGGTCGAATCGATCGCGTAGCGGAGGTCGTGACCGGGGCGGTCGACCACGTGGTCGTAGGCATCGGCCGGCTGGCCGAGGGTCGTCAGGATCAGCTCGACGACCTCCTTGTTGTTCTTCTCGCCGTCGGCGCCGATCAGGTAGGTCTCTCCGATCTCGCCCTTCTCGAGGATGGTGAGCACCGCTGACGAGTGGTCGTCGGCATGGATCCAGTCGCGGACGTTCTCGCCCTTGCCGTAGAGCTTGGGGCGCTCGCCGCGCAGCACGTTGGTGATCTGGCGGGGAATGAACTTCTCGACGTGCTGGTAGGGGCCGTAGTTGTTCGAGCAGTTCGAGATCGTGGCCTTCACACCGAACGAACGCACCCAAGCACGAACGAGCAGGTCGCTGCCGGCCTTCGTCGAGGAGTACGGGCTCGACGGGTTGTAGGGCGTCTGCTCGGTGAACTTCGCAGGGTCGTCGAGCTCGAGGTCGCCGTAGACCTCGTCGGTCGAGATGTGATGGAAGCGGATGTCGTGCTTGCGGGCGGCTTCGAGCAGCGTGTACGTGCCGACGATGTTCGTCTCGAGGAACGGGTGCGGGTCATCGAGCGAGTTGTCGTTGTGGCTCTCGGCCGCGTAGTGGACGACCGCATCGTGCTCGGCGAACAACTCGTCGACGAGTCCGGCATCTGCGATGTCGCCGAGCACGAAACGGAACCGCTCGGCGGGCAGGCCCTCGAGCGAGGTGAGGTTGCCCGCGTACGTCAGCTTGTCGAGCACGGTCACCGTGTGATCGGTGTGCTCGAGCACGTAATGGACGAAATTCGAGCCGATGAAGCCGGCACCGCCGGTCACGAGGAGTCTTGACACGCGCTTCATCCTAGCCAAGAGGCCGAGCCGGCTTCTGTGAGCCGTCGACAGTCGTTCAGGTTCGGGGGAGCGCGACCGCGCCCGCCTCGACTGCGGCGTGGAGCGACTCGCGCCATCCACGCATCTCGGGAATGCCGACGGCGCCCCACCGCTCGTGACCGAGAACCGAGTACGCGGGGCGGGGTGCCGGCCGGACGAAGCTCGCGGCATCCGTCGGGAGGATCCGCTCGGGGTCGAGTCCGACTTCGGAGTAGATCGCCCGTGCGAAGTCGAACCACGAGCACTCGCCGGAGTTCGTGCCGTGGTAGTTGCCGGGCGGGGCGTCCGACTCGACGAGGAGCTTGATCTGTCGCGCCAGGTCGGACGTCCACGTCGGCTGGCCGAGTTGGTCGGTCACGACGCTCACCGTCGGATTGGTGCCGGCGAGTCGAAGCATCGTGGCCGCGAAGTTCGGTCCGTGCTGGCCGTAGAGCCAAGCCGTGCGCACGACGAACACGCCGTCGGGGTGCTCGGCGAGTGCGAGCTCCTCGCCTGCGGCCTTCGTGCGGCCGTACGCCGAGATCGGGTTCCGTGCCGCATCCTCGGGATACGGTGTCGTCGATCGGCCGTCGAAGACGTAGTCGGTCGACACCTGGACGAGCTTCGCGCCGGACTCGCGCGCCGCGATCGCGAGATTCCGGGCGCCCGTCGCGTTCACGGCGAACGCCTCGTCTTCATGGGTCTCCGCGTCGTCGACCCCGGTGAACGCAGCTGCATTCACGACGACGTCGTGCCCGGCGACCGCTTCGCGCACCGATCCGAGGTCAGTCACGTCGAGTTCGGCGCGTCGGAGGGCGGTGACCGGGCGTCCGGCCAGCGCGGCCTGAAGGTCGATTCCGAGCATTCCGGCTGCTCCGGTGATGAGGTAGCGCATGGTTCCGATCCTACGGCCGCGGCCTGACCGGCCACACCCGAGCCGGATGTCGCGATTGCTAGACTTCAGCGGTGCAGATCCGCGAACTCTCGATTCCCGACGCCTTCGAGGTGACGCCGAAACAATTCGGCGATGATCGGGGAACATTCCTCGAATGGTACCGATTCGACCGCCTCGAGGAGGCGATCGGCCACCGACTCGAACTCGCTCAGGCGAACACCTCGGTGTCGAAGCGCGGCGTCGTCCGCGGCATCCATTTCGCCGACGTCCCGCCGAGCCAGGCGAAGTACGTGACGGCGACTCACGGTGCCGTTCTCGACTTCGTCGTCGACATCCGCGTGGGGTCGCCGACCTTCGGGCGATGGGACAGCGTGCTCCTCGATGACGTCGACCGTCGGGGCATCTACATCGCTGAGGGCCTCGGTCACTGCTTCGTCGCACTCACCGACGACGCGACGGTGAGCTATCTCGTCACTTCGACGTTCAACGCCGAACGCGAGCACGGCATCAACCCGCTCGACGCGGAGATCGCGCTGGCCTTCCCCGAGGCGGCCGGTCAGCTCCTGCTGTCACCGAAAGACACGGATGCGCCGAGCCTCGCCGAAGCTGCGGCATCCGGTCTCCTCCCGACCTGGGAAGCAGCGCGCGACTACTACGCCTCATTGAACGACAAAGGAAACTGAGCGCATGCGTGGAATCATCCTGGCCGGCGGCTCGGGCAGTCGGCTGTGGCCCATCACCAAGGGCATCTCGAAGCAGCTGATGCCGATCTACGACAAGCCGATGATCTACTACCCGTTGTCGACCCTGATGATGGCGGGCATCGATGAGATCCTCGTCATCACGACCCCCGAGTACAACGACCAGTTCCGCGCTCTCCTCGGCGACGGGACTCAACTCGGCATCCGTCTCGAATATGCAGTGCAGCCATCGCCCGATGGTCTCGCGCAGGCCTTCATCATCGGCGAGGACTTCATCGGCGACGAGAGTGTCGCGCTCGTGCTCGGCGACAACATCTTCCACGGCTCCGGTCTTGGTTCCGCACTGCGCACGCACACCCAGGTCGAAGGTGCGGTCATCTTCGCGTACGAGGTCAGCGACCCGACCGCCTACGGTGTGGTCGAATTCGACGACGCGTTCCGTGCCGTCTCCATCGAGGAGAAACCATCGGAGCCGAAGAGCAGCTTCGCTGTGCCCGGACTCTACTTCTACGACAACTCGGTCGTCGAGATCGCGAAGACGATTCAGCCCAGCGCGCGCGGCGAGCTCGAGATCTCCACCGTCAATGAGCGGTACCTCGACCAGGGCAGGCTCAAGGTTCAAGTGCTCGACCGTGGCACGGCCTGGCTCGACACCGGAACTTTCGAATCGATGATGCAGGCGTCCGAATACGTGCGTGTCATCGAAGACCGACAGGGCTTCAAGATCGGATGCATCGAGGAGATCGCCTGGCGCGCCGGCTGGATCGACGACGGGCGCCTCGCTGCGCTCGCCGAACCTCTGGTGAAGAGCGGATACGGCGCGTATCTGCGCCGGCTCCTCGGGAGCCGCTGAGGGTCAGTCGACGCCTCGCGTGACGACCCAGGATCGGATCCTGAGTCCAGCCGTGAGGACCCAGCGAATCGGCGCGAGCACGGGTGCGGCGTACTTCCGGCGGATGAACCGCTCTGCGCTCTCATGATGGGCACGGAGCATGCGCTTCGACTCGCTCTTGGTCGAGAGGCCACCGATGTGCGTGACGACCGCTGTGGGCACGTACGAGTTCTGCCAACCTGCGCCGCCCAGCCGAAATCCGAGGTCGACATCCTCGAAGTACATGAAGTAGCCCGTATCGAACCCGCCGATCTCCTCGAATGCGCCGCGGCGCACGAGCAGGCACGCACCGGAGAGCCATCCGACCGAGCGGGACTTGAGCGGCGAACGGGTTTCGGCGCGATATGAACGAGTCCACGGGTTCGACGGCCACGGTCGGCTGAACAGTGCGTGGCCGACTCCGGTACGCAGCGAGGGAAGGTTCCGCGCGGAAGGGTACGTGCTGCCATCCGGGTTGAGGATGCGGGGCCCAACAGCGCCGGTGCCGTCGGCGCCGCTCAGCGCAGCGACCAGGGTGCCGACGGAGTTCGGCGCGAGCGCGACGTCGGGGTTGGAGACGAGGACGTACTCGACATCGACGGGGAGGGCGCGCACGCCCTCGTTGACCGCGCCGCCGTAACCCAGGTTGCGGTCCAGCGGCAGCACGGTCGCGCCGTACGTCGCCGCGACCACCTGCGAAGCTGCGGTGTCGAGCGACGCGTTGTCGACGATGAAGACGTGGCGGGGGCGAAAGTTCAGCGCTGCGATCGAGTCGAGGAATCCGGGCAGCTGCGTGCTCGAGTTGTAGGACACCGTGACGACGGCGACTCGATCTTCGGCAGGGGTTGGCACGGTATCCGATCCTATTGCCGTCGACCCGGGAATCCGCTCTGCGTCGTCCGCGCACAGGGCGTTCAGGGGTGCCTTGCTAGACTCGGGTGGCTCTGCCGCCGACCGGCGGGGCATTCCGACAGCAAAGGTATGTGGTGGGTTCGATCGGCAGGCTTGTGACCAAGGCAGTGCAGGGGGGCCCTCGGCTCATCGCTCGCAAGATCCGGACTGCGACAGCGCTCGCGCGCGCGCAGGGTGTCGGATCGACGTTCCGGTATGCGCGGACGAAACTCGCGAAGGTTGCCGCCCCTCAGGTCCCGACGCTGCTGGTCTCCATGGAGGACGCCGCCGCCGTGGACTGGACCGTCATCCCAGATCGGATCCGCGAGTCGATCACGGTCGAGTCGGGCCCCGCACGCATCGCGTGGATCATGTCGCCTCCCGGCCGCGAGAGCGGCGGACACCAGAACCTGTTCCGATTCATCGAATTCGCCGAACGCGGGGGCCACGACTGCCGCATCTACCTGTACCAGGCCGAGGATCGGCCCGTCGACATTGTCGGTGTTCGGGCCATGCTCGAGAAGAGCGAAGCGTATCCGACGCTCGACGCCTCGATCGAGGTGTGGGACCGCGAGCGTGGGGTGGCCGACGATACGCAGGCCATCTTCGCGACCGGCTGGGAGACCGCGTACCCGTCGTTCCTCGACCGCTCGCAGGCGAAGCGGCTCTACTTCGTGCAGGACTTCGAACCGAGCTTCTACCCGCTCGGTACCGAGGCGGTCCTGGCCGAGAACACCTACCACTTCGGATTCCACGCGATCACGGCCGGCGGATGGCTCGCTCACAAGCTCAGCACTGAGTACGGCATGGCCGCCGAGCACTTCGACTTCGCCGTCGACAAGCGGCACTATCGCATCACGAATGACGGTCCTCGCAACGAGATCTTCTTCTACGCGAGGCCGGTCACACCCCGGCGCGCGTTCGAGTTCGGCCTGCTCGTGCTGAACGACTTCGCCAAGCTCCGACCCGACGTCACGATCAACCTCGCCGGATGGGATGTCGCGAACTGGCGCATCCCGTTCGAGCACCGCAACCTCGCCAGCCTCCAACTCTCGGAGCTCAACGAGGTGTACAACCGTTGCGCAGCCGGCCTCGTCATGTCGCTGTCGAATATGTCGCTGTTGCCGCTGGAGCTGATGTCCAGCGGCGTCACACCGGTCGTCAACGACGGGCCCAACAATCGCATGGTCTCGGACAACCCCTTTATCGAGTACGTCCCCGCTTCACCGCTCGCGATCGCTCGCAAGCTCGTTGATGTCGTCGAGCGGCCCGACGCGATCGAGCGGTCGCGCGCGATGTCGGAGTCCGTGAGGGGGGTCGACTGGGCTGCGTCCGGCCAGGTCTTCCTCAAAGCTCTCGAGGGGGCGCTCCGTGGCTAGGGCGCTCGTCATCGGCGCGAACGGCTTCATCGGCTCCCACCTCGTCGACGGCCTCGCCCGCGCGGGCCACGAGGTACGGGGATTCGATCGGTACAGCGCGCGGGAGCCGACGTTCACCGCCGACGGTGTCGAGGTCGTGGCGGGGGAATTCCTCAGCCGGTCGGACCTCGAGTCCGCGGTCGCCGGGCAGGACTACGTCTTCCATTTCCTCTCGACGACGACGCCGGCGACGGCCGAAGCGGATCCGACGCTCGACATCCGGACCAACCTCGCGCAGACCGTGGAACTACTGGAGTCCTGCGTCGCAGCCGGCGTACAGCACGTGTACTTCGCATCGACAGGTGGGGCGATCTACGGCCAGCAGGGCAAGGGCGAGTACGCCGAATCCGATCCGGCGCTGCCTGTATCCCCGTATGCCATCGGCAAGCTGGCGATCGAGCGGTACCTGCGATATTTCCATGCGACGCACGGTTTGCGCTCCACAGCGTTCCGGATCTCGAACCCGTACGGCCCCCGACAGCACCCCAACCGCAAGCAGGGTTTCATCCCGATCGCCCTTCGCCAGATCCTCCAGGGGGAGCCGATCGTGCGATTCGGGTCAGGGTCGATGGTGCGCGACTACGTCTACGTCGAGGACCTCATCGAAATGATCCTTCCCGTGGTGGGCAGTGCCGCCCCCCACGACGTGTACAACCTCGGCAGCGGGGTGGGGCACAGTGTGAACGACGTGCTCGATGCGCTCCGCCGCGTGACCGGTGTCGATTTCGACATCGTCGCGCGCGAGATCCCGCCGACCTTCGTCGACCGCGTCGTGCTCGACACGAGCCGATTCCGTGATGAGTTCGGCGTCACACCGATGACTTCGCTCGACGAGGGCATCCGGCGCACGTACGACGACATGAAGGCTGAGTTCCGTGGCTGAGAACATACGGGCGACCGTCACCATCCTGACCTACAACGGCGAGCACTACCTCGAGAAGATTCTCCGAATGCTCCGCAAGCAGAAGTTCGACGGCGAGTTCGAGGTGCTCGTCATCGACTCCGGATCCACCGACTCGACGCTCGAGATCATCGCGCGTCACCCCGAGGTGCGTCTCATCGAGATCCCGAACAACGAGTTCGGCCACGGACGCACGCGGAATCTCGCGGCACGTGAGGCCTCGGGCGAGTACGTCGCCTTCCTCACGCACGACGCCGTCCCGAGTACGAAGCACTGGCTGAGCGAGTTGATCGACCCGATGGAGCGGTTCCCCGACGTCGTCGCAGTGCTCGGCAAGCAGGTCGCGCGATCCCGCGCGTTCCCGCTGCAGAAGTACGAGATCCACAACATGTTCCGCAACCTCGGGCCCGACTATGGCGTCACGCTGTTCTACGACGCTCCATTCGCCGACGAGGTGGCTATTCGGGATGCGATGGCGTTCTACTCCGACGTCAACTCGGCCGCGCGACGTTCGTTCCTCGTCGACGTGCTGCCCTATCGCGACGTTCGTTACGCCGAAGACCAGCTCTTCGGGCGCGACGTGATCGACAACGGCTACATCAAGGCCTACGCACCGCGGGCCGCTGTCATGCACTCCAACGATCTGACCCTTTCGGAATACGGACACCGCATCTTCGACGAGACGGTGGGGCTCCGCCAGATCGGGTACGACATCCCGCCCATCTCACGGGTCGCGGTGGTGACCCACTCCGCCCGTGGCGTCGTCGGGGATTCGGTTCGCATCGCCCGTGATAGGGCCTACAGTCTGCCTAGCAAGGCGTACTGGCTCGTCGTGAACCCGGCATTCCACGTGCGCAAATGGTCGAGTTACCGCGCCTCAACGCTGGTCGACGTGCGCGACCCTGCGGCCGTCGCGGCTGGGTCGCTCGAGCACAAGCGCAAGCGGCACCACGAGGGGGCGGCGACGTCTAAGGTGCCACCGACACCGTCGGCCGAAGCCTGAGGAGGCCGTTGCCGTAGTCGCGGCCCGGCACGTCGAACGTGCCGGCCGGCGTGGCCAGGTCGTAGTTCCGGCCGTGCACGTCTCCGAGACCGATGTTGATGAGGTACTTTCCCGGGCCGAGGTGCACGTCGGGGATCTCGAACTTCAGCCGGTGTCGGCCGACGGTGGTCGGGAGCTCGATCTCGTCGAACGTCGTCATGTTGAACAGACGGAGTCCGAGCGTGTTCTCGATCGAGAACCCGACGCCCCAGTCGGGGGTGGACTCGTTGACGTCGACGTCGAGGTATGCAGTGAGGTCCACAGCGTCGCCTTCGACCTGCGTGACCGCGCGGAAGTCTGCCACCTCCAGGGCGAAGTGCTCCTGGCCGCGGCGGTCGAGGTCGATCAGTCGGTCGGCCTGGTAGCCGTCGCGGAGAATGCGGATGCCCTGCGCCGGCTCACCGTCGTAGATCATCTCTCCGGAGTTCAGCACGACGACTCGATCGCAGAGACTGCCGACCTGATCGGCGGAGTGGCTCACGAGCACGATCGTGCGGCCCTCCGACTGGAACTGGCTGATCTTCTCCATGCACTTGCGTTGGAACGGCTCGTCGCCGACCGCCAGCACCTCGTCGACGAGCAGGAGGTCGGGTTCGGAGTGCACGGCGACGGAGAATGCGAGCCGCACGTACATTCCCGAGCTGTAGAACTTCACCTGGGTGTCGATGAACGCCTCGATGCCCGAGAAGTCGACGATCGCGTCGAACCGGTCGTCGGTCTCCTTGCGGCTCATCCCGAGAATCGCGGCGTTGAGGTAGACGTTCTCACGGCCGGTGAGGTCTTGGTGGAAACCGGCTCCGAGCTCGAGGAGGGCTGCCAGACGCCCGCGACGCGTGACCGTGCCGCTCGACGGGTCCAAGATGCCGCCGATGACTTTCAGAAGGGTGCTCTTGCCGGATCCGTTGTGGCCGACGAGCCCGACAGTCGAACCGAGCTCGATGTCGAGGTTGATGTCACGGAGCGCCCAGAAGTCGTCGCGATGACGTCGCGACGTGCGAAAGTTCACGATCCGCTCTTTGAGCGACTTGTCTTTGTGGAGGACGAATCGCTTCGAGACGTCCTTGACGCTGATGATGGTCGGGTTGGTCATTCAGAGCTCCTGGGCGAAATTGCCCTGCAGACGTGAGAAGACCCGCTGTGCGATCCACAGCAGGACGATACTGACCAGCAGTGCGATCACGAGCCGGAGTTCGAGAAAGTCGGGCCAGTCTTGCTGCAAAGCGCCGGTAGCCGTCGAACCGGCGTTCCACAAGGCCTTCTGCATCGCAATGATCGCGAGCGTGATGGGGTTGGCGAGATAGAGCTGTTCGAGCCAATTGCCATTCAGCGCGTCGTGCACGAACTTGTACGAATACACGATCGGCGAGAGCCAGAAGAGCACCACGAGCGCGATCTCGACGAGATGCTCGGTGTCGCGCAGATAGACGTTCACGGCTGAGAGCACGAGCCCTACTGCTACCGAGAACACGATGAGCAACACGAGAGCGAGCGGTGCGAGCAGCAGACGTGCATCGAGCGGGAAGGTCGACAGGATGGCGATTGCGGCGATCAGCACCACGAGCTGCACCGCGAAATTGAAGAGTGCGCCGCCGACCGAGCTGAGCGGGAAGATCTCGCGTGGCAGGTAGACCTTCTTCACAAGGCCTGCGTTGGTGATCAATGCGCTCGTCGAGCCCGAAACGATTTCACTGAAGAGGCCCCACACCGTGAGCCCGATGAAGACGAAGATCGCGAAGTCGGGGATGAGGCGCGCCGCGCCGAGAATCTGCCCGATGGCGAAGTAGTAGATGAGCAATTGGACGAGCGGGCGGAAGAGACTCCACACAATGCCGAGGGAGCTGTTCTTGTAGCGTGCCTTGACCTCGCGTCGGACGAGGAGAACGAGCAGCTCCCGGCTTTGCCAGATCTCGCGGATCGAGCGCGCGGTACCGCCGAAGCCGTCGGTGTGCGCGCCCACCTCGTGGAACGGCTCCGAAGCGATGCGTTCGGCGCGTGCGAGGGCGTCTGCCTCCATCGTGCTCTCTTCTCTTGGTGGTCCGTCGTCGCCTCGAGGGCGTGCAGACGGGCGGTTCCATAGTCGGGTAATCGGAACCGCATCGAGTCTAGGCGATGATTCTCGACGTGTTGCTCCTGTCGTATCCACGGCGTGACGGCTAACCTTGGCGGAGTACGCCGCATTCGGGGAGCGGCGTGGGTGGGATCGAGACGATGAAGATCGAACGTTGGGGAACGTTGGTGCTTCTCTGTGTCGCTGCCCTGGCGCTGACCGCATGCACGGTTGATGACGCCGATTCGACCGGCCCGAGTTCCCCCGCCACGGCGAGCCCCGATTCCACGGCGATTCCGGATGCCACGTCGAAGCCGATCGAGAGCGAGCCTCCGCCCTCGATCGAGGCTGTCATCGTCGTTGCGAACGTCGATGTCGATGGTGCCCACGCAACTGCATCGGGATACGTCAGCGGGGTGATCGAAGACGGTGGCGCGTGCACGTTCGTGTTCAAGGGCGACGCTGGGGAGGTCTCGGCGGAGTCGACGGGTGCCGCCGACCGCGCGACGACGTCGTGCGGCGCCGTGAGCATTCCCATCGAGCAGTTGGCGAAGGGCACGTGGTCGGTCACCCTCGACTACCAGTCCGACCGCGCCGAGGTCGTCTCGAACGAAATGATCGTGGAGGTGCCATGAACATCAGACGCATGCTGGCGATGGCGATCGGCGGTATTCTCGCGGTCGGTCTTCTGACCGTCGTCGAGTCCGAGGTTCCACCGGCCGAAGCGGCGGTCGCCGGCGACTTCAACGCGGGCAATATCATCAGCGACGCGCTCTTCTTCGACGGTGCTGCGATGTCTGCCTCCGCGGTTCAGTCCTTTCTGAACGCGCGCGTCCCGACATGTCGGGCGGGCTACACCTGCGTGAAGGACTACCGACAGAACACTCCGAACCGCGCCGCGGAAGCCGGGCGCTGCGGCGCCTATTCGGGCGCGTCGAACGAGAGCGCGGCGACCATCATCTATCGCGTCGGCGTCATCTGCGGTGTCAGCCAGAAGGCGCTGCTCGTGCTGCTCGAGAAGGAGCAGGGGCTCGTCTCGGACACCTGGCCGACTGATCGGCAGTATCGGTCGGCGACGGGGTACGGATGCCCCGACACGGCGGCGTGCGACACCAACTACTACGGATTCTTCAACCAGGTGTACATGGCGGCACTCCAATTCAAGCGATATGCCGCCAACCCGACGGGGTGGAACCACATCGCGGGAAGGGTCAACGCGATCCGCTTCCATCCGAACGCGGCCTGTGGCAGCGGCAACGTGTTCATCCAGAACCAGGCGACCGCAGGACTCTACAACTACACGCCGTACCAGCCGAACGCCGCCGCCCTGGCGAACCTCTACGGCAGCGGCGACGGTTGCAGCGCGTACGGCAATCGGAACTTCTGGCGCATTTTCACGGATTGGTTCGGTTCGACGACGGCAGGTTCGAGTCTGTTGCGCACCTCGGCGAACGCGACGGTCTACCTGATCTCCGGAGCGTACAAGTACCCGGTTCCGAGTCTCGCGATCCTCGCTGCCCTGTTCCCGCTCGGCAACGTGGGATTCGTCTCGCAGAGCCAACTCGATCGGTATGAGACGAGCCACACCGTCGGCCGGGTGATCCGCTCGGGCGATGGCACGATCTACTTCTTCGACGCCGGAATCAAACTCCCGTTCGGCTCGTGCGACCAGGTGGTCGACTACGGCGGGTCGTGCGGCGCTGACGGCTACGTCCAATTGACAGACTCGCAGATCGCGGCATTCGTGAACGGGCCGGCCTTGCGACCCGTGCTCGGTACGACCGACGGCGCCCGCTACTTCATCAACGACGGAACGAAACGCGAGATCCTCGACAATCAGTCGCAGACCGCTGCGAGGATTCCTGCCGGGTACAACGTGCTCACCGAAGGCGCAGTCTCGGCGTTGTCGTTCGCGACGCCGGTGGTGCGTGAGTCGGCGTTCGCTCGGCAGCGTGGCGCGTCGGCGTATTTCTTCCTCAGTGCGGGTGGCAAACACCCCGTCGAGGCCTCGGCGGTCGCCTCGTCCGGCCTGCCCGCTCGCGCGGCCGGTTCCCTGCGCGCTGAGAGCTTCGGATTCCTGCCGGCCAAGCCCCCGTTCACGGGCGTCGTGAGGGTCGCGGGCTCGGCGGTGAACCACGTGCTGGCGGGTGGCGGCCGGTATGAGTGGGCCGCCGGCGACCTCGGTGCCAAACTCGGGTTCACCGATGTCTCGCAGGCGTTCCTCGACGGCTACCCGTCGAAGGGGAGCATTGCGGCGGGCGCGATGATCAAGACCGCCGCCTCGGCGACCGTCTACATGGTGATGGCCGACAAGATCCTGCCGATCGGGTCGTGGGAGGCCCTGATGGCGCTGTCGGCCGGGAAGACCCCCCGTATCGACGTCGTACCCGACTCGCTCATCGCGGCGCTCCCGAAGGGGCCGGTGGCACTGATCACCGGCACGATGGTGCGATCACCCGGAGATGCGACCGTGTACCTCGTGAACGGCGTCACGAACAAGATCGCGTTCTCGAACTTCGTGTTCCCCGTCGAGGCGGGTTTCACGAAATTCTCCTACACGACCCAGGTGCGCATGGACGCCTACCCGCGCTCCGCGGGTTTGCTCGGGTTCGGTCTTTCCTGTGGCGATGTGAACTACGTCGCCGCGGCCGGCAGTGTGCATCGCGTCGATCCGGCGTTCGCCGCTCTGTATCCGTTCAGCTACATGCCGCTCGACTCGTTCACCTGCGCACTCCTGAAGAAGGGGCGCGATGCGAACGACTTCATCCGGGTGCCGAATGGAACCGTGTACCAGTTGGTGGAGGGAACCAAGCGGCCGATCACCTCGATGGCCCGTCTCACCGAACTCAACAAGGGCACCGGTTGGCTCGATGTCGTACCGCAGTTCGCGGCGCTCATCCCGACGGGCCCCAACGCGTGACGCGTTGGGGCCGCGCGCTCCACGGCTAAGATCGTCGGGTGACTGAGAGAAGCGAAGCAGCGTCGACGTCCCGGCGACTCCGCCTCCTCGCATTTGCACCGCTTCTCGCCCTCATCGCTCTCGCCTGTTGGGCAATGTCGTCGCCTGCCGGCTCGAGCCCGGATGACGAATTCCATCTGACGAGCATCTGGTGCGCGACCGGCGAGAAGTCGGGCACATGCGAGAACGTCGAGGGTGAGCCGAAGCTGCGCGCGGTGACGACCGATCTTGCCGACGCGGGGGAGTGCTTCAAGTTCCAGTCGTCGGTGAGTGCAGGCTGCGTTGAACGCGCCGATGGGGCGGATCCTCTGGTCGAGACGAACCGCGGCAACTTCGCAGGAAGCTACCCTCCGATCTACTACACCGCCATGGGGGTCTTCGCGGGTCAGGCCTTCAGCGACCTGACCATGATCCTGTTGCGCGTGCTCAACATCGCGATCTTCCTTGTCGTCGCCGTCGCACTCCACCTCCTGCTTCCCAGACGACTGCGCTCGACGTCGATGTGGATGTGGATGATCGGGCTGGTACCACTTGGCCTGTTCCTCATCGCCTCCAACAATCCGAGTGCGTGGGCGGTGATCAGCGGCGGAAGCGTCTGGCTCGCCACGCTCGGGTACTTCTCCTCGAGCGGCTGGCGAAAGTGGGCCCTGTTCGCGCTTGCCGTCGTCGCGACACTCATGGGTGCCGGAGCACGGGCCGATGCTGCTGCGTACGCGGGCATCGGGGTGGTGGTCGCCTCCATCCTGTCTGCCGAGCGATCGAAGCGCTTCCTCGTCGCCGTCGCGCCGTTCATCGCCGCCCTGTTGATGGCCGCTCTCTTCTTCATCGTCACGGGGCAATCGGGCGTGCTGTCGGCAGGCTTGACCGGACAGTCCGATCGTTCGTCGCTACCGATCTCAGAGCTCGTGTTCCAGAATCTCGTCAACGTCCCATCTCTCTGGGCGGGTGTGTTCGGGACCTGGAACCTGGGCTGGCTGGATACGCCGATGCCCGCGGTCGTCTGGGTGGGTGCGCTCGGAGTGTTCGCGGCCGTGGTCTTCGCCGGACTTCGCTCGATGTCGTGGCGGAAGGCGGCCGCTCTCGGCGTCGTAACCGCCGCTTTGGTGCTTGTCCCTGTCTGGGTCCTCGTCCAAAGCCGCGTCGTCGTCGGCTCGGAAGTTCAGCCTCGCTACATCCTGCCGTTGATGGTGATGCTCGGCGGCGTGGCACTCGTGCAGGTCGCCGGTCGGAGGATCGACTTCACAACGACGCAGATATGGCTGGTCGGGGGCGCGCTCGTCGTTGCCAATGCTGTGGCGCTCCACACGAACATCCGACGCTACATCTCCGGCCTCGACGTCACTGACTGGAACCTCAATCACCATGTCGAGTGGTGGTGGGACATCCCCATCTCGCCGATGGTGGTCTGGGCGATCGGTTCGCTCGCGTTCGCAGGTGCGATCTTCGTCATGCTGCGCTGGCTTCGAAAGCAGCCATCCGAGGAGATCGCGTGATCACGGGCATCCTCCGATACCTTGGCGCCGGCTTCTTGGCGTTCCTCGTGGACTTCGGACTGCTCGCCCTGTTCCGTGAGGTGTTCGGCTGGCCGACCGCCCTTGCCGCGACCGTCGCGTTTCTCATGAGCTTCGCGTTCACGTACACGATTCAACGCACGCTCGGCTTCATGTCACGCGCACCTCACGGGCGCGCGCTCGTCCGGTACACGATCCTCGTCGCGATCAACACGGTCGCGACCGCCGCCATTGTGACCCTCTTGGACCAGACGGCGGCAGGATGGGCGGTCGGCAAGGTGGTCGCCACCGCGGCGACGACTATCTGGGGCTACTTCGCCTACCGCTGGTGGGTGTTCGCCGAGAGTCCGCGATCGCATGAAGCAACAAGCCAGGAGCCCTGATGGTATTCGAAGGTGCCCGCATCGCCGCGGTCGTCCCGGCATTCAATGAAGAGAAGATGATCGCCGCCGTCATCGAGACGATGCCGGCCTTCGTGGATCACATCGTCATCGTCGACGACTGCAGCAATGACGCCACGAGCGAGATCGTCGGAGCTTCGACGGACCCCCGCGTCGAGCTCATCCGCCACGACGTGAACACCGGAGTCGGCGGCGCTATCATCACCGGTCATCGTGCGGCGCTGGCGGCGGGCTCGGATGTCAATGTCGTCATGGCCGGCGACGCGCAGATGGATCCGTCTTACCTGCCGGCGCTGCTCGAGCGAGTGACCACCCAGGGTTACGGATTCGCGAAGGCGAACCGGTTCTTCTCACCTGAGTCGTTCCACGGGATGCCGAAGCACCGAGTCTTCGGCAACATCGTGCTCTCGTTCATGACGAAACTCGCCAGTGGATATTGGAACCTTTTCGATCCACAGAACGGCTACACGGCCATCCGCACGGAGGTACTCAAGCGCATCGACCTCGATCGCGTTGCACGGCGCTACAGTTTCGAGAACGACCTGCTCATCCACCTCAACATCCTGCAGGTGCCGGCCGTCGACGTGCCGATCCCGGCCATCTACGGCGCCGAGGTGTCGAGCATGCGGCTCAGCACGGTTGTACCCGAGCTCCTAGGCCTGCTGACCAAAGGATTCTGGCGACGCATCTGGTACCGATATGTGCTGTGGTCGTTCTCGCCGATCGCGCTCCTGCTCGTGCTCGGACTCGTCCTGTTCGTGTCCGGCCTCAGTGTGGCGATCTGGGTGTGCTTCCAAGTCGCCGCCTCAGTGGTCGCCACGGCGGCGACGGTCATGCTCGCGGCCCTGCCACTGATGATCGGCACGCAGATGCTCCTCAGCGCATTGCAGCTCGACATCCAAGCGAGCCCATCGACACCCAACATGATGCCGTTCACTGCGGTGCCGAAAGGTGACTCCCGACCATGACCTCCGCATTCGCAGCCTGGTGGCGCGCCAGCTTCGCCGCGATTCTCACTTGGGCGATCGTCGGCCTCAGTTTCGTCATCGGCTACGTCTCGATGGTGCGAACCCAACCGCTGTATGCTCCTGACTCCGCCCACTACCTCGCGAAAGCGTTCTGGTTCCTCGGCGCGAGTCCACAAGAGGCCCACGACCGAGTCGCCGAATTCGCCGCCGGGTACGGGATTACCGAGATCCCCGGTGTCGACCTCATGTTCGGGTGGGGCCTCGTCCAGCCGAGGGTTGTGCTCTCGGCGCTGGCGACACCGTTCGTGGCCATGTTCGGCCCGATCGGCCTCGCCGTGACGACATTCCTGATCTCGCTTGCGCTGATGATCGTGATGACACTCATCCTCATGCGACGTTTCGGCAATGTCCCAACTGTCGCCGTCATGCTGATGGTCAACACGAGTGCGTACCTCGTGTTCTACAACGGGGCGATGCTCACGGAGTCACTCTCGGCGCTGCTGACGGCGTTCACGCTCGTAGCCGCGTGGCGTTACGTCCGCGACGCACGTGGATGGCTGCTCATCGTGATGGCGGCCCTCACGGTTACCTCGGCCTTCACTCGTCAGTCGACGCTGGTGGTCGCCGGCGCGTTCCTGGGCGCGTGGCTCTTCGGCATGCTCGTGAGCCGTTCTCGGCGAAACGTATGGATGTGGCCGGCCGTCGTCGTCGTCAGTGCGAGTCTCGGGAGTCAGCTGCTCCAGGCGCTCATTTTCCCTTCGTTCTCGCAGGCCGACCAATTCCTCAGAGCCACGGGCACTGACAGCCTCGGCGAAGCGATCCTCGCGATCCCTCGCATGGTGGTCAAGATCGTGTCGACGGATGTCTACAACTACCTCGCCAACGATCCGATCCTGTTCGTATTCATCGTGATCTCGTTGCTCGGTATCGTGCTGTTCTGGCGCCGCTCGGAGGCTCACCTGCTCGTCGGGGCGATCCTCGCGATCGCCTTGTACAACATCACGAACGGTACGCCGACCGCGTTCCGCTACGCGATCCCCGGTCTCGTCTTCTACGTGGTCATGGTGGGGCTCGTGATCCACGCGACGGCGCGGCTCCAGCGCGGGACGAACGAAGTCGACCTCGGCGAGCAGCGGGGCAGGTACGTCGCAGGCTGAGGTCGAGTCAGCCGGACGAGCTCTCAGAGGAAGCGGCCGGCCGGAGGTAGTCGGAAAGCGCGGGCGCCAGATAGCGCACGTAGGCCGCCGTGAGGTGGTTCACGTCTCGATAGACGAGCAGGTTGTCGACGACGACCGGGCAGATCTCTTCGTCGCAGACGTACGCCGTGAGATCGGCGAACGTGCCGCCGCCGGCGTCAGTACCTCGGTGCTCAGCCGCCGCTTGGTCGGCGTCGAGCACGTCCGATCGTGCGCCTGCGCAGGGCAGCACATCCTCGAGGTGAGTCGAGATGCAGAGCGCGGGTGCCGCAGTGAAGCGTGGCGTGTCGGCGATGACCACGACCCGGCTGCCCGCCTGGTTCAAGGCAGCCACCGATCGCTCGACGCCGTCCTCCCACGCGCGGAGTCGGTCTTCCGTATCTGGGGCGCCTTCCAACGGGTAGGCCGCATAGCTCGAGAACACGACGAGGTCCGGCGGGTCCGCAGTGAGTTCGGCCATGACGGCGGCTCGCCATCGATCGCACGAGAGATAAGGGACGTTCTTGTCGAGCACCGTGACGTCGACAGCCGGGCACGACGCCTTGGTGTACGCGTGAATGGCCATCTCTGTGTCGGCGGTTGCGAGCTGCTCGAGTGCAGGCAGCCACTGCGCGGAATGCGAGTCACCGAAGAGGGCGACCCTGAAGGATCCGGCGGGAGCGCCGTACACGCAATCCTGCACGGTCTCAGTCGCGACGTCGTTGTGGCAGCCGTCGGCATACACGGAGGCCACATCGTCGCCGGCAGTCTCCAGCGTCGGCGTGAGATTCGACGGTACATGGGATGTCGCAGGGGGCGGCGACGTGGGGAACGACGGGGCAGCCGCGACCGCTGCTCCTCCTGGCAGCTCCCTCGTTGCTGCCCAGGCCGCTCCCGTGCCGAGCGCGAGCGCGAGCACACCCGTCACAGCTGCGGTCCCCAGCAGCGTCACTCGCGGACGCCGCCCGGCGAGCACGGAGGGCGAGCGAAGCGGTGCTTCGACGAATCGGTAAAGCAGATACGCGAGCGGAAGGGCTACGACGATTCCGAGGAGCACGGTGATCCAGAGCCCGAGGGGGCGGTCGTAACCGACCGCGGCCTGCGGCACAACGAGGAGTGGCCAGTGGACCAGGTACAACGAATACGAGATGAGCCCGATGAACTGCATCGGCCGAACGGACAGAGCCATCGCCGGTCCGCCGACGGGTCTGGCTGTGCCGAAGTAGATGACCGCTGCGGTGCCCGCCACGGGCAGCACGGCAGCGAAGCCCGGGAACGGCGTCGCATCGTCGAAGAGCACGGCCGATGCCAGGATCATCGCCACGCCGATCCAACCCCCGACCGCTGTGATCCAGGGTTTCATCCGCGGCACGCGTCCGAGCACCGCGGCACCCACGAGCGCGCCGGCGAGTAGTTCCCAGGCTCGGGTCGGCAGCGTGAAGAACGCCAGGGGCTGCTGAGTCTGAGTCATCAGGATGCATGCGACGAGGCTCACCGCGGCGAGCCCGGCTATCCCCGCGGCGACGAGCGCACGACGCCGGCGGACGAGCAGCGCCAGGAGCAGTAGCAGCACCGGCCACAGCAGATAGAACTGCTCTTCGACGCCGAGCGACCAGTAGTGCTGGTAGGGCGAGGGTGCGTGATCTGCGAGATAGTCCGTGTTCTGCGCGGCGAACCAGATATTGGGCACGTACAGCACCGTGGCGAGGGCATCGCGCAGGATCCGTTCGATGCTCAACGGAGGGAGGAGTGCCACGACGGCGACGGCAGTCAACCCCGCGACGACGAACGAGGCTGGAAGGATTCGCCGGGCGCGCCGGGCGTAGAACTTGGCGAAGGAGACGCGGCCGTCGCGCTCGATCATTTCGAGCAGGTGGCTCGAGATGAGAAATCCAGAGATGACGAAGAAGACATCCACGCCCACGTAGCCGCCCGGCACTCCGGGAACCCCAGCGTGGTACAGCAGCACGAGGGCGACGGCGACTGCCCTGAGACCCTGGATGTCGGGCCGGAAGCGGGGAGGGGCGAATTGCGTCACTGCCATGCGACCACCGTGCGGTCAGGAGACAGCTGCACGATGCTCGTCGAGCGCAGCGATGACGCGCCCTGCAGCGTGCCCGTCACCATAGGGTGCGGCATCAGTCGGCGCGGCCGCCGGTCGAGTCACCCCGGCGGCGATCTCTGTCGGCGTGTTCGCGAGGACGTTCCATCCGAGGTCGACCGTCTCGACCCACTCGGTCTCCGTGCGCACGGTCGTGCAGGGAACGCGCAGTAGGAACGCCTCCTTCTGCAGTCCGCCCGAGTCGGTCACGACACCTGCGCTCGCAATCGCCGCCGCGATGAGGTCGGGATACGCCACTGGCGGATGTTCCAGCAGCGACCCCTGCGTGAGGGAGATGCCATGTGCCGCGGCCTTGGCGACGACCCGCGGGTGCGCCAGCAGGATGACGGGCTTGTCGAGCCCGGCGAGTGCCTCGGCGATCTCGGCCAGCCTGACAGGGTTGTCGGTGTTCTCCGCGCGGTGGATCGTCGAGACGTAGAAGCCTCCGGGCGCGAGGTCGAGCTCGTTCACGAGCTGCGACGGGCGCTGGGCGATCGCATCGCGCACCTCGAACAGCACGTCGGTCATGACATCGCCGACGAGCATCGTCCGCGCTGCGAGCCCCTCGGCGGCCAGATGATCGACCGCGACCTGCGTCGGCGCGAGCAGCAGGTCGGCCGCGTGGTCGGTGAGAACACGGTTGTGCTCTTCAGGCATGCGGCGGTTGAACGAGCGAAGGCCGGCCTCGAGGTGCGCGACCGGGATGTGCAGCTTCACCGCAGAGACGGCCGCAGCGAGCGTGGAGTTCGTGTCGCCGTAGACGAGCACCCAGTCGGGCCGGTGCTCGTCGAAGACGGCATCGAGCGCGCCGAGCATGGCGCCCGTCTGCACGCCGTGCGAACCCGAACCGACACCCAGATGCACGTCGGGCGCGGGAATGCCGAGGTCATCGAAGAAGACGTCAGAGAGCATCGGGTCGTAGTGCTGCCCCGTGTGCACGATGACATGATCCACGGATGCAGCGGATGCAGCCTTCGCGATGGGGGCGAGCTTGACGAACTGCGGGCGCGCGCCCACAACGCTGACGATCTTCACGAGAGTCCAGTCTACGGATCACCGTGGACGACATGGTCGCGAGGGTAGCGTCCAATGCACTTCGCTAGAGTGTCCGCGTGCGAGTGATCATGGTGACGGCGTGGTACCCGAGCATCGCCTCCCCAGTGTCGGGGGTGTTCGTGCACAGGGACGCCGAGCTGATCGCTACTGCGAACGATGTCGAGATCGTTCATCTCGCATCGCCTGAACTGATCTCACCGGACGACATCGCCGCGGATCGCGAAAGAGGACTCCCAGTCACCCGGATTGCGCTTTCTCGCGCCAATCCGCTCGATCTGCGCCGGGCGTGGGCGCCGCTCGAGGCGAGGATCCGGGGCGCCGATGTGCTCCACACGCAGGCGTTCACCACTCTGTTTCCTTTCGCAGGTCGGCGCGTGAGATTGCCATGGGTGCACTCGGAGCACTGGTCCGGTGTAGCCGATCCATCGTCCCTGACACCGCGGGGTCGCGCGGTGTTGCGGGCCACCGCGCCCTTGCTTCGGCGACCAGACGTCGTGACGACTGTGAGCACGTACCTGGCAGACCAGGTGCGACGGCATCGTCCAGGCCCGATCTCGGTCGTGCCGTCTGTCGTCCCGGCGGCGTCTATGGTCCTGCCGCCGCACGATGCGGCCCTCATCCGCCTTGTGGCAGTCGGTGGGCTCGTGAGCGGAAAGGACCCGCTCCTCGCCCTCGAGACGCTGCGAGAACTCGATCGTCGCGGTTTTCCCGCGAGCCTCACGTGGGTCGGCGACGGTGCTTTGCGCGAGTCCCTTCAGCAAGCCGCCGGTGCAAACGACAATCTCACTCTTCTGGGTGCTGTGGATGGAGCCGGGGTGTCGGCCGCTCTCGATGCGGCCGACATTTTCATACTCCCGACGAAGGGCGAGACGCTGTGCCTCAGCGCACTGGAGGCCATCACTCATGGACGACCGGTCGTGATCGGGGCTCGAGGCGGGCAACGTGACTACATCGTCGCCGACAATGGCGTCCTCGTCGAGCCACGCACTCCGGCGGCGTATGCCGATGCCGTCGTGAGCTTGTGGCAACGCCGGGCCGAGCTCCCCCCGGAGCGCGTCGCGGCGACGATCGGTGACCGGTTCCAGGAGTCGCATGTCTTGGAGGCGTACCACGAAGCGTACGCGCTGGCGCGCGCGTCGCGGCGAACTACGGTCTGATGAATCTCCACGGATTCGAGTCCGTTGATCGACCTACGGCTGAATCGATTCGTGCCATCCCCGCCTCGAGGGTCACAATATGGGTAGTGAGGCGCCGAAATTGCCCGACCGCGCGTCGATCTCGCCGTTCGCTGACGACCATATGACGCGTCGAGCCGAGCCACTCGCCATCAGCCACCTCGACAGGTTGGCGCGCTCCGAACAGCCCATATTCGTCTCCACCCTCGACCTCCCCGACACGTCCCACCGAGGCAACCTCGGGCACGCTCGAACCTGCGGTGGTCGCTCTCGTGATCAACTCCCAGGCGAGACGACGCCTGGCTGATAACGGTCGATCGTCGTCGAGGTCGTGCACGACGGCACTCTGAGCGCAAATGTGCTTTGCGACGCTTGGATCGGAATCGTTCGGGTCGCAAGCGAGTGCCGCCGGTCGGCTCGATCGCGATAACCTATCGAGGCAGCATGGGTGATCAACCTAGGAAGGACGAGATGACCGAGACGCTCCTCATCTTGTCGTTCTCCAACCTCCAGTCCGATGCTCGGCTGTTGCGTGAGATCTCGCTCTTCTCGCCTCGAGGTCGCATCGTGACGGCAGGATGGGGTCCCGCGGTACCGGGAGTCGACCACATCCAGCTCCCGATGCCTGACTCGAGCGGTCGTCGGCGCCGGGTCCGGTTCTACATTGAGGCGGCACTCTTGCGCCTCCACCTGTACCGCCTCCTGTACTGGACTGATCCGGCCGTGCGTTCCGCACGCCGCGCACTACGGCGCACAAAGCCGTCGCGCGTACTCGCGAACGACATCGAGACAGTGCCGCTCGCGCTCTCATTGGCACCCCCCGAGAGCATTCATGCAGACCTCCACGAGTACTACCCCGGCCTGCACGACGACAACCCCCGATGGGTGCGGTTGCGCAAGCCGTACTACGAATGGCTCATTCGTCGTTACGCGACGCGGGTTGCGTCCGTGACGACAGTCGGTGGCGCGGTCGCTGAGGCATATGTCAGTCACGGCATCCGTGCTGCGGTCGTGACCAACTCCCCGACGTACCGTGAGCTCGCCCCGGTCCCCGTCGGCCGGACCATCCGCCTGATCCACCCCGGCGCGGCGCTGCGCAGCCGTCGTATCGAGAACATGATGCGCGCCGCGGCGGAGACGAGTGCCGATGTGACGCTGTCGGTATTTCTGGCCCAGAACGATCCCGCCTACGTCGACGAACTGCGCGAGCTTGCAACGCAGCTCGGGGATCGGGTGACGGTGCACGATGCTGTGCCGCACGCCGAACTGTTGGGCCTCATCAATACGCACGACGTCGGAATCCATGTTCTTCCGCCCACCGTCACCAACAACGCCCTCGCGCTGCCGAACAAGTTCTTCGACTTCGTCCAGGCCCGAGTTGGCATCGTCGTAGGCCCGACGCCCGGTATGGGGGAGCTCGTCGAGGCCCATAGGTTCGGTGCCACGACGGGAGGCTTCGAAGAGGCTGACATCCGAGTTGTACTCGACGGCCTCACGCGAGAGCTGGTCTCGGGCTGGAAGTCCGCCGCAGACGACGCAGCGCGGGCGCTGTCGGCGGAGCGTCAGCTCCCAGTCTGGACAGCCGCAGTCGAGGCGTTATCGCCAGTGCGACGCTGACGACGATCCGTCGCTGATGCTCACCTGCGCCCGCGAGATCCGCCTCTGTGCGAAGAGCGATCGAAGCGGCGCATGACGGTGGAAGATGAGCGTGGGATTCGCCGGCACGATCGCGTCGAATGATCGGAACCGGTCGCGGCCGGCCAACAGGCCGCGAAGCAGCTGCGATGCTCCCGGCCCACTCAGGGCGGCGGCGATGATGGCGCGATCCCGCCGCGAGAGCAATCCCTGAGGTCTCGGTGCCCATCCCTCGACGCGCGACAGGGCGAGCCGCAGCGACTCGCCGGTCATCGCATTAACGCCCTCGTCGCCGAGGCGGGCAGCGATGGCGTCAATCACGAAGACCCGAATCGTCTTCGCTGCAAACGCGCGTCGGGCCGCCCTGCTCATGGTCGCGAAGACGGGATCGGCCTCGATCGCGTCGAAGAAGAGGAGGTCGTTCTTCAGCGAGCCGGTGGCCCTTGTCACCCGGTCGTTCTGATCGTCGTGCTCGATGTACGGCGGTAGTCGCGGGTCGAACGCCACATTTGCTCCGGAGAACCACAGGCGCAAGGTGAACGCTTGGTCCTCGCCGCGCGGGAGGCCCGGCGTCAAGCGAAGATCCATGAAGCGATCGCGACGCAGAAGGCCAAGGGGCGCCGCGCGCTCGAAGAGCCGATCGCGGTCGCCGTCGAGCTTGCTCACACGTCGGGGACGAGGACGGGGCGCGGTGCCATGACGGCCGCTCGTCCGTGAGATCGGGGCCACCACCACGTCGGCACGAGTGGCGTCCGCGAGCTCGAGCCAGGCGTCGAGAGCACCTGGCGCGAACTCGTCGTCCGACCCTACGATGCTCACGAACTCGCCGATGGCCACGTCGAGACCGGCATTGAAGGCATTGGCCGGTGAGGGCACACCGTCGGCGAGTGCGATCACGCGAACTCGCGGATCATCGGCGAGGATCCCGAGACGCCTGCGAATTCCTGCCGGATCGGTGTTGTGCGCGATCACCGTAACGGTGACCGGTGCTGCGGTACGAAGGGCGGATGCCGCGACCCGCTCGATCGGACGAGAGTCGGTGTGGACGCCGACGACCACTTCAATCCGCGGCCGTGGGGCCGGCTCAGTCGTCTCGTCCATCGCCCGGCTTCTCGTGAGGTGTGCTCTGCAGGAGTTCAGGAGCCGCCGCCGCTTCGATGGCCGTCGCGACTCGACGGCCGGCCGCGAGCGATCGTAGCGGTGCGTGGCGGTGAAACAGGCGCAGCGGATCGACGGTGATCAGGGCCCCGGGGCTGAGATAGCGCGAGCGGTCGCCGATAGCCTTCCGAAGGCGGTCGGCCGACGAAGTCGGGTCGAGAGCCGCATTGAGCGCGCGACGATCGCGCACCGCCAGTAGACCGTCGACTCCCGGTGCCCAGCCCCGCAATATCTGTAACGTTTCCGCGACTGCCTCCCGGTCGGCGTGTGGGAGTCCCGCATCGGAGATGCGTGTAGCGATTGCGGAAATGACGTGGACGCGAACGATCTTGGCGGCGACCGCTCGACGTGCAGCCGGCGACATCGATTGGAAGACCGTGTCGGCTTCCATGCCTTCCAGATACGCCACATCGTCGGCCAACGGCCCGCCGCGCTGCGTCACCCGGTCTGACTGATCGTCCCATTCAAGATATGCAGGCGTCGTCGGATCAAATGCGATCTCCGCCCCCGAAAACCAGAGGTGGAGGCCGAAGACCTGGTCGACCCCTCGAGGTAGTCCCTCTGCGAACCGGAGACCGGGGAATCGATCAAGGCGGACGAGACCGAGCGGTGCGACTCGCTCGAAGAGACGGTCGCGGTCTCCGTCGAGACCAGACGTGCGGTGCGGTCTGACTCGGGGCGACGGCACCGCACCGCCGCCCATACGGCGGATGGGAGCGACGACAACGTCGGCCTCGACACGATCTGCGAGTTCGACCCAGGCATCGAGGGCATGGGGTGCGAGTTCATCGTCGGATCCGATGAGGCTCATGAACTCACCTGTCGCGTTATCGAGGGCGAAGTTGAACGCGTTCGCAGGAGAACGCACCCCGTCGTGCAACTCCAGGACGCGCAGGCGGGTGTCATCCGCGAGTCTGTCAAGACGTGCACGCACGCCGCCGACATCTGTGTTGTGGACGACCACTGTCACTCGCGTCGCGACGGTGTTCTTCAATGCTGACGCCACGGCCCGCTCGACTGGACGCGACGTATTGTGGACGCAGACAACGGCCTCGACGCGAGGACCTCGTGACGAATGTGTCGCGGCCGCGCCGTCGGGTGTCTCGTCCATCGCGGTTCGATACTAGCCGGTCACACCCTTCCACCGACCATCGGCACGAGCAACGACGGCGCGGCGGCCCCAGCAGGAGGTGTTCCCAGCCTGGCGAAGGCAGGGCGCTACGTGATTGCCGGTTTGCGGGTGCTTGAATGAGAGCATGAGTCGCGTTGACCCCACTTTCGCACAGCCCTTGCACGTGGGCCGACCGAACATCGGTGACCCCCAGACCTTCCTCCGGCTTGTTGAGGGCGCTCTCGAACGTCAATGGCTGTCGAACGACGGACCTCTCGTGCGTGAACTGGAGTCGCGGATCGCGGCGTATCTCGGTGTGAAGCACTGCGTCGCCATCACCAACGGCACGATCGCTCTCGAGATCGCGATACGTGCACTCGGGATGTCGGGCGAGGTGATCGTGCCATCGTTCACGTTCGTCGCCACGCCCCACTCTCTCCACTGGCAGGGCATCACCCCAGTGTTCGCGGATGTCGATCCGGAAACTCACTGCCTCGATCCCGAATCGGTTCGTCGGCTGATCACGCCCAGGACGACGGGGATCATCGGCGTTCACCTCTGGGGTCGCCCTGCACCGATCGTCGAGCTCGAGGCGATCGCCGATGAGTTCGGCTTGGAGCTGCTCTTCGATGCCGCACACGCCTTCGGAGTCTCTCTCGGTGGTCGGATGGTGGGCACCTTCGGTCGCGCAGAGGTGCTCAGCTTCCACGCGACCAAGTTCTTCAACTCCGTCGAGGGTGGTGCGATCGTCACCGACGACGACGACGTGGCGCAGACAGCGCGGCTCATGCGGAACTTCGGGTTCGCGGGCGAGGACGACGTCGTCTCCGATGGGACGAACGGCAAGATGACGGAGATCTGTGCCGCGATGGGGCTCGCAAACTTCGGCGCGATCGACGAGGTCATCGCCGTGAACAAACGCAACCACGAGGCGTACACGCGCGAGCTTCGGGGCGTTCCTGGCGTCTCGGTGCTCGCGATCGACAACGAGAACAAGAGCAACTACCAGTACGTCGTCATGCTCATCGATGAGACGTGCCCGACCTCGCGCCGCGACGTGCTGGCACGTCTACGCGAGAACAACGTGTTGGCGCGACGCTATTTCTGGCCAGGATGCCACCGCATGGAGCCGTATCGCACGCTTTATCCCGGGGCAGCCCTGAACCTGCCCGAGACCGAGCGCGTGGCGGAGCGGGTCATCGTGCTTCCGACCGGGACCAGTGTCGACGAAGAAGCGATTCGCATCGTCGCGGGAATCGTACGTGCTGCGATCGGGCAGTCATGACGGGGAGCACGGACATCAGCCGGCTATACCTGTTCGGTGCCGGGGGACACGGTCGGGAGATCGCTTGGCTCGCGCGCGAGGTGTTCCCGGGGGCCGAGCTGAAGCACATCGTCGATGACGAGCGTTTCGCGGGCGATCCGATCAACGGGATCCCGGTGATCGTGATCACCGAGATGTGTCCGCCTCCAGATGCCCGGTTCGTCGTTGCCGTCGGCGACTCGCGAGTGCGACGACGGGCGGCGTCAGCGCTCACGGCGATGGGCCTGCGTCCGGTCGCCCTGATCCATCCGAGGGCAGAGCTCGCCCCGAACGTCCGGATCGGCGAAGGCTCCGTCGTGTGTGCAGGGAGCGTACTCACGGACCAGGTGCGCGTCGGAGCGCACGCGGTTGTGAACGTCGGCTGCACACTCTCGCACGACGTCAGCGTTGCTGACTTCGCCATTCTTTCGCCGGGAGTGCACGTCGCGGGGAACGTCATCATCGAAGACGGGGCATTCCTCGGGATCGGCGCGAGCGTCATCAACGGGACATCCATGACGCCGCTCGTCATCGGTGCGAACGCGTTCGTGGCCGCCGGTGCCACGGTGGTCCGTGACGTCGACAGCGGCGCCGTCGTCGGCGGTGTCCCTGCCCGCCCGCTCCGAGCGGCTGGGCTGCGATGACCCGCCGGATTGTTCACCTCTTTCCCGACTCACCGTTCCTACCGTTCACCGCCGACGTCTTCGAGGACGTCGCCCCCGGTGCGAACGCGTTCGTCGTATACGCGCTCAAGGGGGACATCGCGCGACACGTACTTCCCAAGAGCGCGACTGTCGAGGCCGTGCATATGGACGCCGCTGGTGCCGCGCGCGCGTCCCACCTGCTGCAGGAGAGCGACATCGCCATCTTCCACAGTGTGGGCGCGTTCGCGGCGCGCGCACTGGCCGCGACACCTCGCGATACGCTGAAAGTATGGAGCGGGTGGGGCGGCGACTATTACGGTTCGAACCTCTCCACGACGGCTGGGTTGCTCGGGCCGATGACGGCTCGCTACAGTCGCTCTCGGCTCTCGCTCCCGGGCAAAGTCGTGCGGACCTACCGAAACCTTCGCTCCAGTCTGCCCGTCGGCGCGGCGGCGCGTGCTGCAGATGTCTTCTCCGCGCCGATTCCCGACGATCTATTGGTGTTCAGGGGTCGCTTCGCCGGCTTTCGGGGGCGGTACGCGCAGTTGAACTACGCGAGTGTCGAAGATACCTTCGCGGCAACTCGTCCGGTGACGGGCGACGACATTCTGATCGGCAATTCTGCGACGCTGACGAACAACCATTTCGAGGTCCTCGACCTGCTCGCGCGGTTGGGTGTGTCCGGACGACGAGTGATCACACCATTGAGCTACGGAGACCCCGCATATGCGGACGCGGTCGTAGCGCGAGGCACTGAGCTGTTGGGGTCGGACTTCGTGCCGATGCGAGAGTTCCTCCCGCTCGAGGAGTACCAAGAGATCGTCGCGCGATGCAGCATCGTCATCATGGGGCATCGGCGCCAGCAGGGCATCGGGAACGTCGCCAGCGCACTCTGGAGCGGTGCGCACGTGTTCCTCGATGAACGGAACACGTTGATGTCGTTTCTCCGGAACCGCGGTGCAGCGGTCGGGACGCTGGAAGAGCTCGTTGCCGAGGGGCTTCCCAGCAGCCGGGTGGCGGGCGAACAGCTGGAGGGCAATCGACGCGTGCTTCAGGACTTCTGGGGCAGAACCAGCGTGATCGCCAACATCGAGTCGCTTATCGCATCGGTATAACTTCTCGTGCCGGCGGTCTCGGCTGACCGGAATTCACTCTCGAACTACGGCGAGGCCGGCCAGCGTTGCCTGGAGTGCGAACTCCGGGACGTTCGCCACCAACTCCGCGAACGTGCCCTGTGCCGCGACCCGGCCACCGCTCATGAAGAAGATCCGATCCGCTGCCTTGATCGTTGCAAGGCGGTGGGCGACGGTGATGGTCGTCGTTGAACCGCGCAATTCCGCGATCGACCGAGTAACGGCGGCCTCGGTCGCGGTGTCGAGGGCGCTGGTGGCCTCATCCAATACCAGCACGAGGGGGTCGACGTACAGCGCCCGTGCGATGCCGATCCGCTGACGCTGCCCACCGGAGAGCGCAAGGCCGCGCTCTCCGATCGACCCGCTGATCCCGCCGACCCGTGCGTTGATCGTCTCGAGCATGTGTGCACGGCTCAGTGCTTGACGCACGCGCTGCTCGTCGAAGTCTGACGACCAGGTCAATGCGACGTTCTGTGCAACCGTGGCGTCGAACAGCGACACCTCCTGCGGCACGTACGCAACGCGGGAGCGCCACGCCGAAGTCAGCGACGTGAGCGAGATGTCGTCGACGAACACGCCGCCCGAAGTCGGTTCGATCAGTCCCAGGATCAGATCCACCATGGTCGACTTGCCCGAACCCGAAGCACCCACGAACGCCACGCTGGAGCCGAAGGGGATCTCGATGCTGATTTCATGCACGGCGGGTTCGGCACCAGCGTCGTACTCGAAGCTCACTCGATCGAAGCGGATGACAGACGGATTCTCGGGCAACGGTCGCGAATCGCGGCCGCTGAGCAGCGCATTCACGGTGTCCGACCTCCGAACCTCGTCGACGACCGCCTGAGCGTGTGGTGCGCTGACGTTCAGTTGTGAGAGGACACCCTGGAATCGAACGATCGATGGCGCCATGCGAAAGCCAGCGAGACCGAACAGTGCCACTGCCGCGGTGGCTCCGCCGATACCACCCGTCGCAAAGCCGACGACTCCCACCAACACGATTCCCCCGATGATCGCCGTCTCGAGAACGTATCGGGGCACCTGGCCGAGGAACTGGGCGTTGGCGCGCGCGTGGGTTGAGTGCCGCCTGTTCTCGCGCACGACCTTCGCGACATCCTCCGTCTTCCCACGCAGCGTCACCTCTTTGAGCGCACCGATCATCTCCGTGATGAGCCGCGATGAGCGCAGCGAGTAGCGGAGGGCAACCAGCCCCGCTTGCCTGGTGCGACGTGAGATCTGGAAGTTGAGGAAGATACCGATGAGACCGAGATAGACGAGTGTGATCACACCGATGGCGGGCTGCGCGATTGCCAACACTGCAAGAAGCGTAAGGAAGTTCAACGCCTCGCCGATGAGCGAGGCTCCGGGAAGCGTGAATCCGGAGATCGTCGTGGATACGCTGGAGTCGGTTATCCGGACGAGATCGGAAGAATTGCGCTTGAGCCGATCGATCCATGGTGAGCTGACGAATCCGGCGAACACTCGAGATCCGAGCTCCAGTTCGTATGCCGAGAAACGTCGAGTGGCGACCCAATAGAGGATGAGCGCGAGCACTCCCTTGAGCACGATGAGGGCGCAAACGACGATGATCGGAACGAACGCGCCGCTGCCCGAAACGCTGCCGAATACTGGGAGCTCGACGGGACTTCCGCTGATGAGGGGCGAGAGCACCAGCGCGAGCAGTCCGAGTGCGGCGGCGTCGATGATTGCGAGCGCGCCCTGGAGAATCGCGTAGACGAGTAGAAACTTCCGCGCCTTCGACGGAAGGATCGAAAGGACCTCGCGGTACAGCTGCAAGTTCGTCTTCACGACAGCTCCTCGACAGCGTCCATGCCGACCGCAGTGAGGAACGCGCGGCCCTCTGATTCGGAGTTGAGGTCGCGCGCAGCGTTATTCGCTTCTGTCTTGAAGCCTGCGATGTCGTCGCTAGTGAGCGCAACCAGGGTTTCGGCTAGGTCCGATGCCTCGAACCCGGACACGACGACTCCGTTGCCGAACTCGCGGACGACCGCGGCCATCGCGGGGCTCTCGCCCACGACAACACCGAGTCGACCTTGCACAGCCTCGAAGAACTTGTTCGGAAGCGCGAACTCGAGGTTCGGGGCCAGCGGCCGATAGAAGATGATCTCCAGATCGAAATCATTGATCGAACGGGCGATCTCGCGCATAGGCGCGGGGGGCACAATTCGTATGCGATCCCGAGCCGGATGCGCGTCGATCAACGCTTGCAGTTCCTCGACGACACGGAGATTCGGCACGAGCATGAACGTCATGGTGAATCGTTCCGGCAGGGCGCGCATCGCCTCAAGGATCTCGGTGAACCCACGCTGCCACGCGGCGAGGCCGTGGAAGAGCAGCCGGATCTCTCCCGAATCCACGGGGCTGGGTGTCAGCTGCTCATAGGGCGGTATGTTGCGGCTCGGAACGGGCGCTTGGATGCCGAACTCCTCAACATACAACTGCCCGATGGGCTCATTGACCACCGAACGACTTGTGAACGCCGAATGGCCGATGTGCCGTCGCACCCATCGGTAGTGGCTGCCCGTGAGGCGGGCGCCGAGAGTCTGTCGTCGCACCAGCGGGTTGTGGTACTCGTGCAGGTCGAGATGGATCTTGGCGCGCATGGCCTCGGGCGTGAAGATTCGCCGATCGGACACCCACGGCAGGAACTCCGTTTCGTTGAAGACGACGAGGCCGTACTCGCCGGTGCGAAGTCGCGCGAGCGCTTCATCGTCGACGCGGTTCGTGAATTGCAATCGGAACCGATGCCGCGGGGTGAGAGAGAAGTGGGCGAGAAGTACTCCCGCACGGGTGGTGGCCCATCGCGATGCGGCAGAGAGGGAGAAGTGGTCTCGCACGCGTGGAGATGGACGGCTCCCCAGCCCGACCGTGTCGATGGTCCAGCCGTCGCCGGCGAGCCAGTCGATCTGGCGCCGAACCCGAGGGTCGGACTCGATGTCGGAGTAGGAGAGGACCAGCGCGACGCGCGCCTCAGTAGGGCTGGTCACGCACCCCTCACCTTCCAACCGATAGGACATTGCACCGCTGTGGTGGGCATCCACCGATTCTATCCGGCACGATCGCGAGAACTCTGAACACTGGAGTCCCCGGAGGTCAGAGACGAACGGCAAGATGCTGCGCCATCGTGGACGGGGCCGATCAGCGACCGCCGGGCGCCCGGACCCGTGAGGCACGCCGTTCGCGAGCACCGCTCACCGCGAACCTGCCTCGCGCACGACCATGGCCGCCTCGGCGGCCCGTGCGGACTGTGATGCATTGATGCGCGTCCACTCCGCCACGCGCTCCACTGCGCGGGAGTCGCGATCGCGGAACGCGTCGATCATCGCGGCTGCAGTGGCGTCGACGTTGTACGCGGCTCGTCGGCCGATGCCCGTGCGCTCGACCAAGTCGGCGCCGGCGCCGACTCCGGCGAACACCACCGGCGTACCACACGCCGTCGACGCGTACACCTTGGTCGGCAGTGCGAAGTCGTAGCCTTGTCCGGGCTTGAGGCTCACCAGTCCTGCGCGGGCCGATCGCAGCCAGATCGCAGCTTGCGCGGGCGGTACCGGGTCGATGAAGCGCACCGCGTCGGGCGCTATTTCGGCCGCGAGCTCCCGTAGTGCGGCCCAGGCGCTTCCCTGTCCCACGAACGCGATCGAGGCGTCGGGCAGGGCGTCCAGTACCTGGGGCATCGCGCGGATGAAGATGTCCGCACCCTGCCATTCGCTCGTCGTGCCGGCGTAGACGCCCCACGGCGCGTCGTCCAGACGTTCGCCGTCAGGGGTGAAGACATCGGTGTCTATTCCGTTGGGTACCACGGTCACGCGTGCCCCGGGCGCCAGCGAACGCACCTTCTCTGCAACGCCGTCGGTGACTGCGATCACCGCGGAAGCGCCGCGCAGGGCCCGCCGCTCAAGCCACCGCACCGCCGCGATGACGAAGCGTGGCGCGTTCGTCGACTCAGCCCCATCCGACCAGATATCGGCGGCGTAGTAGACGTATGGGGTGCGGCGGAGCGCGCACGCGATCCGTACGAAGAACCCGGTCGTGGGTGGTGGCTCGACGACGACCAAATCGGTGCGTTGAGAGAACAGCACACGGAAGAACGCGGGCACGTCGAAGCTCAGGTACTGAAGATATCCACGAACGTTCCCGGTTCGATCACGGAGCACTCGAGCACGGCGCACGCGGATTCCGTGGACGACAGGTGCCCGCACCGCCCGCAACGCGGGTGGTGCCAGCGTTGTGAGCACGAGAACCTCGTCGCCGCCGTTCCCGAGTGATCGTGCCAGTGCAGCGAGACGGAACGAGGCGGCCGCGGGCTCGGGGATGTAGATGCGAGTGACGAGCGAAATGCGCATCGCTAGAGGGCGAGGGAATCCGCGGCGCGTGCCGCATCGAGGGCGGACTCGACGACCGCGAGCGTGCGCAGACCCTGCTCCATCGTGACGACATCGCTCGGCTTGCCGAGCACCGCATCGCGGAACGCCTCGTGCTCGACGCGAAGCGGTTCGCGCTTCGGAAAGGCGTAGCGGGTCACATTTCCCTCGGAGACGCCTCGGAAGACGGTCATGGACTCCCATTCGACCGGAATCGTGCCGTTCGCGTAGAACGTGAGGTCGCCCGTCGACGTGTCGGCGACGAAGGCTCCCTTCTCACCCGTGACGATCGTGACCCGTTCCTTCATGGGGCTCAGCCAGTTCACGAGGTGATTGACGATGACTCCGTTCTGGAGGCGACCGGTCATCGCGATCATGTCTTCGTGTTCGCGGCCGCTCTTGAACGTCGTCTGAGCCCAGATCGTCGCGTACGAGCTCTGCGCGACCCACGCCGTGAGATCGACGTCGTGCGATGCCAGGTCTTTGGCGACACCGACATCGGCGATCCGTGACGGGAACGGTCCCTGCCGGCGCGTCGCGATCTGATACACCTCGCCGACGTCTCCGGCCTCGATCCGGCGTCGCAACTCCTGCAGCGCCGGGTTGAAGCGTTCGATATGTCCGACGGCACCTACGAGACGGGCGTTCGCGAATGCATCTACCATGCGCTGACCGGCTTCGATCGAGTGCGCGATCGGTTTCTCGACGAGGGTATGCACGCCGGCGGTCGCGAGCTTCAGCGCAGCGTCCTCGTGGAATCGCGTCGGCACCGCGACCACCGCGATGTCAATGCCCGCCTCGATCAATGCGTCGATATCGGGAAGAATCGGGAGTTCGCCTGCGACGCCGTGCGGATCTCCACCCGGGTCGGCGATCGCGACGAGCTCGACACCGTCGACCTCGCGCAGCACCCGCGCGTGGTGCCGCCCCATCATGCCGACGCCGAGGAGGCCGGCGCGCAGCGCGGCCATCAGGCGCCTGCTCCTGCGAGGGTATTCACAGCGTTCACGATCCGCTCGAGATCGCGATCGCTGAGCGATGGATGCACCGGCAGCGACACGACCTCGCGCGCCGCGATCTCGGTCTCGGGCAGCTCGAGTCCCGGCGCGTACGGCGCAAGCGACGGCAGTCGGTGATTGGGGATCGGGTAGTACACACCGCTGCCGACCTGGTGCTCGTTCTTGAGAGCTGCGACGAACCCGTCACGATCGTCGATGACCCGGATCGTGTACTGGTGGTAGACGTGCACCGCGCTCTCTGCAACGGGCGGCACGACGACGCCTTCGAGGTTCGCGTCGAGGAAGGCGGCGCTCCCGCGGCGCTGTTCGGTCCAGGCATTCACCTTGGTCAGCTGCACGCGACCAATCGCCGCGTGGATGTCGGTCATGCGGGCGTTGAAGCCGATGACCTCGTTCTCGTACTGCCGCTCCATGCCCTGGTTGCGCAACAGCCGTACCTGGCGCGCGAGCTCGGGCGTGTCGGTCGTGACCATGCCGCCCTCGCCGCTCGTCATGTTCTTCGTCGGGTAGAGGCTGAACATCGCGAAGCGCCCGAACGTGCCGACCGGGCGACCGCCGAGCGACGCCCCGTGCGCCTGGGCGGCGTCTTCGAAGATCATGAGCCCGTGATTCTCGGCAATCGCACCGAGTTCGGCCATCTTGGCGGGGTGGCCGTAGAGGTGCACAGGCATGATCGCCTTGGTGCGCGGCGTGATGGATGCCTCGACCGAAGCGGGATCGAGCGAGAACGTTGCGGGCTCGATGTCGGCGAATACGGGTGTGGCGCCCGTGAGCGCGACCGAGTTGCCGGTGGCGGCGAACGTGAACGAGGGCACGATGACCTCGTCGCCGGGGCCGATACCCGCGGCGAGGAGGCCCAGATGCAGGCCGGAGGTGCCGGAGTTGACGGCGACCGTCGGGAGTCCCTGGACGAAGTGGCGTGAGAACTCCTCTTCGAACGCCGCGACCTCGGGACCTTGCGCGACCATGCCGCTGCGCATCACACGATCGACTGCTGCGCGTTCTTCGTCACCGATGATCGGTCTCGCCGGGGGAATGAATTCATTCGTCATCGTTCAGCTCCAAGAGGCTTCCATCGCGCTCGACATAGCGCGAGTTCGTGTCAGGGCAGATCCACATGCCGTCGGACTCCTCGAGGCGACGGCCCGAGCGCCCGACCCATCCGATACGGCGAGCAGGGACACCGGCGACGAGGGCGAAGTCGGGCACATCGCGGGTCACCACTGACCCTGCCGCGACCGTCGACCACGCTCCGATGCGCACGGGGGCGATGCAGACAGCGCGAGCTCCGACGGATGCCCCGGTCGCGATGTCAACGCCGACGTGCTCCCAGTCATCGGCGCTCTTGAGGCTCCCGTCGGGGTTCACCGCACGAGGATAGGTGTCGTTCGTGAGCACGACACCTGGACCGATGAAGACGCCGTCAGCGAGCGTCGCCGGCTCGTAGACGAGAGCATAGTTCTGCACCTTGCAGTTGTCGCCGAGCGTGACGCCAGTGCCGATGTAGGCGCCGCGGCCGATGACGCAATGCGCTCCGAGGACTGCACCCTCGCGCACCTGCGCAAGGTGCCAGATCGAACTGCCCTCGCCGATCTTCGTGTCGTCGGCGACGTCGGCTGAGTCGACGATCCGCACGCCGGATCTCGTGTTCAAATGATGCTCCTGGGGGGTACGGCCGTACGAGGCACTGCCGATCAGCGTACCGCGTTCTGCAAGAATGGACGTATGCAGCCATCTCCGACGCCGCCGGCCGCGAACCCCCGACGGCACGCGGAAGACACGTGGCTCGTGGTTCCGCTCTACAACGAGGCATCCGTCATCGGCGACGTCGTGCGTGGCCTCCTCTCCTCCTTCGACCACGTCATCTGCATCGACGACGGCAGCACCGATGGCAGCGCCGCTGTTGCAGCTGCCGCCGGAGCCCGCGTGCTGCACCACCCCATCAATCTCGGCCAGGGCGCAGCCCTCCAGACCGGATTCGCCTACGTCGCGACGAAGCCTGAGGCACACTGGGTCGTGACGTTCGATGCCGACGGTCAGCACCGGCTCGAAGACGTGCTCGAGATGCTCGACCTCGCGAAAGCCGAGGACCTGGCCATCGTGTTCGGGTCGCGCTTCCTCGACGCTCGCACCGATCCTGGCATCGTCAAGCGCGTGATCCTCAAGACAGCGGTCTGGGTCACGAACCTCACGACCGGGTTGCGGCTGACCGACGCGCACAACGGTCTGCGGGTCATCCGAGGCGACGCGGTGCGGATGATCGAGCTGAACCAGGATCGGATGGCGCACGCGACAGAGATCGTGCTGAAGCTCGGGCGCACGAAGTTGCCGTGGCGGGAGTACCCGGTCGAGTTGCTCTACACCGACTATTCCAAGGCGAAGGGCCAATCCGTGCTGAACTCTGTGAACATCCTCGTCGACCTGCTGGTTCGGTAGCTCATGTGGATCCAGATCCTTCTCGTTGCCGGCGTGATCGTGGTCGGCATCTTCCTTGCGCGTCCAGCCGGCGGCGACAGTCACCTCGCCCTGCGCAGGCTGTTCATGCTCGGCTTCGTGATCGTCGCGATCGTGTCGATCATTTTTCCGCAATGGCTCACCTGGCTCGCGAACCTCATCGGCGTCGGCCGCGGCTCCGATCTTCTGCTGTACGCCCTCGTGCTCGCATTCCTCGTGACGGTGGCGAGCGCATACCGGCGCAATGTCGTGATGAACCGCAAGCTCACCCAGCTCGCGCGGGAGATCACGCTCGCTCGCGCCGAAGTCGACGATGCGACGCGCGACCTGAAGTGAGCTTCGGTCGGCAGACGTCGCTCAGGCTGGTCGGCCGATGACGCGGTGGATGACGCCCTCCCATGCCGCGGCGTCCGTCACGCGGCGACCGTCGATGAGCGCCCGGATGCCGGGGAGATCGGCCGGTGTCAGAGCGCGGTAGTCGGCGTGATCGGTGTGAATGATCGCCGCATCCACTTCTGTGCCGAACGCGTACGGCTGGAATCCGAGGCCCTCGAGCTCGCTGGCCGTGTACAGGGGATCGTGAACGAGCACGTGAGCGCCGCGCGCGCGAAGACCCTCGACGAGCGGGAAGACGCCTGAGAACGCGGTCTCCTTCACTCCGCCGCGGTAGGCGGCACCGAGCACGACGACGCGGAGATCGCGCAGATCCCCGAGAGCTCCCTCGAGCATCGTGACCGCGTGGTTCGGCATGTCGGCGTTTGCTGCGCGGGCTGCGCTGACGATCGTCGCGTGCGGGTCGTTCCAGAGGTACAGGCGCGGATACACGGGGATGCAGTGCCCGCCGACCGCGATGCCGGGGCGGTGGATGTGGCTGAACGGCTGTGAGTTCGAGGCCTCGATGACTTCGTAGATGTCGATGCCGGCGGTCTCGGCGAAACGAGCGAACTGATTTGCCAGGCCGATGTTGACGTCGCGGTACGTCGTCTCGGCCAGCTTCGCCAGTTCGGCCGCTTCGGCTGAACCGAGGTCCCAGACGCCATTCGGCTTCGCCAGGTCGTCGCGTTCGTCGAAGTCGAGTACCTGCTCGTAGAACTCCACGGCGCGAGTCGCGCCCTCTGGGCTCAGCCCGCCGATGAGCTTCGGATATTTTCGCAGGTCCGCGAAGACCCGGCCCGTGAGCACGCGCTCCGGCGAGAAGACGAGGTGGAAGTCGACGCCCTCGGTGAGGCCCGATACTTCTTCGAGCATCGGCTTCCAGCGGGATCTCGTGGTGCCGACCGGCAGCGTGGTCTCGAACGACACCAGGGTGCCCGGAGCGAGGTGCTCGGCGAGCGAACGGGTCGCGGCATCCATCCAGGCGAAGTCGGGTCGTGCTTCGTCATCGACGAACAGTGGCACGACGAGCACGACGGCGTCGGCATCGGGGATCGCCTCGGCGTAGTCGGTCGTCGCGCGCAGCGTGCCGGCCGAGACGGCCTGCGTCAGCATCTCGTCGAGGTGCGCCTCACCGGGGAACGGCACGATACCCCGGTTGATGAGATCGACGGTCGCAGCGTTGACGTCGACGCCGATGACCTGATGGCCCTTCGATGCGAACTGCACAGCGAGTGGAAGGCCGATCTTTCCCAGTGCGACGACGGCGATTCTCATGCGTTCGCGTTCTCCTCATTCATTCCCGTCGCGCCGTGTGGCGCGACGACCCAGTCTAGTTGAGGGTGGCACCGCGGGTTCCGCTGATGGTCTGCCACCCGAACCGTATGCTTTCATGGTGCGAATACTTGTCACCGGGGGCGCCGGATACATCGGCGGCCATGTCGTTCACCTGCTCCGCGAGCGGGGCGACCACGTCGTGGTGGTCGACGACCTCAGTTCGGGGCTCAGCCAACGGCTCGAGGGTGGCGAGGCGCACAGAATCTCCCTGACCGGTCCGGATGCCGCGTCGCAGGTGGCCGCGCTGCTGGAGGCCGAGGGCATCGAGGCGGTGATGCATTTCGCCGCCCGGAAGGATGTCGCGGAATCGGTCGCTCGCCCCGCGTGGTATTACGCAGAGAACGTGGGCGGCCTCGTCTCACTCGTGCAGGCGATGGAGTCCGCCGGCGTCGACAGATTGGTCTTCTCCTCGTCGGCCGCTGTGTACGGCCTCACCGAAGGCTCGGCCATCACCGAGAACGACTCGACCCGGCCCGTGAATCCATACGGCGAGACGAAGCTCCACGGCGAGCAACTCATTTCGGGGTGTTCGCGGTCGTTCGGCTTGCGCGCCGTGAGTCTGCGGTACTTCAACGTCGGCGGTGCGGCCAATCACGTGTTGGCTGATCGGGGGGCGAGCAACCTCATCCCGAAGGTCTTCGAGAGCATCCGCAACGGCGGCCATCCGCAGATCTTCGGCGACGACTATCCCACGCCCGACGGCACGTGCGTGCGCGACTACGTGCACGTGCTCGACCTCGCCGAAGCGCATATCGCGGCGCTCGATCACCTCGACACCATGGTGACGGGACACGACGTCTTCAATGTCGGAACCGGAGTGGGCACGAGCGTCCGCGACGTGATCCGTATCGTCGGCGAGGTCACCGGCATCGACCTCCGTCCCGAGATCCGAGCACGTCGGGTCGGTGATCCGGCCTGGGTCGTCGCCTCTCCCGACCGAATCAACGAGGTCATCGGATGGCGCGCCTCGCGTACGATCGAGAGCATCGTCGAGTCCGTGTGGCTGGCCGTACAGCCTTAGACGGGTGGGTTCACCGGCGTCGCGGCTGACTGCACCGTGACTTCTCGCGGCGCCGCCGTGCGCACAGCGAGCAGGGTGCCCGCAGCGACGACCAGTGCGAAGACCACGGTCAAACCGATCCAGGTGCCCGGTGGTTGCCACTGCGGGTCGACGAGGAATCCGACGACCGTGCCGTCGACTCCGGTCACGTACCGCCGCAGCATGCTGACGAACGTGGCGACGTGCGCAGCAGCCAAGACCCAGAGAAGCACGACGACGGGGCGGTACCAGTAGCGCGAGAACGGTTTCGGGAACCGATCATCGAGTGCCATACCGCAGGCGACGATCAGGCACAGCACCATCGCGAGCGTGTACCTGCCCTGCCAGATGTAGCCGAGCTGGGACGCGACCGCGGCCGCCGTGATGGGCGGCGTCAACACGATGACGGCCAGGAAGAGGGCCAGCATCCATCGGAAGCGGGGTCGACACCACACGATCGCCGATATCGCGATCGCCCCGATCGCGAGGGACCAGGCGGCGATCGCGAGTGAGTGAGCCGGGGTGTCGACCCAGCCGAACAAGCCGACCCATGCCTGGCCGAAGTCGAGCGTACGGGCGAACGTCGTCGCGGCGGCCTCACGGGGTGGGAGGCTGTTCGTCGCTGCCGTCGACGCCGTCGGGTTCCGGAGATACCACGCAAGTGTGAACACCGTTGCCAACGCGGCTGCCCCGACGGTGACCCAGGTCGCAGGTCGTCGGAGCAACGCGATGAGCAGTGCGCCACGCGAGACGATGAAGGCTGCCGCGACGATCACGAGCACCCACAGCAGCGCGATGTTCCGTGTGCTGAGCAGCAGCGTCGTCGCGACCACCGTCGTTGCTGCTCGCTCCCAGAGCAGCGCGCGGTTGGAGTGCGTCCTGAAGGTGACGACCAGCGTTGCGAACAATGCTCCTGCCGCGGCAACCTCGACGCCGTTCGGATTGATCGCTCCCCCCAGGAACAGCACCATCGGCGTGATGGAGACCGTTGATGCGAGGATCGCCCATCGCGACGACGGGAGGGTCCGCAATTGCATGACCATCACCGCGAGGAGTGCTGCGCACAACAGCGCGTTGACCACTCGCATGCCGTACAGCGCCACATCGCCGTTCAGGAAGAGGGACGGAAGGCCCACGATGGCGTAGTACACGGGGGAGTTCACGCCGGCCGACGTGCCGGTTTCGACGATCTCGGTCGGGTCGCCGGTGAATGTCTCCGGACAATCCGCGGATACCTCGGGTTCGAACGCGAAGCAGGCGATGAAGTGCGCATGCGCGATACCCGCAGGCACATTGGCTGCCATCAACGCGGGGGCTTCCGACCAAGGTCCGTTGGTGACCTCGCCTCGCACGACGGCCGCTGCCCTGATCGCATGCGACGGTTCGTCGGGGGCGGACATCAGTGGAGATGCGAGCGTCCAGATGAGCATGGGCAGGAGGATCGCGAGGAAGGCGACGCCGAAAGTCCGCCAACGCGTCGCTACGTGAGCCGCGGCTGTGTGTGCATCGGGATGCGGTGCGGACTGGATCATGGCTCCTCAACGGGTCGGTCGTCATCCACGCCGAGCGAGATGCCCGGAAAGTCTATCTTCGGGTCACGCTAGTTGCCGAGCGCCCGCCTCGACGACCGTCTCAGCGGAGAGGTCGGATTCGACCACCCGTTCCGTGACGATCCACCGATATACGGCCCAGCCGGCGACGATCACCGCGGCAGCGAAGCATCCGCTCAGCCCGATCCAGCCGAGCGGCGGCTGCCATGCAGGGGCGAGCAGCAGATCGCGAGGCGAGCCGGCCATGCTCACGACGTAACGGCGAAGCACCCAGACGAACGAGGTGATGTGGCCGACCGAGAGCAGGACCATCCCGATCAGCATCGTGCGGCGAAGGGCGGGTGGCGCGATCGGCGCAGCGCCCTCCTTCCCGTCGATGACCATCCCGCACGCGACAAGCAGGACGAGCAGGATGGCGAGCATGTACCTGCCCTGCCAGATGTACCCGGATGTCGCGACGAGAGCGGCTTGGATGATCGCCGGTGCGAGGACGAAGACGACGAGGAGCGAGAGCACCACGATCCGCCCGTGTCGATCCGCGTGTGCGATTGCGTACACGACCAAGGCAGCCATGGCTGCGAACCACACTACGAGGCTGTAGGACGGCGACGGGGTGTCGACCCACCCGAACCACCCGACGTAGTCGTCGGCGAAGTCGAAGGTGTCGGACAGCATCGTGACGAAGGCGAGAATCGGATTCGTCCCGGACCCGGCGAACGTCTGCCCGCCGCCCGCGACGGGAATCGTGTACCAGGCCGCGGTCGCAAACGCTGCGAGTGCCGCTGCCGCCGCGGCCACCCAGATTGCGGGGCGTCGCAGAAGCCCTCGAACGACGACCCCGTCCGCGAGAGCGAACGCGGCCCCGACGATGATCAGCACCCAGAGGGATGCGATGCTCCGCGTACTGAGCAGCAACGCTGCCGAGACGACGATCGCGAGACCCTGACCGCGGAGCGCCCATCTTCCGCTCGGGACTCGGAGAGTCGCCACGAGCGATGCGAAGAGTGCGCCCGCTGCGGCGACTTCGAGTCCGTTCGGATTCAACGACCCCGACAGGTAGAGCACCATCGGCGTGACGGCGACGTAGCCCGCGATGATCGACCAACGCGACGTGGTCAGACGCGAAAGCTGCGAGAACATCAGCGCCAGGGCGGCGGCGCAGAGGATCGAACTCAGTACCCTCATGGCGTAGAGGGCCGGCAGCCCGTCCATGAACAGGCTCGGGAGTCCGACGATCGCATAGTAGACAGGGCTGTTGACGCCGGCAGTCGTGCCCGTCGTCACCATGCGGTTCGGATCACCCTCGACCGGTGCGATGCAGGCAGCTGAGATCTCGGGACGAAACGCGTAGCACGTCATCTCGTGCGTCTGCGCGACAGACGCGGGCACCTCGGCGCTCGTCATCGACGGGTTCTCTGCCCACGCACCCGTCGAGACCTGCCCGCGTACGACCGCGGCCGCCCGGATGAAATGGGACGGCTCATCGGGAGCCGAAGCGATCGGAGACGCGAGGTTCCAAGCGGTCATCGCGACGAGAAGCGTCGCGAACGAGAGGAGGAACACCCTGACTGGTCGGCGAGGCGAGGCGGGGGCGAGAGTGGCTGGAGGGGGGCTCATCGTTCCTGTTTCGTGATTCGAGGCAGCGGTTGGCGAGCGCTGGGCGACTCACAGTGTACGGTGCGCCGAAGCCTCTGGTGCGCCCGCCTCCTGCAGCGCACCTCCTCGCCTCCTGCCGGTCCTCTGCGCCGTCGAGCTCCGTCCGCGTACGACTAAAGTTGCTGCGAGGCGAGCGCGACTTACGAGGCGTGAGCGGGATCGCCACTCTGAGATCGCACGACCATCGGGCGTGGAAGGGAAACGGATGCCTGAGAGGTCCCGCGGTACAGCGAGCGGTGCCGTCCAGATCCTCGTCGCCACTGCGATCGGCGGTGGCGCAGGTTATGTGCTCACCGCCTTCGCGGGCGCACAACTCGGGCCGGCCGGATACGCGCCGTTCGCGGTCTTCTGGTCTGCGCTCTATCTCATGATCAGCGCGGCTTCGGGCGTCCAACAGGAGGTGACCCGAGCGACGAATGCGACGGACACGGCCTCGACCAGCCCCATCGCACGGAACTTCGCAGTGGGTGCGGCCGCTGTGGTCTTCGCCGCTCTCGTTCTCTCCGCCATCCTGTGGGGACCGCTGGTCTTCGGGGCGGGCGCGTGGAGCCTCGTGTGGCCATTGGCGGTCGGCCTCGCGGCCTACGTCGTACTCGCTGTGCTGGCGGGGACCTTGTACGGATTGCGGCTGTGGCGGCCAATTGCGATCCTCGTCATCCTCGACGGTGTGCTTCGACTCGTCCTGGTCTCCGCGACGCTCCTCGTGACATCCGATATGACGGTGATCGCATGGGCGATCGCGGCGCCGTTCGTCATCGCTCCGGCAATCGTCTGGCCACTCGTGCGACGTCAGGTCGTCGGAAGGTTCCGACTCGACGTCGGATACAGGGGGCTGGTGCGCAACGTCGGCCATACGGTCATCGGTGCGGCGGCAACCGGAATCCTCATCAGCGGGTTCCCGCTGTTCCTGAGCGCAACATCGGGGGCGGACTCGTCGCAGGCCGTCGCGGCGATCGTCTTCGCGTCGAACCTGACGCGGGCTCCGATCGTCGTCGTCGTACTCGCCTTGCAGAGCTACCTGATCGTACGATTCCGGGCGAGTCCCGAGACGGCTGGACGTCAGTTGTCCGTGATCATCGGCATCGTCGCTGTGGGAGCGGGTGTGCTGGCCCTGGCAGCATGGCTCTTCGGCGAATGGGCCCTCACGACGTTCTTCGATGCCGGCTTCGTACTCCCACCAGCCGTCCTGGCGTCGCTCGTGGCCTCAGCGGCGGCGGTCGCGTCGCTCTGCGCGACGGGGCCGTTCGTTCTCGCCGCCGGGCACCATCTCCTGTTCACCGCTGGTTGGGTGACAGCGGCTCTCGTCACGGTCGGGCTACTGCTCGTCCCGCTCGATGTGACCGAGCGATCACTGCTCGCGTTGTGGATCGGACCGTTGAGCGGACTTGCCGTGCATCTGGGCGGTTACCTGCTGGTCCGTCGCGGCGCCGCCGGTCGGTGAGCCGGAGCGAGCCCGCCCTGCTCGCTTCATCGAGTGGGCGGGCCGCCGTCCGTCACTTGGAACCGTCGTCGACGGACTCGAGCCGCGAGACGCGGAGCTCCGTGAGCGCCGACTCCTCGGCGAGGATCCGAACCTTGTCTTCGAGCCGCGTGAGCTCTGCAGAGTGCTGAACGCACACCAGGAAGAGCACGACCAGGCTCACGAAGAACACGAGATTGGTGGGAATCTCGACGCCGACCATCTGGGATGCCCACTCGAGCACACTGGGGAAGATGCCGATGATGAGCGCGAGTGTGCCGGCGATCAACCACCACACTGCGTGACGCTCTCGGAGGCGCCGTCGTCGGAGCATCTCGATGACGACCCCGAGGGTGAGGAGGGCGGCGAGGATTCCGAGAATATAGCTGGCGACACTCACGTGAGGATGGCCCTCTCTGTCAGCTCGGCTTTCGGCCGAATGAGCGCGACGAGCAGGGCCATGCCGGCTCGGCCGAGGTATGCCGTCGCCTTGATCGGATTGTGCGACGGAACGCCGCCCGCGCGTGCGCGCATTGCGACGGGTACCTGTCGTACTGTGCAGCCGGCGCGGAGCGCGATCACGAGCGATTCGATCGTGTCGCCGAGGTACTCCGCCGGATAATGCCGCGCGAACAGGTCGATGGCCCGCGGGCCCGACGCTCTGAACCCGGAGGTCGTATCGGTCAGTCGGGTACCCGCGAGTCGGCTGATCGTCGAGGCCAGGACGTTCATCGCCCAGCGGCGGGGCCCACGTGCCGCGTAGTCGCCTTCTCCGGCGAATCGTGCCCCGAGCGCGACGTCTGCGCCTGTCTGGAGCTCGGCGAGCAGTGCCGGAACACCGGCCGGGTCATGCTGGCCATCGGAGTCCACTTGGACGACATAACTGAACTTGTTCGCGAGCGCGTACTTGAAGCCGACTCGCATGGCGCCGCCGACGCCAAGATTGAACGGGAGGCTGATGACGATCGCCCCCGCCGAGGCCGCGACCTGCGCTGTGGCATCCGCCGAGCCGTCGTCGACGACCACGACGGTGACGCCGGGGAGTTTCGCGAAGACCTCTGCGACGACCTGCCCGACCGCTTCCTCCTCGTTCAACGCGGGCATCACGATCAACGTCTGCTCGAGCGCGCTGGCGGGCGTGATCATCACTTGTTGCGCAGGGTGTCGTGATGCGCCTGGTACCACTCGTAGGTCCGCTCGAGCCCGTCGCGAAGCGTCGTCTGTGCAGACCAGCCGAGCTCGTTGATGCGGCCGACGTCGAGGAGCTTCCGAGGAGTACCGTCGGGCTTCGAGGTGTCTTGGGAAAGGCTGCCCGTGTACCCGACCGTCTCGGCGACGCGCTCGGCGATCTCACGAATGGTCGCATCCTTCCCGACGCCGACGTTGATGGTCTCGGGGGAGTCGTAGTTCTCGAGGAGGAACAGCGACGCTTGCGCGAGATCTTCGACATACAGGAACTCGCGCAGCGGCGTTCCCGTGCCCCAGATGACGACGTCATCTGCGCCGGTCGACTTCGCCTCGTGCAGTCGACGCATGAGAGCCGGGAGCACGTGCGAGTTCTCGGGGTGGAAGTTGTCGCCCGGGCCGTAGAGGTTCGTGGGCATGGCCGAGATCCATCGCCGCCCGAACTGACGCCGAACCGCCTGCACCTGCATGATGCCTGCGATCTTCGCGATCGCATACGCGTCGTTCGTCGGCTCCAACTCGCCGGTGAGCAGCGAGCTCTCTTTGATCGGCTGTTCGGCGAACTTCGGGTAGATGCACGAAGAACCCAGAAAGAGCAGCCTGTCGACGTCGGCAGCGTTGGCCGCATCCATGAGATTCACCTGAATCTGCAGGTTGTCGCTGAGGAACGAGGCCGGGTAGGTATTGTTCGCTTGGATGCCGCCGACTCGTGCGGCCGCATCGATGACGACGTCGGGATCGATGTTCGAGACATAGTCGAACACCGCGTCGCGGTCACGGAGGTCGACCTCCGCAGATGTCGCGCCGAACAGGTTGGTGAAGCCTTCGGCCTCGAACAGGCGCCAGATGGCAGATCCGACCATGCCTCGATGGCCGGCGATGTAGACGCGCGCGTCTCTGTCCAATGGTTGGTTGGAATTCATTCTCGTTATACTCGCTTGAGCTCGTGGTTCTTCGGACTCAACTCATCGTCCGCCATGAGAATCCGCGCGGGGCGGGCATTCTCTCGTCCCTGCATGGTAACAACTGCCACCCGGTCGAAAGTACGTGTTCATGCCTCAACCCGACGTGCTCGTCATCCTTCCCACACTTGGCGACCGCATCGAGATGCTGTCCCTCACGCTCGCGACGATCGAGCAGCAGCGCGAGACGGTCGCGCTGACGCTCGTCGTCATCCTGCCCGACGAGGCCGTCGAGGCGCGGCGCATGGCTGAGGAGGCCGGCGCCGTCGTCGTAGCCGATCCGAAGACCGGGATCTCGAATGCCATCAACCGCGGCCTCGCCGAGCGCACCGTGGAGCGCTTCTACGCATGGATCGGCGACGACGACCTGTTCCGCCCCGGGGGCCTCGCGAGGCTCAAGGCCCTGCTCGACCAGGCGCCCGACGCGGTGCTGGCGTATGGCGGCTGCGACTACATCGACCCCAACGGCACCACGATCGCGACGAGCAACGCCGGGAAGCTCGCCCAGTTCCTGTTGCCCTGGGGGCCGGACCTGATCCCTCACCCCGGAACCATGATCCGGCTCGACGCCCTCGTCGACATCGACGGCTTCGATCCGTCGCTCAAGTACGCGATGGATCTCGACGCCTTCCTGAAGCTCCGGGACTACGGCTCGTTCGTCTTCACGCGGCAGTCCGTCTCCGCCTTCCGCTGGCACCCTGATTCATTGACCGTCGCGGGTCGAAAGAAATCCAGCAGCGAGTCGGAAGCAGTCAAGCGCCGGCATCTTCCGGCTTGGCTCCGGCCGCTGAGCCCGATCTGGAATATGCCGATCCGGTGGGCGTCCGCCTTCGCGGCACGACGTGTGAGCAATCGCGCGCGTCAGCTGCTCGCCGACGCCGCGGTCGCACAAGTCGGCTGAACGACCGTTCCGCGGCCCTGCGCTAAGCTGATCGCGCTCTTGCCAGCCGGGCCGACCCGTGCCGACCAACCTCGTGGAGAAGTAAACACATGACCGAATCGCAGCCCAAGCGTGCCCTTGTCACCGGCATCACGGGACAGGACGGCAGCTACCTCGCAGAGCTCCTGCTCGCGAAGGGCTACGAGGTGCACGGTCTGATCCGACGTTCGTCGACCATCAACACGAGTCGCATCGATCACATCTACCAGGACCCGCACGAGTCCGGCGCTCGGCTCTTCCTCCACTACGGCGACCTCACCGACGGATCCCGGCTCGTCACGCTGCTCGACCAGATCCGACCCGACGAGGTGTACAACCTCGCGGCCCAGTCTCATGTTCGCGTCAGTTTCGACGAGCCCGAGTACACCGGCGACGCAACTGGACTCGGCTCGACGCGACTGCTCGAGGCGATTCGGATGACCGGATTGCACTGCCGCTTCTACCAGGCGAGCAGCTCCGAGATGTTCGGCGCGACGCCGCCGCCCCAAGACGAGGACACGCCCTTCTACCCGCGCTCGCCGTACGGTGTCGCCAAGGTCTACTCGTATTGGATCACGCGCAACTATCGCGAGGCCTATGGGATGTTCGCGGTCAATGGCATTCTGTTCAACCACGAATCGCCACGACGTGGTGACACGTTCGTCACACGCAAGATCACCCGTGCGGTCGCTCGGATCGCGGCCGGGACCCAGACAGAGCTCTACATGGGCAACCTCGATTCCGTGCGCGACTGGGGCTATGCACCGGAGTACGTCGAGGCGATGTGGCGAATGCTGCAGCACGACGAGCCGACCGACTACGTGGTCGCGACCGGCACGAACTACACGGTGCGCGACTTCCTCCAACTCTCGTTCGAGCACGTCGGCCTCGACTGGGAGAAGTACGTGCGCTTCGATGAGCGCTATCTGCGTCCGACTGAGGTCGACGCCCTCGTCGGCAGCGCAGAGAAGGCCAAGAACCTCCTCGGCTGGGTTCCGAAGACCTTGACCCCCGAACTCGCGCGCATCATGGTTGATGCCGACGTCGCGGCACTCGACGCGAGCGGCACCCATTGGATCGATCGCGTACAGTTCGCGTGATGCGCGGGGGGCCGGAGAACCCACGACTCGAGATCGCCCTCTCGATGCTGACGGTCGTGCCTGGGGGTATGGGCGGCAGTGAGACGTACGCGCGGGCTCTGACGCGTCAACTCGCCGCGACAGACGAGGTTTCGGCGACCGCCTTCATCCCAGAAGCGGCTCAGGGACTCGGCGGCGGACTACCCGAGCGTGTCGTGACCGGTCTCCAAGGCGGCGGGTCGAGCGCCGAGCGGTTGCGCACCGTGGTGACGTTGACGCGTCGCACGGGCGAACTCCGTCGAATGATGTCGGACGCCGACGTGGTGCACTACCCGTTCACCGTCCCGGCGCCGAGACCGGCTCGCACACAGGCATCCGTGCAGTCTCTGCTCGATGTGCAGCACCTCGAGCTTCCCCAGATGTTCAGCAAGGCAGAGCTGGGGTACCGCCGGATGGCGTACGAAGGGTTCGCCAAGCGAGCAGACGCCGTCATCACGATCAGCCACTTCGCGAAGCGGCGGATGGTCGAACTCCTCGGGGTCGACGCCGAGCGCATCCACGTCGCCCACCTCGGCGTCGACACCACACGGTTCACGCCGAACCTCGGAGCACGCGAGGACTTCGTCCTCTATCCCGCACGGGGATGGGCGCACAAGAACCACGCTCGCCTGATCGACGCGATGCGCATCGTGCGAAGAGATCATCCCGAGATGCGACTCGTTCTCACGGGCGGTGCACTCGATACCCTCGGCGAACTCCCCGCCTGGGTCGACCGACGCGGCCTCGTCTCCGACGAGGAACTCAGGGACCTGTACCGGCGAGCGCGAGCGCTCGCGTTCCCGAGTCTCTACGAGGGCTTCGGCCTTCCGCCGCTCGAGGCGATGGCATCCGGATGCCCCGTGGCGGTCTCCAACGCTGGTTCCCTGCCCGAGGTGGTCGGAGACGCCGCGATCCTCTTCGAGCCGCGATCGCCGGAGTCGATCGCGGCCGGCATCGAGGAAGCATTCGCGCAGGCGCCACGACTCGCCCCACTGGGCGTCGACCAGGCCCGGTCGTTCACCTGGGAGAAGTGCCGCGACGTGCACCTGACCGCCTACGCGGACGCAGCACGGAGGAAGGCATGAGGGCCGTGAACTCCGAGCGCGTGCTCGTGACCGGCGCGAACGGTCAGGACGGAACCTACCTCGTTCGCCGCCTGATCGATGAGGGTCACGAAGTGCACGGCATGTGCCACTCATGGTCGGGCGCCGATCGGTTGTCGGCCGAGTTCCCGACGGTGACGCCCCACGTGTGCGATCTGGGTGACGGGGCGGGGCTCGTACGGACGATCGACGAGATCGTCCCGACGCACATCTACAACCTTGCTGGCAACACCTCCGTCGCGCATTCGTGGGAGTATCCCGCCGAGTCAGCGGACGTGCTCGGCGTTGGGCCGATCCGTATTCTCGATGCGGCATGGAAGCTCGAGGAACGTTCTGGTGTGCCCGTCCGATTCCTGCAGGCCTCGAGCGCCGAGATATTCGGAGACGCGTCGACCGTGCCGCAGAACGAGTCCACCCCGCGAAAGCCGGTGACGCCCTACGGGGCGGCGAAGTCGTTCGCGCACGAGATGACCGGGGTGTACCGGCAACGAGGCATGTTCGCAAGCACCGCCATCTTGTACAACCACGAGTCGCCTCTGCGGCCGCAATCGTTCGTCGCGCGCAAGATATCGCACGAAGTCGCCCGAATCGCACTCGGTCTGTCGGACCGTCTCGCGTTGGGCAATATCGACGTGCATCGCGACTGGGGCTTCGCCCCAGACTACGTCGATGCCATGGTTCGCATCGCGCGTGCGCCGTCGGCCGATGACTACATCGTGGCGACCGGGAGTTCGCACAGCGTGCGCGATTTCGTCGACACCGCCTTCCGACATGTCGGCATCGAAGACTGGCACGAGTTCGTCTTCATCGATCCGGCGTTCTACCGCCCTGCAGATCCGAAGGAACTCGTCGGTGATCCGACTCGTCTGCGTGCTCTCGGGTGGAAGCCGAGCGTCGATTTCACACAACTCGTGGGTCTCATGGTCGACCATGACCTCGAGCTCCTTCGCGCGGACTCCTGATGCGTACGTCATCGGTGCAACCGTCGGTGGTGTTCTCGTGAACGCGGCCGCGGCGACAGCACGCGTCTCTGTCGCCTTGTGCACCCACAACGGCGCGCGCTTCATCGCGGAGCAGGTGCAGAGCATCCTCGCGCAAACCGCGGGCGTCGCAGAGATCGTGGTGTCCGATGACGCCTCGACCGACGGCACCGTCGAGATCGTGGAGCGGACGGTTTCCGATTGGATGGCGGCCGGGAGCGGCCCGCGACCCGACCTCCGGATCATGAGGAATGCGGCACCGCTCGGTGTCACTGCGAATTTCGAGCAGGCGATCGCCGCATGCGCCGGTGAGCTCATCGCACTGTGCGATCAGGATGACATCTGGCATCCATCACGCATCGAGCGCTACGTCACCGAGTTCGCGCGACGACCGGCGCTCCAGCTCCTGCACGGCGACGCACGATTGATCGATGAGCGCGGCGCGCCGACCGGCGAGACCCTGTTCCAGGCGCTGGGGGTCGGCGAGAGCGAGATCGAGCGAGTGCACGACGGCGACGCGTTCTCGTTGCTGATGCGTCGCAACATCGTCACCGGCGCCACCACGATGCTCCGCACGTCGCTCGCGCGGCGGGCCATGCCCTTCCCATCCGCCTGGGTGCACGACGAATGGCTGGCTGTGGTCGCTGCCGCCACCGACGGGATCGACCTGGTCGAGGAGCAACTCACGGACTATCGGCAGCACGGAGGTAATCAGATCGGCGCGTCGTCGTTGTCGGCAGCGGGGAAGCTGAAGCGCTTGCGCGAGCCCCGCCGTGAGCGAAACGCGCGATTGCTCCTGCGTGCCACGCAGCTCGCGTCGTGGGCGTCGTCGTTTCGCCCCGCGCTGACTGCAGTCAGAGTCGCTCACATCGAGGCGAAACTTGCTCACGAGCGCGCGCGTGCGTCTCTTCCGAGTTCGCGGTTGCGGCGCGTGCCCGCTGTCTGGCGAGAGTGGCGTTCGGGCAGGTACGACACGTGCGGTCTCGGCTTGCAGGACGTCCTTCGAGACCTGGTGCAGCCGGTCTGAGGCTCGACGCGGGAGCCGTGGCTTGACCTGCGAGTGAGCTGGTTCGGCGCCGAACCCGTCAAGGCAGGGGATGCCGGAGTTCGCTCTTTCGCAAGAGTGCCACCACGTTTGATGACGAAAGCACGACCCGCACGTTCGGGAAGTACAAGACCTTCGCGGCGGCGGCCACTCCCTTGACGAGTACACCTGCTGTGTAAGCGTGCAGTCCGTGAATGAGCGAGGTACGGAAGGCGCGGCGTTTCGTGGCGCGCATTCTGAGGATCTCGAGGTTCGCCTCCCGTGCGTAGTACTCCATTTTCAGCGCACCGATGGCATTCACGTGTGTCGCATCCCCGTACTGGAACGGGTTGCCCAGCCAGCTGTCGGCATTCGGATAGCGCAGCAGAATGCTGCCGTCGTCGCGAAGCTTGTCCCCGATGGTCTTCAGGAATTCGATGCTCTGGTCGGCCGGGATGTGCTCGAAGACATCGAGGGCGACGATGAGATCGAATTCGCCGTCGGGCAGGTGCTGGAGCTCATCGGCCGGGTACGCGTCGAAACCGGCAGCACGCGCGATCTCGATGAGTTCAGGGAGCAGTTCGGTGCCGGTGACGTTCCAGCCCCGCGAACGGCAGTAGCTCAGGAAGACTCCATTGCCGTACCCGATCTCGAGCACCCGCTCGATCGGCCTCCGGCGCGCGGTCTCACGAGTCTCGCGCGAGAAGTAGTCGGCGTCGCCGCGTGCCATCCGTCCGAAATCGGCGGCACCCCATCCCTTCCACTCGGTATATCCGGATGCGGATGTCGTCTGGTCGTCCAGGCTCATGGCACCTCCTCGTTGCTCTGGTCGATCGTCGCACATCATCGCCGGTTCGCGCAGCCTGGGAATCTCAGCAGCCGGCAGCGTCGCTTGCCGTCACTCCACCGGCACCGGGGGACGCCCGGCCGCCAGCGCATCCCGCCAGCTCATGTCCCGCGCAGCTTTCACCGCACACACCACGAGCAGCATCCAGCCTCCCTCGACGAGGGCGAAGCTCTCGGCGAAGGAGGTGACCGCGATCGCCACGAGCATGAGCGCCGGCCACACGTAGACGACGCTCCGGCGGGTCGATGCGAGCAGCCATGCCCGCACGAGCGCGACGCCGAGGAGCGCGATGAAGAGCAGCGCCCCGATGACTCCGACTTGGAAGTACACATCGATGTAGGCATTCAGCGCCGACGATTGCGGTCGCCCGGTGGCCTGTTCGATCCACGTGTAGGGAGGCGAGTCCGGCCATGAACCGACCCAGCCCCAGCCCTGCAGAGGGTTGAGGTTCAGGTAGCGGGAGAGCTCCCGCCATACATCGAGACGCACGTCGAACTCGCCGCGCGCGTCGAGCAACTCGATGATGCGGATGCGGAAGATCCACGCGGTCACGAGCGCCACCACGCCGCTGACGAGCAGGGTGATCTGCCACCGCCACCTCGTCGGCGCCGAGGCGCGCCGCAGTCCGTACAGTGCGGCGAGAGCCAGCAGAGCCGCACCGAGCGCGAACCAGGTCGTCGGGGAACCCGAGAAGACGAGGCACACGCCCGAGAGCGAGAGCGAGGCGATCGCACGGCCGCGCTGCACGATCTTCGTGCGCCACTCCACGACGAAAGTGAGCAACGCGATGAGCGCGACGAAACCGAGCAGATTGCGCGAGCCGAAGATGCCCTGGATCGGACCGAAAGACGCGATATCGCCCTGGATGCCGAGCACCTTGATCGGCAGGTCGAGGATGATGCCCGACATCACCTCGAGGGCGAGCGACACACCGAGCAGCACGCGCATGACATCGCCGAACGCGCGCACGATCTGGATCGTGTCGCGCATGAGCGCGATGTGGACACCGACGAACGCGAAGGCGATGAGGTAGGCGACGCGGGCGATCGAGTCGAGCGCGGGCAGATTGCTCCAGATCACGGATGCCGCGCACCAGCCGATGAAGACGAGGATCGTGAGCGGGAGGATGCCGTACCACTCGACCGCCCGCCAGCGCGCGACGAGCGACGCGGCGCAGAGGACCAGGAGGCCTGCGATCGCGGTCAGGAGCCCGGGGGTGCCGATGAGGCTGCGCACCGCGTGCGTCGAGAAGGCGAGGCCGACTGCGAGCAGAGTCAGAGCCTGCGCGAAACGCGCCGAGCCCGTGAACTCGCGCACGGCGACAGCAGCTCGGGCAACTCGAGGGTCGGGAGTCATCGTCACTGCCCGCTGAGCTTGTCGAAGTGGGGGCGCCCTTCGACGGGCTCAGGGAAAGGGAGTGGCAGCGGCTCTGCCGGGAGCGGCTCATGTTCCCACTGCCGCCGTTTGGTCGACCAGGCGATCGCGATGAGCAGCACCCACCCGCTCTCGATGAGGATTCGACTCTCTGCGAGGCTCTGGCCGATGAGAGCGACCAGCACGAGCAGCGGCACGAGGGCTGCGGCCGAATGGGGGAGCGGTCGTCCCGCGGCATCCATCGGCCGATCGACGGCGAGGAACCATGAACGCCACAGCGCCCCGATGACGATGGATGCGAATGCGAGCAGGCCGATGATGCCGAGCTGCATCCACACGTCGAGCCACGCGTTGTGCGCCTGCAGGTACTGCACGCCCCTGCGTACGGCGAGACCGTCGAAAGGCTCGACCCACGGCACCCAGTAGCCGACCCACCCCCAGCCGAACCACGGGCGCTCGCTCGCGAGGCCGATGACCGCGTTCCAGATGTCGAACCTGCCGGTGAGGTCTTCACTCTTTCCGAAGAACTCGAGCAGTCGGCCCCAGAACACGACGAGCAGACCTACGGATGCCGCGAGCGCGCCGCCGGCCGCCCAGTAGACGCCGGCCCGGCGATCGGGGCCGGCTCGCCGGGCCCACAGGGCGAACCCGAGTGCGACGGCGACGAGCACGCCGACGAGCAGTACTGTCGCCGAGCGGGTGAGGAGCATCACCGCACCGGCGACGACGAGCCAACCCGTACCGGATGCACGCCGAACGCTGCCGGCGGCGAGCATCGCGCCGAAGACGATGAGTCCGAGAAGGGCGACCATGCCGAGTAGGTTTCGGTTCGCAACGATGCCCTCGATCGGGCCGCCCGCGAAGAGCAGGCCGCGCGACCAGTAGTACGCCATCGGAATCTTGTCACCGGCCTCGGCGGTGAAGTCGGGGAAGTTCGGCAGCAGCGGCCTGCCGACGAAGATCGCGACCCAGAGCTCGAATACGAGTGAGAGGCCGAGCACCCACTTGATCGCCCCGCTGAGGCTTCGCACGAACTGCGTCCAGTTCAGGCACAGCACGAGTGCGATGGCGGTGAGGGTCGTTGCGAGGGTGATGCCCACCCCGAGCGCCGACGCGCCGGGGTAGAAGGACCAGGCGATCGACAGGGTTGCCAGCAGCACGAACACGAGCGTCGACTTCGGCACCCGGCGCCAGGTCCACGCAGGGCGCACCTGCACGATGAGCGCGACCGCGCCGATGAGTACGAGGGCGGCCACGACGCCGAAGCCCCACCACCCGAGGAGGTTCCGCCAGAACTGGCCGGCGAGCAACGTGAACAGCGCGAATGTCGCGAACGCACCGATCCAGCGTCGTCGGGCGGTGATCATGGGGTACAGGCTATCGCGCGGCGCGTTGCGATCGGATGACGCTCGCTGAGCTCGCTGAGCTCGTCGAAGCGGAGTTTGTCAAGCGCGCTGAGCTCCCTTCGACAACGCTCAGGGAGCGGAGGCCGTCCGGTCAGACGAACGCGGCCTTGCCGGTGATCTTGCGCCCGACGATGAGAGTGTTCATCTCGCGCGTGCCCTCGTAGGAGTAGAGCGCCTCGGCGTCGGCGAAGAATCGGGCGACGTCGTATTCGAGGGTGATGCCGTTGCCACCGACCACCTCACGCGCCCAAGCAACGGTCTCGCGCATGCGCGCCGTCGTATACGCCTTCGCGAGTGCCGAGTGCTCGTCGCGCTGCTCGCCGCGGTCGAGCATCTCGGAGACCCGCACGACCATGCCGAGCGAGGCGGTGATGTTGCCGAGGCATTTGACGAGCAGGTCTTGGATCAGCTGATGGGAGCCGATGGTCTTGCCGAACTGCACGCGCTCGCCGGCGTACTTCACGGCGGCTTCGTAGGCGCCGACGGCTGTGCCGACCGCGGCCCATGCGACCTCGGCACGGGTGAGGCGCAAGACGCTCGCGGTGTCGCGGAACGAGTGCGCGTTCGCCAGACGGAGCGACTCGGGCACGACGACGTTCTCGAGCGTGATGTCGGCGTTCTGCACGGCGCGGAGGCTGATCTTGCCCTCGATCTTGGTAGCGCTGTACCCGGGCGTCGAGGTCGGCACGATGAAGCCCTTGACCTGGTCGTCGGCGACGTCTTTCGCCCAGATGATCGTGATGTCCGAGAAGGTGGCGTTGCCGATCCAGCGCTTGGAGCCGTTGATCACCCAGGTGTCGCCCTCGCGCCGCGCGGTCGTGCGCAGGCCCTGCGCAGAGTCGGAACCCGAGAGCGGCTCGGTGAGGCCGAAGGCGCCGATGATCTCGCCGCTCGCGAGCTTCGGAATCCACTCGTCGCGCTGCTCCTTCGAGCCGCACACGCTGATCGTGCCGGTGGCGAGACCGTTCTGCACCCCGACGAAGGTCGCGACCGACGGGTCGACGCGGGCGAGTTCGAGGGCCACGAAGCCGCGGAAGACGGCCGAGTTCTCGAACGGCTTCGTCTCCTCCCAGTTGTAGGAGAGCGTGCCGAGGTCGGCGAGCGGCTTCACGATCTGCATCGGGAACTCGGCGCGCTCCCAGTAGCCGCCGATGATCGGCTTCACGTCGGCTTCGAGCCAGGCGCGCAGGTCGGCGAGCGCCTCCTTCTCCCGGTCGCTGAGGAGGGACTCGTAGGCGTAGAAATCGCTCGCGAGAGGCTCGAAGGTCATGACAGCTCCAATATGTCGTCGGGTGCTTCGAGCCTATGCCGCGACCCCGCTACGGCCTGCCGCGTTGGTAGTTTTGACCCAAACGACCGAGAGGAACTCCCGAGCATGTTTGTGGCGATCGGCAACACCCCCCGTGACTACGCCTGGGGCTCCACGACGGCGATCGCGGGTTTCCGCGGCACGGAGGCGTCGGGCGGCCCTGAAGCGGAGCTCTGGCTCGGGGCGCACCCGGGCTCGCCGGCTCGGGTGCTCGATGCGGCATCCGTCGGTCAGGACGACCTGGCCGCATGGATCGCCGCCGATCCTGAGACGGCCCTCGGTGCGAGGTTTGCGAAGCAGGGTGCGCGGCTGCCGTTTCTCTTGAAGCTCCTCGCCGCGGCCGGGCCGCTGTCGTTGCAGGCTCACCCGACGCCGGAGCAGGCTCGTGCGGGCTTCGCGCTCGAAGAGGCCGACGGTGTGCCGATCACGGCCTACGACCGTAACTACAAAGACGAGTTCCACAAGCCCGAGCTCATCGTCGCGGTGAGTGACACCTTCGACGCCCTCTCGGGGTTCCGCCCGCTCGATGAGGTGCGCGGCGTGCTCGAAGTGCTCCGAGCAGCGGATGCCGCGACGCCCGCGCCGGAACCGGGCTCGCTCGACCTGCTCGCCGCACACCTGTCGGGTGCGCACCCGCTGCGCGACACGGTCGAGTGGTTGCTGCGCGACGGGCGCGGCGGCGACACGGGAGAGGCCTCGTGGGTGATCGAACGGGTCACGGCGCTCGCCGCATCGGAACTCGCGCTCACTTCGCCGTATGCGCTCTCGTTCGAGACGGTTGCGGCACTCGCCGAGGCCTACCCTGGCGACCCTGGTGTCGTCATCTCACTGCTGCTGAACCGCGTGCGGCTCGTGCGCGGCGAGGCGCTCTACCTGGCGGCGGGCAACATCCACGCCTACCTCGACGGCCTCGGCATCGAGCTCATGGCGGCGAGTGACAATGTGCTGCGCGGCGGTCTCACGCCGAAGCACATCGATGTCACCGAGCTGATCGAGGTGCTGGACTTCACGCCCATCGCGCCCCCGCTGCTCGAACCCGTCGAGGTCTCACCCGGGGTTTCCGTATTCCGCCCCGATGTGCCCGATTTCGTGCTCTACCGGGTCGAGCCGGGCGCGGATGCCGCGCGCGTCACGATCGACGGCCCGGCGATCGCCCTCGTCGAAGGTGAGGGCGTCACGCTGCGCGGCGCGACGGGTGCCGCGGCGCGACTCGCTCGCGGCGAATCGGTCTACATCACCCCCGACGAGGGCGTGCTCGAGGTCACCGGCCATGGCATCGCCTGGATCGCGACGACAGGGTCCCCGGCGGCCTGACGTCAGGAGGCGACGCGCACGCCGAAGAGGCGGCGGTACGCCGTCGGCGTCGTCTGCAGTACCTTCACGAAGTGGTGGCGCATGACGGCGGCGGCGCCGAAGCCGGTGTCACGCGCGATCTCCTCCAGGGTGAACGACGTCTCTTCGAGCAGCTGCTGGGCGCGCAGCAGTCGCTGACGATTGAGCCACGCGTTGGGCGTGGTGCCGGTCTCGGCCCGGAACCGGCGCGCGAAGGTGCGCGGCGACATCAGGGCCTTGCGGGCCAGCAGGTCGACGGTCAGATCCTCGTCGAGGTGCTCGACCATCCACTCGGTGATCTTGGCGAACGAGTCGCTGCGGCACTCGGCAACCGGAGTCTGGATGAACTGCGACTGCCCCCCGTCGCGTTGCGGCGGCACCACCATGCGCCGGGCGATCATGTTGGCTGCGCTCGCGCCGAGCTCGGTACGCACGATATGCAGGGCGGCGTCGATTCCAGCTGCAGTGCCGGCACCGGTGACGACCTTGTCGTCTTGCACGAAGAGCACATCGGCGTCGACCTCGGTGCGGGGGAACATCGCGGCCATCCGGTCGGTGTACATCCAGTGGGTGGTGGCACGGCGGCCGTCGAGCACGCCGGCGCGGCCGAGGGTGAAGGCGCCCGAGCAGACGGAGAGCACCCAGGCGCCGCGCTCGACGGCGTCGCGCAGCAACTCGGAGATGCGTTCGTCGACCGGAGCATCGATGAGCGCGGCCGGAATGGCGATGAGGTCGGCGTTGCGGGCGAACTCGAGGCCCTCGTGCACGACGACGTCGAAACCGAGCTTCGTCGGGATGGGGCCGGGGTCTGCGGCCACGACGTGGAAGTCGAACGTCGGACCATCGGTGTCGCTGCGATCGATGCCGAACACCTCGCAGATCACGCCGAACTCGAACGGGGCCATCTGCGGGATGGCGATGCAGGCGATGGTCTGAAGCAACGGATGCCTCCGGGTTGGCAGAAATCGAACGTTTGATGGCTATTCTGCCACTGTCGGCAGGATCTAACAAGTCATAGATTTACTGCCATGACCACAATCATCCTCCTCGTCCTTGCGGGACTCGCCATCTGGGGTGTCCTCGCCACCGTGCTCCGCCTCGACACCGATGGCTACGGTCGCCCCGAGATCCGCGACCGCGCCCGTCACATCGAACACCAGCCGACACGCCAAGCCTGACCCGCCGGATACGATCATTCCGGCGCGGAGGTTCCGTCGCCGGAAGGCGGGAACATGAGCTGGCTGGTCACCGGGGGCGCGGGATACATCGGAGCGCACGTCGTGCGCGCATTCGAGGCCCAGGGCATCGGAGCCGTCGTGCTCGACGACCTGTCGACCGGAAAGCATGAGTTCATCCCCGCCGAAACGCCCTTCGTGCACGGCAGCATCCTCGACGGAAGTGCAGTGGAACGTGCGATCGACCGCTACGACGTGCAGGGGGTCGTGCATCTCGCCGGCTTCAAGTACGCCGGGGTCTCGGTCGACCGCCCGCTGCACACCTACCAGCAGAACGTCACCGGCACCGCGACCCTGCTCGCCGCGATGGAGGCGAAAGGCGTCGACCGCATCGTCTTCTCCTCGAGCGCTGCCGTATACGGAACACCCGACGTCGACCTCGTGACCGAGTCGACCCCGAAGCAGCCGCAGTCGCCATACGGCGAATCGAAGCTCATCGGCGAATGGCTGCTCGCCGACCAGGCGAGAGCGCGCGGCCTCGCGCACACGAGCCTGCGCTACTTCAATGTCGTCGGCTCGGGTACGCCCGATGTCTTCGACGTGAGCCCCCACAATCTCTTCCCGCTCGTCTTCGATGCCCTCCTCGACGGCCGCACCCCCCGCATCAACGGAGATGACTATCCGACTCCAGACGGCACGTGCGTGCGCGACTACATCCACGTCGCCGATCTCGCGGAAGCCCATGTCGTCGCTGCGCGCCGCCTCGACGGCGGTGAGCCCCTCGAGACCGTCTACAACCTCGGGTCGGGTGACGGCGTCTCGGTGGGCGAGATCATGCGGGCGGTCGCCGAGGTCACCGGCATCGGCTTCACGCCCGAGGTCGCGCCGCGTCGCGCGGGTGACCCTGCCCGTATCGTCGCGTCGGGTGAACTCGCCGCTCGCGACCTCGATTGGCGCATGCGCCACACGCTCGCCGAGATGGTCGAGAGTGCGTGGCATGCCCGCCGCGCGGCATCCGATTCATAACGTATGACCAACACCCGGCGTGTCGAGATCGTGATGAAGCCTCGATCGCCGCTTGAGGGTTTACGATCTGCGACTTGACTCTCGCGAATTACACCGGTGTAATTGGTCCTGACACACCTTCTGGGTGGTCGGTACAACTGGGTGGGAGACGATATGGGCAATCCTGAATATCGTTCTGGAGTACCTGACGATTGGTTCATCGATCCGGTAAGGCTGGGCGTTCCGGGGGTTCGTCCGGTCACAGACGATGACAATCAACTGGCATGGCAGAGCGACGCGCTATGCGCGCAAACCGATCCTGAAGCGTTCTTCCCTGAAAAGGGCGGATCGACGAGGGACGCGAAGAAGATCTGCACCGGATGCGAGGTACGAAACCAGTGCCTCGAGTACGCGCTCGGCAACGACGAGCGCTTCGGCATCTGGGGCGGGCTCTCCGAACGCGAGCGTCGCAAACTCCGTAAGCGAGCGGTCTGAGTCGCGGAGTCTGCCTCGGCAGGCTCCGCGCTCGCGCCGTGTTCGAGACGGCGCTGGGGCGCCTCCTCAACCCGCTCGACATTCGTGGGTGTTTCGAGACGGCGCTGGGGCGCCTCCTCAACCCGCTCGACATTCGTCTCGCGGTTTCGAGGCACGCCCGGTGCGGTGACGGATGCCGCGGCGCGAGCCGCTTAGGCTGACCCCGATGTTCCCCAGAGTCACCGCCGTCCTCGTCGCACATCTCGGCGGCGACCACCTCGCGCGCTCGCTCGAAGCGATTCGATCCCAGCGCCGCACACCCGACGCATTCGTCGTCGTGCTCACCGAAGCAGATGCCGAGGCGCGCGAGCTCGTCGCAGCGGCCTCACCCACCCACGTCATCGAACTCTCGCAGCGACTCTCGTTCGGCGAGGCGGTCCGCGCCGCCGAGCGGGTCCTCGAGGCGCCGACATCGGATGCCGATGCGCTCTGGCTCCTCGCGGAGGACACGGCGCCCGCGCCCGACGCGCTCGAACGGCTCGTCGCCACGCTCGAGACGGCGAAGTCCGTCGCGATCGCGGGGCCGAAGCTGCGCGAATGGGACGACCCCGATCGCATCGCGACATTCGGTCGCACGATCACGCGGTTCGGGCGAAGCGTGTCGCTCGTCTCGGACGAGCTCGACCAGGGACAGCACGACGGACTGAGCGACGTGCTCGGGCTCGACCCGGCCGCGCTCCTCGTTCGCCACTCGGTCTGGCGTTCGCTCGACGGCTTCGATCCGGCGCTGCCGACCGTCGACGATGCGCTCGACTTCTCGATCCGCGCTCGACTGGCCGGGCACCGCGTCTCCGTGGTGCCCGAAGCACTCGTGCTGTTCGCCGGCGACGGGGTCGCAGGGCCGCCCGCCGACCCGCGGGCCCGTGCGACCCGGCGGCGCATCCGGGCCGCGCGAGCTGCCGCCCTGCATCGTCGGCTCGTGTACGCACCCGCGGCGGCGGTGCCAGTGCACTGGCTGAGCTTCCTGCCGCTGGCGATCATCCGCTCGATCAGGCTGCTCCTCGTGAAGTCGCCGGGGGCGATCCCAGGGGAGTTCTCGGCAGCACTCGGCACGATGTTCTCCGGCATGCGCGTTGCCCGCGCCCGGCGCCGGCTCAAGGCGGCACGCACCGTCGGCTGGTCGGCGATCGCCCCATTGCGTATGCAGCCCGACGAGGTGCGGCGGCGTCGTCAGCATGCCGCGGAAGCGCGACGCGCGCGTGCGCGCGGTCGAAAGCACGAGCTGCAGTTCCTCGGCACGGGCGGCGGCTGGGTGCTGCTGGCGTCGGTCGCGGCATCCGTCGCCCTGTTCACCTGGTTGCTCGGCGCCCGAGGGCTCAGCGGCGGCGGAATCCTCCCGCTTTCGAACGGTCTCGGCGAGCTGTGGCGCAATGCGGCCTACGGATGGCGCGACATCGGTGCCGGCTTCGTCGGCGCCGCCGACCCCTTCGCGGGAGTGCTCGCCGTGCTGGGTTCGCTCGCGTTCTGGGCGCCATCGTTCGGACTCGTGCTGCTCTGGTTGCTCGCTGTGCCTGTCGCGACCCTCGGCGCGTGGTTCGCCGCATCGAGGCTGACCGAACGCGGCTCGGTGCGTGCTGTGGCCGCACTCGTGTGGGGACTCGCCCCGCCGCTGCTCGTCGCGCTCGGCGACGGCCGTCCGGGTGCCGTGCTCGCGCACGTGCTGCTGGGCTGGCTCGCCTTCGCAGTGTTCGGTGCTGCCACGTCGTGGGCGGCAGCCGCCACGGCCTCCCTCCTGTTCGCCGCGGTGGTGGCGTCCGCGCCGAGTCTCGCACCAGCGCTGCTCGTCGCGTGGCTCGTGAGCCTTGCAGTGAGCGGGCGTGCCGCGGTGCGCCTCGCTGCGCTCCCGCTGCCGGCCGCCGTGCTCGCTGCGCCGCTCGTCATCGAACAGCTCGGGCGGGGGACGCCGCTCGCCCTGCTCGCCGATCCCGGTGTGCCGGTGGGCAGCACGGCGCCGTCGGTGTGGCAGCTCGCGCTCGGCTTCCCCGGTGCGCCGTGGGGCGGTTGGGGCGCCTTCCTCGGCGACGCGGCATCCGTCGATCCGAAGCTGCTCGTCACGCTCCTCGTGCTGCCGCTGCTCCTCGCCGCGCTGGCGGCCGTGCTCGCGCCCGGTATCCGCGGCGCGGTGCTCAGCCTCGGAACCGCTCTGCTGGGGTTCGCGACCGCTGTCGCCGCCGCCCATCTCGCGCTTGCGGTCGCCGGCCCCGAAGCCGTGCAGCTCTGGACCGGAGCCGGCCTCAGCCTCGCCTGGCTCGGGTTCATCATGGCGGCCGTCATCGCCCTCAGCGCCGTGCGCCGCGGCGGTGCGCTGCTCGGCTGGCTCGTCGCCGCGTGCGCCGTCGTCGCGGTGCTGCCGACGGGGCTCGGCATCGCCACCGCGTCGACGGCGATCGAGCCCGCCGCTGAGCGCACGCTGCCTGCATTCGTCGGAGCCGAGGCCGAGACCGACCCTCGCGTCACCACCTTGCGCATCCAGCCCGAAGACGACGGCAGCATCAGGGCGACGCTCGAACACGGCGCGGGTACGACGCTCGACGAGCAGTCGACGCTCGAACAGACTCGTGTGGGAATGAGCGAAGCGGAGCGTGAGTTGGCCACGATCGCGGGCAACCTCGCTTCCCGGAGCGGGTTCGACTCCGATGCCGCGATCCGCGAATTCGGCGTGTCGTTCGTGCTGCTGACCCCGCCGGTCGGCGATGACCGCGACGCCGAATCGACCGCCACCAGGGCGCGCACCGCCCTCGACGGCAACGCGGCGCTGGTCGCGGTGGGCGAGACCGACTTCGGCACGCTCTGGCGATTCAGCGCGGCCGAGCCGGATGCCCCGGCGGCCCAGATCCCGCCCGGTGCGGGCGGCGCGCTCGCCGGCGTTATCACCGCGGTGCAACTCATCGTGCTCGGCGCGACCCTGCTGCTGTCGATTCCGACCGGCGTCGGCCGTGAAGCCGACCGGAGGCCCGTGCGCCGACGTAGGCGGAAACCGCGATCGGCACCACCGACCGACGCGGCGGAGGCAGAGGCAGAGGCAGAAGCAGGGGATGCTGCGGCGTCCGATGCCGATGCCGGTGCCGATGCCGGTGCCGATGGCGGTGCCGGTGCTGCGGAGGAAGCCGACACCGACAGCTCAGACCCGGGCAAGGCCGCCGACGTCCGAGGGGAGCCCGAGCGGACTGAATCGGTCGAACCCACCGACGAGCCGTCCGAACCTGCGGCACCCGCTGAGCCCGCCGACTCGTCAGACTCGGCAGAGCCTGACGAACCAACAGAGCCTGACGAAGCAACAGAGCCTGACGAAGCAACAGAGCCTGACGAAGCAACAGAGCCTGACGAACCCACCGAGCCCACCGAGCCGAAGGGGGACGACGATGCCCGTTAGTCGCACCATCGCCCGCATCGGCGGCCGTGCCGTCGGATTCCTCGCAGCCGCTGCGATCGCCGCGGCCGCACTCGCCGCCGCGGCCCTGGTGCCGTGGCCGGACCATCGGGTCGATCCGCCGTCGCTCGTCGTTCAGCCTGCGGAGAGTCTGCAGCAGCGTGTCTGCCCGGGCCCGTTGCTCACCCTCGCCGACGACGCTGCCGCCGCGACGACCGCATCGTCGATCGGCTCGGCCGACCTGACCCCGGGCGCCGACCCCGATGACGCCGAGATCACCGAGACCCCACTCGCCGCGCCGGGCAACCCGCGGGCCGACCGGGATGGCACGCCCTTGGCGATCTCCGTCGAACCGGGAACGGTCGACGCCGGCATGATGGCCGCAGCGCAATCGCAGTCCGCCGACACCGAGACGGTCGCCGGGTTCGCGGCAACGGCGTGCGCCGAGGCGAGCGCGGAATCATGGCTCGTGGCCGGCGCGACGACGCTCGGACGGACCAGCCTCGTGTCGCTGGCCAATCCCACCGACGTCGCTGCCACCGTCGATGTGCGAGTGATCGGTGAGACAGGTGCGGTCGAGGCCGGGTCGGCGCTCGGCATCATCGTTCCCGCGGGCACCCAGAGGGTGGTCTCGCTCGCCGGGATCGCACCCAACCTGACCTCGCCGGTCGTGCACGTCACGAGCACGGGCGGCATGATCGCCGCGGCTCTCGAGCAGTCCGCCGTCGATGGCCTGGCGCCGGCGGGCGTCGAGTTCACGGGCTCCGTCGCGACGCCGGCCAACAGCCAGATCATCCCCGGCTTCGTCGTGGCCGAAGCGGGCGGCGTCGATCCGGCCGACGATCACGCCGAAGGCGATGACCACCCGGCGGTGCGGCTCCTCGCGACCGGCGACGAACCCGTCGACGTGTCGATCGGCATCATGCCCGAGTCCGGTGCGGTCGGCGCCACGATCGAGGTGACGTTGCAGCCCGGGCGCGCGCTCGACGTGCCGCTCGGAGTACTCGATGCGGGGGCGTACACGATCAGGCTCGACGCCGACGGTCCGATCGTGGCTGCAGCACGCGCGACGACCGGCAGCCCGGTCGCGGTGACCCTGCCGGGCGAGACGGACGCCGCGGCATCCGTCGACCTGGCCTGGACGGTCGCGACGACGCCGCTCCTGGAGGACGCGGTCGTCGCGGTGCCCGAGGGGCCGGCGCCGACGTTGCACCTGGCCAACGCGAGTGGCGAGATCGCCGAGGTGCAGTACACGATCGACGGGGAGACCCTGGCGGTCACGATCGATGCCGGTTCGGCAGAATCCGTCGACGTCGAGGCCGGCGAGATCGTCACCCTGACCGGCGTGCAGGGGGTGCACGCCTCGGTGTCGTTCTCCGGCGAAGGAGAACTCGCCTCATTCGGCGTGCAGCCGCCGGGGCCGTTGGATTCGCCGATCCGCGTGTTCCCACGGTAAGAAGCGCTCGCTGAACTTGTCGAAGTTCGCTGAGCCTGTCGAAGCGGGTCCCCTTCGACGGGCTCAGGGAGCGAAACCCCAGCTCAGGGAGCGAAGCCCTCAGAGGTGCCGGTAACGACCCGGAGCAAGCTCCCACGGGTCTTTGCCGAGTAGATCGGCGATCGCGCGGAAGACGCAACTCTCGATGAGGAGCTTCTCCTCGCGCTCCTCACCCTCCTGGAGGCGCAGGAAACGCACGATCGGCAGCCGGAAGAACACGATGCGGCGTTCGTCGTGGAAGACCTTCCACCGATCGATGTGATCTTCGTGGATCGCCTCGGCGGGGCCTTGCGCCACCTCGAAGACGACGCCCTCGAGCTCGGGCCAGAGGCCGCGCAGATACGCTGCAGTCGTGCCGACGGTGAGCTCGAACTCGTCGAGCCTGTTGTGCAGCATCGGAAGGTGCGGTCCGGTGACCGCCGAGCGGAGACCGCGCCCATGGCGATCTCGGGCGAGCCGTCGAGGCGAGCGCGGCTCGGAGGCGACACGACGGGATCGGGGCATACCCTCCATCGTACTGAGTCGTTGGCTGCGATCGGCCGTGGCGCTCGCTACTCTGGGGGAGCCATGAGACGTTGTTCGCGCACCGCATGCGCCGCAGAAGCGGTCGCCACGATGACCTTCGACTACGCCGATTCCATGGCCGTACTCGGCCCGCTCGCACTGACCAGAGAGCCGCACGGTTACGACCTCTGCGCGCGCCACACCGCACGCACCTCGGCGCCTGTGGGATGGCAGATCGTGCGGCACGTCAGCCTCGGTGAGGTAGGTTTCAAGGCATGAATCCCGCTGCATCATCCGACGCTCGCGCGCGCCTCGACGCGATCGTGAAGGCCTACGACGTTCGCGGAATCGTCGGCGACGGGCTCACCTCAGAGACCGTCGAGGCGCTCGCCGCTGCTTTCGTCGACGAGGTCGGCGCGGGCGGCGGCCGAGTCGTCGTCGGCCACGACATGCGAGACTCCTCGCCGGGGTTCGCTGAAGCCTTCGCTCGCGGCGCAGTCGCTCGCGGCGCCGACGTCGTCTCGATCGGGCTGTGCTCGACCGACGAGAGCTATTTCGCGTCGGGCTCCCTCGACGCGCCCGCCGCGATGTTCACGGCGAGCCACAACCCCGCCGCGTACAACGGCATCAAGTTCTCACGGGCAGGTGCCCAGGGCATTTCGCGCGACACGGGGCTCGCGGCCATCCGTGACCGAGCGGTCGAATACCTCGAGCAGGGCATCTCCTCGGTCGAGTCGCCCGGCTCGGTCTCGACCGTCGACGTGCTCGCCGACTATGCGGCGTACCTGCGATCGCTCGTCAACCTCAGCAGCATCCGACCGCTGAAGATCGTCGTCGACGCCGGCAACGGCATGGGCGGGCTCACCGTGCCCGCCGTGCTCGGCACGGCCGCCGGCCTCCCCGAGCTGCCCCTCGAGATCGTGCCGCTCTACTTCGAACTCGACGGCACCTTCCCGAACCACGAGGCCAACCCGCTCGAACCGGCCAACCTCGTCGACCTGCAGCGCGCCGTCGTCGAGCACGGCGCCGACCTCGGCCTCGCCTTCGACGGCGACGCCGACCGCTGCTTCGTCGTCGACGAGCAGGGCGGTGCCGTGAACCCGTCGGCGGTGGCCGCGATCGTCGCGCTTCGCGAGATCGCTCGCGTGCATGCGGCAGGCGAGACGGATGTCGCGGTCATCCACAACCTCATCACCTCGCGGTTCGTGCCCGAGGTGATCGAGCAGGCGGGGGCGACTCCGGTGCGCACCCGGGTCGGGCATTCGCTCATCAAAGACCAGATGAGGCAGACCGGCGCCGTCTTCGGCGGCGAGCACTCGGCTCACTACTACTTCCGCGATTTCTGGGGCGCCGACAACGGCATGCTCGCGGCAATGCATGTGCTCGCCGAGTTCGGCACCCAGCAGGGCCCGCTCTCCGAGATGTCGACGCGCTTCACGCCCTACTCGCTGTCGGGCGAGATCAACTCGGTCGTCGAAGACGTGCCCTCCGCCTACACGCGCATCGTCGAGGCATTCACCGGTCGGGCCGAGTTCGATGAGCTCGACGGACTCACCGTCATCGGCACGACGGGCGGCGACGAGTCGTTCTGGTGGTTCAACGTGCGGCCCTCGAACACCGAGTCGTTGCTGCGCCTGAACGTCGAGGGTGCTGACGCCGCGACGATGGAGGCCGTCCGCGACGAGGTGCTTGCGCTCATTCGCGACTGACGCCGGCGCCGCTCGCCGAGCGAGCTACTGCTCCCTGAGCTTGCTACTGCTCCCTGAGCCTGTCGAAGGGGACACCGCTTCGACAGGCTCAGCGAGCGAATCTTCGTCGAAGGGGTGTCCCCTTCGACAAGCTCAGCGAGCGCGGGGCGGGGCGAACTGGCAGAATGGGCGCATGACGACGCTGCCTGCGACCACCGCCCTCCCATTCAAGGTCGCCGACCTCTCACTCGCCGAAGCAGGCAGGCATCAGCTGCGGCTCGCCGAGAACGAGATGCCCGGCCTGATGGCCCTCCGCACGGAGTTCGGCGCGTCGAAGCCGCTCGCCGGTGCCCGTATCGCCGGCAGCCTGCACATGACCGTGCAGACCGCGGTACTCATCGAAACGCTCGTCGCGCTCGGCGCGCAGGTGCGCTGGGCGAGCTGCAACATCTTCTCCACGCAAGACGAGGCCGCCGCGGCGGTCGTCGTCGGCCCCGAGGGCACTGTCGACGCGCCCGCGGGCGTGCCGGTCTACGCCTGGAAGGGCGAGTCGCTCGAGGAGTACTGGTGGTGCACTAACCGCATCTTCGACTGGTCGGCCGAGGCCGCGGCATCTGATGCGGACTGGATCGGCCCGAACATGATCCTCGACGACGGCGGCGACGCGACGATGCTCGTGCACCACGGCCGTGACTTCGAGGCCGCGGGCGTCGTGCCGGCGGCGGCGGATGACGCGAGTCACGAGTTCCGCGTCGTGCTCGACACGCTGCGCCGTTCGCTCGAGCTCAGCACCGACCGCTGGACCCGCATCGCGGCCGAGCTCCAAGGTGTCACCGAAGAGACCACGACCGGCGTGCACCGCCTGTACGAGCTGCACGCGAAGGGCGAGCTGCTCTTCCCGGCGATCAACGTCAACGACTCCGTCACGAAGTCGAAGTTCGACAACAAGTACGGCATCCGTCACTCGCTGCCCGACGGGCTGAACCGCGCCACCGACGTGCTCATGGGCGGCAAGGTCGCGTTCGTCGTCGGCTACGGCGACGTGGGCAAGGGCGCCGCAGAAGCCCTGCGTGGGCAGGGCGCTCGGGTCATCGTCGCCGAGGTCGACCCGATCTGCGCACTGCAGGCTGCGATGGACGGCTACCAGGTCGCCCGTCTCGCCGACGTCATCGGCGAGGTCGACATCTTCGTCACCTGCACCGGTAACAAAGACGTGATCCGGGTCGAGCACATGCTCGGCATGAAGCACCTCGCGATCGTCGCGAACGTCGGACACTTCGACAACGAGATCGACATGGCCGGCCTCGAGTCCCTCGCCGGCGCCGAGCGCATCGAGATCAAGCCGCAGGTGCACGAGTGGCGGCTGCCGAGCGGGCGTTCGATCCTCGTGCTCTCCGAGGGGCGGCTCATGAACCTCGGCAATGCGACGGGGCATCCTTCGTTCGTCATGTCCAACTCGTTCACCAACCAGGTGCTCGCCCAGATCGAACTCTGGGCTCGCCCCGAGCAGTACCCCGTGGGTGTGTACGTGCTGCCGAAGCACCTCGACGAGAAGGTCGCGCGACTGCACCTCGACTCGCTCGGCGTGGAGCTCACCGAGCTCTCGCCCGAGCAGGCCGCGTACATCGGCGTGCCCGTCGAGGGTCCGTACAAGGTCGACCAGTACCGCTACTGAGCCCACACCCGCTGGTCGAGTAGCGACGCAGGAGCGTATCGAGGCCTGTCACGTGGTCTCGATACGGCGCTGGCGCGCCTACTCGGCCGACGACCTCGTCAGCGCTCTGGAAACCCGGTCGGGTTCGCCGTGAGCACCGGGGCGAGCGCTGCCATGCGTGCATCCTCGAGCGCGATCGCCGCGGCGTCGCGCTCGCGCCGGAGGGCGGCGACGCCCGCGAGGAACAGCTCGGGCGAGGCATCGGGCACGGGGGAGACGAACGGAGCGACCTCGATGGCGAGCGAGGCCGCGACGCGCGCGCGGCTCTCGGGAACGAGGTGCCCGGCGTTCGTGAAGAACGCGGCGACGCGGCGCGCCAGCGGGTCGGGCAGGCGCCCGACGTCGGCGATCGCCGCCCAGCCGACGAGCTCGGCGGGCACGCCGAAGGCGGTCGAGGGGAGCTTCGGCACCCGCTCGACCTGCGCATGGGTGCCGGCCAGGAGGTCGCCGAGCCGCTTCGATGAGGAGTTCAGGAATCCGACGAGCACCGCCAGGCCGCCGAACGTCATGTAGATCTCGACAACACCGGTGAGGGCACGGATGAACGCGTGCCGGAACCCGATCGCCCCGCCGTCGTCGCGCACCACTCGAAGGCCCAGCGCGAGCTTGCCGAGAGAGCGGCCCCGTGTCGCGGTCTCGACAGCGGTCGGCACGATGACGATGCAGATCACGATGCCCGCGATCAGGATGGCTTGGAACCCGGTCTCATCGATGCCGAGCCCCGCCAGCGCGAGCAGCAGGCCGAGGAAGAGCAGCACAGAGACGAGCACATCGATCGCCGCTCCACCGGCACGGATCAGCGCGCTCGCGGGGCGTACATCGAGTGCGACGGCCTCACCCGTGAGCACGCCCTCGTTGTCGAATCGGGCGACGCGGTGTGCGACGGCGGGGGCTTGGGGCATGGGTAGTATTCAAGCAGATGGACCTCGACGCACTCGCCTCCGCTCGTCACGATGACTGGCAGAGGCTTGACGCGCTCGCACGCCGCCGCCGGCTCGCCGGCCCCGAGACCGATGAGCTCATCGAGCGCTATCAGGGCGCGGCATCCGACCTCTCGCTCGTGCAGACGACGGCCGGCTCGACGGCGCTCGGCGACCGATTGTCGGTCTCGCTCGCGCGCGCCCGGCTGGCGTTCACCGGCGCACCCGAGAACCCCCTGCGCCAGTTCACGCGCTTCGCTGTCGTGAGCCTGCCGGCAGCCCTGTACCGGTTGCGTTGGCTGACCCTGGCCGTGGCACTCGTGACGGTCGCCGTCGCGGCCCTCTACGCCTGGTGGATCGGCGCAGACCCGCGCGTGCTGGCGTCCCTCGGCAGTGAGTCCGAGTTCCGTCAGCTCGCCGAAGAGGGGTTCGTCGCCTACTACTCCGAGAATCCGGCTGCGTCGTTCGCCGGCGCGGTGTGGACGAACAACGCATGGATCGCCGCGCAATGCGTCGCCTTCGGCATTCTCGGTGTCTGGGTGCCGTGGGTCGTGCTGCAGAACGCGCAGAACCTCGGCATCACTGCGGCGATCATGTTCGCCTACGACGAGGCAGACACCTTCTTCCTCTACATCGCACCGCACGGGCTGCTCGAGCTCACGTGCGTCTTCGTCGCAGCAGCGGCCGGGCTCCGCATCTTCTGGGCCTGGGTCGCGCCAGGGGCGCGCCCGCGTGGCGTCGCACTCGCCGAAGATGCGCGGTCGTTGTTCAGCGTCGCGATCGGGCTCGTGTTCTTCCTCTTCGTCTCTGGGCTCATCGAGGGGTTCGTGACTCCCGCCCCGTGGCCGTGGCCGGTGAAGATCGGCATCGGAGTGGCGGCCCTCGGCGGCTTCCTCGCGTACATGTTGGTGCTCGGACGGCGGGCCCATCTCGCGGGCGAGACCGGTGATCTCGTCGAGTTCGACGCGGGCGCGCGGCGCATCGTCGCCGGCTGATCGAGCGGATGCCGCGGCATCCGCTTCGCCGTCTGCGGCACCCTTTTGGCGGCGCCCGCGTCTGAACGTGTGCAGCAATTCAGGAGCGGAGTGCGTGTCGCGTCGCGGGAGGTTCTCTGGGAGTCGGCGACACCTCTCCGCTCCTGAATAGCTGCACATGAAACCGGTGGTGGCCGTCGTGCGCGCGGTCGTGGCCGTCGTGACGAGTCGCTTGAGATGACGAATGGCGGATGCCCCGTGGGACATCCGCCATCGCGGTGCGGACTACGCGCGAACTACGCCGTGAGCTGCTTTGTTCGGTCGAAGACGACCTTGTAGATCGCGCCGGCGATGATCGCGCCGAGGATCGGTGCGACGATCGAGACCCACAGCTGGCTCCAGGCGATGCCGCCGCCATAGAGCGCGGTGGCGATGGAGCGCGCCGGGTTGAACGAGGCGTTCGAGACGGGGATCGCGACGAGGGCGAGCAGCGTCAGGGTGAGCCCGATCGCGAGCGGGGCGAAACCGGCGGCGGCGCGAGCGCCCGTGACGCCGAGGATCACGAAGAGGAAGACGGCCGTGGCGATCGTCTCGATGAGGAAGACCGACCACAGGCCGTAACCGCCGGGCGAGAGCTCGTCGTAGCCGGTCGATGCGCCGGTGAAGATGATGATGTCGAACTTCGGGCCGGCCGACAGGATCGCGAGCAGCAGGCTCGACGCGAGGATGCCGCCGACGATCTGCACGGCGATGTACGGTCCGACCTCTCGCCACGAGAATCGGCCGGCGACGGCGAGACCGATGCTCACTGCGGGGTTGAAGTGCCCGCCCGAGAACGGACCGAAGGCATACGCACCGACGACCACGGAGAGACCGAGGGCGAGGGAAACGCCGAGGAATCCGATGTTCAGGCCTCCTTCGCCGCCCGCGAAGCCCGCGGCGAAGACGACCGCGCCGACCACGCCGAAGACGAGCATGAAGGTGCCGAGGAGTTCGGCGGTGAGTTTCTGCGCGGTCGAGGGGGCCTCGACGACAACTGCGGTGTCAGACACGGGAGTTCCTTTCCTGCAATGGGAAGTCGAATGATGGCGCGACCCCCCGGCAGCGCCTGCTGTGACGATAGCGACCCCGATCGTCGCCGTCGGTGAACCGCGCGCAAATGTTGAGAATCCGCTGAGCGTGGGGGAAACATCGCGACGCGCGACGAAACGCGGCGGCATTCGGTGACGCGCGACGTCACCCTGGCCTCAGAGGCGCCCTGACGCCTTCAGATCGAGGTAGAGGTCGGCAAGGGCCGGCGGCAGCTCATGCGGGGCGGCTGTGACGGTGAGCGCGCCGAGTCGGCGGATGGCGGCGCCCACGCGCTCGCCGTCGAGGAGGCCGCGTTCGGCCGCCGCCGCCGCGTACACCTGCTCGAGGTCGTCGCGTGTGCGGCTCGCGTCGATGAGTGCAGGGTCGGCGACGGAAGCCACGATCACCGTGTGCCGCCCGGTCAACTGCGGCAGCACCGAGAGCAGCCCGCGGGCGCTGCCCGGCGAGTCCGCCGCGGTGAGCAGCACGACGAGGGCGTGCTGGCTCGTGATGCGTCGCACCTGACTCGGAACGGAAGCCCAGTCCGCCTCGATCAGCTCGGCGTCGATGCCGGCCATGGCGTCGACCATGCGGGCGAGCAGTTCCGGCCCGCTCGCCCCGTGCACGCGTCCGCGAAGTCGGCGGTCCCACGCGAGGAAGTCGACCCGGTCGCCGGCGTGGGAGGCGAGGGCGGCGAGCAGTAGCGACGCCTCGAACGCCGTGTCGAGCCGCGGTTCGTCGGCGATGCGTGCGGCGGCGGTGCGCGAGGTGTCGGCGACGATGACGATGCGGCGATCGCGCTCGGGGCGCCAGGTGCGGACCATGAGCCGCATATTGCCCGGCACCTCGGGGTCGGCGTGCCGAGCGGTCGCCCGCCAGTCGATCGAGCGCACGTCGTCGCCGCGCACGTACTCGCGGATCGAGTCGAACTCGGTGCCCTGCCCGCGGATGAGAAGCGGCGTGCGCCCGTCGAGTTCGCGCAGGCGAGTGAGCCGCGATGGCAGGTGCACGCGCGAGTGGAACGGCGGCAGTACCCGCACACGGCCCGGAGCGGCGAGCGTGGCCTGCCGCGACCACAGGCCGAGGGGGCCGGCCGAGCGGATCGTGACCTGCTCGGTGCGCCGGTCGCCGCGACGCCATGGTGTGAGCTCCAGGGAGACACGTCGACGTTCGCCTGGCGGCACTCGCAGTGGCGAACGATTGGAGCCGGTGACCCCGGCCGATGGCTCCCATCCGTCACGCACCGTCGCCCGGAGCATCCGTTGCCCCAGATTCTCGACGCTGAGCGACGCGGTGATCCGCTCGCCCAGCCGCACGCGATCGGGCAGATCACGGTGCAGCGCCACCCGTCGAGGCGATGCAGCGAGCGACAGGTCGAGCACGCCGGCGCCGATGACGAGTGCGAGCCAACCGAGCAGCGCGATCCACGCCTCGGGCGCGCCGACGACACCAGCGACGACGACGGGCACGACGCCGAGCGCCACGAGCAGTGCGAACCGACCGGTCAGTGTCATATCAGATCCGTGTCATATCAGAGCGGCACCTGCACTTGTTGCACGATCGACGCCAGCACGGCATCGACCGAGACGCCCTCGAGCTCTGCCTCGGGCCGCAGTTGCACGCGATGGCGCCACACGGGCAGCAGCATCGCCTGCACGTGGTCGGGCGTGAGTGACTCGTAGCCGGTGAGCCACGCCCACGCCTTCGAGGCGGCGAGCAGGCCCGTCGTGCCTCGCGGGCTCACACCGAGCCGCATCGACGGGCTTCGGCGAGTGGCTCGCGCCAGGTCGACGAGGTAACCGAGCACGTCGTCTTCGACGCGAACAGCGGATGCCGCGGCGCGAGCCGCTGCGAGTTCGGCCGCGCCCAGCACCGGGGTGACGCCCGCCGCGGCGAGGTCATGCGGATCGAAGCCGTCGGCATGGCGGCGGAGGAGCTTCAGCTCGTCGACTCGCTCGGGCACGTCGAGCACGAGCTTCAGCAGGAACCGGTCGAGCTGCGCCTCGGGCAGCGAGTAGGTGCCTTCGTACTCGATCGGGTTCTGGGTCGCGGCGACCATGAACGGGTCGGGGAGAGGCCGGGTCACGCCGTCGGCGGAGACCTGGCGCTCCTCCATCGCCTCGAGCAGTGCGGACTGCGTCTTCGGCGGCGTGCGGTTGATCTCGTCGGCGAGCAGGATGTTCGTGAACACGGGCCCCTCGCGGAACGCGAACTCACCGGAACGCGGGTCGTACGCGAGTGAGCCGGTGACGTCGCCCGGCATGAGGTCGGGGGTGAACTGCAGGCGTCTCGTGTCGAGCTGCAGGGTGCGGCTCAGGGTGCGCACGAGCAACGTCTTGGCGACGCCCGGCACACCTTCGAGCAGCACGTGGCCGCGCGTGAGCAGGGCGATGATGAGGCCGGTGACGGCGCCGTCTTGGCCGACGACGGCCTTGCCGACCTCGGTGCGCACGCGGTTGAGCGCGGCGCGGAGCTCATCGTCGGTCGCTGCGCCGGTCGGAGCGAAGGTGGGGTCGGTCATGGGAGCCTTCCTGTGGGGTCGGTTGTCTGAGCATCGCTCGCTGAGCTTGCATCGTTCGCTGAGCTTGCGTCGTTCGCTGAGCTTGTCGAAGCGCGTGCGCCACCTTCGACGGGCTCAGGGCGCGAAGCATGCGGGTCGAGGGTGCGGTGCACGTCGGACTCCAGCCGGGCGAGCGCGCCGGCGAGGTCGACGAGCTCGCGGTCGTGCATCGGATCGGCGTCGACGAGCAGTCGCCGCACGGATGCCTCGTCGCGGCCGGTCGCGCGCGCTGCGGCATCCGTCACCTGGTCGACATCGGCCGAACGGGGGAGCCGCAGCGCCAGCGCGATGCGGCGGATCGTGCCGATTCGCAATTGGTCGAGTGCGTGGGTTCGTGCAGCGGTGCGCGCGTAGAGGCGCGCCCGACCTGCGCTCGTCTCACCTGCGGGCACGTGCACGGGAAGGTTCTCGACGACGAGCGGACCGAAGCGGCGACCGCGCCAGATGCCGGCGACGATCACCACGATGATGGCGAGCACCATGACGGGGCTCACCCAACCGGGCGTCAGCTCACCGATCGTGGGGGCGTCGGCCGAGTCGGCGTCACCGGGGCCCGGCAGGTACCAGACGAGGTCATCGGATGCCCCGGCGAGCCCGATCGCGAGCGCCGCGTTGCCCGCCTGGGTGATCGTCTCGTTCGCGAAGACCGTTGTGGCGCCGACGATCGTGATCTCGCCGCCGCCGCCGCTCGGGCCGGGACCGGCCGCGACGGCGAAACCGAACTCGCCGTCGCGGAAGCAGCCCTGCCACCCGGCGTCGGCAGCCTCATCGTCGATCGTGAGCAGCCGTTGCCCGTCTGAAAGCGACTCGGCGCGCGCGGCAGGGCCGAGATCGCAGTCGACGTCGTCGATGGGGCCGCTCGCCGCACCGGCGAGGCGCACACCCGGTGCGAGCGTCTCGAGTGCCGTGAACCCGGGCTCGACGATGACCAGACGGTCGGCCGCGTCGGCGAGTTCGGCAAGTCGTCGATCGTCGAGGATGCCGTATTCGTCGTACAACATCACCGTCGCACCGGCAGTGGCTGCGTCGAGGGCGGGCTCGAGCGACCGCGCCTCGAGCACCGTGACGCCGTGGCCGCGTAGCACCTCGACGAGCGCCTTCGCGCCCGCGGGGGCCGGGTTGTCGGCGGCGAGCGGCGAGCCCGGCTGGCGGGCACCACCCTGGATCGCGATCACGAGTAGCGCGCCGAGCACGAGCACGGCGGCGATCACGATCCAGGCCCGACGGTGCCGCACGAAAGCACGAACCGTGGGGGTCACGGCGGGCGCCGTGCTCGGTGGCACCGTGCTTGTTGGCGCAGACGGGGGCACAGACGCGGGCGCAGGCGCGTCGGCCACGGAGGCCCTCATCGAGAGACCCCGGCGGCTTCGCGGTCACCGGTGCCGGTCTCGGTGCCGTCATCGGTGTCGGATGCCACTTGGACGGCGCTCGCCGGACGGGCACCCGAGATGTCTCGCTCGAGCACACTCAGTCGCTCGTAGTCCTCGGGCGAGCCGGCGCGGCCGAGATAGCGCACGCCATCGAAGTCTGCGGCGGCTGCACGCAGCTGCGTTCCGAACTCGGGGAAGGGGCGTGCCGAGGCATCCGCGAACCCCCTCGCCGTCGTGCCGGGATGCACCGTGACGACCTCGCGCTCGACGAGACCCCGCACGAGCGCGCGGAATCGCTCCTCGATGGCGAGGGGCCAGTCGCCTGCCGAGGCAGCTGCGGCGGCCGCCCGCCGCAATGTCTCGAGGTCGCGCAGATCGTGGTCGTCGAAGAGCGGCACCTCGCTCCGGCGTCGGCGTCGCAGCCGCGGAAGCCCGAACACGAGGATGCCGACCACCACCACCGCGATCACCAGCAGCACGATCAGCAGCGTGAGGATCGGCGCGGGCAACCCAGTGGCGCCGTCGAAGAGCCCGAGGAACCAGTCGCGGATCGCCTGCATCAAGAGATCGAAGGGACTCGGCTTCGCCGCTTGGTACTCGGGCTTGGCGAGTTCGTCTTCGAGCCACCGACGCGCCTCGGGCGCGTCGGGGTCGATGGGCGTGCCGCGGAACAGGGTCAAGACCACGGCGGAGCTGGTGCGGTGCCCACCGGCGCGGCGGGCGCGGGTGCGGGTGCGCGGTAGGGATCGGTCACGGGCGACCCGGCGTCACGCTGTTCGACATGCCGCACGAGTTCGAGATCGAGGGCTTCTTTGCGCATGCGCAGGTCGATGTAGATGACGGCGACGAGCGAGGCCTGCACGACCGCGGTGATGGCGCCGATCAACAGCGAGAGGATGACGGTCACGACCGTCGTCACGACCGTGATCGCGACGGCTGCGCCGCTGCCGGTCGGATCGATCACTGCGGCGAGGATCGTGCCGACGAGCGACACCGGCTGCACGACGACTTGGGAGGCGAGGTTCAGGATGAACCCGACGAGCAGCAGTGTGCCGAAGGTGCGCCAGAAGTAGCCGTCGGTCAGGCGCCAGGAACGACGCATGGCGGTGCCGATGCCGGCACCCTCGAGCACGATGACGCTCGGCACGAGCGAGAGCTTCGTGCCGAGCCAAGCGGCGAGGACGACGAGGCCGAGTGCGGCGAACAGCACGACGAGTATCGCCATGATCAGGGTGAACGGGTCGGTGAGCGCCGCGACCACGATGACTACGACGAACACTGCGACCACGAGGAGAACCGCGCCCGTCACGATCGCCGTCCAGCCGAGCAACGGCCAGATGCGCTTCGCCGCCCGCTTCCAGAGCGCACCGAAGCCGAGTCGTTCGCCGAGCGTGCCGCTGGCGACCTCGACGACCATCACGCCCTGCAGGAAGGCGCTCGCGACGAGCGACAGCACGACCGGCACGAGCATCAGCAGGATGAAGCCGCCCACGGCGCCCGAGAGCACGGCGTCGACGTCTTCGGACGACGCCCCCTCGATGCGGGTGAAGCCGAGCATCGCGAACGGCAGTACGACCGCGAGCGTCGCGACGACCGAGACCAGCTGAACGACGAGACCCGTGCCGAACGTCGCGGCCGGGTTGCGTCGCAGCACCCGGAACGGCGCCCAGAGCAGGGTGCCGAAACCGAGCGGGCGCAGGGGCAGGAGCCCGGGCTTCGGCGGCGGCGTCCAGCCGAACGGGGCTCCGAACGGCGCCTGCGGCGAGGGCGGCGCACCTGGATATGGACCGGCGGATGCCGCGGGCGGCTGTGGCGGCGGGAACGCGGGCGCCTGCCCGTACGACGGGTTCTGGGCATCTGGCACCGGGGGCTGTGCGGGAGCACCGCCGGGCGCCTGCCAGTCGTGGTCTGACACCAATTGCGGCTCCTTCCGGCGGATTCCCCACAATGCTCGCACATTCCACGGGCATGATGATGCCTGTCCACAGGGCCCCGGATACCCTCCCAGCCGCGACCGACTACGCTTGACGCACTGGTTTCGACCGTGACCCGGCGGTGCTGACAGGAATGAACGGATGACTCCACGCGTACTCGTCGTCGATGACGACACGGCCCTCGCCGAGATGATCGGCATCGTGCTGCGCACCGAGGGCTTCGAGCCCTACTTCTGCGCCGACGGCACCGGCGCGCTCGCCGCGTTCCGCGAATCGAAGCCCGACCTCGTGCTGCTCGATCTCATGCTGCCGGGCATCGACGGCATCGAGGTGTGCGGGCGCATCCGCGCCGAGTCGGGCACGCCCATCATCATGCTGACGGCGAAGACCGACACCGCCGACGTGGTGAAGGGGCTCGAGTCGGGCGCCGACGACTACATGGTCAAGCCCTTCAATCCGAAAGAGCTCGTCGCCCGCATCCGCACGCGCCTGCGCCCGGCACCCGAACCGGTGGCCGCGACGCTCCGCATCGGCGATCTCACGATCGATGCGGCCGGGCATGAGGTACGCCGCGGTGAGACCCGCATCAATCTCACACCGCTGGAGTTCGACCTGCTCCTCACCCTCGCCTCGAAGCCGCAGCAGGTGTTCACCCGCGAGATGCTGCTCGAGCAGGTGTGGGGTTATCACTACAAGGCCGACACGCGCCTCGTGAACGTGCACGTGCAGCGCCTTCGCGCGAAGGTCGAGCACGACCCCGACAACCCGCGCATCGTCATGACCGTGCGCGGCGTCGGCTACCGAGCCGGCCCGACCACCTAGGCGAGCGGATGTCGCAGGCAGAGTCCCCGGCGCTCCTCAGCGCCGGCTCGTGGCGTGACGCGGGGCGTCGCGTCGCAGCTCTGCCCCGCCAGGTGACCGAGCTCTGGCGGCGCTCGCTGCAGTTTCGCACGGTCATCATCACGCTCGCCCTCTCGTCGCTCGCGATCTTCGTGATCGGCATCTACATCTCGTTCAGCATCGCCTCGAACCTCTTCCAGGCGCAGCTCGAGGGGGCCCTCAAAGACGCCAACGACGCGACCGTCGCGGCCCAGCAGATCCTCGAAGGGTCGGAGGCCACCGATCTGGATCCGGCGTCGTTGCAGGCCGTGATGGGAGACGTCGTACGCACGGTACGGAGCGTGTCGGGCAGCGCGTCGATCGCCTACTTCCGTCATCCAGACGAGGTGCCGAATTCGAGCGCCCCGCCCACCCGAATCGCGCCGAGTCTCGCGGGCGTCATCACACCCGAGTTGCGCGAACGGGTGCAGGGCGATGAAGGCGGTCAGTACTGGCAGTCGGTCGCGCTCGAGGACGACGACGGCGCCGACGATCCCGGCGTCGTCGTCGGCAGCACGATCGTGGTGCCGGCCGCCGGAGCGTACGAGCTCTACATCGGGTACAACTTCGCCGCAGCGCAAAAGACGCTCGCGTTCATGCAGCTCGTCGGCCTCATCGGCGCCGCAGCGCTGCTCCTGCTGCTCAGCGCGATCACCCTGCTCGTCGTGCGCTGGGTGATCGAGCCGATCCGTTCGACGGCGGCGACGAGCCGGCGGCTCGCGGCCGGCGATCTCGGCGTGCGCATGCCCGAGAAGGGCGAAGACGAGTTGGCGACGCTCGCGGCCTCGTTCAACGGCATGGCCGACAGCCTGCAGGCCCGCATTCGCGAGCTCGCGGAACTCTCTGTGATGCAGCAGCGATTCGTCTCGGATGTCTCTCACGAGCTGCGCACGCCGCTCACGACGATCCGGCTCGCGGGCGACGTGCTCTACGGTCAGCGCGACGATTTTCCCGGCCCGACCTCGCGCACCGTCGAGCTGCTGCACACGCAGACCGAACGGTTCGAGACGCTTCTCGCCGACCTGCTCGAGATCAGTCGCTACGACGCGGGTTCGGTCGAACTCGAGACCGAGCCGACGAACCTCGTGCACCTCGCGGGCGACGCGATCGAGTCGATGCACGAACTCGCCCGCAGCCGCGGCAGCGAGCTGCGGCTGGACGCCCCCGGCGGCCATCTCGATGCGCGCGTCGACCCGCGCCGCATCCGCCGTATCGTGCGCAACCTCCTCGGCAACGCCATCGAGCACGGCGAGGGGCGGCCGATCGTCGTCGCCGTCGACAGCAACGAGTCGGCCATCGCCCTCTCGGTGCGCGATTACGGTCACGGCATGACCGCCGATGAAGCCGCGCGGGTGTTCGACCGGTTCTGGCGGGCCGACCCGAGTCGCACTCGCACGATCGGCGGCACCGGTCTCGGACTCGCCATCGCCCTCGAAGACGCCGTCGCCCATGGCGGCTCGCTCGAAGTCTGGTCGAGGCGCGGCTCGGGCACCGTGTTCCGGCTCACGCTGCCTCGCACGGCCGACGCTGATCTCGGGGCCGTCGAGTCCCCGCTGCCGCTCGAACCCGATGACATCGATGCGACGGGGCCGCCGGCAACCGGTGTCGTACGTGCGGTCGCCCCCGATGCCGCGGTCGAGACCGAGACCGCGGTCGAGACGGATGTCGCAGAGCAGGAGGTGCGCGATGCGTAGACGTGTGTTCGCGGTATCCGCGGCCCTCGCCGTGGCGGTGTTGCTCGCCGGGTGCGTCTCGATTCCGAGTTCCGGCGGCGTGAATGCGGGCGATCCGGCACCCGTCGAGGAGCCGCTCGAGCTCGACACGATTGCGGCGCCGCCGGCGAAGGATGCGACGCAGCAGCAGATCCTCGATGGGTTCCTTGCGGCTGCGGCGAGCCCCAACAACAACTACCAGGTGGCGCGCCAGTTCCTCACGACCGCCTTCGCGGACGAATGGCGGGCCGCCGGGGCCACGATCGACGTCCTCGCCGATCGTGAATTCGTGGTCACCGGCGAGACGTCGATGGTCGTCGAAGCCACTCCCGCGGCATCGCTCTCCGAGTCCGGGCAGTACGTCGTGTCGGAGTCGACGTCGCCGATTCCGCTCCCGTACAACTTCGAACAGATCGACGGGCAGTGGCGAATCTCGTCGGCGCCGCAGGGCCTGCTGCTCGACGAGACGACCTTCACCCAGGTCTTCCGCGACTACGCGCTCTATTTCTTCGACCCGCAGTACGACTACCTCGTGCCCGACCTGCGCTGGTTCGCGGGGCGGGACTCGGCACAGACGAGCATCGTGCGTGCGCTGCTCGCTGGGCCGGCCGCATGGCTCGCGCCGGGCGTGGTCTCTTCATTCCCCGAGGGCGTGCGACTCGACCCGGCATCGGTGCCCATCAGCGGTCGTGTGGCGAGCGTCGACCTCGCCGGAGCGACCTTCGACGACCTCGTCACCGTGCAACGCATGCATCTGCAGCTCGAGGAGAGCCTCGACGGTGTGCGGAACGTCGACTCCGTCACCCTCTCGCTGAACGGTGCCGAGCAAGACGTTCCCGAGCTCTCACCGGTTCCGGTCGTGAACCCATCGGTGGATCCTCTGCCGGCGGTCTCCGACGGCACAACCTTCGGCCATCTCGCGACGTCGGGGGAGGGTATCGAACAGATTCCGGGCATCTCGCCGCAGGTCGACCTGCTTCTGCCCACCGGAGTCTCGCTCGGCGTCGGCGGCGAGGCGGCCGCAGTGCGCAACGCCGAGGGCGTCTGGGTCGTGCGCGCAGGCGAGGAGCCTGTGCGCCTCGATCCGCGTGAGGGGCTCGTGGTGCCCTCGATCGACGGCGAAGGCATCGTCTGGTCGGTGCCGACGGATTCCCCCGACCAGCTCATCTGGTACCCAGCAGACGAGCCGAGCGATGGCGTGCAGATGCCGGTGCCGTGGAGCGGTTCCTCGATCGCCGCGATCGAGGTGTCGCGCGACTCCACCCGACTCATCGCGCTCCTCGGCGACGGGGCGAGTACGCACTTCGTGGCCGTCGCGATCCAGCGCGACGCCTCGGGCACGCCGATCGCGCTCGGCCCGATCCTCGGCCTTGCGGATGCCCAAGGCACCCCCCTCGACGTGGCCTGGCTCGACGACCGCACCGTCGCCTCCCTCACGGAACTGCCGGGCGGCGGCACACAGATGGTGATCCAAGAGCTCGGAGGCTTCGCAGCGATCAGCGAGGGGCCCGAGGGCGGTCGCTCGATCGTCGGCGGCAACAGCGAATCCGAGCTGCGAGTGCTGACCGCCGATGATGTGCTCGTTGCGCGCAGCGGTGTCGGCTGGCAACCACGGGCCAGCGGCATCACTCTCATCGCAGCGCAGCAGCCCGACTGAGTCGACTCGTCCTCCACAGCGACCGTACGCACGATCGTCGCCCGAACTCTGCGGGCGCGCGCGCACGCCTCTTCCGGACCCGCCAGGGTGTTGCGATGCACCACGAGCCCGCGCCGCGCCAGGCGGAATCACGCTTCGCGGGGCTCGTGGAGGCCGCGGTGCGCGACGCACTCGCGATTCTGCTGCCGGTCACGTGCTCGGGCTGCGGCGCGCCCGACCGCAGCGTGTGCGCCGTGTGTGCTCTCGCACTCGTCCCTGCGCCTCGGCGGGTCGAGCGAGACGCGCTGAGGGGGTGGGCGGGCCTCGAGTACGCGGGAGTGGCTGCCGCAGTGATCGGCGCGTTCAAAGACGGTGCGCGAACGGATGCTGCGTGGGCGCTCGCCCCCGCCCTGCGCGGTGCGATCCTCGCCGCCCTCGCCGAAGTTCCCGCCGGCTCGCCGATCGAGGTGTGCACGATTCCGTCGTCGCCTGCTGCGCGGCGCGCGCGCGGGTACGTGCCCATCGACGTGCTGCTCGAGCGATGCGGCATCCGCTCGTCGCGCGTGCTGAAGCTTGCTCGGGAACGTGTCGACCAGGCCGGCCTCGACGCCGATTCCCGGCGTCGGAATGCAGCGGGTGGGCTCGCGGTCCGCGGTCGCCGGCCAACGATCCTCGCCGCGGCGACGGAGGCCGGCGGCGCTGGCGCCGACCTCACTGGACGCCGATTCCTCCTCGTCGACGACATCGTCACGACCGGGTCCACCCTCACCGAAGCGGTGCGCGTGCTCACCGCGGCGGGGGGTGAGACTGTCGCGGTCGCGGTGCTCGCCGAGACACCGCGGAGGTTCCCGCGGCGTGCAGGAACCTCACGGGAAACACGCCGTGACATTGCCGTACAAGGGGGCTACGGTGGCAGGACAGGCGTGGTCGATCCACCCTTCAGAACCGGGTGACACGTCGGTGAACGGAGGTCGTCATGGAACTTAACATCGTCGGACGAAACCTGGGAATCACGGACCGATTCCGCGCCTATGCGGCGGAGAAGGCCGAGAAGGTGACGCATCTGGCCGAGCGCGCGATCTCACTCGACGTGAAGCTCAGCCGTCACAACGAGAAGAACGGCAACCCAGGCCCCGACCGCGTCGAACTCACTCTCGTCGGCAAAGGGCCAGTGGTCCGCGCCGAGGCAGACGGATCCGACAAGTATGCGGCGTTCGACGTCGCGCTCGGGCGGTTGCTCGAGCGCATCCGACGGGCGAAGGACCGCCGCAAAGTACACCGCGGCGGGTCCCGACGGCCGACCTCGCTTCGTGAGGCGACCGATGTCGGATTCTCCGACGTCGGTGTGCAGGCCGCAGCGTCCGAAGTGCTCGAGCAGGTGCGCACGGGCAGCATCCCCGTTGTCGACGAGAACGAGCCGCACGTCGAGGAAGACGAGGTGTATTGCCCCGTCGTGATCCGCCGAAAGGTGTTCGCCTCCACGCCGATGACCGTCGACGACGCGCTGTACTTCATGGAGCTCGTCGGTCACGACTTCTATCTGTTCGTCGATGCGGAGTCGGGGCGTCCCAGCGTCGTCTACCGGCGCAAGGGGTGGGACTACGGACTCATCGGACTCGACGAACGCGCCGAGGAGCGGGCGCCATCGACCTCTCCGGTCGAGTTGCAGCGCGCCAGCGCGTGACATCCGCTCGCTGAGCGGGTTTGCTCGCTGAGCGGGTTTGCTCGCTGAGCGGGTTTGCTCACTGAGCCTGTCGAAGCGAGCAGACCGGCGCGGCCGCGATCCCTTCGACACGCTCAGTGAGCGCGATGGGCGGCCCGGTGCCGTCGTGTTCACTTCGACGAGCTCGGTGAACGTGACGGGCGGAGCCTCCGGCAGCTCAGTGAGACCCGGCTCGTTCACCGCTAGCATGGCTATGATGGCCGTCTGCACGGCGGCAACGGGCGTGCCCGGGGCTCAACCCGAGGCCCTGCGCCCAACAACAACAGGAGAACATTCGTGGCTTCGATTCTGGAAAAGGTCCTCCGCGTCGGTGAGGGCCGCACCCTCAAGCGGCTGGAGAACTACGCAGCGGCGATCAACGCCCTCGAAGACGGATTCCAGTCGCTCAGTGACGACGAATTGCGGAACGAGACGGTCGAGCTCCGCGAGCGCTACGCGAACGGCGAATCGCTCGACGACCTGCTGCCCGAGGCGTTCGCAGCGGTGCGCGAAGCGAGTCGGCGCACCCTCGGTCTCCGCCACTTCGATGTGCAGCTCATGGGCGGGGCGGCCCTGCACCTCGGCAACATCGCCGAGATGAAGACCGGTGAGGGCAAGACCCTCGTCGCGACCACCGCCGCGTACCTCAACGCGCTCACCAGCCGTGGCGTGCACATCGTCACGGTCAACGACTTCCTCGCGAGCTATCAGTCCGAACTCATGGGCCGTGTGTTCCGCGCCCTCGGCATGACCACCGGGTGCATCGTGGCCGGCCAGAACCCGCAAGTGCGACGCGAGCAGTACACGGCCGACATCACCTACGGCACGAACAACGAGTTCGGCTTCGACTACCTGCGCGACAACATGGCCTGGCAGTCGAGCGACATGGTGCAGCGCGGCCACCACTTCGCGATCGTCGACGAGGTCGACTCGATCCTCATCGACGAGGCTCGCACGCCGCTCATCATCTCGGGCCCCGCTTCGGGCGAGGCGAACCGGTGGTTCACCGAGTTCGCGAATCTCGCGAAGCGACTCGTGGCGGGCGAAGACTACGAGGTCGACGAGAAGAAGCGCACCGTCGGCGTGCTCGAGCCTGGCATCGAGAAGGTCGAAGACTACCTCGGCATCGACAACCTCTACGAGTCGGCGAACACGCCGCTGATCTCGTTCCTGAACAACTCCATCAAGGCCAACGCCCTGTTCAAGCGCGACAAGGACTACGTCGTGATGAACGGCGAGGTGCTGATCGTCGACGAGCACACCGGCCGAATCCTCGTCGGGCGTCGCTACAACGAGGGCATCCACCAGGCGATCGAGGCGAAAGAGGGAGTGCAGGTCAAGGCCGAGAACCAGACTCTCGCCACCGTCACGCTGCAGAACTACTTCCGCCTCTACGGCAAGCTCTCGGGTATGACCGGTACCGCCGAGACCGAGGCATCCGAGTTCATGGCTACCTACAAGCTGGGCGTCGTGGCGATCCCCACCAACAAGCCGATGGTGCGCCTCGACCAGCCCGACCTCGTCTACAAGAACGAGGAGGCGAAGTTCGCGCAGGTCGTCGAAGACATCGTGGAACGCCACAAGCAGGGCCAGCCCGTGCTCGTCGGCACGACGAGCGTGGAGAAGAGCGAATACCTCTCCCGACTCCTCGCCAAGAAGGGCGTGCGGCACGAGGTGCTGAACGCGAAGAACCACGCGCGTGAGGCCGCGATCGTCGCGCAGGCGGGCCGGCACGGCGCCGTCACGGTCGCGACGAACATGGCCGGTCGCGGCACCGACGTCATGTTGGGCGGCAATGCCGAGTTCATCGCCGTGCAGCTCATGCACGAGCGCGGCCTCAGCCCGGTCGACACCCCCGACGAGTACGAAGCCGAGTGGGACACGGTGTTCGAGAAGGTCAAGGGCGAGGTCGGGGTCGAAGCCGCGAAGGTGCTCAGCGCCGGCGGGCTCTACGTTCTCGGTACCGAGCGTCACGAATCGCGCCGCATCGACAACCAGCTGCGTGGTCGCTCGGGCCGTCAGGGTGACCCCGGCGAAAGCCGCTTCTACCTCTCGCTCACCGACGACCTCATGCGACTCTTCAACGCCGGTGCCGCCGAGAGCCTCATGTCGCGCGGAGTGCCCGACGATGTCGCCATCGAGTCGAAGGTCGTCTCGCGCGCCATTCGATCTGCGCAATCTCAAGTCGAAGCCCGGAACGCCGAGATCCGCAAGAATGTGCTGAAGTACGACGACGTGCTGAACCGCCAGCGCGAGGCCATCTACAGCGACCGCCGTCACATCCTCGAGGGCGACGACCTGCACGAGCGCACGCAGCGGTTCCTCGAAGACGTCATCGACGAGGTGCTCGACACCCACACTGCCGAAGGCAACCCCGACGAGTGGGACTTCGACGCGCTCTGGACTGAACTCAAGACGCTCTATCCGATCGGCATCACGATCGACGAGGTCGTCGCCGAGGCAGGCGAGAAGGGTCGCGTGAACCGCGACTTCATCCGCCGAGAGATTCTCTCCGACGCGAAGATGGCCTACTCCCGGCGCGAGCAGCAGCTCGGCTCGCCCGCGATGCGCGAACTCGAACGTCGTGTCGTGCTCTCGGTCATCGACCGTCGCTGGCGCGACCACCTCTACGAGATGGACTACCTGAAAGACGGCATCGGCCTGCGCGCCATGGCGCAGCGCGACCCTCTCGTGGAGTATCAGCGCGAGGGCTATGCCATGTTCCAGCAGATGATGGGCTCGATCCGCGAAGAGACGGTCGGCTTCCTCTTCAACCTCGAGGTCGAGGTCGCGCCGCAGGCAGGCGCTGGAGCCAAGATCGAAGCGAAGGGCCTCGGCCGCCAGGGCGCGACCGTCGACAAGCTCAGCTATTCGGCACCGAGCGATGCCGGCGGCGTCGAGGTGCGCAATGAGCGCGGACAGGTGCAGCAGGCGGCGACGCAACGCGCACGTCGGGCCGTCGCGGAGAGTCAGGCGCCCGCTGCCGAAGAGTCGCGCGGCGCATTCGGCCAGCGCACGGGCGGCGAAGTGGCACCGCAGAATCGCGCGGAGCGCCGGGCTCAAGACCGCAAGGGTCGCTGAACCCACCGCTGAAACCCCGGTCAGGTGCGTTGCACCCGACCGGGGTCTCGCGTGAGCGGGGTCCGCTGCAGGTGCGCTCAGGCGTGCGCGTGCTCAGGCGTGCGCGTGCTCAGGTGTCTCGGGTCAGAGCACGCTGATGGCGCTCGCGCGCCAACGCTGGTCGAAGCCCTCGATGCGGATGGCGACCGCCCTGGACCTCGCCTTCTGATGCACCATGATGACCGCCTCGACCACGCCGTCGGCGGGCTCGCACATGAGTACGCGTCCGACGGAGAACGCGGGCCGTTGCGGCGATTGTCCCTTGACCCTGCGTGCGCGGGCGGCGAGCACCACCCGCTTGGAGAGGTTGCGGTAGACGTCGTCGTTGACCCACCTCGCGAGCTGTTCGAGGTCGCGAGCGCCGCCGAGCGCCTCGATCACGCAGTGGGTCAGGTTGCGAAGCAACGGCTCGGGATCGGGCAGCTCGGTGCGGCGGGCGGGCTGGCGGGCGAAGTACTCGTCGTCATCGTCGAGGAACTGCGCGGCGGATCCTCGGATCACGGCGGTTCGGGTGGCGATCGCGTCGCGTGCGGTCATCTGTGCTCCAGGGGGGAGGAGGGCTCGCCTGACGTGCGATCGGGCGACGGGTACACCCCCGTGTGGGGGACATCGGGTGTTCCCTGAGTGAACCGTAATCAGGCGGCGAAACCGTGTCAAGAGTTTTCCTCGCCTGTGGAAAACGTTCCCGTCATGGCGCGACGCACGATAGCGTCTCTGCATGCGTTGGGACCTGTTGTTCGATGATCTCGAGTCGCAGATCGACCACGACCAGCGTGACGAGGAACGCGCGCTCGCGATCGAAGAGGAACGGCTGCGACTCGGACGGCTGACACTTCGGGATCGGCTGGCTGCGATCGCCCGATCGGAGTCCGATGATCCCGCTGCGTTCGTCAGGATCGAGCTCCATGGTGGTCGAACGATCGCATTGCGGCCCCAGGTGTTCGGTCGCGATTGGGTGAGCGGGCGATCGATCGAGTCCGGGCAGTCGGGTGCCCAATGCGTTGTGCCGATAGCCGCGATCGCCGCGGTGCTGCCCACCCGCGAGCAACTGGAGCCCAGCCTCGAGTCGGTGCCCGAGGCATCCGCTCGCCTCGCAGAACGCATCGGAATGCCCTTCGTGCTGCGCGACCTGTGCCGCCGCCGCACGGCGGTGCGAGTGAGCACGCTCGATGGCCAGACGCATGGCACGATCGACCGGGTCGCGCGCGACCACATCGACCTCGCATTGCACGAACCCGGCGCACCGCGACGCGAGCACGCGGTGCACGGCTATCGCATAGTGCCGCTCGCGCGCGTGCTGCTCATCGACTTCTGCTGACGCGGCCGCCCGTTCAGTCGACGGGCCGAAGGCGCCCGCTGCGTGCCCCGGAGAGCTCGGCGATGTTCGCGAACTCGCCCTGATTCCACGCCGAGTGCCGACGCGTCTCTTCGTATTGGAGCTCGATCCAGACCTCGAGTTGTACGCGCTCGATGCGCCATGGACCGGCCGTGCCGATACGAATCGCGGGCAGCTCGCCGGAGCGGACCAGGTTGTCAACGGCCGTCACATCGACGGCGAGGATCTCGGCGGCGTCTGCGAGCGTGAGGAAGCGGCCGATCTCGTCGCCCGAACCTGGAGAGGTCATGTCTTCGATTATCGACCGGAAGCGGGCTGGTCGGGGCGGCTGTGGATAACTTCCAGCCAATCTCGCGGGTTCGGGCGACGATAGACCCCGGCGCGACACGCGCAGAGCGGAAGGAACCAACACGATGGCACGTCGTCAGGAACGCGGGGAGCGGGGAGCGCTGCGTCTCGACCCGCGCCTCATCATCGGGATCGTGCTCATCGCGGGTTCCACCCTCGGGGTCTCCGCCCTCGTGACCGGCCTCGACGACGGCGTCGATGTCTATGTCGCCCGCGACACGATGACGCCGGGCACGCGCATCCACGCTGATGACCTCACCACCGAGTCCGTGCGGCTCGGCACGACCGCCGGCCAGTACCTCGAAGTCGGCGAAATCCCCGCCGTCGGGCTCGTCGTGGCGCGCACCGTGACCGCCGGCGAGCTCGTGCCCGAATCCGCGGTCGACGATGCCGACCGCACGGGGTTGGCCACCGTCGTGGTGCCGAGCCGTGGGGCCCTTCCCGCCGGAATCGCCGCCGGTGCACGAGTCGACGTCTGGACCGCGAAGCAGGTCGAGGGCGGCGGATTCGAGCCGCCCGCGGTGCTCGTTTCGGGCGCCGAGATCGCCGGCATCATCGAGAGCGAGGGCATGGTCTCGTCCGGCGGCGTCTCGGTCGAGCTCCTGATTCCCCGAGAGAAGGTGGCGGCGCTTCTCGAGGCGCTCGCCGCAAGCGACGCGATCGATCTCGTGCCCGCCCGCTCGGCAGGCGAGTGAGATGGCGCGCCTCGCCCTCGCCCTCGACAGCACGACGGAAGACCGTATCCTCGCCGACGTCGTCGAGCACGGCCACACGATCGTCGCCCGGCTCGTCGGATGGCGCGACCTCGTCGATAGCCTCGACCTGTTGGCTCCTGAAGTCGTGCTCGTCGGCGCAGGCCGCGGCACGCTGAGCGAGCAGCTGCTGACCGCGTGCGACGAGCGGGGCATTCGTCTGGTTGCACTGGCCGGTAGCGACGCCGAGCGCGCTGAGGCCGCACAACTGGGGTTGCACGAGGTGATCGACAGCGCTGCACCCTGGCCGGAGATCGAAATGATCGTGAGCGGGGGAGTGCCGGTGCCGTCGCGCGTCGGCGATCCTCGGTCGAGGAACGACCGCACAGCTTCGGTCATCGCCGTCTGGGGCCCCGGTGGCGCGCCCGGACGCAGCACACTCGCCGTGAATCTCGCAGCCGAGATCGCCGCTGCAGGGCACACCGTCGCACTCGTCGACGCCGACCCCTATGGTGGTGCGATCGCGCCGACGCTCGGGTTGCTCGACGAGGCCCCCGGGTTCGCCTCGGCGTGCCGGCTCGCCGGCGGCGATGCGCTCGACCGCGCCGAGCTCGAACGCATCGCCCAGCGCTACTCGGTGCCACGCGCGGCGTTCAACGTCTTCACCGGCCTCGTCGGTCCGAGCCGTTGGCCCGAACTCTCGCGCGAGCGGGTGACCGCGGCGATCGGCGCGATGCGCGCGTGGGTCGAGTACGTCATCGTCGACACCGGGTTCAGCCTCGAGCACGACGAAGAACTCACGAGCGACCAGTTCGCTCCGCGACGCAACGCCGCGACGTTCGCAGCTCTCGCCGCCGCCGACCGAGTGGTCGCCGTCGGCTTGGCCGACCCGGTCGGGCTCTCCCGCTTGCTTCGCGGGCACGGCGAACTCATCGACCACGTCGATCCGGAGCGCATCGACGTCGTCGTGAATCGGGTGCGCACCAGTGCGCTCGGCATCGACGCGCACGCGCAGGTGCGCCAGACGCTGCGCCGCTTCGGTGGGCTCTCCGACGCGACACTGCTGCCGCACGATGCCAAGGCGACGGATGCCGCGATCCTCACCGCACGCACACTGCGTGACGCGGCACCGCGCTCGCCGCTGCGCGCCTCCATTCGCGAGTATGCGCTCGAGAGCCTCTTGCCGGTACCGCAGGCGCGCCGCAGGAGTTTCGCGTTTCCGGCGTTGCGGCGGGCTGCAACAAGCTGACCGGAGTCCGGGCATTACGCTGGTGCTGTGTCGACCCTCAGTGATCTCGTCCTCGCCCAGGGCCGCAGCAGTCAGCCCGACGTCGATTGGCTGCACATGCTCGTCGGTGACCTGCAGTTGCTCGCCGACCTCGCCTTCGCCGACATCGTGCTCTGGGTGCCATCCAGCGACGATGGCTTCGTCGCAGTGGCGCACGCTCGACCGTCGAGTGCGGCGACCCTGTTCTACCGCGACTTCGTCGGCCAGCAGATCAAGCCGCAGTGGCGTGAACTCGTCGGCCAGGCGTATTCGAGCGCACGCATCGTCGACTCGTCCGCCCCCGACTGGTACGAAGAGATGCCGACTCGCGTGCGCGCCGTGCCGGTGATGCGGCGCCTCACGACCGCCGGTACTGCTGTCGCACCCAACCCCGTGGCCGTGATCACGCGGCACACGAACCTCGGCGCCACGCGAACGCCGAGCCGGCAGGAGGTCACGTTCAACGAGTGCGCTGAAGAGCTCTTCCAGATGATCGCGTCGGGCGACTTCCCCGACCTGGGCGCGCCGACAGGGCCGCGCAGAGGTGCGCCGCGCGCCTCAGACGGCCTCATCCGGCTCGATGTCGATGGCATCACGACGTTCGCGAGCCCGAACGCGCTCTCCGCTTTCAACCGCATGGGCTTCGATGACGAGCTCGAGGGCGAGTCTCTCGCCGAAGTGACCACGCGGCTCCTCGCCGGCAAGCTCGTCGTCGATGAGTCGTTGCCGCTCGTCGTCACCGGCCGGGCACCGTGGCGCACCGACGTCGAATCGCGCGGAGTCACCGTGTCGGTGCGCGCCATCCCGATCCGCCACCACGGTGAGCGCATCGGCGCCATCGTGCTGAGCCGGGACGTCACCGAGCTCCGCCACCAGGAGCAGGAGCTCATCACCAAAGACGCGACGATCCGCGAGATCCATCATCGGGTGAAGAACAACCTCCAGACGGTCGCGTCGCTGCTGCGCATCCAAGCCCGTCGCACGCACTCCGACGAGGCGCGCGAGGCGCTCACGCAGGCCATGCGCCGTGTCGGCGCGATCGCTGTGGTGCACGACACCCTCTCAGAAGGACTCACGCAGAACGTCGACTTCGATGCCGTCTTCGACCGTGCCCTGCTACTCGTCGCCGAGGTCGCTTCGGCGCACAACACGACGGCGCATCCGAAGCGCTCAGGGTCGTTCGGCGTACTGCCGAGCGAGTACGCCACGCCGCTCGCGCTCGCGCTCACGGAGCTCGTCACCAACGCGGTCGAGCATGGTCTCGCCGGCCAGGAGGGTGACGTCGAGATCACCGCCGATCGGTCGCCGACGACGCTCACCGTGCAGGTGCGCGATACCGGGTCGGGCCTGCCCGAAGGCAAGGTCGGCGAAGGACTCGGCACGCAGATCGTGCGCACCCTGATTCAGGGCGAGCTCGGAGGCACGATCGACTGGCATACGGTCGTCGGTCGCGGCACCGAAGTGACGATCGACGTGCCGTTGCGCTGGATCGCGGCGGTGTAGGGGAGGGTTCGGCGTCTGCCGCGTACGCTTCGCGGTGCTCACGCGCCGCGAGAGCTACGGCTGTCGCCTTTCTCGGCCAGGCGTGTCGCTGCGCGCCACGCGTGGCCGAGAGCGCCTCACGATGCGCGACGTGCGCGCGCAGCGCGGCGCTTCAGGGCGCGGCGCTCGTCTTCGCTGAGGCCTCCCCAGACGCCCGAGTCCTGACCCGTCTCGAGTGCGTACTGCAGGCAGATTTCCGTGACCGTGCAGCGGCCGCAGACGGCCTTCGCCTTCTCGATCTGGTCGACGGCGGGACCCGTGTTGCCGACCGGGAAGAAGAGTTCCGGGTCTGCTGTGAGGCAGGCAGCCTTGTCGCGCCAATCCATGGAGATGCTCCTTGCGGGTGTACTTCGATTGCAGACGCGCACGATTGCGCTTGCCGAATCCGGCTGCTGCTTGGGGGAAAGCCGAATCTCGGGAAGTAGGATCAGTGACTGATCGGCTCACGTCCCTGTGAGCATCAATTCGGCCTCATAAAGGGTCGCATAGCGGAGAGATCGAATCAATAGCTGTGTATGGGATAACCCTGTGAATCGGCGCGACGACGGCGGGCAGAACGTGCTACACGACGGTGCGGCATCCGCTGCTCGACCTCGAGGCGGAGTGCGAGGCGCACTTGCAGTGGTGAGCATCATGCTGTTCCTCGAGGCGTTCGCGATGACCGCACTCGTGATCTGGCTCATCATCGACCTGCTCTCGTTGCAGCCGTCGTCGTACGCGACGGCGATTGCGTTGCTCGTGCTCGTCGCGATCGGCGCGATCTGGGTGGTGGCCGTCGCCTTCGCCTCACTCCGGCGGGCGCCGTGGTCGCGCGCAGCAGCGATCGTCTGGCAGATTCTGCAGATGTCGGTCGCGGTCGGCGCGTTCCAGGGCCTCTTCGCTCGACCGGATGTCGGTTGGGCGCTGCTGGTGCCTGCGATCACGGTGATCGGCCTGCTGTTGTGGGCGCCCGTGCGTCTCGCCTATTCGCGCCCCGAGGAGCGTTCGGAGGCCTGACCAGGGCTCAGCCGTCGAGGCCGAGCTCGCGACGCAGGCGCGCCACGTGTCCGGTGGCCTTGACGTTGTAGAACGCCCGCTCGATGCGGCCGTCTTCGCCGATCACGAACGTCGACCTGATGGAGCCGACGATGATCTTGCCGTAGAGGGACTTCTCGCCCCACACGCCGTACGCCTGCTGCACGGCGAGGTCGGCATCGGAGAGCAGCGTGTACGTGAGGTGGTCGCGTTCGGCGAACGCGGCCAGTTTGGCGACCTCGTCTTTCGAGACGCCGAGCACCCGGATGCCGGCGCTCGCGAAGGAGTTCAGGTTGTCGCGAAAGTCGCACGCCTCGGTGGTGCAACCCGGGGTCATCGCCGCGGGGTAGAAGTACAGCACCACCTTCGAGCCGCGCAGGGCCGAGAGGGTGACCGGTTCGCCGTTCTGGTCGAGCAGGGTGAAATCTGGAGCGAGGTCGCCGGGGGCGAGTCGAGCATCGGTCATGCCTCCATGGTAGGCAGATCGACGGATGCCGCGAACTCGCGCCTTGCCGGAGTCGGAATCAACCACGGCGCCGAGACGTGCGGGGTCAGGAGGCGGTGCCGCCGGCGAAGGTGGTGAGCAGGCGCTGCAGCGACTCGAGACGAGCCGGCCCGGTCTCGCCGAGCTCGCCGGCCTCGACGGCCTCGACGATGGCGCAGTCGGGCGCGTCGGGCAGGTGCGTGCACCCGCGGGGACAGCGCTCGGCGATGCGATCGAGATCGGTGAAGGCGCGCAGGATGTTCGCGCGATCGACGTGGCCGAGTCCGAACGACCGCACACCCGGGGTGTCGATGACCCAGCCGGTGCCGCCGGTGGTATCGAGCTCGTCGCTCCCGGGGAGGTCGGCGGCGTCGAACCGGAGCCAGACGGTCGAGGAGGAGGTGTGCCGACCTCGGCCGGTGACGACATTGACCCGCCCCGTGGCCCGTTGAGCGCTCGGCACGAGCGCGTTCACCAGGGTGGACTTGCCGACCCCCGAGTGACCGACGAAGACGGTGCGGTGGCCGACGAGCACGTGTGCGATGTCGCCGAGCGGCATCTGGTCCTCTCCGCTCAGGAAGACCGGCAGGTCGAGACCGGCGAAGTTCCGCAGGAACTCCTCGGGATCGGCGAGGTCGGTCTTCGTGACGACGAGCAGCGGCCGGATGCCGGCGTCGAACGCCGCCACGAGGTAGCGATCGAGCAATCGGATGCGAGGTTCGGGGTTCGCCGCGGCGACGACGATGAGCATCTGGTCGGCGTTGGCGACGATGACCCGCTCGACTTCGTCGGTGTCGTCGGCACTGCGGCGGAGCAGAGTCGTGCGCTCACCGACACGAACGATGCGCGACAGTGTGCCGGGTTCGCCCGACGTATCGCCGACGAGATCGACGTGATCGCCGGTGACGACCGACTTGCGACGCAGTTCGCTCGCCCGCGCCGCGGTGATCACACGTTCGGTGGGGCCGTTCTCGTCGATGAGCACGCTGTAGCGGCCTCGGTCGACGCCGATCACCATGCCGTTCACGGCGTCGGCATGCTCTGGGCGCTGCTTGGTGCGGGGACGGCTGCCGCGGCGGCTGGGCCGCACGCGCACGTCGGACTCGTCGAACTCAGGTTCCTCGTCCTCGTCGTCGTCGGCGCTCCACCAGGTCATGCCAGCATCTGTTCCCAGAGGGCGGTGAACTGGGGGAGGGTCTTGCCGGTCGACGCGATGTCGTCGACGACGACGCCGGGCACGGCGAGGCCGAGGATCGCACCGGTCGTGGCCATGCGGTGATCGGCGTAGGCGCGCCACGGGCCGCCGTGGAGGGGCGCCGGCTCGATGCGCAGTCCGTCGTCGAGTTCGGTGACCATGCCGCCGAGTCCGTTGATCTCGGCGGCGAGGGCGGCGAGACGGTCGGTCTCGTGGTGGCGGATGTGCCCGATGCCGAGGATCGTCGATGGTGCGTCGGCAAGGGCGGCGAGCGCAACGAGATTCGGTGCGAGTTCGCCGGCCTCGGACAGGTCGAGCTCGACGCCGCGGATGCCTCGGCGACCGTCGCTGCCGAGTGGCGGGGCGTGCACGGTGAGCCGGTCGCCGTCGCGTTCGACTCTCGCTCCGAAGCGAGGCAGGAGCTCAGCGAGCTGGGCACCCACTTGCGTCGTCTCGGCGGGCCAGCCGGTGATCGTCACCGAGCCTCCGGCGACGAGTGCGGCGATGAGGAACGGTGCGGCGTTGGACAGGTCGGGCTCGATGTCCACATCGATCGCGCGGATGGAGCCGGGGGAGACGAGCCAGTGCCCGGGTTCCGGGCTCAGCACGTCGACTCCGCGCGCGCGCAGTGTCTCGATGGTCATCTCGATGTGCGGCATGCTCGGCAGTCGATCGCCTGTATGAGTGAGATCGAGCCCCTGCTCGAAGCGTGCAGCCGAGAGCAGGAGACCCGACACGAACTGGCTCGAGGCGCTCGCGTCGATCGCGAGGGCGCCGCCCTCGACGCGTCCGGTGCCGTGCACCGTGAAGGGCAGGGCGCCGCGCCTGTCGTCGTCGAGGTCGACGCCGAGGGCCTGCAGGGCATGGATCGATGCGCTCATCGGTCGTCGTCGGGCTCCCTCGTCGCCGTCGAACGTCGTCGGGCCGAGCGCGAGTGCTGCGACCGGGGGCAGGAATCGCATGACCGTGCCGGCGAGACCGCAGTCGATCGTCGTCGAACCGAGCAGCTCGGTCGCGGGAGTGACCCGCAGATCGTCACCGAAGCCGCCGCTGCCCGCGAGACGTTCGAATCCGGTGCCGAACGCGCGCAGACCCTCGATCATGAGCTCACTGTCACGAGACCAAAGAGGAGCGCGAAGCGTAGAAGGCCCGTCGGCCAGTGCGGCCAGCACGAGCTCGCGATTGGTGAGCGACTTGGACCCCGGTAGGGCCAGCACCGAGGCGAGCGGAGCGATGGCGAGTGGCGCGCGCCACCCGTCATCCGTCTCGGTCTGCCTCGCTTCGCCGTACGGATCGAACTCGGGTGCGGAATACCTCGAAATCTGCATCGGTTACCAACAGTAGCGTCAGGAAACGCGGAAGGAGATGGTGCACGTGTCGGTTGGAGTGCTCGAACGCAAGACGGTCGCTGCGGTTGACGATCTAAGATGGCCGGTGATGACTGCCGACCAGATCGACGCAACGCCGACCGACCCCGAGACCGCGGAGGCCGCCCGGCCGGTCGGTGAACTCTTCGAGGAACAGGCGCTGCCGTTCATCGACCAGCTCTATGGCGCAGCGCTTCGCATGACGAAGAATCCTGCCGACGCGCAAGACCTCGTGCAAGAGACGTTCGTGAAGGCGTTCGCAGCGTTCGGGCAGTTCACGCAGGGTACGAACCTGAAGGCATGGCTGTACCGCATCCTCACGAACACCTTCATCAACAGCTATCGCAAGAAGCAGCGCGAGCCGTACCAGGGCACGATCGACGACCTCGAAGACTGGCAGCTCGGCGGCGCCGAATCGACGACCGCTCGCGCGAGCCGCTCAGCAGAGGCCGAGGCGATCGACCACCTGCCCGACAGTGCGGTGAAAGACGCGCTGCAGGCGCTGCCGGAGGACTTCCGTCTCGCCGTGTACTTCGCCGACGTCGAGGGGTTCTCCTATCAGGAGATCGCCGACATGATGAACACCCCCATCGGGACCGTGATGAGCCGTCTGCACCGTGGCAGGCGCCTGCTCCGCGAGTCCCTCGCCGACTACGCCCGCGAACAGGGTTTCGCTGCGGGCGAGCCGGCGTCACCCACCAGGAGGCAGAGCATGCCCAAGAGGCAGAACATGCCGAGGAGCTCACGATGACTGATTGCGGCTGCGACAAGGCCAGGGCTGAACTCGAAGAATATCTGCACCATGAATTGCGTGGCGCGGATGCCACCGACATCCGTGAGCACGTCGAGAACTGCGCCGACTGCCAGGCTGAACTGCGCGTCGGCGTGGCGATCACCGAGGTCGTGCAGCGGGCATGCCGCGAGAGCGCACCGGCTGAGCTGCGCGTGCTCGTCTTGGAGCGCATCCGGTTGTTCCAGTCCTCGCACGAACCGGTCGTCTGATCCTCGTCGGTTCCGCCCGGATCCGGCGCGCATTCAATCGTTCGTTCGATGCGCGTGTGCAGGTCGATCTGTAACGTCGACGGTGTGATCGAGAATTCCGCCCCGCCTTCGAAGCGACGCGTGCCCACGTGGTTGCGCGTGCTCATTCCCACGACCCTCATTCTCGTCTGGCTCGCGCTGTTCGGCGCGGGCGGCGCCGCCTTCGGCGGGCTGAGCGACGTCTCGACGAACGACCAGGCGCAGTTCCTACCCTCGTCGGCCGAGGCCACCGAGGTCACCGAGTTGCAAGAGGGGTTCCGCGACACCGATGAGCTACCGGCGATCGTCGTGGTCGCGGGCGATCAGGAACTCGACGAGGCGCAGCTCTCGGCGATCGACGAACTCCGTGACGAGCTGCTCGCGGTCGAAGGCGTGAACGCCGAAGGTGCCTCGCCGGTGCTGCCGTCGGACGACGGCAACGCGGCCCAGATGGTCATCCCGATCGAGCAGGTCGAAGATGGTGCGAAGCCCGCCGAGATCGTCGCAGAGCTGCGCACCGTGCTCGACGAGCATGCCATCGACGGCACGACGGCCGCCATCACGGGGCCCGCAGGATTCAGCGCCGATATCGCTGGCGCGTTCAGCGGCATCGACGGGCTGCTCCTGGCCGTCGCCCTCGCTGCGGTGTTCATCATCCTCATCGTCGTCTACCGATCGCCACTGCTGCCGGTCATCGTGCTCTTCACGAGCCTCACCGCGCTGTGCGCGTCGGTGTTCACGGTCGTCGCACTTGCGCGAGCCGACATCATTCTTCTCTCAGGGCAGACGCAGGGAATCCTGTTCATCCTCGTGATCGGCGCCGCCACCGACTACGCGCTGCTCTACATCTCCCGGTATCGGGAGACCCTCACCAGCTACGAACGCAAGTGGGATGCCACGTGGGCGGCGCTGAAGGGCTCGTGGGAGCCGATCGTGGCCTCGGGCGGCACGGTGATCGTCGGCCTCCTCATCCTGCTCGTGAGCGAGCTCACCTCGAACAAGATCCTCGGACCGGTCGCGGCGATCGGCATCGTCTTCGCGCTCCTCGCCGCGCTGACCCTGTTGCCGGCGCTGCTGCTCTGGGCGGGCCGGGCGGCGTTCTGGCCTCGCCGCGTCGCCCACATCGGCGATGATGTCGAGGCGCACGCCCGGCACGCGGCCGGCGTGCACGATGCCTCGGCTCCCGATGAAGTGGATCTGCCGGATCGCGGCATCTGGGCGGGCGTCGGCCGGCTCGTCTCGAAGCGCCCCCGCACTGTCTGGATCGTCTCGGTGCTGTCGCTCGGCGTCATGTCGCTCGGCCTCGTGCAGCTCGATGCAGGCGGTGTCGCCTCGAGTGAGTTCGTGCTCGGTGAGTCGCAGGCTCGCGACGGCCAAGCGCTACTGGGCGAGCATTTTCCCGCGGGATCGGGCACACCGGCGATCGTGATCGGCCCACAGGACGAGCTGCAGCAGATGACGGATGTCGCGCTCGACACCTCCGGCGTGGACTCCGTCGCCGTGGTGAGCGCCGACTCGCCAGCCGGCACCGCGCCCGTCACGAGCGACGGCATCCAGGCGTTCGGCCCGCCTGGAACCCCTGCGCCCGCCCCGACGGTCGTCGACGGCGATGTGCAGCTCCAAGTGACCCTCACCGACCCGTCGGACTCGCTCGAGGCCGAGGCGACCGTCGAGCAGCTCCGCGAGAGCCTCGACGAGGTCGATACCGAGGTGCTCGTCGGCGGGCAGACGGCGGTGGCGCTCGACACGAACACCGCGGCGATCGCAGACCGCACCCTCGTCATCCCGCTCGTGCTCGCGGCGATCCTCGTGATCCTCATGCTGCTGCTGCGCTCGATCGTCGCGCCGCTCATCCTGGTCGGCAGCGTCGTGTTGTCGTTCGCGGCGGCGCTCGGGGTGTCGGCGCTCGTGTTCGAACACGTCTTCCACTTCCCGGGCGCCGACCCTTCGGTGCCGTTGTTCGGGTTCGTGTTCCTCGTCGCGCTGGGAGTCGACTACAACATCTTCCTGATGACGCGGGTGCGGGAGGAGTCGATGCGGTTCGGTACGCGGGCGGGCATCGTGCGCGGCGTCCGGCTGACGGGCGGAGTGATCACCTCGGCGGGTCTCGTGCTCGCGGCGACGTTCGCAGCGCTGGGGGTGCTGCCGATCCTCTTCCTCGCGCAGATCTCGTTCATCGTCGCGTTCGGGGTGCTGCTCGACACGTTCCTCGTGCGCACCCTGCTCGTGCCCGCGCTCGCGTACGACATCGGACGCGCCATCTGGTGGCCGAGCAAGCTGGCACGCGGCATGCGCTGAGACCAGCGTCACTGACGAAGCGAGCGGATGCCCCGGGGCATCCGCTCGCTTCGTTCGTTCGTGTCGTGGTTAGATCGTCGTCGCGTGGCGCACGAGTTCGGCCTGCTCGGTGGCGTGCCGCTTCGCGGAGCCGGTCGCAGGCGACGCCGCTGCTGCGCGGGCGACGACCGAGACGGCGCGCGACCCGAGCTTGTTCGTCTCGATGATGAAGTAGGGCCACACACCCTGATTCTCGGGCTCGTCTTGTGCCCACATCAGCTCGGCGTTCGGGTAGGAATCGGCGACGTCTTTCAACGCCTCGGCTGGCAGCGGGTAGAGCTGCTCGAGACGCACCACCGCGACTTCCGTGTTCTGCTGCTTGTCGAGCTCGGTGATCAAGTCGTAGTAGATCTTGCCCGAGACGAACACCACGCGCTTGACCGCGGCCTTATCGGCGATGCGTGCATCGTCGATCACCGGCTCGAACCTGCCCTGCGTGAACTCGGCGACCTCGCTCGTCGCGCCACGGAGGCGAAGCATCGCCTTCGGCGTGAACACGACGAGCGGCCGGCGGGGGCGGGCGTACGCCTGACGACGCAACAGGTGGAAGTACGACGCCGGCGTCGATGGCCGGGCCACCGTCATGTTGTTCTCGGCGCAGAGCTGCAGGTACCGCTCGATGCGGGCGCTCGAGTGGTCGGGCCCTTGGCCTTCATAGCCGTGGGGGAGCAGGAGCACGACGCTCGAGCGCTGGCCCCACTTCTGCTCTGCCGACGAGATGAACTCGTCGATGATGGTCTGCGCGCCGTTGGCGAAGTCGCCGAACTGCGCCTCCCACAGCACGAGCGCGTCGGCCCGCTCGACGGAGTAGCCGTATTCGAAGCCCATCGTCGCGTACTCGGAGAGCAGTGCGTCGTAGATCCAGAAGCGCGCCTGGTTGTCGGAGAGATTCTGCAGCGGGAGCCACTCCTGGCCGTTCGCACGATCGTGCAGCACCGCATGGCGCTGCACGAAGGTGCCTCGCCGGGCGTCTTGGCCGGAGAGGCGCACCGGGGTGCCCTCGAGGAGGAGCGAGCCGAGCGCGAGCAGTTCGCCGAAGCCCCAGTCGATCTTGCCGTTGCGGCTCATGTCGAGGCGCTTCGTGAGCAACTGCTGGATCTTCGGGTGCACCGTGAAGCCCGAGGGCTTGTTGTTGAACGCATCGCCGATGGCGTGCACGACCTCGGTCGAGACGCCGGTGGTCTCGAGTTCGCCGGTGACCGGCTCGACCGGCTTGGTGGTCTCGGTCGCACCGATGATCTGGATCGCCCCGGTCTGCGCGGCATGCGTCTCGGCGAAGGCACGCTCCAAACGGTCTTGGAAGTCGCGGTGGGCGTCTTCGTATTCCGCCTCGGTGATGTCGCCACGGCCGACGAGTGCTTCGGTGTAGAGCTTGCGCACCGAGCGCTTGGCCTCGATGAGGTTGTACATGAGGGGCTGGGTCATCGAGGGATCGTCGCCCTCGTTGTGGCCGCGGCGGCGGAAGCAGACGAGGTCGATGACGACGTCGCGCTTGAACTCCTGCCGGTAGCGGAACGCGAGCTCGGCCACACGAACGACGGACTCGGGGTCATCGCCGTTCACGTGGAAGATCGGAGCCTGGATCGTCTTCGCGACATCCGTCGAATAGATCGACGAGCGTGCATCGCCCGGCACCGTGGTGAAGCCGACCTGGTTGTTCACGACGACGTGGATCGTGCCGCCCGTGCGGAACCCGCGCAGCTGCGACATCTGCATCGTCTCGAGCACGACACCCTGGCCGGCCATGGCCGCATCGCCGTGCACGAGGATCGGCAGGGTCGAGAACGTGCCGATGGGCTTTCTGTCTTGCTTTGCCCGCACGATGCCCTCGAGCACGCCGTCGACGGCTTCGAGGTGCGAGGGGTTCGCCGCGAGGGAGACGGGGATCTGGTGGCCGTCGTCGGCGGTGAAGGTGCCCTGCGTGCCGAGGTGGTACTTCACATCACCGGAGCCGGAGAAGCCCTTCGAGTGCTGGGTGCCCTCGAACTCGCGGAACACCTGGCCGTAGGTCTTGCCGGCGATGTTGGTGAGCACGTTGAGGCGCCCGCGGTGCGCCATGCCGATGGCGACCTCGTCGAGGCCCTCTTTCGCAGCGCCCTGCAGGATCTCGTCGAGGAGCGGGATGACGGACTCGCCACCCTCGAGGCTGAACCGTTTCTGGCCGACGTACTTCGTCTGCAGGAACGTCTCGAATGCCTCGGCTTCATTGAGCTTGCCCATGATGCGCATCTGCTCGTCGTGGGTCGGCTTCTCGTAGCTGCGCTCGACCTGGTCTTGGATCCACTTGCGCTGCACGGGGTCTTGGATGTGCATGTACTCGATGCCGATCGTGCGGCAGTACGAGTCGCGCAGCACGCCGAGGATGTCGCGCAGCAGTGCCGTGCGCTTCTCACCGAAGCCGCCGGTGACGAACTCGCGGTCGAGGTCCCAGAAGGTGAGCCCGTGGCTGGCGATGTCGAGGTCGGGGTGCGAACGCTGCACGTACTCGAGCGGGTCGATGTCGGCCATGAGGTGACCGCGCACGCGGAACGCGTTGATGAGTTCCTGCACGCGGGCCGTCTTGTCGATCGCGCTCGCGATGTCGACCGAGATGTCGGGTGCCCAACGGATCGGCTCGTACGGCAGCCGCAGCGCCGAGAAGAGACCCTCGTAGAAGCCTCGCTGGCCGATGAGGAGCTCGTGCACCTTCTTCAGGAACTCGCCGGAACCCGCGCCCTGGATCACGCGGTGGTCGTAGGTCGAGGTGAGCGTGATCGTCTTGCCGATCGCGAGGTGGGCGAGCGTCTTCTCGCTCGAGCCCTGGAACTCGGCCGGGTACTCCAGCGCGCCTGCGCCGATGATGCAGCCCTGGCCCTTCATGAGCCGCGGCACCGAGTGCACCGTGCCGATGCCGCCCGGGTTGGTGAGCGAGATGGTCGCGCCCGAGAAGTCGTCGGCCTTCAGCTTGTTCTGACGGGCACGCTGCACGAGGTCTTCGTAGGCGGCGAGATACTCGTTGAACGTCATCGTCTCGGCGCGCTTGATCGCGGGCACGAGCAACGCCCGGGAGCCGTCGGGCTTCGGAATGTCGATCGCGATGCCGAGTCCGATGTGAGCGGGCCTGACGAGGCTCGGCTTGCCATCGATCTCGGAGTAGAAGACGTTCTGGCTCGGGAACTCCTTGAGCGCCTGGATGAGCGCCCAGCCGATGAGGTGCGTGAACGAGATCTTGCCGCCGCGCGAGCGCCGCAGGTGGTTGTTGATCACGATGCGGTTGTCGATCACGAGCTTCGCAGGGATGGTGCGCACGCTTGTGGCGGTCGGCACGGTGAGCGATGCGTCCATGTTCGCGGCGAGGGCTTTCGACATGCCCTTGAGCGGAAGGACTTCGTCTTCGTGCGGTGCCTCGGCGATGATCGGCTGCGGGCTCGTGACCGGCACATCAGCGGGAACGGGCTGGGTACGCGGGGCGACCGAGGTCGTGCGCGCCGCGGAGGTCTGCCCGATGACAGGCACGGGGGCGGTGGCCGGAGGCGGCTCGACCGCCGGAGTCGCGGGTGCAGGGGCGGCGGCCGGTGGTGCGGATGCCGCAGGGGCGGCGGCCGGTGGTGCGGATGCCGCAGGGGCGGCGGCCGGTGGTGCGGATGCCGCAGGGGCGGTGACCTCGGCGGGCGGCGCGGATGCCGTGGCATCCGTCGTCGGTGCGGTGGTCGACGGGTCGCCGGCGCCGGTCTTCACCTGGCGGTAGTGCTCGAGCACCGGCCACCAGGTTTTGTCGACCGACTCGGGATCGACGACGAACTTCTCGTACATCTCGTCGACGAGCCACTCATTGGCTCCGTATTCGCCCGACGTCGTCTCGTCGGATCCTGACCCGGTCAATTGGCTCGACACAGCCTCTCGCCCACTCTCTCCGTTGATGCTGGAATACCTGCAGCGGCGATCGCGCCACGAGCACGCGGGCCGTGCCGGATCACCTACACAAGCCTAAACCCCTGCGCGCGGCCGAGAGCACTCGCCCGCACGGCCCGTGGCGGCGGTAGCGTGGCGGCATGGAGTTCTACCGGACGACACCCAGTCACGACCTCACCTACTCGGACGTGTTCCTCGTGCCGAGTCGCTCCGGAGTGACGAGCCGCCTCGACGTGTCGCTCGCGCCCGACGACGGCTCGGGGGCATCCGTGCCGATCGTCTCGGCGAACATGAACTCGATCACCGGGCCGCGGCTCGCGGCCACGCTCGCTCGCCGTGGCGGTCTCGGCGTGCTGCCGCAAGACCTGCACCTGCAAGACCTCGACGAGGCGATCCGTTGGGTGAAGCACCAGTCGCCCCGCTTCGACACCCCGCATGATTTCAGCCCGGATGCCACCGCCGCCGACGCTCTCGCCGCGTTGCCGCCCGTCGCCGGCCACGGCATCGTGCTGCACGATTCCCGTGGGGCGTACGTCGGATGCATCCCGGCCGACCGGCTCGCGACCGCGCTGCCCGACGCCCGGCTCGGCGACCTGGTGCATGGCGGGCTGGCCTCGCTCGACGCCGACGACGTGGCGACCCCGAGGCGGGCGTTCGATCTGATGGTCGATGCCGGTGTCGACTTCGCCCCCGTGCTCGAGCATGGCCGGGTCGTGGGCACGTTGAGCCGCCGCAGCGCCCTGCGCGGCACGATCTACGATGCCAACGTCGACGCCGACGGGCGACTTCGCGTGGCCGCCGCGGTCGGCATCAACGGCGACGTCGCTGCGAAGGCGACTGCGCTCGCTGCGGCGGGCGTCGACATGCTCGTGATCGATACCGCGCACGGGCACCAGGAGGGCATGATCCGGGCGGTGTCGATCGTGCGGGACCTCGGCCTCGACGTGCCGATCGTCGCCGGCAACATCGTCACCGCCGGCGCGGTCGCCGACCTCGTCGATGCGGGCGCCGACGTGCTGAAGGTCGGTGTCGGCCCGGGCGCGATGTGCACGACCCGGATGATGACCGCGGTCGGCCGGCCCCAGTTCTCGGCGGTGCTCGAGACGGCTGCGGCCGCTCGCGAGCTCGGCGCGAAGGTCTGGGCCGATGGCGGCGTTCGCTACCCGCGCGATGTCGCGCTCGCGTTGGCGGCGGGCGCGGCGTCGGTCATGATCGGCTCGTGGTTCGCGGGCACGATCGAGGCGCCGGGCACGCTGCGGCGCGATGCGTCCGGGCGCCTCTTCAAAGAGAGCTGGGGCATGGCATCGACGAAGGCCGTGCGCGAGCGGTTCGATCGGCTCTCGCCGTACGAGCTCGCCCGCAAGGAGCTCTTCGCCGAGGGGATCTCCTCGTCGGCGATCTACCTCGACCCGTTGCGGCCGTCGATCGAAGACCTGCTCGACATGATCACCTCGGGCGTGCGCAGCTCGTTCACGTACGCCGGCGCCCGCACCATCGAAGAGTTCCGCGACCGCGCGCTCGTCGGCATCCAGTCCGCCGCAGGGTACGAGGAGGGCAAGGCGCTGCCGGTCAGTTGGTGAGGTGACCCGTCGGACTGTGGACAGCGGCCGCGGCGCGCTCGTCCGACTCGCAACGCTGCGGTGCCATGTCGCATCAATTCGAAGTACTCGCGCAGCCGATCCGGCGTGGGACCACCGATGTGACGCCTGGGCTACCGCTCGGTGATCGCACGGGTCTCGCCGGTATACTGGGCGGACAATGGACGATCCTCCCTCTGCGAACACTCCCGGCCATAGACCCTCGCCCGTGACTGCTCGGGGAGGTGGCGATGTCTGAGTGGATACTCCTCGGCATCGGACTCCTCCTCACGATCGGCACGGGCTTGTTCGTTGCCAGTGAGTTCGCCCTCGTCAATCTCGATCGGGCTGACCTCGAAGCACGGCGCGCGCGAGGTGAGACGAAGCTCAGCCTCACGATCTCGGCGCTGAAGATCACGTCGACGCACCTCTCGAGCGCCCAGCTCGGCATCACGCTGACGACCCTCCTCACCGGTTACACGATGGAACCCGCGATCTCCTCGCTGCTCGCGGGCCCGCTCGCAGCCGTCGGACTCCCCGAGGCGCTCGTGCGTCCGGTCGGGGCGACGACGGCGATCGTCGTCGCGACGCTCCTGTCGATGGTGATCGGCGAGCTCGTTCCCAAGAACTTCGCGCTCGCGCTCCCGAGGCAGACAGCCGTCATCGTGATGCCGTTCCAGACCGCGTTCTCATGGGTGTTCCGTCCGGCGATCTCGCTCTTGAACGGCAGCGCGAATGGAATCCTGCGCGCCTTCGGCATCGAACCCAAGGAAGAGCTCTCGGGTGCACGTTCAGCTGAAGAGCTCTCCTCGCTCGTGCGCCGCTCCGCGAGCGCCGGGCTGCTGGAACAGGACACTGCGACCCTCCTCGGCCGCACCCTGCGCTTCGCCGATCACGATGCATCCGACGTCATGACCCCGCGCCCCGCTGTCGCCGCGGTGCAACGCCAGCAGCCGGCGGAGGCCGTGCTCGAGCTCGCACGTCAGACGGGCTACTCCAGGTTCCCGGTCTACGACGAGAACCTCGATGACGTCGTCGGCCTCGTGCACGTGAAGCAGGCGGTGGCCGTGCCGCGAGAGAAGCGGCGCGACGTTCCCGCATCGGCGTTGCAGTCGGAGGCGCTCAGAGTGCCCGAGACCATGAAGCTCGACGCACTTCTCGGTGAGCTCCGCGGGCGGGGCTACCAGATGGCCGTCGTCGTCGACGAGTACGGCGGCACCGCGGGCGTCGCCACCCTCGAAGACCTCGTCGAGGAGCTCGTCGGCGAGGTGGCAGACGAGCACGATCGCACTCGTGCCGGCATCGTGCACCGCGGCGATGTCATCAGCTTCCCCGGAATACTGCGACCTGACGAACTGCTCGAACGCACTGGCATCCGCGTGCCCGAGAACGGCGACTACGAGACCGTGGCCGGATTCGTCATGGCCGAGCTCGGGCGACTGCCCGTGGTCGGCGACGAGGTGCTCATCGACGATGGCACCCTCGCCGTGCAGCGACTCGACGGTCGGCGCATCGACCGCGTTCGATTCGTGCCGACGCCGCTGCCCGACGCCGACGAAGTGGAAGGTGGTGACCGATGAGCGACTGGGCTGGAATCGCATGGCTCGTGGTGCTGCTCATCGCCAACGCCTTCTTCGTCGGCGCGGAGTTCGCGGTCATCTCGGCGCGGCGCTCGCAGATCGAGCCGCTCGCCGAGCAGGGAAAGCGCAGCGCGAAGACGGCACTGTGGGCGATGGAGCATGCCACGCTGATGCTCGCGATGAGCCAGCTCGGCATCACGATCTGCTCGCTGCTGATCCTGAACGTGTCGGAGCCGGCGATCCACCACCTGCTCGAGGTGCCCCTGCACCTCACCGGCTGGTCGGTCGAGGTCGTCTCGACGATCGCGTTCATCGTGACGCTCGTGCTCGTCTCCTACCTGCACGTCGTCTTCGGCGAGATGGTGCCGAAGAACCTCTCGTTCTCTATCCCCGACCGCGCCGTGCTGCTGCTCGCGCCGCCGCTCGTCTTCCTCGCCCGCATCTTCCGGCCGATCATCGTCGCACTGAACGCCACCGCCAACGGTGTGCTGCGCCTCTTCGGGGTCGAGCCGAAGAACGAGGCGAACTCCACGTTCACGCTCGAGGAGGTGCAGACGATCGTCGACCAGTCACGCCGCGAGGGCGTGCTCGACGACGCGAGCGGCACCCTCTCGGCCGCCTTCGAGTTCACGACGAAGCGAGTGCAGGATGTCGCGGTGCCGCTCAGTGGCCTCGTGAGCCTGCCGCCCGCGGCCACGCCGGCCGACGTCGAGCGGGCCGTGGCCAGGCACGGGTTCTCCCGCTATCCGATCCTCGACCCGGCGGGCGAGCCCGACGGGTACGTGCACCTGAAAGACGTCATCGATCTCGACGACGACGAGTTCGACGACCCGATCCCGGCGAAGCGGGTGCGCCGGCTCGTCTCGATCTATGCCGGCACCGACCTCGAAGACGCACTCGCGACGATGCGCCGGCTCGGCACGCACGTGGCGCGGGCCTTCGACGAAGACGGCACCACGACCGGAGTCATCTTCCTCGAGGACATCATCGAGGAGCTCGTCGGCGAGGTGCAGGACGCGACCCGACGCAGGTGAGCGTCGGGCGCGGCTCGTGTCCGCCCCTCGCACGCGGCCGGTGCGGCGGCGGGTGGTCCCAGACGGGGGCTGCCCGCCGTTCGACGTCGAGCGTAGAATCCGCATGACCCGAGAGGCGAGGTATCGTCATGTTTGAATCCGCAGAAGGATACGCCGTGCTGCCAGCCACCGACCTCGAGCGCGCGAAGCGCTGGTGGAAGGACGTGTTCGGCCTCGATCCGGTGGAGGATTCACCCGGGGGAGTGATGCTGAAGATCGGCGGCACGCCAGTGCTCGTCTACGAGACCCAGTTCGCCGGCACTGCCCAGAACACCGCGCTCGGCATCGACACCGACGATCTCGACCGCGACATGACCGCGCTGCGCGAGCGCGGCGTCACGTTCAACGAGTACGACCTGCCGGGTGTGAAGACCGAGAACGGGGTCATCGAGGACGGCGGCATGCGCACCGCCTGGTTCGACGACAGCGAAGGCAACACCATCGCCCTCGGACAGCGCCTGGAGCGCGCTTCCCGCTAGGCGAGAGTTCGCAGCCAGGACTCGAGCGTCGCGGCATCCGTGAAGACGTGCCCGTCGCCGCCGACCCCTTTGGCGCCCTCGACGTTCTCGGCCCGGTTGTCGATGAACACGAAGTCGGATGCCGCGATGCCGAGCTCATCGATCACGTACTCGTAGATCGCCGCGTCGGGCTTGGCGACGTTCAGTTCGCCACTGACGAAGACCTGCTCGAAGAGCTCGGAGAAGGAGCCGTGACGGAGCCAGCCCGAGAAGTCGGCACCGGCGTTGGAGAGCAGTGCGAGGCGAGTGCCGCCCGCAGCCAGGGCGTGCAGAACGCCGAGCGTATCTGGGTCGAGCGAGAGCCAGCTGCGGTGGTCGATCGCCCAGAGCTCGTGCACGTCGATCGCGCTCCACTCGACGCCCAGGTCGGCGGCCACCGCCTGCCAATACTCGGCGATCGACGCGGTACCGCGATCGAGATCCGCTCGGTGGGCCCAATATGCGGTCCAGAACGGCTCGGGGTCGGCGCGCACGCCGGCCCGGTCGAGGAGCGCGGCGCGGTCGGCGTCACTCGGCTCGCGGGAGATGACTTCCCCGTAGTCGAAGACGACGACACGGGGAGCGAGACTGATCGGTGCGGTGACTGTCGGAGGCATCCCACTCAACCTATCGTTGGAGCATGGACAGGCCGTGGCAGGAATGGACCGCCGACGACGCGGCCGAGTGGATCGTTGCACCCGTCGCCGCCGACGACAAGTACTCGCGCGGCGTGCTCGGCATCGTCGCCGGATCACCGGACTACCCCGGAGCCGCCGTGCTCGCCGTCGAGGCCGCCCACAGGGCGGGCGTCGGCATGGTGCGCTACACCGGGCCTCGCGCCGTACGCACGGCCGTGCTCGCGCGCAGGCCCGAGACCGTGACGACCCCCGGACGAGTGCAGGCCTGGCTCATCGGTTCCGGCATCGATGCGGGTCGTCGATCGTTCATGCTGCTGGGCGACCTGCAGGGCGCCCTCGCCTCACGGCTGCCGGTCGTGCTCGATGCCGGCGCCCTCGATCTCGTCGGCACGCACTCGGCGCCGACGGTGATCACGCCCCACGCACGTGAGCTCGCCGCGCTGCTCGCCGCGCGAGAGATCGAGACGAGCGTCGCCGAGGTGCGCGAGGCGCCCGCGGAATGGGCCCAGCGTGCCGCCAAAGAGCTCGGCGTCGCCGTACTGCTCAAGGGCGCGGTCACGCACATCTGCGACCCCGACGGCGATCGGTACACGGTCACCGCGCCCACGCACTGGCTGGCGTCGGCGGGCACGGGCGACGTGCTCGGGGGCATCCTCGGCGCCCTCGTCGCCACGCACCACGAGCGACTCGCTGACGACGCCGAGGCGCTCACTGCGCTCGCCGCGACGGCGTCATGGGTTCACGGCGAGGCGGCGCGACGCGCGAGCGCCGACGTCGCCGGCGGCCCCGTCACCGCGCTCGACATCGCGCACGCGGTGCCCGGCGTGGTCGGCACGCTGCTCTCCCGCTGACGCTCCGGCGCTGCGGAATCGGGTGAGGAACTCGCGGGTGCGCTCCTCGCGCGGTGACTCGAGGAATTCCGTCGCCGGTGCGTCCTCGATGATGCGCCCGGCGTCGAGGAACACGACCCGATCGGCCACGTCTCGCGCGAACGCCATCTCGTGCGTCGCCATCACGATGGTCGTGCCGCCATCTGCCAGCTTGCGAACGAGCGGGTTCGCGTGGCGGAATGTGACGCCGCTAGGCTCTTGCCATGACGGATGGGGCCGAGCGCGCGACATCCGCCAGCCCGCTTCGCTCCTTCCTCGGCACTCGCGCCGCGCTCTGGACCGCCTTCGCGATCGTGCACTTCGCGCTCATCTGGCTCAACCTGACGGCTCCCGGGTACCCCCTCGGCGATGTGACCGCTGTCTATCGTTTGTGGGCGGAGAATGCCGCGCACGGCTGGGTGCGCATGGGCATCGACGCGCCGTGGGTGTATCCGATTCTCGCCTTCGTGCCGATGGCGGCCGCGCTCGCCCTCGGATCGGCGGTCTACGCGCACACCTGGCTCACGATCGTCACCGTGCTCGATGCGATCGCGTTCGGCGTGCTCATCGGCCGCGCCCGACTCTCGCGCCCTCGCCGGCTCGCGGCTTGGTGGTGGCTCGGATTCCTCGCGCTGCTCGGGCCCATCGCGTTCGGTCGCATCGACGCGATCACGGTGCCGCTGGCGATCATGGGGCTGCTCTGGGCGGCGGGCCGCCCACGAGTGGCCGCCGTGCTGCTCACGATCGGCGCCTGGGTGAAAGTGTGGCCGGCGGCGCTCGTCGCAGCGCTCGTGATCGCCGCCCGACGGCGGCTCGAGGTCGGCGCGTCGGCATTCGCGCTGAGCGTCGGCATCCTCGGGGTCAGTCTCCTCGCCGGTGCCGGGTCGAACGCAGTCGGCTTCATCGCCGAGCAGGCGGGCCGTGGGCTCCAGATCGAGGCGCCGCTCGCGGTCGCCTGGCTGTGGCAGATCGTCGCCGGGTCGAAGACCGTGACGATCGAGTACGACCGCGAGATCCTGACGTTTCAGATCTACGGGCCGGGTGCGGATGTCGCAGCGGCCCTCACGACTCCGATCATGGCGATCGGTGTGCTTGCCGTCGTGTTGATCGGGGTTCGGGCTGCTCGCCGCGGAGCCGCATTCGGACTGCTGCTGCCGCCACTCGCGCTCAGCCTCGTCGTCGTGCTCATGCTCGCGAACAAGGTCGGGTCGCCGCAGTTCGTGACGTGGCTCGCCGCACCCGTCATTCTGGGGCTGGTGTATCGGCCGGCGCGCTTCGCCGTGCCCGCAATCCTCGCCGCCGCGATCGCGCTCTTCACACACATCATCTACCCGTACTGGTACGGATGGCTCCTGGTCGCCAATCCGGCGTTCGTGTTCCTGCTGACGGCCAAGTCGGTGCTGCTCGTAGTGCTTCTGGCCTGGGGCATCCGAGCCCTCTGGCGGGTCGGCGCACCGCGCTCGGTGCGGGGTGCGGTCGACGTGGTGAGCGGGAGAATGGGTCTCGACGAGTGAACAACTGAAGGAGTCGAACATGCTGGTTGCATTCTCAGTAGCGCCGAGCGGAACGGGTCACGCCGATGGATCCGTTCACGACGCCGTCGCGGCGGCCGTGAAGATCGTTCGCGAATCGGGACTCCCGAACCGCACGACTTCGATGTTCACCGAGCTCGAAGGCGAATGGGACGAAGTCTTCGACGTCGTCCGCCGTGCGACGGAGGCTGTCGGCGAATACGGATCGAGGGTGTCGCTCGTGCTGAAGGCGGATATCCGACCGGGCTACTCCGGCGAGCTCGACGCGAAGATCGAGCGGCTCGAAACCGCGATCGACGACGCGGGCGTCGCGTAAGGCGAACGCGCCTGGGCGCCGACTGTCGAATCGATTCGATTCGTGCGAGAATCGCTGAGTGACCCGCTCCTCTGACGGGCCGACGACGTTGTCGCCGGCCCGTATTCGTTTTGCGCTCCTCGCGCTCGCACTCGGCGGCTTCGGCATCGGCTCCACCGAGTTCGTTGCCATGGGCCTGCTGCCGAATATCGCACACGACCTGCTGCCCGAGCTCTACGCGCAGTCCTCCGCCGACGCGAATGCGAACGCCGGCTGGATGATCTCCGCCTACGCCCTCGGCGTCGTCGTCGGTGCGCCCACGATCGCCGCCGCTGCAGCACGCTGGCCGCGCAAGCGACTGCTGCTCGCCCTGCTCACCGCCTTCACTCTCGGCACGGTCGCCTCTGCCCTGCTGCCGACGTTCGAGCTCGTGCTCGTCGCGCGCTTCGTCGCCGCCCTGCCGCACGGCGCGTACTTCGGCATCGCCTCCCTCGTCGCCGCGAGCCTCATGGGGCCGGGCAAACGGGCGAGGGGCGTCGCGTTCGTGCTCTCGGGTCTCACGATCGCCAACGTGATCGGGGTGCCGGCGATCACGTGGCTCGGGCAGGCAGCGGGGTGGCGCATCGCCTACCTCGTGGTCGCGGCGATCTTCGCCCTCACCTTCGTTGCGGTGCTCGTCGCGATGCCATGGCAGGCCGGTGACCCGCACGCGACGATGAGACGTGAACTCCGTGCGTTCACGCGCGCCCAGGTGTGGTTCGCCCTCGGCATCGGTGCCGTCGGCTTCGGCGGACTCTTCGCCGTCTACAGCTATGTCGCGCCGCTCGCCACCGACGTCGCCGGCCTGCCGGAGCAGCTCGTGCCCGTCGTGCTCATCGCCTTCGGCGTCGGAATGACGATCGGCAACATCGCAGGCGGTCGGCTCGCCGATTGGAGTGTGCGCCGCTCGATGTACCTGTTCTTCGCGATCCTCGCGGGCGCGCTCGTGCTGCTCGGGTTCACTGCCGGCAGCCCGATCGGCCTGTTCGCGGGTGTGCTGCTCGTCGGCGGGGCATCAGCTGCACTCTCACCGACGATCCAGGCGAGGCTCATGGATGTCGCACGCGACAGCCAGTCGATCGCCGCCGCGCTGAACCACTCGGCGCTGAACATCGGCAACAGTCTGGGCGCCCTGCTCGGCGGCATCGCGATCGCCGGCGGGCTCGGCTACGTCGCCCCGATCTGGATCGGTCTCGTGCTCACGATCGCAGGGGCGCTGCTCGCGGTGGCCTCGTTCGCGCTCGACCGAGCTCGCGGCCGACGCGGCGTGGCCGTTCCGTACGCGACCGGCTCGATCGAGGCCGTCGAACTGTAGAGGGCGTCGACGGGCGTCGGATGCCGCGGCATCCGATGCGGGACGACCGGCCGGTGGGTGGGCCGACCTCAGTCGGATTGCAGCAGGATGCCGTCGAGGATCGCGCGTTTGCGCAGCGCCACCTTCGTTCCGACGTCGTAGCCCGTCGCCCGGTACTTCTCGCGGATGCGCTTGAGGTAGCTTTTCGCGGTCTCTTCGGAGATGCCGAGCTGGAAGGCCACGGCCTTGACGGGCTGGCCGGCGCCGTAGAGCGCCATCACCCGGCGCTCTTGCGCCGAGAGCTTCGGTGCGGTGCCCGCTTCGGTGAGCGCGAGCTCGAGTTCAGGGGTGAGGTACGACTCGCCGATGCGTGCGGCACGGATCGCCTCGATGATCGTCTCGACCGGTTCGGACTTGACGAGGTAGCCGAGTGCCCCCGAACTGAGTGCCTCGCGCACAACGGCCGGCTCGGAGTAGGTGCTCATGAGCATCGTCTGCACTTCGGCGGACTTCAGCATCGAGAGCTTCAGCGAGATCGGGATGTTGTCGCGCAGGTCGAGGTCGAGCAGCACGACGTCGACGGGAAAGTCGGGATGCGCGAGCAACTCGGACCACGACGGCACTGCGGCGACGAGTTCGATGTCGGATGCCGCCCCGCGCAGCCATTCGGAGAGCGCTCCGAGGAGCATGCGGTGATCGTCGACGATCGCCAGGCGAATCGGTGGAGCGGTGGTGTCGGCCATTCAGCTTCCCCTCGAACGGGTCGCCCCGCGGGCGACCGGAACTCCTGCTGAGACGTTCGGGTCGACCCGGCAGTCGACATCGATGCGGAAGGTTTCGGGTGCCGCAATGACATCGTGACTACCGACACTACCGAGTGCGTCCCACGTTGCGGGATCCACGCGTCGCCGGTTGACACCCGCGACCTCGATCGAGAGGAGCAGATCAGGCGCGTCGGGGTCTGCAGCGAGGCCCGGGGTCTCGACCGGTTCGCGGCACGTGATGTGCGTCGCGACTTCGCCGGCACCCTTCGGCTGCTCGCCGACGAGCAACCACAGCGCCAGGAGCAGCCCGTCTCGCTGGTCTTGGGCGAGTAGGCCTGCCAGCCCGTCGGGATCATCGACCGTGACCCGGTTGCTGAGGTACGCGGACTCGGTGACGGCGTGACGCAGCCAGGTGTCGTTGCGGCCTTCGATGAGCCGCACCCGCAGGCGTGCCGCGAGGTCGCCCGCGCGCTCCGCGGACTCGGACGGCAGCGGAATGGCGATGCGGCCCGAGCTGACATCGTCGAGCAGCGTCTCGGCGTCGAAGTCGAGCTGAGCGAGTTCTTCCGAGGCGCGCATGCCCACCGCAGTTCGAGGGGTGGCGACGGTGCTCTGCACGAGTGAGAGGTCGAGTTCGCGGCGCACGAGCCGGCGGAAGCCGTCGATCGCCAACGCCACGATGACGACCGGCAGCACAGCGGATGCCGCGACGACGAGGGCCGTAACGGTGTGGTGTCCGGCAGACTCGAGCTGCAGCAGCGCCGCCGCGGCCAGGATGACGGCGATCGCGCCGGCGGCCAGCACCGGAATCCTCGTGCCCTTGATCGCCGCCACCGGCATGAGCACGGCACCGGCTGCGGCCGCGGCCGTCGGGGTCACGCCGATGTGCAGCAGGCCTTGGGTGGCGTTCAGGTCGAGCCACACGGGAACGATGAGCGCGATGAGAAGGACGACGTAGAGCCAGTCGGGAAGCGGCGAGTTGCGCGACACCACGCGCGACAACACGCCGATGCCGACGACGATGCCGAGCGCGAGCCACGCCAGCCATGGGCCGGGGCCGGGTGGGAAGAGCGGGGCCAACGTCACCGCGTGCGCGAGATGTCCGGCGATGACGAGCCCCGACGCGATCGTGATGCCGATGGCGAGTCGACGGCCGCCATGGCTCTCTCGCACATCGCCGGCGGCTCGCGCGGAGCGGCTCGGCCGACGGAAGGGACGTCCGGAAGTGGATGCGGCGATGTGCGGGTCGCTCATGGCTTCGGCACCTCGAGCATCACCGTCGTGCCCGACCCGGGCGAGGAGAAGATGCGGGCGCGACCGCCGACGGTGCCCAGCCGGCCGACGACCGATTCGGCGTAGCCGAGTCGTGCACCGTCGACGGCCTCGGGTTCGAATCCGGTGCCGGCGTCGGTCACCATGGCGCGCACTGTTCGGTCGTCATCGCTCACCGTGACATCCGCTTCGGCGACGCCGGAGTGCCGGCGTACATTCTCGAGGCACTCGCCGAGGGCCCCGAGCAGCGCGTCGAGCGTGTCGCGCGGGAGGACGAGCCGGCCGGCTCCGTGCCAGTTCACGTCGAGGCCCATACGAGCGAAGCGCTGACGCACGGACTCGAACGTCATGCCGAGCGCGTCGTCGTCGGACTCGGGCGAGAAGATCGCGTTCGATCCGCTGTCGATTCGTGCGCCGAGCCTCAACTGCTTCAGCAGCCGTGCATCGTCGCCGGACTGCTGGCGCAACGCGGCGGCACCGACGCCGACGCCGGAGTGAGCCAACAGGCTGAGCGTCGCGAGCACCGTATCGTGCAGTACCCGTGCATCCTGACGCTGTTGCGATTCGAGTTCGCTCGCGAGACGCTCGGCCTCGTGCGCGCGGCCGACCTCGTTGATGCGTTCGGACGCCGACACGATGGCGCGGTCGAGCCAGATGCCGATCGACGCATTCGCAGCCCATCCCATGAGCGTGCCGATCGCCACGGTCATCACTTGATGCCCGGTGATCGCGACGATACCGACCGCGATCAGGGTCGCAGCGGCGAGACCGAGCACAATGTACGCACCATCGGGCCGCACGATGAGCGGAATGGCCACCGAGGAGGCGGTGATGCTGGCCGTGATGGCCATCGCGGCGACGGACACGGGGTCGAGCACCGGGGCGACGCCGAGCAGGCTGATCAGGGCGATCGAGCACGCCACAGCGGCCAACGCGGGGGCGAGTGCGCCGCGCACGGCGTGCAGCGCGATGAAGACGACCGAGCCGAGGCTCAGGAGGGCTGCGACCGCCAGCTCGATGCCCGAAGTCGCTCCGGGAACGAGGAGGCAGGCGAGCGCACCGATCGCTCCGCTCAGCCCGGAGACCTGCGCGAGTCGCCGGAGCAGCCGGTCGCGTTCTTTGTGGATGCGTTTCATGACACCCCCTCGGCGTGGTCGGCGGCCGTGGAAACGGGCACCGTCACTCTCGAAGAGTAGCGGAGTCGAGCTGCGGCGCGTGAGTGGCGCCTCGATTGAGGGCGATCTACGAGGCGAGCAGCTCGCCGAGCGCACCGCCGATAGCTTCGTCTTCGATGAGGAAGGCGTCGTGTCCGTACTCGGAGGAGATGAGCACCGGGGCATCGCCGTGGATGCCGTGTCGCAGACCCGCCGCGAGCTCCCGCTGGCCGGCCACCGGGAAATAGCGGTCGCTGTCGACGCCGAGCACGAGGCTTCGCGCCTCGACCTGAGCGAGTGCGGCGGCGGACCCGCCCCGGCCTCGGCCGGTATCGTGCGAGTTCATCGACTGCGTGAGCACGATGTAGCTGTTCGCGTCGAAGCGGCGGGTGAACTTGTTGCCGTGGAAGTCGAGGTAGGACTCGACGGCGAAGCGACCCTCACCACCCAATGGGTCGATGTCGGACTGCCAGCTGCGCTCGAACCGCTGGTTGAGTTCGGCTGCGGTGCGGTAATTGAGCATCGCCATGCGACGGGCCAGCGCGAGCCCTCGCGTCGGGCCGTCACCGTCGGGCGCGTCGTAGAACTCGCCGCCGCGGAACGCCGGGTCGGTGCGGATCGCCTCGATCTGCACTGAGTTCAATGCGATCTGATCGGCGGATGTCGCAGCCGGTGCTGCGAGTACGGCGATTCGCTCGACGGAGTCGGGTGCCATGATCGCCCACTCCAGCACGTGCATCGCGCCCATGGAGCCGCCGACGACGGCCGCGAAACGCTCGATGCCGAGTTCGCGTGCGAAGGCGATCTGCGCACGCACCTGGTCACGGATCGTCAGGAATGGGAACCTGGGACCCCACTCGGCTCGATCGGGCGCGAGCGATGCCGGGCCCGTTGAGCCCTGGCACCCGCCGAGCACGTTCGGGGCGACCACGAACCAACGGTCGGTGTCGATCGCGAGCCCTGGACCGACGACTCCGGGCCACCAGCCCGCGCTGGGATGCGCCGGGCCGGCCGACCCGATCACGTGACTGTCGCCCGTCAGTGCGTGCAGCACGAGGATCGCGTTGTCGCGTACGGGCGAGAGTGTGCCCCACTGCTCGTAGGCGATGCGGGCGGTCGGCAGCGTCTGGCCGGATTCGAGCGCGACATCGCCGATGTTCACGAACCGCCGGTCGCCGACGGGGTCGCCCTCACGCCAGGCGCCGGTCGTGGGCGGCCGGCCGGCGAGCGACGCAGCCCGCGCCTCGGTGACGATGCTCGCGGGCACCGCGTCAGCCGTCGTCTGCCAGTCCATGCTTCGATTCTTGCCGAGGCGGGCGGCCCGGCGTGCTTTGTTACGCCGGTCTCGAAGGTCGAAGGTCGAAGGTCGAAGGTCGTCGAGAGGTCGCAGATGGTGACGGAGACGACGCCGTGGTCGCCATCTGCGACCTCTCGGTGATCGGAGCGTGCCGAGACGACGGATGCCGCGAGCTCGTGAGCTCGCGGCATCCGCAGGTCGTGTGTCGTGGTGGCTCAGACGCGCGCGGCCTCGGTGGCGGCACGCGCGGCGGCGAAGCCCGCCTCGAGGTCGGCCTTCAGGTCGTCGATGTTCTCGATGCCGACCGACAGGCGCACGAGCCCCGGCGTCACACCGCTCGTGAGCTGCTGCTCTGGAGTCAGCTGCGAGTGCGTCGTCGACGCCGGGTGGATGACGAGGGAACGCACATCGCCGATGTTCGCGAGGTGGCTGAAGAGCGAGAGGTTGTCGACGAGCGCCCGACCGGCGCCCACGCCACCCTTGAGCTCGAACGAGAGCACCGCGCCGACGCCCTTCGGGGCGTAGGTGTTGGCCGCCGCGTACCACGGGCTCGAGGGCAGTCCCGAGTAGTTCACGCTCGCGACATCGGCGTGCGTGTCGAGCCACTCCGCGATCTCCTGCGCATTCTGCACATGGCGCTCGATGCGCAGCGACAGCGTCTCGATGCCCTGGATGAGCTGCCAGGCGCTCGCCGGAGCGATGGCCGCGCCGAGGTCGCGGAGCAGCTGCACGCGCGCCTTGATGATGTAGGCGAGGCCGTCGCCGACCGCGACCGTGTAGCTCGCACCGTGATATGAAGGGTCGGGTTCGGTCAGACCCGGGAACTTCTCGACGTTCTTCGACCACTCGAACGTGCCGCCGTCGACGATGACGCCGCCGATGACCGTGCCGTGGCCGCCGAGGAACTTGGTGGCCGAGTGCACGATGATGTCGGCGCCGTGCTCGAACGGACGGATCAGGTACGGCGTCGCGATCGTGTTGTCGACGATGAGCGGAACGCCCGACTCGTGCGCGACGTCGGAGACCTGGCGGATGTCGAGGATGTTGATCTTCGGGTTGCCGATCGTCTCGGCGAAGAAGAGCTTCGTGTTCGGGCGTACGGCGCGGCGCCACTCATCGGGATCGTCTTGATTCTCGACGAAGGTCGTCTCGATGCCGAGTTTCGCGAGCGTGTACTTGAACAGGTTGTAGGTGCCGCCGTAGATCGACGACGACGAGACGATGTGGTCGCCCGCCTGGGCGATGTTCAGCACGGCGAACGTCGACGCAGACTGGCCCGACGCCACGAGGAGCGCGCCGCTGCCCCCCTCGAGCGCGGCGAGGCGCTCTTCGACCACGGCCTGCGTGGGGTTCTGGATGCGGGTGTAGATGTTGCCGAACTCCGCCAGCGCGAACAGGTTCTGCGCGTGCTCTGCGCTGTTGAACACGTATGAGGTGGTCTGGTAGATCGGCGTTGCACGCGCGTTGGTCACAGGATCGGGCGCCGCGCCCGAGTGCACCTGCTTGGTCTCGAAACGCCAGTCGGCGGTGTCGCTCATGGAAGTCTCCTCAGTCGTCTCGCGCGGGTCCGCCGCGGCTTCGAGCCCACGTTAGGCGGGCACGGGTCGGCGGGCAACGGACGGTGCAACACGGCGTCACGCGTGGTACGCGCCTACTTGTCGTTGGGGTCGGGCGGCAGCACGATCGTGCCCGTCGCGGTCGACGCATCAGGCCGGAACAACCATCGGGCTCGCGGCTCGACGAGCGGCCGGAAGATCCGGCGCACGGGTTTCAGCGACAGCACGATCGAGATGCCGACACAGAAGACCATCATCGCCGGCAGCACCCAGAACGGCTGGTCGCCGGCGAGCAGGCCGGTCTCCCGGAATGGGAACAGCACGAAGGTGTGCAGCAGGTAGATGTACATCGTCGCCGTGCCGAACGGCGTGAACCAGTGCGCGCTGCGCGGCATCAGTACGAGGAAGGCCACCGCGAGCACCATGGCGAATAGCAGCAACCCGAGCCGGATGGCCCCCGACCACGGCTCGTCGTACCCGATCGCCTGGTACGACTCGTCGTAGAGCATGAAGCGGCGAAGCTTCAGGTCTCGCCACGTCTCGATCGCGGCGGGCATCAGGGCGAGCGTCGCGCCGAAGAGCAGGATCGCACCGGCACGCCAGCGCCACGCCACCCCCGAACTGAGTTCCAGCCAGCGTCCGGTCAGCTGCCATTGGCGCAGTTTCCAGCCGAAGACGAAGAACGGCAACATGCCGAGGGTGCGCGACAGGGCGAGGGTCGAGTCGATCGTCTCGGTGTAGCCGGCACCGATCGAGATCGCGATCGCGATGAGCAGCGGGTAGCGCAGGAGCACGAGGTAGGGCAGCACGATGCGCCAGACAGCGAGGGCGATGAGGAACCAGAGCGTCCACGATGCCGTCGTGAAGTCGAGGGTGAATTCGCCGCCGAGCACCCAGCGGATGATCGTCCAGATCGTCTCGAAGATGATGTAGGGGAAGACGATGTCGGTGAGGATCTGGCGCAGGGCCCTGGCGTTCGGTGGGCCCGACTTCGCGAAGTAGCCGCTCACCGTCACGAAGACGGCCACGTGGAACGAGTAGATGAACAGGTACACGCTGTACGCGCTGTCGGACTCGCCGATGAGCGGCAGGATTCCATGGCCGATGACCACGAGGGTGATCGCGATCCACCGGGCGTTGTCCCAGAGAGGGACACGTCTGCGTCGGTGCGGGGTCGCCTGCGGCCTCGTATGCATCAGTCCATTGTCGGTCAGCCCGCCGAGCTTGTCGAAGCGAGGCGGGCGGGGCCCTTCGACGGGCTCAGGGAACGGGGACGGGCGCAGCTCAGGGAACGGGGCCCTTCGACGGGCTCAAGGAACGGGGCCCTTCGACGGGCTCAGGGAACGGGGCCCTTCGACGGGCTCAGGGAACGGGGACGGGCGCAGCTCAGGGAACGGGGACGGGCGCAGCTCAGGGAACGCGGACCGGTACAGCTGATGGAACGTGGGTCGGCACGGCAGAATGGGCGCATGAGTGAACTGCGGGTGGTCGTGACCGGTGCGAGTTCGGGCATCGGGGAGGCGACCGTGCGGGCGTTCCGCGCCGCCGGCTGGAACGTCATCGGCGTCGCCCGCCGTGAAGACCGCCTGCGGGCACTCGAGGCCGAGACCGGGGCATCCGTCGTCGTGGCCGACCTCACGAAGCAAGCGGACGTCGACCGCCTCCGTGACCACCTCGCCGCGACCGGTCCCGTTCACGCCCTCGTGAACAACGCGGGCGGCGCCAAGGGGCTCGACTCGGTCGAAGCCTCCGACATCGACGACTGGGCCTGGATGCTCGATGTCAACGTGCTCGCCCTGAAACGGGTGACGAGCGCCCTGCTGCCGCTGCTGCGGAAGGGCGCCGTCGAGCGCGGCGTCGCCGACATCGTGAACGTCACCTCGATCGCCGGACACACCGCCTACGTCGGCGGCGGCGGGTACAACGCCGCCAAGTTCGCCGCACACGCGCTCACCGAGGTGCTGCGGCTCGAGCTGAACGGCGAACCCCTGCGTGTCATCGAGGTCGCGCCGGGCATGGTGAAGACCGACGAGTTCGCACTCGTGCGCTTCGGCGGAGACCGCGCCCGCGCCGATGCGGTGTACGACGAAGTGCCCGAACCACTCGTGGCGCAGGACATTGCGGCGGTCATCGCCGACGCCGTGCTGAAACCACGACACGTCGACCTCGACCTCATCGTCGTGAAACCCGTTGCGCAGGCGGCTCCGTACCGACTCACGAAGGGGCCGCTGGTCGTGCGCGAGGAGGCGCCGTGACGCCGAAGCCCGAGCCGGCCGCCCCGCGACGACTCGCGTGGGAGCGTCGCACGACGGTGCCGCTGGTCTTGCTCGGCGTGGTCTTCATCGTCGCGTACTCGGTCTACGTGCTCGCGCCGTGGATCCCTCGGGGCCCGGACGCGCTGCTGTTCTGGATGCTCTTCGTCACGTGGGTAGTGTTCGTCGGCGACATCGTCGTGCGTATCCTGCTGACGCCTCGCGGCGGGCGCTGGGCATTTCTGCGGACGCACCCTGTCGACGCCCTCTCCGCGATCGTCCCCGTGTTCCGTGCGTTCCGCGTGCTCTCACTCCTGAGGCAGGTGCCGTACCTGCAGCGACGCAGCGGAGCCGCCGTGCGTACCAACATCGTCATCTACGCGGCCAGCTACGCCGTGGTGTTCGTGTACTTCATCGCCCTTGCGACCCTGCAGGCCGAGCGGAACGCGCCCGGTGCGACCATCACGACGTTCGGCGATTCGATCTGGTGGGCGATCGTCACCGTCGCCACGGTCGGCTACGGCGATATGTATCCGATCACCGCCGAAGGCCGGTTCTACGCCGTGTTCCTCATGGCGGGCGGCGTCGCGATCGTCGGCACCGCGTCGGCGACGATCATCTCGCTGATCAACGAGCGCGTCGGGCAGGTTCGCGAGGCGCATCACCACGATGACGAGCCTCCGGCCGACCGCGAGGCCTGAAGCGAGCGGATGCCGCGGCTTCCGCTCGGCCGCAAGACACCGCCGTGCGGCAGATACCCTGACGACATGACTTTCGATGCCAATGACGCCGCGCACGGAATCGACGCCGTTCAGCGCGAGATCCTTACCTGGGACGAGTTCGGCGACGCAGCGCGATCACTCGCAGGTGACGTACTGCGGTCGGGCTTCCAGCCCGACGTGGTGATCGCCATCGCCCGCGGCGGGCTGCTGCTCGCGGGGGCGATCTCGTATGCGCTCGGCACGAAGGCGTGCGGTTCGATCAATGTCGAGTTCTACACCGGGATCGACTATCGCCGCACCGACGACTGGATCGTCTTCCCGTGGTCGGCGCTGCCGCCCGTCGAGGCTCCGGCCGGCGCGGCGTGACCGCCCATTCGACCCGGGCGCCGCGACAGAACCGCGACGTGACCGGTGGTTGAGATGGCCAAGTCGCTCGACGAACTCGCCTCGACGGGGCTCATCGACCCCGAGTGGGCTGCCGCCCTCGCACCGGTGGCGCCGAAGATCGCCGCCCTCGGCGAGTTCCTGCGCGGCGAGACCGCGGCCGGCCGCGGCTACCTGCCGACGGGCGACCGGGTGCTTCGCGCATTCGGCGCACCGCTCGGCGACGTGCGGGTGCTCATCGTCGGTCAGGATCCGTACCCCACGCCGGGGCATCCGATCGGGCTCTCCTTCGCCGTCGATCCGCACGTTCGACCGGTGCCTCGAAGCCTCCAGAACATCTACCGCGAGCTCGCCGACGATCTCGGAGTCGAGCCGCCGCCGCATGGCGACCTCACCCATTGGAGCGCGAACGGCGTGATGCTGCTCAATCGCGTGCTCACCGTGCAGCCCGGCGCCCCGGCCTCGCATCGCGGAAAGGGGTGGGAGGCGGTCACCGAACACGCGATCCGCACCCTCGTGGCGCGCGGCACCCCGCTCGTGGCGATCCTCTGGGGGCGCGACGCGCAGAACCTCAAACCGCTGCTCGGTGACACGCCGTTCATCGAATCGGTGCACCCGAGCCCGCTCTCGGCGTCACGCGGATTCTTCGGGTCCAAGCCGTTCAGCCGGGCGAACGCGCTGCTCGAGGCGCAGGGCGCAGACCCTGTCGACTGGAGCCTGCCGGCCTGAGCAGGCGTCAGCGCGGGCGTTCGGCCGCGAAACTCATCGGTAACACGGCGCGAGTAATCTGGGCGGCATGCTCGAAGAGGAATATCAGGAGCGCCGAGTACTGCCGCCCCACCTTCGTACCCCGCTGCCGGCCGAGACGCCCTTCGAGTATTCGCTCCGCGACGCGCGCGCAGCCGACCTGCCGGCCGTGCGCGAGATCTACAACTACTACGTCGCCAACTCGACCGTCACCTTCGACGAAGACGCCATGACGCTGAAGGAGTGGAAGGCGAAGTTCGCCTACCTGTCCAAGCTCGGCATGCCGTTCCTCATCGCCGAGTCGCCGAGCGGCCAGTTGCTCGGCTACGCGCTCGTCTCGCCGTGGAAGCAGAAGCGCGCCTACCGATACACCGTCGAGAACTCGATCTACCTCGGCCCCGCGGCATCCGGCAAGGGGCTCGGCCGGGTGCTGCTCGCCGACCTCATCGAGCGATCGAAGGCTGCGGGCCTCAAGGAGATGATCGCCGTCATCGCCGACCAGGGCGCAGAGGCGTCGATCGCGCTGCACGAGAAGTTCGGCTTCGAGGAGATCGGCCGCATGGGTCGCGTCGGGTTCAAGTTCGAGCGCTGGCTCGGCACGGTCCTGATGCAGAAGACACTGAAATAGCGAGCGGATGCCGCGAGCCCGCGTCGCTCAGATGAAGGCGTGATTCAGGTGAAGGCGGTGAACTCGACCTCGGCGGCGAGCATCGCGAGCATCGCCGAGGCCAGTCCGGTCGCGAGCAGGAGGCCGGGGTGGGCCAGGCCGATGACGATCCGGCGGAGCCTCGGGCGGGCGCCGAGCAACGCGACCGGCACTTCGCTCGTCGCGGGAGCCTCCTGCCAGCCCCGCAGGCGCGCGAGGAACCACGAGCAGCGCACGATGAGTGCCGCCCAGAGCACTCCGGCGGCGACCGGGGTCAGGGCCGCGAGCACCTGGAAGCCGATTCCGGTCAGTTCGTCTTCTTTGCCTTCGGCGGCGAGCTGGATGGAAGTCGAGATCGCGGCGCCCAGTACGACGGATCCCGACCACGCCACGAAGGCGAGCACGAGCGTCAGGTAGCGAGCGAAGAAGTGCCCGAAGACCGATGAACGATGCGCGAGATGGTCGCGCGGCGTTGCTCGGAGCACGAGGATCGTGGCGACGAGGCTCGGTCCGACCAGCACGATGAGCAGCAGCGCCCACGCCCAGGTCGGCCAGTCGAGCAACGCAGCGACGACGATGATCGCGCCGATGAGGCCGGCCCATACGGCGCCCCAGGCCAGCGGATGCGCTGTGATCGACGCGCTGAGCTTCGAGGCGGCTCCAGACGCATCCGTGCCCGGCCGTGCCGAATCGTCCCGTGCGCGCATGGCCCCACGTTAGTGCCGGCGCGCAGCGCATCGCCGTAGGCTCGAAGCATGACGGCGCTGCACGACTACACGGCTCTCGAACTCCACCAGTTGCTGCAGGGGGGTGAGATCTCGCCCGTCGAACTCGCCGAGCACTACCTCGGCCGCATCGAACGGCTGAACCCCGAGGTGGGTGCGTTCGCGACGGTGACGGCGGAGGCCGCACTCGAGCGGGCGCGACAGGTCGAAGCCGAGGTGCCGAAGGCTGCACCGCTCTGGGGTCTGCCGCTCGCCGACAAAGACCTGTACCAGAGGGCTCGGGTGCCGGTGCGGTTCGGGTCGCGGGTCTTCGCCGACTTCGTGCCCGACATCTCCGATGAGCTCGTGCAGGCCGTCGATGCGGCCGGTGCCGTGAGTCTCGGCAAGTCGCAGACGCCCGAGTTCGGGCTGCCGGCGTACACCGAGAGCCTGAGCGCGCCGCCGACGCGCAACCCGTGGCAGCTCGAGCTCGGCGCGGGGGGCTCGAGCGGGGGAGCGGCGGCAGCCGTGGCATCCGGAATGCTGCCGTTCGCGCCGGGCTCCGACGGCGGCGGGTCGATCCGCATCCCCGCGGCGTCCTGTGGTCTCGTCGGGGTGAAGCCGTCGCGCGGGCGCGTGCCAGCCGGTTCCGGGCTCACGAGCCTTGCGGGGCTCAGCGTGGCCGGCCCGATCGCTCGCACCGTCGCCGATGCCGCACTCCTCCTCGACGGCTTGATCGCGCCGACGGGCTATCCGGCGGCGCATCGCTTCGCAGTCCGGGCTCCGGGCGACGAAGGGCCGTACCTCGGTGCTGCCATTCGCGGCGAAGGTCGTTTCCAAGTGGGTGTGATGACCGACTCGCCATGGGACGACGCGTACGAGATCGGCATTGCACCGGAAGCCCGGGCGGCGCTGGAACTCGGCATCGAGGCACTCGACGGGCTGGGGCACGGCGTCGAGGCGATGGCGCCCGTACCCGAGCCGGGGTACTCCGACGCGTTCCGCACGATCTGGCAGGCGGGTGCCGCCACGATTCCCGTCGACGGCGAGGCCGAGGCGCTGCTCGAACCGCTGACCCGCTGGCTTCTGACTCGTGGCCGCGCGGTTCCGGCGCGCGAGCTCGCGGAGGCGCTCTCGTGGCTGACGGCGTTCGAAGAGCGCGTGATCAGGCGGTTCTCGTCGTTCGACGCGGTGCTCACCCCGGCGCTCGCCATGACGCCCAGGCCGGTCGGCTGGTACGACCCCGATGACGGCGAACACAATTTCGCGCAGCAGGTGCAGTTCACGCCGTTCACCTCGTTCGTCAACGTCGCAGGCCTGCCGGCGATCACGGTGCCCGTGTCCGAGACCGACGCGGGGGTGCCGATGGGTGTGCAGCTCATCGGCCGCCCGGGCGGCGAGGCCACGCTGTTCGCGCTCGCCGCACAACTCGAGCGCCGGGTGCGGCGCGCGGGGAGGCATCCGGCGATCTGGTGAGCCCGCCGGCTGCGACCTGACCGAGTGTTGTGTCGTGACTTGACGAGCTTAGGTAAGCCTCACCTATAGTGGAGGCATGCTCGGTCTCGACCTCACTCTCTCCTATAACGGTGCCCCAGTCGTGCACGGTGCGGAGATCCACCTCGAACCGGGCAAGGTCACCGCGCTCGTCGGCCCGAACGGCAGCGGCAAGTCGACGCTTCTTCGAGCCCTCGCCCGCCTTCACCAGCCCGATGCCGGCCGGGTGCTGCTCGCCGCCGACAACGGTCACACGATCAGCGAAGGCGCGCCCGGCGCCGAACCCGCCGACCTCCTCGAGCACGGCGTCGACGCCGCCACATTGAACGGTCGCGACTTCGCCCGCCGAGTGACGATGCTCGCCCAGAGCCGCCCCACCCCGGGCGGCATCACCGTGCGCGAGCTCGTGGAATTCGGGCGTCACCCGCACCGCGGCCGCTGGATCGCCGGCGACGCCGGAGGAGGCGAGATCGTCGCCCGAGCCATGAAACTCACGGGCGTCACCGCATTCGCCGACCAGCCCGTCGACCAGCTCTCGGGCGGGCAGATGCAGCGTGTCTGGCTCGCCTCCTGCCTCGCACAAGACACGAGCGTGCTCCTGCTCGACGAGCCGACCACCTACCTCGACCTGCGCTACCAGGTCGAACTCCTCGACCTCATCCGCGAGCTCGCCGACGAGCACGGTGTGACCATCGGCGTCGTGCTCCACGACCTCGACCAGGCTGCTGCCGTCGCCGACCGGGTGGTGCTGCTCGAATCCGGCCGCATCCGCGCCGTCGGCACGCCCGCACAGGTGCTCGTCTCCGACGTGCTGAGCTCGGCCTACGGCATTCGCGTCGACGTCGAGGTCGACGACCGGGGCTGCATCACAACGTGCCCCATCGGCCGGTACAACACCCGTCAACGCGTCGAACGACTCGCCGTCGCCTAGCGTCGGCTCGACCCCTCCACCCCCGCGCGTGGGACTCCCATGCCCGCGCGCCCATCGAAGGACACCATGAGAAGAGCTGCCGTGAATCGGCCGACCATCGCCCTGACCGCCATTGCCGCGGCATCCGTGCTGCTGCTCACCGGCTGCGGCACCACCGAGAACGCCGGTGAGGCGAGCGGCGAGGCCGCGATCGTCATCACCGATGACCGCGGCGAGAACATCGAACTGGCGGCACCGGCCGAGAAGATCGTCGCGCTCGAATGGAACACCGCGGAGAACCTGGTCGCGCTCGGCGTCATGCCCGTCGGCGTCGCCGATGTCAAAGGCTATGGCGACTGGGTCAAGTCGGAGCCCCTCGATGAGGGCGTGACGGATGTCGGAATGCGCGGTGAGCCCTCGGTCGACGCCGTCGCGGGCCTCGCACCCGACCTCGTGCTGACCACCAACGACCTGTCGGAGTCGGTCATCGCCCAGATCGAGGAGTTCGCGCCCGTACTCGTGGTGCGCGGCGCCGACGCCTCGGACCCCATCGGGCAGATGGAGAAGAACCTCGAACGCATCGCCACCGCCACCGGTCAGGAGGCCGAGGGTGAAGAGGTGCTCGCCGGTTTCCAGGAGAAGCTCGCAGAGGGCACGGCGGCGCTCGCCGACGCCGGTCTCGCCGGCGCACCGTTCATGATGAGCGATGCCTGGCCCAGCGGCGGTCAGGTCTCGATCCGGCCGTTCGCCGAGGGTGCCCTGCTCGCCGCGGTCGCCGAGGAACTCGGTCTCGAGAACGCCTGGACCGGTGAGGGTGACGCCGACTACGGCCTCGACACCACCGACGTCGAGGGCCTGACCGGCGTCGGCGACGTGGAGTTCCTCTACATCGCCAACGGCGACATCGACCCGTACCAGAATGAGCTCGCCGGCAACGCAGTGTGGCAGTCGCTGCCCTTCGTACAGAGTGGCAAGGTGCACCGCCTGCCCGACGGTGTCTGGATGTTCGGCGGCCCCTCGTCGATGAACGACTACATCGATGCCGTCGTCGCCACCCTTGCCGGCTGACCAGGCCGCATCGTTGATTCCCGCGCCAGGCGGGGCCGCACGGCCCCGCCTGGGCGCGGTGCTCCTGCTCGCAGTCGGCCTCGTCATCGCGACGCTGCTCGCGGCGGTGCATGTCACGCAGGGCTCCGCGAGCGTCGGGCTGCCTGAGCTGCTCGGACTGCTCGGAGGCGGTTCCGACGATCAGTCGGCAGCCGTGCTCGTCGCCTCGCGGATGCCTCGGCTCGCCGCCGGCGTACTGGTGGGCGTCGCGCTCGGCGTCGCGGGGCTCGTGATGCAGAGCGTCTCACGCAATGTGCTCGCCTCGCCCGATACCCTCGCGGTGAACGCCGGATCGTATCTCGCCGTCGTCGCGGTGGCAGCGTTCGGCATCGTGGTGCCGGTTGTCGGCGGCGGGGTCGTCGCCTTCATCGGCGGTCTCGCGGCGGCCGGTCTCGTGCTCGCGCTCTCGGCTGGCGGTGGGCGCGGCGGGGGCACGGTGCGCCTCGTGCTCGCCGGATCGGCCATCGCGCTGGCGCTCATGGCGCTCACCACGATGCTGATCCTGCTCTACCCCGAACGCACCGAGGGGCTCTACTCCTGGGGCAACGGCAACCTCGCCCAGACGAGCATGGGTCCGATGCTGCAGCTCGGACCCGTCGTGCTGCTGGCCGTCGCCGGCCTCTTCCTGTTCGCCCGCCAGTTCGACCTCATCGCCCTCGGCGATGACACCGCCACGGTGCTCGGCGTTCGGGTGCGTCGCACGCGGCTCATCGGCATCCTGATCGCGGTGCTGCTCTCGGCCGCCGCCGTCACCGTCGCGGGGCCGATCGGCTTCGTGGGTCTCGCGGCACCCGCGATCGTTCGGCTCATCGCCGTGCGGGTGCCCGGCATGCAACGGCACGTGCTGCTCATCCCCGCTGCCGCCCTGATGGGCGTCATCGTCGTGCTCGGTGCAGATGTGCTGTTGCGACTCGCATTCGGCGGCCAGGCCGCAGTGGAGGTTCCGACGGGCGTCGTCACCACGATCTTCGGCGCGGTCTTCCTCATCGCGCTCGCGATGCGGGCTCGGGCATCGTCGGACAGCGGCACCGGCTTCGTGATCGGCGCCGGACTCTCGCGGCGTGGTCGAGGGCTCGTGATCGCGGCATCCGCAGTGCTGCTCCTCGCGCTCGCCTTCGTATCGCTCCTGCTCGGCGACGCGAAGCTCCTCGGCGGCGACGTGCTCAACTGGATCACCGGCCAAGCCGGGCCGCTCGTCGAGTTCGTGATGAACACCCGCGCTCCCCGCGTCGCCGCGGCGATCCTCGCCGGCGCCGCGCTCGCGCTCGCGGGTACGGTCGTGCAGGCCGTCTCGCGAAACCCGCTCGCCGAACCCGCGATCCTCGGCGTCACCGGGGGAGCGGGCGTCGGCGCAGTGGTCGTGATCACCTTCTGGCCGTTCGCGACGTTCCTCGGAGTGACGGTCGGCGGCCTCGCCGGGGCGGCGCTCGCCGCCCTCATCGTCTTCGGACTCGCGATGCGTGGCGGCCTCGCATCGACGCGGCTCATCCTGATCGGGCTGGGCGTCTCCGCAGCCGCGGGCGCCGTCACCTCGATGCTCATCATCGCGACCGACCCGTACAACGGGGCCAAGGCACTGACCTGGTTGTCGGGCTCGACGTACGGGCGAACGTTCCCGCAGTTGATTCCGCTCGCGCTCGTGATCCTCGCTTCGGTGCCGCTGCTCGCCTCGGCCCGCCGTGAGCTCGACCTGCTGGCCTTCGACGACGACACGCCGCGCGTTCTCGGCGTGCGGCTCGGTTCTGCACGCCTCGGTCTGCTCGCGGTCAGCGTCGTACTTGCGGCGACGGCGGTCGCGGCGGTCGGCGTCATCGGCTTCGTCGGGCTCGTCGCGCCGCACGCGGCGCGGGCGCTCGTGGGCTCGCGTCACGCCCTCGTGCTGCCCCTCGCGGCACTGCTCGGCGCGCTGCTCGTGTGCGTCGCCGATACTCTCGGCCGCACGCTCATCGCCCCCGCCCAACTGCCCGCCGGCCTGCTGACGGCGATCGTCGGCGCCCCCTACTTCGTCTGGCTGCTGTGGCGTTCGCGCCGCACCGCCTGAGAACTCGACAGGAGAGACCCCGCATGGCCAAGTCCGGATACCGCGTCTTCGACACCCGGGTCGGTGAGATCAGGCGGATGTCACCGCACTTCACGCGCGTGACGTTCCGCTCCGACAACCTCAGGGAGCTCGGCTGGGACGGCCCCGACCAACGCATCAAGGTCGTGCTCCCCCTCGAGGCGAGCGGATTCGATGAGGTGCCGATCGAGGCCGACTGGTACGCCGCGTGGCGGGCGTTGCCCGACGAGCGGCGCAACCCGATCCGCACGTACACGATCCGCGCTGCTCGCCCCGAATCGGGCGAACTCGACGTCGACTTCGTGGCCCACGGTGACAGCGGTCCTGCATCCCGCTGGATCGCTGGCGCCCGACCCGACGACCGCATGCTGATCGTCGCGCCCGACGCCACGAGTGACGAGGAGTCGGGCGGCTGGGAGTGGCACCCGGGCGCCGCCCGCACGCTCCTCATCGCCGGTGACGAGACCGCCGTTCCGGCGGTGGGCGCGATTCTCGAGCAACTGCCCGCCGATGCGCGCGGGGCGGTCTTCCTCGAGGTGCCCGAGGCCGACGACGCGTTGGAGCTTCGCGCACCGGTCGGCGTCGAGGTGAACTGGCTCCCGCGCGGCGAGCAGAGCGTCGAGTTCGGCGCTCGCCTCGTGGCAGCGGTCACGGAGTGGGCCGACGCGTGGGTGGCCGCCGAACCTGCCGCGGCCGCCGTACCGGCTGCCGCGCCCGCAGCGGTTCGTGAGCTGCCGGCGCTCGACGACGAGGACGTCGTGTGGGAGGTGCCCGAGGCAGCCGACGACGGCGGACTCTACGCCTGGCTCGCGGGCGAGGCCTCGGCGATCACGACCCTTCGGCGGCATCTCGTCAAGGGACTCGGCGTCGACCGTCGCCGCGTCGCGTTCATGGGGTACTGGAAGCTCGGCCGCGCCGAGGGGTAGGCAGGTAGCCGCCCGCCTCGAGCCCGGCTTCGATCTCGAACCGGTTCTTCAGGGGGTCTCGCCCGGCGATGAGGTACAGCAGCGGGAAGAGCATCCCGTACTTCAGCCACTGCTCCTTGTGCACTGCCTCGTGACCGAGCACGCGGTCGCCGGAGTTGCGGTTCGTGAGATAGCAGCCGCCGACGCACGAGCCGCCACGGCCGAACGTCCACTTCGGCATGCCGCTGAAGATGAAGAGCCCGTGCTTGCGCTCGATCGGACCCGTGCTCCAGATGAAGCCCCAGGTGAAGCCGACGGCGGTCGCCCACCAGTAGCCGAGGCGACTGATGGGCGAGCTCGTGAGGCTGATGCGGAGGACGGGCTCGCTCACGCTGCCGCCTCCGATGCGTCGATCGGGCCGTCGGTCGCTGCAGCGTCCGTCGACGCCGCGGCATCCACCGAATCCGCGACATCCGCTGCCCCCGGCCTGCCGAGGGCTTCGAGCAATCGCAACCAGACCTCGCTCATCGTCGGAAAGGCCGGCACCGCGTGCCAGAGCCGGTCGATCGGTACCTCGCCGACGATCGCGATGGTCGCCGACTGCAGCAGCTCTGCGACGTCTTGACCGACGAAGGTCGCGCCGACCACCGTGTTGCGTTCGGCGTCGACGACGAGTCGTGCCTGACCTCGGTAGTCGTCGGCGAGGATGCCGGCACCGCTGACGGAGGCGAACGAGACGTCGGCGACGCGCACACGCCGCCTCTCGCGCTCGGCCGCGGCGAGCGTGAGCCCGACCGACACGCACTCGGGTTCGGCGAACACGACCTGCGGCACGGCGGAGTGGTCAGCGGTCGCGACGTGCGCGCCCCACGGCGCGGTCTGCTGCTCCCGTGCGAGCGCGCGCGCCGTGATCAGGTCGCCGACCGCGCGCGCCTGATACTTGCCCTGATGGGTCAGCAGAGCCCGATGATTGATGTCGCCCACGGCGTAGAGCCATGGCGCATCGTCGTTACCGGTCGCTCCGCCCGCGAGCATCGTGTCGTCGACGACGACCCAGGCGCCGGGTTCGAGGCCGACGGTCTCGAGGCCGAGCTGCTCGGTGCGGGGCTTGCGCCCGGTGGCGACGAGCACTTCGTCGGCCGTCACGACCGCGCCGTCGTCGAGGGTGATGACGACCTCGCCGGAATCATTGCGCTCGACCCGCGAGGGTTGCACACCGAGGCGAACGGATGCCCCGAGCCCGCGCAGACCTTCGGCGACGGCCTCTCCGGCGAACGGCTCCATGCCACCGATCAGGCCGCTGCGGGCGAGCACGGTGACCTCCGTGCCGAATCCGGCGTATGCGGTCGCCATCTCGACCGCGACGACGCCGCCGCCGATGATCGCGAGTCGCGCGGGCGGATCGGTGACGCTCGTTGCCTCGCGGCTCGTCCAGGCGAGGGCTTCGGCCAGACCGTCGATCGGTGGCACGACGGGGTCCGATCCCGTCGCCACGATAACCGCGTGCCGGGCGAGGAGCGTGATGCGGGTGCCGTCGGGACGTTCCACGATGACACGACGTTCGCCGTCGAGGCGGCCGTGGCCGCGCTCGAGGCCGATGTCGACGCTCGCCAGCCAGTCGGCACCGCCCTGGTCGTTCCAGTCGGAGACCCAGTAGTCGCGTCGGGCGAGCACCGCCGACACATCGAGAAGCCCGGTCACCGCTTCCCTGGCGCCGCCGACGCGTTGTGCCGCGCGCAGTGCGGCGGCGCTTCGCAGCAGCGTCTTCGAGGGAACGCACGCCCAGTAGGAGCATTCGCCGCCCACGAGTTCTCGTTCGACGAGCACGACTTCGAGCCCTGCGGCTCGAGCTCGATCCGCCGCGTTCTCTCCGACCGGCCCTCCGCCGATGACGATGACGTCGACTTCGCGTTCCATCCCGTTCCCCTCCGGCGTGCCGGCGCTCGCCGACGGCCTGGCTCAAGCCTAGGCAGAACGACGCCCCGGGGCATCCGGAATCAGCGTTGCTCGGCCGCTCCGCCAGAGGTCAGCGCGGCCACGAGGCGGAGGATCGTCGGCAGGTCGTCGTCGGCAGCCTGCGGCGATGCGGGGGCGAAGCCGGCGATCGCAGCGCCGGCGAGCGGGAACCGGGCGACGACCGCGCGCACGAGCGCCACGAGCTCGGTGGCACCGATACCGAACGGCATCGGATAGGAGAGCCCGGCGAGCGCCGAAGGGTCGAGCACGTCGAGATCGATGTGCACGAACACTTGCGACGCGCCGGTCGCTTCGAGCGCGGAGATCACGACCGTGGGGTCGGAGAGATCCTCCACGGTGAGCGTCGACACGCCGTGCGCGTCGATGAAGCGGCGCTCTTCGTCGTCGATCGCGCGGACGCCGCCGAGCACGAGCCGCTCGGGAGCGACACGGGTGTCGGGACCCAACGCGAGACCCTCGGCCCCCTCGCCGACGATGGCACGCAGTGTCATGCCGCCGAACCCGCCGGACGGCGAGGATTCGGGGGTGTTCAGGTCGGGGTGCGCGTCGAGCCAGAGCACCGCGAGGTCGCCGCCTGCACGCGCGGAGGCGTGAGTGACCGACGCGAGGGAGGCGCCGCAGTCGCCGCCGATCGTGAGCGCCCAGTCAGGCACTCGGCGGAGGGCTTCGGCTGTGCGTTCACGTACCCGCACGAGCGTGCTGTAGCGCAGCACGCCCGTGCCGAGGGCTTCACCGGCTTCGACCGGCACTTCGACGACGATGGTCGACGATGCCGGCAGGTCGCCGAGGATGGCGTCCGCGCCGTCGGCATGACTCATGGCACGGGACGAGACGGACCCCTGCCAAAGGGGGACGACGACGAAGGTGGCTGGCATGTCCTCCAGTATCGCGCGGCGGCGCCGCAGTCGCATGCAAACGGCCGTGCCGCGCGAACCAAGCGCGACACGGCCAAGTGTCATCCGATCACTCGGAGGTGTTCATTCAGCCGCCGATGGCGCCCTGCGAACTGCCGCCGGCCTTCAGCGCGGCGAGGCGCGCGTCGACCTCGGAGAGCTCGCCGAGGTCGTCGAGCTCGTTGAACTGCGCGTCGAGGCTCGACGCGGCGAGCTCGGCCTGTCCGCGAACGACGGCCTCCTCGCGTCGGATCTTGTCTTCGAAGCGACCGATGTCGCTCGTCGGGTCGAGGATGTCGATCGACTTGACGGCGTCGTGCACCTGCTTCTGGGCCGCGGCCGTCTTCGAGCGGGCGACGAGCTCGGAGCGCTTGTTCTGCAGCTGGACGAGCTTCTCCTTCATGCCGTTCAGGCCGGCCTTCAGCTTGTCGACGACCTCGGTCTGCGCCGCAATCTGCGGTTCTGCGGCCTTCGCCTCATTCTCTGAGGAGATCTGGCGACTGAGGGCGACCTTGGCGAGGTTGTCGAACTTGTCGGCACCCGAAAGGTCGCCCGCCCTGCGCAGTTCGTCCCCCTTGCGGCTCGCCGCGACGGCCTTCTCGCCCCACTCGCGTGAGGCCTCGACGTCTTCGCGATGGTCGTCTTCGAGCAGACGCAGATTGCCGATCGTCTCGGCGATGGCGGCCTCGGCGTCGGCGATCGCGTTCGTGAAGTCGCGCACCATCTGGTCGAGCATCAACTGCGGGTCTTCCGCCTGGTCGATGAGGTTGTTGACGTTGGCTCGCACGAGCTGCGAGATCCTTCCGAAGATGGACTGTTTTGCCATGGTCGTTCCTTTCGTGGTGATCGAAGTTCCGTCGTAACGGTCGTGGTCGGTCGGGGACTCAGCGTGCGCTCTGGCGCGGTTTGCTCCGGCGCGTCAGGGGGCTCAGAATCGGCCCCCGCTTCCGCGCCGCGAACGAGTCGCGGAGCCGCCGAAGCTGCCTGCCGAGCGGCCGCTGCTCCGCCCGCCGCCGAAGCCGCCCGAGGAGCGGCCTCCGCCACCGAAACCGCCACCTCGGCGGCCGCCGCCGCCGCCGAGAACCGAATTGATGAGGATGCCGCCGAGCACCGCACCGAAGATGTCGCCGCCGGAGCTGCCGCCACCGGTGGGTCCGCCGTAGCCGCCGCCCATGCCGCCGGTGCCGCCGAACCCGTTGACGTCGCGTTGCGCGTACGACATGGCCTCGGATGCGAGGCGTTCGGCCCGCTGGGCCGAAGTGAGGGCGGCGGCGGGGTTCGTCGCTGCGGCTCCTTCGGCCTCGACGAGCAGCCGGCCCGCCTCGGCGAGCCGCGTGCGCGCCTCGGCGCCGACCGCGCCGCGCCGGGCGACGAGGTAGTCTTCGGTCGCCTGCACCTGGGATCGCGCGGTCGTGAGGGCCCGGCCGAGTTGCGCTTGGGCGCGGGCGGCCTGCTCGGCAGCGTCTCGAACGCTCTGGATGGTCGCGTCGATCTCACCGTCGGCCTGCTCGAACCGTGCCTGCAACGCGATGGGATCGCGCCCGGGAGCGCTGATCGCCGCTCGGATCGCGGCTGACTCGGCGGCGACCCGATCGGCGACGGCCGTCGCCGACTCGTTCGCGAGTCCGCGTGCCGTTGCGACGTCGCGGTCGAGCTCGTCGACGCCCGCCGCCACAGTGCTGTCTGCGGTGGCGAGATCTGCCGCCAACCGTTCGACGGCGACCGTCAGCAGCTTGGTCTGGTCGACGGCCTCTTCGGCGGCCCGGATGCTGACGGCTGCCTGCGCGGCATCGCCCGCAGCGAGATCCGCGCTCGCGGCCGCGAGCGCCTCGCGGGCGAATCCGATGCGCGATTGCGCCTGCGTGAGATTGTCGGTCACAGGTGCGATGGCGGATGCCGCGTACTGCGCCGTGAGTGCGGCGAGCCGCTGGTCGGCCGGCGCAATCGCGGCTTCGGCCTCGGTCGCGGCGGCCGTCGCCCGCTCGAGTGCCGCGGGTGCGTCGCGCTCGAGCGCGCGCAATTCGTCGAACTGCTCGGCCTGTTCGTCGAGGAGCGCGTCGGCTTCGTCGGCCAGCTTGATGATGCCGCCGTACCATTCGCGCCGCTGCTCGTCGGTGTCGGGGGTCGCATCGTCGAGCTGCTGCTGCAGTGTGAACGCTTCGGCGAGCTTGGCCTTCGCGCTGACGAGGGCGGTCTTGAACGACTCGGTCGCGGCGTCACCGTAGGAGGCGACAGCGAAGCCGAGTTCCTCCTCGCTCGTCTTCACTGCGTCGTCGGCCTGCACGAGGGCGCTGCCGGCCTGTCGGCGCAGCTCGTCGATCGAGGGGAGCGGCACTCGGCCGGCGTCGGTGCCCGAGGCACGCTTCTTCTTGCGCCGGGCGAGCACGATCGCGATGATCGCGATGACGACGGCGGCGATGACGATGAACCAGACGAGTCCCCAGCCCCATCCGCCGCCGCCGGAATCGCCGGCGATGGCGTCGGCACCCGCGATCGCCGCGCCCGCCCAGTCGCCGTCGCGGAGCTTCGGCTCGATGACGTCGAGGCTGATGCGGTCGAGTTCGTCGTCGGAGAGTGCGGCGTCACTCGCCGCCGAGAGGTAGTAGGCGCCGCCGTCGACGGCGACCGCGAGCAGGTAGTCTTCGGCGCCGAGGTTGTTGGCGATGGCGGTTTCGTCGGCCCACGCCGTAGCGGTCGCGGGGTTCGTGAAGGTGCTGACGTAGGCGACGAAGAGCTGCCGACCGCTGCGGTCGGCGGCGGAGTCGAGTGCGGCCACGACCTCGTCGGTATCGCCGCCGAGGGCGTCGACGGTGTCGACCACGGGAGAGCCCGCTTCGAATGCGACGGGGTCTTCAGCCCATGCGATGCCGGTGGCGCCTGCTCCGATCACCGCCCCGGCGACGATCGCGAGAGCCGCGGACCATTTGCGTACTGCGCGCATGCACCAGTGCCTTTCAGCGTCCGAGCGGACGATCTCGATTCTATGGGGACGTTGCGTGCCCCGTCCATGTCGGGCCGGGGCGATCAACGTGAACGGTCGAACGAGCAGCCGACGGAGGACGGAGTTCCGGTGACGTCGTCGCGGGCGACGGCCCGGGCCGGTCAGGCCGGTTCAGCCGACGACGATCGCCGTCGGCGGCGAGACGAGGTGGTCGATCTCGCCCGCCACCGGATCGGAGAACATGACGACGGCGCTCACCCCGTATTCGCCGGGGGAGAGAGCGGGCAGGTCGGCCGGCAACGTCGGGGCGACCTCGTCGTCGGGCGAGCAGCGACGTGTCTCGAACGTGCCCGTGAGTTCGATCGACGCGCCCGGTGCGAGTTCGATCGACCGGGTCGCGGGGTCGGAATCGCCGCTCGTGTGCCACACCGTGACGCCCGCCTCGGCGACCGTGAGCGCCGGGGAGAGCCCGAGCTGCCCGCTGACCGGCGTCTCGCCCGCGTTGGTCACCGTGACCAGTGCATCGACGGATGCCCCGGCCGGGGCGGCCCCGACGGTGGCGACGGTCACGGTGAGCCGGCTCACCGCGGCATCCGATGCCGTTGCGACGGGCGCGCCGCACAGGTTGACCTTCTCGAGAGGTGAGAGCTTCAGCCCGAGCGCGTCGCCGGACGTCGAATCGCCGCCGACCTCGGGCGCCATGTCTGTTTCGGGTGCGGTGGCGGCCGCCGGCGCCTCGCTGAGCGACGAGTCGCCGGCCGTCGTCGACGTGCCGAGCCCGCTAGTGCCGACCACGACACCGCCGATGCCGAGCACGACCACCACCGCGGCTGCACCGCCGGCGATCGCCGTGCGCCGCGAGCGCCGGCGTGCACGGCTCGCCGCGAGCACGGCGTCGACGTCGATGGGGCGCGGCGTCGCGGCATCCGCTGAGGCTGTGAGTCGCTCGCCGATGCGCTCGCCCGCTTCGTTCCGCTCAGGTGCCGACATGACTGCCTCCCGTTCGCGCGGTGCGCTCGCCCGCCGGATCGATCGCAGAGGAGAGGGCCGTGAGTCCGTCGCTGAGGTACCGCTTGACTGCGCCCGAGCTGATGCCGAGCACCGCGGCGATCGCGTCGACCGTCAGGTCGTCGTAGTAGCGCAGCACGATGCACGCCGCCTGGCGCGGCGCCAACTGCCGCACCCGGGCGGCGAGGTCGAGCCGGTCGTCGCTCGCTGAGGCGGGTGACTCGACGGAGACCGGCGCGAGCGCGAGGTGCCGTACGCGCCGCCACGTTCCGTCGCGGCGCGAACGGTCGATGACGGCGTTCAGGATCGCCCGCCGCACGTAGGCCTCGGCACGGGGAAGCGTGAGTGCCATGCGCGGGCGCCCGAACGTGCGAACGAGGGCGTCCTGCACGAGGTCGGCCGCGTCGTCGACACTTCCCGTGAGCAGGTACGCGTAGCGGCTGAGCGCATCGCCGCGCTCGACGACGAGCGACGTTGCCACGGCGTCCCACGACCCGCCCACGCGTGCTCCTCCCGACGACGGCGTTCGCCCCGTCACCTGTTCAGACGAGTGGGTGGACGGTTTCGTTGGGGGCCGTGACGAGAAAAGCCTCGGTGGGTGGCCGAGGCTTCTCGATTCAAGTGATGGACGACCGGCTCGAAGTGCCGGTGCCACCACTCACTACGTGCCCCCGGAGGGATTCGAACCCCCGACCTACGGTACCGGAAACCGGCGCTCTATCCCCTGAGCTACGGAGGCGCACAGCTAGAGAGACTACCACTTCGAGCGCTGCGTCCCGACCCGTGGGCGGGCGCTCTGGCGGCTCAGGAGATGCTGAGCCGGGCGACCGTGCCGAGCAGGTCGTCGCGCACCTTCGCAGTCAGGAACGCACGTGCGCCGTGCAGCACGGGGTCGTGGTCGATGCGGGTCGCGACGACCTCGGGGTACCAGCGGCTGAGGCGACGGATGCCCCGCTCCACCGCCGTTGCGAGCGGTTGCCCACCGACGATCGCGGTGGGCCCGGCGAGTACGAGCCGACCAGGATCGAGAGTCGCGAGCAGCGGCAGCGAGATGTGGGCGACGCGCTCGCCGAGCTCTTCGATGATCGCGTCGCGGGCGTCGCTCGCCGCGATGGCCTCCAGGGCCGAGCGGTGGTCGGTCGCATCGAGGCCGTGGGCGGCGGCGATGCGGCGAACGGCCGCCGCGCCCGCGAGGTCTTGGCTCGTGACGGCGTGGGAGTCGAGTGCGGCCGCGGCGGCGGAGAGCGGCAGGAAGCCGACCTCGCCCGCTCCGCCGAAACTGCCGCGGTGCAGGTCGCCGGCCACGTCGAACGAGGCGCCGACACCGTTGCCGAGCCAGAGCAGTGCGAAGACGTCCCGACCTTCGCCCGCTCCTGCATCACGTTCGGCGATCGCGGCGAGGTTCACGTCGTTCTCGATGAAGGCCGCGACGCCGAGCTCGGCCTCGAGGGTGCGCCGCAAGCCGGTGACGGGCCAGCCCGGCAGTGTCTCGCTGAAGAGCGTGCCCGCTTCGCCGGGATCGACGTAGCCGGCCGTGCCGATGCACACGGAGTGCACGACGGCCGGGTCGGTGCCGGCCGCGGCGCTCGCGTCGCGGATCGCTGCGTCGACCTCGCGCACGGCATCGCGGCTCGCGGTGTCGCGCGACAGCACTGTGCGCACCACCGGGCGCTCGCCGCCGGCAGCGTCGACGACCGACGCCCGCAGCTCGTCGGCCTCGATCGCGATCGCGACGCCGAGCGGCCGGTCGGTGCGGGCGGCGTACAGCGTGGCGCTGCGACCGGGGTTGCCGGCGACCTGCCCGCGTTCCTCGATGACGCCTGCAGCGATCAGCCGGGACATCATCATCGAGGCCGTGGGCTTGGAGACCCCGACGAGTTCGCAGATGCGGTTGCGGGTCAGCGGCCCGTGGTCGAGCAGAGCCGAGAGGCCGACACGGTCGTTGACCGCGCCGAGCCACGACGGGGTTCCCTGCGCCGATCTCATCGCGAGTGCGCCGCCGTCAGGCGGCGGGGAGATTCCCGAGCATGGCGGCGACGAGCTGGCCCGCGTCGCCGGGTTCGAAGAGTTCGGTGGACTCGATGACGATCCAGTACGGGCCGGTGAAGATCTGCGCCTGACCGATGCCCGCGGTCTGGCCGAAGTACCCCTCGACCTCGGGCGGCGTGCCGTAGGTGGGCACGGGGTTCGAGCCCATCGCCGCGTCGTTCTTGTGGACGTCGAGTGCGGCGGGCGGGGGAGTCGCGACACCGATCTCGATGATCTCGCCGCTCGTCTGGTTCAGCCAGCCGCACGCGGTGCCCGCCTCGTCGACCACGGCGACGACACCGGCGCCCGAGGGGGCGAAGTCGGGCGCGACGCCGTAGTTCGGGTTGAACTCGTACACCTGGTCGGCGGTGAGCAACGCGTCGCACGCGATCTCGAAGGGCACCAGCGGCGCCGCGGTCTCGGTCGGCTCGGCGCTGGCGACCGGGCTCTCGGATGTCGTCGGGGGTGCAGCAGTCTCGCTGGGTTCGGGGCTTTCGCCGGTGCATCCGCTCAGCAGCATTACGGATGCCACGGCCAGGAGAACGACGGCGGCGGGGCGGGTGCGGATCAGCTGGAACGAGCGCGACATGTGACGAACCTTATCAATGGCGACGGGTAGGATTTGCGGGTGACTCCCGCCGATCTTTCGCGTGCCCTGTACGACCTCGTCCTCGCCCTCGCCGAGCGACGTCGTGCCGCGGGCGACGAGGTGGCGCTCGAGCTCGCGCCCGGCGACGTCACGCTCGAGCGACCGAAGAACCGCGAGCACGGCGACTGGGCCTCGAGCATCGCGATGCGGGTGGCGAAGCCGCTCGGCACGAACCCGCGCCAGATCGCCACAGAACTCGCCGCGGGTCTCGCCGCGATCGAGGGTGTCGCGAGCGCCGAGGTCGCGGGCCCGGGGTTCATCAACATCCGGCTCGACGCCGCCGCCGCGGGTGCGCTCGCCAAGACGATCGTCGAGGCCGGCCCGTCGTTCGGGCACAGCGATTCGCTCGCGGGCAGCGTCATCAACCTCGAGTTCGTCTCGGCGAATCCGACCGGGCCGTTGCACATCGGCCACACCCGCTGGGCAGCACTCGGCGATTCCATCGGCCGCGTGCTGCGGGCCGCCGGTGCCGAGGTCGCCAACGAGTACTACATCAACGACGCCGGCAACCAGATGGAGACCTTCGGGGCTTCGGTGCTCGCGGCGGCGAAGGGCGAGCCGACGCCTGAGGGTGGCTACCCGGGCGCCTACATCGGCGAACTGGCGCTGCGCGTGCTCGAACGCGAGCCGAACCTGCTCGAGCTCGCCGACGATGTGGCGCTGCACACGGCCACCGAGATCGCGTACGAGCTGCAGCTCGCCGAGATCCGCGCCTCGCTCGATCGCTTCAACGTGCACTTCGACGTGTGGACGAGCGAGCGACGCATGCAGGTCAAGGGCGACGACGGTCTCTCCGACATCGACACGGCCGTCGAGCGGTTGCGCGCTCAAGGCCACGTCTTCGACGAAGACGGCGCAGTATGGGTGCGCACGACCGACTTCGGCGACGACAAAGACCGGGTGGTCCGTCGCAGCAACGGCGTCTACACCTACTTCGCGGCCGACGCCGCCTACTACCTCGACAAGGGCGACCGCGGCTTCAACCACAAGATCTACCTGCTCGGCGCCGACCACCATGGGTACGTGCACCGCCTGAAGGCCCTCGCGGGCGCCGCCGGCGACGACCCCGAGCGCGACATCGAAGTGCTCATCGGGCAGCTCGTCTCGATCAACGGCGCCAAGCTGTCCAAGCGCGCCGGAAACATCATCGAGCTCGACGACCTGCAGGCCTGGCTCGGCACCGACGCGCTGCGTTACACGCTCGGCCGGTACCCCGCCGACTCGCCGCTGACGATCGACCCCGAGATCCTGCAGCGCCGCACGAACGACAACCCCGTCTTCTACGTGCAGTACGCGCATGCCCGCACGTGCGCGGTCGACCGCAATGCGGCATCCGTCGGCCTCGATCGCTCGTCGTTCGCGCCCGAGCTGTTGACGCACGAGACTGAGTCGGCGCTGCTCGGCGCCCTCCAGGACTTCCCGCGCATCGTGGCCCAGGCGGCCGAGTTGCGCGAGCCGCACCGCGTCGCCCGCTACATCGAAGAGCTCGCAGGCCTCTACCACCGCTGGTACGACAACTGCCGGGTGCTTCCCCTCGGCGAAGAACCGATCGGCGAGCTGCACCACACGCGGCTCTGGCTGAACGATGCGACCGGGCAGGTCCTCCGCAACGGGCTCGATCTGCTCGGGGTGTCGGCCCCCGAGCGCATGTGACCGACCAACCCGAACCGGAGGCGCAGATGGCGAACAACGGCGGCGACCGCGATCCGAGCGGTACCGCGACGCTCGGAGTACCTGCCGCACGCACCCGACGGCCGCTCGGTCGTGCGGCCCGCGCATGGATCGTCGTGGCCGCGGTGCTGGTGGCCCTCATCGCGCTGTTCCTCGTCGCCGACATCATCGCCCGGAACCTCGCCGAACAGCGCGTCGCCGAAGAGATCGAGTCGATTCTGCCCGACGGCGTCGAGGGTGACGTCGACGTGACGATCGGCGGGTTCTCGATCATCGCCCAGTACTTGACGGGCACGATGGAGCGCGTCGAGCTCGACGCTCCGCAGCTGGACGTCGACGGTGCGCCCATCGATGTCTCGGTCGTGGCCGAGGGCCTGCCGGTGGACTTCGAGTCGCCGGTGCAGCACCTGACGGCGACGATCGCCGCCGATGAGGAGTCGGTCAACCGGCTGGTCTCCATCGCCGGTATCGAGGCCGGGTTCAGCCTCGGCGACGGCACAGTCGGATACGAGGGCGAGCTCGAGCTCTTCGGGGTGCCGATCAGCTACCAGATCACGGCGGCGCCGATCGCGGCCGGCGACTCGGTGCTCCTCGAACCCGCAGGGGTCGAAGTCGGTGCCGGCGGCGCGTCGATCGACGTCTCGGGCGTGATCGATCGCCTGCTCGGCGGCGACCCGCTCGAGGTGTGCGTCGCCGACCGGTTGCCGGCCGGCGTGCAGCTCGAGTCGATCACGGTGACGCCGGGTACCGCGATCATCGGGCTCCAGGCCGACGGGCTCACCCTCGACGCCGAGAGCCTCGAGCAGCACGGCAGCTGCGGGTAGCGTCGAGCAGCTCCGGGCGTCGTCGATTCGGCCCGGCATACGAGCCTCGGTAGACTCGCGGTACGCCGACCCACAAGGTCTGCGCGCACTGCAGGCTTCAGGAACCGATCCGGGTTCGCTCGCCGCGAGCGATCCGTGCCGTCGTCTCCGTCCCGTGAGGTTTCCCCGTGGTATCCACCGCACCTGTTCCCGGATGGCTCCGCGTGCCCGCTGACGCCAATGCGCTCGCGCCGCTGGTCTGGCCCTCGAACGCAGCCCGCGACGGGGGCGGCGGGCTCGTCATCGCCGGCCGCGACGCCGCGTCGCTCGCCGTCGAGTTCGGCACGCCGCTCTACGTCGTCGACGAAGCCGACGCGAGGTCTCGCGCGGCGCGCATCAAGCGGGCGTTCGACGACGCCGCGGCATCCATCGGCACGACTGTGACGGTCTATTACGCCGGAAAGGCGTTCCTCTCGGGCGCGATCGTGCGCTGGGTCACCGACGAGGGCCTCGCGGTCGATGTGTGCACCGGCGGCGAGCTCGCGGTCGCGCTCGCCGCGGGCGCCGATCCGGCGCGTCTCGGCTTCCACGGCAACAACAAGTCGATCGCCGAGATCGAACGCGCGGTCGGCGTCGGGGTCGGGGTCATCGTCATCGACAGCGAGGTCGAGATCGAACGGGTCGCGGATGCCGCGGCACGCGCGGGCCGGGTGCAGCGTGTGCGTCTCCGCGTCAACAGCGGGGTGCACGCCTCGACGCACGAGTTCCTCGCGACGGCCCATGAAGACCAGAAGTTCGGCGTCTCCCTCGCCCGGGCGGTCGAGCTCGGCACCCGAATCCGCTCGCATGCCTCGCTCGACTTCCTCGGGTTGCACTGCCACATCGGCTCGCAGATATTCGACTCGGCGGGCTTCGCCGAATCGGCCGAACGCCTGCTCGCGGCGCACGCCGAACTCTCGCGGGTCGCGCCGGTGCCCGAGTTGAACCTCGGCGGCGGGTTCGGCATCGCCTACACCTCCGTCGACGAGCCCGAGCCGATCGAGGAGATCGCCGCAGGCATCGTGCGCGCGGTCGCGAACGGATGCCGCGAGCACGACGTGCCCGTGCCGAAGCTCGCCTTCGAGCCCGGCCGCTCGATCATCGGCCCCGCCGGCGTCACGCTCTACACCGTGGGCACCGTCAAACCCGTACCGATCGAAGGCGGCGTGCGTCACTACGTCTCGGTCGACGGCGGCATGAGCGACAACGCCCGCACCGCGCTCTACGGCGCCGAGTACTCGGCTCGCATCGCCTCACGGGTTTCCGATGCGGCCCCGGCGCTCGTGCGCGTCGCGGGAAAGCACTGCGAGTCGGGCGACATCGTCGTTGATGCCGAATACTTGCCCGGAGACGTCGCCCCGGGCGACCTGCTCGCCGTGCCGGCGACCGGCGCATACTGCTGGTCGCTCGCGTCCAACTACAACCACGTGCCCCGGCCACCCGTCGTCGCCGTGCGTGACGGGCGCGCTCGTGTCATCGTGCACGGTGAGACCGAAGAGCAGCTGCTCGCCCGCGACGCGGGGCTCGATGCATCCGTCGACCGTGCTCTCGGCGGCCCTGCCGTCGACGACCATGCCCTCGGCGGCCCTGCCGTCGACGACCATGCCCTCGGCGGCCCTGCCGCCGGCGACCGTGCCACCGAAGGGAACCCCGCATGATCGAGTACCGCTCCATTCGAGTGGGCCTGCTCGGCGCTGGCTCGGTCGGTTCGCAGGTGGCGCGCCTCCTGCTCGAGCACTCCGATGAACTCGCCCAGCGCATCGGCGCCCGCATCGAACTCGTCGGCATTGCCGTGCGCGACGTCGAGGCCAAGCGCGACGCCGAACTGCCGCGCGAGCTGCTCACGACCGACGCCGACGCGCTCATCCTCGGCTCCGACATCGTCATCGAGCTCATGGGCGGCATCGAGCCGGCCCGCACGCTCGTGCTGCAGGCGATCGGCTCGGGCGCCGACGTCGTGACCGCCAACAAGGCACTGCTCGCCAACCACGGCCCAGAGCTCTTCGCCGCCGCCGAGCAGGTGGGTGCCCAGCTCTCCTACGAAGCGGCCGTCGCCGGGGCGATCCCGATCATCCGGCCGCTCCGCGACAGCCTCGCCGGCGACCGCGTCGAACGCATCCTCGGCATCGTGAACGGCACGACCAACTTCATCCTCGACCGCATGGACCAGACCGGTGCCTCGCTCGAAGACGCGCTCGCGACCGCGACCGAGCTCGGCTACGCCGAAGCCGACCCGACTGCGGACATCGGCGGGTTCGACGCGGCGCAGAAGGCCGCCATCCTCGCGAGCCTCGCCTTCCACACGAGCGTGCCCGTCGAGGCCGTGCACCGCGAGGGCATCACGGGTGTCTCGGCCGAGCAGGTCGACTCCGCGCGACGGGCCGGGTACGTCGTGAAGCTCCTCGCCATCTGCGAGCGCCTCACCGACGCCGAGACCGGCGAAGAGGGCGTCTCCGCGCGCGTCTACCCGGCCCTCGTGCCGCGCAGTCACCCGCTCGCGGCGGTGCACGGCGCGAACAACGCCGTGTTCGTCGAGGCATCCGCAGCCGGCCCGCTCATGTTCTATGGTGCAGGTGCCGGGGGAGTGCAGACCGCTTCCGCAGTGCTCGGCGACCTCGTCGCCATCGCCCGCCGCCACGTCATCGGCGGCCCCGGCACGGCCGAATCGACGCACGCCGAACTGCCGGTGCTCGACATCGGCCGCATCACGACCCGCTACGCCATCACGCTCGAGGTCGCCGACGAGCCGGGCGTGCTCGAGCAGATCGCGCACATCTTCGCCGAGCACGGCGTCTCCGTCGAGCAGTTGCAGCAGACCGTCAGCGAGGGCTCCGAGCGAGCTACGCTGGTCATCGGGACGCACGAGGCGAAGGAGTCCGCGCTCGCCGAGACCGTCGCCGCCCTCGCCCAGAGCCCCGTCGTCGCATCCGTCGCGTCCGTCCTCCGAGTCGAAGGAACGTAAGTGAACCAGCCCACCCCCAAGGCAAATTCTCGTCAGTGGCGCGGAGTCATCCGCGAATACGCCGACCGGCTCGACGTCACCGACTCCACTCCCGTCGTCACCCTCGGCGAGGGCGGCACGCCGCTCCTGCCCGCCCCGGCACTGTCGGCCCGCACCGGGGCCGACGTCTGGGTGAAGTTCGAGGGCATGAACCCAACCGGCTCATTCAAAGACCGCGGCATGACGATGGCGGTGACGAAGGCCGTCGAGCGTGGCGCGAAGGTCGTCATCTGCGCGTCGACCGGCAACACCTCGGCGTCGGCAGCTGCGTACGCGACGCACGCGGGCATCACCGCGGCTGTTCTCGTGCCCGAGGGCAAGATCGCGATGGGCAAGCTGAGCCAGGCGATCGCGCACAACGCCCAGCTCATCCAGGTGCAGGGCAACTTCGACGAGTGCCTCGACATCGCACGCGATCTCGCCGACAACTATCCGGTGCACCTCGTCAACTCGGTCAACAACGACCGCATCGAGGGGCAGAAGACTGCGGCATTCGAGGTCGTCGAGGTGCTCGGGGATGCACCCGACTTCCACTTCGTGCCCGTCGGCAACGCGGGCAACTACACCGCGTACACCCGCGGATACCGCGAAGATATCGCTGCCGGCAATGCGACGCGACTGCCGCGTATGTTCGGGTTCCAGGCTTCGGGTTCCGCACCCATCGTGCGTGGTGAGCCGGTGAAGGACCCCGACACCATCGCGAGCGCGATCCGCATCGGCAACCCCGCCTCATGGGAGCTCGCCCTGCTGGCTCGTGACGAGTCCGACGGCTACTTCGGCGCGATCGACGACGACAAGATCCTCGAGGCGCAGCGCATCCTCTCCGCAGAGGTCGGCATCTTCGTCGAGCCCGCATCGGCGATCTCGGTCGCCGGGCTCCTCGAGCGCTCGGCCGCCGGCGTCGTGCCCGCGGGCGCGCGCGTCGTGCTCACGGTCACCGGTCACGGCCTGAAAGACCCCCAGTGGGCTCTTCGCACGGCCGACGGCTCCGACGTGCAGCCCGTCATCGTGCCGGTCGACACCGCGCAGGTCGCCTCGGTGCTCGGACTCTCGTCATGATGAGCGCCGCCGTCGCGACGGGCGACGGCCTCTCGCCGTTGCTCACGGGTCGCAGCGTGCTCGTGAAGGTGCCGGCGACATCCGCCAACCTCGGCCCCGGGTTCGACACGCTCGGGCTGGCGCTGGCCCTCTACGACGAGCTCGAGGTGTCGGTGCCGACCGGGTCGACGGTGCACGGCGTCCCGGGCCTCGACATCGAGGTGCACGGCGTCGGCGAGGGAGAGGTGCCGCTCGATGAATCGCACCTCGTCGTGCGCGCCATCGCCCACACCTTCGCGCGCGCAGGAGTTCCACTGCCGGCGTTGAAGCTCGTCGCGCACAACCGCATCCCGCACGGCCGCGGCCTGGGATCCTCCGGCGCCGCCATCGTCGCCGGGGTCGTCGCTGCCAAGGGACTGCTCGAGGGCATCGTCGAGTTCAGCACCGACGAGTTGCTCGACCTCGCCACCGAACTCGAGGGGCACCCCGACAATGTGGCTCCTGCCCTCTTCGGCGGGCTCACGATCGCCTGGGTCACGCCCGACGGCCCCCGCCACAAGAAGCTCATCGTGCACCGCGGTGTCTCGCCTCTCGTGCTCGTGCCCGAGCACGAGATGTCGACGGCGCTCGCTCGCTCGCTGCAGCCCGAGTCGGTGCCGCACGAAGACGCCGTCTTCAACGTGTCTCGATCGGCGCTGCTCATCGCGGCGCTCATCCAGAGCCCCGAGCTGCTCTTCCAAGCCACTGAAGACAAGCTGCACCAGCACTACCGCGCGAAGGCGATGCCCGAGACTGATCGGCTCATCAGGGCGCTGCGCGAGGCGGGGCATCCGGCCGTCGTCTCGGGCGCCGGTCCTTCGATCCTCGTGCTCGCGAGCGATCCGAGTGCACGCGCTGCGGCGATCGCGCTGGTCGAGGCATCCGCCGACACCGTGTGGCAGGCGCTGCCGCTCGCCGTGGACTTCAAGGGAGCGACGGTCGTCGACGCGTCACGCTGACGTCGCGGCATCCGCATTCCGCTGGCGCAATTGTGTCGGGATGACCGGTTCGGTGATGTTAGACTGACACAGCACCCGGCAGGAGACGCATTGTTCGCGTCCCCGCTCGCTCGTGCAATTCCCGGCAATCTATTGCTTTCGCTCTCGCGCACGTCTGCGCCTTCGTGCGCACCGACATCGCTCGTGCAAGCGATCAGCTCTCCTGGATCCGCAACTCTTGCGCCAGGGGAAAGGAACATACCCAGTGACCAACGGAACCGACCACGCCGACCGCGTGGCGAACACCGCCCGCCTGTCCTCCCTGAAGGTCGCCGAGCTCCAAGAGCTCGCTGCGTCCCTCGGCCTCGCCGGTGGCTCGAAGCGCCGAAAAGGAGAGCTCGTCGAGCTGATCCAGGCCCACCAGGAGGCGTCAGCCGGCGAGAACTCGTCCGACGATTCCACCGTCGTGCCAGATGCGACCCCTCGCATCGAGCTCGACCTGCCCAAGGCCGCCGAGGCGAGCCCCGAGCATGACTCTCCTGCGGTCGCCGAGGAGCCGGCCGCACCGGATGTCGCGGCTGAGGCGGCGCCGCCCGCCTCAGTCATCGCAGCTCCCGCCCGTCAACGGCGCCAGCCCCGTCGGGCCACGAGCGCGACGACCGCTGCGGTGCAGCATGTCAACAGCGGCGACGCCGGTGTGGGCCTCGTGCCCGAGACCGACGATGCCCGCGAAGCAGCCCGCGCTGCAGTGCGCGAAGAGCTCGCCGCGGCGACCGGCGAGGGCGCCCGCAGCGTCCAGCCGGCCGAAGCAGAGGGCGACGCTGCTGCTGCCGAGGAGCCCCGCCAGGGCCGAGGCCGCAACCGGGGCCGACGCGGCGGCGAGCGTGCCGAACGCGGCGAGCGTACCGAGCGTGGCGACGACGCCCAGAAGGGCGAGCAGAAGCAGGGCGAGCGTCAGTCTGGTCGTCAGAACGGCGAGCGTTCGAACGGCGAGCGCCAGAACGGCGACCGCCAGAACGGCGAGCAGCAGGGCCGCAAGGGCGAGGAGCAGGGCGCGAAGTCCGGCGAGCCGCGCCAGGGCGGCGATGACGACAAGGCCAAGCAGCAGAACGAGGGCGGCCGAGGTCGCGACAACCAGACTCGCGACAACCAGGCGCGCGACGCCCAGGCCCAGCTCGACGGCGAAGGCGGGCGCCGCAACCGTTACCGCGACCGCAAGCGCCGCGGCCAGGGCGCCGGCGACGAGCTCGAACCCGAGATCCTCGACGACGACGTGCTGATCCCGATCGCAGGCATCCTCGACGTGCTCGACAACTACGCGTTCGTGCGCACCACGGGCTACCTGCCCGGCCCGAGCGACGTCTACGTGTCGCTCGGCCAAGTGAAGAAGTACAACCTGCGCAAGGGCGACGCGGTCGTCGGCGCCATCAAGCAGCCGCGCGACAGCGACTCGAACAGCCGCCAGAAGTACAACGCCCTTGTGAAGGTCGACTCGATCAACGGACAGACGGCCGACGAGGCTGCTGCGCGCGTCGAGTTCCACGACCTCACGCCGTTGTACCCGCAAGACCGTCTGCGGCTCGAGACCGAGCCCACCAAGCTCACGCAGCGCATCATCGACCTCGTCGCCCCGATCGGCAAGGGTCAGCGCGGCCTCATCGTCGCTCCGCCGAAGGCCGGCAAGACGATCGTGCTGCAGCAGATCGCGAACGCGATCTCGATCAACAACCCCGAGGTCCACCTCATGGTCGTGCTCGTCGACGAGCGCCCCGAAGAGGTCACCGACATGCAGCGCACGGTGAAGGGCGAGGTCATCGCCTCGACCTTCGACCGCCCGGCCGAAGATCACACGACGGTCGCCGAACTCGCCATCGAGCGTGCGAAGCGTCTCGTCGAACTCGGTCACGACGTCGTCGTGCTGCTCGACTCGATCACTCGACTCGGCCGCGCGTACAACCTCGCCGCACCGGCATCAGGTCGCATTCTCTCCGGTGGCGTCGACGCTTCGGCGCTGTACCCGCCGAAGCGATTCTTCGGCGCAGCGCGCAACATCGAGAACGGCGGCTCGCTCACCATTCTCGCGACCGCGCTCGTGGAGACGGGCTCGAAGATGGACGAGGTGATCTTCGAGGAGTTCAAGGGCACCGGAAACTCCGAACTGCGCCTGTCGCGTCAGCTCGCCGACAAGCGGATCTTCCCCGCGGTCGACGTCAACGCGTCGTCCACGCGCCGCGAAGAGATGCTCCTCTCGCCCGACGAGGTGAAGATCACCTGGAAGCTGCGTCGCGCCCTCGCGGGTCTCGAGCAGCAGCAGGCTCTCGAAGCTGTGCTCGGTCGATTGAAAGAGACGCAGTCGAACGTCGAGTTCCTCATGCTCATGCAGAAGTCGATGCCGGTCGCTCCCGGACACGGCAACTCGCACGGGCACGAGACCGACCACCGCTGAGGCTTCCGTGTTCGAGTCCGTCCAAAGCCTGCTCGCCGAGCATGCGCAGCTCCAAGAGGAGCTCGCCGACCCGGCGCTCCATGCCGACGCAGCGCGCGCGAAGAAGGTCAACCGGCGTTACGCCGAGCTGAGCCGCATCGTCTCCGCGCACTCGGCGTGGCTCGAGGCCCAAGACGACCTCGCCGCTGCGCGTGAACTCGCGAAAGAAGACGAGGCGTTCGCCGAAGAGGTGCCCGCGCTCGAAGAGGGGCTTGCCGCGGCGCAGGAGCGCCTCCGGCGGCTCCTGATCCCGCGCGACCCCGACGACGGCCGTGATGTGATCATGGAGATCAAGGGTGGCGAGGGCGGCGCCGAGAGCGCCCTCTTCGCGGCCGACCTGCTGCGCATGTACATCCAGTACGCGCAGTCCAAGGGCTGGAAGGTCGAGCTGCTCGACCAGAACGAGTCCGATCTCGGCGGCTACAAAGACGTGCAGGTGGCGATCAAGTCGAATGCGACCGACCCGTCACAGGGCGTCTGGGCGCACTTGAAGTACGAGGGCGGCGTGCATCGCGTTCAGCGCGTGCCGGTCACCGAGACGCAAGGGCGCATCCACACCTCGACGACGGGCGTGCTCGTCTTCCCCGAGGTCGACGAGCCCGAAGAGGTCGACATCAACCAGAACGACCTGAAGATCGACGTCTACCGTTCATCGGGTCCGGGCGGCCAATCGGTCAACACGACCGACTCGGCCGTGCGCATCACGCACCTTCCCACCGGCATCGTCGTCTCGATGCAGAACGAGAAGTCGCAGCTACAGAACCGCGAGGCGGCGATGCGCGTGCTTCGTGCGCGAATTCTCGCCCGCCAGCAGGAGGAGATCGCGGCCGCGGCATCCGATGCCCGCAAGTCGCAGATCCGCTCCATGGACCGGTCGGAGCGCATCCGCACGTACAACTTCCCCGAGAATCGCATCGCCGATCACCGCACCGGGTACAAGGCGTACAACCTCGACCACGTCATGAACGGTGCGCTCGACCCGATCATCGAGTCCGCCATCCAGGCCGACGAAGAGGCGCGGCTCTCGCACATCGGCGACCAGTAACGACGGCCGACTGCACCGAGCGGATGCCCCGGACGCCTCGAGCGTGCGGGGCATCCGTCGTTGCGGCGACCGCCCGCATGCGACCGCCCGCATGGGCCGTCCGAATGCGGCCCGGCCGGTACGCGCAGCAATTCAGGTCGGGAGGCGTGTCGCGGGCCGGTCGATCGGCGTGTTGGCGCGGCGCGCCGCGCGCCGTCCTGAATTGCTGCAAGGCACGGCGCGCAGAGGGTGCGCAGAGGGGCTGCGGCTCGGCCGTCCTGAGTTGTTGCTGACAGGGTGCGAGGGACGAGTGGCGGGGGCGCGCAGGACTAGTGGGGGCGTGCAGGAGTTGCGGTTCGGACGGCTCAGATGTGCTCGTGGTGGATTCCTCGTGCGGCGTCGGCGGTCTCGTGAGTCAGCGGTCTGAACGTCGCCGGGATGCCGACGATGAGCGAATGCGCCGGTGCATCCTTCGTGACGACCGCGTTCGCGCCGATCGCGCTCCCGGCGCCGATCGTGATGTCGCCGAGCACTTTCGCGCCGGCGCCGACGGTCACGCCGTCGTCGAGGGTCGGATGCCGCTTCGCGCCCCGTTGGGCGCCGCGGGCCGACTTTCCGCCCAAGGTGACCCCGTGATAGAGCATCACGTCATCGCCGACGACCGTGGTCTCGCCGATGACGACGCCCATGCCGTGATCGATGAAGAAGCGTCGCCCGATGGTTGCGCCGGGGTGGATCTCGACTCCGGTCAGAAACCTGAGCAGTTGCGAGAGCAACCGTGCCGGAAGCCTGATGCCGGCACGCCAGAGTGCGTGACTGAGGCGGTAGCCCCAGATCGCGTGCAGCCCTGAATACGCGAGGAACACCTCGGCCTTGCCGCGTGAGGCAGGGTCATGGTCGCGCGCGGTCGCGATGTCTTCGCGGAGTGCTCGAAAGATGCTCACGCCCATAGTCAATCAGGCGCCGCGTCCGTCAGCCTGTTAGACGTTCAGGTGCCGCACGACCCGGCCGCCGGATCGATCGGGCCGGGAGACTCCGGCGCAAGCCGGCGCCCGATCGCCCGCTCAGTCGCGGAGATCTTCGTAGAGCACCGTCGAGACGTAGCGCTCACCGAAGTCGGGCACGACCACGACGATGGTCTTGCCGTCGTTCTCGGGGCGCCGTGCGACCTCGAGTGCCGCCCAGACCGCTGCGCCCGACGAGATGCCGCCGAGGATCGCCTCGTCGGTCGCGAGCTGTCGTGCCGTCGTGATGGCGTCGCTCGTGGCGACGTCGATGACCTCGTCGTACACCTCGCGGTCGAGCACGTCGGGCACGAAGTTCGCGCCGAGGCCCTGGATCTTGTGCGGGCCGGGCGTGCCCTTCGTGAGGATGGGGGAGTCGGCCGGCTCGACGGCGATGACCTGCACGTCGGGCTTCTGTTCCTTGAGGAAGCGGCCCGCTCCCGTGATGGTGCCGCCCGTGCCGATGCCCGACACGAGAATGTCGACGCCGCCGTCGGTGTCGGCCCAGATCTCGGGGCCGGTCGTCGAGTAGTGGATCGCGGGGTTCGCCTCGTTCTCGAACTGGCGGGCGAGGATCGCGCCCGGTGTCGCCTCGACGATCTCGTCGGCCTTGGCGACGGCGCCCTTCATGCCCTCCGAGCCGGGCGTGAGCAGGATCTCAGCGCCATAGGCGCGCAGCAGAACGCGGCGTTCGATGCTCATCGTCTCGGGCATGGCGAGCACGACGCGGTAGCCGCGGGCCGCGCCGACGAGGGCGAGCGCGATGCCGGTGTTGCCGCTCGTCGCCTCGACGATGGTGCCGCCGGGAGCGAGGGCGCCGGACTTCTCGGCGGCGTCGACGATGGCCACGCCGATGCGGTCCTTCACGCTTGCCGCGGGGTTGTAGAACTCGAGCTTGGCCAGCACCGTGGCACCCGCGCCCTCGGTGAGCCGGTTCAGGCGCACGAGCGGGGTACGACCGACGACCTCGGTGATGTTCTCGTAGATCTGCGCCATGAGGATGCCTCTCGGGTCGGGATGAACAACAGACCAAGCCTACGGTTCGGCCGGGGTGGAGGCGAGTGCGTTACATTCCATTGCGTGGATACGACGACCCCTGGCGCCAGAGCGCGATCGCTGCGCGAGCTCCGAGATGACACGGTGGCGGCGCTCGCATCGGTCGGTGTGCCCGACCCCGAGGTCGATGCCGAGCTGCTGATCGGACACGTGCTCGGGCTCTCCCGCGGCGGCGTGCAGGCGCGAATCGTCGTCGGCACCGAGGTGAGCGAGTCGGATGCCGCGGCGTTGGCCGAACTCGTCGTGCGTCGCGCCCGCCGTGAACCGCTCCAGCACATCACGGGTCGTGCCGCGTTCCGCAGTCTCGAGCTCGAGGTCGGCCCGGGCGTGTTCGTGCCGAGGCCCGAGACGGAGCAGGTCGCCCAACTCGCGATCGACGCGCTCATCTCGGCGGCGGAGCCCGAACCGATCGGCATCGACCTCGGCAGCGGCAGCGGCGCCATCGCGCTCGCGCTCGCGACCGAGGTTCCGCATGCACAGGTATGGGCGGTCGAGAATTCGCCCGAGGCGTTCGTGTGGACGAGGCGCAACGTCGAAACAGTCGGCGCGCCGAACCTCGAGCTCGTCTTCGGCGACCTCGCGGATGCGCTGCACGAACTCGACGGCCGGGTGGCCGTCGTCGTCTCGAATCCGCCGTATGTTCCCCTGGGCGAGGTGCCGCATGACCCCGAGGTGCGACTCTACGACCCCGAGCGCGCCCTGTACGGTGGCGCCGACGGCCTCGATGTCGTGCGGGTGCTCTCGCAGCGCGCGCTCGTGCTGTTGCGGCCCGGGGGAGCGCTCGTGATCGAGCATGGCGAGGCGCAGTCGGCCGAGATCGCCGCGATCCTGGCAGCTGACGGATGGCGGGCGATTGCGCACCACCGCGATCTCACGACCCGCGACCGGGCGACCACCGCCGTGCGCTGACCGGCGAGCCGGCCGACGGACTACTTGGCCCGCTCGGCCTTCTCGCGGGCGTTCTTCTCCCGTTCGAGCGCGTGCTTCTCGCGTTCGAGTGCGTGCTTGATCGCCTCTCGTTCGCGCTTCTGCGCTTCGCGGAGGGTCTTCTCGGCTTCACGGCGCGTCTTCGCCGCCTCGCGCACACGCTGGTCGCGTGGCAGCGCGAGTGCGGCGGGCAGCGGCTCCTTGACGGCGTCGGGGGCTCCGGACTCGACGCGGCCGACGTGGTACTCGACGCCGTCGAGGATGCGCTGGAGCCCGAATTCGAAGTCGTAGTCGCCGAACTCCTCGGCATCTCCGGGGTCGCCCAGGTATCCGCCGGACGCGAGCAGCGGGCTGAGGTAGGGGAATCGCTCGGGCGTCACGAGTTCGAGGAGCGCCTCGAAGAAGTTCGCGCCTGTGACATCTGCCGGGTCGCCTGCTGCAGTCGCTGCCACCATGAGATCGCGTTCCTGCGCACCCATCGCCCTGGCATAGCTCGTGAGGAGCAGCAGCGTCGACATCTTCTCGCCGTCGCTCAGGGGAAGCGAGCGCACCTCGCGGAGGAACCAGTCGACGATCGTGAGGCTGTTCGGAGTGATCGGGGCGCCGGAGATCGGGATGTCGACGATCCACGGGTGCTCGCGGTAGGCGGCACGCATCGCAAGCACCCAGGCAATGATGCCGTCGCGCCACCCGCGCTCGAGCGTCTCGTCGGGCACGGGCGGCACGACGGCGCCCTCCTGCATGAGCAGGATCAGGTCGTCTTTGCTCGTGACATACCGATAGAGCGACATCGTCGTGAAGCCGAGCGACGTCGCGACTCGGCTCATCGAAACAGCGCCGAGCCCCTCGGCGTCGGCGATCTCGATGGCGGCATCGACGATGCGCTCGATCGAAAGCTCGCGCTTGGGGCCGCGCTGCGGATTCGCTGCCACACCCCAGGCCAGGGCGACCGCTCGGGGGAGCTCGGGATCGCTTCGCTCAGGGCTCACTGGGGTTCCGTTCTCGAAATGGCGTTGACGACAGTCTAGAACTGTGTATATGGTAAACAACAATGCAGCACGTAAACAGTTTGCGCCATACTCATATACACGGGCGCAGACACGGAGAACGGAGAACCCTATGACCCTCGCGATCGACGCACGCGGCCTGCGTAAGCGCTTCGGCAAGACCGACGTGCTCGCGGGACTCGACCTCAGCGTGCCCACTGGCACCGTGTTCGCTCTGCTCGGCCCGAACGGCGCCGGCAAGACGACGACCATCAACATCCTCACGACGCTCGTGAAGCCCGATGCCGGCATCGCACGGGTCGGCGGCATCGACGTCGCGACGGCGCCGACCGAAGTGAAGGAGCGCATCGCCCTCACGGGTCAGTCCGCGGCGGTCGACGAGGTGTTGACCGGAACCGAGAACCTCGTGATGATGGGCCGGCTCTCGGGTCTCGGGCGTCAACAGGCACGCGATCGAGCGGCAGAGCTGCTCGAGCGCTTCGAACTGACGGATGCCGCGCGCCGACGAGTGAGCACCTACTCAGGCGGCATGCGCCGCCGGCTCGACCTCGCGCTCAGCCTCGTCGTCGACGTGCCGATCCTGTTCCTCGACGAACCGACGACGGGCCTCGACACCAGGAGCCGGCAGGAGCTCTGGAACGTCATCCGCGCGCTCGCCGACGCGGGAACGACCGTCTTCCTCACCACCCAGTACCTCGAGGAGGCCGACCGGCTCGCCGACCGCATCGCCGTGCTCGACCGTGGCCGCGTCGCCGCCGAGGGCACCGCCGACGAACTGAAGGCGCGTATCGGCGGCGACGTCGTCGAGCTCCGCGGTGCCGATGGCACCCTGCTCGTCGAACTGCCGACCGATGGCAGTGTGCACGGCCTCCGCTCGGCCATCGACGAGCTCGACCATTCTCCGGCGGCCGCGGTCGACGGTGCACAGGTCTCCATCCGCCGCCCCAGCCTCGACGACGTGTTCCTCGCGATCACCGCCGGCGCTGCGGCATCCGCCCCCGAACTCATCGAATCGAAGTGACCGCCATGACGACCAACACTCTTCCCGCCCGCACCGACCGCCCCGACCGCTCCGCCCGCATCGCCGGTGCGCCGGCTCGCGCTCCGCTCGGCGCGTTCACCGCGGAATCGACGTTCATCGCTCGCAGCTTCCGTCATTCCGTGCGCGACATCGAGGCCATGCTCATGGCGATCATGCTGCCGACGATGCTGATGCTGATGTTCACCTTCATCTTCGGCAACGCCATCGACCCCTCGGGCGGCTACGTCGACTACGTCGTGCCGGGCATCATCCTGCTGTGCGCCGGCTTCGGTGCCTCGTCGACCGCGATCTCGGTCTCGCGAGACATGACCACCGGCATCATCGATCGGTTCCGCACGATGCCGCTGCGCAGCGGCGCGGTGCTCACCGGTCACGTGGTCGCGAGCCTCGTGCGCAACCTCGTGGCGACCGGTGTCGTCATCGTCGTCGCCCTCCTCGTGGGATTCCGCCCAGTGGCGACGCCGCTCGAGTGGCTCGCCGCATTCGGCCTGGTGGCGCTCTACATCCTTGCGATCACCTACCTCTTCGCGGCGATCGGACTCGCAGCATCGAGCCCCGAGGCGGCGAGCGGGTTCGGCTTCATCCTGCTGTTCCTGCCGTACCTTTCGAGCGCCTTCGTGCCGGTCGAGACGATGCCCGAGTGGCTGCAATGGATCGCCGAGTACCAGCCGATCACCCCGATCATCGAGACCATCCGCGGATTCCTGATGGACACGCCGGTCGGCGCCACCGTCTGGTGGGCGCTCGGCTGGTGCGTCGGCATCCTCCTCGTGTCGGTCGTCTGGGGCGGCTGGCTGTTCCGCCGCAAGGCGGGCCGTCGCTGACTCAGGCGCACTGAACAGGGATGCCGCGGTGCCGAAGTGCACCGCGGCATCCGCTGTTCGCCGACGTCGCGCCCGACCCGCTGGTCTAGAATCGGCAGGTCATGACTGCCATCTACGACTGCTCGGTCGACTCAGAGCTCCTCACCGGTATGCGTCTTGCTCGCGGCGCGATCGGACGCGGCGAACTCGTCGTATTCCCGACCGACACGGTCTACGGCGTGGCCGCCGACGCGTTCGACGCGAAGGCCGTCGCGCGCTTGCTCGAAGCCAAGGGTCGCGCGCGCACCTCACCGCCGCCCGTGCTGATCTCGGGCATCCCAACGCTCGACGCGCTCGCGAGCGAGGTGCCCGAGGCCGTACGAGCGCTCGTCGGCGAGTTCTGGCCCGGTGGACTCACCGTCATCCTGCATGCGCAGCCGTCGCTGCAATGGGATCTCGGCGAGACCCGTGGCACAGTGGCCCTCCGCATGCCCGCGAACTCGGTCGCCCTCGAACTGCTCGCCGAGACGGGGCCGCTCGCAGTCTCATCCGCGAACCTGTCGGGCCGGCCATCGGCGACGACGGCAGCGGATGCCGCGGAGATGCTGGGCGACGCAGTTGCCGTGTACCTCGACGGCGGCGCCGCCGGGCAGTCGTACGAACCCGTCGGCGAACGCGCGGGCGATACCTCGTCGACGATCGTCGACGCCACGGGGCTCGCTCGTGACGGCGGGCGGCTCCGCATCGCACGTGCGGGCGTCATCACCCGTGAACGCATCGCAGCGGTCGTCGGGGAGGAACTCCTCGAGCCCGAGACTGCAGCGGGCGACGACCACGGCGTCGCCGAACCGGCTTCTCTCGGCGGCCCGACCGGCGCTCCCGCGGCATCAACCGACGAAACGGACGCTGCCGCCTCATGACCCTGTTCCTCGCGCTCGCCCTGCTGACGGCGCTCGTCACTTTCGGCGGCTCCATCCTCGTCTGGAAGCTGAGCCTGAAGTACCAGCTCTACCCCAAGATCCGCGAGCGCGATGTGCACACGAGGCCCACTCCGCGCCTCGGCGGCGTCGCGATGTTCATCGGCATCGTCGTCGCGATCGGTGCGGCGGCGTTCATCTCGACTCTCGGCTCCGCACGGTTCTCGGCGATCTCGATCGTCTTCCAGAACCCGGGCCAGATCCTCGCGATCCTCGGTGCCGCACTGCTGATCGTGTTGATCGGCGTCGCCGACGACATCTGGGACCTCGACTGGACCACCAAGCTCGCGGGGCAATTCATCGCGGCGGGCCTGATCGCGTGGCAGGGCGTGACCATCTACTCCCTGCCGATCGGCGGCATCACCGTCGGGTCTTCGTGGATGAGCGCCGTGCTCACCGTGTTCGTCATCGTGCTCGTGATGAACGCCGTGAACTTCATCGACGGGCTCGATGGTCTCGTTGCAGGTGTCACCCTCATCGCGAACGGCGTGTTCTTCCTCTACACCTACCTCTTGGTGCAGCAGACGTCGCCGCTGAACTACTTCAACCTCGCGTCGCTCATCGCGATCGTCCTCGTCGGCGCGTGCGCCGGGTTCCTGCCGCTGAACTGGCACCCCGCGAAGCTGTTCATGGGCGATGCCGGGGCGCTGCTCATCGGCCTGCTCATGGCCACCTCCGCGATCGCCGTCACGGGGCAGCTCAACCCGACAGGGGTCGGCTTCGACCAGCTGTTCGCCGCGTTCATCCCGATCCTGCTGCCGTTCGCAGTGCTCGTCATTCCCCTACTCGACTTCGCGCTCGCCGTGGTGCGCCGTCTTCGCGCCGGCAAGTCGCCGTTCGCCGCCGACCGCAAGCACCTGCACCACCGATTGCTCGACATGGGGCACTCCCACCTGAACGCGGTGCTGATCTTCTACGGATGGACGGCGGTCGCCTCGATCGGATGCCTACTGACCTATGTCTTCCCCGTGTACTTCGGCATCGACTCGGCATGGGCCCTCGCGCTGATCGGCATCGGATTCCTCGTGTGCGCGGCGATCACGCTCGCCCCGCTCGGCCGTCGCAAGCGGCTGACGGTGGCCGCCGAGGCCGAGGCTCCGGAGTCGGATGAAGCGGCCCTCGGCGCCGACGAGCTCGAGGGCGCCGAGGCATCCGCGAGCCCGGTGCTCGTTCAGGGCCGCCCGGTAGAATCGGACGACCCCGAACTGGAGCACGATGAGCGACGCACGAGCTGAACCCGACCGTACCCCGACCTCGAACCCCGTGTTGCGCAAGGCGCTCGCGTGGGGCGCGCTGCTGGCCGGGGTGATCCTCGTGGTCAGCGCCGTGCTCGGCCTGGTGTTCGCCGGCGTGCCGGGCCTCCTCGGCGCGCTGATCGGCACGCTCATGGCCGTGGTCTTCATGGGCATCACGGCGGCGAGCATCCTCGCCGCCAACCGATTCGCCTCGAGCGATCTCTTCGTGGGCGCGTTCTTCGGCATCGTGCTCGGCGGCTGGATCCTGAAGTTCATCGTCTTCATCGTGCTCGTCGTGGTGCTCCGCGAGGCGGCCTGGCTGAACACCACGGTGCTCTTCCTCAGCCTCGTCGCGGGCGTCATCGCCTCGCTCGTCGTCGACGTGCTGGTCGTCGCGAAGTCGCGGCTGCCGTACGTGAGCGACGTCGAGTTGCCGAAGGCGCCGAGCGATGACTGAGTCGCCCTCGGCGATTCGGTGGCAGCCCGAAGTATTGCTAGAGTAATGGGGATCCCCCCACGGTTCTGCCCTGCTCACGCACGGGTCGACCGCGGTCCATGTTCGTCGCCGCGAGAGCCGAGCTCCACGCCCCGAAACAGGAGAAAGCGCTGTTAGCTAACGCTCTGAACCTGCTGGTTCCGATGTCAACCGATGATGGTGGCTTCCACGGGCCGTCGATCGACGAATTCTTCCCCGGAGCGCTGTTCTTCGAAGACACGTGGTTCGAGATCGATCGCATCATGCTCGTCCGCTTCGTGGCGGTCGCAGCGCTGATCATCGTGTTCTGGCTCGGTACGCGAAAGATGCGCGTCGTGCCCGGCCGCTTCCAGAGCCTCGTCGAGATGGGCCTCGACCTCGTTCGAGTGAACATCGCCGACGACCTGCTCGGCAAGAAAGACGGCAAGCGGTTCCTGCCGATCCTCACCACGATGTTCTTCATGATCCTGTTCATGAACTTGACCGGTGTCATCCCGTTCCTGAACATCGCCGGCACCTCGGTCATCGGCGTGCCGCTCGTGCTCGCGATCGTCGCGTACGTGACCTTCATCTACGCGGGCGTCAAGAAGAGCCCCAAGAACTTCTTCAAGAACTCGCTCTTCCCCTCGGGCGTGCCGTGGCCGGTCTACATCATCGTCACGCCGATCGAGCTCATCTCGACGTTCGTGATCCGCCCGGTCACCCTCACACTCCGACTCATGATGAACATGATCGTCGGCCACCTCCTGCTCGTGCTCTTCTTCGCGGCGACGCAGTTCTTCGTCGTGCAGATGAGCGGCTGGTGGACTCTCCTCGGGGTCGGAACGCTGGCCTTCGGCTTCGTGTTCACGCTGTTCGAGATCCTTGTCGCCGTCCTGCAGGCCTACGTCTTCGCACTTCTCACCGCGGTCTACATCCAGCTCGCGGTCGCCGAAGAGCACTGAACCCGGGCATCCGCCCAGAACATTCCCTAGGAAAGGAAACCCAACGTGGACGCAACCACCGTTCTCGCTGAGATCAACGGCAACATCGCAACGGTCGGCTACGGCCTCGCGGCGATCGGCCCGGCAATCGGCGTCGGCATCGTCGTCGGCAAGACGATCGAGGGCGTCGCTCGCCAGCCAGAGCTGGCCGGCCGCCTCCAGGTGCTGATGTGGATCGGTATCGCCTTCACCGAGGCGCTCGCATTCATCGGCATCGCGACCTACTTCATCTTCGTCTGATCCACTCGCCCCAACTGAGGAGGCCAACGTGCTTCATGCAGTATTGAGCGCTGCAACCGAGAGTGGTGAGTCGGGCCGTAGCCCGGTGCTCCCGGAGCCTTACGACATCATCTGGTCGTCGGTCTGCTTCGTCATCATCCTCATCTTCTTCTGGAAGTACGTGCTGCCGCGCGTGCAGAAGCTGCTCGACGAGCGCGGCGAGGCGATCGAGGGCAACATCGCGAAGGCCGACGAGGCGCAGCGCAAGGCCGAGGCGGCTCTCGAGGAGTACACCGCCCAGCTCGCCGACGCGCGCACCGAGGCAGGTCGCATCCGTGAGACCGCTCGCGACGATGGCAAGAAGATCGTCGCCGAAGCGAAAGACGCCGCGACCGTCGAGGCCGCGCGCGTCACCGCGAGCGCACAGGCGCAGATCGAGGCCGAGCGCCAGTCGGCTCTCGTCTCGCTGCGCTCCGAGGTGGGCACGCTCGCCATCGACCTCGCATCGGGTGTCATCGGCGAGTCGCTCTCCGACGACGCGAAGGCGACTGCGGTCGTCGACCGGTTCCTCGCCGACCTGGAGGCCTCCGAGGCCGCCGCCGGAGGGAAGAAGTAGTCCATGGGTAGCGCTACAAGAGGAGCTCTCGACGCATCGCGGGCTGCGCTGGCCGAACTCGGTCGCGCAGAGCTGCCGGTCGCCGAGGCGCTTCTCGCCGCCGGCCGGGTGATCGGGGAGTCCGCGCATCTGCGCACGGCACTCATCGACCCCGAGGCCGACACTGCACAGAAGCGTGCGCTCGTCGAGACGATCTTCGGCTCTCGTATCCCGGCCGAAGCAGCCTCGCTCCTGGTGAGCGCGGCGTCACGCCGGTGGTCCTCCGGAGACGACTTCCTCGCCGGCATCGAAGAGCTCGGAATCCGCGTCGCAGCGGATTCGGCTCCCGACGGCGTCGAGATCGACGCCGAGCTGTTCGCGTTCGAGCGCGCAGTCGCCACCGATGCGGAACTCGAGCTCGCGCTCGGGTCGAAGCTCGGCGATCCCGCGGCAAAGACGAAGATCGTCGATCGCCTCCTCGTCGGCAAGGCGTCGCCGCAGACGGTGGCGATCGTGGCGCACCTCGTGCAGCAGCCCCGCGGCCGCCGCATCGGCGAACTGCTCCGCCACGGGGCATCCGTCGTCGCCGACCAGCGCGGATTCGACATCGCGACGGTCACGACCGCGGTCCAGCTCAGCGCCGCCCAACTGGGCCGGCTCGAGCAGGGCCTCGCTGTACAGGCGGGCCGTCGTGTCCGCTTCGACATCATCGTCGATCCCGCCGTGCTCGGCGGGGTCCGCGTGCAGATCGGCGACGACGTCATCGACGGCAGCGTCGCCTCCCGCCTCAGTTCGCTGCGGCAGAAGCTTGCCGGCTGACGCCGGTTGATACGACCGGCGTCCGCGCCGCGACACACCAGTAGCTGTACAACCGGTACAGAAAAGGGAAAAGACAATGGCAGAACTCACCATCAGCCCCGAAGAGATCCGTTCGGCTCTCTCGGAGTTCGTCTCGTCGTACGAACCCGGCCAGACGCAGAAGACCGAGGTCGGGTACGTGACCGACGCAGCCGACGGCATCGCGCACGTCGAGGGCCTGCCCTCGGTGATGGCGAACGAGCTCATCCGCTTCGCTGATGGCACGCTCGGCCTCGCGCTGAACCTCGATGAAGACGAGATCGGCGTCGTCGTGCTCGGCGAGTTCACCGGCATCGAAGAGGGCATGGAGGTGACCCGCACAGGCGAGGTCCTCTCCGTCCCCGTCGGCGAGGGGTACCTCGGCCGTGTCGTCGACCCGCTCGGCAACCCGATCGACGGTCTCGGCGAGATCACCGGCATCGAGGGCCGTCGTGCCCTCGAGCTGCAGGCGCCCGGCGTCATGCAGCGCAAGTCGGTGCACGAGCCGCTGCAAACGGGCATCAAGGCCATCGACGCCATGATCCCCGTCGGCCGCGGGCAGCGTCAGCTCATCATCGGCGACCGCCAGACCGGCAAGACGGCCATCGCGATCGACACGATCATCAACCAGAAGGCCAACTGGGAGTCGGGCGACGTCAACAAGCAGGTGCGCTGCATCTATGTCGCGATCGGCCAGAAGGGCTCGACGATCGCGGGCGTGAGGGGTGCGCTCGAAGACGCCGGCGCCATGGAGTACACGACGATCGTCGCCGCTCCCGCTTCGGACCCCGCCGGCTTCAAGTACCTCGCGCCGTACACCGGCTCGGCCATCGGCCAGCACTGGATGTACGACTCCAAGCACGTGCTCATCATCTTCGATGACCTGTCGAAGCAGGCCGAGGCCTACCGTGCCGTGTCACTGCTGTTGCGCCGCCCGCCGGGACGCGAGGCATACCCCGGTGACGTCTTCTACCTGCACTCTCGGCTGCTCGAGCGTTGCGCGAAGCTCTCCGACGAGCTCGGCGCCGGTTCGATGACGGGTCTCCCGATCATCGAGACCAAGGCGAACGACGTCTCGGCGTACATCCCCACGAACGTGATCTCGATCACCGACGGCCAGATCTTCCTCCAGTCCGACCTGTTCAACTCGAACCAGCGCCCGGCGGTCGACGTCGGCATCTCGGTCTCCCGAGTCGGTGGCGACGCGCAGGTCAAGTCGATCAAGACAGTCTCGGGCACGCTGAAGCTCGAGCTCGCGCAGTACCGCTCGCTCGAGGCGTTCGCGATGTTCGCGTCCGACCTCGACGCGGCCAGCCGGCGTCAGCTGGCCCGCGGTGCCCGCCTCACCGAGCTCCTCAAGCAGCCCCAGTATTCGCCGATGTCGGTCGAGAAGCAGGTCGTCTCGATCTGGGCCGGTACCAAGGGCAAGCTCGACGAGGTTCCGGTCGAAGACATCCTGCGTTTCGAGAGCGAGCTGCACGATTACCTCGCCCGGAACAGCGAGGTGCTGAACTCGCTGCGCGAGACGAACAAGCTCTCCGACGAGATCGTCGCTGAGCTCGAGGCATCCGTCGACGCATTCAAGCTCGAGTTCCAGACTGGTGAGGGCAAGCCGCTCGCCTCGGTGGGTTCCGAGCAGTTCGAAGCGATCGCTGCCGAAGAGGTCGTGCAGGAGAAGATCGTCAAGGGTCGCCGTTAGTCATTCCAAGTTCCCTGAGGCTCTCGAAGGGAACTGACCTCACGGGGTCGCGTCGAGAGCCTCAGTACCAGGAAGACAGGACACAGGAGAAACATGGGAGCGCAGCTTCGGGTCTACCGGCAGAAGATCAAGTCTGCCCAGACGACCAAGAAGATCACGCGGGCGATGGAGCTGATCTCCGCCTCGCGGATCCAGAAGGCCCAGGCGCGTGTCGCGGCGTCGGAGCCGTACTCGACGGCGATCACCCGGGCGGTGTCAGCTGTCGCGAGTTACTCGAACGTCGCGCACGTGCTGACGACCGAGCCAGAGCGCATCGACCGCGCGGCGATCGTGATCTTCACGTCCGACCGCGGCCTCGCAGGCGCGTTCAACTCGCAGGTGCTGCGTGAGTCCGAAGAACTCACCGAGCTGCTGAAGAGCCAGGGCAAAGAGGTGGAGTACTTCCTCGTCGGACGCAAGTCAGTCGGATACTTCAAGTTCCGCCGCCGCTCGTTCGAGCGCAGCTGGGTTGGTGGCACCGACAGCCCCAACTTCGACACGGCGAGGGAGATCGGCGATGCCGTGCTCGAGGCGTTCCTGCGGGACTCCTCCGACGGCGGCGTCGACGAGATCCACATCGTCTACAACCGGTTCGTGAGCCGCATCAGCCAGGTGCCCGTCGTCACTCGTCTGCTTCCCCTCGAGGTCGTTGAGAGTGAAGAGGTGCCTGATGCCAAGCACGAGGTATTCCCGTTGTACGAGTTCGAGCCCGACGCCGAGACGGTGCTCGACGGCTTGCTCCCGGTCTACATCGAGAGCCGCATCTACAACGCGATGCTGCAGTCGTCGGCCGCGAAGCACGCCGCGACGCAGAAGGCGATGAAGTCGGCTTCCGACAACGCCGACAAGCTCATCACGGACTACACGCGCCTTGCGAACAACGCGCGCCAGTCCGAGATCACACAGCAGATTTCCGAGATCGTGGGCGGCGCTGACGCACTGTCGTCCGCCAAGTAGCCCCTTACGAAGAGAGAGAACACATGACTGACACCGCTACCGCCTCGGCCGCGGCCGCGCCTGTGGCCGGCGCCGTCGGCCGCGTCGCCCGGGTCACGGGCCCCGTCGTCGACATCGAGTTCCCGCACGACTCGATCCCGGCGATCTACAACGCGCTGAAGACCGAGATCACGATCGGCGACACCACGACGGTGCTGACGCTCGAGGTCGCACAGCACCTCGGTGACGATGTCGTGCGTGCGATCGCCCTGAAGCCCACCGACGGTATCGTGCGCGGCCAGGATGTCACCGACACGGGCGCACCGATCTCGGTGCCGGTCGGCGATGTCACCAAGGGCAAGGTCTTCAACGTCACCGGCGAGATCCTCAACGGTGCGCCCGGCGAGCAGATCGAGATCACCGAGCGCTGGCCGATCCACCGCAAGCCGCCGGCATTCGACCAGCTCGAGTCCAAGACTCAGCTGTTCGAGACCGGCATCAAGGTCATCGACCTGCTCACGCCTTACGTGCTCGGCGGCAAGATCGGCCTCTTCGGCGGTGCGGGCGTCGGCAAGACGGTCCTCATCCAGGAGATGATCCAGCGCGTCGCGCAGAACCACGGTGGCGTCTCGGTGTTCGCCGGTGTCGGCGAGCGCACGCGTGAGGGCAACGACCTCATCCACGAGATGGAGGAGGCGGGCGTCTTCGACAAGACGGCCCTCGTCTTCGGCCAGATGGACGAGCCGCCGGGAACGCGTCTTCGCGTCGCCCTCTCGGCTCTGACGATGGCCGAGTACTTCCGCGATGTGCAGAAGCAAGACGTTCTGCTCTTCATCGACAACATCTTCCGCTTCACGCAGGCCGGTTCCGAGGTTTCGACGTTGCTCGGGCGTATGCCGTCCGCGGTGGGCTACCAGCCGAACCTCGCCGACGAGATGGGTGTGCTCCAGGAGCGCATCACGTCGACCCGCGGTCACTCGATCACCTCGTTGCAGGCGATCTACGTGCCGGCCGACGACTACACCGACCCGGCCCCGGCGACGACCTTCGCGCACCTCGACGCGACGACCGAGCTCTCGCGTGAGATTGCGTCGAAGGGTCTCTACCCGGCCGTTGACCCGCTGACCTCGACGTCGCGCATCCTCGACCCCCGTTACCTGGGCGAAGACCACTACCGCGTCGCCACGACGGTCAAGCAGATCCTCCAGAAGAACAAGGAACTGCAGGAGATCATCGCCATCCTCGGTGTCGACGAGCTCTCCGAAGAAGACAAGATCACGGTGTCGCGTGCGCGCCGTATCCAGCAGTTCCTCTCGCAGAACACCTACATGGCGAAGAAGTTCACGAACGTCGAAGGCTCGACGGTGCCGCTCAAGGACACGATCGAGTCGTTCGACGCGATCGCCAAGGGCGAGTTCGACCACGTCGCCGAGCAGGCCTTCTTCAACGTCGGTGGCATCACCGACGTCGAAGAGAAGTGGGCTCAGATTCAGAAGGAGAACGGCTGAGCATGGCCGCCCTCAACGTGAGTGTCGTCTCGGCCGACCAGCAAGTCTGGTCGGGCGAGGCGACCATGGTGGTGGCACGCACGGTCGAAGGTGAGATCGGCATTCTGCCCGGTCACGAGCCGATGCTCGCGATCCTCGCTGGTGGCGAGGTGCGTGTCACCCTGCCCGGCGGTGAGAAGATCACCGCGAGCGCGGAGGACGGGTTCCTCTCAGTGCAGGCGAACGTCGTTCAGCTCGTCGCTTCTCGGGCAGAACTCACCTAGGAGCCGCGGATGCAGGGGGAGCAGCCGATCGACCGCCAGTTCGGTGACCTGAGTGTCACCCAACTCATCGTGATGGCCGGGCTGCCGGGTGCCGGGAAGTCGACGATCGGCGAGATCATCGGCGCCCGCCTCGGCGCCACGGTCGTGTCCGTCGACCCGATCGAGTCGGCAATCCTGCGCGCCGGCATCGACGCAGATCAACCAACGGGACTTGCCGCGTACCTCGTGGCCGAGGAGATCGCCGAGAAGGAGCTCGACTCCGGTCGCACGGTGATCGTCGACGCTGTGAACGCCGCCGAAGCTGCGCGCCTTCAGTGGCGCGACCTCGCTGAGCGTGCGGAGGTGCGGCTGCGGGTGATCGAGGTCGTGTGCTCCGATGAGTCGCTGCACCGCAGCCGGCTCGAGAAGCGTGAGCGCAAGCTCCCGCACCTCGAAGAGACCACTTGGCGGGCCGTTGAACAGAGCCTCGAGGGCTATGAGGCGTGGACCGGGCCGTCGTCGGCGCTGGCACGCGTGACGATCGACAGTATCGAGTCGCTCGGATCGAACGTCGACGCAGCGCTCGCCTTCATCGGTTCGTAGTGCGGCTGCTCCTTCCGCCGTCCGAAACGAAACGTGACGGCGGCCTCGAGATTCCGCTCGACCTGGAGCGGCTCTCGTTCGAAGCGCTCAATCCGGTGCGCACCGAGCTGGCGACCGCCGTTGGTGCGCTCGCCCGCGACCCTGCGGCCACGATGCGCGTACTGAAGCTCGGACCGCGCCAAGCTCACGAGGTCGAACGCAACCGGACACTGTTCGAGTCGCCGACGATGCCGGCGCTCGATCGGTACACCGGCGTGCTCTTCGACGCGCTCGACGCGCCGACACTCGATGCGGGGGCCCGTTTGTTCGCGGCCGATCACCTCATCGTGCACTCCGCCCTGTTCGGTCTCCTTGGCGGCCTCGACGAGATTCCGGCGTATCGCTTCTCGCATGATTCAAAGCTGCCCCGCATGCGCCTGAAGCAGCTCTGGCGGGCGCCGATCTCGGCACTGCTCACGGCTGATGCCGGTGCCGATCACGGCGTTCTCCTCGATCTTCGCTCGGAGGCGTATGCCGAACTCGGCCCGGCGCCGGTGCGCGGAAACTCCGCGTTCGTGCGCGTCATCGCCGTCGACGGTTCGGGCCGGAGCCGCGCCCTGAACCATTTCAACAAACGTGCGAAGGGGCGCTTCACTCGGGCCGTGCTGATGTCGCAGCCGCAGGTCTCATCTCTCGACGAGCTGATCGATTGGGCACACGACGCAGGGTTCCAGCTCTCGCTCGGCCCGCAACGTGCGCTGGGCCTGCAAGAGCTCGAACTCGTCGCCTGACGCACTTCGCGCGTGCGAGGGCAGTGGACTCAGCCGACTCGTCGGCGGCGATTCGAGTCAGGCCGCCGCGGTCTGGGCCGATCGGTGGCAACCGGAGAGATGATCGTCGACCATGCCCGCGGCTTGTATGAGCGCGTACATGGTGGTGGGGCCGACGAAACGGAACCCCTGCCGACGCAGCTCTTTGCTCATGGCCACCGATTCGGGAGTCGTGGCCGGCACTTCGGCGAACGAGGTCGGCGCAGCGGCACGAGGTGCCGGCGCGAAACTCCACAGCAACTCGTCAATCGGCACGTCGAGCTCGAGCGTGGCCCGCGCATTCTGGATCGTCGCCTCTATCTTGCCGCGATGCCGGATGATCCGTTCGTCGTCGAGCAACCGCGCGACGTCGTCGTCGCCCATTGCCGCGACCTGCACTGCGTCGAAGCCGTGGAATACCTCGCGGAACGCGGGACGACGACGCAGGATCGTGATCCAGGACAGGCCTGCCTGGAACCCCTCGAGGCAGACCTTCTCGAAGAGCCGCACGGGATCGTGCTGCGGTGTGCCCCACTCCTCGTCGTGATATCGACGGTATTCGGGGTCGGTCGCACCCCAACCGCATCTGGCGAGGCCATCGTCGCCGACGATGATCTCGGCGCGGGGAATGACGCTCACGCGGCGAACCCGATCTGCTCATGGCCGAGCAGCCAGAGCTTCGTCGGCACCCCCCCACCACCCGAGTACCCGGTGATTCGGCCGTCGGATGCGAGCACTCGATGGCAACCGACGATGATGGGAACCGGGTTGGCTCCGACCGCACCGCCGATGGCACGCGCCGCCCCGGGGCGACCGACCGCAGCGGCGAGTGCGCCGTACGAGGTGGCCTCGCCCCACTGGAGTCGTTCGAGTGCGGCCCAGACGGCCTGCTGGAACGGGGTGCCGCGCAGACGCACCGGAATATCGAAGTCGAGGCGTCGGCCGGCGAAATACTCGGCGAGTTGATCGCGCGCCTGCTCGAGCACGGCGTTCGGGCGCTCGGCGAGGGCGTCGTGGGGGAGCACGCCGCCGCTCTCGATGGAGAGACTCGTGATGGCCTCGTCGTCGGCGACGAGTTCGATGCGCCCGATCGGGCTGCTGAGGCGGATGAGGAACACGTTGGTCATGGTTCGAGAATAGTCGCGGCATCCGACAGTGGCTCGCGGAAATCGGACATTGCACGTGCTCGGCGCTCCCACGTGCCTGTTGAGGAGGAGTGAGGGGTCCGTGCCGCGCTCGCGCATCGACTCCGCCTCCACAAGCGCCGGTTCGCGGCGAACCTCCACGGGTTGCCGTCGGCGATCCATCGGACATGGACTCGGCGTCACGCTCGTCGCATGACGACCATCATCCGCGCCGAAGCGGCGCATGACTTCCTCGCCCTCGTTCCGTCGCTCGCCGGGTTCCGGCCTGAACGCTCCCTCGTGTGCGTTGCGTTCGCCGGCAATCGCACGACCGGTCTGCTGCGCTACGACCTGCCACGGCGCGCCCGCGACCGTGCGCCGCTCGTCGCGGCGGTCGTCGGCACGTTGTGCCGCATGAGCGGCGTCGATGCGATCGTGCCCATCGTCTACACCGACGCGCGCTTCGACGCCGCACGTGGCCTGCCCGAGCGTGCGCTCCTCGGCATGATCGCCAAGCGCGCCGAGCAGGCGGGGTTCGGTGTTCGCGATGCGCTGTGCAGGGCGGCGGATGCATGGGGGTCGCTGTTCGACGCCGCGACACCCGCGACGGGGCATCCGCTCGCGCTGATCGACGAGAGTCCCGTAACGCGACTGACCCCGCCGGAGACGAGGGTGCTGGCTTCGGCAGGTGAGTCCGGTGAGCTGCCCGAAGCCGATCCGGCCGCAGCGGCGGCGCTCGCCGCCGCACTCGCCGGGTTCGCAGGCGAGGCGCGAGGTGACTCACTCCTCCGCCTCGGTGGCAACAGCGATCCCGTCACGCTCGTCGAGTCGTTCGTCGCTCGAGACGCGGTGCAGCCCACGATCCGCCTCGCCTGGTTCCTGCACCTCGCATCTCTGCCCGCGCTCCGCGACGCGATGATGCTGCAGTGCGCGTTCGGCGTGGTGGTCGGCGAGGCGGCGTACGACGACGCGATGGCAACGGCCGATCGCGCCGAGGCGCTCGATGAGAGCGTCGAGAGCCTCGTGATTCGAGAGATGGCCGTCGGCGTCACCGGCGAGATCAGCGAGATGCTCTCCCGACTCCTGCTCGGGCAGTCGAGCCTCCGTCCGGATTCGCGGCGAGTCGAGCGAGCGCTCGCGGTGCTGCGTCCATTGATCGCGAACGCTCCGGCGACCCACAGGATCGGGCCGCTCTGCATCGCAGCCTGGCTCGCCTGGTCGCTCGGTCGCGGCTCGGCGGCCGGCGCGTTCATCGATCGTGCGCTCGAGATGGAACCGGGCCACTCGATGGCGGGCCTTCTCGCGGCCCACATCGGCAGTGGCGCGTTGCCGGAGTGGGCGTTCAGCGCCCGATGAACCTGCCGACCGGCAGGCGGGGCAGAGGCTGCGGCATCCTCTCCATGACGCCGAAGATGCGCGAGCCATCCAGAACCGCTCGTGCCTTGTGCTCCACGGTGCCAGACTGTTCGGCATGGTCGCAGGAGGCGTCTCGAGTTCAGCGACGGCCGGCGCGCCCGCGTGGGATGTGATCGTCGGTGACCGGTTCATCGCCGCTCTCGCTGCGCCCGCGCCCGAACGAGTGCTGATCGCGCTCGCCGAAGTGGCGAGCGAGCTCGAACTCCGGCTCGAGGTGCTCGTCGGCCTGATCCCATCGGGTCGCGTCGAGCCGATCGAGTCGTTCGGCGTCGTCTGGTGGGATGAGCGTGCGATCACGAGCGTGACCGCGGTGGTGCGCGGCGATGCGGTCGTAGACCTCGTCTCCCCGGGCGGCAGTCGGCGCTTCGACGCGCGCGGTATCCGGCCCTGGCACCTCGCCGAATTCGACGACGTCGTCGCACTTCGCATCACGGATGCCGGTTCGGCACTCGATCATGTCGGTGTCGCTACCGATCCGGTCGTGCATGCGCGGGCGAGTCTCAGAGCATCGGCGATCGAGTGGTCGTCTCCGGCGTCACCGGCGTCACCGCACGGAGCGGCGGATGCCGCCGGGCGCGACGATTGGTTCGACGCGGATACGATCCTCGCGCCGCACCTCGCCGAGTCGGGCCGGCACGAGGCCGCGGCCGATACGGTTCTCACTCCAGGAGCGAGCCGCGCGGCGCAGACCGATGCGCCCGGAATGATGCCGCACCCCGGCAGAACCGTCGCGCCACCCGGCCGCGCGCCCGACGATTCCTCACAGCCGATGGTGCCGCCCCGAGGGGCGAGCAGCCCCCGGTTCCGAATCGGCCATGGGGCGCCCTCGATGGTGACTGCTCCGGTGCTGATCGGGCGTCGACCACTGCCACCGCGCATCCCGGCCTCGGGCGCACCGCCCGAGCTCGTCACGGTCGAGTCGCCCGGCGAAGTCGTGTCGGGCACGCATCTCGAACTGCGACTCGTCGGTACGCGTCTCATCGCCACCGACCTGCGATCCACGAACGGAACGATTCTTCGCACGCCGTCGGGTGGGCGTCGGCTGCGTGCCGGAGAATCGATCGTGGTGGTTCCGGGCACCATCCTCGACCTCGGAGACGGTACGATCATCGAGATCCTCTCCGCCCAGGGTTCTCCCGGCACATGACCCGAACAGACAGCAGGCTTCACAGGTGACGCAGATCGGCAATGGCAACGCCCGCCATCGAGTCTCCCTGCCCGACGGCACCGAGATCACTCTCGCATGGGCCGCCGTCACCGACACCGGCCTGCGACGCGAGGTCAATGAAGACAGCTTCATCGCTCAGGCGCCGATCTTCGCAGTGGCCGACGGCATGGGCGGCCACGCAGCCGGTGATTTCGCGAGCGCCGCGGTGGTCACCCGCCTCGCCGAGCATGGCGGCAAGACGCTCGTCGGCACGCCCGAGATCGACCAGGCGCTGCGGCTCGCCGTGCAAGACATGGGGCGCGGCACAGGCGTCACCGACGAGGGCAGCGGCACCACGGTCACCGGCGTCGCTCTCGGGACGATCTCCGACGAACCCGCATGGATCGTGTTCAACATCGGCGACTCCCGCGTCTACCGACTGGTCGGAGGCGTGCTCGAGCAGCTCACGGTCGATCACTCGATCGTGCAGGAGCTCGTCGACGCCGGACAGATCACCCGCGACGAGGCCGACACGCATCCGCACTCCAATGTGATCACCCGCGCCGTCGGATTCCACGAGGCGCCGATCCCCGACTATCGAGCGATCGCAGTCGAACCCGGCATGCGCCTGCTGATCTGCTCGGACGGCCTCACGAAAGAGCTCACCTCGTACGGCATCCGCCACTTCCTCGTCGCCAATCCCAAGCCCGAGAAGGCAGCCAGGCAGCTGCTCGAAGCTGCGCTCGGCAACGGGGGCCGCGACAATGTGACCGCCATCATCGTCGACGTGCTGAAGGTGGTGCGGCCGCCGGGGGTGCAACGCCCCGTCGACGGCGAAGCAGAGTACGCCTGACGGATGCCACGGGCCGGCAGCAGCCCTGTGCAGAGCCGCTGCCGCGGCATCCTTACCGCAATACAATGGGGGCACCGGGCGCCGCCGGCAACCGGGCGGCGATCCACCGACCCGAGCAGGCAGGAGGATCGTGTCGCGTCGACTGCCGTCCACACCGCCGAATCTGCCCGGATTCGCGTTCATCCGCGTGCTCGGCTCGGGCGGCTTCGCCGATGTCTTCCTCTACGAACAGAACATGCCGAGGCGCCTCGTCGCTGTGAAGGTGCTCCTCGCCGAGGTCGTGAACGACGAGCTGCGCCAGATGTTCCAGGCCGAGGCGAACCTCATGGCCCAGCTCTCCTCGCACCCGTCGATTCTCACGGTCTACCAGGCGAGCGTCGCGGCCGACGGCCGCCCGTACCTCGTGATGGAGTACTGCTCCGCGTCGCTCGGGCAGCGCTACCGCTCTGTGCAACTGCCGATCGCCGAGGTGCTCGCGGTCGGCGTGCGCATCGCGAGTGCCGTCGAGACCGCCCACCGGCAGGGCGTGCTGCACCGCGATATCAAGCCCTCCAACATCCTCACGACGGCGTACGGCCATCCGGTGCTCTCCGACTTCGGCATCGCTGCGACGCTCGGCCAGGCAGAAGCCAGTGACACCGTCGGTCTGTCGATCCCGTGGTCGGCGCCCGAAGTGCTCCATGACGAGGTGTCGGGCGCCGTGGCAAGCGAAGTGTGGTCGCTCGGGGCCACCGTGTACTCGCTGCTCGCAGGCCGCAGCCCGTTCGAGGTCCCAGACGATGACAACGGCTCCGGTGCGCTCATGGCGCGTATCGACAAGGCGAAACTCGCGCCGACTGGTCGTATCGATGTGCCGAAGAGCCTCGAGTCGGTGCTGGCACGATCGATGTCTCGCAAGCCGTCAGGCCGTCAGGCGAGCGCCCTCGAGTTCATTCGCGATCTCCAAGCCGTCGAGGAGGAACTCGGGCTCGCCCAGACCCCGCTCGAAGTCGCAATGGACGATTGGGCGCTTGCGACCGCCGTCGACCTCGACGAACGCACCCGCATCAGCGGAAGCCACAGCGTCGACGACAAGGGAGGGCGACGACGACGACGCTCCACCGACACCGCGCACGGTTCAGCGCAACGCAGTGCGGATTCACGCCCGCACGAAGCCAGCAGCAGCCGTGCCCGCGCCGCCCAACCGACGACCCGGCGGCTGGCATGGGGTATCTCGATCGTCTCCGCGCTCCTCATCGCACTCGTCGGCGCCGGTGCGTACGCCGTGATCCAGGGGGCCCGCTCGATTCCGGTGGTCGCCGACGTCCAGGGCGTTGCCGAAACCGACACCGTGACGTTCTCGTGGAACGACCCCGGCATCCAGAGCGGTGACGCCTACATCGTCACCGTCGACGGCAAGGCATCACCGGTGCAGCGCGAGTCCCGTCTCACCGTGCCCGCGGCCGAAGGCAACCGGGTCTGCGCGAGCGTCACGGTCACCCGCGACGGCAAGTCGGGCCGGCCGAGCGCCGAACGTTGCGTCGAAGTCAGCGTCGGCGTCGGCGTCGACGAGGGGGCATGATGCTGCGCCTGCCGCGCCTCGCACGACCGCGGTCCGCGGTCATCACCGCAGTGACGACCACTGCGGTCGTCGCCCTCGTCGCGGGAGTCGCCATCGCTTCCGGTGGGTACGCGGCCCAGCGCGTCGATCTCGGCGATGCCGCCGTCTGGGTGGCGAGCGACCGCCTCCAGTCCGTCGGGCGAGCCAACACAGCTGTGCTCGAACTGAACTCGGTGGTCGAGACCGGGTCCGCCGGCGCCGAGATCGTGCAACAGGGATCCACAGTGCTCGTGCTGGATCCCGAGCGGGCGACCGTGGGCATCATCGATGCGACCACCTCGAGCCTGACCAAGACGGTCGCTGTGCCACCCGACGACGTTTCACTCGCCCTGGCCGGTGCACGCGTGATCGTCTCCGCCGGGGGCGCTGTCTGGTCGGCGCCGATCTCGGAATTCGAGCAGTTCGACGCAGACGCCGAGCCGATGCTCGCCTTCGGTGAAGGTTCGGTCACCTCGGTCGATGCCGAAGGGAGGCTCTTCGCATACACGCCGTCGACCGGTGTGGTCGCGAGGGTCGACGCGGCCGAGGCCGAGACCGTAGCGACCAGATGGCAGATCGAACCGATCGTCGGCGACCCCGACGTGCAGATCACCTCGGTCGGCGACCGCTGGGCGGTACTCGATCTCGAAGCCCGCCAGTTGCACCTCGACGGAGGCACCACCGATCTGACCGACTTCATCGAACCGCGAGACGAACCGGTGCTGCAGACGCCCTCGAGCAGCGGGGACGAAGTGGCGATCGCCACCCGAAGCGGCCTCGTCACCGTCGGCCTCGACGGCGAAGGTCCGAAGGTGCGGGTAGATGGTCGATCCGGGTTGCCCGCCGCGCCCGTCGTGCACGACGGATGCCTCCATGCGGCGTGGGGCCTCGGCAGCGCCTGGCGCTCGTGCGGCGCATCCGGCGATCGAACCATCGAGCTGCCGTCGGCGGCGGCGACCGGCGACTACTTCTTCCTCGCCAACGGTGGCGCACTCGCGCTCAACGATCGCCGCAGCGGCAAGACCTGGGCCGCCGGTGACGACTACGGGCTCATCGACAACTGGGACGAGCTGCTGGAGATCGAACGCGACGACGAGACCGTCGAGCAGAACGACCCCGACACGCCGCCGACGATCGAGAAGAGCCCAGTGCCACCCGTCGTCGCCGACGACGAATTCGGCGCGCGCCCTGGGCGGGCGACGCTGCTGCCAGTGCTCCTGAACGACTACGACGCCAACGGTGACGTCTTGGTCATCGACACGGTCGACGGAGAGCTGCCGACCGGTGCGAAGCTAGACCTCATCGCCGACAACCAGCAGCTGCAGCTCACGCTCGACGGCGAGGCATCCGGTGTCATCGCGTTCGGCTACACAGCCGGTGACGGCCTTGGCGGCACGGCGAGCGGGACTGTGCACGTGACGGTGCGCGACGCCGACGAGAACTCGCCCCCGATTCAACAGCGTCCGACACGAGCGCTGGTCGAGGCCGGCGGACGAGTGACCACTGCTGTGCTCGGCGACTGGGTCGACCCCGACGGCGATCCGTTCTTCCTTCGGCAGGCCCTCGCCGACGCGCCGGATTCGTTCTCGTCGACGGCAGACGGCGTCGTCGTGTTCGATGAGAAGGGTGGGGTGGGCGCCGAGCGTGCTGTCTCGCTCTTCGTCTCCGACGGACGCGACGAGTCGATCGGCGCACTCGGCATCGGCGTCCGCGCGCCTGGCGCTGTTCCGCTCATCGCCGACCCGTTCGTCGCCCTTGCCACCGCCGGTCAGGAGATCCGCATCGACCCGCTCCGGCATGTGCGCGGCGGTTCGGGTGTCATTCGTTTGAGCGCGGTGCCCGCCAAGCCCGATGCGCAGATGCCTCCCGACTACGACGGCGGCACCTTCCGGTTCACCAGTGAGGTGGTGCGAACCCACTACCTCGAGTACACCGTGACCGACGGACTCGAAACGACCACTGGGCGTGTCCGCGTCGACGTCTCTGCACCGCCCGAGCGCGACACCACTCCGATCACGGTGCCGCACACCGCATTCCTCCGCGTCCAGCAACCGGTCGATGTCGACGTGCTCGCCACCGACATCGACCCGACCGGCGGCGTGCTCATCGTGACCGGACTGGGCGAGCCCGCTGCAGAGGCAGGGGTGCAGATCGAGGTCATCGAGCACCGGATCCTGCGCGTGACGCTCACGCGGCCGCTCGAAGCGGGGAGCACCGTCTTCGGCTATCGCGTCAGCAACGGCCTGGCAGAAGCCGAGGGCGAGGTGACCCTCGTCCAGATGCCCGACCCCGAACGCACCCAGCCGCCGGTGGCGGTCCCCGACACGATCGCTGCCCGCACGGGCGACGTCGTCGACATCGGAGTTCTCGCCAATGACGAGCACCCCGACGCTCTCCCGCTCACTCTCGACCCGGCGCTCGTGACCGCACCGGAGGCGGGCCTCCTCTTCGTCGACGGCGACCGCCTGCGTTTTTTCGCCCCCGACGCCCCCGGCGAGTTCGTGGCTGTCTACCGCGTCACCGGACCCGACGGTCAGTTCGCCACGGCGAACGTGCAGATCTCGGTGCGCGCGGCAGATCCCGAGACGAACGCGGCGCCGGTGCCGGTGACGGTGACCTCTCGGGTGCTCGCGGGTGAGACCGTCCGCATCCCGATCCCGCTCGGTGGTGCCGACCCCGACGGCGACAGCGTGCAACTGCTCGGGCAGGAGTCCAACCCCGAGCGCGGCAACGTGAGCGCGCGGGGCGGCGACTGGCTCGAATACCAGGCGGGGGAGTACTCGGCGGGTACCGATGAGTTCCACTACGCCGTCGTCGACGCACTCGGCGCTCGAGCCACCGGCATCGTGCGTGTCGGCATCGCTCCGCGTCTCGATGGAGCTCGCACCCCCATCGCCGTCGAGGACACCGTGGTCGTGCGACCAGACCGCACGATCTCGGTGCGGGTGATGGAGAACGATTCGGACCCCGACGGCAGCACACTCACGCTCCGCGGTATCGAGCCGATGACCGAAGGGGCGACGGCGACAGTCGTCGACGATCGCGTCGAGGTCGAGATCCCGCCGGGGGAGAACGAATACGGATTCATCTACACGATCGAGAACGAGCATCTCGGCGAAGCCAAGAGCTTCCTCAAGGTCGAGGCGCGCGAAGATGCGCCATTGGCCCGACCCGAGGCCTCCGATACCGTCCTCACGCTCAGCGACATCCTGGGCGAAGATCGCATCGATGTTCCCGTGCTCCGCAACGCCTTCCTCGCCGACGGCGACGCATCCGAACTCACGGTCGGACTCGTCGACGGCTACGACCGCGGCGCCGAGGTGCGTCGTGACGGCACGATCCGCGTGCAGGTCGAGGACCGCCGCCGCATCATCCCGTTCTCCGTCGCGCACCCCGAAGACCCAGCCATCATCGCCTACGCGTTCATCTGGGTGCCTGGCCGCGACGACGCGCTCCCGCAACTTCGCACTGACGCTCCGGTCGTGCGCGTTGTGAGTGGCAGGGAGATCACCCTCGACCTCGACGACTACGTGATCGCAGCCTCGGGTCGACCGGTCAAACTCACGGATGCCGCGACCGCTCGCGCCTCGCACAGCGACGGGTCCGATCTCGTCATCGACCAGCGCACGCTTCGCTACCGCAGCGAAGAGGGGTACTTCGGACCGGCATCGCTTTCCTTCACCGTGACCGACGGCGAGTCCGCGACCGATCCTTCGGCGCGTACCGGCACGATCGTGATTCCGATCACGGTACTGCCGACCGAGAACCAACCGCCGGCGTTCACCGGCGGAGTCATCGACTTCGAGCCGGGCCAATCGAAGACGATCGAGCTCGTGAAACTCACGAACTATCCCTACCCCGAAGCGGTCGACGAGCTCGTCTATCGCGTGCTCCCACCGCCCGTGGAGGGCTTCCGCTTCTCACTCGACGGCGACGAGCTCACGATCCTGGCAGAGTCGGCCACAGTCAAGGGCACCCGTGCGGCAGTCGCGATCGGGGTGGGAGACGACTCCGGCGATGGCAAGCCGGGGCGCATCGACTTACGGGTCGTGCCATCGACGAAGCCCATCGCCCAGCCCTCACCAGACAACGCGATCGCCGCCCGCGGAAAGACGACCTCGATCGACGTTCTCGCCAACGACGGGGCCACGAACCCGTTCCCAGATGTGCCGCTCAGGGTCGTCGGGGTGCGCGGGCTCGATGCCGACGACCTGCCCGCCGGCGTTTCGATCGAGCCGAGCGAGGACCGCTCGACTCTGAGCGTGACCGTCGACTCCGACGCGGCACCGGTGAACTCCACCGTGCAGTACCAGGTCGCCGACGCCACCGACGATCCCAGTCGCTACGCCTGGGGAACGGTCACCATCTCCGTGCAAGACCGCCCCGACCCCGTCACCGGTGCGCAGGTCACCGGGTTCGGCGACGGCAGCCTCGATGTCGCGTTCGGTGCCGGTGCGTTCAACAATTCGCCGATCACGGGATACGAGATCGCGCTCCTCGACGCGAGCACCCGAGAGGTGTTGCGCACCTCGACGTGCGAGGCGACAACGTGCACGGTGGCGACGCTCGGCAATGGACAGGGCAACGCCGTCTTCGTGCGTGTGCAGGCGAGGAACGCGATCGGACTCTCCGATCCGGTCGAGGCACCCGGACCGATCTGGTCCGATGTCATCCCGCCGCCGCCCAGCGGACTGCGCGCGTTGCCGCGCGACGGCCGACTCCTGGTCGAATGGTCGCCCGTCACAACCGGGGCAGGTAGCGCCGTCGAGTCCTATGTCGTGACCGTCGCGGGTGTCTCGAACGAGGTGTCGGCGGGCACTGCCTGCACGGCGACACTCTGCTCCATCGAGTCGCAACCGCTCGAGAACGGCAGCCAGGTGCCGATCGCCGTCAGCGCCCGAAACCAGGCGTATCCCGCGCTCGCAGTCTGGACCGAAGCCGGTGGCAGCGGCACGCCCTTCGGCGCACCGGTCGCCGGGGGAATCTCGGTCAACGGCGATGCCGCCGCGGGCACGGTCACCGTCTCGTGGGCGCCGTTCGCCGGCAACGGCGACGCCATCGGCGGCTATTTCGTGGAGCGACTCGTCGACGGTGCGTCCGGCGTACCGGGCGGCGCCCAGGCCTGTTCGGTGACGAGCCCGGCGCCAGGTTCGGTCGTCGCCCCGTCGAGCGGCGGCACGGTCGCCGACGTCGTGCACGTCGGCCCCGAGACCACGAGCCTCCAGTTCGCGGGCACCGCTGCCGAGTCCACGCGCTACTCGTTCCTCGTCTGGGGGTACAACAGAGCCGCGTGCGTGAACACCGAGGTCGCGGGCGTCGTGGTACGCCCGGCACCGGGCGGTATCCAGGGCGTCGATAGCCGGATGCAGATGCGCACCGCCGATGTCTGGGACCGGTACATCAACGATGTCGCACCCGATGCGTGGCAGTACAAGATCGTCGCCGTCGACGGCAACGGTGCGCAGATCCCAGGCACGCTGAGGGAGTTCAGCGGTTCGGGATGGGCGCGCGATCTCTTCGCGCGACCGTTCGGTGAGAAGGTGCGCTTCCAGGTGCAGGCCTGTTCGCTGTGGGGCAGTTGCGGACCGTGGTCGGCCGTTCTGCCCCCCGATGCCAGTCCGTCGCTCACGTTCGCGCTGCCGAGCCGAATCTGGGACAACGTGAAGACGTGGTCCTGGACTTCGGCACCCCAGAATTCCGGCCTGCCCGTCGCCTTCCGATGCGGCGTCGACGGCGATGGCAGCGGCCACGGCGCGCAGACGGGGACGAGTTGCCAGATCCCCGACGCGAAGCCGGGCGATCGGGTCTGGTTGGATGTTGAGATCGCGGGCGTGAGTGTTCGCTACTGGAATCGCTGAGAAGGAGCCCACATGACCATGACCCCCGAGGAGGCGACGCGGTTCGCCGCGACGCTCGACCGACTCGTCGGTGCGGTCGAGGAAGTGCTGCTCGGCAAGAACCGGGTCATCCGCCTCGCGTTCACCGCATTCCTCAGCGAAGGGCACCTGCTGCTCGACGACGTGCCCGGCACTGGCAAGACCTCGCTCGCACGGGCGATGGCGCAGTCCATCGACGGCACGAGCAATCGCGTGCAGTTCACACCCGACCTGCTCCCAGGCGACATCACCGGCGTGACTGTGTACGATCAGCGATCGGGGGTCTTCGAGTTCCACCCCGGGCCGATTTTCGCCAGTATCGTCCTCGCCGACGAGATCAACCGTGCGAGCCCCAAGACGCAATCGGCCCTCCTCGAGGTCATGGAGGAGGGGCAGGTGACCGTCGACGGGCAAACGCACCCTGTGGGACATCCGTTCATGGTGATCGCGACGCAGAACCCCGTCGAACAGGCAGGAACCTATCGGCTGCCCGAAGCACAACTCGACCGCTTCCTGATGCGCACCTCCATCGGCTATCCCGACCACGCCTCGACGATCCGCATCCTCGAAGGCGCCGACCGCCGGGCGCACGAGCAGCGCGTCGACTCCCAGCTCGCTTCGGAGGAGGTCGTCGAAATGGCTGCGGTCGCACGCACCGTCTACGTCGATCCGACCATCCACGACTATGTCTCCCGGCTCGTCGAAGCCACTCGAACCGCTCGCGAGGTGCGGCTCGGAGTCAGCGTTCGCGGGGCACTCGCACTCATCCGTGCCGCCAAGACCCACGCAGCCGGCCGCGGTCGGCACTACGTCGTGCCCGACGACGTGAAGGCACTCGCCGAACCGGTGCTCGCACATCGGCTGATCCTGGACCCCGAGGCGGAGTTCGACGGCGTCACCGCCTCGAACATGATCGCGCAAGTGCTGATCGAGACGCCGCCGCCCTCGACCAGGCAGGCGGTGTGACGCTCACCCAGACCCGCACCACGATCCCCGAGGAAGCCAAGAAAGATGGCCTGCTCGCGGTCGTCATCGGGCGCGTCGTCGTAGCCGCCCGCACAGCAGGCGCCGCGATCACGCGGGCAGCCCATGCCGTGCAGGGCGTTGTGACCCCGCTCGGGTGGGCCGTGATCACCGCGGCCGTTCTGGTGCTCGGACTGGGATACGGCTGGGGCTGGCTCGAACTCATCGCGCTCGGGTGGGGACTCGTGGTGCTCATCATCGCGGCATCCGTCTGGCTCGTCGGTCGCGGGGCGGGAACCATCCGGCTTGTCCTGCCGGCGCCGCGCGTCGTCGTCGGCGAACCCGCCGAAGCGCGACTGATCGCGGCGAATCCCGGCCGACGGCGTTTCGGCGGGGTGCAGCTCGAGCTGCCGGTCGGGCGCCGCGTCGTCGAGCGTGTGCTGCCCGGACTGCCTCGCGGCGGCGCGTTCGACGAGCAGTTCCGCATTCCGACCGAGCGGCGTGGCGTGGTCGCCGTCGGGCCGGCACGCACCGTGCGCGCCGACCCGATCGGTCTCATGCGGCGTGAGTTCGTGTGGTCCGAGACGGCCGAGTTGCACGTGCACCCGCGCACCGTGCCGATCGCGGCGCTCAGCACCGGATTCATCCGCGATCTCGAGGGGTCGCCGACTCGCGACCTCACGGCCAGCGACATCGCCTTCCACGCGCTTCGGGAGTACGTGCCGGGCGACGATCGGCGATTCATCCACTGGCGCAGTTCGGCCAAGACCGGCACCTTCATGGTGCGCCAGTTCGAGGAGACCCGGCGCAGCCGACTCATGATCCTGCTCGACCTCGACCCCGGCGCGTACGCCGACGATGCCGAGTTCGAGCTCGCCGTCAGCGCCGCGGCATCCGTCGGCGCCCGGGCGATCCGCGATGCCCGCACTGTCTCGTTCGTCGTCTCGGGTCGGGCTCGTGGCGTGGATGCGCGGCGGAATGCCATGCGGGAGCTGCCGACCGTCTCCCGTGATCGGCTGCTCGATTCGCTCTGCCTCGTCGAGACCGACCCGGATGCCGTGATGCTCCCCGATGTCGCGCGCGCCGCGGCGGAGTCGCTCGCCGGTGTCTCGCTCGCCTTCCTCGTGACCGGGACGGCACGCGGCATCGCCCCGCTTCGGGCGGCTGCGACGCGATTGCCGCCCGAGGTGGAGACGATCGCCGTGCAGTGCTCGCCCGAAGGCGATGCGAGCGCGCGGGCCATCGCCGGTCTCACCGTGTTCGGCATCGGGTACCTCGAAGACCTGCGCGCCATGCTCGCCAGATCGGCGTCGGTCGCATGAACGCACGAACGCCGGCAGGCGCGACCCGCATCGCCCCCACGCTGGTGTCGGTCGTGCTCGTGGTGGCCATGCTCGTTGCGGCCATGGTGCCGTGGTGGCCGATCTACGAGAGCAGCGCTCTGGTCATCGCAGCGGGCGTCGGAATCCTCGCCGGTGCGACCATCGGAGTGGTCGGTGCGCGGTTCCGACTGCCCGCCTGGATCGTCGTGCTCGCCGTCTTCGGCGCATTCGTCGTGCTCGGTGTGCCCGCCGCGGTGCCCGGTCGCGCGATCGCGGGGGTGCTGCCGACCCCGGCCGGTCTCGTCGAGCTTCTGGCCGGCGCCGCCCTCTCGTGGAAACAGCTCGTGACGATCTCGGTGCCGGTCGGCTCCTATCAGGCCCTTCTGGTGCCACCGTTCCTCCTGACCCTCACGATGGCGACGGCTGCGGTCTCCATTGCGCTGCGAAGCCGGTGGCCTGCAGCTGCGGCTCTCCCGCCGGCCTTGCTTCTCGTCGCGGGCATCGCCCTCGGAGTCGTGCACACGGCCTTCGCCGTCGAGGCCGGGCTCGGCTTCCTCATCACCGCGGTGGCGTGGCTCGTACGGGTCGCCATCGCCAACCGGCGTGCGCTGACGAGCGGTCGCCGCGTCGAAGCGGCTCTGACCGACGCACGTCGGGTGCTCGGTGCGTCGGCACTGGTGGCCATCGCCCTCGTTGGTGCCACCGCGGCATCCGTCGCCCTACCGGTTCCGCCACGCAACGTCGTGCGCGCTGAACTGCAGCCGCCCTTCGAGCCTCGCGAGCACGACAGCCCGCTCGCAGGATTCCGCGCCGCATTCGCTGAGGATGTCGCCGAGCAGACGATGATCGACGTTCGCGGTCTTGCCGAGGGTGCCGGTGTGCGGATGGCGACCCTCGACTCCTATGACGGAATCGTCTACTCAGTGGGAGGAGCCGAAGGGGCGTCCGCCTCCGGCAGGTTCACCCGGGTGCCGTATCGCCTCGATCAGTCGGGCGCGCCCGGTGACACCACGCGCCTCGAGGTGGAGGTGGCGGGCTATTCGGAGGTATGGGTGCCCGGCGTGGGCCGACTCGAGCGCATCACCTTCGGCGGTCCTCGCGCCGAGACCCTCACCGAGTCGTTCTTCTACAACGAGGTGACGAGCACCGGGGCGGTGCAAACGGGCCTGCGGGCTGGTGATCGATACACCGCGATCTCGGTGGTTCCCGTCGATCCGGCCGACCTCGCCACGCTGCAACCCGGCACGAGTGTGCTGCCCGGCGCGCCCGAGCTGCCCGAGAAGCTGGCCCTTCTACTCGACGAGTGGGCACCGGCCTCCGACACGCAGGGCGAGCGGCTGCGCGCGCTCATCGAGGGCTTCCACCGCGACGGCTACGTCAGCCACGGTCTGACCGACGAGGAGCCGCCGAGCAGGTCGGGGCATTCTCTCGATCGCCTCGCCGAACTCGCGACGGAGCGACCGATGGTGGGCGACGGCGAGCAGTACGCGGTGGCGGCGGCGCTCATGGCGCGCAGCATCGGGTTCCCCGCGCGGGTGGTCGTCGGCTTCCTGCCGAGACAGGGTGATGCGGCGGATGCATCGGGGGATGCGACTGCGGAAGGAGAGGCGGATGCGGTGGCGGAGGCGGAGGCAGAGGCGGAGGCCGTGCCCGATGGTGTCACGAGATTCGCGAGCGCCGACAAGCAGGCGTGGATCGAGGTGCAGCGTGCCGACGGCGCATGGGTCGCGGTCGACCCGAACCCGGAACCGAGGGAGATTCCCGAGCGTGAGCCCGATCAGCCGACGATCGTGTCACGACCGCAGTCGGCGCTGCCGCCGCCGGCGGATCGCACACCCGTCGATGAACTCACGTCCGACCCCGAGGCGCCTCCCGACGAACCTGATGACGACGCCGAGGCCTGGGTGGAGGTCCTTTTCCGCGTGCTCGGCATCGCCGGTGTGATGCTGGGCGGGCTCGCCGTGATCGCCAGCCCCTTCCTCGCCATCATCGTGGCCAAGCTGCGTCGGCGAAGGTTGCGGCGGCGTGCCCCGAACTCCGTCGAACGCATCGAGGGCGGGTGGCAGGAGTTCGCCGACACGGCCTCCGACTACGGGTACGCGATCCGTCCGACTGCGACGCGCGCCGAGCAGGCGGCGACGGTTGGGGGGCTCGCTCCGCTCGTGCTCGCTTCGGCCGTCGACCGGGCGGTGTTCGCGCCCGACGGTCCAGCCGATGGTGACGACCTGCGAGTCTGGGAATCGGTCGACGAGCTGCAGCAACGGCTGGGTGCGCCTCGTACCCTGCGCGAGCGGCTGCGTGCTGCGGTCTCGCTCACCTCGCTCGGCGGGTACGCTGTGACGCGGAGAGGAGCTCGGTCGTGACATGTCTGATCTGCGGGGCGGAGCTCCCCGTCGGGGCGATGTTCTGCGGCGAATGCGGCAGTTCCACGAGTGCGACGCCCGAGTCGAGGCGTCGACCCGACCCGCGGCCGGGCGACACGACGGTGATCGAGCGGCCGGTGCGGCGGGGCAGCGGCGTGATCAGCATTCCGGTGGAGGGCTTCCGGGCTGCGACGGAGATCGGGGCGATTGATGCCCAGTTCGGTGCCCCGGCGGCGGCGGCTGCGGCGGCAGCGCCCGTCGCGGCACTGGCGAGGTTCGTGCTGACCTTCAGTACCGGCGAGACGTGCACCGTGTTCGGTTCCGGTCTGATCGGTCGCCGGCCGATGCCCCAGCCCGGTGAGGTATTCGACCATCTGGTGCAGATCGCGGATCGTTCTCTCTCGGTGTCGAAGACGCATCTGGAGTTCGGCGAGCACGACGGCACCCTCTGGATCGCCGACCGGTTCTCGGGCAACGGCACCGTCGTGCGACGAGTCGACGACGGTGCGGTTCGGTGCGAGCCCGGTCGACGCTACCTCGTTCCGCGGGGCAGCCGGGTCGAGTTGGCCGAGCAGTCCTTCGCGGTGTCCTGAGCCGTTTCCGCAGTGCGACCCATCCTCCACAGGTGTTCGTCCTTCGGCTTCGTGCCCCGATCGACGGCGCGCCGACCGCGTTCCGCGGGTTCGGTGATCAGATCGCATGGTGGAACGATTCGACCCCGCACCGCATTCGGTAGACATACCGCTCACGCTGCCCGCTGCGCCTGCGGAGCCCACCCGTGCAGGTTTCCCGCTGCTGGCCACGCTCGCGCCGGTCGTCGGTGCGGTCGCCCTCTGGGCGATCACGAGCTCGCCGTTCGCTCTGGTCTTCGCCGTGCTCGGTCCACTCGTGGCGATCGCGTCGATGGTGGATGCGCGACGGTCGGCGCGTCGGCACCGCCGTCGGGCGGCGGGCGAGCGGCAGCAGCGACTCGACGAACTCGCGGTTGAGATCGAGGAGCGTCACGGCCTCGAGCGGGCGAGTGCATGGCGTCGCTCACCCTCCGCACGAGTGATGCTTGAGTCCGGCGAACATGCGGCCTGGCGCGATGAGGAGCCGTCTCCGATCGTGCTCGGCCGCGGCGCGGTCGCGAGTTCGCTGCGGGTCGACGGGAGCCCGGTCGATGCAGTCGATCGTGACCTGCTGCTCGGGGCGGCACGGCTGGAGGACGCGCCCGTGGTCGCCGAGGTGGGCCCCGGCATCGGATTCGTGGGCGACCTTTGGCTGGCCCGCGCTGCGGCGCGCGCCGCCGTCGTGCACTTCGTTCACAATGCGAGTCCACGAAGCTTCGGCATCGAGGGTCCCGCCGGTCCCGTGCGAGGCTCGTGGAATTGGTTGCGCCACTTGCCCCATTGGGGCAGCCCGAGTCGCCGCATGCTGGTCGTCGTCGACGAGGGGGACGATACCGGAGCGCCCGGGGGATCAGCAGCATCTGCTGCCCGTTCGCAGCCCGATCGACCGCCGTTCACGTTGATCGCCATCGCGCGCGAGTCAGCAGACCTGCCGCCGGGCCTGCAGACGGTCGTGGTGCTCGAGGCGTCGGATGCGGCGATTCTGCGGAGACGAGGTGGTGTCGTCGACTCACGGTTCGTGCCGTTCCTGATCGGTGCAGCCGAGGCGGCGGGCTGGGCCCGGTCGGCGGCTCTCGCCGCGGAACGAGCCGGTCTCGGCACGCCGGCGGGCTCGCTTCCCGAGCGCGTTCGCCTCGACGAGTTGCACCGACCGGCCGTCGCACCACAGGATCGCTCGACGCTTGTAGTGGCGGTCGGCGCCGTCGATGGCGGAACGCTGGAACTCGATCTCGTGCGCGATGGCCCGCACGCGCTCGTCGCCGGCACGACCGGAAGCGGAAAGAGCGAGTTCCTGCTCGCATGGATGGCGGCGCTCGCGAGCGGTTACCCGCCTGCGCGTGTCTCGTTCCTCCTGGTCGATTTCAAGGGTGGTGCCGCATTCGAACCGATTCGTGGCCTCCCACACGTGACGGGCATCGTCACCGACCTCGACGAGGCCGAGGCGGAACGCGCGGTCTCGAGCCTGCGGGCCGAACTCAAGCACCGGGAGTCGGTGCTCGGCGCTGCCGGGAAGCGCGACATCGCCGACCTCGGCGATGAGGTGGAGCTGGCACGACTGGTCATCGTCGTCGACGAGTTCCAGGCGATGATCGAACGGTTCCCAGACCTCGGTGCGATCATCGGCGATATCGCGGCCCGGGGCCGATCGCTCGGCGTGCATCTCGTGCTCGCATCGCAGCGACCGAACGGGGTCGTGCGTGAGCAGGTCACGGCCAACTGTGCGATCCGGGTGTCGCTTCGAGTCATGCAGCGATCCGACAGCGAGGCGGTGGTGGGCAGTCCGTTGGCAGCAGAGATCCGGCCGGATTCGCCGGGTCGCGGAGTCGTCGATCGCGGCGACGGTTGCCCGGTGCTCTTCCAGTCCGCGATCGCCGATGCTGCGACGATCACCGCGCTTGCAGCGGCGACGGCCGGGCTTCCGCGTGCGCGACGCACATGGCTGGATCCGCTGCCCCCTCGCATCACCGCTGAAGAGCTCGCGGCCGTAGTTTCGCCCGGTCGCACGTCACGTCCTCCGAATGGCGAACCCGCGGCGGAGCACACCGCGGGCGATGCGTTCGCGATCGGCGTGCTCGACGAGCCCGAGCAGCAGCGACGGAGCATCGCCCACTGGTCGCCTCAAGCCGACGGCAGCCTGATCGTGCTCGGTGCGCCCGGGAGCGGCCGCAGCACCGCGCTCGCGACGGTCGAGCACGCCGCGGTGCGCGCGTACGGGCCAGGCGCGGTACTGCGACTCGAGGGCACGCGCGGCGCGGTGTGGGAAGAGCTCGTCGGTGCCCTGGCCGCCATCCGTGACGAGTCGTCGCCACCTCGCCTCGTCGTGATCGACGATCTCGACGCACGGTTCCGAGCGTGGCCCGACGATTACCGCCTTGCGGCACTCGAAATGGTCGAGGCCCTCGTCAGGGAAGCGCGCGGCCGTGGCACCGCGGTCGCAGCGTCCGCGGTGCAGTTGCACGGGCTCGGAGGCGGCCTTCGCGACGGCTTCGGCGCGCGGTTGGTGCTGCGGCACGCGACTCGTTCAGACCTCGTTCAGGCTGGCGGCAGGGGCGAGCTCTGGCGAGCCGGAGACACCCCCGGTGCGGGTCAGTGGCGCGGACACCGCATACAGCTCATCGAGGTGGAGCGCCCGGCGCCTCGAGCGCACCGACCGGTGCCGCAGTTCGAGTTGAGTCCCGAGCGACTGTATGCGGTCGCGGCCGCGGCACCGCGAGCCGCGGCGACGTCGATTGCAGCCCTCGGACGAACTCCGTTGCTCCTCTCGGCCGGCGGCGAGTCCGCCGTTCGGGCGGCACTGGCCATCCACTCCGCCGACGCACCTCCACCCGTCATCGTGGGCGACAGCGACGCCTGGTCGGCGAGCTGGGGGCTCACAGCCGCACTCCGTGAAGATGCCGTCTTGGTCGTTCGCGGTGGCGCCGCCGAGTATCGGGCCCTCGTGCGTGCCCGCGAACTGCCCCCGTTGCTCGACGAGGCCCAGGCGCAGTGCTGGGTCGTCGAACCCGGAACGACTGCGCGGCGGGCGACATGGCCGGAGCACACAGTGCACTGAGCCTGCCTCGGAACAGGCCTCGGCGACTGAAATAGCGCTGCCCTGCCTGATTCCGAGACCTGCACAGCGCGTCATCCTGTTCTTGGATGCAGGCCGATTCCGATTGCGATTCCGATCAGGTCAGATCGTTGCGCGGACAGCGCCCACACGGCGTTCGCCGCCCATGACCCAGAGATCGAGTTCGGTCTGCACCGCGTCGATGGCCTGATCGTCGACGGCGCCCGCCTGTGCGAGCAGCCGAAGGGCGATGATCGTCGATGCGCGCGACGAACCGTCGAGCACCTTGAGCGCGACCGTCGTGCCGTCGGGTGCCGTCATCACCATGACGCCCTCGGCGCCGACCTTGGCGAAGACCCCGAGACGCTCGACGGCGACGGTGTCGGGTTGCCCAGGGCCGCCGACGGCCCACGCATGCTCGCGAACTGCCTCGGTGAGTGCGGCGGCCTCACGATACAGCGCGAACGGAGAGCCGGGTGCGGCGGTCGTGATCTTCTGGATGCCGCGGGCGAGGCCGTTCAGGCTGATGGCGTGCACGGGCGCGCCGCATCCGTCGACCGCGGTCGCCGCGGGCCGCTCACCTGTGAATCGCTCGATGACGTCGAGCACCCGTTTCTGCAGCGGATGCTCGGGATCGAGGTATCCCTCGAGCGGCCAGTCGTTGGCGACGCAGGCGAGGAGCATCGCCGCGTGCTTGCCCGAGCAGTTCATGTACACCCGTTCGCGGGCGCCGCCGGAGCGGATGAGCTGCTCGCGCGCGACCTGGTCGGAGGGCGAGGCCGGCGGGCAGCCGAGCGCGGACTCCGGCAGGGTCGCCCGCTCGAGGAGGCCCCGCACGAGTGCGACGTGGCCGGCCGTGCCCGAGTGGCTGCCGGTGGCGATCGCCGCGTCTTCGCCGCGGAGCGTGACGCCCGAGGTCATCACGGCGACCGCTTGGAACGGCTTCAGGCACGAGCGAGGGAAGATCGGGGTGACCACGTCGCCGAGAGCGCGCATCACCTCGCCCTCGGGGGAGAGCACGACGGCGGAACCGGCGTGCCGGGACTCGATGAAACCACTGCGTTCGACCACGGCGAGTTCGACGGAATCAGTGACTGAGAATGTGCCGGCCACCTGTGCTATCCGAGGGAGGCGAGGGCGTCGTCGAGCACACGGAGCCCGTCTTCGATGAGGGCGTCGCTGACCGCGAGGCTCGGGAGGAAGCGCAGTACGTTGCCGTAGGTTCCCGCGTTCAGGAAGAGCACCCCGCGTTGGGCCGCGTACGCGACCAGTGCGGTGACTGCCTCGGCATTCGGCGCCTTCGTGGTCGCGCCGGTGCCGGGCTGCACGAGTTCGATGGCGATCATCGCTCCCTTGCCACGGATCTCACCGATGATGTCGTAGCGCCGGGCCAGTCGTTCGAGACCGGCACGGAAGGTCGCCTCGATGCGCTGCGCCTCGGCGAGCAGCCCGTGCTCTTCGATCGATTCGAAGACGGCGATCGCCGCTGCGCACGCAACGGGGTTGCCGCCGAAGGTGCCTCCGAGTCCGCCGGGGTGCGAAGCATCCATGATCTCGGCGCGGCCGGTGACCGCGGCGAGGGGGAGGCCGCCCGCGATGCCCTTCGCCGAGAGCACGAGGTCGGGCTCCCAGCCGAAGTGCTCGCTCGCGTAGTAGCGGCCGGTGCGGGCCATGCCCGACTGGATCTCGTCGGCGATCATGACGACGCCGTTCTCGGTGCACCAGGCCTGCAGGGTCGGCAGGAACCCGTCGGCCGGAACCATGAATCCGCCCTCGCCTTGGATCGGCTCGACGACGAGGCAGGCCAAGTCGCTCGCGCCGACGACCTTTTCGAGGTAGGCGATCGTGCGGGCCGCGGCATCCGCCCCCGACAGACCGTCGTGATACGGGTACGAGCTCGGCGCATGGTAAACGTCGCCGGCGAGCGGGCCGTAGCCCGTGGCGTAAGGGTGCGCCCTGTAGTTCATGGCCATCGTGAGGTTCGTGCGACCGTGATACGCGTGGTCGAGCACCGCCACGGCGCGACGGCCGGTGTGCTTGCGGGCGATCTTCACGCCATTCTCGACGGCCTCGGCGCCCGAGTTGACGAGCACGCTCTTCTTCTCCCAGTTGCCGGGCGTGTGCTCGGCGAGGAGCTCGGCGACCCGTACGTACTCCTCGTAAGGGGTGATCGTGAAGAGCGTGTGGATGACATCCTGCAGCTGGCTCGCTGCCGCCGCAACGACGCGCTGCTCGGTGTGGCCGACGGTCGTCACGCCGATGCCGGCGCCGAAGTCGACGAACTGATTGCCGTCGACGTCGACGAGGATCGCGCCGTTGGCCCGCTCGATGTAGACGGGCAAGGCAGACGAGACGCCGGCCGAGACGACCTTCGATCGTCGCGCCTGCAGCTCGAGCGATTTCGGACCGGGGATGGCGGTCACGACCTTGCGCTCCTGCGGCACGGTGTAGACCGGGGCGGCGGCTGTCTGCGCGGCGATGGGGGTATCAGTCATGGTGCGTCCAGCTTATCGCCGCCGCGCAGGCCGCGCCGATGCGGCGGTCGAGCCGAGCGCCGCGACGGAGCGCCACGGCACAGCGCCGTGAGGTGGAGAATCGAATTGACGAGACACGCGCTGATCGGAGGACGAATGCTCGGCGAACACCACTACGCGATCGAGGTCGAATGGCAGGGCGACCGTGGCGAGGGCACCGCGGGCTACCGCGCCTACGGCCGCCGGCATGTCGTGCGCGCCGCCGGCAAGTTGCACGAGATCGCAGGGTCGAGCGACCGGGCCTTCCACGGCGACCGCGAGCGTTGGAATCCCGAAGAGCTGCTCCTCGCCGCGCTCAGCGAATGCCACATGCTCGCCTACCTGCACGTGGCCACCAACCACGGCGTGATCGTGCGCAGCTACTCCGATGCGGCGACCGGCCTCATGCGGGAAGACGGTCGCGGCGGCGGTGCATTCGTCGAGGCGGTGCTGCGCCCGCACATCGAGGTCGCGGATGCCTCGATGGTCGAGCTCGCGCGGACGCTGCACGCCGAGGCCTCGGAGAAGTGCTTCATCGCGGCATCCGTCGCCTTCCCGGTGCGACACGAACCGGTCGTGACCGTCGTTCCCTGAGCTCGTCGAAGGGAGATGGCGATGTCGTACGGACTCGCTTCGACCGGCTCAGCGAGCGAGGCCTGATCAGCCCGCCATGGCCGGCCTCGGCGGCGCGGCCGGCAGGGTCGCCTCGGGAATCGGGCAGGCATGCCCGCCGACGAGCCGGCTGCACGGCGGCAGGAAGCCGGGGTAGCGCTCAGCGCCCGGGTCGCCGAACCAGCGGTGCCAGAGTCGCCAGAAGTTCAGGTTGCCGAACGCCGAGCACCCGTCGCCGATTTCGGGGTCGGCGATCGCGGCCGGGTTGGGCTGGTAGGGCGTGTAGTTGTAGAGGTTGGCCGTGGCCTGATTGGCGATGGCGACGGATGCCGTTCCGCACGCGGCATCCGGATGGAACTGCACGTCCACCTCGCCGACGTGGAATGCGCGGTCGGGCTCTTCGGTGTACTGCCGGAACTGCCACGCGGCGTTGTACACCTGGTTGAAGAAGCCGAAGTACTTCGTATCGCAGTCGGCGGTGTCGGGGCATCCGTAGCCCGTTGCCCGCAGGTAGCCCGACTCGCTCGGCCGGGTCAGCAGGGACTGCTCCTTCTGCAGCAGCACGAGGAGCGTCTTCGGGCTGACGCTGCACGCCGCGGACACCTTCGCGATGATGCGGCTCGCACGCTCGCGGATGCCGCCGCGATACTCCGCGCAGTGCCCGGGGCCTGCGGCGGCTTGCGTGGTGGTGCTCTGCTTGTAGTCGGCGAGGCACGCCACTCGGCCGTCGGGGCGGCAGTCGAGCCCGTCGAGGAAGGCCTGGACCTCCTGTTCGCTCATCGCACCGGCGTCGTAGAACGAGTCGTCGCTCACGATCAGGCTCGGGTCGAATTGCGTCGCCGGCGGGATCGGCAGGTCGGTGACGGTGACTGTGCCCGAGTCGGCTCCTGCGGCGCGTGGCGTTTCGCTCGGGCCCGCGCACGCGGCGAACGCGAGCATGACGAGCACGGCCGCGGTGACGCGGGCGACGACCTTGGCGGAACTCATCGGACTGACGATACCGGGGCGAAGCCGGGATCGGCTGGGAATCCGATCACATCCGCTCGCGCGGCACTACCCGATCGGCGAGCTTGGCGAGGGCGCCCTGCGGCGGGGTCTCGTTGTACACACCGGCGAGCTCCTGACCGCTCAGCGCGTGGATCGCCGCCATGATCTCGTCGGTCGCAGCCCGGCGGGCACGGCCCGATGTCGCCTGGCCGTGACGGCTGAGGTCGAGCGGCTCACCGAAGCGCACCGTCACCCGTCGTACGCGCGGGAGCTTCGCTCCGACGGGCTGGATCTGCTCGGTGCCGATGAGTCCGACGGGAACGACCGTTGCACCGGTGATGAGTGCGAGCCAGGCCACGCCGGTGCGGCCGCGATACAAGCGGCCGTCGAGTGAACGGGTGCCCTCGGGATAGATCGCGAAGGCGTTGCCCGCCTCGAGGATGCGGCGGCCGGCGTCGAGCGCCTCTTGCGCCTGCGAGCCTGCACCGCGTTCGACGGCCACGGCGCCGATCGCGCCGAAGAACGTGCGCGAGACCCAGCCGGAGAAGCCGGTGCCGGTGAAGTAGCTCGACTTCGCCAGGAACTGCACGGGTCGCGGTGACGCGAGGGGGATCACGATGCTGTCGACGAACGAGAGGTGGTTCGAGGCGAGGATGACCGGGCCGCGCATGGGCACGTGCTCGGCGCCGATGATCTTCGGACGATAGATGAGGCGCACGAGCGGGCGGAGGACGCCGCGCACGATGCGGTAGAGGGGTCCCTGCCGGACTGGTGCGGGAACGGCAGCGGCCTCGGTCTCAGTCACCTTGCGACCCTACGCGCGCCGACATGCGTCGCACGGCATATCCGGATCCCGCGCGCGTCGCGCGGTTCGCGAAGCACGGCGCGCCGCCGATGCGGGCTTTCGTGCGAGAAGTTCGCGGCCTCCGTGCGAGAAGATGGGGGCATGGATGTCGCAGCTGAGGGGGAGCTGATCGAGCTCGAAGCCTCGGGGGCGCGCGTCGTCGTGGTCTCGCGGGGTCGGCGCGGACCGGGTGCCGATTCGGTGCTGCGCGGACTCGTGGCGCGCGCCACCGGAGTGCCCGCCGACGACGTGGAGCTCGTGCACGCCTGCGCCGAGTGCGGCGCGCGGCACGGGCGGCCGTCAGTCGCATACCCGCTGACGCCCTCCGGCGGGGCGTGGTACGCCGACGTCGCCGTCGCCGGTGACGCGATCGTCGCGGCGACGGCCACGCGGCATCCGCTCGGTGTGGGCATCGAAGCCGCCACCCTCGATGCCGGGGAGGTGATCGACGAAGCCGCGTTCCATGCGAACGAGCGCGCAGCCCTCGACGGGTTCGATCCCGCGAGCCGAGCGATCGCCCGGGCGACGCTGTGGGCACGGAAGACCGCGCTCCTGCGCGCGGTCGGGCACACCGACTTCATCGAGCCGTCGCGCCTTGCGCTCACCATGCCGAGTGACGACGGCGGGGTCGGTCGCATCGAACGGAGCGTGCCCGAGTTCGGGTCGGGCTGGCGCGACATCCGATTCCACGACATCGAGGTGCCGGGCAACCGGGCCGCTTCGGTCGCGGTGCTCGGCTGAGCGCCCGACCAGAAACCCGCACCCGGCACCCGCACACCGACCGACGCGCACACTCATACAGTGGGGGCATGCGTTCCGTCATCATCCTCGGCTCATCCGGTTCGATCGGCACCCAGGCCCTCGACGTCATCAGGGCGAACCCGCGGCGGTTCGACGTCGTCGGCCTCGCCGTCGGCTCCAACCGCGCGGTACTCGATGCCCAGGCCGCCGAGTTCGGAGTCGAGCACACGGCGGTCGGCATCGATGAGGCTGCACAGCTCGTGCGAGATGTCGACGCCGACGTCGTGTTGAACGGCATCACCGGTTCTGTGGGACTCGGGCCGACGCTTGCGGCGCTCGAGCGCGGCACCACGCTCGCGCTCGCGAACAAGGAGTCGCTCATCGTCGGCGGCGACCTCGTGACCAGACTCGCGAAGCCGGGCCAGATCGTCCCGGTCGACTCCGAGCATTCGGCGATCGCGCAGGCGCTGCGCGCGGGCGCTGCCGACGAGGTGCGCCGGCTGGTGCTGACCGCTTCGGGCGGGCCGTTCCGCGGGCGACGGCGCGACGAGCTCACGGCCGTGACCCCGGCCGAGGCGCTCGCGCATCCGACGTGGGACATGGGCCTCGTCGTCACGACGAACTCGGCGACCCTCGTCAACAAGGGCCTCGAGGTCATCGAGGCGCACCTGCTCTTCGGCGTCGAGTACGACCGAATCGACGTCGTCGTGCACCCGCAATCGATCGTGCACTCGATGGTCGAGTTCATCGACGGCTCGACGATCGCCCAAGCCTCTCCACCTGACATGCGGCTGCCGCTCTCGCTCGGCCTCGATTGGCCGAACCGGGTCGGAGGCATCGGCAAGCCACTCGACTGGACGACCGCGCAGCAGTGGACGTTCGAGCCGCTCGACAACGAAGCGTTCCCCGCGGTCGCGCTCGCCAAGCAGGTCGGGCGCGCGGGTGGCGAATACCCCGCGGTCTTCAATGCGGCGAACGAGGAGGCGGTGGCGGCGTTCCACGCCGGGCGCATCGGCTTCCTCGACATCGTCGACACGGTGCGCGGCGTGGTCGAGGAGCACGAGGCATCCGACGCGGCGCTGACGATCGAGTCGCTGGGTGAGGCGGAGCGCGCCGCGCGGCGTGCCGCCGAGGCGCGTATCGACCGCGTCTCCCGTTGATCGAGTAGGCCCGCTATCCCGTTGATCGAGTAGGCCCGTCAGGGCCGTATCGAGATCTTCGTGCGGGGTCTCGATACGCTCCTTCGTCGCTACTCGACCAGCAAGGCCCGTCGGCCGTGCGGGTATCGATACGCTCCTTCGTCGCTACTCGACCAGCAACGCCCGTCGGCTGTGCGGGTCTCGATACGCTCCTTCGTCGCTACTCGACCAGCGGAACCGTCGCTGCTCGACCAGCGAGCACCGGCGCTGAGCTCACAGCCGACCGCCAGCGCACTCAAAGGCTCGCGCACTACGCTTGCAGCCGTGGAATCCGTGCTCGCCTTCATCCTCGGCGTCGTCATCATCGTGATCGGCATCGCCGTGTCGATCGGCCTGCACGAGATCGGCCACCTCGTGCCCGCGAAGCTCTTCGGCGTCAAGGTCACCCAGTACATGATCGGCTTCGGTCCGACCATCTGGTCGCGCAAGAGGGGCGAGACGGAGTATGGCGTCAAAGCCATTCCGCTCGGCGGCTACATCTCGATGATCGGCATGTTCCCGCCCGGCAAGGGCGAACAGGTGCACGCCGACAGCACCGGGTTCTTCCGCGGTCTCGTTCAAGACGCGCGCGACTCGAGCTCCGAATCCATCACGGCCGGCGACGAGCATCGCGCCTTCTACCTGCTGCCGGTGTGGAAACGCATCATCGTCATGTTCGGCGGCCCGTTCATGAACCTCCTGCTCGCAGTCGTGCTGTTCGCGGTGCTGCTCATGGGCTTCGGGGCGCTGCAGGCGACCACGAACATCGCAACGGTCAACGAGTGCGCCTTGCCCTCGACGAGTGAACGACAGACGTGTGAACCGAGCGATCCGGTGTCTCCCGGGGCTGCGGCGGGCATCCAGCCGGGCGACCGGCTGCTGTCGATCGATGGCGAGCCCGTCGCCGACTGGAACGAGTCGACGGCAATCATCCGTGCCCACCCAGGCGATGACCTCACATTCGTCGTCGAGCGTGACGGTGCTGAGATCGACCTCACCGTGACGCCACTCTTGAGCGAGCAGCCGGTCATCGACGAAAGCGGCAACACCGCCACGGATGCTTCGGGTCAGACCGCCACCGTCGAGGTGGGCTTCGTCGGCATCGGGGGCTCGATCGAGCGAGTCCAACAGCCGATCACCGCAGTCCTCCCCGCGGTCGGCGAGAACGTCGCCGGAGTCGCCGGCATCATCCTGAACCTGCCGCAGCGCATGATCGACGTCGCCAACGCCGCATTCGGACCGGAAGAGAGGGATCCGAACGGTCCGCTTTCGATGGTCGGCGTCGGTCGCGTCGCCGGCGAGATTGCCGCGACCGATCAAGTTCAGATGGTCGACAAGGTCGCCGGTCTCGTGGGCATCCTCGGCTCACTGAACATCGCGCTCTTCGTGTTCAACATGATCCCGCTGCTGCCCCTCGACGGCGGCCACATCGCGGGTGCGTTCTGGGAAGGCATCCGTCGCGGCTTCGCCAAGCTCTTCCGCCGCCCTGACCCGGGCCCCGTCGACCTGGCAAAGCTGATGCCGGTCACCCTCGCCGTCGTCGTCGTGTTCGGCGCGATGAGCGCGCTGCTCATCTACGCCGACATCGTCAAGCCGGTGCAATTCTTCTGAGCAGGGCGCCGATCGCGATCGCCTCGCATCAGATCGACTCGTACTCCCTGCGGAGTAGCGGGTGAGCCTCCGCAGGGCCGATTCCAGCCGTCGCGGCCGGCGATACGATCGGGGAATGCCTGTGCCCCCGTGGGCGGACCGCCAGTGGGACGGTCGCCCCGAACGATTCCGGCCGCCGCCGGGCGTCGTGCTGTTCGCGCCGGTCATCATCAGCCTGCTCGTGCAGGTGCCCGCCGCGATCGGCATCGCGGTGTGGACCGGCGTGCCCTGGCCGGCCGCGATCGGTCAGGTGGCGCTGGCCGCCGCGGGCGCGCTCGCCCTCCTCGGCGCCCGCCGTTACCCTGGCCCGACGGTCGCCGTGGTCGCGGCCGTCGCGCTCGCCGACCTCGTGCTCGCCCCCGACCTCGGGCCGCCGTACCTCGCACTCGCCTTCGCGATCGTGCTTGCCGTCGCACGCGGAGCCGTGGTGTGGGCGGTCGCCTCCGTGGTCGTGGCCTGGGCCGCGGCGATCGTGCTCGGTTCGATGATCGGGCTCTCGTGGCATCCGTTCCGTGTCGCCTTCACGACACTCGCGCTCGCCGTGTGCTTCGGCATCGGCTGGTTCGTTCGAACGCGCCGTTCACGTGCGTCGGCGTACCGCGCAGAGGCGATGCGCCGACGCCAGAGCGCCGAGGAGCGCGAGCGGGTGCGCATCGCCCGCGAACTGCACGACGTCATCGGTCATGCTCTCTCCCAGATCAACGTGCAGGCCAGCGTCGGGCTGCACCTCATGGACCGCGACACCGAACAGGCTCGCGCAGCCCTCGGCAGCATCAAGGAGACGTCGAAGTCCGCGCTCGAAGAGGTGCGCACCGTGCTCGGGGTGATCCGCGACGGGGAGGCACCGCTCGCGCCGCAGGCCGAGCTCGCCGAGTTGCCGAGGCTCGTGCGCGGCATCCGCTCGCCCGGTCTCGACGCGCAGCTCGTCGACCGCTTGGACGAGTCGCCGCGCCGCGCGGTGCAGTTCGCCGGATATCGCATCGCGCAGGAAGCACTGACGAACGTGGTGCGGCACGCGGGCGCGTCGCACGCGACCGTCACGGTCGAGCGTACGGGCGATGAGTTCGTGCTCACCGTCGACGACGACGGCGACGGTATCAGCACGGGTCCGGCGGCCCGCGATGGCAGCGGCGTGCTCGGCATGCGTGAGCGCGCGGCACTTCTCGGCGGCACGGTCGAACTCGGTCCGTCGCCGCTCGGCGGTACCCGCGTCACCGCCCGGCTGCCCTGGGGAGGGGTCGCATGATCCGCGTCGCGCTCGCCGACGACCAGATCCTCGTGCGTGCGGGGTTCCGCGCCCTGCTCGAGTCGGAGGACGACGTCGTGGTCGTGGGAGAGGCCTCGAGCGGTGAAGAACTGCTCGAACTCGTGCGACGCGAACCCGTCGACGTCGTGCTCATGGACATCCGCATGCCCGGGAGCGACGGCCTCTGGGCAACCGAGCAGATCGCCGCCGACCCGAAACTCGCTGGGGTGCGTGTCGTCATCGTGACGACCTTCGAGCTCGACGAATACGTCGCGCGGGCAGTGCGTGCGGGTGCGAGCGGGTTCCTCGTGAAGGACACCGAGCCCGTCGACCTCATCCGTGCTGTACGCGTCGTCGCGAGCGGCGAGGCCCTCTTGTCGCCGGGGGTCACGAAGCGACTGCTCGAGCGCATGTCGGTCGGCCTTCGGGATGCCCCCGATGAAGAGCGGCTCGCCGCGCTCACCGACCGCGAACGCGAGGTGCTGCGCCTCGTCGGCCTCGGGCTCACGAACGACGAGATCGCCGGCCGGCTCGTGCTCAGCCCGCTCACGGCGAAGACGCACGTCTCGCGCATCATGTCGAAGCTGCACGCCCGCGACCGGGTGCACCTCGTCGTCGTCGCGTACGAGTCGGGGCTCGTCGCGCCGGGCTGGCAGTAGCCGAGGCATCCGCTCGCTCACGGTCGTGCGGAAGCGGAGGAGGAAGGAGCGGGCAGGCGGTCGGGAGCAGCCCAGACGCCCGGCATGCTCCCGGGGGAGCAGCCGAAATGACTCCGCCGGGCGGATTCGCGGATGCCTCGAGCTCGCGAGACTCGAATCGACGGCCTGATCAGCAGGCTGCACGATCAAGGGAACACAAATGCTCTCCACCCTCGCCACCACCGCGGTGGTCACTCACGCCGGCCCCTGGGCGGCCGGGTTCGGATGGATCTTCTTCCTCATCCCGATCTTCTGGATTCTCGTCATCGGCCTGATCATCTTCGCAGTCAGCCGTCGCCGACGCGCTTGGGCGCACGACGGACCCGATGGTTCGTACGGCCCACCGTGGATGCGCGGCGGCAGCTCGAGCGCCGAGTCGACGCTCGCCGAGCGCTTCGCGAAGGGAGACATCGACGAGACCGAGTACCGCGCACGCCTCGAGGTGCTGCGCACGAACCGGCCGAACGCCTGACGGGCGACGACGAGGGGCTGATGCTTCGGCGTCCGCCCCTCGTCGTGTGCGATGCGGCATCCGTGTCTCAGCCGCCGAGTGCCCGTTCGAGTGCGGCAGCCTGGTGACGGTGCCCGACGGTCTCGTACCCGACGATGACGACGAAGGGCGCCGCCGCGGTGATCAGGATGCCGGCCCCGAAACTCGCCCCCAGGGCAACGGCGACCACGGCGAGCGCGAGGGCCGCGATGCTCCCGATGGAGAGCCACATGCGGAACGGGTCGAACTGCCGGAGGAGCAATGAGTAGACGGAGAACAGGGTGACCATGAACACTGCGACCGGGATCACGACCGTGAGTAGCACCGCCACGATGCCGATGTGCGCGACGCCCTCGATCTCGAACGCGGCGACGTGCAGCCCGGCACCCGTTGCGGCGAGGGCCGCGAAGATGAAGTAGTGCGCGTAACCCCAGACGAACCCGCGTTGACGGAACTTCGTCAGCACGTCGCCCGAGGGCATCGTGAAGTACACCCACCACAGTCCGAACGCGAGGGCCGTGCCGCCGAACGCGACGGCGATCGTCTCGACCGACCACCCCTGCTCCTCGATCACCGCCGAGATCGCGAGGATCGTTCCCAGCACGATCTCGCCGAGCGTGATGATGACGAGCAGTCCGTAGCGCTCGGCGATGTGATGGGCATGCCACGGGGTTCCGCCGTCGGGCCGGTGCTCGGCGATGTACGGGCCGGCGACCTCGACGAGGATGCAGAGCACCGTGAACACGATCGTCGGCCAGAGCGGCAGATTCACGAAGATGAGCACCACCCACCCGAGTTGCGCCGCCGAGACGAAGACGACGTACGTGAGCGCGGTGCGGCGGCGCGACGGGTCGTGGCGCGCGGCACGAAGCCAGAGCGCGATCGTGGCGACGCGCATCACGACGTAGCCGGCGACCACGACGCCGTTGTCGACGTGCTCTCCTTCGTCGAGTGAAAGGAACAGCGCCGGAAGACCGAGCGCGACGACGAGCGAACCCAGCATCTCGACCATGGTCGCCACTCGGAAGAAGACGTCGTCGTTGTCGTACGCCGACGCGAGCCACGAGTAGTTGAGCCACGCCCACCAGATGGCGAACACCGCGAAGCAGAAGCCGCCGATCGCGGGGCCCCAGTGGCCGATCTCGAGGAGATGCGCGGTCTGCGTGCCGGCCAGGCTGAAGGCCACCACGACCGTGAGATCGAAGAGGAGCTCGAGCGGTGTCGAGGCGCGGTTCGGCTCGTCGGGGTCGCGGCCGACCATGCGCCGCAGGCGGTGGTCGAGCGCCGGATGCGTCACCTCGGTCATGCGGCACATCTTGCCACGCGGTTCCGTCGGTGGAGTAGCGCCCGACGGTGGAGGAGCTGTACCGAGGTTCCCGTGGGGGGATCTCGATACGCTCGCCGGCACTCGCTGCTCGATCAGCGTTGCACTACTCGATCAGCGTTCGCGCGGGTGGGTCAGCGCGACAACAGCAGCGCCTCGCCCTGCCCGCCGCCGCCGCAGAGCGCGACCGCTGCGCGGCCTCCGCCGCGACGGGAGAGTTCGAGCGCGGCGTGCAGCGCGAGCCTGGCACCGGATGCTCCGATGGGATGCCCGACCGCGATGGCGCCGCCGTGCACGTTGACGACGTCGGCCGAGACGCCGAGCTCGCGCGCCGACTCGAGCGACACGGCTGCGAAGGCCTCGTTGATCTCGATGAGGTCGAGCTCGGCGGCCGTGCCGCCCGACTTCTCGAGCGCAGCGGCGATCGCGTTGGCGGGCTGGGCGTGCAGCGAGTTGTCGGGGCCGGCCACTTGGCCCGCGGCGCCCAAGAGTGCGAGCCAGGGGAGCCCGCGCGACTCGGCCCAGTCGCGGCTGGCGACGATGACCGCCGCGGCTCCGTCGGAGAGCGGCGAGGAGTTGCCGGCGGTGATCGTGCCCTCGGCGGAGAACGCGGGGCGGAGCCTGCCGAGTACCTCGACCGTGGAGTCGGGGCGCACGCCTTGGTCTTCGGTGACGATCACGGGGTCGCCCTTGCGCTGGGGGATCTCGACCGAAACGATCTCGTCGGCGAAGACGCCGCCGGCCTGTGCAGCGCCGGCGCGCTTGTGCGATGCAGCCGCGATCTCGTCTTGCGCCGCGCGCGTGAGTTCGTATCGGCCGTTGAAGCGCTCGGTCGACGCGCCCATGGAGTCATGGTCGAAGGCGTCGGTGAGGCCGTCGTGGGCGGCGTGGTCGAGCAGCTCCCAGGAGCCGTACGGCTGGCCGCGGCGAGAGCCGGGCAGCAGGTGCGGGGCATTGGTCATCGACTCCTGGCCGCCGGCCACGACGACGGATGCCTCGCCGAGGCGGATCAACCGCGCAGCATCCGTGATGGCGACGAGGCCCGAGAGGCACACCTTGTTGACCGTCGTGGCCGGCACGCGCCAGGGGATGCCGGCGGCCACAGCGGATTGCTTCGCGGGGTTCTGGCCGGCGCCGGCTTGGAGCACCTGGCCCATGATCACGGCGTCGACGTCGTCGGGGGAGACCCCGGCCTTCTCGAGTGCGCCGCGGATGGCGACGGTGCCGAGCTCGACCGCCGTCTGGCCCTCGAGGTTGCCGTTGATGCGGGCGAACGGGGTGCGTGCTCCCGCAATGATGACGACGTCGGGGATGCTCATTTCCAGGACTCCTTCGTTCGGGTTGCGAGCGGCACTGCTCTCAGCCTATTGTACTTTCCTGAGACCTGAACCAGCTGTCAGGTTTGCGAAGTGCACCACACGATCCACATCACATTCAGCCATCCACTGTTGAGAGGCACATCCATGCGGGCTACGAAGAAGTACCTCGCGACGGCCGTCATCGCCGCCGCGACCATTGCACTGGTCGGGTGCGCCCCGACCACCACCGGCAACGCCGGGTCGACGGATGCAGCAGCGCCCGTGAAGATCGCGATGCTCACGAGCCAGACCGGACCGCTCGCCGCGTACGGCGAGGCGTACACCGCCGGTTTCGAAGCCGGCCTCGACTACGCGACCGACGGCACCGGCACGGTCGACGGCCGCGAACTCGAGATCGAGTGGGCCGATGACCAGGGCAACCCCGACACCGCCGTCTCGAAGGCGAAGGACTTCATCGGGCAGGGCTACCAGATCCTCGCCGGCACCGCCGCATCGGGCATCGCCACGGCGCTCGCCGAGCAGGCTGCGCAGAACCAGATCCTCTACATCTCGGGCCCCGCCGCGGCCGACGCCATCACCGGCGTCAACGAGTACACGTTCCGCTCGGGTCGCCAGACCTACCAGGACGTCGCCACGGCGGGCACCTTCATCGGCGACCCCGCCGGCAAGAAGGTCGTCGTCTTCGCACAGGACAACGCCTTCGGGCAAGGCAACCTCGCCGGCGTCCAAGCCGTGCTCGGCGGGCAGGGGGCAACCGTCGAGGGTGTGCTCGTCGCCGAGGACGCGACCGAGTTCACCCCCTTCGCCCAACAGCTCGTCGATGCGGCACCCGACCTCGTCTTCGTCGCGTGGGCCGGCGCCTCGTCGGGCGCCATGTGGACCTCGCTCTCGCAGCAGGGCGTGTTCGAGCAGGTGCCGGTCGTGACCGGCCTCGGCGACGTCGCGACCTACGGTGCGTACGGTGACGCCTCGAGTGACATCTCGTTCCTGAACCACTACTTCGGCGGGGCCGCGGGCACTGACATCGAGGCTGCGATGATCGAGCACCTCGATGCCGCGGGCGCCACCCCCGACCTGTTCTCGCCCGACGGCTTCGTCGCGGCGCAGATGATCGTGCAGGCCGTGCGCGAAGGCGGCGACACCGTCGACGGCATGATCGCCGCGCTCGAGGGCTGGACCTTCGACTCGGTGAAGGGCGAGATCACGGTGCGAGCCGACGACCACGCCATGATCCAGCCGATGTACCAGGCCAAGCTCGTGCAAGACGGCGCCGACTGGTTGCCGGAACTCGTCGACACGGTCGACGCCGAGACGGTCGCCCCGCCGGTCGCCGGCAAGTGACCAGAGCGGCGGCCGCGCTCCCGAACGCGGCCGCCGCCCGCCACCCGAACTCGCAGTAAGGCGACCATGACCCACCCAGCGATGCTCAGCCTCGAGCACATCGGCCTCCGCATCGGCGGCGCCCGCATCCTCCACGACATCTCACTCGAGGTGCCGACCGGCGAGATGCTCGGTGTCATCGGCCCGAACGGTGCGGGCAAGACGACGCTCTTCAACGTCATCTCGGGCGTCGTGCGGCCCAGCGACGGCAGCGTCGCCATCGACGGCGTCGACGTCACGCGCGAACCGATCCATCGCAGGGCGGCCGCCGGGCTCGGGCGCACCTTCCAGACATCGAGTCTCTTCGCCGCACTGAGCGTGCAGGAGAACGTGCGGCTCGCGGCGCAGGCCCATGCAGGAGGCTCGACCTCGGTCTTCCGCATTCCGAGGGCGACGGATGCCGCGAGCGCACGCGCGCTCGACGCTCTCGCCGAAGTGGGCCTCGAGCACCGCGCCGATGCGCAGGCCGCCGGGCTCGCGCATGGTGAGAAGCGCAAGCTCGAGATCGCCATGCTCATCGCGATGGACCCGAAGGTGATCTTGCTGGATGAGCCGATGGCCGGTGTCGCCTCGGGCGACGTGCCGGCGATCACCGAGGTGATCCGGGGCCTGCACCGCGGCGGGCGCACCGTGCTCATGGTCGAGCACCACATGGAGGTCGTGCTGGGCCTCGTCGATCGAGTGGCCGTCATGCATCACGGTGAACTGCTCGCCGTCGACACCCCGGAGGCCGTGATGGCGAATCCCACCGTGCAGTCCGCCTATCTCGGGGAGGCGGTGTGAGCACGCCGACAACCGCGACCCCGATCCTCTCGGTGCGAGGCCTCTCGGGTCGCATCGGGGGCCAGCAGGTCGTCGAAGACGTCTCCTTCGAGGTGCCGGCCACGGGTGTCACCGCCCTGCTCGGACGCAACGGCGTCGGCAAGACCTCGACGATCAAGTCGATTCTCGGACTCATCGAGCGCAGCGGCGAGGTCGTGCTCGCGGGCGAGCGCATCGACCGGCTGCCCACCCATCGCATCGTGCAACAGGGCGTCGGCTACGTGCCCGAGGACCGCGAGGTCTTCGGCTCCCTCACGGTCGCCGAGAACCTGCGACTCGCCGAACGCGACGACCGGCCGCGACGTGATCTCATCGCCGCGCTCTTCCCCGACATCCACGACCGCCGCGCCCAGCGGGCAGGCACGCTCTCCGGAGGGCAGCAGCAGATGGTCTCCCTCGCCAGGGCGCTCGTGAACGAGAACCGGCTCCTCCTCGTCGACGAGCCCACCAAGGGGCTCGCGCCCAAGATCGTCGACGACGTCGCGATCGCGCTCGCCGAAGCGGCGCGCACCGTGCCGATGCTCCTCGTCGAACAGAACCTGCACGTCATTCGGAAGCTCGCGGAGCGCGTCGTCGTGCTCTCAGGCGGCCGGGTCGTCTTCACGGGCGACGCCGCCGAACTCCTCGACGACGAAGATCGCATCCAGCGCTACCTCGGCGTGCACGATGCCGATGCTGCACCCGAGGGGAGCACCCGATGAGCACCGTCGTCCTCCTCGTCATCACGGGCCTCGGCCTCGGCGCCCTCTACTTCCTCGTCGCGAGCGGGCTCTCCCTCATCTACGGCCTCATGGGCGTGCTGAACTTCGCCCACGGCTCGTTCCTGACGATCTCGGCCTTCCTCGGCTGGGAGGTCGGCCGTCGTGTCTCCGACGGCACCTGGTGGGGGCTCGCACTCTCGGCACTCGTCGGCATCGCGGTCGGCGCGATCGTCGCGGCGCTCACCGAGTACCTGCTCATCCGCCGCCTCTACGAACGGCACATCGAGCAGGCCCTCGTCACCGTCGGGCTCTCCCTCGCGAGCGTCGCGCTCTTCGAGGGCATCTGGGGCACCGACCCGATCTACACCGACAAGCCGGACTGGCTCGGCCAGACCACCGTGATCCTCGGTGCGAAGATCCCGAACGACCGGTTCCTGCTCATCGCCTGCGCGCTCCTCGTGCTCGGCGGCATCGTGCTCTTCCTGCGCAGGACCCGCTACGGCCTCATCATCCGCGCGGGCGTCGAGAACCGATCGATGGTCACCGCGCTCGGCATCGACGTGCGCCGCTCGTTCACGCTCGTCTTCGCCATCGGCGGAGCCGCCGCAGGACTCGGCGGCGTGCTCGCCTCGGTCTACTACGGCTATGTGTCGGCCCACCTCGGCTCGACGCTGCTCATCTTCGCATTCATCGTCACGGTGATCGGCGGGCTCGGATCGCTGACTGGGGCGGCGATCGCCTCGGTGCTCGTCGCCGTGCTGCAGCAGTTCGCCAACTTCTACCTCGGCGGCACGGGCGACCTGGTCGTCGTCATCGCGCTCGCCGCGGTGCTGCTCATCCGCCCGCGCGGACTCATGGGGAAGGTCGCATGAAACTTCGACCCATCGACAAGCTCAGGGCGCCGAAGGCCCAGGGCGGGGCCCAGCAGACGACGGATGCTGCGGCATCCGCTCCCACGACGACACCGACGGGCACCGCGGCATCCGCTCGACGGCGCCTGTGGTTCGCGCTCGGCGGCGCCGCACTCGTGGTGCTGCTCGCCGTGCTTCCACTTCTCGCGATCGACATCCCGGGCGTGCTGCCCGGCCCGACCTACACGCCGGGCACGCTGCAGCTGCTCGCCTATGCGATGCTCATCGCCGCCCTCGCGCTCAGTTACCGCATGATGTTCGGCCTCGCCGGTCTGCTGTCGTTCGGGCACGCGCTCTTCTTCGCGGCCGGCGCATACGGGCTCGGAATGGCGCTCGACGCGTTCGCGCCGGTCGCATGGCCGAGCGAGCTCATCTTCCTCGGCTCGATCGTCGTCACGCTCGTGCTGGGGCTCGTGCTCGCGGCCACAGTCGGCGCGCTCGCGCTTCGGGTCACCGGCATCTCCTTCGCGATGGTGACCCTCGCGTTCGCGCAGGCGGGGTCGGTCATCATCCGGCGCAATCCCGGCGGGGCGACGGGCGGCGACGAGGGGCTCTCGCTCGACATCACGAACGTGCCCGACGCCCTCGTCGGCGTGCTCAACACCCGCAACCTCTACTGGGTCGCACTCGGTGTGCTCGTCTTCGTGTATCTCGTGGTGCTCTGGGTCGAGAAGAGCCGGGCCGGTCACGTCGCCGAGGCGACCCGCGAGAACGAGCTGCGCGTGCGCGTCATCGGCATCCGCCCCTACAACGTGAAGCTCCTCATCTTCATCGTCGCCTCGGTGCTCGCAGCGGTCGCCGGCATGGGGTACCTGTTGCTGCAGTCGGGGGCGTCCCCGCGCGTCGCGACGGCCGACTTCACGCTGACCCTGCTCGTGATCGTCGTGCTCGGCGGGGTGGGGTATCGCTGGGGTGCCATCGTCGGCGGTATCGTCTACACACTGCTCGACCAGCGACTGACGGCGCTCGCGGGCTCGGACGCGATCGCGGCTCTGCCCGATGTTCTCCGCATCCCGCTCTCAGAGCCGTTGTTCATTCTGGGAACGCTCTTCATTCTCGTGGTGCTGTTCCTGCCCGGGGGGATCGCGGGGATTCCGCAACGGATCCGTTCGGGTCGGAAGCTGCACCCGGCCGAAGCTGAGGAGAACGCCGATGCCTGACGGCATGCACACCCTGGGGCGTTGGACCGCCGATCGCGCCCGCGCGACCCCCGATCGCATCGCGATCGACGACCGCGGCGTCGTGATCACGTATCGTGAGCTCGACGAGCGCGCGAAGCGACTTGCGGCGGCCTTCCGCGACGCGGGATTCGCGATCGGCGACCGGGTCGCGACCATCACCGGCAACAGCGCCGACCACGTCGTGCTCTTCTTCGCGTGCGCCAAGGCGGGTCTCGTGCTCGTTCCGCTGTCGTGGAGGCTCGCCCCGCGAGAGCTCGCCACCCAGCTCGAGATCGCCGAGCCAGCGCTCCTCCTCGTCGAGAGCGAGTTCGAGTCACTCGCCAAGGCGACGCTCGCCCGGCTCCCGCGGCGCGTCCCGTCTGCACCGCTCGGGGCTCACGGCGTCGAGGCCGAGGTGCCCACGCCGGCGCGCGAGGTCCGGGCCCCGGCATCCGAACGCACCGAAGTCGCCGACGACGATGCCATGCTCATCATCTTCACCTCGGGCACCACCGCGACGCCGAAGGGCGCGGTGCTCACCCACGCGAACTGCTTCTGGACGAACCTCTCGTTCTCGCGCATCGCCGAGTTGCGTGCCGCCGACACGGTACTCGCGGTCATGCCGCAGTACCACGTGGGCGGCTGGAACATCCAGCCGCTGCTCGCCTGGTGGACCGGCGCGACCGTGGTGCTCGAGCGCACCTTCGACCCCGGACGGGTGCTGCACCTCATCCAGGAGCGGCGGATCACGACGATGATGGGCGTGCCGGCGAACTACCTCTTCCTCGCCCAGCACCCCGACTTCGCACGCACCGACCTCTCAAGCCTCGAACACGCCATCGTCGGCGGCGCCCCGATGCCGCCGGCGCTGCTTCGCACGTGGCATGCGCGCGGCGTCGCCCTCACCCAGGGCTACGGGCTCACCGAGGCGTCGCCCAACGTGCTCTGCCTGCCCGATGAAGACGCGCGCAGCCGCGCCGGCTCGGCCGGCAAGCCGTATCCGCACGTCGACGTCGCGGTCGCCGATCCCGTCACCGGCGAACGCCTCGACGGCGAAGGCGAAGGGGAGCTGCTCGTGCGCGGTCCATCGGTGTTCGCCGGGTACTTCCGCGACCAGGTCGGCACGGCAGCTGCACTGCACGACGGCTGGCTGCACACCGGAGACCTCGTGCGCCGCGACGGCGACGGCTACTTCACGATCGTCGACCGCATCAAGGACATCTACATCTCCGGCGGCGAGGGCGTCGCACCAGCCGAGGTCGAGGCGGTGCTGATGGGTCACCCGGCCGTCGCCGAGGTCGCGGTCGTCGGGGTCCCCGACGAGCGCTGGGGCGAAGCCGGCGTCGCCTGGGTCGTCGCCGCACGCGGGCACGCGACGGATGCCGCCGAGCTCGTCGACTTCGCGCTCGAATCGCTCGCCCGCTTCAAGGTGCCGCGCGAGGTGCACCTGGTCGACGAGCTGCCGCGCTCGACCGCGGGCAAGGTACTGCGGCGCGTGCTCGTCGAGCGTGCGACCGCACTTGCCTCCACTGGAACGACGTACCGGCGAGAGGACGCCAGATGAGCGCCGCACCCCGCACCGCACGCGGTGAGAAGACCCGCCGCCGGCTGCTCGAGGCCGCAGAGCACGTGTTCTCGGCCCATGGCTACCACGATGCATCCGTCTCGCGCATCACCGACCACGCCGGCGTCGGACAGGGCACGTTCTACCTCTACTTCGCGACGAAGCTCGACATCTTCAACGAGCTCGTCGAAGACCTGAACCACCGCGTGCGGCAGGCCATGAGCGAGGGCTCACGCGGTGCCACCACCCGCATCGAGGCCGAGCGAGCGGGCTTCGCGGCCTTCTTCAGGTTCACGGCGGAGCATCCGGCCCTCTACCGGGTCGTGCGCGAGGCCGAGCTCGTCTCGCCCGACGCGCTGCGACTGCACTACACGCGCATCGTCGACGGGTACATCGACGGCCTGCGTGAGGCGAGCGACGATGGCGAGATCGGCGATATCGACCCGACGGTCGCCGCGTGGGCGCTCATGGGCATCGGCGAGATGATCGGCATGCGCTGGGTGCTCTGGGGCAATGGCGATGCCGAGCCCGGCGACGACGCCGACCCGACGGCCAGCGGCACCCGAGCCGTGCCCCCGCACGTGCTCGACGAGATGATGCGCTTCATCGAGGGTGCCCTCGGGCGACCGGCCACCGCGCCGGCCTCGATGACCGAAGACGCAAGAGGCCCGCGCAGCGACGCGGCTAGCAAGGAGGAATCGTGACCGATCTCAGCGGGCGACGCGCGCTCGTCACCGGGGGAGCGAGCGGCATCGGCGAGGCGTGCGCGCGCGCCTTCGCCGAGGTCGGCGCCCACGTCGTGATCGCCGACCTCAACGGCGATGCGGCCGAACGCGTCGCCGGCGAGATCGGCGGCGAAGCGTGGCAGGTCGACCTCGGCGACACCGCCGCGCTCGCCGAACTCTCGCTCGAGGCCGACATTCTCGTCAACAACGCCGGCCTGCAGCACGTGCGGCCGATCGAGGAGTTCGAGCCGGAGCGGTTCTCCTTGCTCATCCGGGTGATGCTCGAGGCGCCGTTCCTGCTGATCCGCGCTGCCCTGCCCGGCATGTACGAACGCGGCTTCGGCCGGGTCATCAACATCTCGAGCGTGCACGGGCTGCGCGCCTCGGCATACAAGTCGGCGTATGTCGCCGCGAAGCACGGACTCGAGGGCCTCTCGAAGGTCACCGCACTCGAGGGCGGCGCGCACGGCGTCACTTCGAACTGCATCAATCCCGCCTACGTGCGAACGCCGCTGGTCGAGAAGCAGATCGCCGACCAGGCGCGACTGCACGGTATCTCCGAGGCCGAGGTGGTGCCGAAGGTGATGTTGACCGAATCGGCGGTCAAGCGGCTCGTCGAGCCCGAAGAGGTCGCGAGCCTGGCGCTCTGGCTCGCCGGGCCGTCGGCCGGCATGGTCACGGGTGCGAGCTACACGATCGACGGCGGCTGGAGCGCCCGGTGACGTCGACGCCCTTCGCCGCGCCCGTCGAGGGCGGCATCCTGGCCGGCGGCCAGTGGCGGGCGGATGCCCCTGGCCTGCCGGTGCTCGCCGTGCACGGCATCTCGGCGACCCACCGCAACTGGGACCTCGTGGCAGGCGGCCTCGACGGTCGCCGCGTGATCGCACCCGACTTGCGCGGCCGCGGACGCAGCAACGCCCTGCCCGGCCCCTACAGCCTCGAACGCCACGCCGACGACGTCGCTGCGGCACTCGATGCCCTCGACGTCGACCGGGCATACGTCGTCGGCCATTCGATGGGGGCGTTCGTCTCGGTGCGGCTGGCCCAGCGACACCCTGATCGGGTCGCGGGCCTGGTACTCGTCGACGGTGGCCTGCCGGTGCCGAACCCGGAGGGCGTGCCAGAGGAGGAACTGCCGGCGGTGCTGCTCGGCCCGGCGCTCGAGCGTCTCTCGATGACCTTCCCCGATCGCGCGGCATACCTCGCCTTCTGGCGGCGGCATCCGGCGCTCGGACCGTACTGGAACGCGTCGATCGAGGCGTACGTCGAGTACGACCTCGACGGCGAGGAGCCGAACCTCCGCAGCTCAGCGGTCGCGGCGGCTGTCATGGAGAACGCCGTGCAGCTCGATGGGGTGAACGGATACGTCGACGCGCTCGAGGCGCTGCCCGGCCCGGTCGACTTCTTCCGGGCACCGCGCGGCCTCCAGGACGCCGCGCCGCTCTACGCAGAGGCGCTCGTCGCCGAGTGGGCCGAGCGGATGCCGCAACTCGTCGTGCACGAAGTGGCCGACGTCAATCACTACACGATCGTCATGACCGAGCCCGGCGCGGGTAGCGTGATCCCTGTGATCCGTGCCCGCATCGAGGCGGCGGAAACACAGGAAGGTACATCGTGACACTCGACAAAGTCGTCGGGTCCGCTCAAGAGGCGGTCTCCGACATTCCTTCAGACGCCAGTCTCGCTGTCGGCGGGTTCGGGCTCTGCGGCATCCCCATGGTGCTGATCCAGGCCCTGCTCGACGCAGGGGTCGACGGGCTCTCCGTCGTCTCGAACAACTGCGGCGTCGACGACTGGGGTCTCGGGGTGCTGCTCGCCGAGCAGCGCATCGCGAAGATGACCTCGTCATACGTCGGCGAGAACAAGGAGTTCGAGCGGCAGTACCTCTCGGGCGAACTCGAGCTCGAGCTGACTCCGCAGGGCACCCTCGCCGAGAAGCTTCGGGCCGGCGGCAGCGGCATCGCCGCGTTCTTCACCCAGACCGGCGTCGGCACCCAGGTCGCCGAGGGCGGGCTGCCCCGGCGCTATCACGCAGACGGCACGATCGCCGTTGCCAGCCCGGTGAAGCCCGTACAGACCTTCGATGTCGCCGGCGAGCCGCGCGAGTTCGTCCTCGAAGAGGCGATCACGACCGACTTCTCGCTCGTGCACGCGCTCAAGGGCGACCGCTACGGCAACCTCGTCTTCGACAAGTCGGCGCGCAACTTCTCGCCGCTCGCGGCGATGGCCGGCCGCGTCTGCATCGCGCAGGTCGAGGAGATCGTCGAGGCCGGCGAGATCGGCCCCGACGCCGTGCACCTTCCCGGCATCTACGTCGACCGCATCGTGGTCGTCGGCTCCGACATCGAGAAGCGCATCGAACGCCGCACCGTGCGAGAGGGGAACTGAGATGGCACTGACCCGCCTCGAGATGGCCGCGAGGGCCGCCCGTGAACTCGCCGACGGCTCGTACGTGAACCTCGGCATCGGCCTGCCCACGCTCGTGCCGAACTACGTGCCCGACGGGGTCACGATCCTGCTGCAGTCCGAGAACGGCATCCTCGGCGTCGGTCCGTACCCGACCGAAGATGCGGTCGACCCCGACCTCATCAACGCGGGCAAGGAGACGGTGACGGTGTTGCCCGGTGCCGCGTACTTCGACTCGGCGACGAGCTTCGGCATGATCCGGGGCGGCAAGATCGACGCCGCCATCCTCGGCGCCATGCAGGTGTCGGCGACGGGTGACCTCGCCAACTGGATGATCCCCGGCAAGATGGTGAAGGGCCCAGGCGGCGCGATGGATCTCGTGCACGGCGCCCGCAAGGTGATCGTGCTCATGGAACACGTCGCGAAGGATGGCTCCGCGAAGATCGTGAACGAGTGCTCGTTGCCCCTCACCGGACGACGCGTCGTCGACCGCATCATCACCGACCTCGCCGTCATCGACGTGACGCCCGAAGGCCTGCGGCTCGTCGAGTGCGCTCCCGGGGTGACGGTCGACGAGGTCGTCGCCGCCACCGAGCCGCCGCTCATCACCTCCTGATCCGGAAGGCGAAATCTTGGTCGACACGATCTTCCCCGGTATCGATGCCCGCCGGCTGCGGACGCCGCGCCTGACCGCCGGTGTGCTCGAACGACGAGCGGATGCCCCGTCGAAGGCCGTGGTCTTCGTGCACGGCAACGTCTCGTCATCGCTGTTCTGGCAACCGATGATGCTCGCCTTGCCGCCCGAGATCGCGGCGTACGCCGTCGATCTGCGCGGGTTCGGCGACAGCGAGACGCTGCCGGTCGATGCCACCCGCGGACTTCGGGACTTCTCCGACGACGTGGCATCCGTCCTCGATGCCCTCGAGCTCGGCGCCGTGCACCTCGTCGGCTGGAGCATGGGCGGCGGCGTGGCGATGCAGCTGCTGCTCGACCGGCCCGAGCTCGTCGCGAGCCTCACCCTGCAGTCGACGGTGTCGCCGTACGGTTTCGGCGGCACGGCGCTCGACGGTTCGCTGCTGACATCGGATGCCGCGGGCACCGGCGGCGGGGGAGCGAACCTCGACTTCGTGGCCCGGCTCGCCGCCGGCGACCGCAGCGACGAGGCAGGTTCGCCACGAGCCGTGTACCGCTCGAGCTACGTCGCGCCCGGTTTCGTCTCGGAGCATGAAGACGTCTGGATCGAGTCGATGCTCTCGACGGCGATCGGGCTCGACAACTACCCCGGGGACTCGACGGTCTCCGAGACGTGGCCGGGGTTCGCGCCGGGCGGCGGCGGCGTGCTCAACACGATGGCGCCCTCCGTCTTCAACACCGCGGGCATCGTGGACCTCGACGTGAAGCCGCCGATCCTCTGGATCCACGGCCAACAGGACGCGATCGTCGGCGACAACTCGTTCTTCGATCTCAACCAGCTCGGCAAGGCGGGCATCATCCCGGGTTGGCCGGGTGATGAGGTCGCTTCGGTCCAACCGATGGTGTCGCAGACGCGAGCGGTGCTCGCGGAGTACGCGGCACGCGGTGGTGTCGTCACCGAGCTCGCGCTCGAGAACTGCGGGCACTCGCCGCACCTCGAGCATCCCGAGGCGTTCCGCGACGCGCTCGTCGCCCATCTGACCGTCTGACGGTGCGCATCGGGGCAGACCCTGACGTCCGGAATGCCCCTCTGCACCGATACCGTGTCCCGAGGCAATGCGCGCAGATGCGCGTAGCGACGCAGTCGCGATCACCGTTACGGCGATGCTCGCTGCGACACTGCTCGCAGGTTGTGTGGCAACCCCGTCACCCCCTCGCCGTCGACGGCCGCGAGCGAAGCGCCCAGCATGCCGAGCTTCGGAGTCACGTTCACGGGCCCCGAAACGGCAAGCGTCGCGATCGCGACGTCGCGCGGACCCGCGAGGACGCACTCCGACACCGGGGCTCGCCTGAGCGCTGCACTATAGCGCGCGACCGGCCCCGGCGGGAAGGTCTGTCGCAGGGAAGATCCCGGTCCCACACTGGGAGCACGGGCGAGTCACCGCCCGGCGAGGTCGGCGCTCCACCGGCCGTCGGCTCGTCCGCACGGCGCACCGTCGAGGCATCCATCGATCGAGGAGGACACCGTGGCCGCAGATGGAGGAAGCCGTACCAAGCAGGAGGCACCGGCGCCCGACGACGACCGCAAGCCCGACACGCCCGCCGAGGTCTCCAAGAGCTCGTGGATGTACGTGCTTCGCAGGAGCTTCCGTGAGTTCATCGACGACGAGTGCCTGGACCGCGCCGCATCGCTCACGTACTACGGGGTGCTCGCCCTCTTCCCGGCCCTGCTCGCCATCATGTCGCTGCTCGCGCTGGTCGGGCAGGGACAGCGTGCGATCGACCAGATCTTCGGCTTCGTCGAACAGGTGGCGCCCGGTGAGGTGCTCGACGTCATTCGCGGCCCGATCGAGGACTTCAGCACGTCGCCCGCGGCCGGCTTCGGGTTCGTGACCGGTCTGGTGATCGCCATCTGGTCGGCCTCCGGGTACGTCGGCGCGTTCAGTCGGGGCATGAACGCCATCTACGAGATCGATGAGGGCCGCCCGTTCTGGAAGCTGCGCCCGATGCAGCTCGTCGTGACGATCATCACGCTCCTGCTCATCGTCGTGATGGCGGTCATCCTCGTGGTATCGGGGCCCGTCACCGAGGCGCTCGGCGAAGCACTCGGCCTAGGAGAGGCCGTCACGATCGTCTGGGAGATCGCGAAGTGGCCACTGCTGGCACTCGCCGTGATTCTCGCCATCGCGATCCTCTACTACGCCACTCCGAATGCGAAGCAGCCGAAGTTCCGCTGGATCAGCGTCGGCGCCGTGATCGCGATCGTCGTGCTCGTGATCGTCTCCGCCGGGTTCGCGCTCTACGTGGCGAACTTCTCGAACTACGACCGCACGTACGGCTCCTTCGCCGGCGCGATCGTGTTCCTGCTCTGGCTCTGGCTCGCGAACTGCGCTCTGCTCTTCGGGGCGGAATTCGACGCCGAGCTCGAGCGCGGACGCCAGCTCCAGGCGGGCATCCGCGCCGAGGAGAACATCCAGCTCCCGCCGCGCGACACCCGCAAGAGCGACAAGGCTGCGAAGAAGGAGCAGGAAGACATCGAGCTCGGCCGAAAGATCCGCTTGGAGCACGCGGACGAAGACGACGGGAACGCCGCGAATTCGGGTGAGGAGCGGCGGTAGGCCGCCGCTCCGATCGAGATGCACGAAGAGCGCTGAGCGAAGCGGCATCCGCATCTCAGCCGTCGACCCTCCGCGCGGAAGTAGACTCGGATCGTGCCTGCTGTGAATCTCGGAATGCCCAAAGTCCCTGAGGTACTGGCCCCGCGACGCAAGTCCCGCCAGATCAAGGTGGGCAAGGTGCTCGTGGGCGGCGACGCTCAGGTGAGCGTTCAGTCGATGACCACGACGCCCACGACGAACATCAACGCCACCCTGCAGCAGATCGCCGAGCTCACAGCTTCGGGTTGCGACATCGTGCGGGTCGCAGTGCCGAGCCGCGACGACGCCGAAGCCTTGCCGATCATCGCGAAGAAGAGCCAGATCCCGGTCATCGCCGACATCCACTTCCAGCCGAACTACGTGTTCGCCGCGATCGACGCGGGTTGCGCCGCTGTGCGCGTGAACCCCGGCAACATCCGCAAGTTCGACGACCGCATCGGCGAGATCGCAACCGCGGCGAAGGCGGCCGGCGTGTCACTCCGCATCGGCGTGAACGCCGGCTCACTCGACCCGCGCCTGCTCCAGAAGTACGGCAAGGCGACGCCCGAGGCACTCGTCGAGTCGGCGGTGTGGGAGGCGAGCCTCTTCGAGGAGCACGACTTCCACGACTTCAAGATCTCGGTCAAGCACAACGACCCCATCGTCATGGTGAAGGCCTACCGGTTGCTCGCAGAGCGCGGCGACTGGCCGCTGCACCTCGGCGTGACCGAGGCGGGCCCCGCATTCCAGGGCACGATCAAGTCGGCGACGGCGTTCGGCATCCTGCTCGGCGAGGGCATCGGCGACACCATCCGCGTCTCGCTTTCCGCTCCGCCCGTCGAGGAGATCAAGGTCGGCCTGCAGATCCTGCAGTCGCTGAACCTCCGTGAGCGCAAGCTCGAGATCGTCTCGTGCCCGTCGTGCGGCCGCGCTCAGGTCGACGTGTACAAGCTCGCGAACGACGTGACCGACGGTCTCGAAGGAATGACCGTGCCGCTCCGCGTCGCCGTCATGGGCTGCGTCGTCAACGGCCCCGGCGAGGCTCGCGAAGCCGACCTCGGCGTGGCATCCGGCAACGGCAAGGGCCAGATCTTCGTGAAGGGCGAGGTCATCAAGACCGTGCCCGAGTCCGAGATCGTCGCGACCCTGATCGAAGAGGCCAACCGCATCGCCGACGAGATGGGCGCAGACGCGCCGGTCGGCACGCCCGAGGTGCTCACCCCGTAGTCGCGGGCGCCGCCCGAGCGTAGGGTGGGCGAAAACGGGTGCCCTGCGGCATCCGATCGCGAGAGGAGACCGCGATGAGCGGAGACGGCACCGAGTTCGAATACCCTGACGAAGCGGGGTATCCCGATGGCATGGGCACGCTCCACGAGGGCACCGACGACGCTGCGACGGCAGCCGAAGGCGATCTCGAGGGGTTCGCGCTCGACGACGAGGAAGACGTCGAGGGCGTCTGACCGGCGACGGCTCGAGTCGCTCCGACGTCAGGCCGCGTCGGCGACTCGGAACTGCACTGCGCCCGCGCGGATGTCGGCCGACTCCAGCACGACGTCGAGTTCCGTGCCGGCGCGCACTCCCGCCGGCGCTGGGCACGTTGCCGAGACGGCGGGCTCCGCGAGCTGGATCACGGCGTTCTCACCGCGCACCTCGAGCACCGTCACAGTGAAGCGTTCCCCGATGTGCCCGTGCAGCACGGCGGCCTCCACCCGGGCCACGGATGCCGCGTCGAGCTGACTCGCCCGCTGCGACGACGCACCCATGAGCGACGGGAGCGAGGCGAGCGATGAGCGAGCCCATTCGGGTACCTCGCGGCGGGAGCTGACCGCTTCGCACACGACGAGCGCCCACCGATCGACGAGGCGGCGCAGTGGCGCGGTGACGTGCGCGTAGGGCGCAGCGATCGCCGATTGCATCGGATCAGGCGGAATCGCACCATCGATCACGACATAGCCCGCACCACGGAAGAGTCCGGACGCCACCTGCATCACCGCGAGCGAGACGGGATCATCCCGGTCGAGCCCGCGAAGGTATTCGCCGTACGAGATCGTCTCGGGCCATGGTCGCCCGAGCGCCTGCGTCTGAATGCGGAATGCGGCGATTCGATCCTCGGTCGGCTTCGGCATCGTGCGGAGTATGCCGATGCGCGCACCGATCATGAGCTCTGCTGCGGCCATGCCGGTCATGAGGGAGAGCTGCGCGTTCCACTCCTCGACCGGCAGCGGGTGTCGGCGTTCGAGGGCGTAGCCGCCGTCGGGCGTGCGCACGATCTCCTCGTCGGGAGAGTTGAGGCTGGCGCCGCCGCGGGCGCGCTCGAGCTCGATGCGCAGGAGCCCGACCTCGCGGAGGAGGGTGAGCGATGAGCCCCCGTCACCTGCATCGATGCGCGCTTGCGCGTCGTCGTAGGTCAACTGTTCGCGCGAGCGCACTGTTGCGCGAGCGAGCTGTGTGCCGGTAACCACGCCGTGCCGGTCGAGTTCGAACGACCACACGAACGCGCTGCGGTCGGCGTCGGGCAGGAGCGAGGAACGGTCCTCGCTGAGCACGGGCGGATGCAGCGGCACTCGCCCGTCGGCGGCATACAGAGTCTGGCCGCGGCGTCTGGCCTCGTGGTCGACGGCGCCGTCGGGGCGCACCCAGCCCGGGACATCCGCGATCGCATAGTGCACGATGAAGCCGGCGGTCTTGCGCGCGATGTGCAACGCCTGGTCGAGATCGGTCGAACCGGGCGGGTCGATCGTGACGAACTCGATCTCGCGAAGATCACCCTCGGGCGGCGGTGTCGAGGTGAGCGTCGCGGATGCCTCGGCGTCGACCTCCGGCGGGAAGACGGCGGGCAGCTCGAGCTCATCGCGGAGCTCTGCGAGTGCCGTGGCGAGTTCGCTCTGCGCGGCGGAGACGGCGACATGATGGCGTCGTGCTGTCATGCGCCCAGCCTAGGGTGAGCGCCCGAACTAGAATCGTCGGGTGCCCACACGCCTGACGAACTACTTCCTCCGCACGCTCCGTGAAGACCCCGCCGATGCCGAGGTCACGAGCCACCGCCTGCTCGTGCGCGCCGGCTACATCCGCCGCCAGGCGCCGGGCATCTTCGCGTGGCTGCCGCTGGGTCTTCGCGTGAAGGCGAAGATCGAGGGGATCATCCGCGAGGAGATGACGAACGCGGGTGCACACGAGGTGCACTTCCCTGCGCTGCTGCCGCGCGAGCCCTACGAGCAGAGCGGTCGCTGGGAGAGCTATGGCGACAACATCTTCCGGATGCACGACCGGAAGGGTGGTGACTACCTCCTCGCACCGACCCACGAGGAGATGTTCACGCTGCTGGTGAAGGACCTCTATTCCTCCTACAAGGATCTGCCACTCGCCATTTACCAGATCCAGGACAAGTACCGAGACGAAACACGCCCTCGCGCGGGCCTCCTGCGCGGCCGCGAGTTCACGATGAAAGACGCGTACTCGTTCGACGTGACCGATGAAGGCCTCGACGCCAGCTACCAGAATCAGCGCGACGCCTACGAACGGATCTTCCAGCGCCTCGGCCTCGAGTACGTGATCGTGAAGGCGGACAACGGGCTCATGGGTGGCGCTCGCAGCGAGGAGTTCCTGCACCCGACCCCGGTGGGCGAAGACACCTTCGTGCGCTCGGCCGGCGGGTATGCGGCCAACGTCGAGGCGTTCGAGACGATCGTGCCGCCCGCGCTGCCGTTCGACGGTCTGCCCGCCGCTGTTGTGCTCGACTCGCCGAACACGCCGACGATCGCGACGCTCGTCGACCTCGCGAACGCCGAGTACCCGCGACCCGACGGCCGCGAGTGGACCGCAGCGGACACGCTGAAGAACGTCGTGCTCGCCGTCGTGCAGGCCGACGGCGCCCGCGAGGTCGTCGTCATCGGACTGCCGGGCGACCGCGATGTCGAGATGAAGCGCGTCGAGGTGGCGTTCGCCCCCGGCGTGGTCGAGCCCGCGACCGACGCGGACTTCGCGAAGCACCCCGGCCTCGTGAAGGGCTACATCGGCCCGTGGTCGGCCGACGGCGCCGTGCTCGGTGAAGAGTCGGCCACCGGCATCCGCTACCTCGTCGACCCCCGCGTGGTCGACGGCACCGAGTGGATCACGGGCGCGAATGCCGACCAGAAGCACGTGTTCGGCCTCGTCGCGGGTCGTGACTTCGTCGCCGACGGCACCGTCGAGGCTGCGAACGTGCGCGCCGGCGACCCCGCACCCGACGGCTCCGGCCCGGTCGAGCTGGCCCGAGGCATGGAGATCGGCCACGTCTTCCAACTCGGTCGCTTCTTCTCAGATGTGCTCGGCCTCAAGGTGCTCGACGAGAACGGCAAGCTCGTCACGGTCACGATGGGTTCGTACGGCATCGGGGTGACCCGCATCCTCGCGATCATCGCGGAAGACAACAACGACGACAAGGGGCTCATCTGGCCGCCGTCCGTCGCACCGTTCGACGTGCACGTGCTCGCAGCCGGTAAAGACACGGCCGTGTTCGAGGCTGCCGAGACGATCGTGGCGCAGCTCGAGGCATCCGGATACGACGTGCTCTTCGACGACCGCCCGAAGGTCTCACCCGGAGTGAAGTTCGGCGACGCCGAGCTCATCGGCATCCCGAAGATCGTGATCGCCGGCCGCGGGGTGGTCGATGGCCTCGTCGAGGTGTGGGATCGCGCGAGCGGCGAGCGCACGCAAGTGCCGATCGGCGAGGTCGTCACGGCACTCGCCTGAACCCGGCGAGCGGGATGCCTCGCCGTGACGTATCCGCAATAGGTGCCGAATCGATGCACAGGCACGGCGTTCATCGATTCGGCACCAATCGGCGGGCGATCACCTCACGGCGTCACACATGTTCTCTTCGCGGCCGTGGTTGAGCTCCATCGAGCGGATCCCGGTGGCCGCGAACGACACGATGTGCCGGCCGGTCACGTAGTAGTAGCCATTCGGCAGGTCCGGAGCGCTCCCGACCGGCCAGCCCAGGGCGAATGGGCCATTGGCGTCGACCGTCTGCAGGGCTCCCGCCTCGGAGAACATGTAGGTCGCGTGGCCGCTGATGTTGTACCGCTTCGACGCTCCGGTCTCGACATTGACCGCTTCGACGATGTAGGGGCCGAGGTACTCCTGCTCTCGGACATTTCCGTTCTCCCATCGCGAGAGCACCCGGCCACGGACTCCCTGCTGCAACGTGCGCGTCTCGAGGTCGAAGTCGCCGCAGTAGCGAGCAGCGGGTGCCCGAGTCACGTCCGGCTCGGTCACCGACTCCCATGGCTCCTGCACGTCGTGCCAGCTGTCGGCGGCCATTGCCGTTCCCGAGCTCATCAGAGTTGCTACCAGCACTGCCACGCTTGCGAGGATGATACGTCGCAGAGTGTGATCTTTCTTATTAAGTGTTAATGTCATTGCCACACCGAAGCGGTCATGGGTTGGTGTCGTCAACAGCAGTAACCGAATCGTGACCTGCCGGATGAGCCGAGGGCACGAAGCAGACGATCAAGCCCGAGTTGCAGCTCTCAGGCGACCCGCCGCGCGCCTCAGCCGTGCAGGTGGTCGCGGTGCTTGTCGGCCTCGTGGCGGAGCCTCGCGGAGTCGACGGGCCCGGTGACGCTCTGCGCGTCTTCCCAGCACTCGATGCCGCTGACGTCCGGCAGGAGATCGCGGGTGAAGACCGGGTTCAGCCCTGCCCTGCGTTGCCGCGAGTAGTCGCGCAGCAACCTGAACGCGATGCCCGACAGCAGCGCGATCGCCACGAGATTGATGATCGCCATGATGCCCATGACGCCGTCGGCGGTGTTCCAGATGAGATCAGAGGATGCCACGGAGCCGACGAAGATCGCGACGATTGTGAGCACGCGGTAGACGGCGAGCACTGAGCGACGACGGGTGATGAACTCGATGTTGGACTCGCCGTAGTAGTAGTTGCCGAGAATCGAGCTGAACGCGAGCAGGAAGATGATGACGCTCAGCACGACGCTCGACCATGCGCCGAGGTTCGCGACGACCGCATTCTGCGTCAGCCCGATGCCGCGGGTGGCGCCTTCGAGATCAGGGCTCGAGACGAGGATGATGAACGCCGTGATCGTACAGACGAGGAAGGTGTCGAAGTAGACGCCGAGCGTCTGCACGAGTCCCTGCTTGACCGGGTGGGTCACCGCGGCGCTCGCGCCGGCGTTCGGAGCCGAGCCGAGCCCGGCTTCGTTCGAGAACATGCCGCGTTTCACGCCGGTCAGCACGATCATGCCGAGCGTGGCCCCGATGACCTCGTTGTAGCCGAACGCCTGGGTGAAGATCGAGGCGAAGACCTCGGGAAACTGCGAGAAATTCATCACGACGATGACGAGTCCGAGCAGCAGATAGAGCAGTGCCATCAGGGGTACGACCGCCTGAGTCACCGAGGCGATGCGCCGCACGCCGCCGAACACGACGAGCCCGATGAGCGCGGCGAGCACGATGCCGACGACCCATGAGACCCAGTCGGGAGCGCCGTCGGGGCTGATCGTCGTGCCGACCGTCGCGCTGATCGTGTTCGCCTGGAGCGACGAGAACGCGAAGGGGAAGCAGACGATGAGCACGATCGCAAAGGCCACGCCCATCCATCGGGCGCGGAGGCCCCGTTGCATGTAGTACGCCGGGCCACCGCGGAAGCCGTCACGATCGCGCACCTTGAAGAGCTGGCCGAGCGTCGACTCGACGAAGCTCGATGCGCCGCCGATGAACGCCATGACCCACATCCAGAAGATCGCGCCCGGGCCGCCGACGGCGATCGCCGTTCCGACACCCGCGATGTTGCCGACGCCGACGCGCGAGGCCGCGGAGATGGTGAACGCCTGGAATGCGGAGACCGACTGCGGCCGGCCCGAGGCGTCGCGCGGGGTCTTGTCTGTCAGTGTGCGGAGCATCTCGGGAATGAGCCGGAACTGCACCACGCCGGAGCGTACGGTGAAGTACACGCCGAGCACCACGACCACGGGCAGCACGATCCACGTCCAGAACGCATCGCCTGCGGCGAGCACCCACTCGTTGATGCTATGCATGTGCTCAGTATTGCGCTTTGCGTGGCCGCTCGAGTGCCGCGACATCCGGTACCGTAGAGTCCTGTCCGCTCCGAGGGGAAGCGGCTTGAGAGCTGAATAGAGGAGGCCGGGTTATGGATATCGACCTCAGCGTGCTGCGGATGATGGAGCGCGAGAAAGAGATCCCATTCGACGAACTGGTGGAGATCATCGAGCAGGCCATTCTGATGGCGTACTTGAAGCACACGCATCCCGACCAGCACGGCCACGCGAACCCCGAAGGTGTGCGCGCCCACCTCGACCGCAAGACCGGTCACGTCTCGGTGTACGTTCCCGAGCTCGACGAAGAGGGCAACGTCATCGGCGAGGCCGAAGACTCCCCGAGCGACTTCGGGCGCATCGCCGCGTTCGCCGCGAAGCAGGTCATCAATCAGCGTCTGCGCGACATCGCCGACGATGCGGTGCTCGGCGAGTTCCGCGGGCGTGAGGGCGACATCGTCGCCGGCATCATCCAGCAGGGCCCGAACCCGCGCATGGTGCACATCGACCTCGGCACGGTCGAGGCGATCCTGCCGCCCGAAGAACAGGTTCCCGGCGAGGAGTACCTGCACGGCCAGCGCATCCGCGTCTACGTGACGAGTGTCGCCAAGGGCATGAAAGGCCCGTCGATCACGGTGTCGCGCACGCATCCGGCGCTCGTGCGCAAGCTCTTCGCCCTCGAGGTGCCCGAGATCGCCTCCGGCGTCGTCGAGATCGTTTCGCTCGCCCGCGAGGCCGGTCACCGCACCAAGATCGCCGTGCGCGCCACGCAGCCCGGCGTGAACGCCAAGGGTGCCGCGATCGGCGAACTCGGACAGCGCGTGCGCGCCGTCACCGCCGAGCTCGGCTCCGAGAAGATCGACATCGTCGACTGGAACGATGACCTCGCGACGTTCGTCGCGAGCGCCCTGAGCCCCGCGAAGGTCACGAGCGCGTTCGTGATCGACGAGTCGACGCGGGCCGTGCGCGCCCTCGTTCCCGATTACCAGCTCTCGCTCGCCATCGGCAAGGAGGGTCAGAACGCCCGTCTCGCCGCGAAGTTGACGGGCGCGAAGATCGACATCCAGCCCGACTCGGTCCTCGAGTCGAACTGAGGCCAACGGCCGCCCTGCGGCCGACGCCAATATCCACCGAACGGCCGCCGTCGGCGGACGAACAACGCAGAGTGTAAGATGGAACCCGTCAGAACGTGCATCGGATGCCGTTCGCGCGCCCCGCGGTCCTCGCTTCTGAGGGTCGTCACCCAGAACTCCCACGTCATCGCAGATGATGCGGCTGTGCTTCCGGGCAGGGGTGCGTGGCTGCATCCGTCACTCGAGTGCTACCGGCTCGCCGTGCGGCGACACGCCTTCGGGCGTGCACTCCGCATTCGCGGCGAGGTGGACACCAGCAACGTAGAGAACAGGCTGAACGGCGTGATCACTAATGAGTAACGACTCATGAGCGGCTCGAAATGAGACCCGTCCGTCATTGATGGTCTGCCCCTGTCCGGGGTCGGACCCGGAACAGGAGAGAAGTGGCTGCCAAACCACGCGTACACGAGATCGCAAGCGAACTCGGTGTCGACAGCAAGATCGCCCTTGAGAAGCTCAAGGAGATGGGCGAGTACGTCAAGGGACCCTCGTCGTCCATCGAACCCCCCGTCGCTCGGCGGCTGAAGGCCGCGCTCGAGGCCGCAAGCGCGGCCCGGGCCGCAGCGCCCGCCGCCGCTCCCGCTCCCGCAGCGACCGGAGCCAAGCCCGGCGCGAAGCCGGGCCCCAAGCCCGCTCCGAAGCGCCCGGCCGCCCCTGAGGCGCCCGCAGAAGCTCCTGCGCCCGCGGCGGCCCCCGAAGCTGATGTCGCTCCCGTCGCCGAGGTGCCGCTCACGGTCGCCGAGCGTCAGGCGCAGGCCGAAGAGCGAGCCGCGCAGGCCGCGGCCGAGAAGTCGTCGGATGCTCCGGCGGCCGCTTCGACCGAAACCGATGTCGCCGCGCCGTCCGGTGCGCCGGCCTCTGCCAGCACGGCCCCGCGTCCCGGGGCTCCGCGTCCCGGTGCCGGTACCCCGCGCCCCGGCAACAACCCGTTCTCGAGCGCGCAGGGCATGGGCTCGCGCCCGGCCCAGCCGCGCCCGGGCAACAACCCGTTCTCGAGCGCCCAGGGCATGGGTCAACGCCCGAGCCCCGGCAACATCCCCCGCCCGCAGGCGCCGCGTCCCGGTTCACCGCGTCCCGGCGCTCCGCGCCCGGCCGGTGCGGGTGGTGGTCGTCCCGGTGGCGGCTTCCAGCGTCCCGGTGGCGCAGGTGGCGCAGGTGGCGGTGCAGGTGCTCGTCCCGGTGGCGCACCCGGTGGCGGCTTCCAGCGCCCCGGCGGCGCACCCGGTGGTGGCTTCGGCGGCCCCCGTCCCTCTGGTGGCGGTGGCCGTGGCCGTGGCCCCGGCGGCGGTACCGCAGGTGCATTCGGCCGCGGTGGCGGCAAGAGCAAGTCGCGCAAGTCGAAGCGGACGAAGCGGGCAGAGTTCGAGATGCGGGAGGCCCCGTCGCTCGGCGGCGTGAGCGTTCCCCGTGGCGACGGCAACACCGTCGTCCGGCTCCGGCGCGGCTCCTCGATCTCCGACTTCGCCGACAAGATCGACGCGAACCCCGGTTCGCTCGTGACCGTGCTGTTCCACCTCGGTGAGATGGCGACCGCGACCGAGTCGCTCGACGAGGCAACCTTCCAGGTGCTCGGCGAAGAGCTCGGCTACAAGATCCAGGTCGTCTCTCCTGAAGACGAAGACCGCGAGCTTCTCGAGGGCTTCGACATCGACCTCGACCAGGAGCTCGAGGACGAGACCGACGAAGAGCTCCAGCAGCGTCCCCCGGTCGTGACCGTCATGGGCCACGTCGACCACGGTAAGACCCGCCTCCTCGACGCGATTCGCAACGCGAACGTCGTCGATGGCGAGGCCGGCGGCATCACCCAGCACATCGGTGCATACCAGGTGCACGCCGAGCACGAGGGCATCGATCGCCCGATCACCTTCATCGACACTCCGGGCCACGAGGCGTTCACCGCCATGCGTGCCCGTGGTGCGCAGGTCACCGACATCGCGATCCTGGTCGTCGCGGCCGATGACGGCATCATGCCGCAGACGATCGAGGCCTTGAACCACGCGCAGTCGGCCAACGTGCCGATCGTGGTCGCGGTGAACAAGATCGACAAGCCCGACGCGAATCCCGCCAAGGTGCGCCAGCAGCTCACCGAGTTCGGCCTGGTCGCCGAGGAGTACGGCGGCGACGTCATGTTCGTCGACGTCTCGGCTCGCGAGAACATCGGCATCAAGGAACTCCTCGATGCCGTGCTGCTCACGGCCGACGCCGGTCTCGACATGCGTGCGAACCCCAACAAGGCAGCGCGTGGTGTGGCCATCGAGGCCAAGCTCGACAAGGGGCGCGGTGCAGTTGCGACCGTGCTCATCCAGTCGGGCACGCTGCGCGTCGGCGATGCGATCGTCGCGGGCACTGCGTACGGCCGCGTTCGTGCGATGGCCGATGAGAACGGCGACGCCGTGCTCGAAGCCACCCCGTCGCGACCCGTGCAGGTGCAGGGCCTCTCGAGCGTCCCGCGCGCCGGTGACACCTTCCTCGTCACTGAAGAAGACCGCACCGCGCGTCAGATCGCCGAGAAGCGTGAAGCCGCCGAGCGCAACGCGCAGCTGGCGAAGGCCCGCAAGCGCATCTCGCTCGAAGACTTCACCCGTGCACTCGAAGAGGGCAAGGTCGAGTCGCTCAACCTCATCATCAAGGGTGACGTCTCGGGTGCCGTCGAGGCGCTCGAAGAGTCGCTGCTCAAGATCGAGGTCGACGACTCGGTGCAGCTTCGCATCCTCCACCGCGGTGTGGGTGCGATCACCGAGAGCGACGTCAACCTCGCGACGATCGACAACGCGATCATCGTCGGGTTCAACGTGCGCCCCGACACGAAGGCGCGCGAGCGTGCAGCTCGTGAGGGCGTCGACATCCGCTTCTACTCGGTGATCTACAACGCGATCGACGAGATCGAGGACTCGCTGAAGGGCATGCTGAAGCCCGAGTACGAAGAGGTGCAGTCGGGTGTCGCCGAGATCCGCGAGGTGTTCCGCTCCTCGAAGATCGGCAACATCGCCGGTGTCATCGTGCGATCGGGAACGATCACGCGCAACGCCAAGGCTCGCGTCATCCGCGATGGCGTCGTCGTCGGCGACAACCTCGCGATCGAATCGCTGCGTCGCTTCAAAGACGACGTCACCGAGGTCCGTACGGACTTCGAGGCGGGTATCGGCCTCGGCAAGTTCAACGACATCCAGGTCGGCGACGAGATCGAGACCATCGAAATGCGGGAGAAGCCCCGGGCATAGCTCGTGGGATCGGGTCCCCGCTCTTCACTCCGGTGAAGAGCGGGGACCATACCCCGATTCAGGTCGAGGCGGGCAGGGCGGCGAAGCCGTTCTGGCCTTGCCACGAAAGGAGATACATCATGGCGGATCCGGCACGGGCCAGGAAGATGGCCGATCGCATCAAGGAGATCGTTGCGAAGCGCCTCGACAAGGGCTTGCGCGACCCGCGGCTCGGCTTCGTCACCATCACCGACGTCCGCGTCACGGGTGACCTGCAGCACGCCAGCATCTTCTACACCGTGTACGGCACGGAAGAAGAGCGTGACGATTCCGCCAAGGCGCTGAAGGCCGCGACGGGGATGCTCCGCAGCGAGGTCGGCCGCAACATCACCGCGCGGCTCACCCCGTCGCTCGAGTTCATCGCGGACGCGATCCCCGAGAACGCCCAGCACATCGCCGCGCTCCTGCATGAAGCGCGCACTCGCGACACCGAGACGGCCGAGCTCGCCTCGACGGCTGAATACGCGGGCGAGGCAGATCCCTACGTGAAGCCGCGGGAGTTCGACGACGAGATGCTCGACCGCGAGCGTGAGAGCGATCTCGACGCTTCCGACGACGACGAGCCCGGCACCGCGCGCTGAGGTTCCGCGTCACCACCGCGAGCGCGTCGCCCTGCCGGTCAGGCCTCAGGCAGACGGTATCCGTCAGCCTCGTGAACTGCGAGCCCGTCGGCGACGAGGGTGGCGACGGCGCGATCGAGTTGCGCCGCGTCGGGCCAGAGCGGTGCGAGTTCGACTCGTGAGACCGGGCGGTGCGCAGCTCTGAGTTCGCGCATCACGAGCCCGCGCACTTGCCGGTGGGAGCCGGCGAACTGCGCCTGCACGGCCTTCTTCGCCCCCAGATACGCGGGGTAGCCGGCAGCTCGCCATGCGCACGAGTCGGCGATCGGGCATGCCGCGCACTGCGGCGTTCTGGCAGTGCAGACGATAGCGCCGAGTTCCATCGCGCCCGCATTGAAGGCACGCGCATCCGCGGCGTCGCGGGGGAGCAGTGCAGTCATCGCGGCGAGGTCGCGTGCCGTCGATGGCGGGGCCGGCTCGCCGTGTCCCAGAACTGCGCGTGCGATCACCCGGCGGGTGTTGGTGTCAACGACCGGAACCCGCTCGCCGAATGCGAACGCAGCGATCGCGCGTGCCGTGTAGGGGCCGATGCCCTGCAGTGCGAGGAGGGCGTCGAGATCGGCGGGCACTTCGCCGCCGTGCCGCTCGACGATCTCGACGGCGGCACGGTGCAGCCAGAGGGCCCGGCGCGGGTAGCCGAGCCGGTCCCACGCGCGAACCGCCTCGGACGGCGGCTCGGCAGCGAGAGCCGCCGCGGTCGGCCAGCGCTCGATCCATGCCTGCCACCGGGGAATCACCCGGGCGACCTGCGTCTGCTGCAGCATGAACTCGCTCACGAGCACGGCCCAGGGGGAAACTTCGGCCGCTCGCCATGGCAGCGGCCTCGCGGCATCCGCGAACCAGTCGATGACCGGCCGCGTGAGTACATCGGCGGTCGGGCGGCGGGGCATTCGTCCAGCCTACGGCGAGGCGGATGTCACGGAGCTAGGCTCGGGGCATGCGGCTTGTCACGACGCCCCGGGTCACCTTCCTCCGTTCGATCGCCGATGAGATCTTGCAGCATCACGGTCGCGGGCGGATGATCGTGGCGATCGACGGTCCGCTGCAGAGCGGTAAGACCGCTTTCGGCGACGATCTCGCAGCGGTACTCGAGGAACGCGATCACGCGGTGTTCCGCGCGAGCATGGAGGGGTTCCATCGCTCGAGAGAGGCGCAGGCGGTCTTCGGCGACGACACGCCCGCCCGATACTTCCGCTACGGCTTCGACGAGTCGGCATTGCGGCGCGTGCTCGTCGAGCCATTCCGGCTCGGAGGTTCGACCGCGTTCGTGACCCGGGTCTTCGATCCAGCACGTGACACGTGGGTCGAGCCGAAGTGGATCACCGGCCCCGATGACGCAATCCTCGTGATCGACGGCCGGTTCCTCCTGCGGCAACGACTTGCCGGGCTCTGGGACGTACGCATCGCCCTCGACGGCGAGCCCGTCGACCCCGCCGACGAGATCGCGTACGCCGAGGCCGACCCGCGTCTCGTGGCATCCATCGTCGTCGACAACAGCGACCCCGAACACCCGCGTCGCCGGTTCTTCGACAGCTGCTGAAGCCACCAGACGATGTCGGAATGACCGGCGTCCCCCATTCGGGTGCCATTTTCGGCCCGAATTCGAGGAATTCATGGCCAGTCCTCCTCTGAGGCGACATAATGGTGACACTGCCAGCCCTCCCGGCTTCGCGAACCCGATCGCACCACCCGAAACACCCGACGCCAGTCGACGAGCACGTCCGTGCCCGTCGACTCTGCTGTGCGCCCCGAACGCGCCCTTCGTCATCCCTCGGATTCGCTGATCCAGCCGGGCCAGACCGATGGAGAAACCCGAATGAGCAAGCCCCGCGCCGCAGAGGCGCACGCTGCCCACGGGGATGCCGGTGCGCGCCAGCGCACGACATCCCGGAATCCGCTGCGACGCATCGCCGCGGCGATCACCGCCGTCGTCCTCGGTGCGGGACTCGCCCTCGTCGGCGTGGCGGCGCCCGCGAGCGCGCACACAGGCGACCTCAAGGCAAACGCCGAGTGCAACACCGTCACCGGCGAGTACGACGTGACCTACACCCTGAAGCTGTCGAACGTGTCGAAGGGGAACACGGGCACGACGAAGTGGCGCGTCGGCGACACCGGCTTCGACGGGACGCCGAAGAACGCGAACGGCATGGATCGCGGCCCGATCACGACGACGGGCAACAAGACGATCACGCTCGGCACCGAGCACCTGCCGGGCACGACGAAGACAGGGCCGTGGATCTACGCCTACACGAAGTGGGCCGACGACTTCAGCAAGGGCTCCGACGGTCGTGTCGAGAACCTCAAGGGCGATTGCGGCAAGACGCCCACGGAGATCCCCGTCGAGGGTGCGCCGAGCTTCTCCGACACGTGCGGACCCGACAACGAGAAGCTGACGCTTCCCGAAGACACGAAGAAGATCGACTGGAACTCGGTCGAGGCGAACGGTGTCATCACGGTGACTGCGACGGCGAAGCCGGGCTACGTATTCAAGAAGAACGCGAAGACGTCGTGGACGTTCACGATCAACGACAATCCGTGCATCATCCCGGTCGTCGGTGCACCGTCGTTCGCCGACACGTGCGGTCCCGACAACGAGACGCTGACGGTTCCTGCCGACACCGACACGATCGACTGGAGCTCGGAAGAGGTCGACGGTGTCATCACGGTGACCGCGACCGCGAAGCCGGGCTACACGTTCCCCTACGACACGACCACGACGTGGACCTTCACGGTCAACGACGAGCCGTGCGTGATTCCGGTCGTCGGCGCGCCGTCGTTCGCCGACACGTGCGGTCCCGACAACGAGAAGCTGACGGTTCCTGCCGACACCGACACGATCGACTGGAGCTCGGAAGAGGTCGACGGTGTCATCACGGTGACTGCGACCGCGAAGCCGGGCCACGCCTTCCCCGAGGGCGCGACCACGTCGTGGACCTACACCATCAATGATGAGCCGTGCGTCATCGGGGTCGTCGGGGTGCCGACGTTCGAAGACACCTGCGGTCCCGACAACGAGAAGTTGACGGTTCCGACCGACACCGACACGATCGACTGGAGCTCGGAAGAGGTCGACGGCGAGATCACAGTGACTGCCACGGCGAAGCCCGGCTCGAAGTTCCCCGAGGGCGCGAAGAATGTCTGGACCTTCACGGTCGACGACAGCCCCTGCGTGATCGCCCTCGTCGGCGAGCCGACGTTCGAAGACACCTGCGGTCCTGAGAACGAGAAGCTGGAGGTTCCGACCGACACCGAGACGATCGACTGGAACTCGGAGCGAGTCGACGGTGAGATCACGGTGACGGCCACGGCGCAGCCCGGCTACACCTTCCCCACGAGCGGCCCCTTCACCTGGATCTTCTCGTACTCTGACGCCGACTGCATCGAGCCGAGCCTCAACGGCTCGGTCGCGACCGGCGTCTGCGAGGCGAATGCCCCGTGGATCCTGTTCGACATCGAGCTCATCGACCCCGACGAGCAGTCGACCGGCAACACCGCTTCACTCGTGCTGACCGACGGTACGAACACCGAGACGATCGAGCTCGGCGAGCTCGACGGCGGCACGCTCGATGGCAAGGTGCTGTGGCCCGGCGCCACGGTCGCCGCCGACGGCGTCACGCCGACCGGTTGGCCGGGCTGGGCCCAGGTCGGTAACCAGTGGGTCGAGGTCGACGACAACTTCGCGTGGACCCGAGGCGACATCGACGCGACGATCGTCGTGAACCCCGAGCTCGCCGTGGCGATCTCATACCCGGCAGCCACTCCCGAGTGCGCCGGCCCGAAGGGCTCCGGCGGTGACAGCACACCCGCCGCCTCCGACGGCACCGGGCTTGCGAGCACCGGCTTCGCGGGCACGACGATCGCGATCGTCGCGGGCATCATCGTGGTCGCCGGACTCGCGTTCCTCGTGATCGCGCGAATCCGACGCAAGCGCGCCTGATCAACTGACGCACACTGAGGGGGTCCGGTTCGCCGGGCCCCCTTCGTCGTGTCATGCGCGTTCATCACGAGGGTCGCCGATCCACGGCATCCGTCGTCGGGGCCGGCTCGCGGCATCCGTGGATCACCCGGATCGTGACATCCGTCGCGTCAAACGGGAACGTCGGCGAGCACCCGCTCAGCCGACAACGACTCGCCGCGTTGCTCGACCTCGTGCACGAGCGCGGTGAGCGCCCGGTTGACCGGAGCGTCGAGGCCCGCGATGGATGCCTCGCGCACGACGGCCCCGTTCAAGAAGTCCACCTCGGTCGGCTGCCCGCGGCGCACGCTCTGCTGGGTGGAGCCGAGATTCGGCACCCTGCCCATGCGCACGCGCATGAGCCACGGCAGCACCTGGCCGACCGCGAGCGGCATACGGGCGAAGAGCCGCAACCGCCCGTTGTTGAGCCCCTGCAGGGCGCCGAAGCGCACGTCGCGCGCGATGCCGATGCGCACGGTCTCTCGCATCGAAGCCGTGACGACGCGCCGCAGGCGCCGATCGTCGACGACGTCCTGCACGCTGCGCCCGACGATCGCGGGCACGGCGTTCAGCATGTTGACGACGAGTTTCGTCCATTGCGCGCCGCGGAACCCGCCGATCGCGACAACCGGCACCGCTTCGGAGAGCACGGCCGCGATGCGCGTGCACTCGGCGTCGGCCGGTCCGTCACCGCGCCCGAGGTAGCTCGTCGCCGAGGTGGTGACGCGCACGACGCCGGGCTCGGTGTAGTTGGCGGCGATGATCGACAGCAACCCCATGCAGGAGGAGCGGGGGAGCAGGCGAGTGGCGGTCGCGACCCCGTCGAGGCCGTTCTGCACGACGACGACGGGAACTCCGTCGACGAGGTCGGCGTTGGATTCGATAGCGGCGGCCGCGTCTTGTGCTTTCGTGCACACGAGCACGAGTTCGGGCGCAACCGAGAGTCGCTCACCGGCGGCGACCCGTGCGTGCACGTCGCCGTATCCACCGCTCAGGCTGATGCCGGAGGCGCGGATCGCGTCGAGGCCCGCACCGCGCGCGGTGACCTCCACGTCGTGCCCTGCTCGCGCGAGGAGCGCGGCGAACGTGCCGCCGAGTGCGCCCGCGCCGATGATGCCGATTCTCACCGTCCCAGCGTAGATGGGCGGCATGGGCCGCGTCGCCGGGGGCGCGGCACGGGGGAGCGGCGCGCGGCTGTTAGCCTGTACGGCGTGAACAGCGGCATACTCCTCGTCGACAAGCCGCAGGGAATCACGAGCCACGACGTCGTCTCACGCATGCGTCGCCTCGCCGGCACCCGCAAGATCGGGCACGCGGGCACGCTCGACCCGATGGCCACAGGCCTCCTCGTGCTCGGCGTGAACGGGGCGACGCGCCTCTTGCACTATCTCGTTGGCCTCGAGAAGGAATACCTGGCCACCATCCGCCTCGGTTGGAACACCACGACCGACGACGCCGAGGGCGACCCCCTCGCCGCTGCCGCTCCCGAGGTCATCGCCGCCGTCTCGGAAGAGACGGTCCGCGCGGCCATCGCCCCGCTCACGGGCGACATCGAGCAGGTGCCGAGCGCGGTCAGCGCCGTGAAGGTCGCCGGCAAACGTGCATACCAACGGGTGCGAGACGGCGAGACGGTCGAGCTCGCGGCGCGCCGGGTCACCGTCTCGGCCTTCGAGGTGCTCGCGTTCCGTTCGAGTGACGCATACCTCGACGTCGATGTGCGCGTCGAGTGCTCCTCGGGCACGTACGTGCGGGCGCTCGCCCGCGACCTCGGCGCGACCCTCGGCACGGGCGGGCACCTGACGGCGCTGCGTCGCACGCGCATCGGCCGGTTCGGCGTCGACGAGGCCGGCGAGCTCGACGGCTTCGACGTGGCGAACGCGATGATGAGTCCAGCGGATGCCGCGCGGCGCGCGCTGCCCGTCGTAGCACTGACCGAACAGCAGGCCATCGACCTCGGGCACGGGAAACGTGTCGACATCGCGGCGGTCGACGGGCTCGCGGCATCCGACCCCGCAATCGAACTGCCCGCGGTGCTCGCGGCCATCGATCCCGAAGACCACCTCGTCGCGATCGTCGAGCCTCGCGGCCGGCAGCTGAAGGTCGTCACAGGCTTCCCGCCCGCCGAGTCGCAGGAGGTCGGCGCATGATCGAGTGGTTCACCTGGGTGCTGCTCGCCGTCGCCGTCGCCGCGGGGCTGCTCGGCATCGTCCTGGGTCTGGCCGGGCGCGTGCCGGGCGACCTCACGATCGGCGCGCTCGCCCTCATCGAACTTCTGCTCGTCGCACAACTCGTCGTCGCGATCGCCGCGCCCGCGTTCGGCAACGATCCGACCGGGAGTCTGCTCGAGTTCTACACCTACCTCGTCGGAGCCCTGCTGCTGCCGCCTGCCGCCGCGTTCTGGGCGCTGCTGGAACGCAATCGTTGGTCGACCGTGATTCTCGGCGTCGCTGCGCTCGCGGTCGCGGTCATGGTCTACCGCATGCTGCAGATCTGGACCGTGCAGCAGGCGTGAACACAGGTCTGAGAGAATCGAACGAAATGAGTGACGTGCGCAGTGCCCGGCCCGAGGTGCAACAGAGCCGGCGGATGAGCGGCATCGGGCGCGTGCTCGTGGCCGTCTACGGTGTGCTCGCGCTCGCGGCGATCGGGCGTTCGTTCGTGCAGATCGCGTCGAAGTTCGACGAGGCGCCGCTCGCGTACGCGCTCTCGGCGCTCGCGGCGGTCGTCTACGTCGTGGCGACGGCCGCACTGATCCTGCCGGGAGTCGCGTGGTACCGCGTCGCGTGGGCGACGATCGCGTTCGAGTTCACGGGCGTCATCGTCGTCGGAGCGTTGAGCATCGTCTTGCCCGAACTCTTCCCGCACGACACGGTCTGGTCATGGTTCGGCCGCGGGTACCTGTTCATCCCACTCGTGCTGCCCGTGCTCGGCATGTGGTGGCTCGCCCGGCATCGGCCGACGCGTGGGGCGGATGCCTCGTGAAGACGTTCAAGGGACTGGCCGGGGTGCCCGCCGGCACCGGCCCGTCGGTCGTCACGATCGGCAAGTTCGACGGCGTGCACCAGGGGCATCGTGCCGTGATCGAGCGGGCCCGGCACATCGCCGTCGATCGTGACCTCTCGACGATCGTCGTCACTTTCGATCGCAACCCGCTCGCCCTGCTCGCACCCGAGAAATGCCCCGAGTCGCTCGTCAGCGTGCGCCAGAAACTCGAACTGCTCGCGACAACCGGAGTCGACGCGACTCTGCTGCTGCCGTTCGATCGGGCACTCGCCTCCGTGCCGGCCACGGAGTTCGTCGAGCGCGTGCTCGTCGACGCGCTCGACGCGAAGGCGGTGCTCGTCGGCAGCGACTTCCGCTACGGCGCTCGCGGCGCCGGCGATGTGGCGCTGCTCCAAGAACTCGGTTCGACCTTCGGCTTCACGGTCGACGTCATCGACGACGTTCGCCCCGAGGGCGAGCGGCGGGTCTCGTCGACGTGGATCCGCGAACTGCTCGCCGTGGGCGACGTGCGACGGGCGACCGAACTGCTGGGTCACACACCAACGGTCTCGGGCATCGTCGTGCACGGCGCCGCCCGCGGCCGCGAACTCGGTTTCCCGACTGCGAACCTCACTCCCGAGTCCGAGGGCCTGATCCCGGCCGACGGCGTCTATGCCGGATGGCTGACGGACGCAGGCACGCGCTACCCGGCGGCGATCTCGGTCGGCGACAACCCGACGTTCGAGGGCGTGGCGAAGAAACAGGTCGAGGCGTACGTGCTCGATCGCGAACTCGATCTCTACGACCATGTCGTCGACGTGGAGTTCGTCGATCGCATTCGCGGCATGGTGGCCTTCACGAGCATCGAGGCGTTGATCGACACGATCCGCGACGATGTGGAGCGCACTCGCGGCATCCTCGGCGCCTGAGGCTGAGGCTGAGGCTGAGGGCTGAGGCTCGCCGCGCCTAGACTCGAGGCGATGACTTCGCTCCCGCCCCGACCGCTCTGGGCGGGTCGAACCCTCGCCCTCATCGGCATCGTGCTCGTCGCTTTCAACCTCCGTACGGCGGTGGCGTCGCTGTCACCGATTCTGGCGCAACTCGAGGCCGAGGTGTCGCTCTCTCCCGCCGTCGTGGGGTTCCTCGGCATGCTGCCGCCGCTCTGTTATGCGGTGTTCGGCATCCTGACGCCGATGGTGGCGAAGCGATTCGGGCTCGAGTTGACGCTCATCGCCGCACTCGTCGCCTTGTCGATCGGCCTCGCCGGGCGGGGGCTTGCCGGCTCGGCGCTCTGGCTCGTCGCGGCGAGCACGCTGACGTTCGCCGCGATCGGTGTCGGCAATGTGCTGTTGCCGCCCCTCGTGAAGCGGTACTTCCCCGATCGCATCGGCCTCGTCACGACGATCTACGTGACGGCGATGTCGGTCAGCACCTTCACCCCGCCGCTCATCGCAGTGCCGGTGGCGGATGCCGCGGGGTGGCGCGTCTCGCTCGGCGAGTGGGCGCTCATCGCGGTGATCTCGCTCGTGCCGTGGGTGGCGATGCTGCTGCATCCGAAGCGTCAGGCACTCGAGGCGCTGCCGGAAGAGGCTGACCCCGGTCAGTTGCGCCATGCGCTGCGATCGCCGCTCGCCTGGTCGCTCGCCGTCCTGTTCGCCGTGTCGGGGTTCAACGCCTACGCGGCCTTCGCATGGCTTCCATCGATCCTGCACGACATCGCAGGCGTCTCACCGGCGGAGGCCGGCGCACTGCTCTCGCTCTACGCGGCGATGGGCCTGCCCGCGGGCCTGCTCGTGCCGCTGATAGCGGCCCGGTACGGCAAGGTGCGCCTCCTCACGGCGATCGCCGTCTCGACCCTCGTCGCCGGGTATCTCGGGTTGCTCCTCGTGCCGGGCTGGGTGACCTGGCTCTGGGTGGCACTCGCCGGCACCGGCCCGCTGCTGTTCCCGCTCGCCCTCGTGCTGATCAACCTGCGCACGAGGACGCATTCGGGGGCGGTCGCACTCTCAGGGTTCGTGCAGTCCGCCGGGTATCTCATCGTGGCCGTCGGTCCGCTCCTCGTCGGACTCCTGCACCAGTGGACGGGCGGGTGGAGCTGGCCCCTGCTGTTCCTCCTCGCATCCGCCGTTCCTGCGGCGATCGCGGGTGCGGTCGTCGCCCGTCCGCGCTACTTCGAGGACGAACGCGAGCGCTGACGGGGGCAGGACGCGCGCCATCCGTTGCCCGTCTGCTCATGTGAGCAGCATCGCCTGCGAGTGTTGCCGATGCGCATCCGGCTGCCTACGCTGGGAGGTGAACGTGGCGCGAAGGTGAACGGGACGGAGGCGCATGGACGAGATCGACGAACTGCTCTCGATCAGGGCCGCTGAGCTCTACTACGAGGAGAACAAGACCCAAGACGAGATCGGGCAGGCGTTGCGCCTCACCCGGTGGAAGGTCGGGCGACTTCTCGCCCAGGCGAAGCAGCGCGGGTTCATCCGCATCGAAATCCTGCATCCGCGCGCGCGGCGACTGCCGATCGAACGGCGGCTGCGCGAAGAGCGCGGTCTCGCCGACGCGATCGTCGTTTCGACCGCCGGGGTGACCTCGCCCGAAGAACTGCAGGCACGCACCGCGCAGGCGGCGGCCGATTACCTCACCGCGCTCCGGCCGGTACCCCGCACGCTCGGAGTGAGCTGGGGGCGCACGCTCTTCGAGATCTCGCAGCACTTGCGAAGCGGCTGGGCGACCGGCGTCAACGTCGTGCAGATCAACGGCGGTGTGAGTCTCAACCGCCGGCCAGGCACGGCAGCGGCGACCGCCGTCGGCATCGCCCAGAAGGGCGGCGGCAGCGCCACCCTGCTGCCGAGCCCGGCGATCCTCGAGCGGCTCGAGACGAAAGAGGCCATCGAATCCGACCGCGTCGTCGCGGGCGTGATCGAGCTCGCACGATCGGCCGACGCCTACCTCTTCAGCGCCGGAGCCGCAGACCGCTCATCGGTGCACGTCGAGAGCGGGTACCTCTCGGTACCCGACGTCGACCTCCTCGTGCAGAAGGGTGCCGTCGGCGACGTCGTCGGCCGCTACATCGACTCCGACGGCAACATCGTCGATCCGGCACTCGACGCCCGTACGGTCGGGCTCACGCTCGACGAACTGCGCAGAGCACCACTCGCGATCGCCGTCATCTCGGGGCCCGCCAAGCATGCCGTGGCCGACGCCGTCGTGCGCAGTCGGCTCTGCTCGGTGCTCGTCACCGACGAGGCCACCGCACTCCACCTCCTCGACGGCTGACGCCACTCGGTCGGCCGAACACCAAACGAAAGCCAGGTCATTCCTCATGTCAGGCACCTCCCTCGTCACCGCCCGCGAGCGGGCACTCGCCGTGCTCGGCGGTGAGCCCGACGACGCGACCCTGCGACGCTACCTGCACGGCATCCCGGGTGTCGACGCCGTCGGCCTCGAGCAGCGCGCGGCCGGCCTCGGCACCCGCTCGATCAAGACGAGCTCCAAACAGTGGGCGCTCGACCGCATCATCTCGCTCATCGACCTCACGACCCTCGAGGGTGCCGACACCCCCGGCAAGGTGCGTTCGCTCGTCGCCAAGGCGGTCAACCCCGACCCGGCTGATACCTCGACCCCGCGTGTCGCGGCGGTCTGCGTGTACGGCGACATGGTTCCGCACGCGATCGCTGCCCTCGGCGGCGCCCACGGCGACCCCGATGACGGCTTCGTCTCGGTGGCGGCGGTCGCAACCGCATTCCCGAGCGGTCGTGCTTCGCTCGACATCAAGCTCGCCGATACGGCAGAAGCGGTCGCGGCGGGCGCCGACGAGATCGACATGGTCATCGATCGCGGTGCGTTCCTCGCCGGCCGTTACGGTCTCGTCTTCGACCAGATCGCCTCGGTCAAAGAGGCGTGCCGGCGTGCCGACGGGTCGAGCGCGAGCCTCAAGGTGATCCTCGAGACCGGCGAACTCGTCACGTACGACAACGTGCGCCGCGCCTCGTGGCTCTCGATCCTCGCGGGCGGCGACTTCATCAAGACCTCGACCGGCAAGGTCGCACCCGCGGCGACGCTGCCGGTCACCCTGCTCATGCTCGAGGTCGTGCGCGATTGGCACCTGGCCACAGGCCAGCGCATCGGTGTGAAGCCGGCGGGCGGCATCCGCTCGTCGAAAGACGCCATCAAGTACCTCGTGACGGTCGCCGAGACGGTGGGCGAGGAGTGGCTCCAGCCGCACCTCTTCCGCTTCGGCGCGTCGAGCCTCCTGAACGACGTGTTGCTGCAGCGCCAGAAGAGCGCAACCGGGCACTACTCCGGCGCCGACTACGTGACGATCGACTGACCCTTCGATTGGCCCTGGCGGGCCTCCTCAGGGACCGAATCACACGCGACCACACGCTTCACGAACCGGAGGGTTCCACATCATGAGCTTCCTCGAATACGCACCCGCACCCGAGTCCCGGGCGATCCTCTCGCTTCGCGACAACTACGGCCTCTTCATCGACGGCGAGTTCGTCGACGGCCGCGGCGAACCGTTCCAGACCATCTCGCCGGCGAGCGAAGAGCGCATCGCGATGATCGCCAACGCCAACGCGGCCGATGTCGACACGGCCGTCGCCGCCGCGCGCCGCGCGTACGATCGCACTTGGTCGAAGATGAGCGGTCGTGACCGCGGAAAGTACCTCTTCCGCATCGCCCGCCTCGTGCAGGAGCGGGCCCGTGAGCTCGCCGTCGCCGAGTCGCTCGACAACGGCAAGCCCATCAAGGAGTCGCGCGACGTCGACGTACCCCTCGTCGCAGCATGGTTCTTCTACTACGCGGGTTGGGCCGACAAGCTCGACCACGCGGGCCTCGGCGCGAACCCTCGGTCTCTCGGCGTGGCCGCACAGGTGATTCCGTGGAACTTCCCGCTGCTCATGCTCGCGTGGAAGATCGCCCCCGCGCTCGCCGCGGGCAACACCGTCGTGCTGAAGCCGGCCGAGACGACGCCGCTGTCGGCGCTCATCTTCGCCGAGATCCTGCAGCAGGCCGAGTTGCCCGCCGGTGTCGTGAACATCATCACGGGCGCGGGCGACACGGGTGCCGCGCTCGTCGCACACGAAGGAGTCGACAAGGTCGCGTTCACCGGATCGACCGGCGTCGGCCGCGCCATCGCGAAGCAGATCGCCGGCACCGACAAGAAGGTCACGCTCGAGCTCGGCGGCAAGGCGGCGAACATCGTCTTCGACGACGCCCCCATCGATCAGGCCATCGAGGGCATCGTCAACGGAATCTTCTTCAACCAGGGACACGTCTGCTGCGCGGGCTCGCGCCTGCTCGTGCAGGAGAACATCCACGACGAGGTCGTCGAGCGACTGAAGTTGCGCCTCTCGACGCTGCGCCTCGGCGACCCGCTCGACAAGAACACCGACATCGGCGCCATCAACTCGAAAGAGCAGCTCGAACGAATCCGCACGCTCTCCGACATCGGAGTCGCCGAGGGTGCCGAGCGCTGGACCGCGCCGTGCGACATCCCCGAGAACGGCTTCTGGTTCGCGCCGACGATCTTCACGAACGTGCAGACCTCGAGCCGCATCGCCCGTGAGGAGATCTTCGGCCCCGTGCTCTCAGTACTGACGTTCCGCACCCCGGCCGAGGCGATCGCGAAGGCGAACAACACGCCCTACGGCCTCTCCGCAGGCATCTGGAGCGACAAGGGCAGTCGCATCCTCGCCGTCGCCGACCAGTTGCGCGCCGGCGTCATCTGGGCGAACACCTTCAACCGGTTCGACCCCGCGTCGCCGTTCGGCGGCTACAAGGAGTCGGGTTACGGCCGCGAGGGCGGTCGGCACGGTCTGGCGGCGTATCTGGCACCGGCGCCCATCGGCCAGGCAGCCGTCACCGGCGGTCGAGCGAAGCCGCGTATCGAGACCTCGGGTGCCGCGAAGGGTGATCTCGATACGGCCGCAAAGCGGCCTACTCGATCAACCAAGCCCGCGACGAAGGGATCGAAGCGATGAGCCGCCTCGCCGTGCCGAAGACCTACAAGCTCTACATCGGGGGAGCCTTCCCGCGCAGCGAGTCGGGTCGCACCTACGAGGTGCTCCGGGCCGACGGTGGCTTCCTCGCGAACGCCGCGAAGGCCTCTCGCAAAGACGCCCGCGACGCGATCGTGGCCGCTCGCGCCTCGGTCGGCGGATGGTCGGGCGCCACCGCGTACAACCGCGGGCAGGTGCTCTACCGCATCGCCGAACTCCTCGAGGGTCGACGGGCGCAGTTCATCGCCGAGATCGAGGAGGCCGAGGGGGTCACGCGCGCCGCGGCATCCGCTCAGGTCGACGAAGCGATCGACCGCTGGGTCTGGTACGCGGGCTGGGCCGACAAGTTCGCACAGGTCACGGGCAACGCGAACCCCGTCGCGGGGCCGTACTTCAACATCTCGGTGCCTGAACCGACCGGCGTCGTCGCGGTCATCGTGCCGCAAGACAGCTCGCTGCTCGGCTTCGTCTCGGCCGTCGCACCGGCGCTCGTGGCCGGGAACGCGGTCGTCGCCGTCGCGAGCGAGAGGTTCCCACTGTCGGCGATCAGCCTCGCCGAAGTGCTCGCGACGAGCGACGTGCCGAAGGGAGTCGTCAACGTGCTCACGGGTTCGCCCGCCGAGATCGCACCGTGGCTCGCGAGCCACGCCGACGTCAACGCGATCGACCTCGTCGGTGCCGGCGAACTCGACTGGATCTCGCTCGAGATCGACGCGGCCGACACCTTGAAGCGAGTGCTGCGTCCCGAGTCGGGTCCGGATGCTGCGGCGCCCGCGCTCGCCCGCATCAGCGCGTTCACCGAGACCAAGACGGTCTGGCACACGAAGAGCCTGAAGTAGGCGTGAAGACATGGCCGGTCGCTCTGGAGCTTCGGACGAACGGGGTCGGCTCGTCACCGACCCGTTCGAGTACCGCGTCACGAAACAGGGCGGCGTGATCGTCTCACGCGGAGGCGCGCCCGTGATGACCGTCGGCGGCCGCGATGCGGCACGTCTCGTTGCCGCGCTCCAACTCGCGGACGATGCACAGGCGCAGCACCTGCTCGCCCGGGCGAGCGGCAACTACCGGCGAGGCAACGAACGGGCATGATGCCCGGCCCGGGCGCACCCGGGGCGTGCGCGTACGTGCAGGCGTCGCCGGTGACGGCATGGCGTAACCTCAGGAGGAGGTCGCCGCGTGCGCGGCCGGTGATTCGACGGCGACCTGTTCATCGCGGATTCCTCTGAGCGAATCCGTCGAGTGCACCGCACCGGCGGGAGACAGGACGTCCGCCATGACCACGACCACTCCGGAACTCCTCCGACTCGGAGTGCTGGCGCACTCGAGCAAGCCCGACGAGAAGCGGCTGCCGTTGCATCCGTCGCACCTCGAGCGGATCGATGCCGACCTTCGCGAGAACCTGCTCCTCGAGCACGGGTACGGTGAACGGTTCGGCTTCACGGATGCCCAGCTCGAACCGCTCGTCGCCGGGTTCGGCTCTCGGGGCGACCTCATCGCCCGATCCGATATCGTGCTGCTGCCGAAACCGCAGGCGTCCGACCTCGAGCAGCTGCGCGACGGCCAGGTGCTCTGGGGTTGGCCGCACTGCGTGCAGGACCGTGCCATGACGCAACTCGCGATCGACAAGGGCCTCACGCTCATCGCGTGGGAGGCCATGAACCACTGGACGGCCGGCGGGGGCTTCGGGCTGCACGTGTTCCACAAGAACAACGAACTCGCCGGCTACTGCTCGGTGCTGCACGCCCTGCAGTTGTGCGGTTCTACGGGGGACTACGGCCGTCGCCTGAGCGCCGTCGTCATCGGGTTCGGGGCGACCGCCAGAGGCGCCGTCACCGCGCTGAACGCCCACGGCATCCACGATGTGCGGGTGCTCACCAACCGCGACACCGCTGCGGTGAGTTCGCCGATTCCCTCGGTGGACATCATCCAGTTCGAGCACAACCCCGAAGCGCCGTTCGAGAGCACGGTCAACACTGAAGACGGCCCTGTGCCGCTCGCCCCGTTCCTCGCCGAACGCGACATCGTGGTGAACTGCACGCTGCAGGATCCGAACGCACCGCTCACCTACCTGCGCACGGAAGACCTCGGCGCCTTCCGGCCAGGGAGCCTCATCGTCGACGTCTCGGTCGACGAGGGCATGGGCTTCAGCTGGGCACGCCCCACGTCGTTCGATGACCCCATGTTCACTGTGGGGGAGTCGACGAACTACTACGCCGTCGATCACAGCCCGTCGTACCTCTGGAACTCGGCCACGTGGGAGATCAGCGAAGCCCTCATACCGTTCCTGCGCACAGTCATGGAGGGGCCGGAGTCGTGGGCCGCGTCGGAGACGATCGATCGCGCCACGGAGATCGCCGGCGGCCGCATCCGCAACCCCGCCATTCTCGAGTTCCAGCGGCGATCAGCGGGCCACCCGTACTTCGCGAGCGCGTAGGCCGCGCGTCGCGACCCGCGAACGGGAGGTAACGAAATGGTAACGGGCTTGCTAGAGTGACCTGCACCGATCGCGCAACGGCGCGCGAACGGTGGAAAGGCCCGAACCCGTGTCCCACACTCTCGCCCGACCCCGCGTCGCGCGCCTCACCCTCGCGAGCCTCGCGGTGGCTGTGCTCGCCGGCGTCCTCCTGTTCGTCCAGGTTCCGCCGACCGTGTTCGCCATCGACGTGTTCGGGGCGCTGCGGGAGCCGGGCGAACCGGCCTTCACCGTCGGCCATCGCGGCGACCGCGCCTCGGCTCCCGAGAACACGATGCCCTCGCTCGAACTTGCGATGGACGAGCTCGCCTTCGTCGAGACCGACGTGCAACTCACCGAAGACGGTGTGCCCGTCCTGTTCCACGACACCACGCTCGAACGTGTGACCGGCGATCCGCGCTCCGTCGCAGACCTCGACCTCGACGAGGTCGCTCGTCTCGACGCCGGATCCTGGTACGGACCGGAGTTCTCCGGCACCCGCATCCCGACGCTCGATACCTTCCTCGCTGCGCTCGCCGCGCGCAGCGACGCCAGGGCGCTGATCGAGCTGAAGGCCGATTGGGGCGCCGATGGCGTTCGCGCGGTCACGGGCCTCATCGAGCGATACGGCCTGCGAGGCCGCGTCGTGCTGCAGAGCTTCAGCCTCGAAACGCTCTTCACCCTGCAGCGCGTCGCACCCGCCATCCCGCGGATCATGCTGATCAGGGAGCTTCCTGCCGATCCGGTACCGCTTGCCGAGCGACTCGGCGTCATCGGGTTCGGGACGACCGCGGCATCCGTCACCGCAGTGCCCGAGGCGCTCGTCGCCCTGCACGAGGCGGGCGTGGCGGTGCTCTGCTACACACTGAACAGCCATGAGCACTGGCAGGAGGTGAGTGCCCTCGGGGTCGACGGCATCATCACCGACGAACCGAGCGAGCTCGACGACTGGCTGGCACTCACCGCTCCCGGCACTTGAGTGAGCTCCCGGCACCTGAGTGAAAGTGACATGAAAGCAGCCTGCACGACGATGGCTCTCGACTATCGAGGGCGATCGGAGCAGGCATGGGCGACACGGGGTATCGACGAGCGGGTAGCGGTGAGGCAACGGCGGTCACGCCGCTGTCGAGGGCACGCATGGTGGTGGTCTGCCTCGCGTTGCTGCTCGAGGGCATGAGCTCGTCGGGTATCAACGTGCAGATCGCGGCGATGCGCGACGACATCGGCATCGGGCCCAGTGAGCTGTCTCTTGTGGCGAGCGCCTTCTTGATCGCCTACGCGGGACTCCTGCCAATCGCGGGTTCCCTCGCCGACACACTCGATCGTCGCCGCGTGTTTCTCATCGGCATTGCACTGTTCGGGCTCGGATGCCTCGTCTGCGCGTTCGCGCCCGAGGCCTGGGTGCTCGTGGTCGGCCGGCTCGTACAGGGTGCGGGCGCGGCGCTGAGCGCGCCGGCGGCTCTCGCGCTCATCACCGAGGGACTGCCTGGCGGTGCGGCACGCAACCGGGCGGTCGCGCTCTACGGTGCGATGGGGGCCGTCGGGTTCTCGCTCGGGCTTGTCGTGCCGGGCGTCGTGGTGACCCTCCTCGGCTGGCGAACGAGTTTCCTCGTCTCGATCCCGGTGGTGCTCGCGGTGCTCGCCGCGACCTGGACGATTCGCGCCAGTCGAACCCGTTCGCCTGGGCGGCCCGACGTACCGGGGGCAGTGCTGCTCACAGCCGCCCTCATGATCGGAGTTCATGTCATCGGGGCGATCGGCTCCCTCCCGGTCGGCCTCGTCGCGGTCGAGCTCGTGGTGCTCGGCCTCGTCGTGACCGCTCTCGTGGCTCGTCGGGGTGTGCGCGGGTTCCCGAGCAGTGTCGTGCGCTCTCCGGGCGTGCGTGCTGCGTGCCTCGCGCTCGCCGGGGTGTTCGCCGGGGTGGTCGCGTCGATGTACGTGTTGAGCCTCGGGCTCGTCGAAGTCGGGGCGACCGCGCTCATCGTCGCGCTCGTCATCCTGCCGCAACCGCTCGCCTTCAGCCTGCTGGCCGGCACCGGCGCTCGGCTCGTGACCCGTATCGGCGCTTGGCGAACGCTGGCCATCGGCGTCGCGCTGCTCGTGGCGAGCCTCGTGTGGCTCGGCGCCGTGGGTCTTGCGGCGCCGCCGTGGGTGGGCGTGCTGCCCGCGATGCTCGGCGTGGGGTGTTCGCTCGCCCTGGCGTTCCCGGCCGTGTCGGTCGCGGCGGTCGATGCCGCGCCCGCGGAGGCTCGAGCGACGACGGCCGGACTGTTGACGACCGCGCAGAACATCGGCGGCGCGGTCGGAATCGCCCTCGTCACGACGGCGGGCCTCGTGCCCGGTGCCGGGGAGTCGATCGGCATCGAACCCGCGATGTTCGCCTCATCGCTCTTCGTCGTCGTCGCCGTGGTCGGGGCGACAGGGATCGGCGTCGTGCAACTCCGAAAGGCGCAGGCGCGCGCGGCGGCCCTGCGATGAGCCTCGTCGTCGCCACGGATCTCGACGGCACGATCGCGTTCGGCAATCGGGCGCCTGATCACCTGATCCGCACGATGCTCGCTCGACTCGTGTTCGGCTATGACGCCCGACTCGTGGTGGCGACGGCACGGTCGCCGCGAGTGCTCGGCACCTGGTTCGGTTCGCTCGCCCAGGAGATCAGCGGAGTGTGCTGCAATGGCGCCCTGGTCAACTCGGGTCGGCGCGAGGTGCACCGTGCCGCGCTCGCGCCCGAGGTCGTCCGCGAGGTGACGCTCGCGCTCGGAGCGGAGGACGCCGCCTTCTGTCTCGAGTACGGGGACGGCTTCGTGGAGAGCAGCCCAGGGGCGCTCCCGTGGATGGGGTCCACTGCGCGAAGGGTTGCGCCGTTCGATGGCCTGCAGCTCGGCGGTGTCGTGAAGATCTGCATTGCCGACGGCGCACGATGGGCGCGAGAACTGGTGCAGCTGACCGCGGGCCGCGCCGAGGTGTTTCCGCACATGAGCGGAGACGCCGACGTCGTCGCCCCGGGGACGAACAAGGCGAATGGTCTCGCTCGCCTCCTCACCGAAGGCGATACCGTGCTCGCACTGGGCAACGACCTGAACGACCTCGAACTCCTGCGGTCGGCCGATCGGGCGATCGTCGTCGGTCAGGGCCTACCCGGCATCGAGCGGCTCGAGCACGTGGTCCGGGTTCCGGCCGATACGCGGCGGATCGCCGCGGCACTGATGGCGGAGACGCGCAGCCTCGCACCGTGGATGCCGCGGGCGCGATTGGCGTGACGCGCGTCGGTCACGGCTCGATGGCGCCGAGTGCCCCGGCCTGCAGGCGTTCGCTGATCGCCCGGGCCTCGTCGAGAAGTCGGGCCGCTTCGTCAGGCGCGCGCTTCTCGCGGAGCTCGGCGAGCGCCCGGAGCGAGGACGCAAGTTGCGTGAGTGAGCCACTGCGTCGGCTCGTTTCGACGGCTCTCTCGAACATCCGCTCCGCGTCGTCCGGTGCACCATTGGCGAGCAGCGCGCGGCCGAGCACTTCGGCCGACCACACCTCCATCTCGGTCTCATCGAGGCTTCGCGCGAGCCTGAGCGCCCGCTGGGCGATCGACACGGCCTCCGGCGGCGAGCCGAGCCCGAGCACCGCGCCGGCGAGCGCCCGAAGCCCGAGGCAGCACAGGCGTTCGGAGCCGACCTGCTCGGCGATGTGGAGGGCACGGCGGCTCTCGATCTCTGCAGCCTCGAACGCCTGGAGGGCATTGTGAGCGAGCGCGAGGTTGCCGTGGCTCAGACCCACGCGCGTGAGATCGCCCGCATCTTCGTTGATCAACAACGCCTCCTCGAGCAGCTCGACCGCGCGTGCGGGGTCGCCGAGGAGTCGCTCCATCTCAGCGAGGTTGTTCAGTGCGATCGAAGTGCCCGTGCGGTCGCCGAGTCGTCGGCTCAGTTCGAGTGCACGGACGAGGCGCTGGGCGCCGATGCCGTACTCCACACTTTCGACGTCGAGCGAACCGAGCAGTCGCAGGGCCGTGGCCTGAGCCAGCAGGTCGTCTCGGCGAGTGGCGCGCTCGAGCAGATCTTCGAAGAGGACACGCGCTTCGCTGAGCCATCCCTGCCTCGCGAGGTAGGGCCGGAGCCGGAGGACGATCGCGATCGCCCTGGCATCCGCCTCGGGGCCGGCCGCAGTGACGACGGCGACGATCGCCCCGCGCTCGTCGTTGAGCCACGCCATCGCGGCCTCGGCATCCTCGAACGGCCCGGCACGCGTCGCGAGATCGACCGAGGCGATGGCGGCTTCGTCGGGTTCGGCAGTGTCGCTCGATATCGGCAGCGGGCCCCATCGGGCGGTCAGCGCCGTGGCGGCGTCGGCGCATCCCGCCGCGTAGTAGGCGAGTAGGCGAGCGCGAGCACCGAGCTCGTCTTGCGCACGAGGCTCCGTTTCGGAGAGCTCCCGTGAATACGCCCTCAACAGATCGTGCTGGGTGTGACGTCCGTGATCGTCGACCTCGACGAGATGCACGCGCCGGAGGGAGCGCAGATCGGTGCGTGCCTCGCTCGGGTCGCCGCCGACGAGGGCGACCGCCGCGGCTTCGGGCGCACCCTGTTCGGGCAGGAGCCCGAGCAGTCGGAAGACGCGGCGAATTCTCGAGTCGAGTGCCTCGTACGACCAGGAGAGCACGGTGCGCACGCCGGATCGAGCGTCGTCTCCGGTGTCGAGCCGGTCGAGGTGGTCGCGGTGGGCGTCGAGATCGGCGACCAGTCGAGCGACGCCCTCGCCGCGAGCAGCGGCGATGCGGGCGGCGATCTGCAAGGCGAGCGGGAGGCAGGCGCACTGCGCCGCGAGTCGTTCCGCGTCGCGCTGTGTGACTGGGTCGCTCACGATGGCGCGGATCAGCTCGACCGAGGCGCGAAGGTTGAGCGCGTCGAGTTCCTCGGTGTGCACTCGTGCGTGCACGCCGAGGCCGACGAGCCCTTCACGACTCGTGACCACGACGACCGGGCCGTCGCCGCCCGGCAGCAGGGGCCGCACCTGGTCGACCGATCTCGCGTTGTCGAGCACGATCACCATGCGCCGGTCGTGCACGAGGCTGCGGAAGAGCGCAGCGAGTTCTTCGGCATCGTCTGGGAGGTTCCAGCGATACCCGAGCGCGCGTACGAATCCGGCCAGCACTTCCCCGGCGGAGCGTGGCTGGGTCTCGCTGAAGCCGCGGAGGTCGACGAACAGACTGCCGTCGCCGAAGTGCCGGCGTGCCCTGCGTGCCCATCCGAGTGCGAGCGCCGTCTTCCCGGCGCCGGCCGTGCCCGAGATGACGGCGATCCTGGGCCCGTCGGCGCGGGTCAGGTCATCGAGTCGTTCGAGTTCGGCGTCGCGTCCCACGAGGCTGGCGGCGGCGGGCAGTTGCCGCGGGGCCGGGGTCGGGTCGAGGGCGTCGCCTGAGACGAGGCGACGGTGCAGTTCGTCGATCTCCGCGCCGGGGTCGAGGCCGAGTTCTTCGGCGAGCGTGGAGCGGAGTGAGAAGTATGCGTCGACGGCGTCCGCCTGCCGGCCGCTCCGGGCGAGCGCGGTCATCTGCAGGGCGACGAGTTCTTCGTCGAGCGGGTCTGCGACCACTGCCGCGCCGATCTCGGCGATGAGCCCGGCCGGGTCGTTGTGTTCGAGCTCGGCGTGGAGCACACGGTGCCGCACGGCTCGCTGCGCATCGCGAGCGCGGATCCGCGCAGACTCGAACGGTTCGCCGTCGAACCCGTCGAAGGCGGGTCCACGCACGAGGACGAGGGCGGCGCGGCCGCGGTCGGATGCTGCGAGGCGCTCGAACTCGACCGTGTCGAGTTCGTCGTCGCTTGCGGTGAGCCGGTAGCCATCGGGTTCGCGCACCACCCTGTCGGGGTCGTCGAGCGTCGCGCGCAGGCGGTGCACGAGCAACTGCAGCCGCGCGGCGGTTCCCTCGTCGCCCCAGAGCAGGTCGCGCAGGTGGTCATCGGTCACACGAGCGCCTTCCGCGGCGAGGAGGACCGCCAGCAGCGTGCGCACGCGGGTTCCACCGGGCGTGACGTCGTCGCCGTCGATGCGCACGACGAGCGGGCCGAGCACCTCGAAGCGCATGGTCATCTGGTTCGCCGTCGACACCGCATCGCCGGAGTCTATCGAACCGACCCCTGTTCGGGGGTCAATCGGGAGTGACGGGCGCGATGCCGAGCTCTGCCGCGGCATCGGCGAAGGCGCGGTGCATGTCAGCGGAGAAGAGCACGAAGCGCATGAGCGCCGGCGACGACGCGGAAGCCGCGGCACCGAGGGCCACGCGTGCGGCGTCCGCTGCAGGCCAGCCGTAGACACCGGCTGAGACTGCGGGAAGGGCAACGGAGACTGCGCCGAGTGCGGCGGCGAGCGCAAGCGAGTTGCGGTACGAAGCCGCGAGCAGCAGACGCCGGGCATCGGCCTCCGCACCGGGGCCGGGTCACACCGGACCGACGGTGTGGATGACCCAGCGCGCCGAGAGCTTGCCGGCGCCGGTCGCCACGGCCTCACCGGTCGGCAGGCCGTCGGGCAGGATCGTCTCGCGAAGGCGACGACACTCCTCGAGGATCGCCGGTCCGCCTGCGGCGTGGATCGCCCCGTCGACGCCCCCGCCTCCGAGCAGCGAGGAGTTGGCCGCGTTCACGATCGCATCGACCCGCTGCATGGTGATGTCGCCCGTGACGAGTTCGATTCGCGGCATCCGCTCGCCTACCCCCGATTGTTGGAGAGCTCGAAGATGCGCACGAGTTCGGCCACCGCGGCTTCGCGCTGCTCACCGCCTGCCTCGTACATCTCGGTCACGTGGGTGCGCAGGTGGTTCTCGACGAGGAGCTTGTTGAGCGACCCCAATGACTTCTGCACGGCGAGCGAGAGCGTGATGATGTCGACGCAGTAGTCGTCGTTCTCGATCATCTTCTCGATGCCGCGCAACTGGCCCTCGATGATCTTCGTGCGGTGCAGGGAGCGCTTCTTGATGTCCTCGATCACCTTGACAGGATACCCCGTTTGCGCCAGATACCCCCTAGGGGTACTGTTGGGATTCGAATCGACAGGGAGACACGGATGGCGCTGCAGCACGACACCCGCACGATCGACCTCGGCATCGAGGGCATGACGTGTGCGAGTTGCGTCGCCCGGGTCGAGAATCGGCTCGGCCGACTCGAGGGTGTCGAGGCTGAGGTGAACCTCGCGACCGAGAAGGCACGCGTGCAGTTCCCGGTGACGACCCCGATCGACGAACTCCTCGAGGCGGTGCGCCAGGCGGGCTACACCGCACACCTTCCCGCCGCACCGCCCGCGACCGAGATGGACGAGGCCGAGCTGCACGAGGCCGGCCGGGCAGGGGAGAACCCTGCGGCATCCGACCCGCTGTTCACGCGTCTCGTGATCTCGGCCGTGCTGACCGTGCCGGTCATCGTGCTCGCAATGGTGCCGGCACTGCAGTTCACGTACTGGCAGTGGTTCTCCCTCGTGCTGACCGCGCCGGTCGTGGTGTGGGGCGGCTGGCCGTTCCATCGCGCTGCCGCCGTGAATCTGCGGCACGGCGCCCTCACGATGGACACTCTCGTCTCGCTCGGCACCCTCACCGCGTTCGCCTGGTCGGTCTGGGCGCTCTTCTTCGGCCACGCCGGCATGCCGGGCATGACCCACGAATGGACCTTCGGGGTGCGAGGCGCGCCGGGCGGCGACATCTACCTCGAGGTCGCGGCCGGCGTCATCACGATCCTGCTGCTCGGGCGGGTGCTCGAAGCGCGCTCGAAGCGCCGCGCGGGCCAGTCGCTGCGCACCCTCCTCGAGCTCGCCCCGCGTGAAGTGTCGGTGCTCCGGCAGAGTGGCTCCGCCGAGCACGAAGAACGGATCCCGATCGTCGCACTTCGCCCCGGAGACCGTTTCGTCGTGCGCCCAGGCGAGCGGATCGCAGCCGACGGCACGGTCGTGCGCGGTGAGGCCGGAGTCGACGAGAGCATGCTGACCGGCGAGCCCGCCCCCGCCGATGTGCAGCCGGGGAGCGCCGTGACGGCAGCGACCATCGTGCACGGCGGCAGCCTCGTCGTCGAGGCGGTACGTGTCGGTGCCGACACGCGGCTCGCGCAGATCGCCAAGCTCGTCGAAGACGCCCAGCTCGGCAAATCCCGCGCGCAGCGGCTCGCCGATCGCATCTCCGGGGTGTTCGTGCCGATCGTCATCGCGCTCGCCGTGGCGACGGCGATCGTGTGGGTCGCCACAGGCAGCCCCGTCGAGCAGGCCATCACCGCGGCCGTCGCCGTGCTCGTCATCGCCTGCCCGTGCGCCCTCGGTCTCGCCACCCCCGTCGCGATCCTCGTCGGCACCGGGCGCGGGGCCGAGCGCGGCATCCTCATCACCGGCCCCGAAGCGCTCGACCGCGCGGGCGACGTCGACACGATCCTGCTCGACAAGACCGGCACCCTGACCACCGGGCGCATGAGTCTCACCCGGGTCACCGGCGCAGGCGGCGTCGACCCCACGGCAGCGCTCGGCGTCGCGGCTGCGCTCGAACAGGGCTCGGAGCATCCGATCGCGCAAGCCGTCGTCACCGGCGCGGATGCCTCGGGCTCCGCTCATCGGACAGTCGCGGTGGCCGGGTTCCGTGCGCACGCCGGACTCGGGGTCACGGGCATCGTCGACGGCTCGGAGGCGGCTGCCGGTCGTCCGGCATTCCTCGTCGGGCTCGGCTTCCGCATGCCCGCCGAGCTCGAAGCACGCGCGACCGAATCCGACGACACCCTCGTCGCCGTGGGCTGGGCGGGTGAGGTGCGGGCACTCCTCGAGGTCGGCGACCGCGTGCGCGACGGCGCCCGCGAGGCGATCGATCGGCTCCGCGCACAGGGCCTGCGTCCGGTGCTCGTCACTGGCGATGCCGATCGACCTGCGGCGCGCGTTGCCGAAGTACTCGGCATCGAGGAGGTGCACGCCGGGGTGAGCCCGGAGGGAAAGCTCGAGATCGTGCGGAGCGCCCAGGCCGCGGGGAGCCGGGTCGCGATGGTCGGCGACGGAGTGAACGACGCCGCGGCGCTCGCGGCAGCCGACCTCGGCATCGCGATGGGCGGGGGCACGGATGCCGCGGCGTCGGCGAGCGACCTGGCGCTCACGCGAGACGAGCCGGGCGCGATCGCGGACGCGATCTCACTCGCGCGGGCGACCCTCCGCACGATCCGGGGCAACCTGTTCTGGGCGTTCGCGTACAACGTCGCCGCGATCCCGCTCGCTGCGGCCGGCTTCCTGAACCCGATGATCGCGGGGGCCGCAATGGCATTCTCGAGCGTGTTCGTCGTGCTCAACAGCCTGCGGCTCCGGCGGGCGTGAGTGGGTCGGCGGCCGCCGTCGCCGCGCTAGCGTAGGGATATGGCGCCCCCTCGACTTGCCGGAATGCTCGCCGCTGCGACCGTGGCGGCGGCGCTCGCCGTGGGGCCGGCCTCAGCGGCCTGGGCAGTGTCCACGAACGATGCCGATGGCACGAGCGCCCAGTCCGCGGCATCCGTCATCGGGGCAGTCTCGACCGGAGTCGACGACTTCACCTTCGACTCCCTCGAAGCCGTCTACGAACTGTCACGCGACGAGGGCGGCCACTCGGTGCTCGAGACGGTCGAGACGATCGTGGCCCGCTTCCCCGAGATCGACCAGAATCGCGGAATCAGGCGCGCGATCCCGAGCTCCTACCGCGGGCACCCCACCGACATCGAACAGATCACCGTGACGGATGGCACCGGAGCGCCGCGCTCGTTCGAAGTCGAGGATGACGAGGACGACGAGTTCCTCCTCGTTACGATCCGCGCCGACGACTACGTGCATGGGGAGCAGACGTATGTGATCGGCTACCGGCAGCACAACGTGACGCAGCAGCCCGACGATGCGGCGATCGACGAGTTCTACTGGGACGTGAACGGCACGGGCTGGGCGCAGCCCTTCGGTCGGGTGAGCGCCGAGCTGCACCTGAGCGACGACGTTGCAGCCGCGTTCACGGGCGACGTCGCGTGCTATCAGGGCGCAGACGAGTCGAGCACGCCGTGCGACTCGCTCGAGGTGGAGGAGTCGCAGCCGCCGGTGATCACCGCCGAAGCGCTCGATCTCGGGCCCTACGAGAACCTCACCCTGGCCACGGCCTTCGATGAGGGCACCTTCGTGCCGCGCGACGAGTCGTTCGGCTCCTCGCCTGCCGCGATCACCGGAGCCGTCGCGGCGGGGTTCGCCGCGCTCGCCGCAGCTGGTGCCATGTTCGTGCGCGGCACGCGCTGGCGAAACCATCCTGGGCGGGGCACGATCATCGCCGAATACGAACCGCCTGCCGGCATCTCGGCCATGGTCGCGGCCGACATCGTGGGGCGGCCCGACAAGGGCGTGACCGCGACGATCCTCGATCGTGCCGTCGCCGGGGAGCTGCGCATCGTCGAGTCCGGGCGAAAGAAGTACGCGGTGGAATATCGCGGTGAGGCGAACGGCGGGCCAGGGGACGACGCCGACGGTGCAGCCGTCGTGGGAGCGCTGTTCGGCACGCCCCACGTCGGTGCTCGCCGGGAACTCACTCGCGACACGTCACTCGGCAAGCGACTCCTCGCGCTCCGCCAGCGCGTCGCGAAGCGAGTGGTGACCGACGGCCTGCGTCGGCGACCCCCGCGCGGGCCTCGGCTGCTCTTGGCCGGTGTAGCCGTCGTCGGGGCCGTGCTCTCCGTGGTCTTCGGCATCATCGCACTCGAACGCCAGATGGGCGGTTTCTGGCCGGCGGCGTGCTTCATCGTGGCGATCGCGGCGGCCATCGCCACATTGGTGACGGTCATCGACGTGCGGCCGCTCACCGAACGCGGGCGCGCGGTCAGCGACCACCTCGAGGGTCTGCGCCTCTACATCCGCCTTGCTGAAGCCGACCGGTTGCGCGTGCTGCAGAGTCCGAGCGGTGCGTTGCGAGTGCAACGGCCCGCCGCGTCATCCGCTGCAGGGTCTCCCGCGACGGATGCCACGGGCGCGACGGCCGCGATTGTCGACCTCGACCCGGTCACGGTGCTGAAGCTCAACGAGCGCCTGCTGCCGTATGCCGTGCTGTTCGGCCTCGAGCGCGAGTGGAGCCGTGAGCTCGCCGCACTCTACGAGCAGGCGGGTACCGCGCCCGGCTGGTACGGCGGGCGCGACGGCTTCAACGCGGGCCTGCTCGCTGCGGGAGTGGCGTCGTTCTCGACGGCGTCGAGCGCCTCGTGGTCGGGCTCGAGCTCGAGTTCGTCGTCGAGCGGCTCCGGCGGCGGTGGATCCTCCGGCGGTGGCGGCGGTGGCGGAGGAGGCGGCGGCGTCTGACCCCGCTCGCCCGGCTCTCACGTTCGCTCAGCGCAGCACGACGCGTTCTCGCGCAGTGCCGCCGAGGCATCCGTTCACTCGACCCGGCCGCCTCCGGCGGGGCGTTGCACCGCTGACGGTCGCTGTGACGCTAGAATGAGACTTGCGCACGGCGAATCCGCTCTTCGTCCGACCGCGTGAGCTGGGTGTTGATGAACCTGAGTTCGCGCGATGCTCGGTTCGGGATTCGCGCACCGCGAGCCACCGACCTGTTCGGCGCGACCGACCGGTTCCGATCATCGGATTCGTCGAGGGGTGTGCCGGATACGGCCCAGATACTGGAGGACCATTGGCCCAGACGAGGCAGCGACAGCGTACGCGTTCGCGCGACGATGACGCACCGATCATCCCGATCCTCGCGCGCAAGGTTCGCGAGGTCGAGCAGAAGGCGCAGAAGGGCAAACTCGGCCCGACCAACCGCACGAAGTTCCAGGTGATCGCGCTCCTCATGCGCGAAGAGCGCGCCAGGGTCAAGGCCGACACCGAGGTGACGGATGCTGCGCGCGCCGAGCTGCTCAAACGGCTTGACGGCATCGCCCAGATCCTCGCGAAGACCGCGGCGCGCGACACGAGTCTCATCGCCCTGCTCGAACCGGATGCCTCCATCTCCACGGTCGCGCAGCGGTTCCGCCGCGACTGGCTGCTCGAGTCGGGCGCTGAACTCTCGCCCGACGAGCTCATCATCACCCGTGAGCCCGAAGCCAAGCCCGAGCTCAGCGAGAACCAGGTGATCCCGGCGTCCGTGCGGTCTCGCCAACTCGCGAACCCGTTCCTTCCGCCCGACTTCGCCACGCCCGCCGCCGCGGCAGTGCCGGTGCGGCGGCTCGCGAACTGGGAACTGCTCGGGCCGTTGTTCAAGTCGTTCGAGGTGGGCTCCGGCGGCCAGGCCGCCACGATGGAGCTGCCCGAGGCGCCGAAGGTCGACCGGCTCTCGCCGCGCGGCCTCGAGCTCATGAAGCACCAGGCTCGCTTCATCGAGAGCGCCCGCCAGGGGCACCGCACGTTCCTGCTCGCCGATGAGCCGGGCCTCGGCAAGACGGCGCAGTCGGTGCTCGCGGCATCCGTCGCCGGTGCCTACCCGCTGCTGGCGATCGTGCCGAACGTCGTGAAGATGAACTGGGCGCGCGAGGTCGAGCGGTGGACCCCTCACCGTCGCGCGACGGTCATCCACGGCGACGGCGACACGCTCGACGCCTTCGCCGACGTCGTCATCGTCAACTACGACGTGCTCGACCGTCACATGGCGTGGCTCTCGACCCTCGGATTCAAAGGCATGGTCGTCGACGAGGCGCACTTCATCAAGAACCTGCAATCGCAGCGATCGAAGAACGTGCTGGCCCTCGCCGAGCGCATCCGCCGCGCCGCGCCCGGCGGCGACCCGCTGCTGCTCGCCCTCACGGGCACACCGCTCATCAACGACGTCGACGACTTCCGTGCCATCTGGAAGTTCCTCGGCTGGATCGAGGGTGACAAACCATCGCCCGAGCTGCTCGGCAAGCTCGAGGAGACCGGGCTCACGCCCGCGGAGCCCGGCTTCTACAGCGCGGCGCGACGTGCCGTGATCGACCTCGGCATCGTGCGCCGCCGCAAGGTCGACGTGGCTGCAGACCTGCCCGCCAAGCGCATCGCCGACCTTCCCGTCGAACTCGACGACGAACTCGGTCGCTCGGTGCGCGCCGCTGAACGCGAACTCGGCAACCGTCTCGCCGGTCGCTTCCGCGCCCTCGTCGAAGCTCGGCACTTGCGCGTGGGCGAACTCGACGAGGAGCAGCGCGACCAGTTCATCCGGGCGGTCGCGAGCGCCGAGCTCGAAGAGTCGAAGTCGACGAAGTCGGGTGAGAACGTCTTCACGATGGTGCGGCGCATCGGTCAGGCGAAGGCGGGCCTCGCGGCCGACTACGCCGCCCAGCTCGCCCGTTCGGTCGGCAAGGTCGTGTTCTTCGCGAAGCACATCGACGTGATGGACCAGGCCGAGTCTGCCTTCGCTGCCCGAGAACTCCGCACGGTATCGCTGCGCGGTGATCAGACGGCCGTGCAACGCCAAGCGGCGATCGACGCGTTCAACAACGACCCAGAGGTCGCCGTCGCCGTCTGCTCGCTCACTGCCGCAGGTGTCGGCGTGAACCTGCAGGCCGCGTCGAACGTCGTACTCGCCGAGCTCAGCTGGACGGCAGCCGAGCAGACGCAGGCGATCGACCGGGTGCACCGCATCGGCCAAGACGAGCCGGTCACCGCCTGGCGCATCATCGCGGCGCACACGATCGACGTGCGCATCGCCGAGCTCATCGACTCCAAGCAGGGGCTCGCCGCCCGTGCACTCGACGGCAGCGACGTCGAGCCCGGCTCCGCCGACTCGGTGCAGCTGGACGCCCTGCAGCACCTGCTGCGGCAGGCGCTCGACGGCGCGCTGTAGCCGGAGACGGGCACCGCAGCATGTGCTGCGGTTTGTCGTCTACGCCCGCGACTCGACGAGTTCGGCGAGCTGTCCGGTGACGGTGGCCCAGCCGTCGTGGAATCCGAGCTGTTCGTGCTGGTCGCGGTCGGCGATGTTGCGGTGCATCGCGGTGGCGGTGTACTCGGTGCCATCCGGGTGATCCTCGAGGATGATGACGGCGGTCACGAATGACGCCTCCGCGGGGCGCCAGCCGGCAACGAGCGCGTCGGTGTAGACGATGCGCTCGAGTTCGTCGACGGCGAGGAAGCAGCCGGTGATGTGCGGGCCGAATGCGATGCCGTCTTGGCTGAGCTCGGTTCGGAAGGCCCCGCCGGGTCGCAAGTCCATCTGCCGTACGCGACAGACCTCTGGCGCGGGAACCCACCACTGCTCGAAACTCGCGGGGTCGGTCCAGGCGTTCCAGACGGCGGAGCGCGGGGCGCGGATGATTCGGGTGACGGTCAGGTCGAGTTCGGGGCGAGCGGAGTCGGTCATTCTGAGGTTTCCTTGTCGTGAGTGGTGGTGACGAAGTGCTCGAGCCGGTCGGTGCGGCCTTCCCAGATGCTTCGCTGTTCGCTGAGCCAGGTCTCGATCACATCGAACGAGGTCCTCTCGAGAGCGCAGGTTCGCACACGGCCGGTCTTGCGCGTGCTGACCCAGCCCGTCCTCTCGAGGTAGTGGATGTGCTTCATGAACGACGGCAGGGCCATGTCGAACGGCGCTGCCAGCTCGCCGATGCTCGCCGGTCCCGTGCCGAGACGACCAAGCACAGCGCGCCGGGTCGGGTCGGCAAGGGCCTGGAATGCCCCATCGAGTGTGGATGAATACTGAGCCATGTGGCTAAGTTACATCGAGCGAACACCGAGCACAACAGCCGGGAATCGCTCCCGCTCGGTGCCTCCAGCCCGGCCACGGGAGTCGAGGTTCGCTAGACTTCCGGAGTCGTGCCCCGATGAAGTGGCTCCTGCGACGCTTCCCCCACTGCAAGGAGTCCCACGAGCCATGAAGATCGGCATCCTCACGTCGGGCGGCGATTGCCCCGGCCTCAACTCGGTCATCCGCGGTGCGGTGCTGAAGGGCGTCATCTCGCACGAGGCCGAGTTCGTCGGGTTCCGTTGGGGCTGGAAGGGTGTCGTCGAGGCCGACATCATGCCGATCACCCGGCACGATGTGCGCGGTCTCGCGAAGCAGGGCGGCACGATCCTCGGCTCGAGCCGCACCAACCCGTTCGAGGGTGAGGGCGGCGGGCCCGAGAACATCCAGCGGATGCTCGATGAGCACGGCATCGACGCGATCATCGCGATCGGCGGTGAAGGCACGCTCACGGCTGCTCGGCGCCTCCACGACGAGGGCGGCATCAACGTCGTCGGCGTGCCGAAGACGATCGACAACGACCTCGCCGCCACCGACTACTCCTTCGGCTTCGACACGGCCGTCGAGATCGCCACCGAGGCGATCGACCGCTTGCGCACGACCGCCGACTCGCACGGCCGCTGCATGGTGCTCGAGGTCATGGGCCGCCACGTCGGCTGGATCGCCCTGCACTCCGGTATGGCCGGCGGCGCCCACGCGATCCTGATTCCCGAGCAGCCCCAGTCGATCGAGCAGATCTGCGAGTGGGTCGAGTCGGTGCGCGACCGCGGGCGGGCTCCACTCGTCGTCGTCGCCGAGGGGTTCACACTGCCCGGCATGAACGAAGCGCATTCGCACAAGGGCCTCGACGCGTTCAACCGCCCGCGGCTCGGCGGCATCTCAGAGCAGCTCGCGCCGATGATCGAAGAGCGCACGGGCATCGAGTCCCGGGCGACGGTGCTCGGCCACATCCAGCGCGGGGGAGCCCCGTCGGCGTACGACCGGGTGCTCGCGACCCGGCTCGGCATGGCCGCCATCGAAGCCGTCTACGACCGCGCGTGGGGCTCGATGGTCACGCTTCGCGGCACCGACATCAAGACCGTCTCGATCGCCGATGCGGTCGGCAGTCTCAACCGAGTGCCGCAGTCCCGGTACGACGAGGCGAAGATCCTCTTCGGCTGATCATGCCATTGCCCCAGGTCTGCGTCTGCTACCTCCTGCGCGAGCACGAGGGACGGGTCGAGGTGCTCCTGGGGCGAAAGAAGCTCGGGCTCGGCCAGGGCTACTACGTTGCGCCCGGCGGCAAGCTCGAGCCGGGTGAATCGGCGACGGATGCCGCGGTGCGCGAGGTGTTCGAGGAATCCGGTCTCGTCGTCGCCGGCGCCGACCTCGAGCCGCGCGGCGCGCTCAGTTACTTCTTCCCGCATCGCGAAGCATGGAGTCAAGTCTCGAACGTCTTCGTGTGCCGCCGATGGGAGGGCGTGCCCGAGGCATCCGACGAGCTCGACCCCGAGTGGTTCGATGTGCAGCAGATTCCCCTCGAGCAGATGTGGGATGACGCCCGCCGATGGCTGCCGGGCGTACTCGCCGGCGGTCAGGTGCGGCGCAGCTTCGTGTTCGGGGACGACCTCGCGACCGTGGTGGATGAGCAGAGTCCCGTCGCGTAGTATCGACGAGTGCACGGCGAATGCCGACTCTGCAAGGCACGTCCCCTGAACATCTGGTGAAATCCATCCCGTAGGCGTTGGCATCACCGATCCCAGAGAAAGACGCCGGTGGATCTCACCCTCATCGTCGTGCTGGTCATCGCACTGGCGCTCTTCTTCGATTTCACCAACGGCTTTCACGACACGGCCAACGCCATGGCCACTCCGATCGCGACAGGTGCGCTGAAGCCGAAAGTCGCGGTCGGCCTCGCCGCCATCCTGAACCTCGTCGGCGCATTCCTCTCAACAGAGGTGGCCAAGACCATCTCGGGCGGCATCATCAAAGAGGGCGACGGGGGAGTGCTGATCACCCCCGAGCTCATCTTCGCGGGGCTCATCGGCGCGATCGTGTGGAACATGGTCACCTGGCTGCTCGGCCTGCCATCATCATCGAGCCACGCCCTCTTCGGCGGCCTCATCGGCGCGGCGCTCGTCGGGTTCGGTTTCGGCGCGATCGACTTCGGCGTCGTGCTGTCGAAGGTCATCCTGCCCGCGCTGCTGGCGCCGCTCACCGCCGGGCTCATCGCCTACACCGCGACGAAACTCGCCTACGCCATCACGCGCCGCTACGACGGCAAGCCCGACGGTCGCGACCGATTCCGCCACGCGCAGGTCTTCTCCTCCTCGCTCGTCGCACTCGCGCACGGCACCAATGACGCGCAGAAGACGATGGGTGTCATCACGCTGACCCTCGTCGCAGCCGGTCTGCAGCCGGCCGGCGCAGACGTGCAGCTGTGGGTCATCGTCACATGCGCCATCGCCATCGCGCTCGGCACCTACATGGGCGGATGGCGCATCATCAAGACCCTCGGCACCGGCCTCACCGATGTGAAGCCCGCGCAGGGCTTCGCGGCAGAGACGGCAACCGCCGCGACGATCCTCGCGTCGAGCCACGTCGGATTCGCGCTCTCGACCACGCAAGTCGCATCGGGCTCGGTCATCGGCTCCGGGCTCGGTCGCCGCGGCTCGAAGGTGCGCTGGCGCACGGCCGGCCGCATCGGTGTGGGATGGCTCCTGACCCTGCCCGCCGCAGGCGGTGTCGGCGCGCTCGCCGCGGTCGTCGCCCACCTCGGTGTCATCGGCATCATCATCGATACGGTCGTCGGCGTCATCGTCATCGCGACGATCTTCATCTGGTCGCGCCGCAACGAGGTCTCACACCACAACGTGGTGAGCGAAGTCGCGCACTCGGGCCGCGCCGTCAAGATCAAGCGCAACCCCAAGCCGAAGAAGAAGGTGAAGCCGTGATCGACTGGTTCGCATTCCTTCTCGTCTTCGTCTCAGCCATGATCGGCACGGTCGTCGTGGTCTCCGCATACTCGCTCGGAGTCCGGTTCCTCACGATCTCGGGCCGTACGCCCATCGTGACCCCGGCCGAGTTCACTGACGCGATCACCGTGGTGACGCCCGCCGAGATCCGCCAGGCTGAGAAGCGGGCGGCCAAGGCGGCAAAGAAGAGCCCGTTGAGCGAGGGGCAGAAACGCGCCGCGCTCGTCGGCGCGTGGGCGTGCTTCGCGCTCAGCGGCCTCGCCGTGCTCTTCGGTCTCTACTTGATCGTGGGCGAACACCTCATCAAGCTGTTCACCAGCTGAAAGATCCCGTCCACCCGTCGCGCCGAACTCCGACGCGTCCCTCATCGAAGGTTCCCGGATGAATACTGAAACGGCCCCAGAAACGACCCCAGAGGCGACGGCCCCGCAGAGCGAGAAGCCCGCGAGCCCCGTCGATCGATTCTTCGAGATCACCAAACGCGGCTCAACCGTCGCGACGGAGGTGCGCGGCGGCATCGTCACCTTCGTGACGATGGCCTACATCGTGATCCTCAACCCGATCATCCTGTCGGCCGGCGTCGACGTCGACGGCAACCAGCTCGGGTTCGCCGAGGTCTCTGCTGTCACGGGCCTCACGGCCGGCGTCATGACGATCCTCTTCGGCCTCGTGGCGCGACTGCCGTTCGGCTTCGCCGCGGGGCTCGGCATCAACTCGTTCCTCGCGGTCTCGGTCGTCGGTCAGGTCACCTGGCCCGAGGCGATGGGTCTCGTGCTCATCAACGGCCTCGTCATCGTGCTGCTCGCCGCGACCGGCCTCCGCCGCCTGATCTTCGACGCCGTGCCGATCCAGCTGAAGCTCGCGATCACCGTCGGTATCGGCCTCTTCATCGCATTCATCGGCTTCGTGAATGCCGGCTTCGTCACCGCCACTGGTGCTTCCTCGCCGCCCGTCGGCCTCGGCATCGCCGGTTCCGTCGCGACGGTGCCGACCCTCGTCTTCATCTTCACCCTGCTGCTCACGGGCATCCTCGTGGCACGCAAGGTCAAGGGCGGCATCCTCATCGGCCTCGTCTCGGGCACCGTGCTCGCGGTCGTCGTCGAGGCGATCTGGAACCTCGGCCCGATGTTCGCCGGCGAGGAGTTCAACGCGGGCGGCTGGAGCCTCTCCGTGCCCGAACTCACCGGCTCGATCGTGAGCCTGCCCGACCTCTCGCTCGTTGGCCAGGTCTCGTTCGGCAGCTTCGAGCGCATCGGCGTGCTCGCCGCGGTGATGCTCGTCTTCACGCTCGTCTTCACGAACTTCTTCGACGCCATGGGCACGATGACGGGCCTCTCGAAAGAGGCGAAGCTCGCCGACGAGAAGGGCGACTTCCCACGCTTGAAGTCCGCGCTGATCGTCGAGGGCGTCGGTGCCGTCGCCGGTGGATTCACCTCGTCCTCTTCGAACACGGTCTTCATCGAGTCCGGCGCCGGCATTGGCGAAGGCGCTCGCACGGGCCTCGCGAACATCGTGACCGGCCTGCTCTTCCTCGCGGCGATGTTCTTCACACCGCTGGTCTCGATCGTGCCGACCGAGGTCGCGTCGGCTGCGCTGGTCATCGTGGGTGCCCTGATGATGGCGCAGATCAAGTACATTGACTTCTCCGACTTCTCGGTGCTCCTGCCCGTGTTCCTCGCGGTCACGGTCATGCCGCTCACCTACTCGATCGCCAACGGCATCGGTGCGGGCTTCATCGCGTGGGTCGTGGTTCGCTCGCTGTCGGGCAAGGCGCGCGACATCAGCCCGCTGCTCTGGATCGTCGCAGCCGGCTTCCTCCTCTACTTCGCACGCGGACCCGTCGAGGCGCTCCTCGGCGGTTGAACCCGCCCATGAACGACGGATGCCCCGTGGCCGATCAGGGCCACGGGGCATCCGTCGTTTCGAGCTCGCGTCAGTTGGTGCCGCGCACCTTCGCGATGCCGTTCATAAGGTGGTAGATCACGATCGCGGCGATCGTGCCGAGCGCGATGCCGTTGAACGAGACCCCGCCGACGGCGAACGTGAAGTCGGCGATGCCGATGATGAGCGCCGTGGCCGCCGTGAATTGGTTCACGGGCTTGCCGAAGTCGACCTTGTTATCGATCCAGATCTTCACGCCGATGACGCCGATCAGGCCGTAGAGCGCGGTGGTCACACCGCCGAGCACGCCGGCCGGGATCGTGTTGATGACCTCGCCGAACTTCGGCGAGAGGCCGAGCAGCACCGCGAACGCGCCGGCGACCCAGTAGGCGGCGGTCGAGTAGATGCGCGTAGCGGCCATGACGCCGATGTTCTCGCCGTACGTCGTGGTACCCGAGCCGCCGAAGAAGCCGGCGATCGTCGTGGCGATGCCGTCGGCGAAGAGCGCGCGCCCGGTCGAACGATTGACCGAGGGGTCCGTCATCTGTGCAACGCCCTTGATGTGACCGACGTTCTCGGCAACCAGCACGAGTACGACCGGCAGGAACGCGGGGAGGAAGCCCCACACGGTGGCGTCCGCGAACGGGTTCGCGGGCAGGTGGAAGCTCGGCAGGCCGATCCACGCGGCATCCGCGATGCGTGCGAAGTCGATCTCGCCCTGGATCGCGGCGGCGATGTAGCCGATCACGACGCCGACGAGGATCGACATGCGCCCGAGGATGCCGCGGAACGCGACGCTCGCGACGATCACCGCCGCGAGCGTGATGAATGCCGTGAGCGGGGCGAGCATGAAGTTGTCCCTCGCGGCAGGTGCGAGATTGAAGCCGATCAGCGCGACGATCGCACCGGCGACGACCGGCGGCATGAGCAGGTCGATCCAGCGGGTGCCGACCCACTGCACGAGGAGGCCGACGAGGGCGAGCAGCACGCCGACGACGACGATGCCGAAGAGCGCCGCGCCCATCGGATCGGCGATGCCCTTCGCACCCATCGCGGCGCTGATCGGGGCGATGAACGCGAACGAGGAACCGAGGTAGCTCGGTACCTGGTTCTTCGTGATGAGGAGGAAGAGGATCGTGCCGAGACCCGAGAAGAACAGGGTCGTCGCGGGCGGGAAGCCGGTGAGAATCGGCACGAGGAAGGTCGCGCCGAACATGGCGACGACGTGCTGCGCGCCGAGTCCGATCGTGCGCGGCCAGCTGAGGCGTTCGCCGGGGGCGACGACCTCGCCCGGGCTGACGTTCTTGCCGTCGCCGTGCAGGGTCCAGGGCAGCGGCATAGTGGTTCCGTTCGGGAGGAGGGGCGGGATCCATCAGATCGTATCGGCTCGTATCGGCTCGGCTCACGGCGGCGAGGGGCATCCGGCCGGCACGGGGGTGTGCACGCCCGCCTCGGGTTCGGGGGGATAGCCCGATACCGCGCGCGCCGCGGCATCCGTAGCGTTGAAGCACACCCACGAACAGGAGATACACACCATGACCACCGTCACCGACACCGCAACCCAGGCGCCGTTCGCGGAGCCGAACCCCTACGCCGCGCCGGCCGCGGAGACGCGCGGGTTCAGCATCTCGAGTCTCGTGCTCGGCCTCGTCTCGATCATCGCGAGCTACACCTTCTTCGTGCCGGCGATCGGCCTCGTGCTCGGCATCCTCGCGCTGAAGCGCGAGCCCGCAGCTCGCACCATGGCCATCTGGGGCATCGTGCTGAACGCCGTCATGCTCGCCGGCGCCGTCATCGCGACCCTCGGCTTCCTCGTCTTCGGACTTGCGATGCTGCCCTTCGCATTCCTCTGAGTTCGACGCATTCGCTGGTCGAGTAGCGACGAAGGAGCGTATCGAGACTCGGTTGCGCGATCTCGATACGCTCGCTGGCGCTCGCTACTCGATCAACGGGTGCGGGGTTCGCCGGGGCTCGCCACTCGATCGACGGTGAGCGGATCTTAATAGCACCATCGAGCACGAGCCGCAAGGGGCTATCGGGGCAGCCGGCTGCGCCGTAGCGTCGCAGCCTACTCACGCTCCCGATCTCGCCGGGGATTCCGACGTCGCCTTCGGCTGAGCGCGGTATCCATCCGGCCGTCGATGAGGACCGATCGGGCTTTCGCGGCGACCCTCGACAGAGGGAAATGCGATGAGAAACACGCGAGTACGTTCGGCATCCATCGGCGCGGCAGTCTTGACCGCGGTCTTCATGATCGGGTCGACGGTCACCCCGGTCGCCGCCGCCGAGGAGCCGTGGATGGACACGTCCCTCTCAGCGGACGAGCGGGCGCAGTTGCTCGTCGATGTCCTCACCCTCGAGGAGAAAGTGACGCTCCTCATCCAGTCCGGCGGACCGGGTCTGCCGCAATACGGCGTTCCACCGATCCGAGGGAAGGACGGATGCTGCGGTGTCGCAGTGACCGACACCGAGTCGACTGCACTGCCCGTCGGCATCGCCCTCGCGTCGACGTTCGATCTCGAGGCGGCAGAAGCCTACGGCGCAGTCGCCGGCGAGGAAGCGCGGGCATTCGGCTTCAACGGCCTCGCCGGACCCACGATGGACTTGCTGGTCACGCCCCTCAACGGGCGGATGTGGGAGGCCTTCGGCGAGGACCCGCTGGTCAGTGGCGGGATGGCGGCGGCGCAGGCCGCGGGTAGCCAGAGCGAAGACATCTCCGTCATCGTCAAGCATTACAACCTCAACAACCAGGAGACACGTCGCGGCCACGTCGACGCCGTCATCGAGGAGCGACCGCTGCAAGAGGTGTACACCCGACCGTGGGAGACCCTCGTGCGCGACGCCGATCCGGGCGCCGTCATGTGCGCGTTCAACAAGGTCAACGGCGAGTACTCCTGTGGGAACGACGAGCTCCTGAACGGCATCCTCAAGACCCAGCTCGGCTTCGCCGGGTACGTCTCCTCGGACTTCAACGCCGCGCATTCGTTCGCCGACTATGAAGCGGGCATGGACGTGCCGGGGCCCGGCTACGAGTACTCCTCGGACAACCTGATCGCCGCCGTGCAGAGCGGACTCGTCTCCGAGGAGCGGGTGACGGATGCCGCGCGCCGGGTGCTCCGGACCTTCTTCGCGGTGGGCATCATCGACGATCCGCCGCCCGGTTCGTTCGAAGATCCCCAGCCGGCATCCACGCCGCTCGACGCGGCCACCATCACCGAGCACGATGCCGTCGCCGAGGCCATCTCTGACACCTCGGCTGTGCTGCTGCGCAACGACGGCACGCTGCCGCTTGCCGATGAAACGGAGTCCCTCGCCGTGATCGGAGCCGACGCGGACTGGTACATCGACGGCGGCGGCAGTGGCGCGATCCAGCGGCCCGCAGAGCTGACCACGATCCTCGACGGCATCACCGACCGCGCCGCAGGTGAGGTGACCTACCAGCGCGGCACCGACGCGGTCTCGCTCGCCGACACACTGCCCGGCCCTGTGCCGGTCCCCTCGTCGGTGCTCCGGCCCTCGAGCGGCGCCGACGAGGACGGACTGACCGCGTTCTACTTCAACGGTCTCGGGTTCCCGGGGGAGCCGACCCTGATTCGAACCGAACCGCAGGTGAACTACCGCACCGGCATCTCGAATGACACGATCAACACCTCTCAGGTGCCGAGCCCCGGCGTCCAATATGCCGTTCAGCCGATCTCGGTCGTGTGGAGCGGCACGTTGACCGCTCCCGCCACCGGTTCGTACGAGCTGTCGCTCAGCCACCTCGGCACGGCCAAACTGCTCGTCGACGGCCAGACCCTCATCGACGATTATGGAACGACATACGGCACCGACGCCGCGACGATCGATCTCGTCGAGGGGCAGGAGTACTTCGTCGAGGTCAGTTACGAGACGGACGTCCCCGATCAGTTCAACGGCGGGCTCAACGATCAGCCGGGGGCGATGGTGCGCTTGGGCTGGGTGCCGCCGGTCGGCGTGCTCAACCCGACCATCGATGAGGCTGTCGCCGCCGCTGCAGACGCCGACATCGCGGTGGTCGTTGCGCGCGACTACACCGGCGAGGCCGCCGACCGCGGTTACCTGGTGCTGCCGCAGAACCAGGACGCGCTCATCGAGGCGGTTGCCGCCGTCAACGACAACACGGTCGTGGTGCTCGCCACCAGCGGTCCGGTCGCCATGCCGTGGATCGACGACGTCTCAGCGGTGCTCGAGGCGTGGTATCCGGGTCAAGCCCAGGGACGCTCCGTCGCCGGACTGCTCTTCGGTGACGTCAACCCGTCCGGAAAGCTGCCCGTGACGTTCCCCGTGGATGATGCACAAGTCACCGCGGTCGGCGGCCCCTACCAGCATCCGTTCGATCAGGTCACGCAGATCTACCCGACCACCGTGTACGACGAGGGCATCTACGTCGGATACAAGGCGTATGTCGAGCAAGACGCCACGCCGCTGTTCCCCTTCGGGCACGGCCTGTCCTACACGACGTTCGAGTACGGTTCCGCCGTCGAGGCGGCGCCCGTGGATCCGGATTCGGACGAGCCGGTTGCCACGACGGCGACCGTCACGGTCACGAACACCGGAAGCGTCGCCGGCACCGAGGTGGTCCAAGCGTACGTCGGGAACCTCCCGACGGACGTCGAGACGGTCGATCTTGCACTGGCGGGCTTCACCCGAGTGACGCTCGATCCCGGCGAGAGCGCGGAGGTCGCCATCCCGATCGACCGACGTTCCCTGCAGTACTGGGATGTCGCGACCGATTCCTGGGTGACGCCCTCCGGTTCCGTGCCGCTGTACGTCGGCGGCTCCTCGGCGGACACCCCCGCCACGGGAACCATCATCGTCGGGCAGCCGGACGTCACTCCGCCGACCGTGTCGGTGACGGCGGATCCGGCGACGCCGAACGGCGACAACGGCTGGTACACCGAGCCCGTCACGTTGACCTTCGCAGCGACGGACGAGGTCGATCCGGCGCCGGTCGTCGAGGTGAGCGTCAACGGAGGCGAGTACGCCGTGCAAGACGGCCAGCTCGTGCTCGATGCCGACGGTGTCTATACGGTCGGCGCGCGGGCGACGGATGCGGCGGGCAACGTGTCGGAGGTCGTCACCACCGAGATCAAGATCGACCGAACGCCACCCACCGTGACGGCGGAGCGAACTCGATTCAGGTTCCTCACCCAGCTGACGGCGACAGACGAGATCTCAGGGGTGGCGAGCATCGAGTATCGGTACCAGATCCATATCGGCAAGCGCACGATCGTCAGCCCATGGCAGAACTACCGGGGAGTGGTCTTGACGGGGACATCGCGATTCGTGCTCGAGTACCGCGCAATCGATAACGCCGGCAACGTCAGCCCGATCGGAAGGGCCGGATAGGGCTCGGCGATCGGCCTCCGAGAAGGAATCGTGTTCATGGGTTCCTCCGCACCGCGAGCGAGTCGGTGCGGAGGAACCGTCTCTCGACGAACAGTGCTTGCCATGGGAGGGGTGGCGGGGCTGGCGGCGGCGATCTCCGCATGCACGCCCCATTCCCCTCCGAACAGTGCATCGCCACGTGCCATGAGCGCGTCTCCGACGCCAGGGTGGAAGGTGGTGTGGGAGGACGACTTCTCGGCTGGCCTGAATCCCGAGGTGTGGACGCCTGAGGACTCCGGCGGCAATCGGGACCTGAACGAGCAGCAGTTCAACGATCCGCGAATGGTCGCGATCGAGGGTGGCAACCTCGTGCTGCACGCCCGTCAGGAGGAGATGGACGGGTATCCCTTCATCGCCGGGAGCATCTCCTCGAAAGGCAAAGTCACTGTCGGACCCTATGGTCGCCTCACCACTCGTCAACTCCTCGGGCCAGGACAGGGCGTGGGGTTCGGCGTGTGCCTCTACGGCGCCGACATCGATTCCGTGGGCTGGCCCGCGTGCGGCGAGATCGACGCCACGGAGATTGCGCTTGGTCGCCCTACGGCGCCGTTCGCCTCCATTCACGGCCCGGGCTATTCCGGCGAGTCACCGATTTCGACCACTGGTACAGTGCCCTCGCTCGTCGATCGGTGGGCGGAGCATGTACTCGAGTGGGAGCCAGGTCGTATCATGTGGGCGATCGACGGGCAGGTGTACCACGTCGCAGAGGCGACCGACTCGCGCGCCCAGGGTGGTTGGCCCTTCGACCAACCGTTCTTCATCACGATCGTGATGACGGTCGGCTCCTTCCTCTCCGGTCCGGTCGATCTGAACACGTGGCCCCACGACGAATCCGGCGCGCTCGAGACGTACGCGGCCGTGCAGTTCGTCCGGTTCGAGCAGCGGGTCGAGTAGTGACGAAGTCGGGTGATCTCGATACGCTCGCTGGCGCTCGCTACTCGATCAGCGGTTCACTCACGCGTAGAAGCCGCGCAGCAACGCTTCCGTGCCCTCGAGGTGTTCGGCCATGGCGCTCGCCGCATCTTCGGGGCTGCCGCGGAGGACCGCTCCGATGATCGCTCGGTGCTGCTCGTTCGAATGCGCGATGTTCGGCGCGAGCAGCGGGATGCCGTCGAGGAGTTCGTTGACTCGCATGCGCACATCGGCGACGAGCGGAATGACGCTCGGCGAGCCGAGCACCTCGGCGATCAGCAGGTGCAGGCGTGAGTCGGCCATGCGGTACTGGTCGCCGGTGGCCGACCGGCACTCCTCATAGGCCTGCCACAGTCGTTCTCGATCGTTGCCCGTGAGTTCGCTCTCTGCGGCCCGGTGCGCTGCGCCGACCTCGATCACCGACCGCAGCGCGAGGGTGTCCTCGAGGCGGCCCGCGGCGACGAGGGGGTCGTCAGCGGTGCCGGCCGTCGCAGGCAACGCCGCCGGCAGCTCGTGGGAGACGAACGTGCCGCCGTAGCGTCCGCGGCGTGCAACGACCCATCCGGCGTCGGCGAGGGAGGCGATCGCCTCGCGGAGCGTGTCGCGGCTGACCTCGAGCATGCTCGCCAGCTCGCGCTCGGCAGGCAGACGCTCGCCGGGGCCGATGAGGCCGAGCCGGATCGACTGCAACAGCCGCTGCACCGTCTCCTCGAACGCGTTGGCGGTGCGCGCCGGGGTGAGCAGGAGCCCGGCGCTCAGCACATCGGCGGGTTCCGCCTGTTCATCGTCCACCCCGTCGGTCATGTCTCGAGCCTAGAGCGGGGTGACGTACGCCGAGCTGATGCCGCCGTCGACGAGGAACGTCGAGCCGGTGATGAACGAGGCGTCGTCGCTCGCGAGGAACGCGACCGCCGCCGCGAGCTCCTCGGGCTCGGCGAAACGGCCGACGGGGATGTGCACGAGTCGGCGTTGCGCACGCTCGGGGTCTTTCGCGAAGAGCTCCTGAAGCAGCGGCGTGTTCACCGGCCCGGGGCAGAGCGCGTTCACGCGGATGCCCTGGCGAGCGAACTGCACGCCGAGCTCGCGGCTCATCGCGAGGACGCCGCCCTTCGACGCGGTGTACGAGATCTGCGAGGTCGCCGATCCGAGCATCGCGACGAACGACGCCGTGTTGATGATCGAGCCGCGGCCTTGCGCGACCATGTGCCGCAACGCAGCCCGGGAACATAGGTAGACCGACTTCAGGTTGACGTCTTGCACCTTCTGCCAGGCCGGGAGTTCGGTCGTCTCGATCGAGTCGTCGTCGGGCGGGGAGATGCCGGCGTTGTTGAACGCGATGTCGACCGACCCGTACACCCGCGCGGCCTCGTCGAAGAGATGGTTCACCTGATTCTCGTCGGTCACGTCGACCTCGATGAACAGTCCGCCGACGAGTTCGGCGGCGGCCGGTCCGGCCGTGACATCCGTGTCGCCGATGACGACCGTCGCGCCCTCGGCGGCGAGCCGCTTCGCGGTTGCAAGCCCGATGCCCGATGCGCCGCCCGTGATGACGGCGGTGCGGCCGCCGAGACGCTGACTGAGGTCGATGCGAGGGAGGTCGGTCATGGTGCTCCTGTCGTAGGTTCGGGGTCTCGATACGCTGCGCTACTCGACCGGCGGAAAGTCGACGGCGATGAAGACGTTCTTGGTCTCGGTGAAGGCGAGAGGCGCGTCGGGCCCGAGCTCGCGGCCGAGGCCCGATTGCTTGAAGCCGCCGAACGGCGTCGAGTACCGCACCGAGGAGTGCGAGTTCACCGAGAGGTTGCCGGATTCGACAGCACGGGCGACGCGGATGCCGCGGTTGAGGTCGCGGGTCCAGATCGAGCCCGACAGGCCGTACTCGCTCGCATTCGCGAATCGAACGGCGTCGTCTTCGTCGTCGAACGGGAACACCGAGACGACGGGGCCGAAGATCTCCTCGCGTGCAGTGCGTGCATCCCGCGACGGGGTGAGCACCGTCGGCGGGAACCAGAAACCCGGACCGCTCGGAGCGCTCGCTCGGAACGCGAGCTCCGAGTCATCCGGCACGAACGAGCGCACCCGCTCGAGGTGTGCGGCCGCGACCAGCGGGCCCATCTCGGTCGACTCGTCAGCGGGGTCGCCGACCCGTACCCCGGCGACAGCCGGCTCCAGCAGCTCCATGAACCGTTCGTAGACGCTGCGCTCGACGAGGATCCGGCTGCGCGCGCAGCAGTCCTGGCCGGCGTTCTCGAAGACGCCGTAGGGCGCTGTGGCCGCTGCTCGTTCGAGATCGGCGTCGGCGAAGACGATGTTCGCGCTCTTGCCGCCGAGCTCGAGGGTCACGCGTTTCACCTGGTCGGCGCACCCCGCCATGATGTGCTTGCCGACCTCGGTCGAGCCGGTGAAGACGATCTTGCGAACGGTCTCATTCGTCACGAACCGCTCGCCGACGACCGAGCCCTTGCCGGGGATCACCTGGAAGAGTCCATCGGGCAGGCCTGCCTCGAGACCGAGTTCGGCGAGGCGCAAGCTCGTCAGCGGCGTCCACTCGGCTGGTTTCAGCACGACGGCGTTGCCGGCCGCGAGCGCCGGGGCGAAGCCCCACGAGGCGGTCGTCATCGGGAAGTTCCACGGCGTGATCACCCCGACGACGCCGAGCGGCTCCTGGAACGTCACATCGAGGCCGCCCGCCACCGGGATCTGCCGGCCGAAGAGCCGCTCAGGGGTGGCCGAGAAGTACTCGAGCACGTCGCGCACGTGACCCGCCTCCCACCGCGCCTGGGTGATCGGATGCCCCGAATTGCGCACCTCGAGCGCCGCGAGCTCTTCGACCGCGCCGTCGACGGCATCGGCGAACCGTCGGAGCAGCCGGGCCCGGTCGACAGGTGCGAGTCGTGCCCAGTCGCCCTGGGCTGTGGCGGCGCGCGTGATCGCGGCATCCGTCTCGTCGATCGATGAGGCGGCGACCGTGGTCACGACGCTCTCATCGGCGGGGTTGATGATCGTGTGAGTCGTCACGATGCCGTCCTCTCGGAATCGGTGCTGGCCCCGGCCGTGCGGGCAGCGCGATGTTCGCGGGCGGCGTCGACGAGTCCGGCGAAGAGACGGCGGTCGGCCGCGTTCTCTTCGGGATGCCACTGCACGCCGATTCCGAACGGCACGGTCTCGAGCTCCACGGCCTCGATCACGCCGTCGCCGGTGCGCGCGGTGACCCGTAGGCCGGGCGCCACCTCGTCGAGCGCCTGGTGGTGGTACACGTGGATCGGCAGGGGAGCAGCCGCATCGCCGAGCACTGCCGCGAGCCGGGAATCGGGTTCGACCGCTGCCTCGGTTTCGCCGAACCGCGCCGGTGCGGGCTGGTATGCGTCACTGCCGACCACGTCGGGCAGGTGTTGCACGAGTGTGCCGCCGAGCGCGACATTGAGTATCTGCACCCCGCGGCAGATGCCGAGGAAGGGCAGCTCGAGCTCGATCGCCGCCGTGAGCAGGCGGTCCTCCCAGTCGTCGCGGTCGGTGCGTGGAGCGCCGGTGCGTTCGTGTGGAACCTGTCCATAGCGTGCGGGGTCGACGTCGGCGCCGCCCGAGACGATGAGCCCGTCGAGAGCGCCGAGCACGGTTCGTGCGATCTCGTCACTCGCAGGTTGGGGCGGGAGCAGCACGGCGATGCCTCCGGCATCGGTCACGGCGTCGATGTAGACCTTCGGCAGGAATGAGGCGCGCACGTCCCAGACACCGGTCTTCGCCTGCTCGAGATAAGTGGTGACGCCGATAACCGGTACGGATGCCGCGGCCCCCACCGCAGCATCCGTACCGTTCCCCGCGTCCCCCCGGGTCGTGGCGTGCCCGTTCGGCTCAGAGTCGTTCGAAACCACGAACCCGCTCCCAATCGGTGACGGCCGCATCGTATGCGGCGAGCTCGATGCGCGCGTTGTTCAGGTAGTGATCGACGACCTCGTCGCCGAAGGCCGCGCGCGCGACCGCAGATTCGGCGAAGAGCGCGGCCGACTCGCGGAGCGTCGCCGGCACGCGCGCAACGTCGCTCTCGTAGGCGTTGCCCTCGAACACGTCATCGAGTTCGAGCTCGTTCTCGACGCCCGCGAGTCCCGCTGCGATGAGCGCGGCGACCGCGAGGTACTGGTTCACGTCGCCCCCAGGCACGCGGTTCTCGACGCGCATACCGAGCCCGTGCCCTACGACGCGGAGCGCGCACGTGCGGTTGTCGAGCCCCCATGCGATCGCGGTCGGCGCGAACGAGCCCGCCACGTATCGCTTGTATGAGTTGATGTTCGGCGCTGAGAAGAGCGTGAGTTCGCGCATTGCGGCGAGTTGGCCCGCGAGGAACTGCCGGAAGAGCTTCGACATGCCGTGCGGGGCATCCGGGTCGCTGAAGACCGCCTCGCCATCCGCACCGCGCAGCGAGATGTGGATGTGGCAGCTGTTGCCTTCGCGTTCGTCGAACTTCGCCATGAAGGTGAGGGACTTGCCGTGCCGGTCGGCGATCTCCTTCGACCCGTTCTTGTAGATCGAGTGGTTGTCGCATGTGCCGAGCGCGTCCGTGTAACGGAAGGCGATCTCCTGCTGGCCGAGGTTGCACTCGCCTTTGACCCCTTCGCAGTACATTCCGGCGCCGTCCATCGAGTTGCGGATGTCACGGAGCAACGGCTCCATGCGGGTCGAGGCGAGCAATGCGTAGTCGATGTTGTAGTCGCTCGCCGTGGCGAGGTCGCGGTACCCCTTGCGCCAGGCTTCCCGGAACGAGTCGTCGAAGACGATGAACTCGAGTTCCGTGCCGACGAACGCGGAGAGCCCTCGCTCGTCGAGACGTTCGAGCTGTCGCTGCAGGATGCGTCGGGGGGAGGCCTCGACGGGCGTGCCGTCGAGCCATTGCAGGTCTGCGGTGACGAGCGCGGTGGCTTCGAGCCAGGGAGCCATGCGCAGCGTCGAGAAGTCGGGGATCATCGCCATGTCGCCGTAGCCGTGCTCCCAGCTCGACATCGCGTAGCCGTCGACGGTGTTCATCTCGACGTCGACCGCGAGCAGGTAGTTGCAGCATTCGGCACCATGCTCGGCGACATCGTCGAGGAAGAGTCGTGCCGAGACGCGCTTGCCGACGAGACGACCCTGCATGTCGGTGAACGCGACGATGACCGTGTCGACGTGCCCGTCGGCGATCGCGCCGCGCAGTGCATCGAGGGTGAGGTATCCGGTGGGTGCCGACATCCGTTGGCGCCTCCTCAGTCCGTGAATGGTCGGTTGTGCCGACCATTACATCACACAGCTGATCGATTCAGACAGGCTCGGGCGCCGGAAACGCGGGCGCACTTCAACGAGTTCGTTCGAGAAAGGTCTGTACGAGCAACCATTGGGCGCTCTATAGTCGGGCCAACGCATCCCACCCCCGCGCCGCCTCGGTTGCGCGCTTCGAGAGAGCAAGGGAACCGCCATGACCAAGGACACGCTCAAGGTCTCCGGAGTGAAGTACACGACCGCAGAATCCGGATACTTCGAGAAACGCCGACTCACGAGAACGGCAGGGGTCTGGGGCCTCTGGGGCCTCGCCGTGGCCGCGGTCATCTCGGGCGACTTCTCCGGCTGGAACTTCGGCATCGACTTCGCCGGCTTCGGCGGCATGCTGATCGCCTTCGCCGTGCTCGTCGTCATGTACTACGGTCTCATCTTCTCGATCGGTGAGATGTCATCGGCAATGCCGCACACGGGCGGCGCCTACTCGTTCTCGCGTGCCGCGATGGGGCCATGGGGCGGATTCGTCACCGGTCTCGCCGAGACGATCGAGTACGTTGCGACGACAGCCGTCATCGTCTTCTTCTCGGGCGCGTACGCCGACGCGATCACGAGCGAACTGCTCGGCTTCTCGATGCCGCAGTGGATCTGGTGGGTTCTCCTCTACCTCGTGTTCATCGGTATCAACGCGGCCGGGGCGAACATCTCGTTCAAGTTCGCGATCGTCGTCTCGATCATCTCGATCGCGATCCTGCTCGTGTTCAGCGCGATGGCGATCTTCTCGGGCCAGTTCTCGTGGGACAAGCTCTTCGACATCGCCCCCGATGCCGGACAGACCGCGTTCCTGCCGCACGGCGTGCTTCCGATCCTCTTCGCGCTGCCATTCGCGATGTGGTTCTTCCTCGGCATCGAGGAGCTGCCGCTCGCGGCCGAGGAGTCGAAGGACCCCGTCCGCGACATCCCGAAGGCCGGCCTCATCGCGCGCGCCACGCTCATCGTCACGGGTCTCCTGGTGCTCTTCCTGAACACCGGAGTCGTCGGAGCCGAGGCGACGGGCGTGGCCGGGGAGCCCCTCCTCGACGGATTCCGGGCGATTGTGGGCGACGAACTCGCCGCCGTGCTCGCGCTCTTCGCGCTGATCGGGCTCCTCGCATCGCTGCAGGGCATCATGTTCGCGTACGGGCGCAACATGTATTCGCTCTCCCGTGCCGGGTACTACCCGAAGTTCCTCTCGCTCACGGGCAAGCGGCAGACACCGTGGGTCGCGCTCGTTGCGGGCGCAGTCATCGGGTTCGTCGCGCTCCTCGTGCTCGACGTGCTCGCCCAGGTCGACGCAGAGGGGGCGGGCGCGGTCGCCGGCGCGATCGTGCTGAACATCGCCGTGTGGGGAGCCGTGCTCGCCTATCTGCTGCAGATGGTTGCGTTCGTGATCCTCCGCCGCAAGTACCCGAACGCGAAGCGCCCGTACCGCAGCCCGTGGGGCGTACCCGGAGCCGTGGTCGCGGCGGTCATCGCCGCGCTCATCTTCCTCGGCTTCCTCTTGAACCCGACCTTCGTGCCGGCGATCATCGCGATCGGCGTCGTCTACGCGGTGATGCTCGCGAGCTTCGCACTCTGGGGGCGGCACCGGCTCATCCTCTCGCCTGAAGAGGAGTACGCCGTGTCGGGCGGCCTGCACGGCGACCCGCAGGCCGAGGGTTACGGCGGACAGGTCGAGAGCGAATTGCTCTCGGCCGACGGCATCGACGAGTCCGACCGCCTCTGAGCAGCTCCGTCGGATCGGGGCCGGGAGAAGCGGCGTCCGCGGCGATAGGCTCGATGCAGAAGCAGCACGCGGCGATCCCGCGGGCGAACAGGCGATGGAGCCGGCTGCGGGTGCGTCACATCCTGACGTGCACCCGAGCCCATTGTTGGAGGAAGAAATGCACGAGCCCGAGACGGCCGACGACACGTACACCGACACCGCTCCGATCCCGTCACCACCCGACGTACCGACCCGCACCGAGACCGACTCGCTGGGCTCGCTCGAGGTGCCGGCAGACGCGTACTGGGGAGTGCACACCAAGCGGGCGCTCGAGAACTTCCCGATCTCCAAGCGCCCCATCTCGGTCTACCCCGACCTTGTCGTCGCGCTCGCCTCCGTCAAGCAGGCCGCGGCACGAGCGAACCGCGAGGTCGGAGTGCTCACGGCTCAGAAAGCGGAATGGATCGACGAGGCCTGCCAGCGGATCCTCGACGGCGAGCTTCATGAGGAGTTCGTGGTCGGCGTCATCCAGGGCGGCGCCGGCACGTCGACGAATATGAATGCCAACGAGGTCATCGCGAACCTCGCCCTGGAGATCGGCGGCTACCCCAAGGGCCGCTACGACGTGCTGGACCCGATCGACGACGTCAATCGCAGCCAATCGACGAACGACACCTATCCCACCGCCGTCAAGCTCGCGATGACCTTCTCGCTCACCACGATGTTGCGTGAGCTCGATCTGCTGCGCGTCGCGTTCGGCCGCAAGGGCCAGGAGTTCCACGAGGTCTTGAAGGTCGGGCGCACGCAGCTGCAGGACGCCGTGCCGATGACCCTCGGCCAGGAGTTCCACGGCTTCGCGACGACGCTCGGCGAAGACTACGAGCGACTGAGCGAGACGATCAAGCTGCTCTCCGAGGTGAACCTCGGCGCCACCGCCATCGGCACCGGCATCACCGCCGACCCCGGCTACGCGGCCGCGGCGGTGCGCCACCTCAGCGCGATTACCGGGCTACGCCTCGAGACGGCGCCCGACCTGATCGAGGCGACGAGCGATACCGGTGTGTTCATGACGTTCTCGAGCGCGCTGAAGCGCAGCGCGATCAAGCTGTCGAAGATCTGCAATGACCTTCGCCTGCTCTCGTCCGGCCCGCAGGCCGGGTTCGGCGAGATCAACCTGCCGCCCAAGCAGGCCGGTTCGAGCATCATGCCGGGCAAGGTCAATCCCGTCATCCCCGAGGCGGTGAGCCAGGTCGCTTACGCGGTGGCCGGTGCGGATGTCACGGTGATGATGGCGGCCGAGAGCGGCCAGTTGCAGTTGAACGCGTTCGAGCCGGTGATGGCCCACTCGCTGCTGCAGTCGATCACGTGGATGCGGCAGGCGTGCTGGACGCTCCGGGTGAACTGCGTCGACGGCATCACAGCCAACGTCGACCGGCTCGAGGCCATGGTCGCTTCGAGCGTCGGCGTGATCACCGCGCTCATCCCGTTCATCGGCTACACCGAGGCATCCACGCTCGCGAAGCTCGCTTTGAAGACCGGACGACCCGTCGCCGACCTGGTCGTCGAGGCCGGGCTCATGACTCGCGAGGCAGTGATGGCCCAGTTGCTGCCCTCCAAGCTCTCGGGCATGCGCCCGATCACGAAGGCGATCCCGTTGATCGACCTGCAGGGCGAGCCGAGCGAGTAGGCGGATGCTTCCGGGCACGCCCGGGACACCCTCAGGGCTGCACCTCGCGCGCGAGTCTGATCAGCCGAGCGAGGCGCGCAGTGCCGTGAGACCGGTCGTGAGCGCGCGCCGCGCGTCGCCGCCGATCGAGGCGAGGCGGGACTGCACGGCGCCGACGACGAACGGCGTCGCCCGGGTCACCAGCGCGGTGCCCGCCTCGGTGAGGGTGATGAGCGAGGATCGGCGATCGCTCGGGTTCGCGACGCGTCGCACCCAGCCGTCGCGCTCGAGGCGGTCGACTGATTTGCTGACCGCTCCGACGGTGATGCCGATCTCATCGGCGATGTCCTGCACGCGGCATCCGTCGACCGAGTCGATCACCCGCAGCACGTCGTAGCTCGCCAGGTGCACGTCGTGCTCTTCGAACAGCTCGCTGTCGAGCTGTTCGAACCACCGGGTCTCGGCGCGCACGAGGTCGAAGAAGAGGGCGAGGTCGTCAGACACAGATGTATTCCTAAGAAATAGATTGACAGGAAGCTAATTGCTCATACTATTGATTCCTAGTAATCAATCTACGACAGGAGCAGCAGGATGTCACGCCTCGAGTTCGACCGGTTGTCCGAGTCCTACGCGCTTTCGCGCTTCGCTGCCGACGCGACCGTCGCCGAGATGCGCATCGCCTTCACCGAAGGCGAGGTCGCCGCGCCCGACGGATTCGCCACTCGCCACGTCGCGATCGGCGAGCGTTCCGCGATCGAGCTCGTGCCCGGCGACGGCGGGGGAGCCGGGGCGCTGCTCTACCTGCACGGCGGCGGGTACGTGATCGGTTCGGCGGCGACCGGTGTGGGCATGGCGGCGGCACTCGCCCAGCGCACGGGTACGACGGCGTACTCGTTCGACTACCGTCTCGCGCCCGAACACCGCTTTCCCGAGCCCGTCGACGATGCGTTCGCCGCCTACCGCGAGCTGTTGGAGCGATTCGGCGCACGGAGCCTGATCGTCGCCGGTGATTCGGCGGGCGGGGGCCTCGCGATCGCGACCCTTCTCGCGGCCCGCGATGCCGGCCTCGGGATGCCCGCCGCGGTCGCGGTCTTTTCGCCTTGGGTTGATCTGACGCTGAGCGGTGACTCGTTCTCGGATCGGGTCGGCGATGACCCGCTCTTCGATCAAGACGACCTGCGCGGATACGCCAACCAGTACCTGCCCGAGTCGGGGGCGGCCGACGCCGCGGCGTCGCTGCTCGCGAGCCCCGTCTTCGCGAGCCTGCGCGGCTTGCCGCCGATGCTCGTGCAAGTCGGCAGCCGGGAGCTGCTGCTCGACGACGCGGTCAGGCTCGTCGCCAACGCGGCGCACGACGACGTCGACGTCGTGCTCGAAGTCGCGGCTCGGGCGCCCCACAACTACCAGACGGCGCTCGGCACGCTCGATGCGGCCGGGGTCGCGCTCGATCGTGCGGGCGACTTCCTCCGGCGCCGCCTCTCGGCCGGTGAACTCGTCGGCTGAGCGGGGTTCGCCAGCGCCTCAGACGACGCGGCAGTGCGTCGTGAGCGAGCCGATGCCCTCGATCGTGACGGTCACGGTCGAACCATCGCGCAGGAAGACCTGCGGGTTGCGCGAGTACCCGGCGCCGCCGGGGCTGCCGGTGGAGATGAGTGTGCCGGCCGGAATCGTCGCCGATCGCGAGAGGTAGGAGATGATCTCGGCGACGCCGCGCACCATCTCGCTCGTCGAGGCATCTTGCAGGATATGACCGTCGAGGTTCGTCGTGAGCCACAGGTCTTGCGGGTCGGCGACTTCGTCGGCGGTCACGACGACGGGCCCGGTGGGGGTGAACCCGTCGAACGACTTGCAGCGTGACCACTGCGCTTCGCTGAACTGCAGGTCGCGCGCGGTGATGTCGTTGACGACGGTGTAGCCCCACACGTAGTCGAGGGCGTCGCGCACGTGCACGCCTCGCGCCGGCCGGCCGATGATGACGCCGAGCTCGGCCTCGTAGTCGACCTGCGTCGTGAGGTCGTCGGGCCACGTGGTCGTTGCGCCGTGACCGGTCAGCGAGTTCGGCCAGAGCGAGAAGATCGTCATCGCCGTCTCAGACCGCAGTTTCAGCTCGGAGGCGTGCGCGGCGTAGTTCGCACCGATCGCGATCACCTGCGCCGGCCGCAACACGGCAGAGGAATGCCGGAGCTCAGTCACTGGCGTCGTGTCGTTGCCGAGCGCGACAACTGAGTCGACCACCTCGCGCACTTCGGCGAGGCCCTCGGCGCCGCGTTCGATGAGATCTTGCAAATCGCGCGGCGGCTGTTGCATGCACTCGTCGAGGAAGATCGCGGAATCCGCGACCACCGCCGCGAGTCGAGGGATCGTCTGGCCTTCGACTCTCAGGTGCGCGAACTTCACTTGTTCAGGCTATCGGGCGACTCGGCCAATGCGATGTGCGCGATGTACAACGAACGTCGCTTCGAGCACCCTCGCGTCGACAAGACGATCACGCGAACGGATGCCGCGTCAGCTCGCCGCCGGTCGCAACCGCAACTCCTGCATGCCCCCATCGACGGCGATCGCGACTCCGGTCGTCGATCCCGAGGCGGGGCTCGCGAGGTACGCGACGGCTTCGGCGACCTCGTCGGCCGACACCAAGCGCCCGTGCGGTTGGCGTGCTTCGAGGGCGGCGCGCTCAGCGGCGGGGTCATCGGCGGAGGCGAGCAAGCGGCCGATCCATGGGGTGTCGGCGGTGCCCGGGTTGACGGCGTTCACGCGGATGCCCTCGCGCAGGTGGTCGGCGGCCATCGCCCGGGTGAGCGCCGCGACGGCGCCCTTGCTGGCACTGTAGAGGGCGCGCTCCGGCAGTCCCGCCGTCGACGCGATCGACGCGGTGTTGACGATCGCGGCGGCGGGGGAGTCGCGGAGGTACGGCAGGGCAGCACGAGCGACGCGCACCATGCCGACGACGTTGATGTCGAGCACCCGGTGCCACTCGTCGTCGGGGTTCGCCTCGATCGTGCCCTGCGCGCCGATGCCGGCGTTGTTCACGACGATGTCGATGCGGCCGAGCTCTGCGACCACGCGCTCGACGCCGGCCCGCACGCTGGTGTCATCGGCCACGTCGACGTCGACGGCCAGATCGGCGTGGGCCGCGGCATCCGGCTGCAGGTCGAACACGACGACGCGGGCACCGCCTCTCTGTAGGCGGGCTGCGATCGCGGCTCCGATGCCGGATGCCCCGCCGGTGACGATCGCGACGAGGCCGCTGAATTCGTTGCTCATGTGTTGGAACCTTTCGAGTCGGTCAGGTGATTCGGTTCGGGCGCATCGGGTCAGGCGATTCGGGTCGGGCGGATCGGGTCGGGTGATTCGGGTCGGGCGGATCGGGTCAGGCGGATCGGGTCAGGCGGCCCGGGTCAGGCGGCCCGAATCAGGATGAGACGTACTGCTGGCGTTGCCGGCCGAGACCTTCGATCTCGAGTTCAACGACGTCGTCGGCGGTGAGATAGGGGAACCGGCCCGAGAGGGCGACGCCCTCCGGCGTGCCCGTGAGCACGAGGTCGCCGGGTTCGAGGGTGAGGTACTGGCTGAGCGTCCACACGATCGTGTCGACGTCGAAGATGAGGTCGCTCGTGCGCGAGTCCTGTCGGGGCTCGCCGTTGACGAAGCTCGTCAGACGCAGATCGTCGGCGTCGAGCTCGTCGTCGGTGACGAGCCACGGGCCGGTCGGGCAGAACCCGGGCGCACTCTTGCCCTTCGACCACTGGCCACCCGAGATCGCGATCTGCCAGTCGCGCTCGGAGAGATCGTTCGCCGTGACGTAGCCCGCAATGTGCGCGCGGGAATCGGCGGGGGAGTCCAGGTAGCTCGCGCGGCGACCGATCACGACGCCGAGCTCGACCTCCCAGTCGGTCTTCTCGCTGCCGCGGGGGATCGCGACGTCGTCGTACGGGCCGACCACGGTGTTCGGTGACTTCATGAACATGACGATCTGCGTGGGCGGCTCGGAGCCCGATTCGGCAGCGTGTGCGGCGTAGTTCATGCCGATGCAGTACACCGCCGAGGGGCGGGCGATCGGAGCCGCGACTCGAAGGCTCGAGGCATCCTGCAGCTCGGGGAGTTCGCCGCCGCCAGCCGCGACCCGAGCGCGCTCGATACCGTCGCCGCCTAGGAAGCGGCCGTCGATGTCGGCGGTGATCGAGCGCAGGTCGAGCGCGCGGTCGCCCTCGATGATGACGGGGATCTCGGTGCCGATATTGCCGAGCCGGGCGAATCTCATGCTGGTCTGCTCCATTCGTGGCTCTGCGTGAACATCTGAAGTCTGGGTGAGGCGCAGGCCGATTCAGAGAGATTCTTGCATATCTCCGCGCGGTTGACAGGAGAGACATCGGATGTTTATGCTCAGGATCGCCACGACTCAGGATCGCCACGACTCGGGGGCGCCACGACTCGGGTCGCCAGGAAAGGACGTCATGAGCACCATCGTCAGAGTTGATACCCGGGACATCCGCTTCCCGACCTCCCTCGAACTCGACGGTTCGGACGCGATGAACCCCGACCCCGACTACTCGGCGGCGTACCTCACGATCCGCACGGACGCCGCTGACGGCCTCGAGGGGCACGCATTCGTCTTCACGATCGGGCGCGGCAACGATGTCGAGGTCGCGGCGCTCGACGCGCTCCGCGGCCACTTGCTCGGCCAGGATGTCGAGGCACTGCTCGACGACATGGGCTCCGCTTGGCGCCTGCTCGCCCACGACTCGCAATTGCGCTGGCTCGGCCCCGAGAAGGGCGTCATGCACATGGCGATCGGCGCGGCGATCAACGCACTCTGGGACCTCAAGGCCAAGCGAGCAGGCCTCCCGCTCTGGCGCCTGGTCGCCGAGCTCTCGCCCGAGCAGCTCGTCGCGCTCGTCGACTTCCGCTATCTCAGCGATGCGATCACTCCGGATGAAGCGCTCGAGCTGTTCCGCGCGGCAGAACCCGGTCGCGCCGAGCGAACGGCCGAACTCCTCGAGATCGGCTACCCCGCATACACGACGACGCCCGGCTGGCTCGGATACTCCGACGAGAAGCTCGACCGGCTCTGCCGCGAGGCGGTCGCCGACGGCTACCCGCAGATCAAGCTGAAGGTCGGCGCCGATCTCGCCGATGACATCCGCCGGCTCGGCATTGCACGCGCCGCCGTGGGCGACGGATTCCCGATCGCCATCGACGCGAACCAGCGGTGGGACGTCGACGCGGCGATCGAATGGGTCAACGCGCTCGCAGAATTCGACGTGGAGTGGATCGAAGAGCCCACGAGCCCCGACGACATCCTCGGGCACGCGGCCATCGCCCGCGGCGTCGCGCCGATCAAGGTGGCGACGGGCGAGCACGTGGCGAACCGCATCGTCTTCAAGCAACTGCTGCAGGCCGGCGGCATGCACGTCATGCAGATCGACGCTACGCGCGTCGGCGGCGTCAACGAGAACATCGCGAACCTGCTGCTGGCCGCCAAGTTCGGCGTGCCCGTCTGCCCGCACGCCGGTGGTGTCGGGCTCTGCGAGGCGGTGCAACACCTCTCGATGTTCGACTACGTCTCGCTCTCGGGCACGATGGAGGGACGCATGATCGAATTCGTCGACCACCTCCACGAGCACTTCGTCACCCCGGCCGTGGTGCGTCGCGGCCGGTACCTCACGCCCACCACGCCCGGAGCGGGCACCGAGATGCTCGCGGCATCCGTCGACGAGTACACGTGGCGCGGTGCGCAGGTCGGGGAGGTGACTGCATGACCGTTGACGTCACCTCCGCCGAGCGGCTCGGCCCGCTCGGCTACGGCGCGGCCTCGGTCGGCAACCTCTACCGCGAGGTGAGCGACGCGCAGTCGGAGGCCGCGCTCGCCGCGGCATGGGACAGCGGCATCCGCTACTTCGACACCGCACCGCACTACGGGCTCGGCATCTCCGAACGGCGACTCGGCTCCTACCTCGCCGCGAAGCCCCGCCAAGACTTCGTGCTCTCGACGAAGGTCGGGCGAGTGCTCGACCCGAACCCCGACTTCGCCGGCGGCGACGACCTGGCGTTCGACTTCGCCGTGCCGAACAGCACGGTACGCCGCTTCGACCCGAGCGAGGCCGGCATCCGCCGAAGCCTCGAGGACTCCCTCGAACGCCTCGGTCTCGACCGCATCGACATCGCATTCCTGCACGACCCAGACGTCTACGACCTCGATCGAGGCATCGGCGAGGGGCTGCCCGCGCTTGCGAAGCTTCGCGACGAAGGCGTCGTCGCCGCCATCGGCATCGGCACCAACTCTGCGGATGCCGCGGCGCGCGCGGTTCGCGAAGGCGACCTCGACCTCGTGATGATCGCCGGGCGCTACACGCTGCTCGAGCAGCCGGCGCTCGCCGAGCTGTTGCCGCTGTGCGAGCAGCGCGGGGTCGGCGTCGTCGCCGCCGCCGTCTACAACTCCGGCCTGCTCTCGACGTCGAGACCGGGGGAGGGTGGCCGCTACAACTACGGCGCGGTGCCGCCCGAGGTGCTGGCGCACGCCACCCGGCTCGCCGAAGTCTGCCGCTCCGAGGGCGTCGAGTTGCCGGTCGCTGCGCTGCAGTACCCGCTCCGGCACCCTGCTGTGCGATCGGTCGTCGTCGGCTCGGCGCGCCCGGCCGAGATCGCCGAGAACGCCGCTCGGGTGCACGCACCCGTTCCCGACGCCCTGTGGATCCGACTGCGCGACGAGGGGCTCATTCCGTGACCCCGCCAGCCCGCACGATCGACGCGCACCTGCACCTCTGGGATCGCTCGGTGAGCGTCTACGCGTGGATCACGCCTGAGCTCGGGCCGCTCGATGCGGATTTCGGGCCCGAACAGGCGCGGGCGGAACTCGCTGCCGCGGGCATCGACGCTGCCATCCTCGTGCAGGCCGATGACTCGCTCGCCGACACGCGATTCATGCTCGGGGTCGCCGCGCATCACGACTGGGTGGCGGGCGTCGTCGGCTGGGTGCCGCTCGACGATCGCGCCGCGGCGTTCGCAGCGCTCGACGCGCTCGAGGGGGAGACCGCGCTCCGCGGCATCCGTCACCTCGTGCACGACGACCCGCGCGACGGGTTCCTCGAGCTGCGCGGCGTGCGCGCCTCGCTCGCCGAGGTCGCCCGGCGCGGCCTCGCATTCGACGTGCCCGACGCCTGGCCGCGCCACCTCGGCGCGGCGCGGCGACTCGCACTCGCGATCCCCGAGCTCACCGTGGTGATCGACCACCTCGCCAAGCCGCCTGTCGGCCGCGGCGACTTCGACGCGTGGCGACGCGAGTTCGAGGCGGTCGCCGCGCTGCCGAACACGGTCGCGAAGTTCTCGGGATTGCACCTGCCGGGAGTGCCGTACGGCAGTGCGACGGTGCAGCCGCTCTGGGAGATCGCGCTCGAGTCGTTCGGGCCGGCTCGCCTGATGTACGGCGGCGACTGGCCGATGTCGGTGCCCCACGGCGGCTATCAGTCGACGTGGGCGGTCATGAGCGGATGTCTCGCCGAGCTTGCTCCGTCCGAGCGAGACGCTGTGCTGGGTGGCACTGCCGAACGCGTGTATTCGCGCGAGTAATCGGATGTCTTTCGCTATTTGAATACAGAGCGGCAACAAATCGGGGTGAAACCCGCTGAAACATCGGATGAGTAGTACACTCATCCCGAATCTCAAGGAAGCGAGGCGCACGTGCTGAGTGGCATCAACCCGATCCTCGGCGGCGAACTGCTCGCCGCGCTCGATCGGCTCGGTCACGGCGACGAACTCGTCGTCGCCGACGCGAACTTTCCCGCCCACCGGGTCGGGGCACTGGTGGTCGAGGCCGCGGCACTCGACGCGGCCGACGTGGTCGCCGCGATCCGCACCGTCGTCCCGCTCGATACCTACGAGGGCGCTGCAGTGCTGCTCATGGCGGCCGAGGGTGGCGAGCGGCTGCCCGTGCAGCACGAACTCGTCGCGGCTGCCGACGCGGCCGCCGACCGGGTCGAAGAGCTCGAGCGATTCGCCTTCTACGACCGGGCCGCCGCGGCGCAACTGATCGTGCGCACGGGAGAGCTGCGACCATACGGCAACATCGTGCTGCGCAAGGGCGTCGTGAACGCGTACACGCCGACCGGGGCTGCGCGATGAGCGCACATGCCGACGCTGCGACCCCGCTGCTCGACCTCGAGGGGGTGAGCAAGGGCTTCCCCGGCGTTCAGGCGCTCGCCGATGTGCGACTCGACCTCCGACACGGCGAAGTGCTCGCCCTCGTCGGCGAGAACGGCGCCGGCAAGTCGACGCTCATGAAGCTCCTCGCGGGCATCTACACGCCCGACGCCGGCACCTTCCGCCTGAACGGGAAGGAACTCACGATCGAAGGGCCGCGCCATGCTCAGGAGCTCGGCATCTCGATCATCCACCAGGAGTTCAACCTCATGCCCGACCTCACGGTCGCGCAGAACATCTTCATCGGCCGCGAGCACCGGGCCGGCGGCCTGTTCCTCGACGAGCGAGCCCTCAACCGGCGAGCCCAAGACCTCTTCGACCGACTGGGGCTCGCCCTCGACCCCACCGAGCGGGTCGAACGGCTCACGGTCGCGCGACAGCAGATGGTCGAGATCGCCAAGGCGCTCTCGTTCGACGCGAAGGTGCTCATCATGGACGAGCCCACCGCCGCCCTGAACGACACCGAAGTCGATGTGCTCTTCGAGCTGATCCGGCGGTTCCGCACTCCAGACACGGGCGTCATCTACATCTCGCACCGCATGGAGGAACTCGCGCGCATCTCCGACCGCATCACGGTGCTGCGCGACGGCCGGTACATCGGCACGCGGGTGACCGCCGAGACCGAGCCGCGAGAGATCATCTCGCTCATGGTCGGACGCGAGATCTCGGGCGAACAGCGCCCGCCTGTCGCGACGGGCAGCGGCGAGCCCGTGCTCTCGGTGCGCGGGCTCACGACGAAGCACCTGCTGCGCGACGTCGGCTTCGACGTGCGCGCCGGCGAGATCCTCGGATTCGCGGGGCTCATGGGCGCTGGTCGCACCGAGGTCGCCCGTGCCATCGTCGGCGCCGACCGCATCGAGTCCGGGGAGATCCTCGTGCACGGCCGGCCGGTGACGATCGGGAATCCCGCAGAGGCTGCTCGGCTCGGCATCGGGTACCTCTCCGAAGACCGCAAGCAGCTCGGCGTACTGCTCGAGCGAAGCGTTCGCGAGAACATCGTGCTCGCCTCGCTTCGCGACTACGTCTCGGCGTTGGGATTCGTGAACGGCTCGCGCATCGAGGCCACCGGACGCGAGTACGTCGAGAAGCTCCGCATCAAGACGCCGTCGACAGCGCAGCTCGTGAAGAACCTCTCGGGCGGCAACCAGCAGAAGGTCGTCATCGCGAAGTGGCTCGCGAAGGACTGCGAAGTGCTCATCTTCGACGAACCTACCCGCGGCATCGACGTCGGTGCCAAGGAGGAGATCTATGCCCTGCTGCGCCAGCTCGCCGACCAGGGCAAGGCGATCATCATGATCTCCTCCGAGCTGCCAGAGGTGCTCCGGCTCTCCGACCGGATCGCCGTCATGGCCGAGGGACGCCTCACAGCGGTGCTCGACAACGTCGAGGCGACGCAAGAGAACCTCATGGACTACGCCACCCGATTCACGAGCGAAGGAACGATCGCACGATGAGCCCGACGACGACGCAACCGCCAGCACCGACCCCGTCGACGACGGCATTCGCCGCGGTCGAGGCCGGTACCCCCAGATTCGCGTGGCTGCGCGGTTCACTGCAGCAATTGCTCGCATTCGCGAGCCTCATCGTGATCGTCGCGGTGTTCTCGTTCGCGAGCCCGCACTTCTTCACGACGAACAATCTCGTCTCGATCCTGACCGCCGCGACCGTCACGGGCATCCTGGCGCTCGGCACGACCTTCGTGATCATCACCGGCGGCATCGACCTCTCGATCGGCACCGGAATGGTGCTCTGCGGCGTGATGGCCGGCGTCTTCCTCACCTACCTCGGCTGGCCGCTCTGGGCCGGCGTCGGGGCCACCATCCTGTTCGGTGGACTGATCGGCCTCATCAACGGCGTGAACGTCTCAGTGCTCGGCATCCCGCCGTTCATCGCGACCCTCGGCATGATGCTGATCGCGGCGGGCCTGTCGCTCGTGATCTCGGGCACCAAGCCGATCTACTTCAACGACACCCCCGAGTTCCAGTCGATCATGAACCTGTCGATCGTCCCCGGAATCCGGTTCCCGCTCGGTGTCGCGATCTTCATCGTCATGATCATCGTGGCCGCAGTGCTGCTGTCGAAGACGATCGTCGGCCGCTATACCTTCTCGATCGGATCGAACGAGGCGGCCACGGCGCTTTCCGGCGTCAACGTGCGCCGGTGGAAGATCGTCATCTACACGCTCGCGGGCCTGTTCGTGGGCCTCGCCGGCGTGCTGAGTGCCTCACGTCTCTCGTCGGCACAGCCCACCGGCGGCATGGGGCTCGAGCTCGAGGCGATCGCCGCCGTCGTCATCGGCGGCACCTCGTTGCAGGGTGGCAAGGGCTCCATCATCGGCACCGTGATCGGCGCGCTCATCATGGCGGTGCTCACGAACGGGCTTCGCATCATCTCCGTGCCGCAGGAGTGGCAGTCGGTCGCCGTCGGCATCGTCATCCTCGTCGCCGTCTACCTCGACATGCTGCGACGCCGGCGGTCCTGACCCGCCGGCGCGCCCGGCACAACCCGCACCACCACGAATACCCACAACACCAAGGAGTGACATGTTCAAGAAGCGAAGGATGGGCGTGATCGTCGGCGCCGTTGCCGCAGCCCTCGTGCTCGCCGGTTGCGCGAGCGACGGCGGAGGTTCGGGCTCGGGAGGAGGCGACGGTGACAAGCCGTACATCGCGCTCGTCTCGAAGGGCTTCCAACACCAGTTCTGGCAGGCCGTGAAGTCGGGCGCCGAGCAGGCGGCGGAGGAATTCGACGTCGAGATCACCTTCGAGGGTCCCGACACCGAGGCCGACGTCGACCAGCAGATCCAGCAGCTGCAGACCGCGCTCGACAAGAACCCCGCGGCGATCGGGTTCGCGGCCCTCGACAGCCAGGCGGCCGGTCCACTGCTGCAGCAGGCGAAGGACTCGAACATCCCGGTCATCGCGTTCGACTCGGGCGTCGACAGCGACGTCCCGCTCACAACCGCAGCGACCGACAACCTCGCCGCTGCCGCTGAGGCTGCCAAACACATGGCCGAGGCCGTCGACCACGAGGGCAAGGTCGCCCTCGTCGTGCACGACCAGACCTCGGTCACCGGCCAGGAGCGTCGCGACGGCTTCGTCGACTACATGGAGGAGAACGAGCCGAACATCGAGATCGTCGACGTGCAGTACGGCGGCGGCGACCAGGCGAAGTCCGCCGACCTCGCAAAGGCGATCCTCGCGGCCAACCCCGACCTCAAGGGCATCTACGGCTCGAATGAGGGTTCTGCGATCGGCGTCGTGCAGGCCGTGAAGGAACTCGGTATCGACCCGAGCCAGCTCGTCGTGGTCGGGTTCGACTCCGGCAAGGCGCAGATGGATGCGATCCGCGACGGCCTGATGACCGGCGCGATCACGCAGAACCCGGTCGGCATCGGCTACGAGACGGTCAAAGCCGCGGTCGAGGCGCTCGACGGCGAGGAACTGCCGAAGACGATCGATACGGGCTACTACTGGTACGACGCGTCGAACATCGACGACGACGAGATCCAGGCCGTGCTCTACGAGTAGGTTCCGGAAGTCTCGGGGCGTCGGCTTCGGCCGGCGCCCTTTCGCGTGCGCAGAGCGCCCTTCCCGGAACGCGCTCAGAACACCGTGCTCAGAGTGCGGCGCGGAGCCACTGCTCGACACCGCTCACGTGCACCACGGTGAGCGCCGAAGCGAGATCGGCATCGCCCGCGACGATCGCGTCGAGGATCGCATGGTGCTCGGAGAGGGTGCGCTCGACGGCGTTCTCCTGCGTGATTCCGCGCCAGATGCGGGCCCGCACCGTGTGACTCGACAGCGAGTCGATGAGGCTTGCGAGGTAGGTGTTGCCAGCGGCGTCGGCGATGCCACGGTGGAACTCGAGGTCGTGTTCGACGAGCCCCTCGACATCGGCGGCATGGTCGACGCTCGCGACGATCTCACGGAGGCGTTGCATGTCGGCGGCATCGGCGTTGCGGGCTGCGAGGGCCGTGGCCGCAGGTTCGAGGATGCGGCGAACCGCGAAGATCTCGAGCACCGAATGATCGTCGTGCAGGTCGACGACGAACGACATCGCCTCGAGCAGCAGTCGCGGTTCGAGGCTCGTGACGTAGGTGCCGTCGCCGCGGCGCACATCGAGCACTCGGATCACTTCGAGTGCCTTGACGGCTTCTCGCAGTGAGGAGCGCGAGAGGCCGAGCCGTTCGCTCAGCTCCTTCTCGGGGGGCAGCCGATCCCCGGGCGAGAGCTCACCCGCGATGATCATCTCTTTGATGCGCAGAATTGCTTCATCGGTGACCGCCATGCCGAGATCGTACCGCGTCGGGGCGCACGCACGAGTACAGACATCAGATCTTTGTGCCGGCGGCGCGCCAGAGATGCATCGATGCGTAGCTGCGCCAAGGTGCCCAGCGAAGCCCGACACGCCCGAGCTCGGCGGCACCGGCGGGCAGCCCCAGTCGCTCGGCTCCGTTGCGGAGTGCCAGGTCGCCCGTGAGCAGCACATCGGGTGCGCGGGTCACCCGCATGGAGACGTACCCGGCCGTCCATGGGCCGATGCCCGGCACCGAGAGCAATTCGGCCGCAAGCTCGTGGCGTTCGCACTCGGCGGCGACGACGAGAGCGCCCGAGTCGAGACGGACCGCAACGTCGATGATCGTGCGTACCCGCGCGGCAGGGCCTCTGAGCACTGTGTGACCATGCTCGGCGATCGCCGCTGCCGAGGGGAAGAGCACAGTCGGCGCTCCGTCATCGCGCGGCGCGATGTGCTCGCCGAGTTCGGACGCGAGACGCGCGAGCGACGTGCGTGCCGACTTCACCGACACCTGTTGCCCGATGAGCGCGCGGAAGACGAGTTCGTGCGGATCGAGGCATCCGGGTACCCGAATTCCCGGCGTCTCTGCAACGGATGCCGCGAGCGCATGGTCGCTCGAAAGTGCCGCGTCGATGGCGAGCGCGTCGGCGTCGAGATCGAAGAGCCGCCGCACGCGGGCGACGAGCGGCGGGAGATCGGCGAGGGTCGTGAGCCGCGCCTCGACGTCGATGGCGGGGGCGCTCGTGTCGCCCGCCGGTGCCAGTGAGATGCTCGCCGCACCGCTCGGCAGCAAGAGTGTGCGTTCGTACCGGCCGGCGTGAACCCGCTCGACCCCGTCGAGAGCGCGCGCCGCGAGCCAGTCGAACACTCCGGCGGAGTCGAACGGCGGCCTCGCCGGCAGGCGCAGGCGCACCACGCCGCCCTCGACGGGCGCCGCAGGCACGGAGGACGATGCGGGAGCAGAGAACGAGGCGGGCACGGAGAACTGAGAACGGTCGCCCGCCACGGCGGGTTCGCCGGCGCCTCGGGTCGTTGATCGACGGGGTGCTGATCGTCGCTCGCGCTCGCGCACTCTGGCGGCCGCACGAAGCTCGAGCGGGCTGCGCTCGTAGACCTCGCGGATCGTGTCGTTGAACTGGCGGATGCTGCCGAACCCCGAGGCGAAGGCGACGTCGGCCGCGGGCAGCATCGTCGAGGTGAGCAGAGCTCTCGCCGTCTGGGCGCGATGGGCACGGGCGAGCGCCAGCGGCCCGGCGCCCAGCTCGGCGGTGAGCACGCGCGTGAGGTGACGGGGTGTGTAGCCCAGTCGGGCCGCGAGGCCCGGCACGCCATCGCGCTCGACGACACCGTCTGCGATGAGTCGCATGGCGCGCGCCGCGAGGTCGTCGCGCAGGTCCCATTGGGGTGAACCCGGCACGGCATCGGGCAGGCACCGCTTGCACGCGCGCAGCCCCGCCTCGTGTGCGGCAGCGGCAGTGAGGTAGAAGCTCACGTTCGACGCCTTCGGAGCCACGGCCGGGCAGCTCGGCCGGCAGTAGATGCCGGTGGAGTGCACGCCCGTGATGAACTGCCCGTCGAAGCGCGAGTCGCGCGCCTGCATCGCACGGTAACGCTCGGCGAACTCGGGGTCGTCGAGCGGATCGGTTGCGAGCCGGCGCGTGCTCGTTGCGGTGGTCATGCCCCCAGCATCGCATGCCCAGCCGACATCGACCGGCGGAAATCGGACACGAGCGGTCCAACGTATGGTGGAGGGATGCCGCACGTCGCCGTGACCCTCCTGCAAGATGCCCTCGGGGCATCCGTGTCGACGGAATCGGCCGACCTCGAGTCCAGTCGGGAAGACCGATCCGGGTGGAGAAGCGCCACGCCGCCGATCGCCGTCGTTCACGCGGCATCCGTCGCCGAGGTGCAGACCGTGATGCGCATCGCGCACGAGACCGGCACGCCCGTGGTACCCCGCGGCGCCGGCACGGGCCTCGCGGGTGGCGGCATCGCGAGTCCCGGTGCGATCATGCTCGACCTCTCACGCATGAACCGCGTGCTCGAGATCTCCGAGGCCGACGAGCTCGCAGTGGTCGAGCCCGGCGTGCTCAACGGCGACCTCAACGACGCCATCGCCCCGCGCGGGCTCTGGTTCGCGCCCGACCCGGCGAGCCGGGCGATCTCCTCGATCGGCGGCAACATCGCGACCAATGCCGGCGGTCTCCTCTGCGCGAAGTACGGCGTCACCCGCGAGGCCGTGCTGGGCCTCGCCGTCGTGCTCGCCGACGGGAGGCTCCTCCGCACCGGCCACCGCACGGTGAAGGGCGTCACCGGCTACGACCTCACTGCACTCTTCACGGGCTCCGAGGGCACGCTGGGCGTCATCGTCGAAGCGACGGTGCGCCTCCAACCGGTCACACGTGGCGTCACCGTCACCGTCGCCGCAGTGTTCCCCGACATCGAGGCGGCGGCCGCGGCATCCGCTGCCGTCACCGCAGCCCGCCTGCGGCCGGCCGTGCTCGAACTCATCGACGCCGCCGGCCTCGCCCGCGTTGCCGCCTACATCGGCCCGGCCGGGCTCGCGGGCACGCCGCTCGAATCGATGGCACCCGCCGAGACCTTCCTATTGGCGCAGACCGACGGTGCCGGCTCAGCCGACGAGGCCGCTGAGATCGCCCGCCTGTTCGTCGCGTCGGGCGGACGGGCGACCCTGTCGACGGATGCCGCGACGGGCGAGCGTCTGCTCGGCATTCGCCGCGCCATGCACCCCGCGCTCGCCGCATCGGGCAACGTGCTCATCGAAGACGTGGCAGTGCCGCGCTCGCGTCTGCCCGAGATGTTCCGCGCCATCGAGGAGATCGGCGAGCGCTACGGCATCGAGATTCCGACGATCGCGCACGCCGGCGACGGCAACCTGCATCCCAATTTCGTATTCACGGGCGATGAGGTGCCCGAAGACGTGTGGGCCGCGGCCGACGCCATGTTCCGCACGGCGGTCGCGCTCGGCGGCACGCTCACCGGAGAGCACGGCGTCGGCATCCTGAAGCGGCGGTGGCTGGCCGACGAGCTCGGCGACGACTCGTTCGAGCTGCAGCGCGGCATCAAAGCGCTCTTCGACCCCACAAGCATCCTGAACCCGGGGGTCATGTTCGAGGCATCCGCGCCGCCCGCTCGATAGGCTGCCCGGGTGACCACCGTGGCCCCCGACCCCGCCCAGAACCCGTCGCCCGCACCGCCGATCTGGACGGCACCGCCGAAGGCGAGAAGCGGCGGGCTGGTCTTCGCGATCGTCGGCATCATCATCGGCGGCATCGTCGGGCTGCTCGTCCTCGCCTACATCGCGATCGGATTCGGCCTGTCCACGCTCGCCATCGGCTCGCTCCTCGCGCTCGTGCCGCTCGCGCTCGTGCTGCTCGCCGTGCGCTGGGTCGACCGCTGGGAGCCCGAGCCGCGCTGGGCGCTCTGGTTCGCGTTCCTGTGGGGCGCCGCGGTGTCGGTCGCAATCGCCCTGCTCGTCGATCTCGGGGTGCAGCTTGCGCTCGCGTTCGCCGAACCGGGTGGTGCGCGCGACGAGGCCCTGCAGGCGGTCGTGCAGGCGCCCATCGTCGAAGAGCTCGCCAAGGGCATCGGGGTGCTCCTCATCTTCGCGTTCTCGCGCTCGCACTTCGACGGACCGGTCGACGGGCTCGTCTATGCGGCCACGGTCGCGGCGGGTTTCGCGTTCACCGAGAACGTGCTGTACTTCGGCACCGCACTCGCGGAGGGAGGCGCGCAGACCCTCGGTGCGACGTTCGTCGTGCGCGGTCTCTTCTCGCCGTTCGCGCACGTGCTCTTCACGGTGTGCACCGGCCTTGCGATCGGCATCGGCGCGCGTCGGGGCGGGGGAGCGGGCGTGATCGGCTGGTTCCTGCTCGGCCTCCTCGGCGCGGTACTTCTGCACGCCCTCTGGAACGGTTCGCTCGCCTTCGCCGACGATGCCATCGGGCTCTACTTCACAGTGCAGGTGCCGATCTTCATCGCCGCCGTGCTGCTCACGTTCTTCCTTCGCAGGCAAGAGGTGCGGGTCACCAGACATCGACTCGCCGAGTACGGCGCTGCCGGCTGGTTCAGCCCGGCCGAAGTGGAGATGCTCGCAACGCCCGCGGGCAGGCGCCAGGCGAAAGCTTGGGCGAAGTCGCAGACGCCGCCGCGCATCGGCGTGATGAAGCAGCTGATCACGGATGCCACGCACCTGGCCTTCACTCGGCAGCGCATCGCGACGGGGCTCGCGAGCGAGCGCACGCTGGTCGACGAACGGGCGCTCCTCGCGGCAGTCGTCGAGGAGCGCCGCATACTCGTGAGCTGAGGCTCTCTGCTCTCTGCTCTCTGCTCACGGGTCACGGGTCTCAGGTCTCAGGTCTCAGGTCCGGGCTCCGGGGTCCGGGCGGAGCCGGCTCTTCGGAGTGATCGCCAGCCGGTGTGCCCAACTGCTCCACCTCGCCCGCACAAAGAAACTCGCCTCCCTGTGGTGTGGCATTGCCGACATCTCTACCAGGCGACGAGTCCTTGAATTCCAGAATGCAACGTGTTCGCAGTCAGCGCAAGAGGGGAGTGGACGGTTGTCCGCGATTGCGACGAAGCCGCGAACCTGTTTGGGTTGATGCATGACCGATACGAACAGCAAGCCTGAGATCGACGCCCCCGAGGGTCCGGCTCCCGTCGACCTGGTGATCGAAGACATCGTCGTGGGCGACGGCGCCGAGGCGCAGCCCGGCTCGACGGTCGACGTGCACTACCTCGGCGTCGAGTACGACAGCGGCGAGGAGTTCGACTCCTCGTGGGGTCGTGGCCAGTCGATCAACTTCCCGCTCAGCTCGCTCATCAGCGGCTGGCAAGCGGGCATCCCTGGCATGAAGGTCGGCGGCCGGCGCAAGCTCACCGTGCCCCCGCAGCAGGCCTATGGCCCGGCAGGCGGCGGCCACCAGCTGTCCGGCAAGACGCTCATCTTCGTGATCGACCTGCTCGGCGTCAGCTGACCGCTCAGCTTTCAAGTCGACGGCCGGCAGGGGCCACGGTGCGCAGCACCGCGTCCCTCCCGGCCGTCGACGTTCCGCTGACCACGCGCTCGTCGCGATAGCGGCCACCGCGTTTGACGATTCTGGATGCCGCGCGGTTCGCGATCTGATCGATCGCCGCCCACGTCGACGGTGCCGCGAAGTCGGCCCGGCCGTTGCGGCTGAAGATCACCCAGTCGTCGACGATCTCGATGTGCATTCCGGGCGCTTCGTCGATCATCGCCGCCATGAGGTCGGGGGTGAAGATGTAGAGCGCATCGCGCTCGTACTCCTTCGGTACGAACAGGTGGAAGTGCCGGTCGAAGTCGCCCTCGAGTGAGAGGTGCTGATCTCCGTCGAAGTCGACGGGGAACGCACGTCCCTCCGTCGTTCGCCCCTGAGGTTCGAGCACCATGTGCGGCAGCGGAGCGTCGAGGCGTACGGCGACGTATCTCCAATACGACGCGGGGTCGGCAGAGGTGCTCGTCGAACCGCCGGGTCCGATCGAGATCCTCACCGACGTGCCGGCCCTCGTCTGCACGTAGAGCAGGTTGCCGATCTCGACCATGCGGCCCGATCTCGTCGAGAACCGCGAATTGCGCGGTTTCCCGCGGAGCTGCTCGAAGAGATGGCCCGGCAGCCTTGGTGCGGCATCCGGCTCGTAGTCGAGATCGTTCAGCTCGGCGAAGCGATGCAGCCTGGCACCGGCCTTCGCCGGCATGCCGGTGACCAGGCGCCAGATCGCGACGACGCCGACCGTGATCGCGCCGAATATCGCGCACGCCACGACGATCGCGAGCGCAGCGAACCATGCCCAGCCGAACGCTGCGACGATTCCGTAGACCGCCATCGCGAGGCAGCCGACGCCGATCACCCCGAGGAACACCCCGAGTCCGATCGCCGGCCGCGGATTGGCGCGGCCCGCCGCGAGATCCCGCTTCCGTTGCGCCGCGAGATCCGCGCTCGATATCGGACGGGTGAGGGAGACGGTGTCGATCGCCGGAAGCTGCACTTCGGTAGTCTGGCATGCGGCCGATCAGTGGCCCGCATCGAAGATCAATGGCCCGCATCGAAGATCAATGGCCCGCATCGAAAGAGTACGACTTGTGAACCGATTCCGATCGCCCCTCATCGCGTTCGTGCCGTATCTGGTGTTTTCGGCGGCTCACCTCGTGCTGCTGTACGTCGGCCCGGCGTGGAGTGTGACGGCGACCAAGGCGCTGCTGATGCCGTTGCTCGCCTTGGCGGTGGTGCTCCTCGTGCGCCCGATTCGAGGCGCCGTGCCGATGCTGTTGGCCGGCATCGCGTTCTCCTGGGGCGGCGATGTGCTGCTCTCCTTCCCGGGTGACGGCTGGTTCGTGGCCGGGCTTGCTTCGTTCCTGTTCGCACACGTCGTCTACATCGTGCTGTTCTTGCGGATGCCCCGCGCCCGTCGCCGCCCGCCGGTCTGGTCGTACGTGTACTGGGTGTGGATGATCGTCCTGCTCGGCCTGCTGCTGCCGCATGCCGGCATGCTCGCCGCGCCGATCGTGCTGTACGCGGCGGCCATCGGCATGATGGCGACCTGCGCGTCGATGCACGGGAAGTGGATCGCCCTCGGCGGCGCGTTCTTCGTCGTCTCGGATTCGGTGCTCGCCCTCGGGAGGTTCCTGCCCGGGTACGGGGTCGCCGCTCACGACCTCATCGTCATGTCGACCTACCTGGCGGCTCAGGGCCTCATCGCGTGGGGCGTGGTGGCGGCGATTCGCGCGGACCGCGCCGCTGCGGATCCGTCGTCTCCTGCACGCGGTCGACGAGCTGACGCCACGGCCCCGTGAGCTGACGCTCGGCGAGCGTCGCCTCGTGCGGTGGGCAGCGGATGCGGTACACGAACCGGTCGGGCTCGGGCGGCAGCGGGGGCGGGTCGCCCCATGGGATCTCGTCGATGAGGATGTACCACTCGTCGGGGTCGGGCTGCTCGTCGACGCGAACCTCCCAGGTGAGCCTCAACCCGGCGAGGCCACCGCTGCGGGACACGATGACGTCCATGGGCCGATCGTACTCTCGCCGTCGCGCTACCTACTCCGTGGGTACCTCGATGCCGACCGCCGACCAGCCGCCCGCGACGGCGCGCTCTTCAGCACTGTCGCGTCCGTACCGATCACGTGCCGACCGCACCGTCTCGGCCGCGAACGTGGCGAAGTCGACGTCGACGGGCAGCCGGCCCGAGGTGAGCGCGTCGTACCAGATGCGCCCGACGTGCTCCCAGGCGAAGCCGCCGAGCTCGAGCGCAGCGAGCGCGAACGCTCGGTTCGGGATGCCGGAGTTCAGGTGCACGCCGCCGTTGTCGTCGGAAGTCTCGATGTAGTCGCGCATGTGATCGGGCTGCGGGTCGCGGCCCAGCACGTCGTCGTCGTACGCGGTGCCCGGTTCGAGCATCGACCGCAGCGCCCGCCCTTGCACTTCGTCGGTGAAGATGCCCTCGCCGATCAACCAGCTCGCGGCTTCGGCGTCTTGACCGAGCGCGTACTGCTCGACGAGCGCGCCGAAGGCGTCGGAGACGTGCTCGTTGAGCGCCCCCGACTGCCCCTGATAGCGCAGCTTCGCCGTGTGCTCGGTGACCCCATGGGCGAGCTCGTGGCCGATCACGCTCAGCGAATCGGTGAATCCGCGGAAGATCTCGCCGTCGCCGTCGCCGAACACCATGCGTTCGCCGTCCCAGAAGGCGTTGTCGTAGCGGTCGCCGAAGTGCACGGTCGCCTCGAGGGGCATGCCGGCGCCGTCGATCGAGTCGCGGCCGAAGACCCGGTCGAACATGCGATGCGTATCGCCCAGGCCGTCGTAGGCGTCATCGACGGCTTCGTCGCCCGTTGCACGTTCGCCTTCGCGGCGCACGAGCCGACCGGGCAGCACCTCGCGACCCTCGGCGTCGGAGATGCGACGGTCGGGCATCGACGGGGCGTCTGGCAGCACGCTCGGGAGGTCGGGCATGGCCTCAGGGCCGAGTCGTGCCGAGGGCTCGCGCAGCAGGGCACGCCTCGCGGCCTCGGCCGCGAGCGGGAACCGTGGGCCGGCCGCCTGGGCGATGCGGTCGAGCAGGTAAGGGGGCACGATCTGCTGCATGGCTCGATGCTCGCACCTGCCGGCGACATCCGCGGGGCGCCGCGCCCAGAGGTGCTCGCGCCTGCCGGGGACGACGGCGAGGCGTCGCGTCCAGAGGTGCTCGCGCCTGCAGGCGACGACATCGGCGGGGCGCCGCGCCCGTAGGCTGGACGCGTGACCTCCGCCCCGCTCCTCGGCCTCCTGCTCGACGTCGACGGGCCCATCGCGAGTCCTGTGACGCGCTCGATCGCGATCCCGTCGATCGCTCGCGATCTCGCGGCGCTCGCCAACGCCGGCAACCCAGTGATATTCAACACAGGGCGCTCCGATGCGTTCATCACCGAGCAGGTCGTACCGCCGCTCCTCGCCGCGGGGCTCGAGCCGGGCGCGCCCGTCTGGGCGATCTGCGAGAAAGGCGCGGTCTGGGCCGCGATCGACCTCGACGGACTCGGCGAGATCTTCGTCGACCTCGACCTCGCGATGCCTGCCGACTTCGCCGCCGATATGCGCGCGTACGTCGAGGCGCACTTCGAAGAGTTCGCGTTCTTCGACGACACCAAGCGCGCGATGGTGTCGGTCGAGCAGCACGTGCACGTGGCATCCGATGACTACCTCGCAGCCCGACCGCGCTTCGATGCGCACGCCGGCGCCGCACTCGCCGACCGCGGCTTCGGCACGATCTGTGAGGGCGACGAGCGACCGGATGCCGCGGGGCGCGTGCACTGGCGCATCGACCCGACGATCATCTCGACCGACGTCGAATCGGTGCGCCTCGGCAAGGACCTCGGGGCTGCACGCGCTGTCGAACTGCTCGAAGCGCGAGGCATCCGACCGCAGCACTGGCGCACGATGGGCGACTCGCGCGGCGACTATCGCATGGCCGATTGGCTGCACGGGCGCGGCGAGCGCGTGCGGCACGTCGACGTGCGCCCAGCCGAGGGCATCCCGGCCACGGGATATCCGGTGCTCACCGCGGGCGACCTCATCCACGACGAAGCCGGAGCCGTCTTCCTCACCCGCTGGGCCCGGGCATCGCGTCGCGGCGAGCTCGGCGACGACGAGTAGGGGAACAGCTGATGTCGCGCATGAACGAGGACCAGGCGCCCGACGCCCGCGCCGCGGCATCCGATGGGCTGCCCGAACTGCGAACGCATCCGATCGCCCTCGTTCCGGCGCTCCTCGTGTGCGGTGCCGCGGTGTTGCTCTTCGGCTTCATGGTGCCGATCGCGGGTTACGCGATGCTCGCAGCGGGCCTCCTCGCCGCGTGGCTCTGCGACCGCTCGGGCCGCACCGAGCGGCTGCTCGCCGATCTCGCGCTCATCGCCGTCGGACAGGTCATCATCTCGACCGTCTCGCTCAAGGCCGACCTCAGCAATGAGGGAATGGTGCGGTTCGCGGTCGTGCTCGGGCTCGCCGTGCTCGTGCCGTACGTCATCTCGCGATTCGTCTATCGCGAGCACGTGATCCGCTTCCCGTGGCGCACCGGGCGGCGCTGGAACCGCACGCAGTGGCTCTACCTGATCTTCGTGACGCTCGCGGGCTGGCTCATTCTGCCGTTCTACTTCATCACCTCGGGTGTCTACGAGAACTGGCCGACCGTGACCGAGCCCGACACGATCGCGCGCCTGTTCGTCGGCGTCGCCGCCGTCGGCACGTGGGACGAGCTCTTCTTCGTTTGCACGGTCTTCGTGCTGCTGCGACGGCACTTCCCGTCGTGGCAGGCGAACCTGCTGCAGTCGATCGTGTTCGTGTCGTTCCTGTGGGAGCTCGGCTACCAGTCGTGGGGGCCGCTGCTCACCATCCCGTTCGCGTTGATCCAGGGCTATACGTTCAAGCTCACGAAGTCGCTCACGTACGTGTTCGTCGTGCACATGCTCTTCGACGCAGTTGTCTTCGCCGTCATCGTCTACGCGCACACGGGGTGGCCGGCGATCTTCCTGCTGGCGCCGTAGGGCAACGAACCCGGCGATCTTGCTGTTCGCACTGTCACGGCGCGCGAACGACGGGCGGTGTGACCCGCGAACTTTGCGCGACGAACGGCGCGACGAGTGAACGGCGCTCGATGAGTGAACGCTGCGCGATGAGTGAACGCTGCGCGATCGAACCGTGCGCGAATGAGGCACAGCGCGACAAATGATCAGAACGGTGCTTCGTTCGAGTATCGAAGCACAAGTGCTGCGAACTCCTCATCACAGCTCTGCTGCGGATCGGCGCTCCGCTGCGGATCGATACCTCCGTGCGGATCGGCGCTCTGCTGCGCCGCAGTGTTCAGTGGGTTCAGTGGGTTCAGTGGTTTCGGATGGTCTGGCGGTGGATCGGGCGGTGCGACCCCCTCGCCCGCCCCGACCGACATGAACGGCCGTTCGGGCTGCGTGCGCAAGAGGTGCCCGGCCGGCGAGGTCCAGCGCAGGACCCCGCCGGGTTCGTGCACGACGCGCCATTCGCTCTCATGCTTCAAGCGGTGATGGAGGCGACACAGCGCCGCGAGGTTCGACGCCTCGGTCTTGCCGCCGTGCGCCCACGCACGAGTGTGGTCGAGGTCGGTGAGGTCGGCGCGGCGTGAGCAGCCCGGGAACCGGCAGCCGCCGTCACGCGAACGCACGAAGCCGTCGAGGTCGGCGGGCGCCCGGTAGTGTTCGCGGCCGTAGCTGAGCACCGCGCCGGTCTCGGGGTGCACGAGGATGCGTCGCATCGAGGGCGCGTGCGCTGCGAGCCGCCGAGCAGTATCGGCGTCGATGGGACCGTAGCCCTCGAGGTCGGCCGGCTCGTCGGAGAGCCCGAGCAGCGTCAGCACCGGCACCGTGACGTTGATGCGCGGATGCACACTGCCGGTCGCAGCTGCGCCGGAACGGGTGCGCTCGTCGTCGGCCAGCGTGCCGCCGAGCAGGAGATCGGCCGCGAGATCGGCGGCGCGCTGAGCCGTCGTTCGCAGGTCGGCGGTGCAGGAGCGGGTCGTGCGAACATCGCCCGATGCATCGCGCGCCGCAAGCGCGTCGAGCCGGTGCTTGATCGCGAGCGCACGCTCGGCTTCGAGGAGCACGCTCAGCCACGCCATGCCATCTGGCGCCGGGTCGACGCACACCCGCCGTTCGTCGACGGCACGCACCCGCCGTGCGGCCAACGCCTCGGGGTGCAAGCGCTCGGCCGCCCTGCGCATGCGTCGACGCACATCGGCGTTCGTCGAGACCGTGCCGTCGGCCGCCGCAGCGGTGGCAGCATCGAGGGCCACCTGTTCGACCGCGTCGGCGACGTCAGGCGGCAGTGCCCGGGTGAGCTCGAGTACTGATCGCACCTGCGTCAGGCCGAGGTCGCCGCGCTCGAGCGCAGTGAGGGTCGCCCAGCGCGGGCCGGTCAGCCGGTCGGCCTCGTCGACCAGTCGGGCTGCGGATGCCTCGTGCTGACCGAGCGTCGTCGCGAGCTCGGCGACGAACGAGCGTTCGGCGAGGTCGCGCTGCGACGCGCTGCTCGCCGCGGTCACGCCCTCGACCTCTGCAGCGAGTTCACGAGCGCGCCCGATGCGCCGGAACTGGTCGGCCTGGATCTGCCGGATCATGCCGTCGAACGCCGAGATCGCCGCAAGCTCGAAGGCCAACGCCGTCTCTGACGGTGCGATCGCGGTGGCTGGCATGTCTTCATTCAACCAGCACCCACCGACATCGAGATCTACATGAAAGCGCTGATCATTCTACGAATTCTGAGGATGCGTCACTCTCGACGAGCCAGCTCGACCCACCTCGAACCAGGATGATGTCCGAGTCCGGCAGCCTCGAACGGACCACGGTTGGCGCCGGCACGACGCGCACGATCAGTGTGCGATCGGTGTGCGATCTGCGTCCTGAACTGGCGCCGTATGGCTCATGCGCTGCGGTCGACGGATGCCCCGTGCTCGGCGAGCCACTCCAGCAGCACGGTCGCGTGGTTGATCTCCTCGTCGCGCGCCCCGAAAAGCAGAGTCACCCGCTCGTGCTCGCCGCCCAGGGCGATGAGCTCCCGCGCCGCCTCGTTCTCGTCGAGTTCGCGCCGATAGCGCTCGGCGAACTCGTCGAACCGTTCGCGGTTGTGATGCCACTCGGCGCGGAGTTCGGGGGAGGGCGCGACCTCCTGGTCCCACAGGTCGAGCTCGGCGCGCTCTTTGCTCACGCCGCGCGGCCAGAGCCGATCGACCAATACTCGATAGCCGTCGGATGCCTCCGCCGCGTCGTAGACCCGTTTGATGACGAACCCCATGGGGCCAGTCTGCCCCGGGGCGTCCGTTCTGCCAAGCACCCGCGTTCGGCGTGCGTCGGTGTGCGCGCTGTCAGCCCTTGCGGCGGCCGCGCACCCCGTAGGCGATGAGCCCGATGCCGAGGAGCGCGATGATCGGCCCGAGAACTGCCCACACGGTGGAGCCCGTCATCTGGCTGCCGCCGATCACGCCGAACCCCTGCAGCATGAAGACCACGCCCATGACGGCGACGATCGCGCCGATGACGACGGGGAGGATCCGCATGCGGGCAGCTTCGCGCACCTCGCGTCCGGCCGCAAGCATCCGCCGCGCAGAGTCGGGTCTCGCTCTCCTCGGAGCACCCGTTGTGCGAGGGGAGGGATGCCGTGCCGATGCGTGCGATCGTGCTCGACCGGTACGGCCCGCCCGAGCGCGTCATGCGGCTCGCCGATGTCCCGGAGCCAGTGCCGGCGGCCGGCGAGGTTGCGGTGCGGGTCGCCGCGGTGTCGCTCAACTCTTGGGATGTCGACCTCGCCATCGGCGCAACGCTCGTGCGCCTCGCGGCGCCGTTCCGTCCGAAGCATCGGGTGATCGGCTCGGATGTCTCGGGCGCGGTCGTCGCCGTTGGCCGCGGCACGAGCCGGCATCGGGTGGGAGATGCCGTCTTCGGCGAACTCTCGGCGTCGGGCTGGGGCGGCTTCGCCGAGTTCGTGGTTGCGCCTGAGGAGGCCCTCGTTTCGAGGCCGCCCAGACTCGACGATCTCACCGCCGCCGCACTTCCGCAGGCCGCGAGCATGGCATGGCGGGCGCTCGGCGGCGCAGGCGCGATCGCTCAGAACGGCGCGCTGGGCGGGCGACGCGTGCTCATCGTCGGCGCCGGCGGGGGAGTCGGCACGTTCGCGATCCAGCTCGCGGCGCGCGCTGGGGCGCATGTGACGGCGGTCGAGCGCGCGGCGTGGAAGTTCGACGCGCTCGTCGAACTCGGTGCGGACGTCGTCGGTACGGGTATCGACGGAGCGGGCATCGAGGGCGCGGCGACGTCACCCGCGCCCTACGATCTCGTGCTCGACGTGGTGGGCGCATTGCCGCCCTCGCGGTCCCGCGAGCTGCTCGCCGACGGCGGGCGTGCCGTCGCCATCGGTGGGAGTCCTAGCCGCATCATGCAGGTGCTCCTCGCGAGCGCGCGCGGCAGCCGGAATGCCGCCGCCGGCCATGTCGGGTTGCTTGCTGCGGTCCCGAACCGCGACTTGCCCGAACTCGCCGCGCTGGCCGTCGCCGGCGAGCTGCGGGCGATCCTTGACGGCCCGCACCCGCTCGAACAGGTACCGCGTCACCTCGAGCGTCTCCGCGCCGGCGAGGTGCTCGGCAAGGTGGTCATCGCGCTCGGCTGATGTCGGCGCGAACCCGCGTCGTGGTGGCGCCAACCGCGGGGATCAGAGCTCGCGCAGGACCTCTGCGCGCTTCGACGAGTATTCGGACTCCGAGATCAAGCCCTCCGCGCGCAGCCGGCCGAGCTCGCCGAGCCGCGCGCTCGCGGCCGACTGCTGCGGCGCCGCAACCTCGATCACCGCTGTCGTGCCAGACTTCACCGCGTACCAAATGAGCGGCAGGATGCCGACCACGATTGCTACGAACAGCACCATGAGTGGAGCACCAGCACGTCGAGCCGCACGGGCGGCCACGCCGCATCCGCTCTGGTAGAGTATTGAGGTTGCCGTCATGACGGCCGCGCAGAAAGAGAGCCCAGGCATTCGGCCACGGGCAGCGCGCAACAAGGAGAAAGGGGATCCCATCTATGGCACTTGAAGCTGATGTCAAGAAGGCGATCATCGAAGAGTACGCGACGCACCCCGGTGACACTGGATCCCCCGAGGTTCAGATCGCGCTCCTCACGAAGCGAATCAAAGACCTCACCGAGCACCTGAAGGAGCACAAGCACGACCACCACTCGCGTCGTGGCCTGCTCCTCCTCGTCGGTCAGCGTCGGCGTCTGCTCGGCTACCTCGCCGATGTGGACATCAACCGCTACCGCAAGCTCATCGAGCGTCTCGGTCTGCGCCGCTAAGGAGCTGCGCCGCTAAGGAGCTGCGCCGCTAAGGAGCTGCGCCGCTAAGCAGAGTAGTCTCTGCGGCTGTCGCTGATACCGCGAACTTCTTCGAACGGGTCGTCACCTCCGGGTGGCGGCCCGTTTCGCGTGTCGCGGCTACACGCCGACGCGCGCGCGGTGCGCCCGCGCGGCCATGCGGTTGCCGCAGCGGGTGCTGCAGAATCGGCGCGACGCGTTCTTCGACAGGTCGACGAAGATCCCGGCGCAGTCGTCGGCGTCACAGCCGCGCAGGCGGTTCGTCTCGCCGGCACGGATGACGTCGACGAACGCCATCGCGGCCTCGACGAGGATGCGTTCGGTCAGCGGCGCGTCTTGCGAGGTCGCATGGATGTGCCAGTCGAGGTCGTCGTGCCGAACCAATCGGGGCAGGGCGTTCGCCTCGGCGAGGATCGCGTTCACCTCGGTCACGGCCTCGTCTCGGTCGAGGCGCCAGAGCGTGCGCAGGCGATCGCGCGCCGCCGCGATGTCGGCGACCTCGCGGGCGTCGCCGTCGCGGCGGCCCGAGTACCCCCACGCATCGAGGATCGCTGCCAATTGTCCGGGCGTGGAGAGCTCGTCGGTACCCGATTCGGATGCCTCGGGCACGGTGTCGGCGAGCGCGGCGACGAAGTTGAGCGCAGCCGTCGTGTCATCGGTGAAAATCATTTGACTCCTGACTTCCGTCTCCGGTACTGTCACGAGCATAACGTCGTTCGGTCATGACGAGGCCCGACGCCCCGACAAACCAAGGAGACGGTGATGCGCGGTTCGCGGGGCATCCTCGGCATCGTTCTCGGCCTCGGCGCCGGGCTCGCATTCGGCGCGGGCGGCGCGGTGGTGAAACCGCTCCTCGAGTCGGGTTGGTCGCCCGGCGCGGCGGTCTTCGCGCGCATCAGCGTCGCCGCGCTCGTGCTCATCGTTCCGGGCCTCATCGCCCTGCGCTTCGACCTCCGGCCACTGTGGCGCGCCCGCTGGACGGTGCTCGCATACTCGCTCATCGCCGTCGTCGGCACCCAGGTGGCCTTCTACGCGTCGATCGCGCTCATTCCCGTGAGCACGGCCCTGCTCATCGAGTACCTCGCGCCCGTCGCGCTCGTGCTCTTCGCCTGGGCGCGGCAGCGCCGTGCGCCGCAGCTCGTCGTGATCGCAGGGTCGGTGCTCGCGATCGCCGGCCTCGTGCTCGTCGTCGGGCCGGGAGGTGGCGGGCTCGACGTCGTCGGCCTGCTGCTCGCGGGCCTCGCGATGGTCGGCGTCTGCGTCTACTACGTGCTGGGCGAGCGAGCGGATGCCTCGGTGCCGCCGATCGCCCTCGCAGCGAGCGGCTTCGTGGTCGGTGCCATCGCGCTCGGCGCGGTCGGGGCGATCGGCATCGTGCCGTACACGGCGACCTTCGTCGACGTGCCGTACCTCGGCGCGATCGCACCGTGGTGGGCGCCGGTACTCACGGTCGGCGTCGTCTCGACCGCCTTCGCCTACGTCGCAGGCATCAGCGCGATCCGGCTGCTCGGCACCCGGCTTTCGTCGTTCCTCGGTCTCTCCGAGGTGATCTTCGCCGCGATCGTCGCGTGGTTCGTGCTCGGCGAAGCGGTCGGCCCGCTGCAGGGGCTCGGCGGGCTGCTCATCCTCGGCGGCATCGTGCTGGTGCGGTTCGAGCGGCCGCGCGATGCCGCGGCGACCGCCCTCGACATCGACCTCGTGCCGGTTCCGGCAGAAGGCCGCCATGAGTAGAGACAGGTACTCGTGGGTTGAGGAGGGAGCGCAGCGAGTGTCGCGAAACCTGCTTGCTGAATCGTTGGGGTTTCGAGACGGCGCTGGCGCGCCTCCTCAACCCGCAGTTGCCGCGCGCCGTAACACTCGGTTCGGCAGGCGTAGCGTCGAGCCATGACACGTGCGGACTGGACCCATCTCGCCGACTCGACCCAGGCGGTGCACGCCGGCAATGCCGTCGACGGCGGCTCCGGGGCCATCCGCACCCCGATCGTGATGGCGAACTCCTACGCCTTGCCCGACGATCCGTCGACGATGAGCTGGTCGGGCACCGAGGCGCCGCTCTACACGCGCAATTCGGGTGCGAACCAGATCGGCCTGCAGCGCAAACTCGCGATCCTCGAGCACGGTGAAGACGCGGTCGTGCTCGCGAGCGGCGTCGCGGCGCTGCACGCGGTGTTCTTCACATTCCTGAAGTCGGGCGACCACGTCGTCGTGTCGGATGTCTCGTACGAGGCGACCTTCCGGCTGTTCACCGAGCTGCTGCCCGACAAGTACGGCATCCACGCCGATTTCGTCGATACGAGCGACCTCTCAGCGGTGCGCGCTGCCGTGCGACCGAACACCCGGCTCGTGCACATCGAGGCGATCGCGAACCCGACGACGAAGGTGACGGATGTCGCGAGCGTCGCGGCCATCGCGCACGAGGCCGGTGCGCTGCTCAGCGTCGACTCGACGTTCACCCCGCCGCCGTTCTTCCGACCGCTCGACCACGGCGCCGACCTCTCGGTGCACTCGCTCACGAAGTACATCAACGGGCATGGCGATGCCATGGGCGGGGCGGTCATCGGCCGTCGCGAGCTCGTCGCCGAGCTGAAGGCCGATGCGATGGTCGACGTCGGCGGGGTCATCAGCCCATTCAACGCGTGGCTCATCATGCGCGGATCCGTGACGCTGCCGCTGCGCCTGCGCCAGACGTTCACGACCGCCCTGCTCGTGGCGGAGGCACTCGACGCGGACTCGCGCATCGCGTTCGTCGCGTATCCCGGTCTGTCGGGGCATCCGCAGCACGAACTGGCGACCGCGCAGTTCGGCGGAGCCTTCGGCGGCGTGATGTCGTTCGCCGTCGACGGCGGCCCTGAGGTGCAGAATGCGTTCGTCGCGGCCCTGCGCATCGTGACGTCGGCGGTCTCGCTCGGGCACGACGAGTCGCTCATCGTGCACGTCGGCACGACGGGGCCGCGAGTCGCGTTCTACCCCGAGGGGTTCAAGCGCTACGGGCACCTGCGATTCTCGATCGGGCTCGAGGGTGCCGACGATCTGATCGACGATCTGCGGCAGGCGCTCGACGCCGCAGTGGGCCCGATCGCGGGCTGAGGCCTGGCCGGTGCCGCGGCGTTGCCTAGACTCGGTTCATGCGTTTCGGCATCGTCATCCTTCCGCAGCACGACTGGCCCGAGGCCGCCCGCTACTGGCGCGGCGCCGAGGAACTCGGCTTCGATCACGCCTGGACCTACGACCACCTCTCGTGGCGTGGCCTCGCCGGAGAGCGCTGGCATGCGACCGTGCCGACGCTCACCGCGGCGGCGATGGTCACCGAGCGCATCCGGCTCGGTACCTTCGTGGCGAGCCCGAACTTCCGGCACCCGGTGCCGTTCGCGAAGGATGTCGCGACACTCGACCAGATCTCGGGCGGCCGACTGCTGCTCGGCGTCGGCTCGGGCGGCACCGGGTTCGACGCGTACGTGCTCGGCCAGCCCGAGTACTCTCCGCGGCAGCGCTTCGAGCGGTTCGTCGAGTTCACCGAGGCGCTCGACGTGCTGCTGCGCTTCGAGCAGCCGGGATCGGAGGGCATCTCGTTCGAGGGCGAGTGGTTCACGGCTTCGGGCGCCCGCATGGTCGGCGAGCCGGCGCAGCATCCGCGCATGCCGCTGCACCTGGCGGCCGAAGGCCCGAAGGGGCTCGAGGTCGCGGCGCGACTCGGTGACGGCTGGGTGACGACCGGCGGGAGTGTCGACGACACCGAAGCCTGGTGGCGGCGCCTCGCCGAGCTGAGTTCACGTCTCGATGAAGCCTGCGCGAATGTCGGGCGCGACGCGTCGAGCCTCGACCGCACTCTCTCACTCGACTCGGAGTCGCTGTACAGCCTGTCGAGCGTGGCCGCCTTCGAAGACGCCGTGAGACGAGCGGCCGAACTCGGATTCACCGACGTCGTGGCCCACTGGCCGCGCGAGCAGGGCCTCTACGTCGGCGACGAGTCGGTGCTCGACGAGGTGGCGCAGCTCATGCCGAGCCTGCGCTGAGCGTGTCGCCGAGGCATCCGCGGGTGCCGCGGCATCCGTCGCGATAGCCTGATTCTCATGCCTGCGCCCCGTTCGAAGCCGTTGCTCGCTTGGGAGCCGCTCCCGTATCTCGTCGTCCTCGTGCTGCTCCTCGCAACGGGCTTCGTGCGACCGGATGCCGCGCCGTGGCTGTTCTGGCCGTTCGTGCTGCTGATCGTGGCGGCGGTCGCGTGGCTGGTCGCCGGTCTCGTGCGCGGGTCCCGGCGGACGAACCCCGACCAGTGGGGAGACCTCACGACCCTCGACGGCATCGAACTCGTCGACGCGCCGCGGGTCGAGCGCGAGGTGCGAGCCGTCACACCCGTCGCCGACACGCACCGCCATCAACCGGCGATCGAGTTGGCACGCCTGCATGGTGGTCCGGAGCAGCACGCAGTGCTCGTGCCTCGAGCGAGCCGCTGGCTCTCGCGGCGCTACCGCATCGGAGTGCAGCTCGTCGGCGGCGACCGACCCCGCCACGCAGGGTTCCTCGATGGGGCCGCCGATGAGCGGTGGCGCGACCGGGTCGACGGCCTGCGGGTGCGCGGCCGGTATGTGCGAGTGCCCGCGCTCGTGATCGGGGACTCGCGCCCCTACAAAGTCGAACTCGACCTCAGCGGGCTCGAGCACTTCGGGGATGCCCCGACGGACTGAGCCTGCCAAAGCTGTTCAGGCCGAGGCTTCCTCGGCCTCCTGCTTGGCGAGGTCGGCGCGCACCTGCTCCATGTCGAGTGCTCGCACCTGCGAGACGAGCTCGTCGAGCATCGGCCGGGGCAGTGCACCGGCCTGCGCGAACACGCCGATGCCGTCTTTGAACGCCATGATCGTCGGAATCGATGTGATGTTCATCGCCGCGGCGAGCTGCTGCTGTTCTTCGGTGTCGACCTTCGCGAAGGTGAGGTCGGGGTTCGACTCGGATGCCGCATCGTAGTGCGGCGCGAACTGCAGGCATGGGCCGCACCACCCCGCCCAGAAATCGACGAAGACGGTGCCGCCCTCGAGGATCGTCTTCTCGAAGTCGTCGAGGGTGAGTGCAACGGTTGCCATGCCTCCAGCCTAAACGCGCTCGCTGTGCCCGCGCTCGATGTTCGCTCTGCGCGGCCTGTGCGCGACATCTGCATCCGACCGCGAGACGCCGTCGGCGCCGCATGAGCTGAAGCGGGCCTCTCGAGCGGGTTGCGTGCGCAGGATCGGACGTCGCCGGTATCGTGAGGTCGTGGTCGCATTCGGAGGAGCGCTCGGTTCGTTCCGTCGGCGCGAGCCGGTTCCCAACGGGTCGTCGGATCCGGGAGTCGCGGTCGACGAAGCCCGCCTGCTCGATGAGGCGATCCCCGATATCGACTGGCGCGCATTCCCCGCCGGCACGGAGCACTCGAGCTTCGCTGCGCCGAGCGGGGCATTGGCACGGGTCGCGCTCGGGCCGGCGTCTGCACCGCGGATCGTGCTCGTGCCCGGGGCGACGGGCTCGAAGGAAGACTTCGTGCTGATGATGCCGCTCCTCGCGGCGGCGGGCTACCGAGTCGAGGCGTTCGACCTCGCCGGGCAGTACGAATCGTGGCGAGCGGGTCCATGGAACCTCGATCCGCCGCGCGCCCGCTACGACCAACGGCTCTTCCTCGACGACCTGCTCGCGGTGCTCGACGACGGGGCGGGCAGCGCCCATGTGCTCGGCTACAGCTTCGCCGGAACGCTCGCAGAGCTCGCCTTGCTCGAACGACCCGACCGATTCGCGAGTCTCACGTTGCTGAGCGCGCCGCCAGAGTCGGGCCAGGCGTTCCGCGGCGTCAAGCGCATCGGACAGATCAGCGGCTTCACGTCGCCGCGGCAGGGTGCAACGCTCATGTTGTGGGGCATCCGAAACAACCTCAACCGGGTGCCGCCACGACGGCTCGCGTTCGTGCGCGAACGATTCGCGCTGACCCGGCGAGCGAGCGTCGACGACATCATCGCGCTCATGATGCAGACGCCCGACGTGCGCGCGAGCCTCACCGCGGCGCCCGTACCCAAGCTCGTCGCCGTCGGCGAGCATGACCTCTGGCCACGCGCATTGCACGAACGATTCGCTCGCGAGATCGGCGCCCGTATCGCGGTGTACCCCACAGGGCACAGCCCATGCGAGACCGCGCCGCACCAGCTCGTGCGCGACATGCTCACCCTCTTCGCCGCGACCGACGCCACACCGTAGCTCCAGGGCGGCGGCGGGGCCGTGCGGCGGCAGCGCTGTCTTTCGACGGGCCCGCGATGCGAGTCACGCAGGGAGCGGCTTCTCACCGTCACCGTCGTGCTCGACCACGTCGAGGCTCGGCGGCTCAGCACCCTCGGACTCCCACACCCAGGCGGGCGCACGCCGTCGTTCAGCGCGGCGCGTCAGCGGCGGCCACTCCCGTGAATCGACCGACATCGTGTGGAACGCCATCCGCGCGCGACGGGCAAGACCGTCGAAGCTGTCGAACGGCCGTGCGGAGACCCCGACCAGGAGACGTCGGTCGCGCACGACCGTCATGCCGGGCCTCATCGACCAGGCGAGGTCGAGATCGTCGTGCACGTCGGCGCGGTCGCGGTGCACGATGCTTCGGAGCTCGTGCCAGGCGTCGGCGCGCATCGCGTAGTTCGAACCGAAGATCGGCGGATGACCGAGCAGTGGACCGATCACGGTGAAGTAGCCGCCGATATAGATGTTGCGGGCGATCCAGCGCACGACGGCATTGCCGCCGTAGAACGTGCCGCCGTTCGTCACCACGGTCGGTCGGTCGGGCTGCGTCATGCGCCATTCCACCTCGGCCAGCCAGTCCGGTGCGGGCACCGAATCGGCATCGAGGCGAGCGAGCAGTTCGCCGGATGCCGCGTCGAAGCCTGCGGCAGTCGCCGGCCAGATGCCGCGCAGCGGCTCGGTGACGACACGCGCGCCGGCCGCGCGAGCGACGTCGGCCGTGGCATCCGTCGACCCGTTGTCGACCACGATGATCTCGTCGGCGGGCCGCGTCTGCCCTTCGAGCGCTTCGAGGCAGGCTGCGAGGTAGCCCGCGTCGTTCAGGCTCGGAATGATGACCGAAATCGTGCCCATCTCGGCGAGTCTAGCCATCGCGTCGCGTCGTGACGCACGAATCGTGCGTGCTCGGACGAGTTTGCGATCGCGACGCCGGTGCTCACGTACGCGTACTCCACCGAAGACGTCAACGGGGTGAAGGGCAAGAAGCTGCCCTTCTCGTTCCTTCCCGGCCGGCCCGCAGGGCACGGCCGGCGGTGGCGGAGGCCACGAACACAGCCCCATCGACTGAGGCTGGCGATCGAGGGCGGGGGTGCCGAGTCGGCAACCCCGCCCTCGACGTGCGCGGAGCCGATCGATCGGGAATAGTGGGCGAGGGGCATCCGTTATTCAAAGTGTATGCAAAAGTATGCATTACGGATACCTCGCGAGGACGAGCCCAGGAGGGCAACATGCAGTTCGGAATCTTCACCGTCAGCGACATCACGCAAGACCCCACGACGGGACGCACGCCGAGCGAGCACGAGCGCATCACCGACGTCGTGAAGATCGCCCAGCATGCCGAAGAGGTGGGCCTCGATGTCTTCGCGCTCGGTGAGCATCACAACCCGCCGTTCTTCTCCTCCTCGCCCACAACGACGCTCGCCTACATCGCGGCGAAGACCTCCACGTTGCAGCTGACGACCTCGACGACCCTCATCACGACGAACGACCCTGTCAAGATCGCCGAAGACTTCGCGATGCTCCAGCACCTGGCCGATGGCCGCGTCGACCTCATGCTCGGCCGCGGCAACACCGGGCCGGTCTACCCGTGGTTCGGCAAGGACATCCGCCAGGGCATCAACCTCGCCCTCGAGAACTACGCCCTCCTGCATCGCCTGTGGCGTGAAGACTCCGTCGACTGGGACGGCCAGTTCCGCACCCCGCTGCAGGGCTTCCAATCGACCCCGAGGCCGCTCGACGACGTGCCGCCGTTCGTCTGGCACGGTTCCATCCGCAGTCCCGAGATCGCCGAGCAGGCCGCCTACTACGGCGACGGATTCTTCGCGAACCACATCTTCTGGCCAGCGTCGCACACGCAGCGCATGGTGGCGCTCTACCGCCAGCGCTTCGAGCACTACGAGCACGGCACCGCCGCCCAGGCGATCGTCGGACTCGGCGGGCAGGTCTTCATGCGCAAGAACTCGCAAGACGCCGTGCGCGAGTTCCGCCCGTACTTCGACAACGCACCCGTCTACGGACACGGCCCGAGCCTCGAGGAATTCACCTCGCAGACTCCGCTCACCGTCGGCAGCCCTCAGGAGGTCATCGACAAGACCCTCGGCTTCCGCGACTACGTCGGCGACTACCAGCGCCAGCTCTTCCTCATGGACCACGCGGGCCTTCCACTGAAGACCGTGCTCGAGCAGCTCGACCTGCTGGGCTCAGAGGTCGTGCCGGTGCTGCGCCGCGAGTTCGCGAAGAACCGCCCGGAGACTGTTCCGGATGCCCCGACGCACGCGTCGCTCGTCACCGCGCGCAACTCCACCGCTGGTCGAGTAGCGAGCGCCAGCGAGCGTATCGAGACCCCGAAAGGCGCCGCGTTCGGCGCCGCAGCGGCGAAGGGAGCCTGATGACCACTCGCACCCTGGCCGTCGTCTCGGCAGGGCTGAGCCAGCCCTCCTCGACGCGCATGCTCGCCGACAAGCTCACCGAGGCCACCGTCGCCAAGCTCACCGAGCAGGGCATCGACACGACCGTCGAGACCTTCGAGCTCCGGGATGTCGCGACCGACATCATGAACCACATGCTGACTGGCTTCCCGAGCCCGAAGCTCGAGGCGGTCATCGAGGCCGTGACCGGTGCCGACGGACTCATCGCCGTTACGCCGATCTTCACGACGAGCTACTCGGGGCTCTTCAAGTCGTTCTTCGACGTGGTCGACAGCGCCGCGCTCGCCGACCTCCCCGTCGTGATCGGCGCCACCGCCGGTACGCCGCGCCATTCGCTCGCGCTCGACTACGCGCTCCGGCCGATGTTCACCTACCTGCACGCGATCGTCACGCCGACGGGCGTCTTCGCCGCGACCGGTGACTGGGGCGAGTCCGCCGACAGCGTGAAGACACTGCCGGCGCGCATCGAGCGGGCTGCAGGTGAGCTCGCGGCGCTCGTCGCGGCGAGCGATCGCTCGACGACGGTGCGTGACCCGTTCGCACTCGACCGTCCGTTCGGCCACCTCATCGGGGGTCTGGCGGGGGAGTGACCTCCTCGTCGGCTGAGACGAGCGAGCCGGGCTCCAGATCGTGCACCGAGTCCTTCGGCATGCCGGCTTGGCCGGTGTCCCACCCGCGAAACCACGGAGCCCACCAGATCGTCGTGCCGGCCACCCACGCGCAGACGACGAACCCGACCCAGGTCTGCGTCTCGATCGTCGATCGGCTGAGGGCCAGCGTCGTGATGATGACGGCGACCGCCGTCGTCACGACGGTGGTCGCGGTCACCGCGAGCAACTGGCGCACTCGCAGCGCCTGAGCGAACAGTGTGAGGGTGAGGGCAGCCGCGACGATCGCCGCGGCGATCGACCGCCAGACGACGTGGTTCCAGGGCTCCGACATTCCCGCTGTGAGCGCATCGAGGCTCGCGGGCAGCACTGCCGTGACCGCGAACGCCGCTGCCGCCAGCACGGCGAGGGCGACCCAGCGCCCGGGTCGGGATCGCCGGGCGGCCGGCACAGTCTGAAGCGCCCGGCTCGTCACCTCCGTCGCCGCCAGCACTGCGATGAGCGACAACCAGAAGGGCACGCCCCAGAGGCCGTAGACGAGGCACGCCGCGGCGAACACGATGAAGAGCACGATCGTGATCCCGACGAGGGTGGAACGCAGGATGGTCGCCCGTCGCTCGGCCGCGGCGATGACCCGGCGCGCCCGGCTCGACTCCTCCGTGTGATTGGCCACGACGAGCCAGTGACGCCGCCACGACGCGGCGGCGCTTGTCAACCGGAACGCCGCGAACGCGGCGACGATGACGAACATCACCCACCTCGACGTCGACGGCCAGGCCAGTGGCGCCGGATCCTCGAGCTCGGGCCAGGCGAGCAGGATGCCGCAGGCGATGATCACGATCGCGAGAATGAGTCGCGGCGGCGAGAGCACCGCGGGAACGAGCACGAGCAGGGGTCGGATGATCCACTGCAGCACCCGCATCGGCGAAAGCGTGCCGGTGCCGCGCACGAGCGCGGCGGATGCGGAACGCACCACCCGGGAGGCGAGCGCCACGCGATACCCGGAATGCAACGACTCGAGGTCCTGCGTGCCGCGCACGAGCTCCGCGCGCACGGCGTCGGCGTCGGCCGATTCGATGGCGTGCTCGTACGGGCGTGCATCGTCTGCGTTCAGTTCGAGGAGGAGCGCATCGTGGACGGTGTGCAGCTCGACATCGGCTTCGATCGCGGTGGGCATCGCGTTGCCCGGGACATCCGGAGCCCGCTCCATGCTGCCGAGCAGTTCGAGCATGCCGGCCGATGCGTCGAGGCGCCCCCACCACCAGTCGTTGCGACGCCACGCCGCACTCAGGAAGCCGGCGAAGTTCGCGATGCGGAGTCCGGCCAGCTTCGACGACGACCGCAGCTCGGCTTCGTCGTCGAGCAGCTTCACGACGCTGTCGCGGTCGAGTTGATCGATCGGTTTGGCCAGCGTCGCCCGATAGCCCTCGAGCAACTGGGCGTCGAACAGGGTTCGATAGAGCCGGGGCGAGGCAGGCTGGGTGTCGGAGCCGATGCGATGGAATCGCACGGTCGACATTGCCGTCGGCATGCCGCTGCCCGCGAAGATGAGCGGAAGATCTCTCGCAGGCAGGTCCACCGACGAAGCGGGCAGGCGGTTCCAGGGCGACTCCAGCCATCCCGACTGTTCGGGAAATCGTTCGAGCACGGCGCTCGCGTCCTGCAGCCAGCGCACGATGCGATCGAGTTCTTCCCAGAGCTCGCGTCGCCGCTCGGGGGCTGCGGCGTTCGCCGTGAGCCACGTCAGCACGAGCCGGCGCGCACGGACGTCGGAGAGCGTGCCCTCGACCTGTGGGATGCCATTGACGGCATCGAGCGTGCGTTCGACAGCCGAGTCCCTGAGATCGCGGGCCTCGCTCATCACGGCATAGAGGCACTCGCGGATCGCAGCTCGCGGGCGCGCCCGGGTGGCGGGTTCATCGCCGACCGCGGCGTCGAAGGCATGCAGCGAGACTGTCCGAAAGCTCTGGTCTTCGATGGCGCGGATCCAGGTGAGCGCGCAGTACGAGGCATCGACGAGCGTCTGGGAGCCGGCCGGGATCGCGTCGATCGGCACGCCGTCGGGGAGCGTGCCACGACTCAGATCGTCGAGCACGGCGCGAAGCGCCTTCTCGAATCGGCCGATGCTGATGCGATCGAGTGCCCGCCGGGCCGGACGGTCGACGAGATTCGTGCCGAGCGTCCACTCGCCGGGGCGAGTGAAGACCGAGCGCAGGAACGCCGCGTCGGTCGTGGATCGCAGCCGTGCGAACGCCGCGTCATGCGTCAGCGCGGCCGGGCCGTCTGCCGCGACCGGCCCGCCGTCCAGTCGCACCGCGAGCATCTCGTCGCGGCCCTTGACGACGAGCGCGGCGGTGCGCGCGGCATCGACCGCGTCGATCTCGTCTTCACTCGACTCCGACCCGGCGCGCTTGCGCACCGCGGTGAGTATCGGCGACAGGAATCGTGAGAGCGGGTCGTTCCGCGCAGTCGCCGAGTCCGGCGTCAGCTCGGGTGCCGGCCCGTTGTATGCGGTCGCACGGATGAGCCAGTGCGAGGTCTCCTTCGGTGAGGGATCCAGGTAGATCAGCGCCCGGTTCACGTGCTCGTTCGCTGGGATGTTGCGCACAGCCCGAAGCGCGCGGTCGATCGGGATGTTGTCGAGCACGCCGCCGTCGACGACCCGGAACGGATGCGCTCGACCTCGCTCCCGGTGCGCGCTGAAGACGTTGCGCATGTCGGGCGGACTCGTGATGGCGTCGGGGCCGGTGAGCGGCTCCTCGTCGGAATAGATGAGGGCCGGTTCGAACGCCCCAGGGAACGACGACGTTGCGCGAGCCGCGTAGGCGAGGCGCGCGAAGTCCCGCTTCCGCCGGATGTCGGTGGCGCTCTGGCCGGGAATGCCGCGATCGGGTACCGGATCGACGTCGGCCCCGACGAACCGGAAGTGCGCCCGGCCCTCTGCTGCACTCCGTTCGTTCGTGTCCCTCGCGTCGATGAGTGTCGCTGAGAGGTCGACGACGACGTGGGGCACAGCGAGGGCGGGATGCGGCGGATTGACCGCCTTCGGTGCCTGGCCGGCCCCACCCGGACTCACCGTGCCCGATGCGATGTCGGCGAGGGCACGATCGAGCTCGACCCAGAAGTACTCGTCGCCGCGAAGCACCGAATCGTATGCGGCACGACGCCCCGTCTGCAGCAGACCCCAGGCCGAGCCGGTGCTGAGCCACGTGCCGAGAATTCCCTCGAGTCCGACGCCGGCTCGCTGGGCGACGGCGTACATGACGCCGTTCAGGCCGCCCGCGCTGGCACCGGCGAGCACGTCGTACTCGACCCGGTCGTATCCCCTCGAGCACAGGAGTCGTGCGTAGGCGTCCGCCCGCGCGAGCAGGTGGGCGTCGGCCTCGTGCCCGTTCGGGTGGATGAGCAGCGCTTTCGGACGCGGGTCTCCGTCATCGCGGTAGATGCGGATGCGACGGAGGATGTCGAGTTCGGCGATCGCCCCGCCGATCCACACCGCAAGGCTCACTCCGCCCTTCATCGCCAGTGCGGCCCTCAAGCCTCGTGCGTGGTAGGGCCGTGCCCCCTCGGGGAGGAAGACACGCTGGTTCAGGTCGCTGGGGCCGCCCGGCGCGACCGCGCATCCGGGTTCGGGCGGTGCGAGGTCGATTCCCGCCGGCGCGGGGAAGACACCGTAGCCGCGCTCGGCCTCGCTCTCGGAATCGAGGCGGAGGGTGACGTACTCGTGAAGCAGCGGGTTCGGTGCGGACATCGGCGACTCCTCGACGGAGGTCTTGCGGGCTGGCCACATCGTACCGACGCGGCAGTACGCGCGACCTCAGGGCTCGCACCGATTCCGGCCGGGCGAAACTCGCGCCCACTCGCAAGCCTCCGGCGGCTGTACCTCGAACGGCGTGGCCACGACGCGCTCGTGATCGCCCCTCGATCCAGCCCCATCGACCACTCGCTCGACGGCGCCCGCGCCGTTCTGCTGCCGTCGATGCCGCTGCCGAGGTGGAGTGAGGCCCGTTCAGCCGCTCTTGCGTCGGAACTCGCGCTTGTGCTCGGCGGGACCCTGCGTGTGGTTCGCGCCGCCGCCGCCGTCGAGGTGCGCTTCGCCCTCACGCTTCTTGGACGCGTTGTTCTTGCGATCGAGCGCCTCGCGGAACTTGCGCTTCGTCTCCTCGGAGGGGCCCTGTGTGCTCTGCTCGTCGGAACTCATGCATTCGAGTTTGCCACGGATGCCGCGGTCTCGCGCACCACGCGACGCGGCGCCGACGGCGCGCTGCAGGCGACATCCGCTGTTCGCCGGTCGAAATCGCGCGCTCTGCTAGCATTGAAACGGTGGCTCGATGGGTTGCCGTCGTCTGATGTGCCGTGAACCGGCGCTTGCCTGTACGGGCGCAGACGCACAATCGAATATCGAGCACTGTGTTCGCGATGGGCCCTGTGCTCACTCGAGCACTTGGAGCAGGCCGGCAGGAAGCTGGTCCCCTGTGGTGGATTACCAAGCCGGCCGGTTTGGTGGACTTCTACTGGTGGCCAGCGTGAACGCATCGATCGATGCGATTCGTATTGCCTGTTCCTGCTCCTCTGTATGAGTCGCGCCCACACGGGGTGCGACGGTAAACAAAGGAGACGACCTCTTGGAAGGTCCAGAAATCACGTTCGCCGAAGCCGTCATCGACAATGGCAAGTTCGGCACCCGCACCATCCGCTTCGAGACCGGCCGTCTCGCCCAGCAGTCGCAGGGCTCCGCCGTCGCCTACATCGACGAAGAGACCATGCTGCTCTCGGCGACCTCGGTCTCCAAGCAGCCGAAGGAGCACTTCGACTTCTTCCCGCTCACGATCGACGTCGAAGAGCGTATGTATGCCGCAGGGCGCATCCCGGGCTCGTTCTTCCGTCGCGAGGGTCGCCCCTCGACCGAGGCGATCCTCACCTGCCGCCTGATCGACCGCCCCCTGCGTCCCTCGTTCGTCGAGGGCCTCCGCAACGAGGTGCAGGTCGTCATCACCGTGCTCGCCATCGAGCCCGACGAATACTACGACGTGCTCGCGATCAACGCGGCGTCGCTCTCGACCCAGCTCTCCGGCCTGCCGTTCTCCGGTCCGGTCGGCGGCGTTCGCGTCGCCCTCATCGACGGCCAGTGGGTCGCCTTCCCGAAGTACTCGCAGATCGAAGACGCCGTGTTCAGCATGGTCGTCGCCGGTCGCGTGATCACTGAGGCCGACGGCTCGCAGGATGTCGCGATCATGATGATCGAGGCCGAGGCCACCGACAACGCGTGGAACCTCATTCAGGCAGGCGGGATCAAGCCCGACGAGGCCGTCATCGCGCAGGGCATCGAAGCGTCGAAGCCCTTCATCAAGCAGCTCGTCGAGGCGCAGCAGCACGTCGCGAAGACCGCTGCGAAGCCCACCGCCGACTACCCGACGTTCCCGCCCTACCAGGCGGAGACGAAGAGCGTCGTCGAGGCGTTCGCACTCGAAGAGCTCAAGGGCATCTACAAGATCGCCGAGAAGGTCGCTCGTCAAGACGCCGACGACGCGCTCAAGGCTCGCGCCAAGGAGCACGTCGCAGCGAAGGTCGGAGCGGGCGAGCTGCCCGAGTCGGCCAACGCCGAGGTTTCCGCCGCGTACAAGTCGGTCACGAAGCACGTCGTGCGTTCGCGCGTGCTCGAAGAGGGTGTGCGCATCGACGGCCGCGGGCTCGCCGACATCCGCCCGCTCGACGCAGAGGTGCAGGTCGTGCCTCGCGTGCACGGCTCGGCCATCTTCCAGCGTGGTGAGACCCAGATCCTCGGCGTCACGACGCTGAACATGCTGAAGCTCGAGCAGTCGATCGACTCGCTGAGCCCGGTCACCAAGAAGCGCTACATGCACAACTACAACTTCCCGCCCTACTCGACCGGTGAGACCGGTCGTGTCGGGTCGCCGAAGCGTCGCGAGATCGGGCACGGCGCACTCGCCGAGCGCGCGCTCGTGCCCGTGCTGCCCACGCGTGAAGAGTTCCCCTACGCGATCCGCCAGGTGTCCGAGGCTCTCGGCTCCAACGGCTCGACATCGATGGGCTCGGTCTGCGCCTCGACCCTCGCACTGCTGAACGCGGGTGTGCCGCTGCGCGCTCCCGTCGCCGGCATCGCGATGGGGCTCATCTCCGACACCGTGAACGGTGAGACCCGCTACGCGGCGCTCACCGACATCCTCGGCGCCGAAGACGCCCTCGGCGACATGGACTTCAAGGTCGCCGGCACGTCGGAGTTCGTCACCGCGATCCAGCTCGACACGAAGCTCGACGGCATCCCCGCCTCGGTGCTCGCCGGCGCGCTGACGCAGGCGAAGGACGCCCGCACGACGATCCTCGCCGTGCTGAACGCGGCGATCGACGGTCCCGACGAGATGGCCCCGACCGCGCCCCGCGTGATCTCGGTGCAGATCCCCGTCGACAAGATCGGTGAGCTGATCGGCCCGAAGGGCAAGACGATCAACGCGATCCAGGATGAGACCGGCGCCGACATCTCCATCGAGGAGGACGGCACCGTCTACATCGGCGCGACCGACGGTCCGTCGGCCGAGGCAGCCCGCGCCCAGGTCAACGCGATCGCGAACCCGACGAACCCCGAGGCCGGCGAGCAGTTCCTCGGAACCGTCGTCAAGATCGCCGCGTTCGGTGCGTTCGTCTCACTGCTCCCGGGCAAAGACGGCCTGCTGCACATCTCCGAGGTGCGCAAGCTCGCCGGTGGCAAGCGCGTCGAGAACGTCGACGACGTGCTCGCCGTCGGACAGAAGATCCTCGTCGAGATCACGAAGATCGACGACCGCGGCAAGCTCTCACTCGCCCCGGTGATGGCCGAAGATGCCGACACCAGCGGTCGCGAGACCGACGGCACGCACGCCGAGGCTCCGGCCGAGGGTGCCGACGTCGACGCGTAGTTCGCGCCGGTTCGTCGCCTGAGCGACGACACGCGGATGCCCCGCCCGACACGTTCGGGCGGGGCATCCGTCGGTTTACGGGGTATCCGTCGTCTCAGCAGTCGTCGACATGTGCACAATCCGGGGTGCGGAGGTGTCGCGGTCGCGAGACGCCGCGCTCGGACCCGATACGCCGCAGGCCGACCTGAATTGCGCGCACCCGCAGCAGGGCGGGGGAGAACGTCCGGTCGATGTCGATCTCAGTGTCAGCTCACCGGGGGTAGCCCGGCGCGCCGCATCGACTCCGCGTTGTCGGCGACGGCGCGGCGCGCCTCGCCTCGAAGCGCGATGAGTTGCGTGAGTTCGTCGCGTGTCGGGCGGGCGGACGCGCGACGTGCGCCCCAGCTCTCGAGCGCGCGGCCAGCACGGACGGCGAGGCCGGGCACCCCGGTGGGGAAGACGGGGCGGGAGGTCGGGCCTCCCAACGTTGCGGTGTTCATGATGATTCCTTCTCGGTCGGTGCGGGAGTGAGCTCGCCCCGCACGAGTGGGAACGCGTTGATGTGGAGCTGCACCGGGCGCGCGCCCGGTGTCGGTGTGCGCTTGTAGGCGTCGAGGTACCTCTTGAGAACGACGTCGAGATCGACGACGAGCGCATGCAGTTGCTCGGCCGTCAGGCGCACGTTGATCGTGTCCGAGGTGGCGACGTCGAGCCACTCGGCTCCGAAGACGTGTTCTCCCTCGGCGAGGTACTCGTGGAAGTTCCGTTCGCGGGTGCGGTACCACTCGTCTTCCAACATGCGCACCGCGAGCCGTTCGGCGCTGCCTGGCGGCAGCCTCCGGGCATCCGGGACCGTGATCGCCCCCGGTCGGCGCTCCCACCAGCGCTCGCGACCCTTGCCCCGGGTCTCGTCTTCGCGTACGAGACCCGCGCGCTCGAGCTGGCGCAAGTGGTAGCTCGTTGCGCCGCTGGACTCGTCGAGACGCGCGGCGAGGCCACTGGCGGTGAACGGCCCGTACGCCGAGAGCTCGTCGTAGATGCGCACACGGAGCGGGTGGGCGAGGCTCTTCAGGCTCGAGCTCGTGAGCATATGGTCGACGCCCGGGTGCCGCGTGCTGCTCGGCTGTCTTTCGAGGTCGTCGCCGTTCGTGTCATCCATGTTGCAAAGATAGCGTTGCAAAGAAACCTTTGCAAGGGTTTCTTTGCAACATGTCGATCACCGCTCGAGCAGTGGCCCAAGTCGGTAGGGGATGAGCTCGCCCATCGCGAGCGAGGTCTCGGTGCGCTCGACGCCGTCGATCGCGAGGATCTCGCCGTCGATGCGGAAGAGGTCGTGCGCGTCACGACAGACGACGCGCACCAGCAGGTCGATCGACCCCGAGAGGCCATGCGCCTGGATCACCTCGGGGATGCGGCCGATCTCGTCGACGACGTCGCCGAGGAGCTTCTGGCGCACGTGCACGGCGATGAACGCCTCGATCGGGTAGCCGAGCGGCGCCGGATCCATGCTGCGCTCGAACGACAGGAAGGCACCGGATGCCTCGAGCCGCGCCATGCGCGCCTGCACCGTGTTGCGCGAGAGGCCGAGCCCGTCGGCGAGTGCGACCACCGTCGCGCGAGGGTCGGGGGCGAGGGCGATGAGCAGCGCCTTGTCAACGGCGTCGTAACCGGTCATAATGCCACACGATAGCACTCAGATGCGCGCATGAACCGTGCAACATGCTCAACATGTCACAGGCTGGTTGAGCTGTGTGCCAGATCCACGTACGATCTGGGTATCCGGCAGAGCCGCCGGGCGCGGGCAGCCCACGAAGCGAGCCCGCCGACAGCGAGGATCGACGATGACCCCATCCGACCGAGACGCCACCGGGCTCCTCACGCAGCGCGAGTTCACCCGGCCAGACGACTTCGTGCAGCTCGTCAGCCCGACCGGCGAGCGCCGTTCGAACGCGGACTTCGACCCGTGGGTCGCCGATGTCGACCTCGAGGCCCTCGGCCGCCTCTACCGTGACATGGCGATCGTGCGGCGCATCGACACCGAGGCGACCGCGCTGCAACGGCAGGGCGAGCTCGGACTCTGGCCGCCGCTCGCCGGCCAGGAGGCGGCGCAGATCGGCTCCGGGCGTGCACTCCGCGACGATGACTTCATCTTCTCCAGCTATCGCGAGCACGCGCTCGCCTGGTGCCGCGGAGTGCAGCCGGCCGAGCTCCTCTCGGTGTGGCGAGGAACCGCGGCCTCGGGCTGGAACCCGTACGAGCACGGCATGGCCGTGCCTCAGATCATCATCGGCGCGCAGGCGCTGCACGCCACCGGCTATGCCATGGGCGCGGCTTGGGAGGGCACCGACACCGCAGCCGTCGCCTACTTCGGCGACGGCGCCACGAGCGAGGGCGACGTCAACGAGGCCCTTGTGTTCGCCGCCAGCTTCGACGCGCCGGTCGTGTTCTTCTGCCAGAACAACCAGTGGGCCATCTCCGAGCCCGTCGGGCTGCAGTCGAAGCAGCATCTCGCGCGTCGAGCCGATGGCTTCGGCATGCCGGGCGTGCGCGTCGACGGCAACGACGTGCTGGCCGTGCTCGCGGCGACCCGCATCGCCCTCGACCGCGCGCGACGGGGCGAAGGGCCCACATTCATCGAGGCGGTGACCTATCGCATGGGCCCGCACACGACGGCCGACGACCCCAAGCGGTACCGCACTGACGACGAGCTCGCCGAGTGGAGCGGGCGCGATCCGCTGTCGCGCGTGCTCGCGCTGCTCGAGGCATCCGGCGTCGACATCGCGAGCCTCGAACGCGACGTCACGGCCGAGGCCGACCGCGCCGCCGCCGAGCTTCGCGCCGCCATCACGACGATCACCGATCCCGAGCCGTTGACGGTCTTCGACCACGTGTACGCAGAGCCCAACAGCCACCTCGAGCGGCAGCGCGAGCACTACACGCGCTACCTCGCGATGTTCGACGCTGCGTCGACGGAGGGCAATGGGGATGCCGCGGCATCCGTCGCCGCCGAAGGAGACCCACGATGACCACACTCACGCTTGCAAAGGCGCTCAACTCAGGTCTTCGTCGCGCGCTCGCCGACGACGACAAGGTCGTGCTCATGGGCGAGGACATCGGCACGCTCGGCGGGGTCTTCCGCGTCACCGACGGCCTGAAGTCCGAGTTCGGGGCGAAGCGGGTCGTCGACACGCCGCTCTCCGAGGCAGGCATCGTCGGCACGGCGGTGGGGCTCGCGTATCGCGGCTTCCGCCCAGTCGTCGAGATCCAGTTCGACGGCTTCATCTACCCGGGCTTCGACCAGATCGTCGCCCAGGTCGCGAAGCTGCACTACCGCTCTCGCGGCAACGTGCGCATGCCGATCACGATCCGCGTGCCGTTCGGCGGCGGCATCGGCGCGGCCGAACACCACTCCGAGTCGCCCGAGGCGTACTTCGCGCACACGGCAGGGCTTCGGGTCGTGGCCTGCTCGAATCCGGCCGACGCCTACGTGATGATCCGTCAGGCCATCGCGAGTGACGACCCCGTGCTCTTCTTCGAACCGAAGCGGCGCTACCACGTGAAGGGAGAGGTCGACGAGGCGGCGAGCCTCGCCGACGCCCGACCCATGGGCGTCGCGACCACCGTCACCACGGGCGCCGACGTCACGCTCGTGACGTACGGCGCGCTCGTGCAGACCGCGCGCGACGCAGCGATCGCTGCCGCCGAGGACGGCGTTTCGATCGAGGTCATCGACCTGCGCTCGCTCGCGCCGGTCGACTACGCGACCGTCGAGGCTTCGGTGCGCCGCACCGGCCGCCTCGTCATCACCCACGAAGCGGGGCAACAGGGCGGCGTCGGCGCCGAGCTCGCGGCCTCGATCACCGAGCGCTGCTTCGAGTTCCTCGAGGCCGCGCCAGTGCGGGTCACCGGCCATGACATCCCGTATCCGCCGGCGAAGCTCGAGCGCCACCACCTGCCCGACCTCGATCGCATCCTCGACGGCGTCGACCGGGTCCTCGGGCGACCGAACTCGATGAGCGGGGCGACGGCGTGAGCACGATGATCAGAGCCTTCGCACTGCCCGACCTCGGCGAGGGCCTCACCGAGTCCGAGGTCGTCGCCTGGCGGGTCGCCGTCGGCGACCGCGTCGAACTCAACCAGATCATCGCCGACGTCGAGACCGCCAAGGCCGTGGTCGAGCTGCCGTCGCCGTTCGCTGGCGTCGTCACGGCGTTGCACGCGGCAGAGGGTGAGACCGTCGAGGTGGGCGCGCCGTTGTTCTCGTGCGACACGGGGGAGTCCGACGCTGCCGCGGTGCCGGATGCCTCGACCGCCACGCAGACGTCGATGCCGAAGTCGCCCGAGGCCAGCTCCGAAAGCGCTGCGTCCGATCCCGCGCCCGGCCCGAACCTCGTGGGCTACGGCGCCGCAGCGGAGTCGGGACCGAAGCGGCGCGCACGTCGCACGGCGCTCGTCGACGATCTCGTTCCGCCGCTGCCCGAGATGGCCGGGGTGCCCGCTGATGCCGCCCCCGACGCATCCGCGTCGCAGGCCGGTGCGGCCCGTCAGGCCGAGCGTCCACGCTCGACGCCGCCAGTGCGCAAGCTCGCCCGCGACCTCGGCATCGACCTCGAGACGATCACGGGCACCGGGGAGCGCGGACTGATCACGCGCGACGACGTCGAACGCGCGGCGTCCGGTCTCGCGATGCCGGTGCCCGACGACGTCTCGTCGCTCACTCCAGCGGGCTCGGTCGACGCGCCAGCGGAGACCCGCATCCCGATCAAGGGCGTGCGCAAGCACACCGCGGCGGCGATGGTTCGAAGCGCGTTCACGGCGCCGCACGTGACCGAGTTCCTTACCGTCGATGTGACGGCGACGATGGAGCTCCTCCGCGGCATCCGTGAAGATCGCGACCTCGCCAGGCACAAGGTGACCCCGCTCACGGTCGTCGCGAAGGCCGTGTGCCTCGCCACCCGCCGCACGCCCGAAGTCAACTCGCGATGGGACGAGGACGCGCAGGAGATCGTTCGCTTCGACGGTGTCAACCTCGGCATCGCCGCGGCGACCGAGCGGGGACTCGTGGTGCCGAACGTCAAGGGCGCGGGGCGCATGACGCTCATCGAGCTCGCTGACGCGATCGCCGCGCTTGCCGAGACCGCGCGTGCGGGCCGCACGACCCCCGCTGAGCTCACCGGCGGCACGATCTCGATCACGAACATCGGGGTGTTCGGTATCGACGCGGGCACGCCCATCCTCAACCCGGGCGAGGCGGCCATCCTCGCGATGGGGGCGGTGCGCCGCCAGCCGTGGGAGCACCGCGGCGAGATCGCGTTGCGCGAGTTGATGACGCTGAGTCTCTCGTTCGACCATCGTCTCGTCGACGGAGCGCAGGGGTCCCGGTTCCTCGCCGATATCGGCACGATCCTTCGTGAGCCGGGCCGCGCGCTGACCATGGCCTGAGAGTGGGCGTCGGCACCCTCTGGCGCAATCGACGCGGCGGCGGGAGGATGGACACATGGACGAACGCACCATCCTCTCGCCCGCCGACACTGCCGACGGGCTCGCCGGAACGGCCTTCATCCACGTCAAGGATCATTTGGTTGCCGAATATGCGACAGACGATTTCGCGAGCGCGGTGCGGCTCCTCGATGCCGTGGCGGTCGTCGCCGACGAGCTGAACCATCACCCCGATGTGCGGCTGGGCTGGGGCCGTGTCGAGTTCGAACTGACCTCGCACGATGTCGGCGGTGTCACCCCGCGTGACGTGTCACTCGCGCAACGCATCGGCGTGCTCGCGGCCGAGCAGGGCGCGCGCACCGCCAACTGAGCGCGCCGCGGCATCCGCCCGCTCTATTCGAGGATGTGGGTGAACTCCTCGATCTCGGTGCCGCGGGCGTTCGCGAACGCGACGTCGCCGCCCGTGCGGCGGAAGCCGAGCGTCTCGAGCAGGGCGATGGACGCGGCATTGTCAGCTGCGACCCGCGCCCGCACCGGCCGCTCGGAGAACGAGTCGAGGAAGAGCCGCATCGCGCGCGTCGCAATGCCTTCGTTCCAGTGCCCGGGGTCGATCCAGCAGGTGACCTCGGCGGTACCGTCTTCGAACCAGCGGGCGACGCTGCCCACGATGTCTCCGTCGGCTCGCACGGTGCGCGCATCGACCGTGGGGTCGTCGAACAACCGCTGCCAGTGGGCGTCGAACAGGGCGCGATCTCTCGAGTCGGTCGGGGTGAACGCGGCCATGCGCACGGCCACAGGATCTTGTTCGAAGCGGAACAGTGCGTCGAGATCGCCCACGCGGGTCGCGCGCAGGGTCACGACATGAGGCTCGCCCATGCCATTTCCTCCAGGATGCCGCGGACGGTGCCGTCGGCAGGTCTGCGCCCAGGGATGCGGGCGCTGTGCGGAGTGGAGTTCAGGAGACCGAAGGCGGCGTGTGCCCGGAACCTGAGCTCCGTCTCGGCCCGATCGGGCCGGAGTCTTTCGAGGGTGTCGACCCAGTGTTCGACGTACTGGCGCTGGAGGAGTCGCACTTCGTGCCGTGCGCCGACATCGAGTTGCTCGAGCTCCCGGTCTTGCACGAGGATGACGTCGGCGTCGCCGAGCGCGAAATCGACGTGGAATGCGATCAGCCTGTGCAGGGCGGATGTTGCGTCGGGCGTCTCGCCGATCACTCGCTCGGCGCCGTCGAGGAGTGTGCGGCTCGCACCCTGCAGGATCGCGGCGAGCACGGCGGCCTTACCGGGGAAGTGGCGGTACACCGCCGGGCCACGCACGCCCACGGCGGCGCCGAGGTCTTCGATCGTGACGCCCGCGTAACCTCGCTCGGCGAAGAGCGTGGCTGCTGCGGTGAGGATCGCCTGGCGGCGGTCGGCCTTCTGCCGGCTGCGCTCGGTCGTGACGACGGCTGCGGCTGCATCGACGTCGTCGACGTCGTCGTCGGTGGTGAAGCCGGTGTCGGCCTGATCGACCGCGCTCGAAGTGGTTGCCATCTCGGTTAATGCTCGCTAACATCGGGAATCGAGTTAGTGCACACTAACCGAAATTGCGCACCCGCACAAGGGGCCGCGCCGAGCTCGAAGGCGAAGCGGAATGGGCACTCTCCACAGCGGCATCGACCCCGTCAGTGAGGCGGCCCGCGCGAACGCCGCCGGGCACACGGTGCTCGAACGCGAACTCCGTGAGAAGGTCGCGACAGCTGCCGCCGGCGGCCCCGCGGCATCCCGTGAACGTCACGTCGCGCGTGGCAAGCTGCTGCCTCGTGACCGCGTCGATCGCCTGCTCGATGAGGGCAGCCCGTTCCTCGAGCTCTCGCCCCTCGCGGCCGACGGGCTGTACGGGGGAGACTCGCCCGGTGCGGGCATCATCACCGGCATCGGACTCGTGCACGGGCGTCCGGTACTCGTGGTCTGCAACGATGCCACGGTCAAGGGCGGCACCTACTACCCGATGACCGTGAAGAAGCATTTGCGCGCCCAGGAGGTCGCGAAGGAGCACCGGCTGCCGTGCATCTACCTGGTCGACTCGGGCGGGGCGTTCCTGCCCCTGCAAGACGAAGTCTTCCCCGATCGTGAGCACTTCGGTCGCATCTTCTTCAACCAGGCGCAACTCTCGTCGATGCGCATCCCGCAACTCGCCGCAGTGCTCGGCTCATGCACCGCCGGTGGCGCCTACGTGCCGGCCATGAGCGACGAGACCGTGATCGTGCGGAACCAGGGCACGATCTTCCTCGGCGGCCCGCCGCTCGTGAAGGCGGCGATCGGCGAGATCGTGACGCCAGAAGAGCTCGGCGGCGGCGAACTGCACTCGCGGGTCTCAGGGGTGACCGATCATCTCGCCGAAGACGACGAGCACGCCCTCGAACTCGTGCGCGACATGGTCGCGACCCTTCCAGCGCAATCGCCTCGCGCGTGGGTAGTGCGCGAGTCTCGCCCGCCCGCTGTCGACCCATCGACGCTCACGGCGGCCGTGCCGCTCGACGTGCAACAGCCCTACGACGTGCGCGAGGTCATCGCCCGCCTCGTCGACGGCAGCGAGTTCACCGAGTTCAAGCGCGAGTACGGCGACACGCTCGTCACAGGTTTCGCTCACATCGACGGACACCCCATCGGCATCGTCGCGAACAATGGTGTGCTCTTCAGCGAGTCGGCCATGAAGGGTGCGCACTTCATCGAGCTCTGCGACCAGCGCGGCATCCCGCTCGTCTTCCTGCAGAACATCTCGGGTTTCATGGTCGGTCGCGATGCAGAGTCGGGCGGTATCGCCAAGCACGGCGCGAAGATGGTCACCGCGGTCGCGACGACGCGGGTGCCGAAGTTCACGGTTGTGATCGGCGGTTCGTTCGGCGCAGGCAACTACTCGATGTGCGGGCGCGCCTACTCGCCGCGGTTCCTCTGGATGTGGCCGAATGCACGCATCTCCGTGATGGGTGGCGAGCAGGCGGCATCCGTACTCGCGACCGTCAAGCGCGACCAGCTCGCGGTGAAGGGCGAAGACTGGCCGGATGCCGCTGAGCAGGCGTTCAAGGATCCGATCCGGGCCCAGTACGATGACCAGGGCAGTCCGTACCACTCGACCGCTCGGCTGTGGGACGACGGCATCATCGCACCCGAGGACACGCGCACGGTGCTCTCCCTCGCTCTCGAACTGGCGAGTCGCACTCCGCTGCCCGAGCCCGCGTTCGGACTCTTCCGCATGTAGGGCGCGTCCGCGTCGGCGGCCGCGTTGGAGTCCGCTCCCGCGTCGTGGGTCGTGGGTCGCAGTGTGCCTGCCGAGAGTGCAGTTGGCGCCTCTTGAGGGGCGTTACCTGCACGTTCGGCGCGTCAGGTGCACTCGGTCACGAAGCGGATGCCGCGGCCGCCCGCTCGACCTCGCGCACGGCCTCATCGACGCCGCGGTTCCACGGCGTGCCGTGGCCGGGCAGCACCCAAGTGGCGCCGAGGCCCTCGAGGCGTCGGAGCGAGGCGAGCGCCTCGGCGGGGTCGTCGGTGAACGGGGACGGTTGCGGGCCGACCGCGCCGGTGAGCACGTGGCGGGTCGTGAGCGCGTCGCCGACGAAGACCGCGTCGGCGACGGGCACGTGGATCGCGATGCTGCCGGGGGAGTGCCCGGGCATCGCGATCACTTTCGGTGCGCCCGGCAGGTCGAGCACGTCGCCGTCATGCACGGCGACGACCTCGGTGAGGGGGGTGGTGCGAAGCCCGTTGTGCGTGAGCGCGTACCAGAGGAATCGCGCGGTCGCCCCGACCTTCAGATGACCCCACTCGGGCTTGGTCGAGACCTCGCCGCGAGCGCGAGCCGCGTCGGCCTCATGCACGTAGACGGGCACGCCATGATCGCGGCGCAGGCGCTCGGCGAAGCCGATGTGGTCGGTGTCGCCGTGGGTGAGTACGACGCCTCGGATGTCGTCGAGGGAGCGGCCCATCGTTTCGAGCTCGGCGATGAGTTCTCGCCACTGCCCGGCGAGGCCGGCGTCGATGACGGTGATGCCTTCGGGCGTGTCGACGAGGTAGACGGCAACGATATCGGAGCCGATGCGGTGGAGGGAGGGGCCGAGCTTCATCGTGATTCCTTGCAGTCAGGGTGTGCCTGGGTGACGATGGCTATGTTACATAGCTATGATGGCTACGGTCAATAGCCGTGATGAACGACGGATGGAGTTCCGATGCCGACACCCGACCGCACCTCGCTCGACGAGATCGTCGCCGCCGGGCGCTCCCTGCTCGAATCGGGCGGTCTCTCGGGCCTCACGATGCAAGCCGTCGCCGCTCGCGTCGGGGTGCGCGCGCCTTCGCTCTACAAGCGGGTCCGCAATCGAAGCGAACTCGTCTCACGCGTCGCCGAGGCGACCATCCGCGAGCTCGGAGACCGGCTCGATGCCGTCGCCGCGGTCGAGCCCGACTCGCGACGGGCGTTGGCGGCACTGGCGCGCGCGGTGAGGTCTTTCGCACGCGAGCGGCCGGTCGCATTCGGGCTCGTGTTCAGCCCGGGCGCCGATCTCGACCTCGATCCCGCGTCGCTCGTGCGGGCGAGCGCCACCGTGATCCGCGTCGCGGCCGAGCTCTCGGGCGAGGATCGCGCGCTCGATGCGGCGCGAACGGTGACCGCCTGGCTGAACGGGTTCGTCGCGATGGAGCTCTCGGGCGCGTTCCGCCTCGGCGGCGAGGTCGATCGCGCGTTCGAGTTCGGCATCGCGAGCCTCACGGACGCTCTGGCCTTGCGCGCGTGAGCCACGTCATGCCCGACTCTTGCCATTTCAGTTAGCGGGCACTAACATCGGATCCAGTTAATGCTCGCTAACCGTGAGCGTGCGAGGCAACGTCACAGGGAGGCCCCGATGGCCAGGCTCTTGAGCACGCCCGATCGGGCGGGAGAGCGGCCGTGTCTCCATTCCAGCGAGGCGTTGCGTCGAACGGGATCATGAACATCGCGGTCGGCTCGACTGGCTCCGGTGTGCCACGCTGCCCACCGGCAGAGGAAAGGACCCGCGCCCGATGAAGATCATCGTCCTCGTCAAGGAGGTCCCCGACACGTACGGGGAACGCAAGCTCGACCTCGAGACGGGGCTCGCCGACCGTGCCGCGAGCGAAGCCGTGCTCGACGAGATCAGCGAGCGGGCCCTCGAGGTGGCGCTGTCGTTCGCCGACTCTCACGACGACGCCGATGTCGTCGTCATATCGATGGCTCCCGAGAGTGCCGCCGCGACGATCCGCAAGGGTCTCGCGATGGGAGCGGCATCCGCAGTGCACGTCGCGGACCCCGCCTTCGCCGGAGCGGATCTCGGACTGACCGCCCGCGTACTCGCCGCCGCGATCCGCCGAACGGGGTTCGACCTCGTCATCACCGGCAACCTCTCGACCGACGGCAGCGGCGGCGTACTTCCCGCGATGCTCGCCGAACTGCTCGACGTGCCGAACGCGACCGCTCTCTCATCGATCGAGATCGCGGCCGACTCGGTGTCGGGTACGCGCACCACCGATGATGCCGCCATGCGCGTCAGCGCCACGCTGCCCGCTGTCGTCTCGATCACGGAGGCGCTCCCCAACGCCCGTTTCCCGAACTTCAAGGGCATCATGGCGGCCAAGAAGAAGCCGTTCGAGACACTGAGCGCGGCGGATCTCGGCATCGAGCTGCACGATCTCTCGGTCGCAGTATCGATCATGACCGCCATCGCCGAGAAGCCACCGCGTACGGCGGGGGTCAAGGTCATCGATGAGGGCGATGGCGGCACGAAGATCGCCGAGTACCTGATCGAGAACCGGCTCGTCTGAGAGAGGAATCCATGCCCGACTACCCCGCAGACTCGATCCTCGTCCTCCTCGGGACCTCGCCGAACGGTGAGCTCGCGACCAGTGCGGCCGGCCTTCTCGGCGCCGCCTCGCTCGTCGGCACGCCCGTTGCGCTCGCGGTCATCGCGCCCGGTCAGGCGCAGGCGCTCGCCGAGCAGGCTGCTGCTGCCGGGGCCGAGCGGGTGCTCGTCGTCGAGCAGACCTCGACGCAGTCTCAGCTCACGATCCCGTATGTCGATGCGCTCGAGGCCGCCACGGCGGCCGTCGCGCCCGACGCTGTGTTGATCTCGAACTCGATCGACGGCCGGGATATCGCGGGCCGCTTCGCCGCCCGCACGAGAGCCCCGATCGCCGTCGACGCGATCGGTGTCTCGCGCGACGACGAGGGCATCGTCGCTCGCCACTCCGTCTACGGCGGTGCGTACAGCGTCGGCTCGGCGGTGACGTTCGGACCGCTCGTCGTCACCGTGCGCCAGGGCGCCATCGACGTGCGTGCCGAGGCACGGCCCGTTGCGCTCGAGCCGCTCGACGTGCCGGCCTCGGGCGCAGCGTTCGCGGTCATCGAGTCGGTCGAGGCCGTGACCGAGGCGTCGAGCCGGCCCGAACTGCGGGGAGCGACGAGGGTCGTCTCGGGCGGTCGCGGCCTCGGCTCGGCCGAGAAGTTCGCGCTCGTCGAGGAGCTCGCCGACGCGCTCGGCGCCGCCATCGGCGCATCGCGCGCCGCTGTCGACGCCGGCTACATCCCGGTGAGCCACCAGGTGGGGCAGACCGGAGTCTCGGTGTCACCGCAGCTGTACATCGCGCTCGGCATCTCGGGTGCGATCCAGCACCGCGCCGGCATGCAGACCGCCAAGCACATCGTCGCCGTGAACAAAGACCCCGACGCGCCGATCTTCGAGGTCGCCGATTTCGGCGTCGTCGGCGATGTCTTCACCATCGTGCCGCAGCTCATGAGCGCACTTGCCGAGCGGAAGCGGTGACCAGTGGCCTCCCACGCGCGGAATCTGCGCCGCGGACTGCCCCGCCAGCGCGGCGGTGACGCTTGGCCTCCGCCCGGCGACGCGCCCGGCGACCTCGTCCCTGCGCCGACTGACACCCACGCGGCTGCTGCGGTGCCGGTTGCAGCGGCAACTGTTGCGTCGATGCCGGGAGCTCCTGCAGCCCTCGCACCGGGACCGGCACCGGCACCGGGACAGGGACAGGGATCGGGACAGGGACAGGGATCGGGATCGGATCTTCGCCTTCGAAGCGGGCTTCCGCGCGTGGCGGGTGGCCGGCCGTGGCCGGAGGCCCGCCAGGCTCCCAACGCAGCGACCTCCGAAGTGACCGATGCTGGGGCCGCAGCCGTCGCACCGCCCACGGGTGTCGGCGAGCCGACGGATTCGCCCGCCGTTCCGAAGCCAGCCACACGAGAGGCGGCCCCGGCCGCCGCGCCCGAGGCGGCGTCCGCCCGTGCAGTCCGGCGCGGGCTGCCGCGGGTCGCCGGGGGAGACCCGTGGCCGTCGTCGTCGACGTTCGCGCCGGCCGCAGCAGCCACTGCCGCCCCGGCGCCAGTCGCGGCTTCGGTACCAGCCGCTCCGCTTCCCGCGGCTGCCCTCGCCCCAGAACCAGCACTTCCCGCAGCAGCACCCGCGCCCGACGTTGCCGTTGCCGCGACCGTTCCCGAAATTGCTGCTGCCGAAGCGGCTTCGGCGCCCCCGGGATCCGCCGTGCCGCGCACGACCGAGCCCGCGACGCAGGAGAGCACCCCCGCGGCATCCGGTCCGAATCGATACGGCCCACTCACGCGAAAGCAGTGGGTCGGGGCATCCGTTGTCGGCATTCTCGCGATCATCGGCGCCGCGACCGTCGTCGTGCAGCTCACGCGGTGGTTCATCGGGCTGGACTTCATGCAGGACTTCCTCGTGACCTACCCCGGCGAGACGCACCTGCCCGACGGGGCGCCGGTGGGTCTGCCGGCGTGGCTCGGCTGGCAGCACTTCTTCAACGTCTTCCTCATCGTGCTCATCATTCGCTCGGGTCTCCAGGTGCGCACCGAGAAGCGACCGGCCGCCTATTGGACGCCGCGATGGTCGAAGGCCGGGCAGGGCAAGATCAGCCTGAACCTGTGGTTCCACCAGGCGCTCGACGTCCTGTGGCTGGTCAACGGCATCGTCTTCGTCGTGCTCCTGTTCGCGACCGGTCAGTGGATGCGCGTCGTGCCGACGAGTTGGGAGGTCATTCCGAATGCGATCTCGGCCGGCCTGCAGTATCTGTCGCTGAACTGGCCGCTCGAGCACGGGTGGGTCAACTACAACAGCCTCCAGGTGCTCGCCTACTTCGCGACGATCTTCATCGCGGCACCGCTCGCCGCGCTGACCGGCGTGCGCATGTCGGGGCTGTGGCCGAAGAACGCGACAACGCTGGGCCGGGTCTATCCCGTCGAGTGGGCGCGCGCCGTGCACTTCCCGGTGATGCTGTACTTCGTCGCCTTCATCGCGGTGCACGTCGTCTTGGTCTTCACGACCGGGGCGCTGCGCAACCTGAACCACATGTACGCGGCTCAGGATGCCGACAACTGGCTGGGCTTCTGGATCTTCGTCGCCTCTCTCGTGGTGATCGCAGCGGCGTGGGTCGCGGCTCGACCGACGGTGCTCGCCCCGATCGCGGGGATGTTCGGCAAGGTCGGTCGGGGCTGAGTCGGCGCTGGGCGCTTGTCATTTCAGTTAGCGACCGCTAACATCAATTCCAGTTAGTGCGCGCTAACTGGATGAGCGCGCAGGCAACGTCGCAGAGAGGCGCGGATGGTCACGCTCATGAGCTCGCCCGATCCAGCATCGGAGCCGAAGCTGCACTCCTCGGCGCCGCGCCCCTTCGCCCGAGTGCTCGTCGCAAACCGCGGCGAGATCGCCGTTCGCGTCATCCGCACGCTGCGCCGCCTCGGCATCCGCTCGATCGCCGTCTACTCCGATGCCGATGCCGACGCGCCGCACGTGCGGCTCGCCGACGAGGCCGTGCGCATCGGTCCGGCGCCTGCGACCGAGAGTTATCTCGACCCCGAGCGCATCATCGCCGCCGCCCTCGAGACCGGCGCCGAGGCGGTGCACCCGGGTTACGGGTTCCTCTCAGAGCATGCCGGCTTCGCCCGGGCATGCCGTGACGCCGGGTTGGTATTCGTGGGGCCGGGCATCGAGGCGCTCGACGTCATGGGCGACAAGATCCGTGCGAAGCAGCACGTCGAGGAGTCGGGGGTACCGACGGTGCCGGGCGTCGCCGACCCGACCCTCGACGACGCTGCGTTGCTCGCTGCTGCCGGGCCCGTCGGATTCCCGGTGCTCGTGAAGCCGTCGGCTGGCGGCGGCGGCAAGGGCATGCAGGTCGCCCGCGATGCCGAGGAACTCGCCGCCGCACTGCCCGCGGCTCGCCGCATCGCACTCGCCGCCTTCGGAGACGACACGCTGCTCATCGAGCGGCTCATCGAGCGACCCCGGCATATCGAGGTTCAGGTGCTCGCCGACGCGCACGGCACCGTGGTGCACCTCGGCGAGCGCGAATGCTCCCTGCAGCGCCGGCACCAGAAGGTCATCGAGGAGTCGCCCTCGCCGCTGCTCGACACCGCGGCGCGGTCACGTATCGGACGGGCCGCGTGCGATGCGGCCCGCAGCGTCGACTACCTGGGTGCGGGCACGGTCGAGTTCCTGGTGTCGGATGTCGCGCCCGACGAGTTCTTCTTCATCGAGATGAACACCCGGCTCCAAGTCGAGCATCCCGTCACGGAGCTCGTGACCGGTATCGACCTCGTGGAGCAGCAGCTTCGCATCGCCTCGGGCGAGCCGCTCGCCTTCACGCAGGAGGAGATCCAGCTGCACGGGCACGCAATCGAGGCGCGCGTCTATGCGGAGACCCCGCACCGCGGCTTTCTCCCGTCCACAGGCACGGTGCTCGCATGGCGAGCCCCGGCGGGCGAGGGCGTGCGAGTCGACGCGGGCATCGACGAAGGCCTCGAGATCACCGCCCACTACGACCCGATGATCGCCAAGGTGATCGCATACGGCGCCGATCGCGCACAGGCCCTCGACCGACTCGACTGCGCACTCGCCGACACCGTCCTGCTCGGCGTCGACACGAACATCGCCTTCCTCCGGCGCCTGCTCGCAGACACCGCGGTGCGCTCGGGCGACCTCGACACCGGACTCATCGACCGGCTGCCCGAGCTCGACCACGCCGACCTGTCGCCCGCACTCGTCGACGCGGCTGCGCGTGCGTTCGCGCGTGACGAGGGCGCCGACCGGTTCGCGTCGACCGCCGCAGGGCCGAGGGCCTGGCAGTCAGCCACGGGCTGGCGTCCGGGATCCGTGCGCCCAACCGAGGTGCTGCTCGCCCCGCGGGATCATCCGCACGACGTGCGCCCGGTCGTGGTGCAGCCCGACGGCGCCGACCCCGCCCGCCCCAGCGAAACGGTGGTCCGGGTCGACGACGATGGTGCCGTCTGGGTGCACCGCGATGGAGAGTCGGCTGCCTTCGTGCGCATCGATCGTCGTGCCCACGCCGAACAACGCCGCGCCGGGATCGAACGCGGAGGCAGTCTCGCCGCCGACCCCGAGCTGCGCGCACCGATGCCGGGAACGGTCACCGCGGTGCTCGCCATGGATGGCGACACCGTCGAGACCGGCGACGCCATCGTCGCCATCGAGGCGATGAAGATGGAGCACCGCGTCGTCGCCGCACTCGGCGGCACCGTGCGACTCAACGTCGCCGTGGGCGACCTCGTGGGTCGTGACCAAGCGGTCGCACGCATCGAGCCGCACCCGATGGCATCCGCCGAGTCGACCGACGGCCCTCACGAGGGCGCCGTCGCACACACATCCCACCAGGAATGAGGAGCACCATGCACGACCTGAGCCCCGAGGAACAGCAGCTGTACGACATGGTCTGCGAGTTCGCCGACACTGTGGTCGCACCCCAGTCGTACGAGGCCGACCGCACGCACACGCTGTCGATGGACGTTGTCGCACAGATGGGCGAACTCGGCCTCTTCGGCCTGCCGTTCCCCGAGGAGCATGGTGGCCAGGGCGGCGACTACATGGCGCTGGGGCTCGCGATCGAGGCCCTCGCCCGTGTCGACCAGTCCATTGCGATCACCCTCGAGGCCGCCGTCGGGCTAGGGGCCATGCCGATCTTCCGTCACGGAACCGATGAGCAGAAGGCCGAATACCTGCCCGACCTCGTGGCCGGACGCTCGCTCGCCGGGTTCGGCCTCACGGAATCCGAGGCCGGTTCCGATGCCGGCGCCACGCGCACGACGGCGGTGCTCGACGGAGACGAATGGGTCATCAACGGCTCGAAGCAGTTCATCACCAACTCGGGCACGCCGATCACCAAGTTCGTCACCGTCACCGCCGTGACGGGTGAGCGGTCGCGGCCCGACGGCTCGATCTCGAAAGAGCTGTCGACGATCATCGTCCCGAACGGCACGCCCGGATTCACCGTAGGGCCGGGATACGACAAGTCGGGTTGGCGCGCCTCCGACACCCACCCGCTGACGTTCGACGACGTGCGGGTGCCCTCCGCCAACCTGCTCGGCGATCGGGGCCGCGGCTTCGCCAACTTCCTGCGCACGCTCGACGAGGGCCGCGTCGCGATCGCCGCCCTTTCGACGGGCGTCGCACAGGGCTGCCTCGACGAGGCGCTCGCGTACGCGAAGACGCGCAACGTCTTCGGCGTGCCCATCGCCTCGCATCAGTACATCGCCTTCATGATCGCTCAGATGCAGGCGCGCGTGTACACGTCCCGCCTCGCCTGGCACGACGCCGCTCGGCGTGTCGACGCGGGTCTCCCGTTCAAGAAGGAGGCCGCGATGGCGAAGCTCGTCTCGAGCGACGCCGCCATGCTCAACTCACGCGATGCCACCCAGATCTTCGGCGGCATGGGTTTCATGAACGAGAGCCTCGTAGCAAGGCACTACCGTGACTCGAAGATCCTCGAGATCGGCGAGGGCACGAACGAGGTGCAGCTCATGGTCATCGCGCGTGAGCTGGGCCTCGACTAGGAGGTCACCATGACGGATGTTCCGATGCGTGAGGTCGTGGAGCGCGGGCTCTGGTTCGAGGAGTTCGAACCGGGCACCCGCTACCTGCACCGCCCGGGCCGCACGGTCACCGAGGCCGACAACGTGCTGTTCACGACGCTCACCATGAACACGCAGGCGCTCCACCTCGATGCGGCGTGGGCCGAGACCCAGCCGTTCGGTCAGCGGCTCGTCAACTCGATGTTCACGCTCGCGACGATCGTCGGGGCATCCGTCGCCCAGCTCACGCAGGGCACGATCGTCGCGAACCTGGGCTTCGCCGAGGTCGCGTTCCCTGCGCCGCTGTTCCACGGCGACACGCTCTACAGCGAGACCGTCATCGTCGCGACGCGGCCGTCGACGTCGCGGCCGGGGCAGGGCATCGTGACGCTGCGCCACATCGGACGCAACCAGCACGGCGTCGAGGTCGCACACGCGACCCGTTCGACGCTCGTGTGGTTCCGAGATTCGGGGGAGCGTCAGGCGGCGATCGCCGGCGGGCGGATGGCGGCCGGAGTGGCCGATGCCGCCGACGAGGAGACGAGCGGATGACGCATCCGCCGTTCCGCTTCGGCCCGGCCCTGCTCTTCTGCCCGGCCGACCGCCCCGACCGCTACGTGAAGGCGCTCGGACGCGCCGACGCCGTGATCCTCGACCTCGAAGATGCCGTCGCCGATGAGGCGAAGCACAGCGCGCGGCTCGCGCTCCTGGGCACACCACTCGATCCCGAGCGGGTGATCCTGCGCCTGAACCCCGCATCCGGCCCGCACTTCGCCGACGATCTCGCGGCCCTCGCCGAGACCGGATACCGCACCGTGATGCTCGCGAAGTGCGAGGGTACTGCCGATCTCGTCGACCTCGCCGACTTCGAGGTCATCGCCCTGTGCGAGACGGCGAAGGGCGTACTCGCGGCGAACGACATCGCGGCGATCCCGAACGTCTCGGCGCTCATGTGGGGCGCCGAAGACCTCGTCGCCTCGCTCGGCGGATCGTCGAGCCGGTTCGCCGACGGCCGCTACCGCGACGTGGCGAGGCATGCCAGGTCCCAGGTGTGCCTCGCCGCGGCCGCGCACGGCATCGCCGCGATCGATACGGTGCACCTCGAGATCGCCGACCTCGATGGGCTGCGGGCCGAGGCCGAGGATGCCGCTGCCGTCGGCTTCGCCGCCACGGCGTGCATCCACCCCTCGCAGGTCGACGTCGTGCGCGAGGCGTTCCGGCCAGACGCCGATCGACTCGAGTGGGCGCGCGCGGTGCTCGCCGCAGCCGAGAACGAGCCCGGGGTGTTCGCTTTCAGGGGCGGAATGGTCGATGCGCCGCTGCTGCGGCAGGCCGAGGCGCTCGTGCGCCGCGCAGGAGCGTGAAGAACAATTCGGTAACAGTTCACCCGCCGTTCCACGGATCGCAAACCCCGAGCACGTATCCACCCGTATTCTCGGAGTCAATCCTGGGGAGGAGGGGAGCGTGGCACGACGACACCTATACCGGGCGCACGCGACGAGCGCCGGAGGGGCAACGCTCGCGTTGGCCGAGACGATGCCGGCTGAGACGATGCCGGCTGAGACGATGCCGCACGACGAGTTCACGACGACGTTCGAGGGGCTCCACGTCGAGGCGGTCGCGACGAACTCGCTCTCCGGTCCCATCATGGTGGCGCGGCGCGCCACGATCGGCGATACGGGGCTGAATGTTCACCCGCTGGCGCTCGGCGGCAGCACCTTCGGCTGGACCCTCAGCACCGAGCAGGCCTTCGAGGTGCTCGATCGCTTCGCAGGGGTCGGCGGCGCGCTCCTCGACACGGCCGACAGTTACGCCGCGGGCCGCAGCGAGTCGATCATCGGCAAGTGGATGGCCGCCCGCGGCACGCGCGACCGCATGGCAGTCATGACGAAGGTCGGCCATCACCCCGACCACCGCGGGCTCGCGCCGGCCGAACTCGTCGCGGCCGTCGACGACTCGCTCCTGCGCCTCGGCATCGACCGCATCGACCTGCTCTACTTCCACGGCGATGACCGCGACGTGCCGCTCGAAGAGAGCCTTGGCGCCGTCGACGCCCTCATCTCGGCCGGCAAGGTCGGCGCGATCGGCGCGGCCGACTTCACACCGGAACGCCTCATCGAGGCGAGAGTGCTCGCCGCCAACGGCCTGCCCCGGTTCCAGGCGTACACGACGAAGTACAACCTGATGGATCGCCGCCCCTTCGAGGGCGCTCCCGAGCTCGTTGCGCACGCGCAAGGGCTCGCGGTGATGCCCTACTTCGGTCTTGCCAACGGATTCCTCGGCGGCCAGTTGCGCCGTCGTGCCGATGTTCGCCACGACGCCCGCGGCGAACGCCAGGCGCGCCACCTCGGGCGACGCGGGCACCGGGTGCTCGCCGCCGTCGACGAGGTCGCGTTCGCACACGGAGTGCAGCCCGCGGCGATCGCCCTCGCCTGGCTGCTCGCCAAGCCCACCGTGGCCGCCCCGGTCGTCAGTGCGAGCAGGCCAGAGCAGGTAGATGCGCTCGTGGCCGCGGCATCCGTCGAACTGGCGCGTTCGGAGATCGTCGAGCTCGACCGCGCCTCGGCCTGACGACGCAGACGACGTCGATGACGTCGATGACGTCGATCGGGGCGAAGTGCGACGTCGCCCGACGACCGAGTGGATGTCGCCCGAGCACTTCCGCCGAGCGTGGCATAGGCTGAGCGGGATGAACGGCGCCGTTGACCTCCCACTCGGCCAGGCCGAACTCTCTTTCACGGCAGCAGGAGACGCGCGAATTCGGCGCAGTGTGCTCCCCTCGGGGGTTCGGGTGCTCAGCGAACAGGTGCCGGGCAGCCGCAGCGTCACGATCGGGTTCTGGGTCGCGGTCGGCTCTCGAGACGAGCAGCGATCGGATGCCGCGCACCCCGGGACGTACGGATCCACGCACTTCCTCGAACACCTCCTCTTCAAGGGCACGACGACGCGGTCGGCTCTCGACATCGCCATCTCCTTCGACGCCGTCGGCGGCGAGCACAATGCGCTCACCGCGAAGGAGTACACGTGCTACTACGCGAAGGTGCAAGACCGCGACTTGCCGATGGCCGTCGCCGTGCTCGCCGACATGTTCACCTCCTCTCTCCTCGACCCGGTCGAGTTTGAGAGCGAGCGCGGCGTCATCCTCGAAGAGTTGTCGATGGCAGGCGACGACCCCGGCGATGTCGCGAACGAGCGCTTCTTCGAATCGGTGCTCGGCCGCCATCCCCTCGGCCGACCCATTGGCGGCCACCCCGAGACTATCCGCGGAGCCACCCGCGACGGAGTGTGGGAGCACTACCGGGCGAACTACAGGCCGCAAGACCTCGTCGTCACCGTCGCCGGCGCTGTTGACCACGACTTGCTCCTCGCCGAGCTCGACCGGGCACTCGCCACGGCCGGATGGGACCTGTCGGTGACGGCATCACCGGTCGACCGTCGGCCGGTCGAGCCCGTCGTACTCGAGGCCGGCTCGGCACTCACGGTCGTGGCACGCCCCACCGAGCAGGTGAACCTCCTGCTCGGGGTGCCGGGCCTCGTCGCAACCGACGATCGACGCCCCACGATGAGCGTGCTGAACGCGATCTTCGGATCCGGCATGTCGTCCCGGCTCTTCCAGCAGGTGCGCGAACGCCGCGGCCTCGCGTACTCCGTCTACTCCTTCGCTCCCGGCTACTCCGACGCAGGGCTCTTCGGCATGTACGCCGGCTGCGCACCCGCGAAGGCGGGCGTCGTCGCCGAGCTCATGCGCGCCGAGCTCGAACGCCTCGCCGAGCACGGAGTGACCGCCGATGAACTCCGCCGCGCATCCGGTCAACTCGCGGGTGCCTCGGCGCTCGCACTCGAAGACTCGGACACGCGGATGTCCCGGCTCGGCCGGGCCGAATTGACCCTCGGCGAGTTCGCCGACCTCGATGAGGCACTGCGGCGCATCGCACTCGTCACCGTTGACGACGTGCAACGTCTCGCCGCAGACCTCATCGCCCGCCCGTTCTCGCTCGTTGCCGTCGGCGCGATCGACGAATCGGCATTCACCGGTGCGACCGATGCGGTCGCCTCGAGCTCCGACGTCGCCTGAGCGCGACACCCGACCTGCAACAGAGGAACCGATACCTGTGGCCAACCATCTCTATCTCGTCCGGCATGGCGAGCAGCTCGACGCCGAGCACGGCCTGCCCGACGGGCCCCTCTCGCCGCGCGGTCGTCGTCAGGCCGAACTCCTCGCGGAGCGACTCGGCGGGGTGCCGTTCGACGACGCCTGGCACTCGCCGCTGCAGCGGGCGACCGAGACGGCAGCGATCATCGCGGCGAAGATGCCGGCCCTGAACCCTGAACCGTCGGCGCTGCTCTTCGACTGCGTTCCGTCTGGGCCCGCTCCCGAGACGCCGAAGGCGTACGATCCGTTCTTCGGTTCGGTCACCGAGGCCGAGATCGAGGCCGGCAGTGCGCAGATGGCCGATGCGGCCGCGGAGTTCCTCCGTTCGCATCGTGAAGACCGGCACGAGCTGCTGATCACCCACAACTTCGTGATCGGGTGGTTCGTGCGCGAGGTGCTGGGTGCCCCCGACTGGCGATGGGTCTCGCTCAACCAGGCGAACTGCGCGTTGACCGTGCTCACGCAGAGGCCCGGCCGTCCGTGGAGTCTCGTCGCGCACAACGACATCGCGCACCTGCCGCCCGAGCTTCGTACGGGGTTGCCGGAGCCCTACGCGCTCTGAGGCTCGCTGAGCCTGTCGATGCGGGCCTGCTCTGAGGTTCGCTGGGCCTGCTGTGAGGTTCGCTGAGCCCGTCGAAGCGAGCCGGCGGCACGCCGCTGATGCCAGTCGCTCGCCTCAGATCAGGTGCTTGCCGAACCAGTGCGTCGCGTTGGGGTTCTCGTTGTACGGCTCGATCTCGACGTAGCCGCTCGACCGGTAGAGCCCGCCCGCGGCCTCGAGGCTCGCATTCGTGTCGAGCACGAGCTCGTGCGCCCCGAACGTGCTCGCCCGCCGCTCGAGTTCTCGGAGCAGTCGCCGCCCCTCGCCCGCTCCGCGCGCTGCCGGCGCGAGCCAGAGATGCTTCACCTCGAAGCTGCCATGGCGCTGCTGCAGGCGTCGCACACCGCCGCATCCGACCGCCGCACCAGACTCGTCGACCGCGAGTACGAAGACGCCCATCGGAGGAGTGAACTGCGCCGCGCCAGGCCATGCCGGCCGGTACTCGCCCTGCGAAGAGGGAAACCCGGCGGCGCGTTCGGCGAAGTAGGCGCCGAGCAGCGCGTGCGCGTCGGCGTCGGTGACGAGGGCGTCTCGGAAGCGCAGCATGCACCCACACTATTTGAGCGAGGGCAGCGGATGCCGCGGCCAGGCGCCACCCCGAGGCAGCCGGTGCCCGCATGTGCGCTTGCTAGGGTGAAGCCGTGACGATACGGGTCGCCGTGGCCGGGGCCACAGGCAAGATGGGGCAACTGGCCGTTCGACTGATCGAGGAGTCCGACGATCTCGAACTCCACGCAGCGCTCGACTCCCGCTCGAGCCTCGACCTCATGCTGGGCGCCGATGTCGCCCTCGATGTCACGCACCCCGGCGCGAGCGCCGAGATCGTCGAGTTCGCGGCCGGGGCCGGTATTCCGATCGTCGTCGGCACCTCGGGCTGGTCGAGCGATCGCATCGCCGGCATCTCGGCATTCGTGCGCGGTCATGCCGACGCTGGCGCGGTGCTGTTCATTCCGAACTTCTCGATCGGCAGCGTGCTCGGCACCGCCTTCGCTGCCCTCGCGGCTCCCTACTTCGACTCGATCGAGATCGTCGAGGCGCACCACGCCGGCAAGGTCGACTCGCCGTCGGGCACGGCCGTACGCACGGCAGAGCTCATCGGCGATGCCCGTGGTCGAGGCGGGCCGGTCGCGGCTCCCCACGCCGATCAGCGCGCTCGCGGGCAGCTCGTGAGCGGCGTGCCCGTGCACAGCCTGCGCATGTCGGGCGTTTCGGCCGAGCAGCGCGTCATCTTCGGAGGCGACGGAGAGACCCTCACGATCACCCACTCGACGCTCTCGCCGAGCTCATACGAGGCCGGCATCCTGCTCGCCCTGCGCAGTGCTCCCGCGGCATCCGGTGTCACGGTCGGGCTCGACAAGCTGCTCGACCTCGGCGTGCCGGGCGCCAGCCGATGACCGAGAAGTCATCTGGTGTCACGGTCGGGCTCGACAAGCTGCTCGACATCGGCGTGCCGGGCGCCAGCCGATGACCGGGAAGACCAAGCGATGACCAAGAAGATCGGCGCGCTCATCATGGCCGCGCTCCTCGTCGTCTACCTCGTGCTCGCGGGCTGGCGTGCGGTGCAGTTCATGGCCACCGGCGAACCGATCGCGATCGCCATGGGTGTTGCGCTCCTGCTGCTGCCGCTCATCGCCATCTGGGCGCTCTGGCGAGAGCTCTCGTTCGGCATCGGCTCGCAGGCCCTCGTGAAGCGTCTCGACGCCGAGGGCGGCCTCGACCTGCAGCTGCCGCTCATGCCGAGTGGCCGCCCTGAGCGTGCAGCTGCCGTTGCGGCACTCGATGGGTTCCGGGCCGCAGCAGTCGCTGAGCCCGGGTCATGGAGGTCGGCGCTCCGACTCGGCCTCGCCTACGACGCCGCGGGCGACCGCCGAAACGCAAGGCAGGCCGTGCGGCAGGCCATCGAACTGGATCGCGCCGAGCGCGCCGAGCGCTCCGAGCGCTGAGCGCCCCGTATGGACTGCACCCGTGCGGTCTCTGCCCGCGGTTAGCCAACCGGGGCGTGCGGCGCACTGAGCATCGCGTCGAGCGCCGACTCGACCGTCGTGTGCTGAAAACGGTAGCCGTCGTCGATGAGTCGCTGCGGTCGCACCTTCTGGCTCGCGAGTAGCAGCTCGTCGGCGGCGCGCCCGAGCGCGATTTCGAGCAGGCGCTCGGGCACACCGAAGACATAGGGGCGCCGCATGCGTTCGGCCATCGCGGTCATCACCCGATCGGCCGTCGCCGGTGTGGGCCCGACGACGTTGACGGCGCCTGAGACGGGTGAGCCGAGCAGGTGCACGAGTGCGCCGACCTCGTCGTCGAGCGCGACCCAGGGCCAGTGCTGGCCACCGGTGCCGAGGCGCCCAGAGACCCCGAGCCGGGTCAGCATGCCGACCCGTTTCAACGCACCGCCATGGCCGACGACGACCCCGGTGCGGAAGACGACGGTGCGGGTCTCTTCCGGCGCGAGCTGTGCCGCGGCCTCCCACCGGGCGACGACTTCGGCGAGGAAGCCGGAGCCCGGGCTCGAATACTCGGTGAGGAGCTCGCCGGGCCGGTTGCCGTAGTAGCCGACCGCCGAGGCGTTGAGGAACACGGCGGGCGGGCGCCGTGCCTTGCGCATCGCGTCGGCGAGCGTGCGCGTCGCCGTGATGCGCGACTCGAGGATCTCGTCGCGGTACGACTTCGTCCACGGAAGCCGCGCAAGTGAGGCACCCGAGAGGTTCACGACCGCATCGACCCGATCCATGACGGTGAAGTCGATGATGCCGGCCGCGGGCGACCACGCCGCCTCGTCGGGCCCTTGCGCGCGACGGCGCACGAGGCGCACCACCTCGTGCCCGTCAGCGGTCAGTCTGCCGACGAGCGCGGTGCCGATGAATCCGGATGCGCCGGCGACGAGTACGCGCATCAGTCAGGCGAGTTCGGCTTCGATCGTGATGGGGATGCCGGCGAGCGCCTGGGAGATCGGACAGTTCTTCTTCGCGTCTTCGGCGAGCACCTCGAACTGCTCTTCGGTCAGGCCGGGCACTCGGGCGCTCACGAGCAGGTGACTGCCGAGCACGCCCTTGCCAGCCTCGAATGTGACTGCCGCCGTGGTCTGGATGCTCTCGGCCGGTGTGCCCCCTTGGGCGAGCCCGAGCGAGAGGGCCATCGAGAAGCACGAGGAGTGGGCCGCCGCGAGCAGTTCTTCGGGGTTCGTCGTTCCGGCTGCGCCCTCGGAGCGGGCCTTCCAGTTGACCGGGAAGCTGGCCAGACCCGAGGAGTCGAGGGCGACGTCGCCCGATCCCTCGAAGAGCGTGCCCTTCCAGACGGTGGTCGCTTCACTCGTGACTGCCATGTGGTCCTCCTAGTCGAGCCGGGTTTCCAGCCTAGCGGCGCGCGTGCCTGACGGTCAGCTTCGAGCGACGATCCGCGCCCGCGCGAGGAGTAGGTGGATCTGGCACCCCAAGCAGAAGTCGAACGCGGCGTTGAGGAACGCCGCGACGAACGCGATCGCCGCGGCGATCGGCACCGCGTTCGACAGGCCGAGAAGGGACAGGATGACTCCGGCGACCGCGACGGCGAAGCCGATGCCCTGCGCGAACGTCGGCGGACGCGGATCTTCGAGCTCGATCGGCGGTGCGAGTCGCGGACGCACGAGCGTCGCGAAGATCAGGCCGAACGGGTGCCGCCGGATGCCGGCGAACGCACCCCACGCGAACAGCAGCGTGATCGCCACGAGCAGCCAGAACGCCGCGTCGGTCGCGCCGGCGACGGCAAGCACCACGGTGATGAGCAGCAAGGTCGCGGTGATCGCAGCCCCGAAGCGCGGGCCGCGAGGGTCGATGCCCTGGGTGCCGCGGGCGGATGCCGCGGCTCCGGCGGACGCCGACTGGTCGGCGGGCGCCGTCGTTGGGTCAGTGTGAGATGGCACTGCTGCTCCTCAGGAGCTCGTCGAGTCGTTCCCGCACCGCCGCGGCACGCGGCAGGCCGGTGACGCGCGCGCGGATCGCGCCTTCGCCGTCGAGCATGAGGGTCGTGGGGGTTTCGGTCACCCGGAAGCGGCCGGCGAGGTCGGGCCGATGTGTGAGATCGACGACGATGTGGGCTGCGCCTTCGTGCTCATGCGCGATCTGCCCGAGCAGACGGCCCGTCGCCGGGCAGCGAGCGCAGAACTCGGTCGAGAACTGCACGAGCGTGGCGCGTTCGCCGAACGCCTCGACACCGAGCTCGCCCGGTCGGACCGTGTCGCCCGATCCCTGCCGGGTGCCGCCCTGCCGCGAGCGCCACGCGAGACCGGCCGTCGTCGCGGCCACGAGCAGCGCGGCGGCCGTCGCGAGGGCGGTGAGCCAATCCATGTGGTTGAGCGTACGCAGCAGCCGGTGCGCCCGGGGGCGTGTGACCGAGGATGACGGCGGCTCGCGGCATCCGCTCATCTACTGGCCCGCCTCAGCCCTGTTGTCGCCGGCCCGCGTTAGCCTTGATGGGATGGCCGAGACGATTCCCACACCGTACGAAGACCTGCTGCGCGACGTGCTCGAGCACGGCACGGTCAAGACCGACCGCACGGGCACCGGCACGCGCAGCGTGTTCGGGCGCCAGTTGCGGTTCGACCTCGCGGCGGGCTTCCCGCTCGTGACCACCAAACGCGTGCACTTCAAGTCGATCGCCTACGAACTGCTGTGGTTCCTGCAGGGCTCATCGAACGTCGGCTGGTTGCGCGATCACGGTGTCACCATCTGGGACGAATGGGCCGATGCCGCGGGCGAACTCGGCCCCGTGTACGGCGTGCAGTGGCGTTCGTGGCCGACGCCGTCGGGTGAGACGATCGACCAGATCTCGCAGGTGATCGAGCAGATCCGCACGAACCCCGACTCGCGCCGCCTCATAGTCTCGGCGTGGAACCCGGCCGACATTCCCGACATGGCACTCGCGCCATGCCATGCCCTGTTCCAGTTCTACGTCGCCGACGGCAGGCTCTCGTGCCAGCTGTACCAGCGCAGCGCCGACCTCTTCCTCGGTGTGCCCTTCAATATCGCCTCCTACGCGTTGCTCACGCACATGGTCGCTGCGCAGACCGGCCTCGAGGTCGGCGACTTCGTCTGGACCGGCGGCGACTGCCACATCTACGACAACCACGTCGAGCAGGTGAAGCTCCAGCTCGAGCGCGAGCCCTTCGCGCCGCCGACGTTGCGGTTCGCGCGCACCCCCGACTCGATCTTCGACTACGAGTTCGACGACTTCATCGTCGAGGGCTACCAGCACCACCCGCCGATCCGCGCCGCTGTCGCGGTATGAGCGAAGCGGATGCCGCGTCGGCCTCGAGTGCCGCGAACGCGAACGCGGATGCCGGCGCCGAGGCGCTTGGCGCGACGCGCATCGGGCTGATCTGGGCTGAAGCTCGCGGCGGAGTCATCGGTGCAGGCGGGGTGATGCCCTGGCACCTGCCCGAAGACCTCGCGCATTTCAAGGCGCTGACGCTCGGCAACCCTGTCGTGATGGGCCGCAAGACCTGGGACTCGCTCCCGCCGAGGTTCCGGCCGCTCGCCGGGCGGGCGAACCTCGTGGTGACGCGCGACGAGGTGTGGGTCGCAGACGGTGCCCGCCGGGCCGGGTCCGTCGATGAAGCGCTCGCGCTCGCCGAACGCGAGCTCGAGGCATCCGCTGCCGATGTCGACCGACGCATCTGGGTCATCGGCGGGGCCGAGATCTACCGGCAGACCATCGACCGGGCCGACCGGCTCGAGGTCACCCGCATCGAGGCTGACGTCGCCGGTGACGCGCTCGCCCCGCCGATCGACGGATCGTGGCGGTTGCTCGCCGCTGACCCGGCCGACGGCGCGCACACCTCCCGCACCGGCCTCGCCTACCGCTTCCTCACCTACACCCGCGACTGACCCGTGCCCGTTCGCGAGCATGCCCGCCCTGCGTGCCCGCCCCGACCCGCGTGTCCGCCCCGCCCTGCGTGCCCGGGGCTTGTGCGCTCCGTGTGCGTTTCGCGAGTTGCACGATGAATCTGCCGGCGCGCCCGGCCGCGGCGGCGTGGCGAACGAATCGTCGTGCGACTCGTGCACCCACTCCTCCTCCACACTCGACGATCCGGTCGCTTCGTCCACCGTCCTCGAATCTCGGGGTGCTGGTCGCGCCGGTCGCGCCAGGCTCCTCGCATGCCGATTCCCGCTGCCACGATTCGCCGACACTGCTTCGATCTCGGCGGGGTGGCTCGCACATCAGAGCTCGCCGCACTCGGCGTCGATGCGTACTCGCTCGGCGTGGCGGTTCGAAACGGTGAGGTCGTTCGGTTGCGCGAGGGCGTGTACGCCGTGCCTGATCTTCCGCACGACGTGCAGACGGCGATCCGCCACGGTGGCCTGCTCGGCTGTCTGAGCCGAGTGCGCGCGGCCGGCCTGTGGATCCTGAGCGAGCCGGATGCCGCGCACGTCGCGATGTCGCCCACTGGTCGACGACGTCGGCACGACGGATGCGTCTGCGTCACGCACTGGGCGGCTTCGACGGTGAATGGCGGAATGACAGGACTCGATGACGCGCTGGTACAGCTGCTCGGATGCCGTGGCGGGGAAGAGTTCTTCGTCGCGCTCGAGTCGGCGATGCGGAAACGATTTCTGACTCGCGCGTCACTCGCTCGGATCCGGAGTCGGATCCCGGCCGTGCACCGTTGGCTCGTCGATTTCGCACGGTGGAACGCCGACAGCGGACTCGAGTCCGTTCTCCGGCTGCGACTCCACGCCCATGGGATCGACCTCGTCTCTCAAGTCGAGATCCCGGGTGTCGGCCGGGTGGATTTCGTGCTGGGCGATCGGCTCATCCTCGAGGTCGATGGCAAACGCAATCACGTCGATGGCTTCGACGCGGCTGCGATGGTGGAGAACTTGGAGAACGCTGCGGCGCGGGCAGCCGCGGTCTCGAAACGACACAAGGACCTCGTTCGAGACACGGTCGCAGCGGCACACGGCTTCGACACGCTGCGCTTCGACTACGCGCTCATTGTGCACGACTGGCCGATCGTCGAGGCTGCGATCCTCGCCAAGGTCGACCGCGGTCTGCATTTGCGTTCACGAGTCGCACGACGATTCCCCTGACTCGCCGCTGCTCGACGGTGTGGCGCGCAATCCTTCGTGCAACCCGTGCACGCGGAGGGCGGACGGCAGGCGGCGGAGGGCGGGGGCGGAGGGCGCGGGCGGAGGGCAGTGACCCGCGCCACAGAGCTGACCCGATACGCTGGAGGGCGTGACTTCTGAGAATCCCTTCGGACAAGTGCTCGTCGCGCTCGTCACGCCGATGACGGCAGACGGCGAGGTCGATTGGCCCGGGGTCGAGAAGCACATCGACGACGTCATCTCGGCGGGAGCCGACGGCATCGTCGTCACGGGAACCACGGGCGAGACCTCCACGCTCACCGACCCCGAGAAGATCCGCCTCGTCGAAGTCGGCAAAGATGTCGCCGCGGGGCGCGCGAAGATCATCACGGGCGGCGGCTCGAACGAGACCGCGCACGCCATCGAGCTCTACAAGCACAGCGAGCAGGCCGGCGCCGACGGCATCATGATCGTCACGCCGTACTACAACAAGCCGACGCAGGCGGGCATCCTCACCCACTTCCGTCTCGTTGCCGATGCCACCGACCTGCCGGTCATCCTCTACGACATCCCGGCTCGCACCGGCGTACCCATCATGTACGAGACGATCCTGCGGCTCGCCAAGCACCCGAACATCCTCGCCGTGAAAGACGCCAAGGGCGACTTCTCCGAGGTGAGCCGGGTGCTGAACCAGACCGACCTCATGTACTTCTCGGGTGACGACGCCAACGTGCTGCCGCATCTCTCGATCGGCGCGACCGGGCTCATCGGCATCACGGCGAACGTCGCACCGGCGCCCTATCGGCAGATGATCGACGCCGTGAACGCCGGCGACCTGGCTCTGGCGACAGCTGCGCACCAGCAGCTCGAACCGCTCGTGCGCGCCGTTATGACGCACGTGCCGGGCACCGTCGCCGCGAAGTACATCCTGCACGGTCTCGGCCGCATCGGCAGCCCGCGTGTGCGGTTGCCGCTCGTCGGTCCCGAAGAGTGGGAGGCCGCCCTCATCGAAGACGAGATCGCCCACGTGCAGGGCATTCCCGGCGCCGACTTCCACAACTTCCGCCCCGACCGCAACGCTGCCGCCGGCGGTGCGTTGCCGAAGGTGGCGGGCACCACGCGCTAGTCGCACGCACGAGCTCGCTCGCGCAATGAGACATCCGCGGCCCTGAATGGTCGCACCGAACTGAACACCGCAACAGAAGGAGGGCTCATGCCCGACGTCGTCATCGATCCTGCCCCGCTCGAGGCAGGAACGCTCCGCATCATCCCCATCGGCGGCCTTGGGGAGGTCGGCCGCAACATGACCAGCTACGAGATCGACGGCAAGATCCTCATCGTCGACTGCGGCGTGCTGTTCCCTGAAGAGCACCAGCCGGGCGTCGACCTGATCCTGCCCGACTTCGGCTTCCTCAAGGATCGCGTCGACGACATCGTGGGCGTCGTGCTGACGCACGGTCACGAAGACCACATCGGCGCTGTACCGTACCTGCTGAGGCTCCGGGGGGACATCCCGCTGATCGGGTCGACGCTCACGCTCGCGCTCATCGAGGCGAAGCTCAAGGAGCACCGCATCAAGCCGTACACACTGACGGTGAAAGAGGGCGACCACGAGCAGATCGGCCCGTTCCGGCTCGAGTTCATCGCCGTGAACCACTCGATCCCCGACGCGCTCGCCGTCGCGATCAAGACCGACGGCGGCACGGTGCTCGCCACCGGCGACTTCAAAATGGACCAGCTGCCCCTCGACGGTCGGCTCACCGACCTGCGCGAGTTCGCGCGGCTCGGTGAAGAGGGCGTCGACGTCTTCATGGTCGATTCCACGAACGCGGATGTCCCGGGCTTCACGCCGCTCGAACGCTCGATCGGCCCCGTGCTCGACGAGGTCATCAATCGTGCCCCTCGCCGCGTCATCGTCGCGAGCTTCTCGAGCCACGTGCACCGTGTGCAGCAGGTGCTCGACGCCGCGTGGGCCAATCACCGTCGCGTGGCCTTCCTCGGCCGCAGCATGGTGCGCAACATGACGATCGCCGCTGAGCTCGGCTACCTGAAGGTGCCCGAGGGCGTGCTCATCGACTACAAGAAGGCCGGCAACATCCCCGACGATCAGATCGTCTTCATGTCGACCGGGTCGCAGGGCGAGCCGATGGCCGTGCTCTCGCGCATGGCGAATCGCGACCATCAGATCGAGATCGGCGAGGGCGACACGGTCATCCTGGCTTCCAGCCTGATCCCGGGCAACGAGAACGCGGTGTACCGCGTCATCGACGGGCTCACGAAGCTCGGTGCGAACGTCGTGCACAAGGCGAACGCGAAGGTGCACGTCTCGGGCCACGCCGCGGCCGGCGAACTGCTCTACTGCTACAACATCCTGAAGCCGAAGAACGTGCTGCCGATCCACGGCGAGTACCGCCACCTCTTCGCCAACGCGAAGCTCGCTCAAGACACGGGCATCCCCGCGAAGAACACCTTCATCGGCGAGAACGGCTCGGTCTACGACCTGCGCGACGGGGTACTGCGGGTCGTCGGTCAGCTCGACCTCGGCTTCGTCTACGTCGACGGCTCGACGGTCGGCGAAATCACCGACGCCGACCTGAAAGACCGTCGCATCCTCGCCGAGGAGGGCTTCATCTCGGTCATCGTCGTGGTCGATGCGTCGACCGGCCGGGTCATCACCGGGCCCGAGATCCACGCGCGCGGTTTCGCCGAAGACGCTTCGGTGTTCGACGACGTCAAGCCGAAGATCATCGAGGCGCTCGCCGAGGCGGCGCAGAGCGGTGTTCGTGACTCGCACGCGCTCTCGCAGATCCTGCGCCGCGTGCTCGGCGGCTGGGTGAACCGTCGCCTTCGCCGTCGGCCCATGCTCGTGCCGCTCGTCATCGAGGCGTAGCCCTGCGAGGCACGCTCGTCATCGGGGCGGTCGCCGGGGCGAGCCTCGACGACGGCCGCCGATGACGGGCGCGTCGGCGACCGCGTCGCCCCGCCCCGAGTCCTCCTGACGCCGTCGCTGACGCCGTCGCTGACGCCGTCGCTGACGCTCAGCGCAGTCGGCCTGCTCGTGGCCGCGATCACGACTGCCCCGGCGCGCTCCTGCTTCCGGCGGCGGCGCTGATGCTCGTGGGCCGAGGCGCACGGTCGCGGCGGCGGCGGCGTCGGCCCGGCCCGCGGCATCCGCTCGGTTCGGCTCTCGTCGCATCGGTCGTCGATAGCGGCGGCCTGAGCATCGGGGATGACCCCGATTCCTCCCTGAGAGGGATTCCGCGGTGCGGTCCGACTCCCTAGGGTGGTGGAGATGCCCGGCGGCCCCTACGGCTGGGCCACCCGACGAAGGAGTGCCGTGGGCATCTGGCGCAAGTGGATCTTCCCGACCGTTCGAGTCGTGCTGGTGGCGGTGATCGCGATTGCACTCGCGAAGCTCGCATTCTTCCCCGATCGGGCCGAGGCCGACGCTGAGGCGATCTCGCCCACGGGCACGGTGTCGGAGCCGCAGGCCGTCGTGGCACGCGGTTCCATCGCGAACGACGTCGTGCTCACCGGCACCGTGAACGCGGATGCCTCGGCGCCCGTCAAGGCGACGGGCACCGGCATGGTCGACGAGGTCTTCGTGACGGCGGGGCAGCAGGTCGCCGCGGGACAGGAGATCTTCGACATCAAGGTCGAGGATCCGATCGAACCGGTCGAGTCGACGGGCCCCGACGGCCTGCCGACGGTCACGGTGCCGCGTGCGAGCTTCCACTTCGAGAAGGTGCTGGCGCCGACGGCGGGCGTGCTCTCCTCCCTCGACGTCATCGCGGGCCAACCGGTCGCCACGGGGGATGTCGCGGGCCAAGTCGCCCCGCCGAGCTTCAACGTGACGGCGACGCTGAGTCCCGAACAGCAGTATCGGCTCACGAGTGCGCCGACAGAGGCGGCCGTGACCATCGCGGGCGGTCCGGCGCCCTTCACGTGCGGCGGTCTCGTGATCTCGACGCCGCTGTCGGGCGCCGGCAGCAGCCCGGCCGGCTCGGGCGCGGGTGCGTCCGGTGGCGCTGGTGCAGGTACCGGCGGCGAGGCATCCGGCGGCACGGCCGTGCGCTGCGCCGTGCCGGGCGACGTGCGTGTCTTCCCCGGCCTCTCCGCCCAGGTCAAGATCTCAGCAGGCAGCGCCGATGACGTGCTCGTCGTGCCGATCACCGCGGTCGAGGGCGGCGCCGAGACCGGAGTGGTGTGGCTCGTGACGTCCGATGGCGAGCGCATCGAGCAGCCCGTGCGCCTCGGCCTGAGCGACGGCAGCCAGGTCGAGGTCGTCGAAGGCGTCGCCGAGGGCGATGAGGTGCTGCAGTTCGTGCCCGGTGCGCCAGGCGAGAGCGGCGGCGAGGGCTGCGTGCAGACGCCCGACGGCATGATGACGTGCGGAACCGTCACGAAATGACGCTCGTCGAAGCACGCGGCGTCGGCCGAACGGTGGAGCTCGCCGACGGGCATCCGCTCACTATCCTCTCCGGCGTCGACTTGACTGTCTCCGAAGGAGACCGAGTCTCGATCGTCGGTCGCTCGGGGTCGGGCAAGTCGACCTTTCTGAACCTCCTCGGCCTCCTCGACACGCCGACCGACGGCGAGCTCGCGTTCCTCGGGCACGACGTGCGGCGCATCGGCAGCGGCGTGCGCGATCGGTTGCGCGGGCGCGAGATCGGCTTCGTGTTCCAGCAGTTCAATCTGCTGCCGGGTCGCACGGCTCTCGAGAATGTGCAGACGCCGCTGCTGTATTCGGGCGGGCGCGAGTTCTGGCATCGCGAACGCATCGCCCGCGACATGCTCGAGCGCGTCGGACTGGGGGAGCGGTTGTCGACGAAGCCCGAGCGGCTGTCGGGCGGCGAGCAGCAGCGAGTGGCCATCGCCCGCGCGCTCGTGCGCCGACCGCGGCTGATCCTCGCCGATGAGCCGACCGGTGCCCTCGACCTCGAGACCGGCGCCGAGGTGATGGCGCTCATCGAATCCGTTGCTGCCGAGACCGGTGCAGCCCTGGTGACGATCACGCATGACCCCGCGATCGCCGCGCGTGCCAACCGGCACTTCCGACTCGTCAGCGGGCGACTTGAGACGACGGATGCCTCGGCTGAGGCATCCCTCGCGCGGGAGGTGCGCGGGGCGCACCCCGTGGTCGCGGCATCCGATCGCCCGAATCCCGTCGCCGATCACGGCGCCGATCACGGCGCTGTCGAAGCCGAGGCGGTCGCATGACCGGCTGGCTGGCGCGCACGGCAACGGGCGTGGTGAGCACGGTCGTCGAGGCTCTCGAAGAACTGCGCATCCACCGTGGCCGCGTGCTGCTCTCGCTCATCGGCGTCGCCGTCGCCGTGTGCGCGCTCTCGACCGTGGTCGCCGCGGCGGCGATCGCCGAGCAGGCGGGCCGTGAGATGCAGGAGCGCTATGGCGGTCGACCCGCGACCATGTCCCTGAACATCAGCTCGGCGGGCGGCGCTGTCGACACCGAGGCGGCGGCCGTCGCGTGGCAGATCGCGCTCGACCGGCACGAGGTCGACTATGCGAGCCGCTCGGGTTGGGGCGGTCTCACTGTGCAGTTCGTCGACGGCGCCGTGCCGGTGCAGATGCAGGTCGTCGATCCCGACTACGGCATCATGCACCGCGTGCGCCTGATGGAGGGCGCCTGGTTCTCCGAGCGCGATGCCGATCGCCTCGCGCCGGCGGTCATCGTGAACGAGGCCTTCTGGAAACGGCTCGGGAGCCCGTCGCTGGCCACCCATCCGACGGTCGAACTGATCGGGAAGGGCCAGACCACGGGCGTGATCATCGGCGTCACCCCCGCTATGAACGAGTGGGACACGGAGCCGAACGGGTTCATCCTGACCGACGCCTTCCTCCCGCTGCAGTCCGCGACGCCCGATCCGATGATGGGCGAGTACATGCCGGCGTACGAGATGTGGGTTCCCGACGGCTCGGCCGACGAGCTCACCGAGTCGATGAAGCGAGCCTTCACCTCCGAGTTGGGCGAAGGCGCGACGGTCGACGGATGGCGCAGCGACTACGCCGCGCAAGAGGGCGACCCGTTCCTGGCGATCAAGCTCCTCGTCACCGGGGTGGCGGTCGTGATCCTGTTGCTGGGTGCGCTCGGCCTGCTGACGATCGCGCTCGTGACCGTACGCGGCCGCATCAGAGAGATCGGCGTGCGGCGCTCCTTCGGTGCGACCGCTGGGAGGGTGTTCTTCTCCGTGCTCATGGAGACCGTGGTCGGCACCTTCGTCGCGGGCGTCGTCGGCGTCGGCGTGGCCATCGCGCTCGTGCGCAGCCCGCTCATGGGCATGGTGCTCGGTGGTGCCGAGGTGGAGGATCTGCCCGGATTCCCGATCGAGGCGGCACTCATCGGCATCGGTGCAGCGGTCGCGGTCGGCGCGCTCGCGGGTCTCCTGCCGGCGCTCGGCGCGGTGCGGGTGAAGGTCATCGACGCGATCCGGTTCTGAGGGTGCGGAGGGTTCTGAGGGTTCTGCGGGTTCTGAGGGTTCTGCGGGTTCTGCGGGTTCTGAGGGCTCGGAGGGCTCCGAAGGTGTCGATGGAATCGAGGGCTCCGGGTTGAGGCTGCGAAACACGGCCGTAACGGGAGGCACCCACCCGAGGACGACCGTGCTCGCCGATCCGGTCTACCGGGGTACATCGCCGGTTGGCAGCGCCTTCCCAGGCACAGGATGCGCGTCGCGGATCGCGAACACTCGCGTCCGGCTGACACCCGGCGGGGGCGCGCGGCCGTAGCCTTATGGGCATGGCTACGAGCACCAGGTCGAACGGCCGTGCCTCGGGCACGTCTTCGCGTGCTTCGAGTTCGCGCACGGCGCCCACGAAGAAGCTGCCCGCGGCGAGCACTCGTGCCGCCGCGTCGAAGAAGGCGCCCCAGACGCCCGAGAGACCGAACGTGGTCGTGCGCGCGTGGATGGGACTCGCTCACCTGACCGGCGGCGCCGCCCGCGCACTCGGACCCGAGACGCTCTCGAAAGAGGAGCGGCGCGACGGTCTGCCGTTCTTCATCGTCGTGCTCGCAATCGCCGGTGCGGTCGTCGAGTGGTTCTTCATCAACGACCCCATCGCGCAGGTGCTCGATTCGTGGACGTTCGGCGGCTTGTTCGGCCGCGTCGCGTTCGCTCTGCCCGTCGTCATGCTGCTCTTCGCCGTGTGGCTTTTCCGGCACCCGAGCTCCGTGCATGACAACACCCGTATCGGCATCGGCCTCGGCCTGCTGCTCCTCACGGTCTCCGCGCTCTGCCACCTCTTCGGCGGCCTGCCCGAGCCCCGTGAGGGCATGGCCGTGCTCGCCCGCGCCGGCGGCATCCTCGGCTGGATGGTTGCGGCTCCGCTCACAGCGCTCATCACGCAGGCCGGGGCCACGGCCGTCGTCATCGTGCTCCTCCTGCTGGCGCTGCTGATCATCACGAAGACGCCGCCGAATCGTATTCCGGCGCGGTTCCGCGAGCTCTACGAGTGGCTCTTCGGGGCGACTCACGACGAACCGGTGACCGAAGTCGGCCCGAAGCCGTCGCGTCGTGATCGCAAGAAGGCCGTGCAGACCGAACTGTCGGGCATCGACGCGCTCGACGCAGACGGCGAAGAGCCGGGTCGCGGCGGCCTCGTACCGTGGTGGCGTCGCAACGATTCGAATCGCGAAGAGGACCCGTCGTTCGAAGCGCCAGGCGTGGAAGGCCTCACCGAGGTCTTCGGCGCTGGTTCCGCCGCCGGCAGCTTCGAGACGCCGCTCGAGGGCGTGGCCGCTCCGAGCAGCTACGACACCGAAGTACTCGGCGACCTCGAGCGTGCCGAGTCGGCCCTGCAGGGCTTCACGGGCGACGTGCCGCGCGGCGGCACCGGCCTTCGCGGTGACGACGCAGGGGCGACGAACGTGCTCGCGGTCTTCGACGAGGTCGATGCGGGCGACGCCGTCGCTCCCGCGGCGGCAGGCGCGGAGCCCTCGCAATTCGAGCCGGAAGCGGCTGCCGAGCCGGATCGCCCGTACCACCTGCCCGCATCCTCGAGCCTGGCTGCCGGTCCGCCCCCGAAGTCGCGCTCTCAGGCCAACGACGACGTCGTGCGCCAGATCACCGCGGTGCTCGACCAGTTCGGCGTCGATGCGAAGGTCACCGGCTTCTCGCGCGGGCCGACCGTCACGCAGTACGAGATCGAGCTCGGCCCGGGCGTCAAGGTCGAGCGGGTCACCGCGCTCTCGAAGAACCTCGCCTACTCGGTCGCCTCGAACGAGGTGCGCATCCTCTCGCCGATCCCAGGCAAGAGTGCGATCGGCGTCGAGATCCCGAACGCAGACCGCGAGACCGTCACCCTCGGCGATGTACTGCGCTCCGGCGCGGCCGTCAATGCGAAGCACCCCATGACGATCGGTGTCGGCAAAGACGTCGGCGGCGGCTACGTCGTCGCGAACCTCGCCAAGATGCCGCACCTGCTCGTCGCCGGCTCAACGGGCTCGGGCAAGTCGAGCTTCGTCAACTCGATGATCACGTCGCTGCTCATGCGCGCGAAGCCCTCAGATGTACGCATGGTGCTGATCGACCCGAAGCGCGTCGAGCTCGCACCGTACGCGGGCGTGCCTCACCTGATCACGCCCATCATCACGAATCCGAAGAAGGCTGCAGAGGCGCTGTCGTGGGTCGTGAAAGAGATGGACATGCGCTACGACGACCTCGCGTCGTTCGGCTTCCGTCACATCGACGACTTCAACAAGGCCGTCGTCAACGAAGAGATCGTGTTGCCCGCCGGTTCCGAGCGGAAGCTCAAGCCCTACCCCTACCTGCTCGTTGTGGTCGACGAGCTCGCCGACCTCATGATGGTCGCGCCCCGAGACGTCGAGGAATCGATCGTGCGAATCACCCAGCTCGCGCGCGCTTCGGGAATTCACCTCGTGCTCGCGACCCAGCGACCGTCTGTGGACGTCGTGACGGGTCTCATCAAGGCGAACGTGCCGTCGCGCCTCGCGTTCGCGGTCACGAGCGTGACCGACTCCCGCGTCATCCTCGACCAGCCGGGCGCAGACAAGCTCATCGGTCAGGGCGACGCGCTGTTCCTGCCGATGGGTGCCTCGAAGTCGATCCGCGTGCAGGGCGCCTGGGTCACCGAGGCCGAGATCGAGAAGGTCGTCAAGCACGTCACACGGCAGGCGCGGCCGGAGTACCGGCAGGATGTCGCGGCATCCGTCGAGCGTAAACAGATCGACTCCGACATCGGCGACGACCTCGAGCTGCTGCTCGCGGCGGCCGAGCTCGTGGTGTCGACGCAGTTCGGTTCGACCTCGATGCTGCAGCGCAAGTTGCGCGTGGGCTTCGCGAAGGCCGGCCGCCTCATGGACCTGCTGGAGTCGCGCGAGATCGTCGGCCCCTCCGAGGGGTCGAAGGCGCGCGACGTGCTGGTGACCGTCGAGCAACTGGCCGACGTGCTCGCGCGGCTCCGAGGCGAAGAACCAGCCGGTGCGCCGGCTCCGCGCGCCGCGGCACCGGCCGCAATCGCGGCTCAGGCCCAGGCTCAGGCTCCAGCGGCGCAGACTGGTCCGCTCGGCGACGGCATCGCCCCGACCGAGGCCTACGACGCGCCCGACGCCCGGTATGACGATCCCGTCGCCCGCATGAGCGAAGGTCGCGCAGAGGTCGACGGAGACGTCGACGAAGACGCTTGGGGCCTCACCGGGCGCGACTGAGCTCGGCCCGCGCACGGCGCGCCCGGTAGTCTGGCCTCATGACCTCCTCCGCCGGAAGCCCCGCGCGATCGGCGAACTGGAACCTTCCGAACGCGATCACCGTCGTGCGCATCCTGGCGGCCCCCGTGTTCTTCTGGATGCTGCTCGCCGACGCAGGAGAAGACGGCTGGCTGCGCTGGGCGGCGGCGGTGCTCTTCATCCTGGCGATCGCCACCGACGGCATCGACGGGCACATCGCACGTTCACGCGGGCTCGTCACCGACCTCGGCAAGATCCTCGATCCCATCGCCGACAAGCTCCTCACGAGCGGCGCTCTCGTCTGCCTCTCGATCCTCGGCGAGCTGCCGTGGTGGGTGACCGCGATCATCGTGGTGCGAGAGGTCGGCATCACCGTCTGGCGTCTCGTCGAGCTGCGCCGCGGCAATGTCGTGCCTGCGTCGTCCGGCGGCAAGCTCAAGACGGTCGTGCAGTCCGTCGCGATCTCCTTCGCGCTCGTGCCGCTGTGGCTCATCTTCGGCGAGTGGATCAACTGGGTCAACGGCGTGCTCATGACAGCGGCCGTGGTACTGACGCTGTGGTCCGGGCTCCTGTACGTGCGCGATGCCGTGCGCCTCGCACGCGCGTCGCGCGACGCGAGCTGAGACGGGCGAGCGGATGCCTCGCGCGACCGTCGACCCGGCAGCCCGGCTGATCACCGAGCTCACCGATCGCGGCCTGCGAATCGCCGTCGCCGAGTCGCTGACGGGCGGTCTCGTCGTCGCCGAACTCACGAGCATCCCCGGGGCATCCGTCGTGGTGAATGGCGGCGTGGTCGCGTACGACACCGCCGTGAAGCGGTCGGTGCTGGGCGTCTCGGCCGAGCTGCTCGCGAGCGAGGGCGCCGTGCACCCCGAGGTCGCCCGGCAGATGGCCGATCGCGTGCGCACGACCCTCGCGGTCGACGGCCGTGCCGCCGAGCTCGGCATCGCGACCACCGGGGTCGCGGGGCCCACCGATCAAGACGGCAAGCCGCCGGGCACGGTCTTCCTCGGCGTCGCGTTCGGCGACCAGATCGAGTCCATCGCCCTCGAGTTGCACGGCAGTCGCGCCGAGATCCGCGCGGCGACGGTGGTCGCGGTGCTCGACGCAGCGCTCGATCGGCTCGCAAAAGGCCGTCTCTCGGAACTCGACCGGCGGCACGCGGAATAGTCTTCGTGAACACCCTGTTACACGTGGAAGGTTCACACGAAAGCCCCAGTGTGCAACGCTAGATTGGAAGCACGGAGAGTCGGGTAGACTGACGCTCCGGTTTCCGGCTCCAGCGGAGTCGCAGGCAGAGAGAAGGAGGTTCCCGATGGTCCTGGTTCGACAGGAGATCGGCGATGTGCTGAGGGACTTCCGCCTGCAGAAGGGTCGCACCCTTCGTCAGGTCGCTTCCAAGGCGAGCGTCGCGCTCGGCTACCTGAGCGAGGTTGAACGCGGCCAGAAAGAGGCCTCGTCAGAGATTCTCGCGTCGGTCGCCGACGCACTCGACACGCCCATCTCGGTGATCATGCACGAGGTCGGTGACCGTATCGCCGTGATCGAAGGCCTCTCGGTAGTGCCCGACAGCCTGCCCGACGAGCTCGTCGCCGAGTTCGACGCCGACATGATGGTCCGCTGACCACCCACTTGCGAAACGCCGATCGGCCGGTCCTCGGACCGGCCGATCGCCTGTCCGGGAGGCACCCGTGAAGCTGAGCGAGTTCCACACCGCGGTCGACGCCGAGTTCGGCGCGGGCTACGGCAGCGTGGTGGTCGGCGACCTCGTGCTCGCGTCGCTCGGCGACCGCACGGCACGTGAGGCACTCGCTGCGGGCATTCGGCCTCGGGAGGTCTGGCTGGCGCTCTGCGAGGCGACGGATGTCCCCGAGTCGCGCCGGCACGGAGCCGGCAGGCCGGTCCCCGGGGAATCTCACCCGCCTCGGCAGTCGTAGCGCTGTACGGCTGCAACATCACGCCCGAAGAAGCGTTCGACACGCGGGCGATTCTTCGAACATGCGTTCGGAGACTGCGTTAGGCTCCTCAACAGCAGGAGCAACAGCGCATCCGTCCACATCCTCGTCGAACCGGCGTCGGATGTCGGTGGCTGATCATACGGTCGATGCGTCGGAACACACCGCAACCGCCTTGTCGCGAGACGCCGCGGGCCAGCACCAGCCGGTCTGGGCCCGCAACGTGGAACGACAGCCTACAGGCAGCAGCAATCGAGCAAGAAGGAGCCCCACCCATGGCATCACCAGCAGACCGCGAGAAAGCACTCGAGACCGCGCTCGCACAGATCGACCGCCAATTCGGCAAGGGCTCGGTCATGCGCCTCGGCAGTGAAGATCGCGCCCCCGTCGAGGTCATCCCGACCGGCTCGATCGCGCTCGACATCGCGCTCGGCATCGGGGGCATCCCGCGCGGCCGCATCGTCGAGATCTACGGCCCCGAGTCCTCGGGCAAGACCACGCTCACGTTGCACGCCATCGCCAACGCGCAGAAGGCCGGCGGCATCGCTGCGTTCATCGACGCGGAGCACGCGCTCGATCCCGAATACGCCAAGAAGCTCGGCGTCGACATCGATGCACTCCTCGTCTCCCAGCCCGACACGGGCGAGCAGGCACTCGAGATCGCCGACATGCTCGTGCGCTCCGGCTCCATCGACCTCATCGTCATCGACTCTGTCGCGGCGCTCGTGCCTCGCGCCGAGATCGAGGGCGAGATGGGCGACTCGCACGTGGGTCTCCAGGCGCGCCTCATGTCGCAGGCGCTCCGCAAGCTCACGGGCGGTCTCAGCCAGACCAACACGACGATGATCTTCATCAACCAGTTGCGCGAGAAGATCGGCGTCTTCTTCGGGAGCCCCGAGACCACCGCCGGTGGCAAGGCGCTGAAGTTCTACGCCTCGGTGCGACTCGACATCCGTCGTATCGAGACGATGAAAGACGGCACGGAGGCGGTGGGTAACCGCACTCGGGTCAAGGTCGTGAAGAACAAGATGGCGCCGCCGTTCAAGCAGGCGGAGTTCGACATCCTGTACGGCACCGGCATCTCGCGCGAGGGCAGCCTCATCGACTTCGGCGTCGATCAGGCGATCGTGAAGAAGTCGGGTGCGTGGTACACCTACGACGGCGATCAGCTGGGCCAGGGCAAAGAGAACGCCCGCAACTTCCTGTTGCAGAACCCTGACATCGCCGCCGACATCGAGCAGAAGATCCTCGTCAAGCTCAACGTCGGCCAGCCGGCCGTTGCGGCGGTTCCGTCGAACGTCGAGTCCATCGAGCCGAAGCTCGGGCGCAAGGGCGCCTGACCAATTGGGTACCGCGACGACGAGCGGAGATGACCGGGGTGGGCACTGAAATGAACGATGCATCATCTGAGCGGCTCGCCCCGGTCACCTACCTGCCGTGGGCGAAAGAGCCTGCGGCGCCTCCCACCGATGGTGCTCGTCGGCGCACGCCGACGAAGGAGGCTGCGGCTCCTGCACCGATGAGAGAGCCTGTGGTGCTTGCACCGATGACGGAGTCTGCGGCTCCTGCACCGATGAGCGAGCCTGCGTCTCCTGCGCCGACGAGAGAGCCTGTGGCGCTCGCGCCGGCGACGGAACCCGCACCTCCCAGCGCCCGTGGCGCCCGTGGCGCTCGTCGGCGTGCGACAGAGGCCGAAGAGTCGGCTCCCGACGAGAGCGGCGCCGAGCGAGATGCGCGCATCGATCGGCTCGTCGTCTCGCGGCTGCGCCGCTCGGCGCTCTCGGTTTCCGAAGTGCGAGCTGTGCTCCGCGAACATGGGCTCGATGACGTCGAGGTCGAGGAGTGGATCGAGCGCTACGAGCGACTCGGCTACCTCGACGACACCCGACTCGCCGAGCAGGTGGTGCACAGCCATGGCGTGCGCCGAGGCCGAGGCAGCGGAGCGATCCTGCAAGAGCTCGGGCGCCGAGGTGTCGACGCTTCGCTCGCTCGTGAAGCCGTCGAAGACCTCGACCCCGAGACCGAGCTCGAGAACGCGCGCGCGGTCGCGGAGCGCAGAGCGCGTCAGCTCAGGGGCCTCGACCGGCAGACTGCCGAACGGCGCCTGTCGGCGTTCCTCCAGCGCCGCGGGTACCCCGGCCACATCGTGCGCGAGGCGGTGACGGCGGCGCTCGCGGCGGATGGCTCGTAAACTGGTGCGATCATGAGCACCATTCACGACGTCTCCCTTCATGAGACACCCCGCGACCAGGTCGCTGAAGCGGCAGCGTCGCCGCGTACCTACGAAGTCCGCACCTTCGGGTGCCAGATGAACGTTCACGATTCGGAGCGACTCTCGGGCTCGCTCGAGGCTGCAGGTTATGTTCCCGCCGATGGAGCCGAAGCCGACATCGTCGTGATCAACACCTGTGCGGTGCGAGAGAACGCCGACAACAAGCTGTACGGCAACCTCGGCCACCTCGCGTCGGTGAAGCGACGGCACGCGGGCATGCAGATCGCGGTCGGCGGCTGTCTCGCGCAGAAAGACAAGAACGTCATCCTCGAGAAGGCGCCTTGGGTCGATGTCGTGTTCGGCACGCACAACATGGGTTCCCTGCCGAGCCTGCTCGAGCGCGCCCGCCACAATGACGAAGCGCAACTCGAGATCCTCGACTCGCTCGAGGTCTTCCCGTCGACGCTGCCGAGCAAGCGCGACTCGAGCTCCAGCGGTTGGGTGTCGATCTCGGTCGGCTGCAACAACACCTGCACCTTCTGCATCGTGCCTGCGCTGCGCGGAAAAGAGAAAGACCGACGGCCGGGCGACATCCTCGCCGAGATCCAGGCGCTCGTCGACGACGGCGTCGTCGAGATCACACTCCTCGGCCAGAACGTGAACTCCTACGGGATCGAGTTCGGCGACCGGCAGGCGTTCGGCAAGTTGCTCAGAGCAGCCGGCCAGATCGACGGACTCGAGCGCATCCGATTCACGAGCCCGCACCCCGCTGCCTTCACCGATGACGTCATCGATGCGATGGCCGAGACGCCGAGCGTCATGCCGCAGCTGCACATGCCGCTCCAGTCGGGTTCCGACCGAATCCTCAAGGCGATGCGCCGCTCCTACCGTTCCTCGAAGTTCCTCGGCATCCTCGATCGCGTGCGCGCGAAGATTCCCAACGCCGCGATCTCCACCGACATCATCGTGGGCTTCCCGGGCGAGACCGAAGAGGACTTCCAAGAGACCCTTCGCGTCGTCGAAGCAGCACGGTTCGCCTCGGCGTTCACCTTCCAGTACTCCATTCGGCCCGGCACCCCCGCCGCCACGATGGAGGACCAGGTACCGAAGGCGGTCGTGCAGGAGCGATACGAACGACTCGCCGCCCTGCAAGATCGCATCTCCTGGGAAGAGAACCAACGACTCGTCGGCCACTCCGTCGAAGTGCTCGTCTCGAACGCCGACGGAAAGAAGGACGACGCGACCCATCGGCTGAGCGGTCGCGCCGAAGACAGTCGACTCGTGCACTTCGAGGTGCCCGAGGGCTCCGAGGTGCCGCGCCCGGGCGACGTCGTCTCCGTCACGATCACGCAGGCCGCACCGTTCCACCTGCTCGCCGATTCAGTCGACGATGCGCCATTGCGCATTCGTCGCACCCAGGCCGGAGACGCATGGGATCGCGCCCAAGCTGAGAGCTGCGGCGTCCCGGCGGCGCCAGGGGCATCCGTCGCCGGTCGCGTCTCGCTCGGCCTGCCGACGCTGCGCGCACGGGGCGGCGAGCCGCTCATCTCGCCCGGAGTGGGCACGATGCCGATCTACGATCCCGCCGACGGCCAACGCTGACGTGACCCTCATCGCGATCGTCGGCGCGACGGGCACAGGCAAGTCCGCGTTCGCGCTCGATCTCGCCGAGGCGTTCGCACGAGACGGCCGCACTGCGGAGGTCGTGAACGCCGATGCGATGCAGCTCTACCGCGGAATGGACATCGGCACGGCGAAGCTCCCGCTCGATGAGCGACGCGGGGTGCCGCACCACCTGCTCGACGTGCTCGACGTCGTCGCCGAGGCATCCGTCGCCGAATACCAGTCGGCGGCCCGTGCCGCGATCGACGACGTGCTCTCACGCGGCGGCGTCGCATTGCTGGTCGGTGGATCCGGACTCTACGTCTCGTCGGTCATCCACGACTTCCGCTTTCCCGGCACGGATGCTGCGGTGCGCGCCCGCCTCGAAGCCGAACTCGCCGAGCAGGGCCCGGGGCTCCTGCACGCGCGGCTCCGTGCGATCGATGCCGCGACCGCCGCGAGTGTCGACGCGCAGAACGGCCGCCGCCTCGTGCGCGCGCTCGAGGTCATCGAGGTCACCGGGGAACCGAAGGCGGCGCGATTGCCCGACCAACCCGTGCCGTGGCGTGCGCATCACGTGGTGCACCTCCGAAGCGAGCGAGCACCACTTGTGGAGCGGCTGGATGCGCGCGTCGAGCAGATGTGGCGGGGAGGTCTGGTCGAGGAAGTGCGCGGACTCATCCCGCAGGGAATCGAGCGCGGAGTCACCGCTCGCAAAGCCATCGGGTACGCCCAAGCACTCGGTGAGATCACGGGGCGCATGTCGAGCGCCGATGCGATCGCCGAGACGCAACAGCTCACGCGCACCTACGCACGGCGCCAGGTGAGCTGGTTCAAGCGGTATCGAGACGCCGCCACGATCGATGCAGACGACCCGCTCGCCCGGGCCACGGAACTCGCCCGCCAGGCGGCCATAGACTGATCCGATGGCGTTTGATCTGCGGTTCACCAAGGGGCAGGGCACCGGCAACGACTTCGTGCTCTTCAGCGATCCCGAGGGCGAGACCGAACTCACGCCCACCCAGATCGCCGCGGTCTGCGACCGCCACTTCGGGGTGGGCGGTGACGGCGTCATCCGCGCCGTTCGCTCGGCGAATCTCGACGACGGCGCGGCGGCTCTCGCCGAGAACCCGCAGGCAGTGTGGTTCATGGACTACTGGAACGCCGACGGTACCGTCTCCGAGATGTGCGGCAACGGAATTCGGGTGTTCACGAGCTACCTGCTCGATCAGGGGCTCGCCGACCTCGGCCCCGACGCCGCGATCGCGATCGGCACGCGCGCCGGAGTGCGCACCGTTCGCCGCACCGCGTCGGGCTTCGAGGCGGACCTCGGTCGCTGGCGTCTCGCCGGCGGGGAGCCGCTCGTGCGCGCCAAGAGCCTCCCGGTCGCCCGGCCCGGACTCGGCATCGACGTCGGCAATCCGCACATCGTGGTCGCCCTGGCCGATGACGATGAGCTCGAGGGGCTCGATCTCGCATACCAGCCGGTGCTCGAGCCCGAGCCCGAGGCCGGTGCCAACATCGAGTTCGTCGTGCCCGCCGAGCCGCTCGTCGAAGACGGAGTCGGTCGCATCCGCATGCGGGTGCACGAGCGTGGTTCGGGTGAGACCCTCTCGTGCGGCACGGGTGCGGTGGCATCCGCGCTCGCGGTGCGGCACTGGGCGGGCGAGTCCGCGCCCGACACGTGGCGGGTTCAGGTACCCGGCGGCGTGCTGGGCGTTCGCATGTTCAAGGCCGACGACGGCGAGCACGTCGCGCTATCGGGGCCGGCCGAGCTCGTCTTCGACGGAGTGCTCAGCCTCGCCTGACCCGAGCAATCCCTGAGCTTGTCGAAGGGAACGGGGCCAGTCCGCTTCGACGGGCTCAGCGGGCAGACGGGCTCAGCGGGCAGACGGGCTCAGCGAGCGGATGCCGCGTGGCGCACCTCGAGCACGCGGAACCCCTTGTCGTGAGCTGCACGAACGACGTCGAGTGGGAGCTCGTCATCGATCCAGCGCTGCAGCGACTCGGCGCCGAGATGCTTGGCCACGACGAGCCACGCACTCGCGTCGTCTTGGAGGCGGGGCAGCCACTGCATGAGGATCGCGTGCAATTCGGCTTTGCCGACCCGGATCGGCGGATTCGACCAGATGCCGGCGAATCGAACATCGGCGGGAACATCCCCCGGCAATACCGCGTTGACATTGGTGATGCCGAGACGAGCAGTGTTACGACGTACGAGGTCGAGGGCACGCTCGTTCACATCGACGGCCCACACCGTGGCATCCGGAGATCGCAGCGCAAGTGAGATCGCGATCGCGCCCCAGCCGCAGCCGAGATCGAGCAGGTCGCCCGTTGCCGGAGGTGCCGCGGCGCGGTCGAGCAGGATGCGGGTGCCGGTGTCGAGATGTTCGGGGCTGAAGACGCCGCCCGCGGTGGAGAGCGAGAGCTCGCGACCCGCGAGGGTGACGGTGATGGTGCGGAGAGTGGCCTCGCCGCCCGGACGAGAGGAGAAATAGTGGTCGGAGGCCATACAGGGGAACCTATCGCAGCGACGGGAACTAGGGTTAACACGATGAATGACGCCGAACCGAACTCCGCAGACGATGCCGTCGAGCGGGTACTCCGCGGCGCCGAGACCAAGGCAGGCGTGACCCGCTTCGGATCCGATGCCGCAGCGGCGCTCAGGGCGCCTGACGCGGCCTCCGGCGCCGGTTCCGACACCGACGGCGAGCAGTACGACCGCGAGGCGCGAGCGGGCCTCCGTCGGGTGGGCGGGCTCTCCACCGAGCTCGAAGACGTCACCGAGGTCGAGTACCGACAGCTGCGCCTCGAGAACGTCGTGCTCATCGGCGTGTACTCGCAGGGCTCGCAAGACGAGGCCGAGAACTCCATGCGGGAGTTGGCCGCGCTCGCTGAGACGGCAGGCGCCCGAGTGCTCGACGGAGTGCTGCAGCGCCGACCGCATCCCGACCCGAGCACCTACCTCGGCCGTGGCAAGGTCGAAGAGCTGCGGCACATCGTCTCCTCCCTCGGCGCCGACACGGTCGTCGCCGACACGGAACTCGCGCCCAGTCAGCGTCGTGCGCTCGAAGACGCGGTCAAGGTCAAAGTCATCGACCGCACCGCCGTGATCCTCGATATCTTCAGCCAGCATGCGAAGAGCCGTGAGGGCAGGGCGCAGGTCGAACTCGCCCAACTCGAGTACCTGCTTCCCAGGCTCCGCGGATGGGGTGAGTCGATGTCCCGACAGGCCGGTGGCCAGGTCGGCGGCACCGGCGCGGGCATGGGTTCCCGTGGCCCAGGTGAGACGAAGATCGAGCTCGACCGGCGTCGCATCCACTCCCGCATGGCGAAGCTGCGCAAGCAGATCGTCGGCATGAAGCCCGCGCGTGAAGCCAAGCGCGCCAACCGTAAGCGCAACGCGGTGCCGTCGGTTGCGATCGCGGGCTACACGAATGCCGGCAAGTCGAGCATCCTGAACCGCATCACCGGAGCCGGGGTGCTCGTCGAGAACGCCCTGTTCGCGACCCTCGACGCAACCGTGCGTCGCAACACCACGGCCGACGGGCGCATCTACACGATCGCCGACACCGTCGGCTTCGTGCGCAACCTGCCGCACCAGCTCGTGGAGGCATTCCGGTCGACCCTCGAGGAGGTCGCCGACTCCGATCTCATCGTGCACGTCGTCGACGCAGCGCACCCCGACCCGGCCGGGCAGATCGCCACGGTGCGCGACGTCATCGGTGAAGTCGGGGCACGCGACATCCCCGAGCTCATCGTCTTCAACAAGGCCGACCTCGTGACGCCTGAAGACCGCCTCGTGCTGCGCGGGCTCGAACCGGGCGCGATCTTCGCCTCGGCCCGCACGGGCGAGGGCATCCCCGAGGTGCTCGAGGCGATCGCACGCATGCTGCCCGACCCTGCCGTCGAGATCGACCTGCTCGTGCCATACGACCGGGGCGATGTCGTCTCGACCCTCCACGAGACCGGGCGCGTGCTGTCGATCGAGTATGTCGAAGACGGCACGCGTGTCCGTGCGCTTGCCTCGCCCGAACTCGCTGGCCAGCTCGAGCAGTTCGCGGCGGCATCCGTTCGGGCGTGAACGACCTGCCGCTCGACCAGTCACCGAGTACCGGGGCACCTGCGCGCGCCTGACCAGCGCGGCATTTGACCCGGCGCGACCGCCGAGGCATCCGTGGTTCGAAAGCTCGACGGATGCCGCGACCTCGTGTCACCTCGCGTCACAGACGTCCGCAGGCGGCGGATGGGCGTATCGTCGCTCTTGATCGATCTGTGATCGGCCCGAAGCCGATCACATGGAGCGACCGCCGAGCCCGGCACCCGCCCGCGAGAACCACCCGCCGTTCCGGCCGGGGGAGCGCGGCCTGCCGTGTTCGCCCCGTTGCCGCTCGCCAGCAGGAGCACCATGGCATCGACCGCATCCGACGCATCGGGCGACGACTGTCGGCCCGGCCTGCCGATCTCCTTCGAGCTCTACCCGCCGCGCACCGATGCCGCGGCGCTGGCCCTCGGCCGCACCATCGATCGGCTCGCCGAGGTCGATCCCGCATTCGTCTCGGTGACGTTCGGTGCCGGAGGCAGCTCCCGCGCGCGTTCCCTCACGGTGCTGCGATACATGCTCGAGCACACGCATGTCGAAGCGATGGCCCACCTCACGTGCGTGGGCTCCTCCCACGCTGAGGCGAACAGGCTCGTGCGCGAGTTCCTCGACGCCGGCATCACGAGCTTCCTGGCTCTGCGCGGCGACCCGCCGACCGACGCCGACCCCGATGCCGGCATCGGCGACCTCGGCAGCGCCGCGGAGCTCGTGCAGCTCATCCACCGAGTGCAGGAGGAACGGGAGCCGTTCGGCCAGGTCGACGTACCGGGAACCCCGGGCGCATCTCGCATCAAGGAACGGCCTCGCCCCGAGCGTGTCGCGGTTGCGGCGTTCCCCAACGGACACCCGCGTTCGCGCGGCGTCGGGCAAGACGTCGACACGCTGCTCGCCAAGGAGATCGCCGGGGCGAATCTCGCGATCACGCAGTTGTTCTGGCGTGCCGACGACTATCTCGGCTTCGTCGAGCGTGCGCGCGTCGGCGGCGTGACGATCCCCATCCTGCCGGGCATCATGCCCGTCACGACGCCCGCTCGCCTGGCACGCCTGACCGAGTTGACCGCCGTCGAGCCGCCGGCAGAGCTGGCGATCAACCTCGAGATCGAACCGGATGCCGCGGCGCAGGCCGAGCTCGGCATCGCATTCGCCACCCGGCTCTCCGCCGACGTCATCGCGGGCGGCGTCCCGGGCCTGCACCTCTACACCTTCAACCGCCATGAGGCCGTGCTCGACGTCGTCGAACGACTCGGGCTGCGCGCCGACCGGCTCGCGGACGAAAGGAACACCGCACGATGACCATCTCCGCACCCGCCTTCCCGGTCGCGACGATCCTGGGCTACCCGCGCATCGGGCGTCGGCGCGAGCTGAAGCGAGCAGTCGAGGCGTTCTGGGCCGGCTCCATCTCCGCTGACGAGCTCGAGCAGTCGGCCGCCGAACTCCGGGCCGTGACACGTGAACGCCTCGCCTCTATCGGCCTCGGCCGCACGGATTCCGGGATTCCCGAGACCTTCTCGTTCTACGACCAGGTGCTCGACGCGGCCGTCGCCGTCGGTGCGGTGCCGCTGCGTTTCGCTGGGCTCGCCGATGAGCACGGGGGTGTCGACCTCGCTGGGTACTTCACGATCGCCCGCGGTGCCGGCGACGACGCCCCGCTCGAGATGACCAAGTGGTTCGACTCGAACTATCACTACCTCGTGCCCGAGATCGCCCCCGACACCGCATTCTCGCTGCACGCCGAGCGGATCCTCTCCGAATTCGCTGAGGCGAAGGCCGCGGGCTTCGTGACCAGGCCCGTGATCGTCGGCCCCGTCACGTTCCTGCTGCTCGCGAAGCCGGCCGCCGGGGCGACAGAGAGCTTCCAGCCGATCGACCGGCTCGCCGACCTCGTGCCCGTCTACGCAGCGCTGCTCGAAGAGCTCGCCGAAGCGGGAGCCGAATGGGTGCAACTCGACGAGCCCGCCCTCGTGAGCGAGAGCATCGACGTCGCGCGCGACCGGGTACTCGATTCCGTCGCCGCGACCTACGACGCGCTGGGCTCCCTCGAGCGCCGCCCGGCGATCTTCGTCGCCGCGCCATACGGCTCGCTCGACGACGCGTTGCCCGCCCTCGCCGCCACCCCGGTTGAGGCGATCGGCCTCGACCTCGTGCGCGGTGCCCTGCCCGAGTCGCTCGACCCCGCGACGGCCGAGTCGCTCGCCGCGAAGACCGTGGTCGCGGGCGTCATCGACGGACACAACATCTGGCGCGGCGACCTGGTTGCCGCCTTCGAGCAGCTCGAAGCAGTTCAGCACCTCGCCGCGTCGGTCGCAGTGTCCACCTCCACCTCGTTGCTGCACGTGCCGCACGACGTTGAAGACGAGGATGCGCTCGATGCCCGACTCGTCGGCTGGCTCTCGTTCGCCAACCAGAAGGTGGGCCAGGTCGCCGCGCTCGGTCGCGGACTTGCGAACGGGCGCGCCTCGATCGAGGGCGAGCTCGCCGCGGCATCCGCTGCCCTCGCCGATCGTGGCGGTGCGCCGGGTGTGCGCGTGCCGGTCGTGCGCGACCGCCTCGCCTCGCTCACGAAGGGCGACTTCGCCCGCGCGAGCTACGACGAGCGTGTTGCGGCGCAGGCGTCGCTCGGCTTGCCCGAGTTGCCGACGACGACGATCGGGTCGTTCCCGCAGACCGGCGAGATCCGTCGTGCCCGCGCTCGCTTCGTGGGCGGCACGCTCACGGGCGAGGAGTACACCTCGCTCATGCGCGAGGAGATCGAACGCGTCGTGCGGTTGCAGGAAGACCTCGGACTCGACGTACTCGTGCACGGCGAACCCGAGCGCAACGACATGGTGCAGTACTTCGCCGAACTCCTCGACGGGTTCGCGGTCACCAAGCACGGCTGGGTGCAGTCGTACGGCTCGCGCTGCACGCGTCCTTCGATCCTCTGGGGCGACGTCTCGCGGCCAGCGCCGATGACGGTCGATTGGTCCGCGTTCGCCCAGTCGCTGACCGAGCAGCCCATGAAGGGCATGTTGACCGGCCCTGTCACGATCCTCGCCTGGTCGTTCGTGCGTGATGACCAGCCGCTCGGCGCCACGGCGCGACAGGTTGCACTCGCCCTGCGCGACGAGATCTCCGATCTCGAAGCGGCCGGCATCCGGGTCATTCAGGTCGACGAACCCGCACTCCGAGAGCTGCTGCCGCTGAAGCGTGCCGACCAGCCCGCCTACCTCGACTGGTCGGTCGGTGCCTTCCGCCTCGCGACCGGCGGTGCGGACTCCGCGACGCAAGTGCACACGCACCTCTGCTATTCGGAATTCGGCGTCGTGATCGATGCGATCAAGAACCTCGACGCCGACGTCACCTCGATCGAAGCGGCCCGCAGCCGCATGGAGGTCGTCGACGACATCGAGACGAGCGGATTCGATCACGGCATCGGCCCGGGCGTCTACGACATCCACTCGCCGCGCGTGCCGAGCGTCGACGAGGTGCAGGCGCTCCTCGAGCGCGCAGCCGCCGCGATCCCCGCGACCCGGCTCTGGGTCAACCCCGACTGCGGCCTGAAGACGCGCGGCTACGACGAGACCGTCGCATCGCTGCGGCACATCGTCGAGGCGACCCGTGCGGTGCGGGCCGGTCGCGCCGCCTCGATACCCACCGGGTAGCACGGGCGAGCGGATGCCGCGGCTCGCGGCATCCGTTCGGCATCCGTTCGGTCAGCGTGCGGATGGGGCCCGGCCGGCGTACGGCCGACGCTCGGCTGGTGCCGAGGCGACGCACAGCCGCAGCGCGTAGCTTGGTCTCATGCAACTCGCGGTCCACGAATCCGGCGGGGGTTCGCGAACCGCGGTCCTCATCCACGGCATCATGTCCGATTCCCGTGCGTGGCACCGAGTGACTGCCGAACTCGAGGCGCAGGGGTTCCGGGTGCTCGCGGTCGACCTGACGGGTCATGGACGCAGCCCGCGCGCTGTGCACTACTCGCCCGCCGCGTGGGCGAGCGACGTCGTCGAGACGCTCACGCCGATGCTCGACGGCCCGCCCGATCTCGTCATGGGTCACTCGCTCGGCGGACTGGTGGCGAGCCTGGTCGCCGATCGGCTCGCGCCTCGCGCGGCGATCTACATCGACCCGGCCTTCTCCTTCCCGAAGGGCGTGAAGGGGTGGGCGTTCAAGGCATTCTTCGCGATAGCACCGAGGCCGCGCCGGTCGGCCCTGGTGCGCATGAATCCGAAGTGGAGTGCGGTCGACGTCGAGATCGAGCTCGCGACGCTTCGAGACTGGGACAAGCGCACCATCCTCGGTTTCACCGATACGCGACCGCTGGTGCCGCCCGTGCGCCTCGTCGCCCCCACTCTGGTGCTCCTGGCGGAGAAGAGCCTGCTGATCACGGCGAAGATCGCCCGGCAGCTGCGCGGACAGGGCATGACCGTCGCGACCCTGAGCGGCACGGGCCACACGGTGTTCCGTGACGATCACGCGGGGTTCATGGATGCAGTGTTCGACTGGTTCAACGCGTTGACGCCTGCCGCGGTCGGGAGCGCTCTCGCCGCGGCTCGACCCGCGGTTCAGACTGCAGCATAGAGCCGTGCCTCCCCGCCGCTCCGGAACGGACTGGCGGGGTTGCCCAGTCAGACTGCTCGGAGCACCGCGACGATCTTGCCGAGCACTTCGGCATGGTCGCCGACGATGGGCTCGAACGCGCTGTTCCGCGGCAGCAGCCAGGTGTGACCGTCGCGCTGGCGGAACACCTTCACGGTCGCCTCGCCGTCGAGCATCGCCGCGACGATCTCACCATTCTCTGCTGTGCGCTGCGATCGCACCACGACCCAGTCGCCGTCGCAGATCGCGGCGTCGATCATGGAGTCGCCCACGACCTTCAGCATGAACAGCTCGCCTTTGCCGACCAGTTGGCGGGGGAGGGGGAACACCTCGTCGATCTGCTGTTCAGCCGTGATCGGCACGCCCGCGGCGATACGGCCGACCAGCGGCACCATGGCCGCGTCACCGACCGGGGTCGGGTCGGAGGAGGTCACAGCGCGCTCGGTGACACCGGGCAATTGAATGAGCACTTCGAGCGCACGAGGGCGGTTGGGGTCGCGCCGAAGGTACCCGGCGAGCTCGAGCTGGTTCAACTGGTGCGTGACGCTCGAGAGCGAGGAGAGGCCGACGGCGTCACCGATCTCGCGCATGCTCGGCGGGTAGCCGCGACTGGAGACCGAGCGCTGGATCATCTCGAGGATCGAGATCTGCTTGGCGCTCAAGCTCTTTCGGCGGCGTGGCCTGCCGGCCGCCTGCACGTCGTCGATGTCGGTGCTCAACGTCTTCGCCCCTCGTAGCGGCCGCTTCGCGACCGGATGTCGGTGATGTCCGGTCGACTCCCTTCCAGACATTCGAAACTGTATCCGCCTCACGCGCGCGCGGCAAACATTTGTTCGAGTGTGTCGCGGAATCCGTCCGTCGGAATTCCCCGCGTCCGCCCTTGCGTTGTTCGTCATTCGAATGTATGTTCGGAACAGAGTTTCGCATCCGGCCCTCCCGGCCGAGGGTCGGATGCGACTCCTACAGGAGGTGTGACATGAGTGCAGCGATCGCTACGACCGGCTTCCAGCCCCCGAAGGCCCTTCCGCGAGAGGAGGCGGCGTCGGTGGCTTCCGCGCGCACGAGGCTCCGGCTGACGCGACGGGGTCGCATCGTGTTCACGTCGCTCGCCGCACTTCCGCTCGTGGTGTGGGCATTCGTGGCGGTGATCGGCGCGGGCGGCGCCGCGGCCGACGTCGAATCCAGGGGCGTCTCGTTCCAGGCTGCGTCGTTCGAGTACACGACGGTCGGGCAAGGCGATTCGCTCTGGGAGATCGCCGAGTCGATCGACCCCGGGGCCGATGTGCGAGAGATCATCGCTGAGATCATGCGACTCAACGGGCTCGATGACGCGGTGGTCGAACCCGGTCAGCGCCTCGCACTTCCCGCCGCCCCGTGACACGCGAATAGGCGAAGCCTCGGGCTTCCGTCGGTCGATGACGGCTTGGCCGAATGGCCTCGGTGCGCATCGTTAGCATTGAAGGGTGACGAGTCTTGAAGACCTCCCCATCCGCGATGACCTTCGTGGTCGCACCCCGTACGGGGCTCCGCAGCAGTCCGTTCCGGTCGCGCTGAACGTCAACGAGAACACGCATCCGATTCCCGAAGACGTCGCACACGATGTGGTCGCTCGCGTCGCCGCCGCTATTCTCACCCTCAATCGCTATCCCGATCGAGAGTTCACCGAGTTGCGCCATGCACTCGCCGGCTATCTGGGCCACGGCCTCGAGCCGGCGCAGATCTGGGCCGCGAACGGTTCGAACGAAGTGCTCCAGCACATTCTTCAGGCATACGGCGGGCCGGGCCGCACCGTGCTGGGCTTCGCCCCGACCTATTCGATGTACGGCCTGCTGGCCTCCGGCACCGGCACCGAGTGGGTCACCGCCGGTCGCGATGACGAGTTCGAACTCAGCCCCGAAACGGCCGTAGCGGCGCTGCGAGAGCACGATCCCGACATCGTGCTGCTCTGCGCGCCGAACAACCCGACGGGTACGCCGCTCTCACTCGAGACGATCGAGGCGGTCGTCGACGCGGCGCGCGGCATCGTGGTCGTCGATGAGGCCTACTTCGAGTTCGCCGACCCCGGAACTCCGAGTGCGCTCACGCTCCTGCCGGGGCGGTCCCGGCTGCTCGTGTCGCGCACGATGAGCAAGGCGTTCGCATTCGCCGGTGCCCGCGTCGGCTACCTCGCCGGTGATCCGGCCGCCATCGACGCCCTCCGGCTCGTGCGACTGCCGTACCACCTCTCCGCGCTCACCCAGGCGGCCGCCCTCGGCGCCCTGGCGCACGCGGCCGAGATGCTCGCGATGGTCGAAGAGATTCGCAGCCAGCGCGAGCGCATCTCGATCGAGCTCCTTCGACTCGGATTCCACCCGTATCGCAGCGGCTCGAACTTCGTGCTCTTCGGCGGGGTCGAAGACCCGCACGCGGTCTTCGAACAACTGCTCGCGCGCGGCATCCTGATCCGCGAGATCGGTATCCCCGGTCACCTGCGCGTCACGGCCGGCACTGAGGCCGAGACCACCGCCTTCCTCGAGGCGATCGCCGTTTCGGCCCCGAATAGGATCGACTCATGACCGCAACGAGATCGCCGCGCACCGCCCGGGTCCAGCGCGAGACGAGTGAATCGAGCATTGACCTCTCGATCGATCTCGACGGCACCGGCACGAGCGATATCGAGACGAGCGTGCCGTTCTACGACCACCTGCTCACGGCGTTCGCGAAGCACTCGCTCACAGACCTCACCGTGCGGGCACGCGGCGATATCGAGATCGACGTGCACCACACGGTCGAAGACGTCGGCATCGTGCTCGGGCAGGCGATCAAGCAGGCGCTCGGCGACAAGCGCGGCATCTCGCGGTACGGCGACGCCCTCGTGCCGCTCGATGAGGCGCTCGCACAGGCCGTCGTCGACATCTCGGGGCGCCCGTTCCTCGTGCACACCGGAGAGCCGACCGGGTTCGAGTACCACCTCATCGGCGGGCACTTCACCGGGTCGATGGTGCGGCACGTCTTCGAGGCCATCGCGTTCAACGCGGGCCTGACCGTGCACGTCAACGTGCTCGGCGGCCGCGACCCGCATCACATCGCCGAGGCCGAGTTCAAGGCGTTCGCGCGTGCATTCCGTCAAGCGAAGGCGTTCGACCCGCTCGTGTCGGGGGTTCCGTCGACGAAAGGCGCTCTGTGAGCCGCACTCGGCGCGTCGTCCTGCTCGACTACGGCTCGGGCAACGTGCACTCCGCTGCGAAGGCGCTCGAGCGCGCCGGTGCAGAGGTGACCGTCACCGCCGACCGCGCCGCGGCGCTCGAAGCCGACGGACTCGTGGTGCCGGGCGTCGGGGCGTTCAAAGCCGTGGTCGACCAACTTCACGCCGTTCGGGGTGAAGAGATCATCGATCGCCGTCTCGCGGGCGGTCGCCCGGTGCTGGGCATCTGCGTCGGCATGCAGGTGATGTTCGAGCGGGGCGTCGAACGCGGAGTCGACTCCGAGGGGCTCGGCGAGTGGCCGGGCAGCGTCACCGAACTGCCAGCCCCGGTGCTGCCGCACATGGGCTGGAACACGGTCGAACCCGGCGAGGGCTCAGCCCTGTTCGCCGGAATCGAGGACGAGCGCTTCTACTTCGTTCACTCCTTCGCGGCGCAGGAGTGGCTGCTCGACGTGCAGCCACCGTTTCCCCGGCCGGCGCTCACGTGGGCCGAGCACGGAGGTCGCTTCCTCGCAGCCGTCGAGAACGGCCCGTTGTCGGCGACGCAATTCCATCCTGAGAAGTCGTCGGATGCCGGCATCCGCTTGCTCGCCAATTGGCTCGGCACGCTCGCCTGAGCCGCTCGGCCGTCACGTGCACATCGCTTCGACTTGGTCGGACTAGGATGCTGTGACTGTGCCGATTCGCAGGCGCGACCGCGATCTCTAGGACAGTGAATGAGTGAATTCAACAAGACCCTCCGCCTCGTATTGCTTCCGGCCGTCGATGTGGCCGGCGGCAAGGCAGTACGCCTGACTCAGGGTGAGGCCGGCACCGAGACCAGCTACGGCGACCCCGTCGACGCGGCGGTCGATTGGGCCGACCAGGGAGCGGAGTGGATCCACCTCGTCGACCTCGATGCGGCCTTCGGTCGCGGCTCGAACGCGGGCGTGCTGAAGAAGGCCATCCGCCAGGTGCGCGGCGTGAACGTCGAACTCTCCGGCGGCATCCGCGATGACGAGTCGCTCGAGCATGCCCTCGCGATCGGCGCCAAGCGCATCAATCTCGGTACGGCAGCGCTCGAGAACCCCGAGTGGGCGGCGTCCGTGATCGCCCAGTACGGCGAGGCGATCGCTGTCGGGCTCGACGTGCGCGGCACGACGCTCGCCGCGCGCGGTTGGACGCAGGACGGCGGCAACCTCTGGCAGGTCCTGGACCGACTCGAAGAAGCCGGTGCCGCGCGCTACGTCGTCACCGATGTCACGAAAGACGGCACGCTGCAGGGCCCCAACCTCGAGCTGCTGCGCCAGGTTCTCGACCGTACGTCGCGCCCGGTCGTCGCGTCGGGGGGCATCTCGAGCCTCGACGACATCATGGCGCTCCGTGAGCTCGTTCCGCTCGGCCTCGAGGGGGCGATCGTGGGCAAGGCGCTCTACGCCGGTGCCTTCACGTTGGCCGAGGCGCTGGATGTCGCTTCGCAGTGACCCCGGCGCCGAGCCGGGTCGCGGTGAGACGGATGCCGCGGCATCCGTCGACTCGCAGTCCGCTGCCGGTGCCGGTGCTGGTACCGACTCCGCCGGAGTGCCGTGGGCGGGGCGGGCGTTCCAGTCGAACGCGCATGCCGCCGACGACGGCCGGGCACCGGAGGCCCTCGGCGCCGCGCTGGACGGTTTCCGCGCGGGCACGATCGGCCAGGCCGCCGTTGTGGCGGAGTTCGGCCGATCGCGTCTCCTGATCCCGCTCCTCGCCGAACTCGGAACCGGCGGTGCGGAGACGGGGGCTCACGGCCTCGCTGTCGACAAGAGCCAAGAGCTCTCGATCGTCACCGTCGAGGGACCTGACGGGCGCAAGGTGCTGCCGGTGTTCGCCTCGGTGCAGGCGATGTCGCGATGGAACCCCATGGCGCGGCCGGTGCCGGCCGACGGAGTGCGGGTCGCCCTCGCCGCCGCTGACGACGGCACCGATCTCGTCGTGCTCGACCCGGGCTCCGCGACCGAGTTCGTGCTGCGGAGGCCGGCGCTCTGGGCGGTCGCGCAGTCCCAGGACTGGCATCCGCCGTTCGATTCCCGAGAGGTCGAGGCCGCATTCCGTCGTTCGATCGACCGGGAGCTCGCGGTGCTCGGTGTGACCCTCCTCGCCGGCGACCCCGACGCGCGACTCGCCGGTCCCGAGCTCGTGGTGCGCCTGGAGCTCATCGGTGGGCTCAGCCGGGAGGAGCTCGACGCGACGACGGCGCGTCTTGCACGTCGGTGGGCGGCCGACGACGTCATTGCGACGTCCGTTGACTCGCTCACGGTCAGGCTCGTGGGTGGCACGCTGCTCGCCTGATCGCCGCCGGCCGATCGCGTGAGCGCTGGCATCGCGCGGGGGAGCGCGTCTGTCGCCTGAATTGGGCCGTTGACCGTTTCCACCATGGCGGCGCACAATCGGGTTGTGCGTGCGGCGCACGGAATCCGGGGTGACCATGGATGGATCGACACCGCCCGGTGGCGACACCGCGTACGACGAAGTGCTCGAGGCGGCCGGTCGTCACGCACGGGAGTGGCTGTCGGAGGTCGGCGAGCGCCGGATTCCGCCGCGCGCGACCCTCGATGAGATCAAGGACCGACTGGGGCGCGAGCTGCCCGTGATCGGTGAGCCCGACCTCGAGGTTCTCGTGCGGCTCGCAGAGGGAGCCGAGCCGGGACTCATCGCGATCGGGTCGCCGCGCTTCTACGGTTGGGTGATCGGCGGCACGCAGCCGGTCGCGCTCGCTGCAGACTGGCTCGTCTCGGCGTGGGATCAGAACACGGGACTGCGAGCGATCACTCCGGGTGCGGTCGCCGTCGAGGAACTCGCGGCGCAATGGCTCCTCGAGATCCTCGGACTGCCGGAGGGCAGTGACGTCGGATTCACGACCGGGGCGACGATGGCGCAGTTCTCGTGCATGGCTGCTGCGCGGAACGAGGTGCTGCACCGCATCGGCTGGGATGTCGAGGCACATGGGCTCGCCGGTGCACCCGCCGTGCGCTACATCGCCGGCGAAGAGCGGCACGGCACGGTCGACCTGGCGGCGCGTTATCTCGGCCTCGGGGCGCCGACGACGGTACCGGCCGACGGGCAGGGCCGCATCCGCGTCGACGAGCTGAGTGCGGCGCTCGCAACGGGCACGGGCCCGGCGATCGTCGCCCTCCAGGCCGGCAACATCCACTCGGGGGCGTTCGACGACTTCGCCGCCGCGATCGAGATCGCCCATGCCGCTGGCGCATGGGTGCACGTCGACGGCGCATTCGGGCTGTGGGCGGCGGCGTCCCCGGCGCTCCGTCACCTCGTGGCGGGATTCGAAGGGGCGGACTCCTGGTCGACCGATGCCCACAAGACCCTCAATGTGCCCTATGACTGCGGCATCGCCATCGTGCGCGATCCTGCGGCGATGCGCCGCGCGCTCGGCATGCACGCGAGTTACCTGCAGGCGACGGACGTCGGCGCGGACCCGCATGAGAAGGTGCCCGAGCTGTCGCGCCGCGCACGCGGGGTGCCGACGTGGGCGGTGCTGCGCTCCCTCGGCCGCACGGGGGTCGCGGGCCTCGTCGAGGGTCTGGCCGAATCGGCCCGTGCCATCGCCGACGGCCTCGTCCGACTTCAGGGCGTCGAGGTGCTGAACGACGTCGTGTTCACACAGGTGTGCATCGCGCTCGATGAGGACACGGCCACAGCCGCGCTCAGCGAGCGGCTGTGGAACGACGGCGAGGTGCTCGCGATGACCTCGCGCTGGCGGGGTCGCACGGTCGTGCGGTTCTCGGTGAGCAATTGGCGCACGGATGCCGCGCAGGTCGCGCGCACGGTCGAAGCCGTCTCCCGTGCCCTCGCCGCGATCCGCGCGGAGACTCCGTCGGTCGAGTAGTGCCCTCCCCGCTGGTCGAGTAGCGCCCGACGAAGGAGGACGCGTATCGAGACCCCCACAACGCTCAGCTCGCAGTCGGTGGCATCCGCTTGAATGGAGTCATGACGGAGGCGCTCGAAGCGTTCTCGCCTGCGACGCGGGCGTGGTTCACCGAGTCCTTCAGCGCGCCCACCGCGGTACAGCGCGGCGCCTGGAAGTCGATCTCCCGTGGCGACCACTCGCTGGTCGTCGCACCGACCGGTTCAGGTAAGACGCTCGCCGCGTTCCTCTGGGCGATCGACCGACTCCACCACGAGGGGGCCGACGCGAGCACCACGGGCACCCGGGTCATCTACCTCTCGCCGCTGAAGGCCCTCGGCGTCGACGTCGAACGCAACCTGCGGGCACCGCTCGTGGGCATTGCACGTACGGCTGCCGCCCATGGTCTCGAGGTGCCCGAGGTGTCGGTCGGGGTTCGCTCGGGTGACACGCCACAGGCCGAGCGACGCTCGCTCGTCGCGCATCCGCCCGAGATACTCATCACGACCCCCGAGTCGCTCTTCCTCATGCTCACTTCGGCTGCACGCGGGACGCTCCGCGGTGTGCAGACGGTCATCGTCGACGAGATCCACGCGCTCGCAGGCACCAAGCGCGGCTCGCATCTCGCGCTCTCGCTCGAACGGCTCGACGAGCTCACGGCGCAGCCGGTGCAACGCATCGGGCTGTCGGCGACGGTGCGTCCGCACGAAGAGGTCGCCCGGTTCCTCGGCGGCACGCGGAAGGTCACGATCGTCGCCCCAGCCTCGGGCAAGCGGTTCGATCTCAAGGTCACGGTGCCGGTCGACGACCTGTCGGACCTCGCAGGCGAGACGAGTGCCGGTTCGGTCTGGCCGCACGTCGAAGAGGCGATCCTCGACGAGGTGCTCGCCCATCGCTCCACGATCGTCTTCGCGAACTCGCGTCGTCTCGCCGAACGCTTGACCGCGAGGCTCAACGAGCTATGGGCAGAGCGCACGGCAGAGCCCGTCGACGCTCTCGTCGAGTCGGCGGCCACTCGCCGCACCCCCGCCGAAGCGGTCGGCGCCTCGGGCATCACGGGTGGTGCCCCGCCGGTCATCGCCCGCTCGCACCACGGCTCGGTCAGCAAAGAAGAGCGCGCCTTCGTCGAAGACGACCTGAAGTCGGGCCGGCTCCGCTGCGTCGTGGCGACGTCGAGCCTCGAACTCGGCATCGACATGGGCGCCGTCGACCTCGTGATGCAGGTCGAGTCGCCCCCGTCGGTCGCGAGCGGCCTGCAGCGCCTCGGTCGTGCCGGTCACCAGGTCGGGGAGGTGTCGAAGGGGCTCATCTTCCCGAAGCACCGTGCCGACGTGCTGCATTCGGCGGTCGTCGCCGAACGCATGATCGGTGGCGCGATCGAAGCACTGCGCATTCCCGCCAACCCGCTCGACGTGCTCGCGCAGCAGACGATCGCCGCGACCGCGCTCGACGAGTGGGACGTCGAGGCGTGGTTCGAACTCGTGCGCCGCGCGGCACCGTACGCGGCATTGCCGCGGTCGGCGTTCGACGCGACCCTCGACCTGCTTGCGGGCCGCTATCCGTCCGACCGCTTCGGCGAGCTCCGCGCCCGCATCGTCTGGGATCGCGATGCCGGCACGATCGTCGGCCGCCGCGGGGCCCAGCGCCTCGCGGTCACGAGCGGCGGAACGATTCCCGATCGTGGCCTCTTCGGCGTGTTCATGGTCGGCGAGGCCGGCCCCGGCCGCCGGGTCGGCGAGCTCGATGAGGAGATGGTGTACGAGTCGCGGGTCGGCGATGTCTTCGCGCTCGGTGCGACGAGCTGGCGCATCCAAGAGATCACGCACGACCGGGTGCTCGTGGCGCCGGCTTTCGGCGAGCCGGGTCGGCTTCCGTTCTGGAGGGGCGACGGCATCGGGCGCCCTGCCGAGCTCGGAGCCGCGATCGGCGAGTTCATCGCCGAACTCGCGGGTGCACCGACATCCGATGCCCTCGTGCGCAGTCGTGTCGCCGGGCTCGACGAGCGCGCAGCGATCAACCTGGTGAAGTTCATCGACGACCAGCGCGCGGCGACCAGAGTAGTGCCCGACGCGACGAACCTCGTGGTCGAGCGGTTCCGCGACGAGCTCGGCGACTGGCGTATCGTGCTGCACTCGCCGTACGGCATGCGCGTGCATGCGCCGTGGGCGCTCGCCATCGGGGCGCGCGTGCGCGAGCAGAGCGGCGTCGACTCGAACGCGGTCGCGAGCGACGACGGCATCGTGCTGCGCATGCCCGACACCGGCGACGATCCGCCAGGGGCCGAACTCTTCGCGTTCGAGCCGGCGGAGCTCACTGAGTTGGTCACGGCGAATGTCGGTGGTTCGGCGTTGTTCGCGGCTCGATTCCGCGAGTGCGCGGCCAGAGCGCTCATCCTGCCCCGCAGCCACCCGGGCAAGCGGTCGCCGCTCTGGCAGCAGCGGCAGCGCGCCTCGCAACTGCTCGAAGTCGCTCGCGACTTCCCCGAGTTCCCGATCGTGCTCGAGGCGGTGCGCGAGTGCCTGCAAGACGTCTACGACCTGCCGGCCCTCACCCGACTCGCCGAGCGCATCGAGCGGCGAGAGCTGCGCTTCGTCGACGTCACCACCGAGTCGCCGAGCCCGTTCGCCTCGAGCCTCCTCTTCGGGTACGTCGGCGCGTTCATGTACGAGGGGGATGCCCCGCTCGCAGAGCGGCGGGCCGCAGCGCTCTCGCTCGATCCGGCGCTCCTCGCCGAGCTGCTCGGCACCGTCGAGCTGCGCGAACTGCTCGACCCAGAGGTGGTCGACGAGGTCGAGCGCATGCTGCAGCGCCTTCACCCCGAACGCGTCGCACGCGGCGAAGAGGGCGTCGCAGACCTGCTCAGCGACCTCGGACCGCTCACGGCCGACGAGGTGGCCGCGCGAGTCGACGACGAGACGGATGCCGTCGCGGCCCTCACTTCGCTCGTCGAGACGCGCCGTGCAGCGCCAGTGCGCTTCGCCGGGGAGTCGTGGTTCGTCGCGGTCGAAGACGTGAGCCGGCTGCGGGACGCCCTCGGTGTGCCGATCCCGCCCGGACTGCCAGAGGTGTTCGGCGAGCCTGTACGCGACCCGCTCGGCGACCTCGTCGCCCGGTTCGCCCGCACACACGGGCCGTTCACCGTTCACGCGGTGGCAGCACGGTTCGGCATCGGCCAGGTCGTGGCATCCGCCGCCCTCGCTCGATTGGGCGGTGAACGGCGGGTGGTCGAGGGCGAATTCCTGCCGCACGGGTCCGGCCTGGAGTGGTGCGACAGCGGCGTGCTCCGCCGCATCCGACGCCGATCGCTCGCGGTGCTTCGCAACGAGGTCGAACCCGTCGAACCGCGTGAGTTCGCGCGCTTCCTGCCGGCGTGGCATCACGTCGGCGGTCGGCTCACCGGAGTCGACGGCGTCGCCGCGGTCATCGAGCAGCTCGAGGGGGCTCGCATTCCCGCCTCGGCGTGGGAGGCGTATGTGCTGCCCGCGCGGGTCGCCGACTACCGGCCCGGCATGCTCGACGAGCTGACCGCGGCAGGCGAAGTGCTCTGGGCAGGAGCCGGGTCGCTCGCCGGCGACGACGGATGGATCAGCCTCCACCTCGCCGAGGCGGCCGAGCTCACCCTGCCGGCCCCGGCATCAGCACCGCTCGACCCGCTCGAGTCCGAACTCATCGCGGTGCTCGGCGGGGGCGGTGGTTTCTTCTTCCGGCAATTGGCCGAGGCGGTCGGGTCCGAAGACGACCGCGCCCTCGTCGACGCGCTCTGGCGGCTCGTCTGGGCCGGACTCGTGACGAACGACACCTTCGCGCCGGTGCGCGGCATGCTCACCGGCGGCGGAGCGCACAAGACCGCGGCGCCGACGCCTCGGGCGAGGCTGCGTGCCGGATCGCTCTCCCGGCGTTCGCTGGCGGCGAGCGTGCAGGCCGGGCGCACGGCAGCGGCGCGCGCGAACCCGCCACGGGCAGCGGGTCGATGGTCGGTGCTGCCGTTCGTGAGCGCCGCGGCGACGCCGCGTGCGCATGCCCTCGGCGAAGCCCTCCTCGAGCGGTACGGCATCGTCACCCGCGGCTCGGTCGTCGCCGAAGGCCATCTGGGCGGCTTCGCACTCGCGTACCGCACGTTGTCGGGCTTCGAGGACTCCGGCCGAGTGCGTCGCGGGTACTTCATCGACGGGCAGGGCGGCGCGCAGTTCGCCACGGGCGCCGCCGTCGATCGGCTTCGCGCCGCCCCGAAGGGCGAGGCCGTCGCGCTCGCCGCGACCGACCCCGCGAACCCGTTCGGTGCGGCACTCGACTGGCCCGAGACCGCCGGCGAGGGCGCACATCGCCCCTCCCGCAAGTCGGGTGCATTCGTCGCGATCGTCGACGGCGAGGCGGTGTTCTACCTCGAGCGCGGCGGGCGCACGGCGCTCGTGTTCACCGACGACACCGACGCACTGTCTGCGGCATCCGCGGCACTCGCCGCCGCTCTCACCCGCGGGCGCTCAGAGCGCCTCCGTGTCGAGACGGTGAACGGCGCTCCGGTGTTCGGTTCGGTGCTCGACCGGCCGCTGCGCGCCGCGGGCTTCCGCGAGACTCCCCGAGGGCTCCGGTTCGATGCCCGAGGGTGACACCGTCTTCCGCGCTGCACGCCAGCTCGACGCCGTGCTCGCCGGGCACGTGGTGACGCGCTCCGACTTCCGCGTGCCGGCGTTCGCCACCGTCGACCTGGCCGGAGAACTCGTGCAGTCGGTCGCCAGCCGCGGCAAGCACCTGCTGATGCGCATCGGTCATCAGGTGGTGCACTCGCACCTCAAGATGGAGGGGGAGTGGCGGGTGTTCCGCCCAGGCGAGCACTGGCGTCGGCCGGCCTGGCAGGCGCGCGCGATCATCGAGGTGACGGATGCCTCGGCAGTCGGTTTCGACCTCGGCACCCTCGAGGTCTTCCCGGCAGGCGAAGAAGAGCAGCGGCTCGCGTATCTCGGCCCCGACCTGCTCGGCGACGACTGGAACGCCGATGAGGCGGTGCGTCGCCTTGCGAGCGCGCCTGAGACGCCGATCGCGGTCGCGCTCGGCGAGCAGCGCAACCTCGCCGGCCTCGGCAACGTCTACGTGAACGAGCTCTGCTTCCTCCGCGGCATCCTGCCGACGCGGCCGGTCGCCGAGGTCGACCTCGAACCGCTGGTGGCGCTGGCCAGCAGGGTCATCCGCGCGAATCGCGAGCGTGCGGTGCGCACGACGACCGGTGATACCCATCGCGGCCGGCAACTCTGGGTGTACGGCCGTGGCGGTGAAGCCTGTCGGCGCTGCGGCACGCGAATCGAGCACGGCCGACTCGGGCGCAACGATCTCGAGCTGCGTGAGACGTGGTGGTGCCCGAACTGCCAGCGCTGACGGGCGTCGGCTCGATCGCCCACCGACGCCGCAGGCGCGGCGACGCGCACGAGACCGCGCGAGTTCAGTCGATGCGGCCCAGCCCGCTCAGCTGACCGGCCCGGTCCACTTCTCGCCCGGGCCCTGCCCGATCGGGTCGGGAATGACCGACGCCTCGCGGAACGCGAGCTGCAGCGACCGCAGCCCGTCGCGAAGGCTTCGCGCGTGCATGTCGCTGATCTCGGGTGCACCGGCGGTGATGAGACCCGCGAGCGCGTTGATGAGCTTGCGCGCCTCGTCGAGGTCGATCTGCTCGTCGGGGTCTTCGGCGAGTCCGACCTTCACTGCGGCGGCGCTCATGAGGTGCACGGCGGCGGTTGTGATGATCTCGACTGCGGCGACCTCGGCGATGTCGCGGGTGGCGCCCTCGACGGTGGTCTCGTCTGAACTACTGTTCACGGACATCCTCTGTTAGACTGCTTCGGGCTCCGGGGCTTCACCCCGGTACGAAAGTGGAGATTCTCCCACCCGCGCATACCGCTTCATCAAGGTTACCGGGTCGATTGCACTCCGCTCCCACGCACTGCGCCAACCAGCACAGTACGGGGAGTAGACAGGGTGCCGTATGAATTGCACGGTGGGATTCCGTGCGCGATTACGTGGATTTCTCCTTTCGTCGTCGGGCGGCAAACGCCTCCCGACCGAGCGAATCAGCTTGAGTAGAGGAGAACACGCATCAGCGATCCCCGTACAAACGACCGTATCCGCGTCCCCGAGGTCCGACTCGTAGGGCCTGCCGGAGAGCAGGTCGGCGTCGTGAAGATCGAGGTGGCCCTGCGGCTCGCGCAGGAGGCCGATCTCGATCTCGTCGAGGTCGCTCCGAACTCGAAACCGCCGGTCGCGAAGATCATGGACTACGGCAAGTTCAAGTACGAGGCTGCGCAGAAGGCGAAAGAGGCCCGGCGCAACCAGGCGAACACGATCCTCAAAGAGGTTCGCTTCCGTCTCAAGATCGACAAACACGACTACGAGACGAAGATGAAGCGCGCCGTCGGCTTCCTGAAGGCCGGCGACAAGGTCAAGGCGATGATCCTCTTCCGCGGTCGTGAGCAGTCGCGCCCCGAGATGGGTGTCCGCCTCCTGCAGCGCTTCGCCGAAGACGTCGCCGAGTACGGCACGGTCGAGCACAACCCCACGATCGACGGCCGCAACATGGTCATGGTCATCGGGCCTCTCAAGAACAAGTCCGAGGCCAAGGCCGAGGCGAATGCACAGCGTGCTGCGGCGAAGGCGCGACCGGCGGCGGATGCCCCCGACGACGCCCCGTCGCAGACGGCCGAGTCCGCCGAGGGCTAGGCCAGACACCCCGTCCGCCACTCGCGTGGCGGCAGAACCAAGGAGAAAGACGAGATGCCGAAGCAGAAGACCCACTCCGGGTCCAAGAAGCGCTTCAAGATCACCGGCAGCGGCAAGATCAAGAAGCAGCAGGCCGGGATGCGCCACAATCTCGAGGTCAAGTCCTCGAAGCGCAAGGCCCGCCTGAATCAGGACAAGGTCGTGTCGGCCCCCGACGCCAAGGTCATCAAGAAGCTTCTCGGCCGCTGAGCCGACAGCGTACATAGGCAATCAGGCCCGTTAAGGAAGAAACAGAGTCATGGCAAGAGTGAAGAGGGCGGTCAACGCCCACAAGAAGCGCCGGGTCATCCTTGAGCGCGCCGAGGGTTACCGCGGCCAGCGTTCACGTCTGTACCGCAAGGCGAAGGAGCAGGTCACCCACTCCCTCGTCTACGCGTACCGCGACCGTCGTCAGAAGAAGGGCGACTTCCGTCGCCTCTGGATCCAGCGCATCAACGCCGCGTCGCGTGCGAACGGCCTCACCTACAACCGCCTGATCCAGGGCCTCGGCCTTGCAGGCATCGAGGTCGACCGTCGCATCCTCGCCGACCTCGCGGTCAACGAGGCCGCGACGTTCGCGGCGCTCGTCGAGTCGGCCAAGAAGGCCCTCCCCGCCGACACGTCGGCGCCGAAGACCGCGGCGTAAGCGCGAACTTCTCCACGGAACGGCCCGGCACGCCCTGCTCGAATGAGCGGTGCGCGCCGGGCCGTTCTGCATCCTGTGTCGCACCGGCACGCGTGCGTCGCACAGGTGCGTTCCGACGACGTCTTGCGGCCCGGAGGACGCCGCGCGAACGTCCTCTGGGCCGCAAAGCGTCGTCAGGAGAGGCGAATAGACTGGGGTCATGCTCGAGAATCCCCGATCGCCGCGCGTGCGCTCCGTCGCAAAGCTCGCCAAGAAGGCCGCCCGTGCCGAGAGCGGCCTGTTCCTGCTCGAAGGCCCGCAGGCGGTCGCCGAGGCGCTGACCTTCCGGCCGCAACTCGTCGTCGAACTCTTCGCAACGCCGAGTGCACTCGACCGGCATGCCGAGATCGGCGAGGCTGCCCTCGCAGCCGGCGTCGAGGTCGAGTTCGTCACTGAAGAGGTGCTCGATTCGATGGCCGACACGGTGACGCCGCAGGGCTTCGTCGCCGTGTGCCGCCAGTTCCCGACGGCGGTGAAAGACGTCTTCGGTGCCGGCCCGAAGCTCGTCGCGATTCTCGAAGAGGTGCGCGATCCGGGCAACGCCGGCACCATCGTGCGTGCTGCCGATGCAGCAGGCGCCGACGCCGTGATCTTCACCGGTCGCACGGTCGACCTGTACAACCCGAAGGTCGTGCGATCCTCGACTGGTTCGATCTTCCACTTGCCGGTCGCCGTCGGGGCTGAACTCGAAGACGTGCTCGTGCGTGCTCGTGCAGCAGGTCTGACGGTGCTCGCCGCCGATGTGAAGGGCGACGACCTGCTCTCCGCCCGCAACGACGGCGTGCTCGCCAAGCCGACCGCGTGGCTGTTCGGCAACGAGGCGCGCGGCCTCCTCGACGAGCAGCTCGAACTCGCCGACCGTGTCGTGACGGTACCCATCTACGGGCACGCCGAGTCGATGAACCTCGCCACCGCTGCATCCGTGTGCCTGTACGAGAGTGCCTTCGCGCAGCGCAGTGCGCATCACGGTTAGATAACCACCGCGCCGCGGCTCGGCGCCCCGGCACCGCGCGCCAGAGTTTTGCCCTAGTTTTGGGAGTATGGAGCCAACCCAGCCCGCCCCGCCGACCTCCAACATCTCGGTGCGTCGCGGTGAACCCCTCGTCGTCATCGACCACGTCGAGAAGCACTTCGGTGATCTCCACGTGCTGAACGACATCAACACCGTTGTGAATCGCGGTGAGGTGGTCGTGGTCATCGGGCCCAGCGGGTCGGGCAAGTCCACGCTGTGCCGGGCGATCAACCGGCTCGAGACCATCGACTCCGGCACGATCTCGATCGACGGCCAGAAGCTGCCCGAAGAGGGCGCCGAGCTCGCGAAGCTCCGTGCCGATGTCGGCATGGTGTTCCAGTCGTTCAACCTGTTCGCCCACAAGACGGTGCTCGAGAACGTCACGCTCGCGCCGATCAAGGTGAAGCGGATGTCGCGCAAAGACGCCGAAGCGAAGGCGATGCAGCTGCTCGAGCGCGTCGGCGTGGCGAACCAGGCGAAGAAGATGCCGGCTCAGCTCTCGGGCGGTCAGCAGCAGCGCGTCGCGATCGCTCGGTCGCTTGCGATGAACCCCAAGCTGATCCTCCTCGACGAGCCGACGAGCGCGCTCGATCCCGAGATGATCAATGAGGTGCTCGACGTCATGGTCGGTCTCGCCAAAGACGGCATGACCATGATCGTCGTCACGCACGAGATGGGCTTCGCTCGCAAGGCTGCCGACCGTGTGCTCTTCATGGCCGACGGCAAGATCGTCGAAGAGGCGACGCCGGCCGAGTTCTTCGACCACCCGAAGTCCGACCGTGCGAAGGACTTCCTCTCGAAGATCCTCGAGCACTAGAGACCCGCGCTGCCACGAGCGGCGAGGAACCAAACACAGGAGAAGAGGCAGAGACATGAAACGCATGAGAATGGCACTCGTCGCGGCAGCCGCGGTGTCGGCGCTCGCGCTCGCCGGCTGCGCCGGCAGCGGAGGCGACACGGCTGAGGAGACGTCGGCAGAGCCTGCGCCCACGTTCGAGGCCGGCACGACGATGGCGGAACTCTCCGAGGCGGGCAAGATCACGATCGGCACCAAATTCGACCAGCCGCTCTTCGGGCTCAAGGGGCCGTCGGGCGATCCCGAGGGCTTCGATGTCGAGATCGGCAAGATCATCGCGAGCGAACTCGGCATCGATGAAGAGAACATCGAGTGGGTCGAAACGGTCTCCGCTAACCGTGAGCCGTTCATCGAGAACGGTCAGGTCGACATCGTCGTGGCGACGTACACGATCAACGACAAGCGCAAAGAGGTCGTCTCCTTCGCGGGCCCGTACTACACGGCAGGTCAGTCGATCCTCGTGCTCGCCGACAACGACGACATCGAGAGCGAAGAAGACCTCGTCGGCCAGCCCGTCTGCTCCGTCACCGGCTCGACGCCGGCAGCGAACCTGAAGGAGCTCGGCGCCGAGGTCATCGAGACCGACACCTACAGCAACTGCCTCGAGCCGCTCCGCAGCGGCCAGGTCGTCGCAGTGTCGACCGACAACGTGATCCTCGCGGGCCTCGCCGCCCAGAACGAGGGCGAGTTCAAGGTCGTCGGCACGCCGTTCACCGACGAGCCCTACGGCATCGGCCTCGCCCTCGACGACACCGAGTTCCGCGACTGGATCAACGACGTGCTCGAAGAGGCCTACGAAGACGGCCGTTACGAGGAGGCGTGGAACTCCACCGCCGGAACCGTGCTGCCGTTCGTCGAGCCGCCGGCTGTCGACCGCTACTGATTCGACACGCGTCCCGGGCGAGCATCGCCCGGGACGCGTCCCATCCCTACTGACCGGAACGGAGACTCGTGGACGCCGTCATCGAGAACCTGCCGACCTACTTCGAGGGCTTCAGGATGACCCTGTTGCTCCTCGTGGTGAGCGGTATCTCGGCGCTCATCCTCGGCACGATCATCGCGGCGATGCGCATCTCGCCCGTCGGGTCGCTGCGCGGCTTCGCAACCGTCTACACCGAGCTCGTGCGCAACACGCCGCTCACGCTCGTGCTCTTCTTCTGCGCGATCATCCTGCCCTACCTCGGCTCGCGGCTCGACTACGTCACTGCCGCGATGATCGGCCTCGCCGTCTACACCTCGCCGTTCGTGGCCGAAGCCCTCCGCTCGGGCATCAACGGCGTGCCGCTCGGCCAAGCCGAGGCCGCACGCAGCGTGGGGCTCGGGTTCGGTCAGACGGTCAGCCTCGTGATCATGCCACAGGCGTTCCGCATGACGATTCCGCCGCTCATCAACGTCTTCATCGCTCTGACGAAGAACACTTCGGTCGCCGGCGGCTTCTTCGTCTTCGAACTCTTCGCCGCGACCCGTGATATCGCGAATGCGAACGGCAATGCCGTCATCGCCATTCTGCTCGGGGCTGCGACGCTGTACCTCGTGATCACGATCCCGCTCGGCGTGCTCGCGGCTCGACTCGAACGCAAGTGGGTGGTGCAGCGATGAGCAACTCATCGGTTCTCTTCGACGCTCCGGGGCCCAAGGCGCGCCGTCTGTCGTTGATCTCCTCGATCATCGCCGGCATTCTGATCCTCGCCGGAATCGGCTGGATCGTATGGACGCTCGCCCAGCCGCGCGACAGCGGGGGCATCACGCTTCCAGGCTTCTTCGACGCGAGTCGCTGGAACATCTTCGCCGACCCGGAGGTCTGGCAGTTCATCATCTTCGAGGGTGTGGCCGGTACCTTGCGCGCCGCACTCACCGCGGCGGTCTTCGCGGTCACGATCGGCGTCTTGTTCTCGCTGCTGCGCAGCTCGGAGCACGCTTGGATCCGCGTTCCGACCACGGTCGTGCTCGAGTTCCTCCGCGGCATGCCGGTGCTGCTCATGATGCTGTTCATCCTGCTCGTGCTGAACACCGGTTCGTTCTGGGCAGTGGTGGCGGCGCTCAGCCTCTACAACGGCGCGATCATCGGTGAAGCGCTGCGCGCGGGCCTGGTCGCACTTCCGCGCGGACAGCGCGAAGCCGGGCTCAGCCTCGGCATGCGGCCGCTGCAGTCGAAGATGCTCGTGGAATTCCCGCAGGCGTTCCGACAGATGCTCCCGATCATCGTCGCCCAGCTCGTCGTGCTCCTGAAAGACACCTCGCTCGGATTCATCGTCGGCTACAGCGAGCTGCTGCGTGTGAACATGAACAACCTCGGCAGCTTCTACGGCAACCGTTACCTGTTCTCGCTCTTCGTCGTGACGCTCGTGCTCTACCTGATCATGAACCTCTCACTCTCGTGGTTCGCACGCTGGCTGTCGCGGCGTACGGCGTCGAAGTCGAGCGGCAAGCGGCTGAACCCCGATGACCCGAACCAGGCGATGCTCGTCGCGCAGGCGACGGCCGCGGCGAAGCAGTCGTACACGCCCGGCAATTTCTGAACCGGTTCGCGTCCATCCGAGCAACTGAGCTAGCGACCGAGGACGACTAGACTCGTTTCTCGTGTCCGAGCCCCGTGAAATCACCGAGAACGCCGTCCAGACGGCGGTCGATGCAGCCCTCGCGGCGATCGCATCGGCCGGCGACTCCGCCGCGCTGAAGCAGGTCCGCACCGAGCACACCGGGGAGAAGTCCGCCCTCGCACTGCTCAACGCGCAGCTGCGCAACGTGCCGAACGATCAGAAGGCCGCGCTGGGCAAGCTCGTCGGCGGCGCCCGCGGCCGGGTGAGTCAGGCGTTCGCTGCACGTGAGGCCGAGATCCTCGAGGCCGAAGCTGTCGCGCAACTCGAGGCCGAGACGGTGGATGTCACGGCGCTCGCGTCACGATACCGGCCGGGCGCGCGGCATCCGCTGACCCTGCTGCAAGACCGCGTCTGCGACGTGTTCACCGGCATGGGCTGGGAGATCGCCGAAGGCCCCGAGGTCGAGAGCGAGTGGTTCAACTTCGACGCGCTGAACTTCGACGCCGATCACCCGGCGCGCGCGATGCAGGACACCTTCTTCGTCGACCCGCCCGAGGCGCACCTCGTGCTGCGCACGCACACGAGCCCGGTGCAGATCCGATCGATGCTCGATCGCGATCTGCCGCTCTACGTGCTCGCCCCGGGTCGCGTCTACCGCACCGATGAGTTCGACGCGACCCACCTGCCGGTCTTCATGCAGTTCGAGGGCGTCGCCGTCGACAAGGGCCTCACGATGGCGCACCTCAAGGGCACCCTCGACCACTTCGTGAAGTCGATCTTCGGCGACGAGGCGAAGATCCGCCTGCGCCCGAGCTACTTCCCGTTCACCGAGCCCTCCGCCGAGCTCGACTTCTGGCACCCGACCTTCAAAGACGGGCCGCGCTGGATCGAGTGGGGCGGCTGCGGCATGATGCACCCCAACGTGCTGAAGGCCGCCGGCATCGACCCTGAGGTGTACACCGGGTTCGCGTTCGGCATGGGCATCGAGCGCGGGCTCATGCTTCGCAACGACGTGCAGGACATGCGTGAAATGGTCGAGGGAGACATCCGTTTCTCCAAGCAGTTCGGAATGGTGGTCTGAAATGAGGGTGCCGCTCAGTTGGCTCGCCGAGTACGTCGAACTCGTACCGGGCACGACGCCCGAAGACGTGCATGCCGCCCTCGTGAAGGTCGGCCTCGAAGAGGAGGACGTGCACACGTTCGACCTCGAGGGTCCGATCGTCGTCGGCGAAGTGCTCGAGTTCGTCGAGGAACCGCAGACGAACGGCAAGACCATCCGCTGGTGCCAGGTGCGCGTCGCCCCTGAGGGCGAGCCCGCGGCCGACGGCGGCGACGCCGTACACGGCATCGTCTGCGGTGCCCGCAACTTCTTCGTCGGCGACAAGGTCGTGGTGACGCTTCCGGGTGCCGTACTGCCCGGTCCGTTCCCGATCGCGGCGCGCAAGACCTACGGACATGTCTCCGACGGCATGATCGCCTCGGCGCGCGAGCTCGGGCTCGGCGAAGACCACGACGGCATCCTGCGCTTGTCGACGCTCGGCATCGATGCGCCAGTCGGTACCGACGCGATCGCGTTGCTCGGCCTCGACGACGCCGCCATCGAGATCAACGTCACTCCCGACCGCGGCTACGCGTTCTCGATCCGCGGCGTCGCGCGCGAGTACGCCCACGCGACGGGCGCGCGGTTCCGCGACCCCGTCGAGCAGGTCACGGCGACGGATGTCTCGGCCGACGCGTTCTCCGTCGTGATCGACGACGCTGCACCGATCCGCGGCAGGCTCGGCTCCTCGGTCTTCGCCACGCGCATCGTGCGCGGTGTCGACCCGAGCCGCCCGACGCCGGCATGGATGATCGCACGGCTGAAGCTCGCCGGCATCCGCTCGATCTCGGTGCTCGTCGACATCACCAACTACGTCATGCTCGAACTCGGCCAGCCGATCCACGGCTACGACCTCGACCAGCTCCGCGGCGGCATCGTCGTGCGACGTGCGACGGCGGGGGAGAAGTTCACGACGCTCGACGGCAAGGAGCGCACACTCCACATCGAAGACCTCGTCGTCACCGACGACCGCGGCCCGATCGGGCTCGGCGGCGTCATGGGCGGTGCCGAGACCGAGATGGGTGACTCGACGCGCAATGTGCTCGTCGAGGCGGCGAACTGGGACCCGGTGTCGATCGCCCGCACCGCACGCCGTCACAAGTTGCCGAGTGAAGCGGCCAAACGCTACGAGCGCGGCGTGGACCCCGAGATCGCGGCTGCCGCAGTGTCGAGGGTCGCCCAGCTCATGGTCGACCTCGCCGGCGGCACCGCCGATGACGGCGGGTCCCTGATCCAGACCACCCCGCCGCGAACGCCGATCTTCCTGCCGCATGGCTTCGTCTCGGCGATCATCGGTGTCGAGTACTCCAACGAAGAGGTGCACGACGCGCTCGCAGAGATCGGCGGCGGCATCACCTCCGTCGACGGCGGCTTCTCGGTCGTGCCTCCCGCGTGGCGCCCCGACCTCACGGGCCGCGAAGAACTCGCGGAAGAGGTCGCCCGACTCATCGGGTACGACCGCATCCCGTCTGTGCTGCCCGTCGCCCCGCCCGGTCGTGGCCTCACCCGTTCGCAGCGGCTCCGCCGTCGCACCGCAGACACGCTCGCCGCGGCAGGCTCGACCGAGGTACTCTCGTTCCCGTTCGTGTCGGCCGAAGACAATGCCGTGTTCGGCAGCGCCGACGGCTCGCCCGTGGCATCCGTTCGCATCGCGAATGCGCTCGACCAGACCGCGCCGTTCCTTCGCCGTTCGGTGCTGCCGGGCCTCATCGGCGCCGCCCGTCGCAACCTCTCGCGCGGACTCACCGACCTCGACCTGTTCGAGATCGGCACGGTGTTCCTGCCCGAGCCGGGTCGTGTCTACGGCTCTGCCGAACTTCCGGTCGGCAACGCCAGACCGAGTGACGACGTGCTCGCGGCTCTCGACGCCGGCATCCCGCCGCAGCCCCGCCACCTGGGTGCGCTCATCATCGGCGATGTCGTGTCGAAGCAGCCTGGCCAGCCAGCGGTGCCAGCCGGCATCGCCGACGCGCTCGACCTCGTTCGCGCGGTCGAGCTTGCGACGGGCGCTCGCATCGAGTTCGTGCAGGGTCGGCATCGGGCGCTGCACCCGGGTCGCACCGCCGAGCTCCGCGTGAACGGCACGACCGTGGGCTTCGCAGGCGAGCTGCTGCCGGTTCTCGCCGATGAAGCGGATCTTCCCCGTGTCGTGGCCGTCGTCGAGCTCGACCTCGACGCCGTCATCGCACTGACGGAGCCGACCGTGGAAGCGCACACGATCGGCACGCTTCCGGCGGCGACGCAGGATCTCTCGCTCATCGCTCCGATCGAGGTGCCCGCCGCCGAGGTCGCCGCGGCAGTTCGCGAAGGTGCGGGAGAGCTGCTCGAGCAGCTTTCGCTCATCGACGACTATCGCGGCCAGGGCGTGCCGACAGGCTCGAAGAGCCTGACTTTCGCGCTCAGGTTCCGCGCGGACGACCGCACGCTGACCGCCGCCGAGGCGAGCGAAGCGAAGCTCGCGGGTGCAGCGCTCGCGCGTGAGCGCTTCGGGGCAGCCATCCGGGAATGACCACCCAGGCGCATTCGGTGAACGACGTCGTGACGATCATCAGGTCTGCGGTGGCCGATCACGGAGGGCGGCCGTTCATCGTCGGCGTCTCCGGTTTCGGCGGCTCGGGCAAGTCGACGCTTGCCCGGGCACTCGTCGAGCGCGTCCACGGTGCGGTGCGACTGCGCGGTGACGACTTCCTCGACCCGGTTCGCTCGCATCAGCGGTCGCGCGACTGGGACGGCGTCGAACGTGCAAGGATGCGCGCCGAGGTGCTCGAGCCGTACGCGTCCGGTCGGCAGGCAGTTTTCCGGCGCTACGACTGGTCGGCACGGAAGCTCGGCACGGCGGAGGAACTCGCGCCGGCCGAGGTGCTCGTCGTCGACGCCATCGGCCTGTTCCATCCCGACCTCGACGATTGTCTCGATCTGCGGGTCTGGGTGGATGTCGGGCTCGACGAGGCGACTCGACGCGGCATGGCCCGAGATCAGGCTGCCGGCAGCGATCACGACGCGCTCTGGCGCGATGTCTGGGTGCCGAACGAGCGTGACTTCGACGCTGCATTCGCGCCGCGCGAGCTCGCTGACATCCGCTACGAACCGGAGCAGCAAGCTGCGGCGATCATCGATCAGGCGCCGTAGCGCGCTGCGATGCGGTCGAATGCGGCATCCAGCTGTTGGTCGACCACGCGCCGCGAGGCATCCGCGTCATACCAGTCGACGATCTCCTGAGCTCCGCGCCAGAATGGCACGGTCGCGCGGTACTCGGGCACGAGCGCCTTCACCTTCGCGTTGTCGAAGATGACCGAGTGCGACTTGTCGCCCAGAAGACCTGGGCCGTGCTCGGGCAGTTCTCGTGCCAGCACGTCGCTCGCGACGTGCACCGGGTTGAACTCGGCGCCTGCGCCGGCAGCTCGTGCGAGCAGCGCGAAGATCTGGTTCCAGGTGAGCACCTCGTCAGAGGTGATCTGGAACGCCTCACCGACCGCGCGATCGTTGCCCAGCAGCCCGGTGAACGCGACGGCGAAGTCCTCCGTGTGGGTGAGGGTCCAGAGGCTCGTGCCGTCGCCGTGCACGACGACCGGGGCGCCTCGGCGCATCCGATCGATCGCGGTCCAGCCGCCGAGGAGCGGAATGCTCGTGCGATCGTAGGTGTGCGAGGGCCGGATGATCGTCGCCGGGAACCCGCGCTCGCGGTAGGCAGCGACGAGCAGGTCTTCGCTCGCGATCTTGTCGCGGGAGTACTGCCAGAACGGATTGCGCAGCGGGGTGGACTCGGTGATCGGTAGGCGGGCGACGGGCTTCTGGTACGCCGAGGCCGACGAGATGTAGACGTACTGCGCGCACCGCCCATCGAAGAGCTCGATATCGCGTGCGAGCTGCGCCGGGAAGAAGGAGCGGAAGTTCGCGACGACGTCGAACTCCTCGTCACCGATCGCGGTCGCGATGGATGCCACGTCCCCGGCGTCTCCGATGAGCTGACGTGCCCCGCGGATCGGCGCACGCTGGCGGCTCGTGCCTCGGTTGAGAAGCGTGAGCTCGTCGCCTCGATCGACGACGCGAGCACTCGCCGCCGAGCTGATGACGCCATTGCCGCCGATGAACAGCACGCGCAGAGCCATGGTCTCCTCCTCGACGGCCGCGGTGGTCGCGGCACCGTCGTGTCGAGCCTAGGCCGCGAGATCTCGTGCTGACATCGGGCGGGCGGATGCTGATCATGGCCGGCGAGTGCCCGTCACCGCTTCGTGCGATTCGTTCTCGGCCTCGTCCGCGACGGTGTGCGGTTCGTGCCGCTTCCATCGGAACAGCATTGCGTAGACGGGACCGAACGCGAGCCAGAGCCCCGCGATGACGGTGAGTCGTGCGGCCATCGCCCAGAGCTGGTCAGACCAGATGTCCTCGAAACTCGTCGGAACCCCGGCTCCCGCGAGAGCGGCCATGAGGAGCAGGCACGGGAGCGCGATCGCCCACGCGACGAGCACTCGCAGCCATTCCCGCCACATGCGCCGGATATACGCGGGTCCGCTCTTCACCGGGGTTTCGGGGGGCGGGCCACCGGCGAATCGGAAGGCGAACCATCGGTCGGTCGCCGCGATGATCGAGTGACCGAACCCGACGGTGAATCCGAGGTAGATCGCCGCGAGCGCGTGGGCGACGCCGGGTTCGCCCCCGCCGGCGAGGTCGACCGCGGTGAGTGCGATGAGCAGGAGATCGGCGAGCGGGACGCAGAGGAGGATGACGCGGCTCGCCAGCTCACGGCGCAGAAGGTAGCGAGTCGCGAGTCCGCCGAAGAGGAGGAGCCAGAAGACGACCTCCACTCCGAGGATCGCGAAGATGAGAGGGCTGAGTCGGCCGTCGTCGAGAAGATGATCCATGCTTCGAGCCTTGCCCGTGATCCGAAGGCGCGCGTCGACCGAAATCGGTGTCATCGAGGTCGACGTGTACACACTTCGAATGACGGTCGGCCCGTCTGGCTCAGCCGGAGTGGGGTCGCGGGGGCCCTCTCAAGCTGCTTGCATGGAGGGATGGCTTCCCAACGCCTCCGCCCGCTCCTCGCGCGCCACTCGACGCTCGCCATGACGGTCGTCTACCTCGCGCTCGCCCTCGTGCTGCTGGCGGCGGGCTTGCGCGTCTCCTGGGTCGAGGCGCCCATCGAGCTCTCGTCCGATCTCGATGCGGTGCTCGATGTCGTCGTCGTCCTCGTGATCGCCGCGCTGCACGTCGTTCGGTACCGGGCTCCACTTGCGGTCGCGCTCATCTCCACGGCGGTGCTGTTCGCGTTCGGGGTCATCACCGGCGCCAGCCCGATCGGCGCCCTGATCATCGTGGTCGACCTGTTCTACGTCGTCGCCCTCACCTCCTCGTCACGCGGGGTCGACGTGATGATGTACGCGGCGAACGGGGCGGCTGTGTTCGCACTGCTCGCGCTCGCGCTCGCGCTGCCGGGCGGACCCCCCGAGGAGTTCGCGAGAGTGCTCTGGGTGCCGATGGCCCTCGGGCTCGTCCTGTGGTGGGGGCGCGCGGTGCGCGTTCCCCGGCTCGAGGCCGCGTCCGAACGCGAGCGGGCTGCGGCCGTCGAACGCGCCGCGGAATCAGAGCGCCGCGGCGCGCTCGCCGCCGAGCGCATGGGAATCGGGCTCGAGTTGCACGACCTCCTCGCCGGCCACGTCGTCGCCATCGCCATGCAGAGCGAGGCGGCACTCGCGACCGCGCGGCGCGAGCGTTCGGCGACGGCGAGCGGCCTCGAGGCGATCCGGGCATCGAGCCTCGAGGCGCTCGCCGAGTTGCGGTCGATGATCGATGTGCTCCGGAGCGACGGAGACTCCTTCGCAGCTCCAGCGACGCTCGCCGAGCTCGGCGACCTCGTCGCGCGTGCACGGTCGTCGGGCGCGACGATCGAGGTGGAGTCGGACGCCGTGGCCATCGCCCAGTTGCGGACAGCCGTTTCGGTCGCGGGGTATCGCATCGTCGCCGAGGGACTCGTGAACGCCGCCAAGCACGCTCCCGGCCGGGCCGTCGAAGTACAGGTCATCGTCGTCGAGTCCGATCTGCTGCGCATCGAGCTCTCGAACCCCGCCGGCTCGGATTCCGACGCGCTGCCACCGATCGCGGGGGGCCACGGCCTGATCGGCATCGTCGAGCGCGCCCGGCTTCTCGGCGGGCACGCTGAGGCGGGGCTCGCGGACGGACGGTGGAGGCTCCGCGCCGAACTTCCGCTCGGTCGAGGCGAGCCGGCCGACGAGAACGCGCAGACCGGAGCTGCCCGATGATCCGGGTGCTCATCGTCGACGACCACGCAGCGGTACGCGCGGGGCTGGGTGCTCTTCTCGCGACGGCCGATGACATTGTGGTCGACGGGGAGGCGGGCAACGGGCGTGAGGCGATGCATCGACTCGAACAGTCGAGTTTCGACGTCGTGCTCATGGACGTGCAGATGCCCGTGCTCGACGGTGTTGCTGCAACGAGGCAGATCGTCGCGCGCCACGATGCCCGCGTTCTCGTGCTCACGACGTTCGGACTCGACGACATCGTGACCGCCGCGCTCGCCGCGGGGGCGGCCGGATTCCTCGTGAAGACCGCCACCGCCGACGAGCTCATCGCGGCCGTCCGGCGCATCGCCGCCGGCGACTCGGTCCTTGCTCCCGAGGTCACGGGCATGGTGCTCGACCGCTTGCGGAGGGTCGAGGCCGATTCGCTCGGGAGTCCGTTCCCCGAGGCATCCGCTCGGCTCGACAAGCTCACGGCCCGAGAGCGGGAGGTGTTCGACGCGCTCGCCCTGGGTCTTTCGAACGTCGAGATCGCCGATCGCCTTGTGATCACCGAGGCGACAGCGAAGACGCACGTGTCGCGAGTGCTCGGCAAGCTCGGGCTCGACTCGCGAGTGCAAGCGGCCCTGCTCGCCCGCCACGCGCACGAGCAGGGCCGCGCCCTCGGTTTGCGCGGCCCACGCGCCGCCCGGTAGGGTCGCACCATGTCCACCGCTCGGTTCGCCGCCTCCGCACGCGTTTCGCGTGTCGTCGTGGTGCGCAGCCGACGTCGTGGCGAGCGCCGACTCTAGGCGACCCCGCACGCGGCAGCGCAGCCGTCAGCAGGTGTCGCCGGAGCCATCCCTCGACCGCTTCGCCCTTTAAGGTGGAATCATGACGTTCTCCGTCGCCGTTTCCGGCGCGTCCGGCTATGCCGGAGGCGAGATCCTTCGCCTCCTCGCCGATCATCCCGACTTCGATGTGCGCACCGTGACCGCGCACTCCAACGCAGGCCAACCGCTCATCGCGGTGCAGCCGCACCTGCGCAGCTACACGCATCTCACCTTGAAAGAGACGACCGCCGAGACGCTCGCCGGTCATGACATCGTCTTCCTCGCGCTTCCGCACGGGGCATCCGGTGCGATCGCCGCCGAGTTGCCGGCTGAGACGCTCGTCATCGATTGCGGTGCCGATCACCGGCTCGAGAGCAAGTCGGACTGGGCGCAGTTCTACGGCGGTGACTTCCACGGTGCCTGGACCTACGGGGTGCCCGAGCTGCCGCGGCTGTCGGGTACCCAGCGTGACCGGCTCGCGAGGACGAAGCGCATCGCCGCGCCGGGCTGCAACGCCGCGACGGTGGCGTTGTCGCTCGCACCCGGCATCCGCGCCGGCGTCGTCGAGGCGGCCGACCTCGTCTCGGTACTCGCGGTCGGGCCCTCGGGCGCCGGCAAGAGCTTGAAGGCGCACCTGCTCGGTGCCGAGATCCTGGGCTCGGCGAACCCGTACTCGGTCGGCGGCGTGCATCGTCACATCCCCGAGATCCAGCAGGCGCTGCGCTGGGCGGGTGGGGCGCATCCCACGATCTCGTTCACTCCGGTGATCGTGCCGATGGCGCGGGGCATCCTCGCGACCTCCACGGCGAAGATCGTGCCCGGCACGGATGCTGCGACGGTGCGTGCCGCGTGGGAAGACGCCTACGCGGGCGAACGGTTCGTGCAGTTGCTCCCGGCGGGCCAGTTTCCGCGCACCGGCGACGTGCTGGGCGCGAACACCGCCCTGCTCGGTCTCCAGATCGACGAGAACGCGGGCCGCATCGTCGTGATCGCCGCCGTCGACAACCTCGTGAAGGGCACCGCGGGTGCCGCCATCCAGTCCGCGAACATCGCACTCGGTCTCACCGAGTCGAGCGGTCTTCCCGTCAACGGAGTCGCCCCGTGACCGTCACACACCCCCAGGGGTTCGAAGCTGCAGGCGTCGCCGCCGGCATCAAGCGCACCGGAGCGCTCGACCTCGCGCTCGTCGTGAACCGAGGCCCGGCGCAAGAGGCGGCGGTCGTGTTCACCGCGAACCGCGCGCAGGCCAACCCGATCATCTGGTCGAAGCAGGTCGCGGCCGACGGCATCGTCTCGGCGATCGTGCTGAACTCGGGCGGCGCGAACTGCTTCACCGGGCCCGAGGGGTTCCAGGTCACGCACCGCACGGCCGAAGCTGCGGCCTCCGGGCTCGGGGTCGCCGCCGGTGACGTGCTCGTCTGCTCCACCGGGCTCATCGGCGACCAGCTCGACGGCGAGATCCTCGAAGAGGGTGTGCTGTCGGCGATCGCCCGGCTCTCCGCCGACGGCGGCGACGACGCGGCTCGAGCCATCATGACGACCGACACGAAGCCGAAGCAGGTCGTCGTCGAGGGTGACGGTTGGTCGATCGGCGGCATCGCGAAGGGCGCCGGCATGCTCGCGCCCGGTCTCGCGACGATGCTGGTGGTCGTCACGACGGATGCCTCGCTGCCGGCGTCAGACCTCGATTCCGCGCTCCGCGCCGCGACTCGCGTGACCTTCGACCGGCTCGACTCCGACGGATGCATGTCGACGAACGACCAGGTGTCGTTGCTCGCCTCCGGGGCATCCGGCGTCGCGCCCGACCTCGCCGACTTCACCGTGGCGCTCACCGAGGCGTGCAGCGACCTGGCTCTGCAGCTTCTGGCCGACGCCGAGGGCGCGAGCCATGACATCGCGATCGAGGTGGTCGGCGCCGAGACCGAAGACGACGCCGTCGAGGTCGGTCGTTCGGTGGCCCGCAACAACCTCTTCAAGGCGGCGATCTTCGGCAACGACCCGAACTGGGGCCGGGTGCTGGCGGCGATCGGCACCACGAGCGCACCGTTCGATCCGTACCTCGTCGACGTCTCGATGAACGGGGTCCGGGTCTGCCATGCGGGTCGCCCCGACGCGCCGCGCGACCAGGTCGACCTCACGCCGCGGGCCACGCACGTGCTCATCGAGCTGCACGCCGGCGAGGCATCCGCCACCATCTTCACGAACGATCTCACGCACGACTATGTGCATGAGAACAGCGCCTACGCGAGTTGAGCATGAGCGACGACACAGAACCAGACGATACGAACGACGCTGCGGCGAAAGCGCAGGTGCTCATCGACTCACTGCCCTGGCTGAAGCGGTTCCATGGCGAGACGATCGTGGTGAAGTTCGGTGGCAACGCCATGGTGAGCCCCGAACTGCAGCGCGCGTTCGCCGAAGACATGGTCTACCTGCGCTACGCGGGCATCAAGCCCGTCGTCGTGCACGGCGGCGGGCCGCAGATCTCGGCGATGCTCGAGCGCCTCGGCATCCCGAGCGAGTTCCGCGGCGGCTACCGGGTCACGACGCCCGAGACGATGGACGTCGTTCGCATGGTGCTCTCCGGCCAGGTGAACCGCGAGCTCGTCTCGCTCATCAACGAGCACGGACCGCTCGCCTCGGGCCTCTCGGGTGAAGACGCGGGGCTCTTCACGGGCCGTCGCCGCGGTGTGCTCGTCGATGGCGAAGAGGTCGATCTCGGTCTCGTCGGCGACGTCGTCGCGGTCGATCCCGCCGCGGTGCTCGCCGAACTCGCCGCCGAGCGTATTCCGGTGGTCTCCTCGATCGCGCCCGACGGCGACGTCACCGGCCAGTCGCTCAACGTGAACGCCGACTCGGCCGCCGCAGCGCTCGCTGTCGCCCTCGGCGCCGCGAAGCTCGTCATCCTCACCGATGTCGCCGGCCTCTACCGCGACTGGCCGAATCGCGATTCGCTCGTCTCGGTCATCGACTCGCCTGCGCTCATCGACCTGCTGCCGAACCTCGAGTCGGGAATGATCCCGAAGATGTCCGCGTGCCTTGAAGCCGTCGAGGGCGGTGTGCCGAAGGCGGCCATCATCGACGGCCGGGTACCGCACTCGATCCTGCTCGAGGTCTTCACGCAGTCGGGCATCGGCACAGAGGTGGTCGCGGCATGAGCGACTGGCAGCAGCGCTTCGACCAGCGCATGATGGGCTCGATCGGCATGCCCCTCGCGAAGCTCGAGCACGGCATGGGCGCTTGGGTGACGGATGCCGCGGGCACGACGTACCTCGACTTCCTCGCCGGCATCGCCGTGAACTCGCTCGGGCACGCGCATCCCGTGTTCATCGAGGCCGTGACCGCGCAGGCGTCGAAGCTCGCACACGTGTCGAACTACTTCACGACCGAACCGGCCCTCGAGCTCGCCGAACGGCTCGTGCGGCTGGCCGGCGCAGAGCCCCAGGGGCGCGCCTGGTTCGGCAACTCGGGCGCGGAGGCCAACGAGGCGGCGTTCAAGCTCGCGAGGCTCAACAACTCGGGCGGGGCGCGCACGCGCATCCTGGCCCTCGTCGACGCCTTCCACGGCCGCACGATGGGCTCGCTCGCACTCACCGGTAAGCCGCACATGCGGGCGCCGTTCGAGCCGATGGTCGGGGGAGTGGAACACATCCCAGCGACGCTCGAGGCGCTCGAGGCATCCGTCGACGACGTGGTCGCCGCCGTCTTCGTCGAGCCCATCCAGGGCGAAGCCGGGGTCGTCGAGCTGCCCGAGGGCTTCTTGCAGGCCGCTCGCGAGCTGACTCATCGGCACGGAGCGCTGCTCATCGTCGACGAGATCCAGACGGGGGCCGGGCGCACGGGCGAATGGTTCGGCTTCCAGCACTCCGGCATCACGCCCGACGCGATCACCGTCGCGAAGGGCATCGGCGGCGGCATGCCGATCGGCGGGCTCGTGACCTTCGGCAGCGCATCCGCGCTGTACCAGAAGGGCCAGCACGGGTCGACGTTCGGCGGCAACCCGCTCGCAACCGCGGTCTCCAACGCCGTGCTCGGCGAGATCGAGCGCGCGGGTCTCGTCGAGAACGCCGCCGTGCGCGGCCCGCAGCTGCGCAAGCGCATCGAGGCGATCGGTTCGCCGCTCGTCGCCGGCACGCGTGGGCGCGGCCTCCTGATCGGCGTCGCCCTCACCGAACCGCTCGCCGGCCACGTGGTCGCCGAGGCGATGCGCGAAGGTCTCATCGTGAACGCCGCCAATGACCACACCATCCGCATCACGCCGCCGCTCATCATCGGCGACGCCGAGATCGCCGAGTTCGAGGTGCGATTCACGCGCGCCCTCACCAGCGCACTCGGCGAAGCTCATGCGCACTGACCTCACCGACTCCACTCACGAAACGGACGACACCTCACCATGACCCGCCACTTCCTCCGCGACGACGACCTCACTCACGCCGAGCAGACCGAGATCCTCGACCTCGCCGAGCAGTTGAAAGCCGACCGCTGGTCGCAGACACCGCTCGCCGGGCCCCAGACGGTCGCGGTGATCTTCGACAAGTCGTCGACGCGCACCCGCGTCTCGTTCGCGGTCGGCATCGCCGATCTCGGCGGTTCGCCGCTCATCATCTCCACCGCCAACAGCCAGCTCGGCGGCAAGGAGACTCCGTCGGACACCGCGCGAGTGCTCGAGCGCATGGTGTCGGCCATCGTCTGGCGCACCTATGCGCAGGCGGGCCTCGAAGAGATGGCGGCCGGCACGACCGTTCCGGTCGTCAATGCCCTGTCGGACGACTTCCACCCGTGTCAGCTGCTCGCCGATCTGCTCACGATCCGTGAGCACAAGGGCAGGCTCGCCGGACTCACGGTGACGTTCCTCGGTGACGGTCGCAGCAACATGGCGCAGTCCTACCTGCTCGCGGGTGCGACGGCCGGCATGCACGTGCGCGTCGCCGCGCCCGCAGAGTTCGCCCCCGAGGCATCCGTCGTCGCAGACGCCGAACGCATCGCCGCGACCACCGGTGGATCGGTCGCGGTGCTCACCGACGCGCGGGAGTCCGTGACCGGCGCCGACGTCGTCGTCACCGACACCTGGGTGTCGATGGGCAAAGAGGAAGAGAAGGCGCATCGCGTCGCGACGTTCGGGGAGTACCAGGTCGACGACGAACTCATGTCGACCGCGGCATCCGACGCCGTCTTCCTGCACTGCCTGCCCGCCGACCGAGGGTACGAAGTGACCGCCGACGTCATCGACGGCCCGCAATCGATCATCTGGGACGAAGCGGAGAACCGGCTGCATGCGCAGAAGGCGTTGCTCGTCTGGCTGCTCGCGAGGAAGGGTGCATGATGACCAACACGAACGACGCACCGGGCGCGAACGACGACGCCCACGGCACGAACGAGGGTTCGCTTTGGGGCGCACGATTCGCCACCGGGCCGTCGCCCGAGCTCGCGCGCCTCTCGAAGTCGACGCATTTCGATTGGCAGCTTGCCGGCTACGACATCGCCGGCTCCCGAGCGCACGCCCGGGCTCTCGCCGCTGCGGGATACCTCTCGCCCGATGAGCTCGACGCGATGCTCGCTGGGCTCGACACGCTCGAGGCCCGGGTCGTCTCGGGTGAGATCGTCGCCGGTGACGCCGATGAAGACGTGCACGGCGCGCTCGAGACCGCACTGATCGACATCGTCGGCCCCGAACTCGGCGGCAAGCTCCGCGCCGGTCGCAGCCGCAACGACCAGATCGCGACGCTCGTGCGCCTCTACCTGAAAGACCACGCCGCAACGATCGGGCGCGACCTCGTGCACCTGATCGACGCGCTGGCGGCCCAGGCCGACACGCACCGCACCGCGATCATGCCGGGGCGCACGCACCTGCAGCATGCGCAACCTGTGCTGCTCGCGCACCACCTGCTCGCGCACGCCTGGGCGCTCTCGCGCGATCTCGATCGACTCGTCGACTGGACGAAGCGAGTGGATGTCTCGCCGTACGGCGGGGGAGCGCTCGCCGGTTCGACACTCGGTCTCGACGCGGCATCCGTCGCCCGTGACCTGGGACTCGCCGCCCCTGCTGAGAACTCGATCGACGGCACCGCGAGCCGCGACGTCGTCGCCGAGTTCGCCTTCATCACGGCGATGATCGGCATCGACCTCTCGCGCTTCGCCGAAGAGATCATCCTCTGGAACACGCGCGAGTTCGGCTTCGTCACCCTCGACGACGGCTACTCGACGGGCTCGTCGATCATGCCGCAGAAGAAGAACCCCGACATCGCCGAGCTCGCGCGCGGCAAGTCGGGCCGCCTCATCGGCAACCTCACCGGCCTCCTCGCGACGCTGAAGGCGCTGCCGCTCGCCTACAACCGCGACCTGCAGGAGGACAAGGAGCCGGTCTTCGACTCGGTCGAGACGCTCGAGGTGCTGCTGCCGGCATTCACCGGCATGGTCGCGACGCTCACCTTCCATGTCGAGCGCATGGCAGAGCAGGCGCCGGTTGGCTTCTCACTGGCAACGGATGTCGCGGAGTGGCTCGTGAAGCGGCGGGTGCCGTTCCGCGATGCGCACGAGATCACCGGTGCGCTCGTACGCTACGCAGAGGAGCACGCCCTCGAGCTCGACGCGGTCGACGACGACGCCCTTGCGGCGATCTCGCCGCACCTGACTCCCGATGTGCGGGAGGTGCTCACAGTCGAGGGCTCGGTCGCGAGTCGTGACGGCATCGGCGGCACCGCCCCTGTGCGCGTCGCCGAGCAGTTCGCGCGGCTCGCCGACCGCGTGCGCCATCTCGTAGCGGGTCTTCCGGAGGCGCGGAGCTGAGCGAGCTCGTCACACAGGCACGGGAGTTCTTCGAACAGGATCCCGTGGCACTCGCGCCGCTCCTCCTCGGCGCGGTCTTGGCGTACGACGCGCCCGACGGTCGGGTCGCGATCCGGCTCTCCGAACTCGAGGCGTACCGAGGTGTCGGTGAAGACCCGGGCTCGCACGCGTTCCGGAGCCGAACCCCGCGCAATGAGGTGATGTTCGGTGCGCCCGCACACCTCTACGCGTATTTCAGCTACGGCATGCACGTCTGTCTGAACGTCGTGGCCCGACCCGTGGGCAGCTCATCGGGTGTGCTCATGCGCGGCGCGACGGTGGTCGAAGGTCTCGAGATCGCCAGACGCCGTCGCCCAGGCGTGAGTGATCGCGACCTCGCAAGGGGTCCTGGCCGGCTCTCGAAGGCACTGGGAGTTCCGCTCGACGCCGGCGGCAGCGACCTGCTCGCGGCGCCGTTCACACTGCGAGTGCCGAGCGTTCCGCTCCATCACGCGAGCGGCCCGCGCACGGGAGTCGGCGGCGCGGGCGGCGGATCGGAGTATCCGTGGCGATTCTGGCTGCCTGGTGACGAGGGTGTCTCGCCGTATCGGCGTCACAAGCTCGCCGCGGAGTGACGTTCGACGGGGAGCGGTCACTCGTCGCCGGAAGCAGGTACGTTCTCGCTGGCCGAACGACCGAGTTGCGGCATCCGCATCTCGTCATGCTCGTCAGCGCACGGCGAGGTGCACGACGAAGGCCGCCGCGCATGCCCAGATGAGGCTCGCGAAGGTACCGATGATGAATCGCTCGCGCGCCTCGGGTGCCTCGAGCTCGGTGAAACGGCCGACGCCTTTGACCGCGACGACGATGGCGAGCGCCTCGGGGAAACCGGCGATGATCGCTCCCGCCGAGGCGACGCGCTCGAGCACACCGATGGTGAGTCCTCCGCGCAGCACCTCGCGTCGGCTGCTGGACTGCACGCCGCGGTGCTCTTCGTCGGCTGATCGCTTGTCGGCGACGATGATGCCGCCGTGCAGGCCGGGTGCGACGGTGCCGCCCATGGCGAGGTCGAGCGCCGTGGCAGCGGCCGGGCTGCCGCCGAAGACCGCGATGGTGAGTCCGAGCACGGTGATCAGCGGCGAGAGCCCGAATTGCGCTGGGCCGGTCGCAGAGGCTGCGGCGAGCAGCGCGACCGCGAGCGTGCCCGCGGCGAACCAGATGTAGGCACGGCGCGGTCGAAGGTATGCCAGCACCGACAGCGCGGCGGCCGCGACCATGGCGATCAGCAGGGCGGACCAGGTGATGGCGTCGGCGATGACGACGAGGTGATTCATGTGCGGGCTCCCGTCGCGGCATCCAGATTCTCAAGCAGCCTAGCGAGCGCCGGCACGGCATCGAGCTCGGCTCGAATATTCGCCGACTTCACGCGTGAGCTGATCGCCGGCGCACTCACCCCGAGCTCTTCGGCGATGTCGGATTGGAGAGCGCCGGCGACGATGCGGTCGTAGACCTCCCAGCCCTGATCGGAACGCCGTTCGCGCAGGATGAGTGCGAGCTTGAAGATCGCCTCGACGTGCGCGGCATCATCGTGGGCCGCCTCGATCGCGAGCCGGGGCGAGCTCTTCTTGGCCCGCTCGACTGCGTCTCTCGCGGCGAAGAAGGCCTCGCCGCTCGCTTCCCGGATATCGGCGGGCAGTGGCTCGCGCACAGCACCGCATCCCACGCCGACGCTCCAGGCGGCGTTCCGGGTGAGTTCGAAGACGACGTCGACCACGGTCCGAGCGTCACTCGTGAGCAGCTGTATCTCGTCTCCCGCGTTGCGAGCGACGGGGAGCCGGAGCCGATCGCCATGATCGCGCTGGATTCTGTCGCGTTCCACACCCGCCAGATCGGCGTTCGTACGACTGGCGACCTGGTCGGCGGTGACGACGATCATGGTATCTCCTTCACCTTGAATCCTTCATCGATGTCTGCATAAGCGTACAACGTTAATAGTCAGCGCATGGCTGCGGCCGCGGCGTGTTCGGATGGGAAGGTCAGAACCCCAACGTGAGACGGGAGGCGACCTGCCTTCACCTTGGTTCCTTCATTGAGGTTGATGTAAGCATAAAGCCTTAATCGATCGACGGTTAGAGGTCGAACCTAATCGCCCCGCTGATACCCTGACGGAGTGTCAGACCCCGTGATCCTCAGTACCCAGCAGAACGACGCCTCCTTCGCAGACGTCTGGGAGGAGCTCGTCTGGCGTGGCCTCGTGCACGTCTCGACCGATCAGGCTGCGCTGAAAGACCTCCTCGCGGGCGAGCCGATCACGTATTACTGCGGGTTCGATCCCACTGCGCCGAGCCTGCACCTGGGCAACCTCGTGCAGCTCCTCGTGATGCGACGCCTCCAGCTGGCCGGCCACAAGCCGCTCGGCCTCGTCGGCGGTTCGACGGGCCTGATCGGCGATCCGAGGCCCTCGGCCGAGCGCACGCTGAACACGAAGGAGACCGTCGCCGAGTGGGTCGGATACCTGCAGGGCCAGGTTTCGAGGTTCCTCTCCGCCGAGGGCGAGAACCCTGTTCGGCTCGTGAACAACCTCGACTGGACCGGCGGTCTCTCCGCAATCGACTTCCTCCGTGACATCGGCAAGCACTACCGAGTCGGAACGATGTTGAAGAAAGACGCCGTCGCCTCGCGGCTCAACTCCGATGCCGGCATCAGCTACACCGAGTTCAGTTACCAGATCCTGCAAGGGTTCGACTACCTTGAGCTCTACCGCCAGTACGGGTGTGTGCTGCAGACGGGCGGCAGCGACCAGTGGGGCAACCTCACGAGCGGCACCGATCTCATTCACCGGGTCGAGGGCGCGAGCACGCATGCGATCGGCACGCCGCTGGTCACCAATAGCGACGGCACGAAGTTCGGCAAGAGCGAAGGCAACGCGATCTGGCTGGATGCCGCGATGTGCAGCCCGTACGCGTTCTACCAGTTCTGGCTCAATACCGACGATGCCGATGTCATCTCACGGCTGAAGATATTCACGTTCCTCAGCCGGGAGCGCATCGATGAGCTCGAGCAGCTCGTTGAAACCGAGCCGTTCAGGCGAGAGGCGCAACGGGTGCTCGCCACCGAGGTGACCACACTGGTGCACGGTACGGATGCCACGGCGGCCGTCATCGCTGCGTCGCGTGCCTTGTTCGGTCAAGGCGACCTCGCCACTCTCGATCCCGCGACACTCGAGGCCGCCTTGCGCGAGCTGCCGAACACCACGAGTGCAGCGGATGCCCCGATCGTGCAGCTCCTCGTCGACACCGGCCTGGTCTCGAGCCAGAGTGAGGGCCGGCGCGCGATCGCACAGGGGGGAGTGTCGCTCGACAATGTGCGCATCGACGACGAGGCGGCAACCCTCGATGGTCGCGTCGCTGCCGGCGGCATGGCGGTCCTCCGCCGTGGCAAGAAGACGCTCGCGGGAATCTTCGTCGAGTAGTCGTTCACGACGACGTCCAGGGCTCCGGTCGCTCACTTCGGTGAGTGCCCGGAGCCCTTCTGTTTCCGCGGCTCAACACGCGACACGCCCGGGATGCGCCCAGAAGTTGCACGCCCCCCGGAATCCACGTAATGTAATCACTCGTTGCCCCACAGGAGCGGAAGAGCGGCAGAGTCGATCAGCCAAGTGCTGAGAAACGTCCAGCTCATCCTCCTCAAGTGGCACGAAGATCCCAAACCATGAAGACTTCTTCTTCGTGTGTTTGAAGCGTTCGGTTCCGTCCTTTTCAGGATGCCCGAATGAGAACGAAAAGCTCCGGCAGTTCGATCCGATCAGGTTCGAGCACCGGGTGCGTCCGTTCCTTGAGAACTCAACAGCGTGCACTATGTTCAATGCCAATTTTTGAACCCCATCCGGTTTTCGGATCGGTGGG
>NZ_JCAIUI010000004.1:0-200589 GCF_059445445.1 Agromyces sp. Y575
CCCACCGATCCGAAAACCGGATGGGGTTCAAAAATTGGCATTGAACATAGTGCACGCTGTTGAGTTCTCAAGGAACGGACGCACCCGAGTTTCAGCCACATGGCCTGCCCTCAGGGCAACCTATCTACCGTACCACTTCAATCGCCGGACCCGATCACTCGGATTCACACGGCTGTTGCTCTCACAACAAGAACACGACTCGAGAGCCATGTTCGTTCTGAAGTGGGGGTTTCATCTTAGGCTTGAAATCACCGAGTCGCAATGCGACTTCGAGGCTATTTGGCTAAGAATCTCGCCGTCTCGGCCGGGAAGCCCTGATCTCTCAGCCGCTTCCCGCACCGCCGTGGCGATAAGTAAGAATTTACGCGGATCCCCGCACCCCGGCAAATCCGGCGTACATCCCGGGCGTGTCGCGCCGAAACACGGGGATCCGAAGCATCCGCTCAGTTCACGTCGTCAGGGTGCGAGCCCACCCGGCCCTCGCGCTCGAGCGCGGTGATCGCCTGCACCTCGGCCTCGCTCAGCTCGAAGTCGAAGACGTCGAAGTTCTCCGCCATGCGCTCGCGCCGATTCGACTTCGGGAAGACGATGTGGCCGCGCTGGATGTGCCATCGGATCACGACCTGCGCAGGACTCTTCCCGTGCGCGGCAGCAGCGTCGGCCACCTCCGGCAGCTCGAACAACGGGTACTTGCCCTGGCCGAGCGGCCCCCACGCCTCGATCGCGATGCCGTGCGCCTCGGCGAACGCGGTGGTCGCCGGCTGCTGGTGCGCGGGGTGCATTTCGATCTGGTCCACCGCAGGCACGACGTCGGTCTCGGCGAGCAGCCGCTCGAGATGCGGAACGAGGAAGTTCGAGACGCCGATCGAACGCACCCGGCCGCTCGCGCGGAGCTGCTCGAACGTCTTCCAGGTATCGACGTACCGGTCGTTCGCCGGTGCCGGCCAGTGGATCAGATACAGATCGAGGTAGTCGAGGCCGAGCCGCTCAAGGCTCGCGTCGAACGCGTCGAGCACCGATTGTGTGCCCTGGTCGTCGTTCCACAACTTGGTCGTGATGAAGAGCTCTTCACGCGGGATGCCGGAATCGGCGAGCGCGGCGCCGACTCCCGCCTCGTTGCCGTAGATGCGGGCGGTGTCGATGTGGCGGTAGCCGACCTCAAGCGCATCCGTCACGATGCGCTCGGTCTCCTTCGGGTCGACCTTGAAGACACCGAAGCCGAGCTGGGGAATCGAGTGGCCATCGTTGAGCTGGATGCGGGGAATAGAAGTCATGCTCCATCCCACCACGCCATCCGAAGCATGCGACAGACCGGTTCGCTGCCCGCGAATCACGCCGCAGCGTCTTCGTCGGCGGCGGGCGCAGCGAGCAGTGGATGCCTCGTGGCGAGCCGCTCCCCCGCGCGCAGTGCGACCGGCCAGCCGACGACCTCGGTGCCCTGCACCCGCCAGCGACCGGGCGCACCGGTGAATTCGACCACGACCTCGCTCACGCCGCATACGATGGAGGGCTGTGCTTGCTGCGATCACCTACCCCGCCGAGCTGCCCGTCTCCCGGCAGCGTGAGGAGATCGCGCGCGCCATCCGCGAGAACCAGGTCGTCATCGTCGCCGGCGCGACCGGCTCGGGCAAGACGACGCAGCTGCCGAAGATCTGCCTCGAGCTCGGCCGCGAGGCCATCGGCCACACCCAGCCACGACGGCTCGCCGCACGCACGATCGCCGAGCGCATCGCCGAGGAGCTCGGCGAAGAGGTCGGCGGGCTCGTCGGCTACCAGGTGCGATTCACCGACAAGGCGACGGCATCGACCCGCATCAAGCTGATGACCGACGGCATCCTGCTGAACGAGATGCACCACGACCGGATGCTGCGCCGATACGACACGATCATCATCGACGAGGCGCACGAGCGCAGCCTCAACATCGACTTCCTGCTCGGCTACCTCAAACAGCTGCTGCCGAAGCGACCCGACCTCAAGGTCATCGTCACGAGCGCGACGATCGACCCCGCGAGCTTCGCGAAGCATTTCGCGGATGCTTCGGGCGAGCCCGCCCCGATCATCGAAGTGTCCGGGCGCACGTATCCGGTCGAGATCCGGTACCGGCCGCTCGTCGCTGAAGATGCCGGGTCGGACGATCCGGACGACGACCCGGTGGTTTCGACAAGCTCAACCAGCAAAGGGGCAGGCTCAACCAGCAGCGGGGCTTCGACCGGCCCGCCCAGCGGGAAGGCCGACGACAAGGACTACCTGCAAGGCATCATCGAGGCGCTCGACGAACTCGATCGGGAGTCGCGTGGCGACGTGCTCGTGTTCCTGTCGGGTGAGAACGAGATCCGCGACGCCGAAGAGGCGGTTCGCGGCCACTACGCCGGCGGCGGGGCATCCGTCACCGAAGTGCTGCCGCTCTACGGCCGCCTGTCATCGGCCGACCAGCACCGCGTCTTCCAGCCCTCGACGGTCGCCGGTGTGCGCCGGCGCGTCGTGCTTGCGACGAACGTCGCCGAGACGAGCCTCACCGTGCCCGGCATCAAGTACGTCATCGACGCCGGAACCGCCCGCATCAGCCGCTACTCGGTGCGCTCGAAGGTGCAGCGGCTGCCGATCGAGGCGATCTCCCAGGCCTCGGCGAACCAGCGAGCGGGCCGCTCGGGGCGCACGAGCGACGGCATCGCGATCCGGCTCTACTCCGAAGACGACTTCACGAGGCGCCCGGAGTTCACCGAACCCGAAGTGCTGCGCACCAACCTCGCCGCCGTCATCCTGCAGATGATCTCCCTCGGTCTCGGCGACATCGAAGCGTTCCCGTTCCTGACACCACCCGACTCTCGCGGCGTCAAAGACGGCGTCGAGCTGTTGCGCGAGCTGGGAGCGGTCGCCCCTTCGACAAGCTCAGGGAGCGGATCGACCGGGTCAGGGAGCGGATCGACCGGGTCAGGGCGCGGATCGACCGCATCGGGAGCCGGGCCGCGGCTGACGAAGGTCGGTCGCGCACTCGCGAAACTGCCGATCGAACCACGTTTCGGTCGCATGGTCGTCGAGTCGAAGCAGCACGGCGTGAGCCGTGAGGTGCTCGCGATCGTCGCGGGTCTCACGATTCAAGACCCGCGGGAGCGACCGCTCGAACGGCGCCAGCAGGCCGATGAGCGCCATGCCCGGTTCGTCGACCCGACGAGCGACTTCATCACGCTGCTGAACCTCTGGAATCACCTCGAGACGCAGCAGCGCGAGCTCGGCTCGAGCGCGTTCCGGCGCATGTGCAAGAACGACTTCCTGAACTACCTGCGCGTGCGCGAGTGGAACGACGTCTATCGACAGCTGCGGCAGATGGCGAAGCCCCTCGGACTCACGATCGACGACCCTTCGACAGGCTCAGGGAGCACAACAGGCTCAGGGAGCACAACAGGCTCAGGGAGCACAACAGGCTCAGGGAGCACAACGGGCTCAGGGAGCACAACAGGCTCAGGGAGCACAACGGGCTCAGGGAGCACAACGGGCTCAGGGAGCACAACGGGCTCAGGGAGCACAGCCGATCTCATCCACAAGTCGCTGCTCGCGGGCCTGCTCAGCCACATCGGGCTGAAGGATGCCGCGGCGAGCACCCAGCAGCCGGCGACACGAGGCGGAGCGACATCCGCTGGCCGGAAGCTCAGGGGCGAATACCTCGGCGCCCGGCAGTCGCGGTTCCTGATCTTCCCGGGTTCGGCGCTCGCGAAGAAGCAGCCCGACGCGATCATGAGCGCCGAGCTCGTCGAGACCAGCAGACTCTTCGCCCGCATGAACGCGGCGATCGACCCCGCGTGGGCCGAACCGCTCGCGGGTTCGCTCGTCAAGCGCAGCCACAGCGAGCCGCACTGGGAGAAGCGGCAGGGATCCGCGGTCGCCTACGAGAAGGTCACGCTCTACGGTGTGCCGATCGTGCCGCGCCGGCGCATCCAGCTCGCGCGCATCGACCAGGCGTACGCCCGCGAGCTCTTCATCCGGCACGCGCTCGTCGACGGCGACTGGCCGAACGACATCCGCCGCGACCGGCTCTTCGACTTCGACCGGCAGAACCGCAAACTCCGCGCCGAGCTCGAAGCAGTCGAGGAGCGCAGCCGCCGCCGCGACATCCTCTTCGACGACGAAGCCGTCTTCGACTTCTACGACTCGCGCATCCCCGCCGACGTCACGTCGACGCGTCTGTTCGAGACGTGGTGGCGAGCGACGAAGCAGGAGTCGCCCGAATTGCTGACGATGACCGCCGAGACGCTCGCTCCCGATGACGCGCCGGCGATCGACGAAGCCGCGTTCCCGCCGACCTGGCGGCAAGACGACCAGACGCTCACGCTGCGCTACCGCTTCGAGCCCGGGGCATCCGACGACGGCGTGACCGTGCAGGTGCCGCTCGTGCTGCTCGCCCGGCTGCGGCCGGAGGGCTTCGACCGGCAGGTGCCGGGGCTCCGCACCGAGCTCGTCACCGCGATGATCAAGGCGCTGCCGAAGATGATCCGCCGAAACGTCGTGCCCGCTGCCGACTGGGCCGCGAAGATCGTCGCCGAGTTGGGCGAGACGGATGCCCCGGCGGGCATGTCGTTCGCCGACGAGGTCGCCGCCGTCATCAAACGCCTCACTCACACGCCAGTGACCGCCGCCGACTTCGCGATGGACCGCATCCCGCCGCACCTGCGGATGTCGTTCCGCGTCGTCGACGGCCGAGGCAAGCAGCTCGCCGTCGGCAAGGACCTTCGCGCGCTCCAGGCCCAGCTCGCAGAGAACACACGAGACGCGATCGCCGAGACGTTCGCGAATCCCTCCCGCGGCGAGCGCGGGCCCCGCGGGCCGAAGCCCGTCGACGGCACCGGCGGGGTCACGCCGGGCACGATCGCGGCAGCGGGCGAGGCGCCCGGCGCCGGCATCGAGCGCAGCGGCCTCACGAGCTGGGACTTCGCCGAGTTGCCCCGTTTCGTCGACACGACCGTCGGCGGCAATCGGGTGCGCGCCTACCCCGCCCTCATCGATGACGGCGCGGTCGTGAACATCAGGCTGCTCGCAACCCCCGAGGAGCAGGCGCGGGCGATGCCCGGCGGCATCCGTCGCCTGCTCATGCTCGCGACCCCTTCACCGGTGAACTACGTGCAACAGCACCTCACGGGCAACGAGAAGCTCATCCTCGCCACGAGCCCGTACCCGAGCACGGCCGCCCTGTTCGCCGACTGCCTCGTCGCCTGCGTCAACGACGTGCTCTACCGCGTCAAGGAAGACGGCATGCTCTTCACGAAAGTGGAGTTCGACACCGTGCGCGACCGCGTCTCGGGCGTCGTCATGGACACGATGTTCGAGACGGTCGGACTCGTCGCCGGCACCCTCGGCGCGCTCCGCACTGCCGAGAAAGCGGTGAAGTCGGCGACCAGCATGGCGCTGCTGCCCGCCCTCAGTGATGCGAAGGAGCAACTCGCCGGGCTCGTGTTCCCCGGCTTCGTCGCACGCACGGGGCTCGAGCGGCTGCGGCATGTGCCGCGCTACCTCGAGGGCGTCACGATGCGGGTCGGCAAGCTCGTCGACAACCCGGGGCGCGACCGGGTGTGGATGAACGAAGTGCAGACGGCGCTCGCACGGTTCGCCGACGCCGGTGGCACGATCCCGCTCTCCCCGGATGCCCCGGCGAACCTCGTTCGCGCGCGCTGGCTGATCGAGGAGCTGCGCATCAGCCTCTTCGCGCAAGAGTTGCGCGCTGCCGAGAGCGTCTCGCTGCAACGCATCACGAAGCTGCTCGCGGGCTGATCCCGCTCGCGGAGCACGGACCCGAACGCGGCATTCGAACTCGCCGCCGCGGCGTTCGCGAGCGACGCGATTCTCCTCCGAGGCAGGTGCCTCCGCGGCATCCGCCTCGATAGAGTGATCGCACCGTGGGAAGCTACTCCGATCTACTGAAGACCTCGGGCGTCGCTCGCATCATCGCCGCCCAGCTGACGGCACGATTCCCGTCGGGAATGCTCTCGCTCGCGTTCCTGCTGCACGTCGAACAGCAGACGGGCTCGTACGGTTACGCCGGACTCATGCTCGCGGCCGCCTCGATCGGCCAGGCGATCGCCGGTCCGCTGACGAGCCGGCTCATGGGACGACTCGGCATGCGACCCGTGCTCATCACAACCCTCATCGTCTGCGTCGCGGCCGTCGTCGCGATCGGCGTGCTGCCGCTCACGGTGCCCCTCTACATGGCGGTCGGCTTCGTCGCCGGCATCGCGACACCGCCGGTGCAGCCGGCCGTGCGCACGATCTACCCGAAGATGGTGAACTCCCGTCAGCTCACCCCGTTGTTCTCACTCGACGCGTCGGCACAAGAGATCATCTGGGTCGTCGGGCCCGTCGTCACGACCTTCGTCGCGACGCAGGTCGGCACGGTCTGGGCGATCCTCCTCGCCGCCGTGCTCATGGTGATCGGCGGCATCTGGTTCATCTCCTCTCCCGAACTCGGGCGCGTCCGCATCCCGCGTTCGAAGCGGCGATTCGGCGTCGTGCTCGGCCGGCCGGCCGTGCTGCTCGCGACGATCGTCGGCTTCCTCCTGATCGGAGCGACCGCGGCGGTCGAGGCCGGCGTCGTCGCCGTGTTCGGTCACGACGGCGCCGAAGCGGGCATCGTGCTCGCGATCTTCGCGCTGGGCTCGCTCGCGGGCGGCCTCTTCCTCGGGCACGTGCCGATCGGCCCCTGGTCGACCGCGCGCCGCATGTTCATCGTGTTCGCGGGCACGGCGCTCGCAGCCGGGCTCATGGACTTCTGGTGGCTCTCCGCCACCCTCTTCATCGCGGGCATCGGCATCGCGCCCGCGCTCGCCGTGCTCTTCGCGATCGTCTCGGCGAGCGTGAAGTTCTCCGACACCGCCGAAGCCTACGGCTGGGTCGGCACCGGCCAGCTCATCGGCGCCGCCCTCGGCTCGGCCCTCGCCGGATTCCTCATCGACGGCTACGGCGCGCAGGGCGCATTCTGGGCAGCCGCGGCGCTCGCGCTGCTCGGGTTCATCGTGCCGGTTCTCGGTCGGCGATGGCACCCCGACCTCAGGAACCGCGATGCGAGCCCGATTCCCGACACCGAGCCCGTTCCACTGCAACCCAGCTAGACCAATTCAGAGAGGCGCTCCAGATGCCGCAACCACTCCCTCCCGCACCGCGCGTGCCGCTCGCCGACGGTGCGAGCATCCCGCAACTCGGCTACGGCCTGTACAAGGTTCCGCCGACGGATGCCGCACGCCTCTGCCTCGACGCGATCGATGCGGGCTACCGGCATCTCGACACGGCCGCCTTCTACGGCAACGAGCGTGAGGTCGGTGAGGCGGTGCGCGCATCGAGTCTGCCTCGCGATGAGCTCTTCGTCACGACGAAGGTGTGGAAGGACGACAACGGGTTCGATCGGGCGTTGCGCGCGTTCGACGACTCGATGCAGCGTCTCGCGCTCGAGCAGCTCGATCTCCTGCTCATCCACTGGCCGGTGCCTTCGACCGACCTCTACGTCGACACGTGGCGCGCGCTCATCCGGTTGCGCGATGACGGACGGGTGAACTCGATCGGAGTCTCCAACTTCCACACGCACCACATCGAGCGGCTCGTCGAGGAGACCGGTGAGACCCCAGTCGTCAATCAGGTCGAACTGCACCCGTGGCTGCCGCAGACGGCGCTGCGAGAGTTCGATGCTGCGCGCGGCATCCGCACCGAGGCGTGGTCGCCGCTCGCACGCGGGCGGGTGCTCGGCACTCCCCTGCTCGACGACCTCGCGGCCAAGCACGGTCGCACGCCCGCGCAGATCGTGCTGCGTTGGCACGTGCAGCTCGGCAACCTCGTGATCCCGAAGGCGTCATCGCCCGAGCGCATCCGCGAGAACCTCGACGTGTTCGGCTTCGAGCTCGACGCCGACGATCTCGCTGCGATCGCCACGCTGGAGACGGGCGAACGCATCGGGCGCGACCCCGACGACGACTGAGTCGGTCGTTGAGCCCGAGGCGACCCGGGTCTCGTTGCGCCCCTTCGACAGGCTCAGGGGGCTTTTCACAAGCTCAGGGAGCGACTGAACGGGCGAACCGCGCCGAACGTTGTGGCCGCCCGATCATTCACAGCGAAGCGCAATCCGATCGTGATCCGACTCCCAGTGGGCTTCCAGACATCGGGTTCCGGCCGCGGAATACAGTGAGCGCATGAGACGACGACTCGCACCGACAGCGGCAGCAGCGGCAGCGCTCACGGCCCTCCTTCTCACCGGATGCAGCGCCACCGGCACCAGCAGCCAGAGCGCCGATCACGGCGTCTCGACGGGCGAACTCGCGCCGGTTCCCGACGCGCCCCAGTCGTTCGAGGGCGGCGACGCCGCGGCCGACGGCCCCACGCTCAAGGCCGAGGCCGAGCGCAGCGTCATCACGACCGGATGGATCTCGGTCACCGTCGACGACCCCATCGCGACGGCCGAAGACGCCGCCGGCATCGCCGAGCAGTCGGGCGGGCGGGTCGACAGCCGCACCGAGACGCCCGCCACCGACACCCAGCCGCCGAGCGCATCGCTCACGATGCGGGTGCCCTCCGACGAACTCGACGGCGTGGTGGCGAAGCTCCGCGAGCTCGGCTCCGTGAACTCCGTGTCGATGAACGCGTCGGATGTCACGCAGCAGCGCCAAGACCTCGACGCGCGAATCGACGCGCTCACGGCGTCGGTCGATCGGCTACGCGAGCTCCTCGGCACTGCCACCTCGATCACCGACCTCATCGAGATCGAGTCCGAGCTCACGACCCGGCAGGCCGAACTCGACAGCCTCACCCAACAACGCGACTGGCTCGTCGACCAGGTCGACTACTCGACGATCACCCTCGAGCTCATCACCGAGGATGTGGCTCCCGATGCGGCGCCCGGCGATTTCTGGAGCGGCTTCGTCGCCGGGTGGGGCGCACTCGTCGCGTTCGCATCGTGGATCGGCGTCGCGTTCGGCGTGCTCCTGCCCTGGCTCGTCACGGCGCTCGTCATCGCCGCGATCGTCGTGGCGATCGTCGTGGCCTCGACACGCGGCCGGCGCAACGGGCGAGCGGATGCCGCGGCATCCGTCGAGCCTGAAGCGGTCGTCGACGACTCCGCCGCCTCGCCCCCGCCGCCCCGGTCGGGCACCACCCCTGAGGCGTAGTCTGGCGGCGTGAGCGCCACGCCGGAGACCCCGAGACCCGAGACCCTGCTGCACGACGATCTGCTTGAAGGCTTCCGCGAACGCGCGGCCGGCTACGACCGTGAGAACGCGTTCTTCGACGAGGATCTCGCCGAACTCCGTGAGGCGGGCTATCTGACCGCACTTGTGCCTGTCGAGCTCGGCGGGCTCGGCTGGGGCTTCGCCGACGCCGTTCGCGGACAGATGCGACTCGCGGGCGCGGCACCGGCGACCGCCCTCGCAGTGAACATGCACCTCGTGTGGACGGGCGTCGCGAAAGTGCTCCGCGACCGCGGCGACGACTCGCTTGACTTCGTGCTCCGCGAGGCGGGCGCGGGCGAGATCTTCGGCTTCGGCATCAGCGAGGCCGGTAACGACCTCATGCTCTTCGGATCGCGCACCGACGCAGACCCGCAGGAGGGCGGCGGCTACCGGTACACCGGCCGCAAGATCTTCACGTCGCTCTCACCGGCATGGACCAAGCTCGGCACGATGGGCCTCGATACGACCTCGGCTGACGCGCCGAAGATCGTCTACGGCTTCATCGACCGCGAAGACCCCGACGTGCGCATCCTCGACGACTGGGACACGATGGGCATGCGAGCGAGCCAGAGCCGCACCACCGTGCTCGATGGCGCGTTCGCGGCAGCCGACCGCATCGTGCGCCGGCTCGACCCCGGACCGAACGCCGATCCGCTCATCTTCGGCATCTTCGCGAACTTCGAACTGCTGCTCGCCTCGGTCTACGCCGGCATCGGCGATCGCGCGCTGCAACTCGCCGTCGCGGCGGCGCACCGGCGCACCTCGATGAAGAACGACGGCAAGCCGCTCTCGCAAGATCCAGACATCCGGTGGCGCATCGCCGACGCGGCGCTCGCGCAAGAGGCGATCGAGCCCCAGCTCCTCGCGATCGCGCGCGATCTCGACGGACTCGTCGACCACGGCGGCTTCTGGTTCGCGAAGCTCGTCGGGGTCAAGGTGCGCGCGACCGAGACCGCCAAGCACGTGGTCGACCAGGCCGTGCGGGTGTCGGGAGGATCGACGTACTTCGCGGGCTCTGAGCTCGGCCGCCTCTACCGCGACGTGCTCGCGGGCATCTTCCACCCCTCCGACGACGAATCCGCCCACTCGACCGTCGCGAACGCATGGCTCGGCCCGCTCGAATCGTGACCCCGTCGGGCGCGCCGCCCGAACGATAGACTTGGGCGGGCGGTTCGGACCGCCACCGGAATTCTGGAGGTCGCTGTGAACGTCGTCGCCTTTCTCATCTCGATGGGACTCTTCATCTTCGGCCTGTGGCTCATGGGCACGGCGCCCGTCGCGACCGAATTCCAGGCGCCGCTGTTCTTCGGAGGCATCGTGAGCGTGTCGCTCGCGATCGGGATCCCGTTCCACGTGCTCGGTCGCAGCGACGGCGTCTGAGCCTCGAGTTGCTTCCCTCGCGCGATACCCGCATCACGTACGCCGACGGCGCCCTCGAGGCCGAGTCGTTGGTGCTCCATGTGGAGACCGCTGGTGACGGACTCCTCGCCGTCATCACCGAGACGACGAGCTTCCATCCCGTCGACGCGGCCTGGCCTGACCAGCCGGCCGACACGGGTGCGATTCTCGCGGGCGGCACCGAGTTCCCGATCGTCGACGCCGTTCTCGCCGCGACCGACGGCAGTACTCTCTTCCTCGGCACCGACATCCCCGTGCGCAAGGGCACTGAGGGCTGGGTGTTCCTCGTCGCGCACCTCGTACGCGACGATGCCGCGATCGGCGAGGGTGATGCGGTGACGGTGCGAGCGGATGCCGCGACGCGACGCGCCCTCTCGATCGGACACACCGCCTGCCACGCTGCCTCCCTCGCGTTGAATCACGCGCTCGCAGGGCACTGGTCGAAGCCCGCCCGCGAAGACGCACTCGGCAATCCCGACTTCGACGGCATCGCGATCACCTCGAGCCGCATCCTGCCCGACGGCTCGGTCGACGTCTACCGGCTGAACAAGTCGCTGCGCCGCGCCGGGTTCGACACCGGGGCGCTCGCGGCCGACGGGCTCGGCGAGCTCGCGGCATCCGTCACCGCCGCCATCGCGGACTGGGCCGACGCCGGCGTCGCGGTGCGCGTCGAACGCGAGGGCGATGGTCTCACCGACCGCCGGTTCTGGGTGGCCGGGCTTCCGGGCGGCGATGCCCGCATTCCGTGCGGCGGCACGCACGCCGAATCGCTCGCCGAGCTGGGCACGGTGACGGTCGAGCTCGAGGCCGGCGACGACGACGGCACCCCCGTGCTGACCATGCGCACGCACGCCGAATCGCGCGGCTGAGCGCGGCGGGCCGCGTCACCCTCGCGCGGGGTTACGATTGCGACGTGGGTATTCGCATCGAAAAAGTCGACCTGCCCGGGATCGGCATTCGTCACGACCTCGTCACCGAAGGTGGACGTCGGGTCAGTGTCGTGTCTCATCGTGACGGTGAGCGCGACCTCGGGCTCTTCGACGAAGACGACCCCGACGCATGCCGGTACTCGATACCGCTGAACGACGACGAGGCCGCTGCGCTCGCCGACGTGCTCGGCGCATCGGTCATGCTCAGCCGCCTCACGAGCCTCAGCGATGAGACCGCGGGGCTCTACACCGAGCAGATCGCGCTGCCGACCGACTCGCCGTACCTGAACCGCACGCTCGGTGCGACGAAGGCCCGCACTCGCACGCACGCCTCGATCGTGGCCATCGTTCGCGACGGCACGATCATCCCCTCACCCACGCCGGCAGAGATGCTGCGCGCGGGTGACGTCGTCGTCGTCGTCGGAACTCGTGAAGGACTCGACGGAGTAGCCCGCCTGCTCGCCAACGGCCCCGACTGAGGCCCGGCGTATGCACGAGACCACGCTGCTCCTCATCGAAGTCGGCGCGCTGCTTCTCGGCATGAGTCTGCTCGGTCGCCTTGCCAACGCGCTCGGCATCTCGCCGGTCCCGTTCTACCTGGTCGTCGGCCTCGCCTTCGGCAATGGCGGACTGATCCGACTCGACGCGAGCTCCGAGTTCTTCGAGACCGGCGCTGAGATCGGCGTCATCCTTCTGCTTGCACTGCTCGGTCTCGAGTACACCGCTTCCGAGCTGTTCGGGAGCCTGAAGTCGGCGCGCACCGCCGGCCTCCTCGATGCGGCGCTGAACGCCACACCGGGCGCCGTGCTCGCGCTGCTCCTCGGGTGGGGGCCGGTCGCCGCCGTCGCCATGGCGGGCGTGACCTGGGTGTCGTCATCGGGGGTCATCGCCAAGCTCCTCCGCGACCTCGGGCGTCTCTCGAACCGCGAGACCCCGTCGATCCTCGCGGTGCTCGTCATCGAGGACCTCGCGATGGCGTTCTACCTGCCGGTGCTCTCGGCGCTGGTCGTGGGAGTGAGCCTCTTGCAGGGATCCATCGCGGTCGCGATCGCCGTCGGAGTCGTCGCTCTGCTCCTCTACATCGCGCTGCGCCACGGGCACATCGTGTCGCGCCTGTTCCCGGCCGACCAGCACGAGCCGTTGCTGCTCGGCGTGTTGGGGCTCACGATGCTCGTCGCCGGCCTGGCCGCCGAGGTCAGCGTGTCCGCCGCGGTCGGCGCGTTCCTCGTGGGCATCGCGCTCTCGGGCCGAGTCGCGGCCAACGCGAGCCAGGTGCTCACGCCCCTCCGCGATCTGTTCGCCGCCATATTCTTCGTCTTCTTCGGTCTCACGACCGATTCGTCCGCGCTGCTGTCGATGCTGCCCGCAGCCCTGGCTCTCGCGCTCGTGACGATCATCACGAAGCTCATCACGGGCGCGTATGCGGCCCGACGCGCCGGAGTCGGCACGCTCGGCCAGTGGCGCGCCGGGCTCACCCTCGCACCCCGGGGCGAGTTCTCGATCGTCATCGCAGGGCTCGCGGTCGGCGCAGGGGTGGCGCCGGAGCTCGCGCCGCTCGCCACCGGCTATGTGCTCATCACGATCATCGCTGGCACGTTCCTCGCGAGGCTGCCCGAGGCGACGTGGTTCAGGGCAGCCGTGCGCAAACGGCGGCCGTCAGCGGCGTCAAGCGCCGCGCCACCTCCCGTGTGAGTGCCGAAGCGGGCTGCGGGTCGAGCCCGTGGAGACCTCGAGCGGGCGGTAGGGCCGGTTTCGACAGGCTCAACCGGCAGGGCCCGCCGGTTCAGTCGAGCGGCCGGTCGGCGGATGCCGCGGCATCCGCTCGATCTGCAGCACCGAGGTCAGCGACCGCCGCGAGTTCGGCATCGGCGGCATCGGCGCCGGCGAGGAGTTCGCGAACGCGCGGAACCACGTCGGTGGCGTACAGCTCGATGCTGTGCATCATCGCCTCGTGCCCCAGCCCGCCGTTGGAGTACTTGAGATCGAAGCGGGTCGCCCCGATCGAGCGCATCGCCCCGGCGATCTTCACGGCCACCTTCTCGGGTGAGCCCGCGTACAGCGCGCCGTTCGGGCCAGCCTCGTCTTCGAAGTGCTCACGACTGACCGGCCCCCAGCCGCGTTCGCGGCCGATGCGATCGATGATGATCTTGTAGTGCGGCCAGAGCGTGTCGAGCGCCTCGTCATCGCGGTCGGCGATGAAGCCGGGCGAGTGGATCGCGATCGGCTGCAGCGGATTGCCGAACTGTGCGAGGGCACGGCGGTAGAGGTCGGCGAGCGGGGCGAACCTGGCCGGGCTGCCGCCGATGATCGCGAGCACGAGCGGCAGGCCGTAGCGCGCAGCGCGGACGACCGATTCGGGGCTGCCGCCGACACCGATCCAGGTCTTCAGCCGGCCGTGCTCGACGCGTGGAAACACGAGTTGCTCGGTGAGCGGCGCTCGGAGATCGCCGTTCCAGGTGACGGGCTCCTGCGGGAGCAGCGCGGCGAAGAGGTCGAGCTTCTCGTCGAAGAGCTCTTGGTACTGGTTCAGCTCGAAACCGAAGAGCGGGAACGACTCGATGAACGAGCCGCGGCCGAGGATGACCTCCGCCCGCCCGCCCGAGACGCCGTCGAGGGTCGCGAAACGCTGGAAGACGCGCACGGGATCGTCGGAGCTCAGCACGGTGACGGCCGAGCCGAGGTGGATGCGCTCGGTGCGCCCCGCGATCGCGCCGAGCACGACCTCGGGCGCCGAGACGGCGAATTCCTCACGATGGTGCTCTCCGATGCCGAAGAAATCGAGGCCGAGCCGGTCGGCGAGCACCGCCTCCTCGACGACGTTCCGCAACACCTGCGCGTGCGGCAAGGGGGCCCCATCGGGCCCGATCGTGATGTCGCCGAAGGTGTCGAGTCCGAACTCGTAGCGCTCAGGCATCCTGTTCCCCTTCCGTGGTTCCATGCCTCTGCATGCACATGGCGGAACTCCCGTGAGGTCGAGACTATTCCCCGGATCCCCCGCGGTCACGCCGCGGGAATGCACTCCGCGCAGCGCACGTTCCATTCCATGACGACGCATCGATCGAATGCGCCGATGGATGGGAGAATCGAAGCGTGACGGATCGGCCGATCATCGGAATCTACGGCGCGGGCAAGGTGGGCACCGCTCTCGCCCGGCTGCTCGTCGCATCCGGCCACCGCGTGCTCATCGCCGGCTCGCCGCGCCAGACCGCCCTCGAGCTGCTGGTCGAAGTCGTCGCTCCCGGCGCCGAGGTCACCACGCCAGAGAATTTGGCACACACCGCCGACGTCATCATCGTCGCCGTGCCGTTCAGCAAGGCGGGCACCGTGCCGTGGCCCGAGTTCGACGGACGCATCGTGGTCGACGCCATGAACTACTGGCCCCCGGTCGACGGCAACATCGCCGAGATCGACGACGACCCGCGCACGACGAGCGAGATCAACGCCGCCCGCAACCCCCGCGCCCGCGTCGTCAAGTCCCTGAACCACCTCGGGTACCACGAGATGGAAGATGACACCATGGAAGCCGGCTCCCCGCTCCGTCGGGCTCTCGCGGTCGTCGGCGACGACCGCGAAGCACGCGCCGTCGTCGCCGCGATCATCGACGACCTCGGGTTCGATCCGGTCGACGGCGGCGACCTCATCCATGGCGTCGCCCTCGAGCCGGGCCACCCCGCCTTCGGCCGTGAACTCTCCGCCGGCGAGCTCGCGGCTCTCCTCACGCCCGCCGCCCATCTGGCCGCTTGAGGCACAGGGAGGGTGTGATGCACCCATCGCGAAGGAGCCTCCATGTCGCGCGCTGTCAGGCTCCGACCCGTCGCCGCGATCGTCGGATTCCTCGCGTTCGTGCCGAACTCGCGTTCTCAGACAGCCCTGTCGCCGAGGCATCCGCCGCCGTACGCTGATCCCCGAAGACGGGAGGCGTCGATGACGGATGCCGCGGGGCTGATCGCGACGCTCGAAGGGCTCGCGAGCGACGAAGAGCGTGAGAAGTACACGAAGTACTTCCCGCCCGACCCCGACGCGCCGTTCATCGGGGTGCGCATGGGCGCGGTGTTCGAGCTCGCCAAGTCGGCCCTCGAGCTCGCGCCGGAAGAGCTCGAGACGTTGCTCGAGCAACCGACGCACGAAGTGCGCGCGCTCGCCTGCAGCATCATGGGCAAGTCGGCTGCACGTGCAAAGACCCCCGAGGCCCGGCGCACCGAGCTGTACGAGCTCTACCTCCGGCGACACGACCGCATCGACCAGTGGGACCTCGTCGACCTCGCCGCTCGCGATGTCGTCGGCGGCTATCTGCTCGAACTTGATCGGGCGCCGCTCGACGGGCTCGCGGCATCCGCGTTCTGGCCCGAACGCCGCACCGCGCTCGTGGCGACCTTCGCCTTCCTCCGCCGCGGCGAACTCGACGATGCGTACCGGTTCGCCGAGATGCTGGCCGACGATGCGGAACCGTACGTTCAGAAGGCGCTCGGGTGGGTGCTCCGCGCGGCGGGCGACCTCGACCGGGCACGTCTCACCGCGTTCGTCGACGCGCACGCGGCGACGATGCCGCGTTCCGCACTTCGGGCGGCCATCGAACACTACGACAAGCCTGAACGCACTCGAATCCTCGCTCTCCGCTGAGGGGATCAGGCATTCGGGCGGTCGGGCATCTGCACGGTCAGCCGTCTGCGCGGTCAGGCCTCGCCGATGTCCGCTCCGCCGAGTGCGCTGCGCTGACGCCGACGCGCTCCGAGATCGGCCACGCCGATCGCGAAGGCGATCGCGACGAGAATGGCCACAGCGAGCATGCCCACGCCGTAGGCGTCGTGGTAGACGGCGAGGTCGGGATCGCCGTCGGACTCGCGGAAGATCGTCGAGTAGAAGAGCGAGAGCGTCACCGCCGTGCCGATCGCCGTGCCGATGCGCTGGCCGAGCTGACCGACCGAGCCGGCCAAGCCGCCCTGCTTCACCGGGATGTCCATGAGCGTGAGCGTCTGGTTCGGCGAGACGACGAGACCACCGCCCGCACCGCCGACCACCATCGCACCCGCCATCGCCCACGGCGTCACCTCAGGCGGCGTCACGATCGCGAACAGCACGAGCAGTCCGATGCCGACGAGGAGCAGCGCGAGGCCCCACACGACCAGCGGCCGCCCGAGGCGGTTCACGAGCGTGCCGCCGACCCATGACCCGACCGCGCTCATGAGCGCGAAGCCGATGCTGACCATGCCCGCGAAGACGGCTTCGAGCCCGAGCCCGAGCTGCAGGTAGAGGGTCGTGAGCAGGAACATCGACGGCATCGCGGCGAAGTACACGCTCGCGAGCGCCGTGCCGTTTCGAAACGAGCTCACGCCGAAGAGCGTGAGCGGCACGAGCGGGTGCTTGCCGGATGCCGTGTAGCGCCGCTCCCACGCGATGAAGGCCGTGATCGCGAAGACGAAGACGACGAGCACCCACCATCGGGCCGGGTCATCGCTCGGCGAGCCCGTCGTGAAGAGGAATGGCCACAAGAGCGAGATGACGGTCACCGCGAACAGCGCGAGCCCGACCGGATCGAGCGACAACGGCTTCGTCGACGGATGCCTCGTGACCGGCAGCAGCCAGATCGCGGCCGCGATCGCGGCGAGCGCGAGCGGCACGTTCATCCAGAAGATGCCGCGCCAGCCGTCTTCGGCGCCCCCGATCGCGATCGCGAGGCCACCGAGCGTCGGTCCGAACGCGGTCGCGAGGCCGATCGTCGCGCCGAACAGGCCGAATGCCTTGCCGCGCTCCTTGCCGGTGAAGAGCTCTTGGATGATGCCGAGCACCTGCGGCATCTGGATGCCGGCGGCGACGCCCTGCAACAGCCGGGCGACGAGGAGTACCGTGACGTTCGGTGCGAGCGCCGCAACGAGACTCGTGATCGTGAAGAGACTGAGACCCACGACGAAGAGGGTCTTGCGCGAACGCTGGTCGCCGATGCGCCCGGCCGGCACGAGCGTCAGCCCGAAGGTAAGCACGTAGCCGGCCACGATGAGCTGAAGCTCGGTGGAACCCGCGCCGAAGGCCTCCTCGATCGCCGGGAGGCCGACGTTCACCTTCGACAGGTCGAGGATCGTCAGCGCCGCGACGGCGACGCACACCCAGTACGCGCGCCACCGGTGCCCCTCGGGCAATGTGATCGACCGGGTCTCAGGCGCTTGCGACATCCGTTCCACCATATGCCCGGTGTGCTCCGGCCCGCGCTCGGAGCGCGCGCATCGCTGAGATCGCCCGACGATCGCGAATGGTTCGTCGGTACCGGGCACCGGCTCCATGGTGTTGGCACGGGCGCGCTCGAGGATCGCATCGAACGTCTGCCCCAGCACCGTGCCACTGCCGGAGACGGCAACAGCCCTGCCTCTCGAACGGGGCAGGGCTGTCGCTTCGGATTGGTGGACCCAGGGGGATTCGAACCCCCGACCTTCTCATTGCGAACGAGACGCGCTACCAACTGCGCCATGGGCCCGAGCGAGAAAGAGCTTATCATCTCGCGAGTGGCGACTCGGACCAGTGCGGCCGTCAGCCTGCCTGTCGACGGCGGCGCAGCACGGCATCGAGATCGTCGATTCCTGGTCGCGTGTCATCGACGATACCCATGCGGGCATACGGACTCGCGGGAGCGTTCTCACGCAGTGCCCCCGCTACCTGCCGAGCACGGTCAGCGGATGCCGCAGCCGGCGCGACCGGCCTGATGGCGGGCACCTCGGGCACGAGCTCGGCGGCCCTGCGCGCGATGTCATCGCCGGCCCCGGCGCGCTTCAACTCTGCTGCGGCTTCGATGGAGGCCATCGCCGTCGCAGCGATCGTGCCGCGTGAGAGGTGCAGCGGTCGCGGGAGCGGCTGAGGGGTCCAGCTCTCGGTGAGCGGCTCTGTTTCGGGCAGATCGATCGGTTCGAATGTCGCAGCTTCGACGGTACGCGCGGGTCGCGACGCGCCGGCGACGGCCGGGCGCACGCGAGCGAGTCGGGCGACACCGGCGATCGCGAGTACGACACCGAGGGCGCCGACGGCAGGCACGATGAGCGTCGCGCCGAACGCAGCGGCGATGCCGCCGGCGACGAGCGTGACGAGCGAGACCAGCAACACGAGCGAGCACAGCGCTCGTTTGCGCCGAAGCGCACGGCGGGCGGCTGCGCCGGTGCGGACCGTGCCGCGTTCGCTCGTCGACGACTTGGGCGCTTCTGCAGCGGCGTGCGTGACCACGGAGATCGGCTCGGTGACAGCGGCCCTGGTGGCGAGCGCCTCGACCGCACGACCGCGCGCGGCATCCGCTGCCTCTTCTGCTGCGCGGAACTCGGCGAGTGCCTGCTGCTCGGCTGCTTCGGCGGTCAGCCTGGCCGTGGCTTCACGCTGCTGGAGGATGCGCTGCTGGGTGGCGACCTCGCGGGCCGTCGCTTCGACTCGAACGGGTTCGGGCGTCTCTGCGGTCTCGGCGAGGATGCGGAGGGTCTGTTGGAGGCGAACGGCATTGCGCTCGGTCGCGAGGTATTGGCGGCGCCCCAGCCAGCTCGGCAGGAGGTACGCGATCCACAGCGCGGCTGCCACAGCCACGAGCAGTCCCCCACCGATCACGTCCATGGGACAACGCTAGATCACTGCATGCCTTCAGCCGTACTCGACGCCCGCGTGTTCATCGATCGGCGAGCGGCAGGGGGTGGGCGGATGCCGCGCGGTCCTCTGCGTTCACCCGCGCGACCCCTTCGGTCACCCGCCCTTCACGCCAGCGCCGCAGGACTCCCCGGGGTACCTCTTCGGACACGAGCGCGAACGCGAAATGGTCGCTCCATGCGCCATCGATGTGGATGAAGCGCCGCCGGAATCCCTCATAGCGGAAGCCGAGCTTCTCGACCACGCGCAGCGACGGACCGTTCTCGGGGCGGATGCAGATCTCCATGCGATGCAGGCGAAGCACGCCGAAGCAGTAGTCGGTCGCGAGCGCGACGGCCGTCGGCGTGATGCCTCGCCCCGCCACGTCTTGCGCGACCCAGTATCCGATCGCCGCCGAGGAGAGTGAACCGTACGTGATCGACGACACGTTCAGTTGGCCGACCATTTCACCCTCGAATTCGATGATGAACGCGAGGGCATGACCGGAACGGGTATGCGCCAGGAGATTTCGAATGCTCGAACGTGTGTCGATGACCGAGCCGCCGCCCGGATACGTCGCCTCCCACTGCCGCAGCCATCCGCGATTGGCCAGCAGCACCCGTTCGAGCGACTTCGCATCGCGAACTCGGATCGGGCGCAGCGTGACGTCTCCGTCGCGCAACGTGGGAACGGCGACTGCGGGCATGCTCAGACTGTATCGAGTCCTGCAGCGTACTCGACGAGCCATGGGCGCAGCTCGGGGCCGAGATCGTCACGATCCACGGCGAGCTGGATGACCGCCTTGATGTAATCGAGCTTGTCACCCGTGTCGTAGCGGCGCCCGCGGAAGATGACGCCGTAGACACCGCCGGTGCCCTCGACATCGTTCGCCATCGTCATGAGCGCGTCGGTCAGCTGGATCTCGCCGCCCTTGCCGGGCGGAGTCTGCTCGAGGATCGCGAACACCTCGGGCTTCAGCACGTACCGGCCGATGACGGCGAAGTTCGACGGTGCGACCTCCTTCGCGGGCTTCTCGACCATTCCGGTGATGCGCACGACGTCGGGATCGTCGGTGGGCTCGACGGCGGCAGCGCCGTAGAGGTGGATCGAATCGGGGTCGACCTCGAGCAACGCGACGATCGAGGCATCCCTCGCGACCTGCTCGTCGAGCATGCGGGTGAGCAGCGTGTCGCGGGCGTCGATGATGTCGTCACCGAGCAGCACGGCGAACGGCTGGTCTCCGACGTGCATGTGGGCGCGGAGCACCGCGTGGCCGAGACCGAGCGGGTCTCCCTGGCGCACGTAGTGCATGTCGGCCAGGTCGGTGGACTCGTTCACCTTCGCGAGCTTGGCCGTGTCGCCCTTCGCTTCGAGGGTCGCCTCGAGCTCCGCCACTCGGTCGAAGTGGTTCTCGAGCGCATTCTTGTTGCGCCCCGTCACCATGAGCACGTCGGTGAGTCCGGCTTCGACCGCCTCCTCGACGACGTACTGGATCGCGGGTTTGTCGACGACGGGCAGCATCTCTTTCGGCATGGCCTTGGTCGCGGGCAGGAAGCGGGTCCCCAGTCCGGCTGCGGGGATGACGGCCTTCGTGATGCGTGAGGTCATGCATTCGAGCGTAACGGTCGGGACCGCGTAGCACACGGGGCGCGGGGCGAGCGCAGCTGCATCCGCCTAGGATGTGTGCCATGCCCGAGGATCCGGATGTCCAGAAGCGCGTACTCCGCGCGGAACTCCGCGAACGCCGGCAGAACATGCCTGCGCATGAGCGCGAGCTTGCGACCGAAGGCTTCACCGCTCGGCTCGAAGAGCTGATCGGATCGACCGAGGCCGAGTCCATTTCGTGCTACCTCTCGATGCCGACCGAGCCCGACACCCGACCGTTCGTGAACTGGGCTGAGGCCCGTGGCATCCGCGTGCTGTTCCCGGTGACGCGCGAAGACGGCCTGCTCGACTGGACGGTCGGTGAGGAGGAGACCGAGACGCCCGGCCTCTACGGCATGCCGGAGGCCGTCGGTGAACTGCTCGGCCCGATGGCGATCAACGACGTCGACCTCATCATCGTGCCGGCAGCGGCGATCGATGCGACCGGCATGCGGCTCGGCTGGGGTCGGGGCTATTTCGACAAAACCCTCGGATCAATGGGAAAATGTCCTCCGGTGTACGCCGTCGTCTTCGACAGCGAGTTCATCGAGACCGTGCCACGCGAAGTGCACGACCAGCCCGTGAACGGCGTCGTGACGCCCACACGCATCATCGCGTTCTGACCGGCCCGGTGCCGGCGCGCGCCCAGAAATCGGAAGAAGCTCCATGCCCACGTATTCCTACCGTTGCACCGAGTGCGACAACGCCTTCGACATCCACCAGGCGTTCACCGACGACACGTTGAGCGTCTGCGAGGTCTGCGGCGGCAAACTGCGCAAGCTCTTCAACACGATCGGCGTGACGTTCAATGGATCGGGCTTCTACAGCACCGATTCGCGGAGCGATGGATCCGGGTCGGGTTCGAAGGCCGGCTCCGGCGGATCGAGCGGCTCGTCGGAGTCCGGCTCGGGCTCCGGCTCGTCGGGGTCCGGTTCGGGCGGCTCCGGCTCGTCGGGCTCGTCGGGCTCCGGCTCGTCGGGCTCCGGCTCGTCGGGCTCGTCGGGCTCCGGCTCGTCGGGCTCCGGTGGCGGGTCCTCCGCAAGCGGTTCCGGATCGTCATCATCGACGGGCGGCAACTCCTCCGCTAGCGTGGCCTGAAGGAGGCCACCCACGCGGCCTCGACTCCAGGAGGAACCATGCTCAAGGGTTTCAGGGATTTCATCACGCGAGGCAATGTCATCGACCTCGCCGTCGCGGTCGTCATCGGTGCCGCGTTCACCGCAGTCGTGAATGCGCTCGTCGACAGCCTCATCAATCCGCTCGTCGGACTCCTGTTCAACGCCGAGAGCCTCAATGACGCGATGATCGTCGCAGTCGGCGACGCGCAGCTCAAATTCGGCGCCGTCCTCGCCGCGATCATCACCTTCCTCGCGGTCGCACTCGTCGTCTATCTCGTCTTCGTACTCCCGATGAACACGTTCCGAGAGCGTCAGGCAGCGAAGGCAGCGGCCGGACAACCGACCGACGAGCCACTCACCGAGGCCGAGCTGCTGACGCAGATCCGCGACCTCCTCGCCGAGGCGCGGGGTGGCAGCGGAGCCCACCGCGACTGATCAGGTCTGCTTCCAGTGAGGCGGCCGGTCCCGCGTCAATCGTTCGTCATCGGATGACGCGGGGCCGGCCTTCTCCGTCTGGGTCGGCGCTGGTCCCTCAGGGCGGTCGACCGGCACCTCCGGCGACGGATCTGAGCCCGGTGCCGGCGTGAGCTTGGCACGGCGTGCCCGGCCCGCCGCACGTTCGACGCGCTGACGTGGTTCCTCGGTCATCGGTGCGCGGCTGCGGCATCCGTCGACTGCTCGGCCTCGGGCCGTCCGAGCAGTGACGCGACCCTCGAGGCGACCGCCTCGGGGTCGCCGAAGAGTTCGAAGCTGTGCACCCGCAGATAGTGCCAGCCGAGACGGCGCAACACGTCGGGGCGCAGCCGGAGCGACTCGCGAAGGCTGAGACCGGTGAGCGCGTCGTCGGTCTCGACGACGACAGCCTTGCCTGCGCTCGCGGCGGCGAGCGCCAGCCGGCCACGGTGACCGACGCTCACCCGGATACCGCGGCGCTCGAGTCTCGCCGCGAGATCGTGCAGCATCGATGGCGCGTCGCCGGTCTCGTCGGCTTCCGCCGCGCGCTCTTCGGTCTGCGTGAGTACGTTCGCGAGGGCGAGCACGCCGTGGCTCTGCCGGTCTTCGTCGATGTCGTCGGGGCGGAACGCCGAGACGAGGTCCATCGATCGCCTGGCGCGGGTCATGCCGACCGCGAGCAGGCGGTCTCCACCCGGTTCGCCGAGCGAGCCGAAGCTCGAGAGCAGGCGGCCGTGCGGTGTGCGACCGTAGCCGACCGAGAAGATCACCCGGTCACGGCTCTGCGCCACGGCCTGCTCGAGGGTGAGTACGGTGAACGGTTCCGCCCGATCTTTCAGGATGAAATCGGAGAGGTCGGTGCGCTTGGCGAACGCGGCGAGCACCGACTGGTGCACGCGGGCGGCATGCCTCGTGCTCGCTGTGATGACCATGAGCGATTCGCGCGGGCGCTTCACCGCATGCTCCATGACGAGCTCGACGACCTTCGCGACCTCGGAGTCGATCGACTCGACCGTGCCCGTCACCGAGTCGGGCAGGCCATTGCCCGAGACGTAGTGCAGAGCGAGGCTGCCGTGGCCGAGGAAGCTGCCGGCCCACGGCAACGACACGATGCGCCCCGCGTAGAAGCGGTTGTTGACGAGTTCGGCGAGGTCTGCGCCGCCCGCCCGGTAGCTGCGAGTGAGCGTGAGCGTGGGCAGCAGCTCGCCGAGGCGGGCGAGGGCGGAATCGGCGTGGAGGGCGTCGACGCCGTGCTCCGTCGCCGGCGCGCCCGACTGCTCGACGTCGTCGATACCGGTCTCGAAGACGGTCGGCGTCTGAGTCACGGGGTCGCCGAACGCGACGACCTGCTTCGCGCGGCGGATCGCACCGAGGTTCTCGGCGATGCTCGTAGCGCCGGCATCGACGAGGATGACCGTGTCGAATCCGATCGAGTCGTCGATCGCAGCGACGTCGTAGGGCGATGCGAGCCAGACGGGGGCCAGCGCGCGGAAGAGGTGCGGTGCGTCGGCCTGCAGGGCCTCGGGGCGTACACGATCGCCACGGAGCATCCGCTTCAATCGACCTGCCTCGTCGGGATGGTCGACGAGCGCGACCTTCCAGTTTTCGGCGAGCCGCCATGCGAGTTGCGGCCCGGCGGCGGAGGCATGGGCTTCGTCGACGAGCCGGAAATCGCTTTCGAGCCGGTCGAGCACCGTCGTGTTCGCACCGAGCAGGGCCTTCTCGCCGGCGAGCACCGATTCCAGCACCGACTGCCACCAGGCCAGGTCGAGCTCGGCCGCGACGGCCCGCTCGGGCACATGGCGCTTGGCGAGGTCGAGCAGCAGCGGGTCGAGACCCAGGTCGCGAAGGCGCCCGAGCACCGCAGTGCGTTCCTGCAGGTTGGTCAGCACCTCGGACTCGGCGGCGAGTCCGGCGAGGGTCGAGATCAGCTCGCGCACCGGTCGGGCGGCGAGCTGCCGCGGCGTGCCGACGATGCCGAGCGGGGCGTCGAGGGCTGCGAGATCGGTGGCGACGTGCTGGTAGGCGACGTGCACGTCGTCGATGCCGACCGGCACGCCGGGGATCGCCCCTGCCTCCGAGTAGCGCTGCCAGAGCGTGCGCTGTTGCTGGATGCCGCGGAGGGCGGAGTTCAGGTCGGTGACGTGCACGCCGGGGCGCACGTATTCGAGCGCGTGCCGGCGCAGACGCCGGCGATTCGCACCCGACATGCCTGGCGAGTCGCGCCGCGAAGACGTCGCGGCGATGAGTTCGCCGAGCGGACGGTCGAAGACGGCGGGCTGGAACCGGTCGAGCGTCTCGCGCACGTCGAGCAGCAGCCTGAGGAACACCCCGAGCTCGGCCACCGACTCGAACTCGCGCACGCGGGTCTGCGCGATGAGAGCGCGGCCGCGATCGAGCAGTCGCGGCAGGTCAGTCGCCGAGAGGCGCTTCGCGAGACCGTGCGCAGTGCTCGCCTCATCGGACGAGGTGAAGGAGGCGCCGTACCACGGCGAATCGCCTGGGCCGTAACGGAATTCGCCGAGCGCTGCCGCACGAGCGAGGTCGCGAGCGACTTCGTCACGGCCGTCGGCGATCGCGACGAGCGCGTGATGGTCGAGCCGCGCGGTGGTCGATGGCGACTCGGGCGCGAGCGCGAGACGCGCGAGCTCGCCGAGCGCTTCGAGCACTGAGACGTGCAGATCGGGGTCGCTGCGGGTGAGCGCCATTCGATAGTCGAGGAGCACCTTCCGCAGGCGAACGAGTGCGTCGTCGACGTCGGCGACTCTCGGTCGCTCGGCCTTCTCGTTGCGCGAGATCGACTGGATGAGTTCGCGGCGAAGGCCGGCGGTCGTCACCGCGGCGCCGCCCAGCCCGACCTGGCCGAGCCGGTGGGCGATGCCGTCGAGGCTCGCTCGGCGCGCTCCGACGACGAGCACGCGCTTGTCTTTCGCGACGAGTGCACCGATCGCGTTCACGATCGTCTGAGTGCCGCCGGTGCCGGGCAGGGTCTTCACGACGACCGAGTTGCCGGCCTCGATCTCGGCGACGGCCTGCTCCTGTTCGGGGTCGGCGTCGAGCAGCAGGGTGTCGGTCGACGGTGGGCGGGCATCCTGCGACACCGCGCGCACTCGTTCACCCGTCGCTGCGACGACGATCGCGCGAGCAGCGGGGTTGCCGGCGATCGCATCGATGACGGGGTGGTCGAGTTTCGCGGCATCCGCTGCCATCGACGGCCCGACCTCGGCGAACGAGGACACGACGAGCCGCGGGGCCACGTGGAACCAGGGCAGGTGGCTCGTGAGGCCCCGAAGCCGGTCGATCACCGGCTGCGGCTTGAACACGCCGTTGGTGATGGCGAGGGCGACGAAGGCTTCGGCGTCGAGCGTGATCTGGAACTGCTCGCGAAGCTCGCGGGCGAGGGCGGGGTTCAGGAATGGCTGGCCCTTGAGCTTCAGCTCGAAGTCACGGCCGTAACGACGGACGGCGAGCGGCCGCAGCAGCACCGGGGCGAGGTACTCTTCACCGGCGTTGCGCCACGACGCGAGCCCGATGGCCAGATGCACCGACTCGATGCCGCGCACGGAGCGCAACTCGATGCCCTTCTGGGTGATCTCGGCAGCGGCCAGTCGGGCGTTGCGGAGGGCCAGCTCGTCGCGGATCAGACTCGAGAGCAAGGTCGACTTGCCGGTGATGAACTGCGGCAGGCCCCCCGGATGCGTCGTCGAGAGCTCGATGCGAGTGCGCGGAGTGTCGATGAATCGGGCAAGCGGCGAGCGGCCGCCGACGCCGGCGAGCTCACTGTGCCAGCGACGCCACGCGGGCTCGGCGACATTGCCCGCGACGAGTTCGGGGTCGCCGAGGCTGAGGCCGTCAGGGCTGGTCAGGTCGTGTCGCATGGGATCCGGTGTGAGTTGTTCTGCGGCAGCATCGGTCTCGGAGTCGAGGATGTCCTCCTCGTCGTGATTTCGATCGAGCCGCCGCACACGGACACCATACGTGGTATCACGCGGAATCCATGGCAGCATCGCCGCAGCGCTGAGGACTGAGACCCCGGGTAACGTTGGATGGCACCCTCGCCGACCACTCCAGGAGCTCCGATGCGATCCGCCATTCCCCACGACGTGCACACGATCGCCGACGCCGTCATCCTCGATGTGCGCGAGCCGCACGAGCTGACACAGGCCCGCATCGATGGCACGCTCGACATCCCGCTCGGCGAGCTCGTCGACCGAGTCGGCGAAGTGCCTCGTGACACGACCGTCTACGTGATCTGCCATGTGGGCGGGCGCAGCGCGCAAGCCGTGGCGTACCTCGAGTCGCAGGGCGTCGACGCTGTGAACGTCGAGGGCGGCATCGTGGCGTGGCACCGGGCGGGCCTGCCGGTCACCCTCGACACTCCGTCGGTCTAGTGCACAGAGCCCCCGCCGGTCGAGAAGCGCGAAGCGCGTATCGAGCTCCGTCGGGTCGAGTAGCGCGAAGCGCGTATCGAGCTCCGCCGGTCGAGTGGCGCGAAGCGCGTATCGAGACCCCTCGCGAGGTCTCGATGCGACCCTGACGGGGGCTACTCGACCGCCGCGCAGGTCAGATCGACGCGAGTTCGAGTCCGTGCGCGGCGGCGACTCCCTCATTCGTCAGGCGGCCGGCCGTCGCGTTCAGCCCCTTGGCGAGCGCGGGGTCGGCGGCGAGCGCGGCCTCCCAGCCGAGGTCGGCGATCTTCAGCGTGTACGGCAGAGTCGCGTTCGTGAGCGCAGGCGTCGAAGTCGCGGGCACCGCACCGGGCATGTTGGCGACGCAGTAGTAGATCGCATCGTGCACGCGGAACGTCGGGTCGGCGTGCGTGGTCGGGCGCGAACCCTCGAAGCATCCGCCCTGGTCGATCGCGATATCGACGAGCACGGAGCCCGGCTTCATCGCGGCGACCATCTCGTCACTGACCACCTTCGGTGCCGCGGCGCCCGGCACGAGCACTGCGCCGACCACGAGGTCAGCGTCCCTCAGCTGGCGCGCGATCTCGTACGGCGACGACGCCAGCGTGTGGATGCGGTGGTCGTAGCGGGCGTCGATCTCGCGCAGCTTCGGCAGGGAGATGTCGAACACGGTGACGTCGGCGCCGAGGCCGAGTGCGGTCGCGGCTGCCTGCTCGCCAGCGACGCCCCCGCCGATGACGACGACCTTGGCGGGCGAGGTGCCAGGAACGCCCGCGAGGAGCACGCCGCGGCCGCCCCTCGAGGCAAGCAGCTCGGCGGCGCCGACCTGGGGCGCGAGGCGGCCCGCGACCTCACTCATGGGGGTGAGGAGCGGGAGCGACCGGTCGGCGAGCTGCACGGTCTCGTACGCGATCGCAGTGACGCCCGAGTCGAGGATCGCCCGAGTGAGCGGCAGGTCGGCCGCGAGGTGGAGGTAGGTGAAGAGCGTCAGGTCGTCGCGGAGGAAGCCGTACTCGGCGGCGATCGGCTCCTTGACCTTCAGCACGAGGTCGGCTGACCACGCCTCCGCGGCGGTCGCGACCATCGTGGCGCCCGCGGCGGCGTACTCGGCGTCGAGGCAACCGGCGCCCGTGCCGGCTCCGGCCTCGATCGCGACGTCGTGACCGCGCCCCGCGAGCGCGTGCACCCCGGCCGGCGTCATCGCGACGCGGAACTCGTTGTTCTTGATCTCTGCGGGCACGCCGATGCGCATGGGTTGCTCCGATAGCTGTGGGCCGAATGTCGTGATGGTGAGTGTCATCATTTTCGCTGGTTGTTCGACCGCCCGGAAGATCAACCGCACAGAATTCGGTAGAATCGATGTATCCGCTGCACTCATTCGAATCAAGGACGTCTCGATGCCCGATGCACCGCAGATCAGCGCACCCGGCGCCGAACCGACGCCGGTCGTGCTCGATGCTGTCGACCGTCAGATCATCGCCCGTTTGCACGAGAACGCCCGCACGCCGAACGTCGACCTCGCGCGCGCCGTCGGAATCTCCCCGTCGACCTGCCTCGCCCGGGTGCGGTCGCTGCGCGAGCGCGGGGTCATCGTGCGCTACACCGCCGAGATCGACCCCGCCGCGCTCGGCTACCACCTGCAGGCGCTCGTCAGCGTGCGCATCCGCCCTGGCGCCCGGCACCTCATGGAGCAGATCTCCGACGAGCTGCGCACCCAACCCGAGGTCGCGCAACTCTTCTTCCTCGGCGGGTCCGAAGACTTCCTCATTCACGTGCGCGTGCGTGACAGCGATCACGTGCGGCAGTTCGTGCTGAAGAACCTCTCGGCGAACCCGGCCGTCGCCCTCACCGAGACGAATCTCGTCTTCGAGCACCACACCGCGCTCTCCGCGGGGCTCCGCGCGGTGATCTGAGCCGCCCGCTCTCGCCAGCGGGCGCATCCGGTCATATCGTTGCCGCCCGGTGATCTGAGCCGCCCGCTCTCGCCAGCCGGCGCATCCGGTCATATCGTTGTCGGCATGGCGCCCAACGAGATCGTCGCTCCCATGCTCGCCAAGGCCGTGCCCACCGTGCCCGAGCCCGACTCCGTTGCCGGCGGTCTCGCCTACGAGCCGAAGTGGGACGGCTTTCGCGGCATCGTCGCTTTCGACGGCGAGCACGTCGAGATCGGCAGCCGCGGGGCGAAGCCGCTCACGCGGTACTTTCCCGAACTCGTGGAGGCGTTCACGCGCCTACTGCCCGGGCCGTGCGTGCTCGACGGCGAGATCGTGGTCGCCACCGGGCCGACCGGCAGCGCGCGCCTCGATTGGGAGGCGCTCTCGCAGCGCATCCACCCCGCCGCGAGCCGGGTCGAGCTGCTCTCCCACGAGACGCCTGCGATGTTCGTGGCCTTCGACCTGATCGAGGAGGGCGGCGTCTCGCTCATCGACGAGCCGTTCTCCGCACGCCGGGCCGCGCTCGAGCGACTCGTCGGCGAACTCGGCGACCCGATCAGCTTGACCCGCATCACGAGCGATGTCGCGCTCGCCCGTCGCTGGTTCGAGGAGTTCGAGGGCGCCGGGCTCGACGGTGTCGTCGCCAAGCCGCTCGCGGCACCGTACTCCCCCGGCAAGCGCGTGATGCTGAAGGCGAAGCACCACCGTACCGCCGACGTGGTCGCCCTCGGCTACCGCATCCATGCGTCGGGCAACGGAGTCGGATCCATACTCCTCGGTCTGTATGACGACTCGGGGCAGTTGCGCAACGTCGGCGGAATGTCGGCGTTCAGCAACGCGCGACGGCTCGAGCTCATCGACGAACTCGAGCCCTACGTCGTCCGCGGCGACGACGGCGGCGCGGTCACCGGCGAGACCGAGCGCAGCCGTTTCTCCTCCGGCCGCGATGTCTCTTTCGTACGCCTGCGCCCCGAGCTCGTCGCCGAGGTGCGCTTCGATCAGCTCGAGGGCGAGCGCTTCCGGCACACCGCCCAGTTCGAGCGCTGGCGCCCCGATCGCGAGCCGCGCTCCTGCACGTTCGAGCAGATCGATCGCCCGGTCGCGTACGATCTCGGCGAAGTGCTCGGCTGAACCGTCTCGGGCTGAACCGTCTCGGACTGAATCGGTTCGGGCTCACACCTGCGCGGGTAGCACGCACCCCTCGAAGGGTCAATCCCTTTCGGTACGGACCGTACGCGCGTAGCTTCGATGATGTCGGCCCGGATGCCGTAGCCGACTCGAACGAGGAGTACACACCGATGAGCGATCCCGCCCCTTCCGTATCGCGCCCGGAGGACGAACTCGACCAGGCCGTCGACGCCGTCGAGCAGCACCAGCAGGCCGAAGAAGACGCCGACCCGAACGAGCAGGTCGTCGTCCGCGACCCCGAGACGGGCCGCACGAGCGAGAAGGCCGCCCAATGAGCTCGATCCTCGACGACCCTGCGCACGACGAGCGCGCCCGGCGCTCGCACGGGCTTCCGCCGATCGGGCTCTGGTGGCCGATGCTCGAACGCCCGCTGCAGATGGAAGTGCTCGAGAACCTCGATGCACCGCTCCGAGCTGTCGTGGTTCGCCGCATCTTCGAGCTCTGCGAGCTCGAGCCCGGTCGCACGCCCCACCTCGGCGTGCGGCTCGGCGAGAACGAGCGTGCGTACATCGCCGGCTGGATGCACGCGGCCGACTGGGACTGACACAGAACAACGGCGGGTCGGATGCCGCGCGGCGCCCGCCCGCGGCAGACTCGTGCCGTGAGCGCGGCAGCAGAGCACGAGCGAACGTATCCACGGGATTCCGTCGAGTTCGCGCGAACCTTCGCGTTCCTCGACGCCGTCTACGCCATCGCACTGACCCTGCTCGTCGTGAACATCGACCCGCCCGCGGCATCCGATTGGGAGAGCCTGACGACCTTGCTCGACAGCGGGCTCGGCTGGCAGCTCCTCGGTTTCGGAATCAGCTTCGCGGTGATCGCGGTGTTCTGGCGGGCGAATCATCGCATCGCCGCCGGCTTCGACGCGATCACCTCGGCCACCATCGTGGTGAGTCTCGTGGCGATCGCCTTCGTCGTGCTGATCCCCTTCTCGACGCAGGGCATCAGCGACTCGGAAACCGCCGACCAGCCGCTCGCGGTGTCGGTATACGCGCTGAACATCAGTGTGGCGGTACTGGCCCAGGCCGCGGTCTTCTTCGTGGCGCGTCACGATGGCGTCGTGAAGGATCCCCTCCCGCGCCGCGCCGACACCGTCAAGCTGCTCGACACCCTGACGACCCCGGCGGTGTTCCTCGCCTCCATTCCCATCGCGTACCTGTTCGGCGCCGATTGGGCGCGGTACACGTGGGCGCTCCTCATCGTCATCGGTCCCCTCACCGGGCGGTGGGCGGCGCGTCGCATCGCGCACATCCAGGCCTCGGCGAGCGCGCATCCATCGGTTCGCGAGGGCCGTTGAGGGGCGTGGGCGAACCATGAGCGGCGGATGGTGTGCAGCGAGGCGCACGGCGATCTGTGCGGAGCCCATGGAGTAGCAGGTCGGGCAACGCGATGGCAGTCGCGGTACATCGGTGTCCGCGCAGGGTGCGACGATTGAAGGATGACCGTCGACACGTACCCGTTCGTGGAGGAGCTCGCGATCGCGAGATTCGTCGGTCCGCTGAACCTGAGTAGGGGGCGTACCGCCGAACGCGCCGGCGCCGTCGTCGCGCTCACCTGGGACCCCGCGCACTTCCGGCTGAGCGCCGACGTTCGCGGCACCGCGCCCGAGCCGTACCGCTCGAACGTGAAACTCGACCTCGGCATGCCGGGGCGTGCGACGATCCTCGCGGGCGCATGCACGTGCCCGGTCGGCCGCAACTGCAAGCACGTCGCCGCGACGCTGCTCGCTGCTGCCGAACACCACCGTCGTGCGCGATCCGAGGCCGCGGAGGCGGCGTCGCGCGATGCGGAGGGCGCGGCGGAAGACGGATGGCGCGGCGAGCTCGCGGCACTCGCGGGTGCAACCGGCGGGTCGGGCGAGATGGATGCCGCCGCTCCACGCCAGCCGCTGGCGCTGCAGTTCGAGCTGCGTGAGCGAGTCGCCCGTCGCGGCAGCGGTCGCCAGTCGGCTCGCGACGAGCCGGCGTCGTCTGCGGCATCCGTCGACCGTCTCGCGGTTCGCCCGGTCACGCGCGGTACGCGCGGTGGGTGGATCAAGGGAAACCTCACGTGGCAGAACGTCGGGTTCCAGGGCCACGCCGGCGGATTCGACCCGGCTCAGGCGAGATGGTTCGCCGAGTTCTCCCTACTCAAGGGCACGCGGCATTCCGCGTTCGCCGAGTTCGGGTCGGCGTGGATCTCGCTCGACGAGTACGAGAGTCACACTCTCTGGGCTTTGCTCGAGTCGGCGCCTCGCCTCGGCATCGAACTGGTCGGCACCACGGCGCGGGGCATCGTCAGTGTCGCGGGCGCCGCGGTGATCGGCCTCGATGCTCGTCGCGGCGAGCGCGAGCCCGCGCCTGCTGGCGGCCTCGATCTCGAGCCGGCATGCGCAGCCGGCCCGAAGCCCGAGCCCGATCTCGTGCTCACGCCCTCGGTCACCGTCGGCGAAGACGTGTACCCCACCGACCTGGTGCGACTCATCGGCGACCACGGCGTCTACGTGTACGACTTCGCCCGCGGCACGATCACGCTCGCGCCGCTCGCCGCGCCATTGACCCCCGCCGGGCGCGCGGCTGTGCGGCGCCGGTCGCCGATCGTGGTTCCGTCGGCCGAGGTCACGGCGTTCGTCGAGGAGCAGTACGCGCCACTCGCCCGTTCGATCAAGGTCGGCAGCGGCGACGGAAGCTTCGACCTGCCCGAGCTTCCGCCCGCGACGCTCGTCGTCACGATGCATCACGAGCCGCAGCACGTGGTACGGCTCGAGTGGGAATGGGAAGCCGACGGCGGGCGGCGATTCGCCCTCGACGCGCCCGACGCCGAGTTCCACGACCCCGAACGAGAGCGGCTCGTCGCGGCATCCGCTGCCGCTGTGCTCGCCGACGACCCGGCCGGGCTGCCTTCGGTGACGCCCGGTGCAGAACCTGCCCTTCGTGCCGGAGCGGTGCTCCGCGGCCTCGCGAGCGCCGAGTTCACGGCGCGGCTGCTGCCGCGGCTGCAAGAACTCGAGCAGCTGCGCGTCGACGTCGTCGGCGATCCACCGGCCTATCGCGAACTGGTCGAGGCGCCGAAGCTCACGGTCACGACCGTCGAGAGCGAGCGCACCGACTGGTTCGACCTCGGTGTGGTCGTCACCGTCGAGGGCAAGCGGGTGCCGTTCGGGCCGCTGTTCAGTGCGCTCGCCAAGGGGCGGGCGAAGCTCATGCTGATCGACGGCACCTACCTCTCGCTGAAGCAGCCCGTGTTCGACCCGTTGCGAGAGCTCATCGAAGAGGCCGGGTCGCTGCGCGAATGGGATGTCGGGCTGCGCATCAGCCGCTACCAGACGAGCCTCTGGGCGGAGTTCGAAGACCTCGCCGACGAGTCGGAGACGGCCGTCGCCTGGCGTGAGACGGTCGCGGGGCTCCGCGCGGCCGACCGGGTGGAAGAGATCGCGCCGCCCGCTGGGCTCGCCATGGAACTCCGGCCCTACCAGCTCGCGGGCTACCGCTGGCTCGCGTTCCTCCACCAGCACGGGCTCGGCGGCATCCTCGCCGATGACATGGGCCTCGGCAAGACCGCGCAGACACTCGCACTGATCGCGCACGTGCAAGAGACGAGCGACGAGGCCGCCCGCCGGCCGTTCCTCGTCGTCGCACCGACCTCCGTCGTCTCGAACTGGGAGATCGAAGCCGCGCGCTTCGTACCGGGCCTCCGAGTCGAGTCGGTCACAACGACGCAGGCGGCGAGCCGCACACGACTTGCGGATGTCGCGGCTCGCGCCGACATCGTGGTCACCAGTTACGCGATCCTGCGCCTCGACGCCCCCGAGTTCGCGGGCCTCGACTGGGCCGGCCTCGTGCTCGACGAGGCTCAGTTCGTGAAGAACCCGTCATCGAAGGCCAACGCGGCGGCCCGCGACATCCGTGCCCCCTTCAGGCTCGCAGTCACGGGCACGCCCGTCGAGAACAACCTCATGGAGCTGTGGGCGCTCCTGAAGATCGTCGCGCCCGGCCTGTTCCCCTCGGCTCCCGGGTTCGCGGAGCGGTTCGCTCGGCCGATCGAGAACGACCACAACGCCGAGCGGCTGGCGACGCTGCGCCGCCGCATCCGCCCGTTCATGCTGCGCCGCACGAAGGAGGTCGTCGCACCCGAGCTGCCGCCGAAGCAGGAACAGGTGCTGACGGTCTCGCTCGACGCCGAGCACCAGCGCATCTACGACGCGTTCCTGCAGCTCGAACGGCAGAAGCTGCTCGGACTCATCGAAGATCTCGACCGCAACCGGTTCACCGTGTTCCGGTCGCTGACGCTGCTGCGCATGCTGAGCCTGCACGCCGGGCTCATCGACCCCGAGCAGTACTCGGCCGTGCCCTCGGCGAAGCTCGACGCGCTGTTCGAGCAACTCGACGAGGTGGTCGCCGAGGGCCACCGCGCGCTCGTCTTCAGCCAGTTCACGTCATTCCTGCGACTGGCGGCTGCACGGCTCGAAGCCGCGGGGGTGCCGTACGCCTATCTCGACGGGTCGACGACGCGGCGAGCCGACGTCATCGCGAAGTTCCGCGAAGGCGACGCGCCGGTCTTCCTGATCAGCCTGAAGGCGGGCGGGTTCGGCTTGAACCTCACCGAGGCCGACTACGTCTTCCTCCTCGACCCGTGGTGGAACCCCGCGAGCGAGGCGCAAGCCGTCGACCGGGCGCATCGCATCGGCCAATCGAAATCGGTCAACGTCTACCGCATGGTCGCCGAGGGCACCATCGAAGAGAAGGTCATGGCGCTGAAGGCGCGCAAGGCGAAGCTCGTCTCCTCACTCATGGACGACGGCGAACTCTTCAGCGAGACGCTCACGGCCGACGACATCCGGGGGCTGCTCGGAGGCTGACGCGCCGACGGTGCCGCCTCCCCGACCGGGCCTAGCCCGCTGGATCGCATCGGGCTATCGTGGAGCCAGGGGGACGAGGGGCCCGTTGCGGGTTCCGCGGAGGGGGCTGGGCCATGCATGTACCCGATGGATTCCTGGACATACCGGTGTCGATCGCGACCGGAGTCGTTGCGGCGGGGGCGATCGGAATCGCACTCACGCGGGCACGCAGGGAGATCGTCGACGATCGCAAGGCCCCGATGGTGGGCATCGTCGCGACCGTCGTCTTCGCAGCGCAGATGATCAACTTCCCGGTCGGCGCCGGCACGAGCGGACACCTCATGGGCGGGGCGCTCGCCGCCGTGCTCGTCGGCCCATGGACGGGAGTGCTCTGTCTCAGCGTCGTACTCATCGTGCAGGCATTCCTCTTCGCCGATGGCGGCATCACGGCGCTCGGCACGAACATCACGCTCATGGGAGTGGTGACCGTGGCCGTCGGCTGGGGGGTGTTCCGCCTCATGATGCTGGTGCTGCCCGGCCGGCGATGGTCGGTCGCCGCCGCCGCGGGTCTCGGCGCCCTCGTCTCGGTTCCCGCGGCCGCTGCGGTGTTCGTCGGCCTGTTCGCGATCGGCGGCAACGTCGACGTGCCGCTCGGCGCCGTGTTCGGGGCGATGGTGGGTTGGCACACCGTCATCGGGTTGGGCGAAGCCGTGATCACGACGCTCATCGTCTCGGCTGTTCTGGCCACTCGCCCCGACCTCGTCTATGGTGCCCGATTCGCGCGTGCTGACGGTCGACCACTCGATCGGGTCACCTCTCCGAAGGGGGCGCCCGTATGAGCGGGCGCCGCATCTCCACTCGAGCGTTCACGATCGGCGCGGTCGCGTTCGCCGTGCTGCTGGCATGCATCGTGAGCCTGTGGGCCTCGAGTCACCCCGACGGCCTCGAGTTCGTCGCCGAGTCGAACGGATTCCTCGGCGCCGCCGAGGACAGCGCCACCACCGGCAGCGCGCTCGCCGACTACGGCGTCGCGGGCATCACCAACCCCTGGCTGTCGGTCGCGATCGCGGGCGCGGTCGGCTGCGCGGTCACCTTCGCCCTGGCCTGGCTGATCGGGCGGGCGTCGAAGCGACGTGCCGACTGACGTGGCCACTCCCACCGGCGTGGAATGGGGCTATCTGAACGGCAGCTCCCCGCTCCACCGAGCGACCGCACGCAGCAAGGTGCTCGCACTCATCGGCTTCGCCCTCATCGTGGTGGCGACCCCACGCGAGTGGTTCGCCGCGTTCGCCGTCTACGCCGGGGTGCTCACCGCGCTCGCCATCAGGGCACGGATCCCAGCCGGGTTCATCGCGCGGAAGCTCGTCTTCGAGGTGCCATTCGTGGTGTTCGCGCTGCTGATGCCGTTCATCGCGACCGGGCCGCGTGTCGAGATGCTCGGCCTGTCACTCTCGATCGGGGGGCTCTGGGGGGCATGGGCGCTGCTCGTGAAGGCCACCCTGGCGCTCCTCGCCTCCACCGTGCTGATCGCGACGACACCGCCGCGCAAGGTGATCCAGGCGTTCGAGCAACTGCGCCTTCCCCGTGCGCTGACCTCGATCATGGGGTTCATGCTGCGCTACCTCGACCTCATCATCGAAGAAGGGCGGCGCATGCGCACCGCACGGCTCTCGCGCGGCTTCGAGGCGACCGGCCCGGGGTCGTGGAAGGTCATCGCGCGCGGCGTCGGCAGTGGTTTCGTTCGGGCGCACGGCCGGGGCGAACGCGTGCACCTCGCGATGCTCGCCCGCGGCGGGGAGGGCGAGGCGTGAGTGCGATCTCGGTTCGCGGTCTCAGCTTCGCCTACCCCGACGGCACCGAGGTGCTGCGCGGCGTCGACCTCGAGGTCGAACCGCACGAACGCGTCGCCGTGCTCGGCCCGAACGGGGCGGGTAAGACGACCCTCATGCTGCACCTGAACGGCATCCACGCTGCACAGTCGGGTTCGGTCTCGATCGGCGGCCTCCCGATCGACCGCACCACGGTGCGCGAGGTGCGCCGGCGCGTCGGTCTCGTATTCCAGGATCCGGACGACCAGCTTTTCATGCCGTCCATCGGCGATGACGTCGCCTTCGGCCCGGCGAACTACGGCGTCACCGGCCCCGATCTCGAGATGAGGGTCGCCGCTGCGCTCGAGCGGGTGGGCCTCGCCGATCTCGCCGAGCGGGCGCCGCAGCACCTGTCGCTCGGCCAACGCCGGCGAGCCGCGATCGCCACGATCCTGTCGATGGACGTCGACGTCGTCGTGCTCGACGAGCCCACGTCGAACCTCGACCCCACGGCGCGGCGCGAACTGTCGACCGCGCTCGACGCGCTCTCGTCGACGATCCTCGTGGTAACGCACGATCTGCCCTACGCCCTCGAGCTGTGCCCCCGCGCCGTGATCCTCGACGGCGGCAGGATCATCGCGGACGGACCGACGAGAGAGATCATGGCCGATGCCGCGAGCATGGCCGCGCATGGCCTCGAGCTGCCGTACGGCTTCGACCCGACGGTCGCGCCGCCGCGGGCCTGACCGGTCGCGCTCTTGGGCGGATTCGCGTACGCGAACTGGGCGGCACCCAAGTGGCGCGCGACGAAGGCCCGCAAGGCGAAGCTCGTCTCCTCACTCATGGACGACGGCGAACTCTTCAGCGAGGCGCTCACGGCCGACGATATCCGGGGGCTGCTCGGCGGGTGAGCCGCATCGAGCAGATCTGAAGAAGCGGCCGCGAAGGCGGGCGAATAGCGTCACTGTCATGAACACACTCAAGACTCAGACGCTCATCGATTCGGTCACGCTCGAAGTCGCCGACGTCCCCGCCGCCGAGCGCATTCTCGCCGCCTTCGGACTCGGCACTCACGTACGCGTTCGCGCCTCGGATGCCCCGAGCACCGGGTTCCGCGGATTCACGCTGTCACTCATCGTGGCGCAGCCCTCCACCGTCACCAGCCTCTTCGAAGCAGCACTCGCCGCCGGCGCCACGACGCTGAAGCCCGTCGAGAAGTCCATGTGGGGCTACGGCGGCAGTCTCCAAGCCCCCGACGGAACGATCTGGAAGGTCGCGACGTCGGCGAAGAAGGACACCGGCCCGGCGACCCGGCAGATCGACCAGATCGCGCTGCTCCTGGCGGCCGAAGACGTGGCCGTGAGCAAGCGGTTCTACGTCGATCACGGCTTCACCGTCGGTAAGAGCTTCGGCAGCTACGTCGAGTTCGCCTCACCGGCCAGCGCCATCAAGCTGGGGCTCTACAAGCGCCGCGCCCTCGCCAAGGACGCCGGCGTCTCCCCCGACGGCACCGGCTCCCACCAGATCGCGATCGGCAGCGACGCCGGGCCGTTCACCGACCCCGACGGCTTCGTCTGGGAGGTCGCCTCGGTGTGAGCCAGCACTGCCAGCGTAAGAGAAACGATGCAGGTTGGAACGTCGAACATTCAGTGCTCGTGGCTGGACAAGGTCAGTCCGGCTTCACGTTGACGGAGGTCGGCGCGCTTCGAGGTGGCACAGGACGCGAGCCTTCTGAGGCTCGCCCTCGGGATTCATGAGCCGCGATCGCCAACTGCACACGGTTGTCGAGTGCGAGCTTCGCGAGCGAACTCGAGATGTGCGTCTTGACGCTGCCCATCGAGAGAAAGAGTCGCTGGGCGACCTCGGCATTGCTGAGACCGTCGGCGACGGCGAGCGCGACCTCGCGCTCGCGGGCAGTGAGCGGATCGAGTGGATCGATGGTGTCTGCACTCTCGCTCGCGACATGATCGATAAGCTGCCGCAGCACTCCGGGGGAGACAGTCGCTTCCCCGATCGCTGCCGCGCGGATGGCTGTCACGATGTGTTCGGGAGCGGTGTGTTTCAACAGGAACCCGGATGCTCCGTGGCGCAGGGCCTCAAGCACGACACTGTCGGTGTTGAAAGTCGTCAACATGATGATCGCGGGCTGCTCTCCCGGTCGCGAGCGGAGCTCTCGCAGGGCTGTGACACCATCCATTCGCGCCATTCGCACATCGAGAAGCACGACATCCGGGGCATACAGTGTCACCGCATCGCAGAGCTCGTCGCCATCCGAGGCCGAACCGACGACCTCGAGGGCGGGCGCGCCTCCGAGCAACAGTCGCAGGCCCGTGATGACGAGAGGATCGTCGTCGACGAGAAGTATCCGGATCGTCATCGTGGCACCGCCGGAAGGGTAGCGACGAGAGTGAAGCTGCCATCGGCCACTCCGGTCTCGAACGCGCCTCCGTCGATACGCACCCGTTCGTCGAGACCGACAAGCCCATTCCCGTGGGTCGCGACTTCGGTGCTCGTCGTGCCAGGCGGCAGAGGATTGGCCACGGTGACGATGACTGCATCGTCACGCTGCTCCACGCGAACAGACACTACCGCCAAGGTGGAGTGCTTGCGGGCGTTCGTCAACGCCTCCTGCACGACACGGAAGACCGTGCGCTCGGTGCTCTCCCGCACCTGACCGAGTTCGACGTCGCTCACGAATTCGACACGCTGTCCCGCCTCGTGAGCGTCCTGGATGAGTCCAGGCAGATCAGAGAGCCGGGGCTGCGGCATGCCAGTGCCGAAGGCATCATCGCTGCGCAGGAGCCCGAGAAGCTCGCGGAGATCCTCAACAGCCTCACTCGCATTGTGACGGATGACCCCGGTCGCCTCCCGGATCTCCTCGGGAGTCAGCGGTGTCGGCGAAGTGGCGCGGTATTCCAACGCCCCCGCGTGAACGGAGAGCAGTGACATCCGGTGCGCGAGAACATCGTGCATCTCTCTGGCGATGCGATCGCGTTCGTCGCGACGAGTTCGCGCGAGCTTGTCCTCATAACGCTGCCGATCGCGCACCCCTGTCTCCCGAAGGTTCACTATCAGCTGCCGACGGGCTCGTCCCAGTAAACCGATACAGAGGCTCAGCGAGTAGATGAGCGGGATGACGACGACCCACACCTCGCCCGGCAGCCCGGGCATCGGAGCAACAGCGTGGTAAGGGAGCGCGGTGACGATGTGCACGATCGTGATGGACACGGCGAGCCAAAGCCTGCCCAGCAGCCCCATGCGGTACACGGAAACCAACACTGGAACCGCGGAAGTGATCGCCAGTGCCCCTGGAACGATCATGATCGCCCCGATGGTGAGTGGGTAGCGCCTCGTCCACCAGATCAGGAGGCACGCGATCATCCCCATTACCCAGTCGAACGGCCACCACGAGTCGGAGATCTGGGGGTTGGTCATGGGCCGTCCGCTGAGATACCAGTTGACCAGAGCGATACCAAAGAAGACACTGTCTGTGACCCATTCGCCGGCCGTGCGATGGGCCGCCGGCGACAGTGCGCGAGCGAACGATCGCAGCAAGCGGCGCGCGCTTATGGCGTTGGGCATGATCCGATTCTAGGAACCGTCGTCGATTCTGCGCCGGGCCGCTGCTCACGAATGGCCATTCGGTCGCGATCGTAGCCAGATGGCTGATCCGCCGGGTGCGTCACCGATCCACGATGGAATCATGGATGCGACAACCACACCCCCGGGGACGCCAGCGCTCGAGTTCCGAGGACTACGGCGGGAGTTCGGTGACAAACTCGCCGTGAGCGATTTCGACCTGAGCGTGCCTGCCGGGTCGTTCTTTGGCATGGTCGGACCGAACGGCGCGGGCAAGACCACCGCGCTCTCGATGGCGGTGGGCCTGCTCAGGCCGTCGGCCGGGCAGGCCTTCGTGAGTGGAGTGGATGTCTGGGCAGATCCGGTCGAAGCGAAGCGGCGACTCGGGGTGCTTCCGGATGGCCTCGCCCTACCGGAGCGGCTTACGGGTGGGGAACTGCTCACCTACTGGGGGCGGTTCAGGGGCATCCCGAAAGACATCGTCGCTTCTCGCACCGAGGAGCTGCTGCGCCTCCTCGAACTTCAGGAGGCCGAACAACTCGGCACCCTCGTCGGTGAGTACTCGACCGGCATGCGCAAGAAGATCGGGCTCGCGACGGCTCTTCTGCACACGCCCAAGGTGCTCGTGCTCGACGAGCCCTACGAGGCCGTCGACCCGATCAGCGCGCGAGTGCTGACCCGTATCCTGCGGCGGTTTACGGCGACCGGGGGCTCGGTGATCATCTCGAGTCACGTTATGGCTCTCGTCGAACAGCTCTGCGACCGTGTGGCGATCGTTGCGCGCGGCCAGGTCGTCGCGAAAGGCACCCTGGACGAGGTGCGCGCAGGTTCGACGCTCGAGGATCGCTTTGTCGAACTCGTCGGGGCATCCGACTTCGAAGAGGAGGAGCTGTCATGGATCGGGGGATGATTTCACTCAAGTTCGCGATGCTGCGCAACTCCTCGGCGGGACTGCGCAAGGCAGGGTGGGTGATCGGTGCTCTGTTCGTCATCGGAACCTGGGAGGTTGCCGTCTTCGCGGCAAACGACGAGGCGCGCCACTCCGCGCTGACCCTCACCCTGTTGATCTGGGCGGTCGGAGGCATGTTTGGCCCCGTCATGATGAGTGGTGCAGGAGTACTGAGACCGGACTTCTTCTCGCTGCTCCCGATCTCGCGCGCGGCTCTTGGCAGGTCATTGCTTGTCACCGTGTTCGTCGGAGTCGCGTCGGCATACGTTCTCCTGGCGATGCTCTCGCCTGCCTGGCATGCTTGGCAGCTCGCTCCCGCCACCATTCCGCTGGCGATTGTCGGAGGCATCCTGACCTGGATCTTCGTCATCACCCTGTCGCGGCTGACCTACGGGCTTCTGGGAGCCGCCATGCAGTCGAAGCTGGGGATTGAGATCGCCGGAGTGCAGTTCGGGGTGATGTTCGCTGGAATGTTTGCGGGCTGGATCGTTGTCGCTGCGGCCATCCAAACGGTCCCGCAGCTCCTCACGAGCGGCCTCCCGGACGGTCCGATCACGGCAGTCATCGACGCGGTTCCCACCTCCTGGGGGGTTCTCGCGATCGAGTCCGCCGCGGACGGGAACCTCGTGCAAGCCCTCCTTCTGCTCGGTGCATTGCTGCTGGTGGATGCCGTGATGATCGTCGCGACGATTGCGCTGCTCGTTCCGCGTTCGCAGCGCACAGCTCGACGACGCGGTCGAGCGCGATCGACACGGCTTGTCGGCGGCGGTGGGCTTCTGCCCGCGACCCCGACCGGAGCGGTGGTCATGAAGGAGATCCGCCAGTGGCGTCGGGACCCGTGGCGCGCGCTCGAGTCGAGCACGGGGCTCTGGACCGGGGCCATGATCGGCCTGTTCTCGCTCGTGGGTGGCTACACGGCACCCGCGGCACCGTTCGCCGGTGTCATCGTGGCCGTCATGCTCGGTGTAGCGGGCTGCAATCTCTACGGTCAGGATGGAACGGCCGTCTGGCAGAACATCGTCGGCGAGAGTCGCGGCTCCGTGCGAGCGGATGTTCGGGGGCGCCAATGGGCCATGGCACTCATCTTTCTTCCCCGCGCGCTTATCGTCTCGGTGATATTCATCGCGATCAGCCAGGCGTGGTGGGCTATCCCCTTCGTGATCGCGTCGATTCCCGTCGCGATCGGAGCCGGCACGGGTGCCGCAGTGCTGACCTCCGCGATCGGGGTCTCGCCCGGTGTCGACCCTCGTCGCAGGAGCGGACCGAACGATGCGAACGGCAACATTGCTGTGCACTTCTGGGTGGTTCTCACCGCCATGGCTATCGTCATGGTCCCGACAGTTGGCGCGATCATCTGGGCCGCCGGAAGCGGGTCGATGGCAATCGCGGTGGTCGCCGCCGTCATCGGTATCGCCAACGGCTTCTTCGCGGCCTGGCTGCTCGGGCGGATCGCCATCGGCTTTCTGTCCACCCGCATGGTCGACGTGTTCAGCCGCATCCGGTATGGCCGCATCTTCCGGGATGCCGGGTCCGGCGTGCTGGGCTGGATCGAGTCGAGCACCCTCCAGGGGGAGCAGGAGATGCTCGCCGCCAAGCAGAAGGAACGGGACCGCAAGATCGCGAAGGCGAGCGCGCAGTAAGTTCAGCACGAACGTCGAACATTCAGTGCCCCTGGAGGGATTCGAACCCCCAACCTGCTCCTTAGGACGGAGTTGCTCTTCCATTGAGCTACAGAGGCTGGCCGCATCAGAGTCTACCCGGCCCGCGGTAGCGTGTTCAGCGGCGCGCGTGCGCCTTGGCGAACAGCGGCGGGGCCGCAGAATGGGGGCGGCATGAGCGAGTCGACGGGCACGAGGTTCTGGGTGGGCGCTTCGACGACCGGCATGCTGGGGTCGGCGGCACGAGGCATCCGGCCGCTGGATGTCGCGGCCGACGGCCGGGCGACGCTCGGCGAACCCGTCGACGTGGGTCCGAACCCCATGTACCTCGCCCTCTCCCCCGCGACCGGCGTGCTCGGCATCGTGCACGAGCTCACCGACGGCCTCGTCTCGACGTGGATGCTCGAAAGCGACGGCCCCGTGCCGTTCGGCCGGCCGGGAGCCACTGGCGTCGCGGGCCCCTGCCATCTCGCCTTCGACGAGTCGGGCGGCCTCATCTTCGTCGCGAACTACTCGGGCGCCCGGCTCTCGGTGCACCAGGCGACGTGGGATGCCGCGGCAGACGTCGTCGTCGCTGCCGACTTCACCGGCACGGGCCCGAATCACGATCGGCAGCAGTCGTCGCACCCGCACCAGGCCGTGCTCGACTCGGTGCGCGACCACCTGCTCGTACCGGATCTCGGCACCGACCGCATCCGCGTGCTCGGCCTCGGCGGGCTTCCCACGAGCCTCGAGCACGACAACGCCGACGACATCGTGCTGCACGCCGGCGCCGGCCCCCGCCATCTCGTCATCGACGGCGACCTCGCGATCACCGCGAACGAACTCGACCGCACTGCGAGCATCATCGACCTCGTCGCGGGTCGTGAGGTGGCGTGGTTCTCGATCGGCGACGACGTCGAGCCAAGAGGCCTCGGTTGCTCGGCGATCCGGTTGACGCGCGGCGGCATCGTGCTCATCGGCGACCGCGACGCCGACGCGCTGCGCGCGTTGCGCTTCGATGCAGCGGCGCACACCCTCGAGCTCGTGGCGACGGTGAAGACCGGCGGGCGGCATCCGCGCGACCTGAACGTGACCCACGACGAGCGATTCGCGCTCGTCGCCGATCAGGGTTCGGACTCGATCGCGGTGATCGCGCTTGACGCGAGGGGCGTGCCGACCGAGGTCGTCGGTGTCGTCAAGACGCCGGCGCCGGCGTGCTTGGCTCGGGTGTAGGTCTCGATACGGCCCTGGCGGGCCTACTCGACCAGCGGAGCGACGGCCCTGGCGGGCCCTACTCGACCAGCGGAGCGACGGCCCTGGCGGGCCTCCTCGACCAGCGGAAGGAGTCAGGCCGGCGGGTACAGGTACAGGGCCTCGCTGATCTGGATCGTGCGCCGATGGTACGAGTGGTCGGAGTTCTGGTTGTACTCCTCGATGTTCACGGTGCCGTCGCCATTGACCGACTGCACGTAAGCCACATGGTTGTAGGGGAACCAGGCGACCGCGCCGACGACGGGTTCGCTCGAGGTCGGCCAGCCGCGGCTCGCCCACTCGTCGGCCCATGCATAGGCGCTACCCGACGCAAGGTTGCTCCAGTCCCACTTCCAGGGGGCACTCGTCACGCCGGCATCGCGATTCATGCGCCAGGCGACGAAGTCGACGCACTCGCGGAAGAAGTACCGCAGCGGCGACAGCCCTCCGCCGTAGTCGTCGGGCGTCTGGTCCCACCAGGGGTAGTCGTCGCCCTCGGCCTTGACCGTGTAGACCGCGTACTCGCCGGTGCCGCGCGAAGCGAGGTTCGCCGCCCACGCCGCCTTGTCGAGAGCCTCCTGATCGACGCGAGCCGCCTCGATCTCGGCCTTCGTCGTGACCGCATACGAATCGCCCGAGAGCGGTGCGCCACTCGCGAGCGAGGAGACCTCGATGTCTTGTGCCTCGGCCTTCGACAGGCTGAAGGTTCCGGATGTACCGAACGTCTCACCGCCCGGCATGAATGCGTATGCCGGCAGTGCCACGGTGCCCACGATCGCGGGCACCACGAGCACGGTCGCGAAGACGCGCATCGGCCCGTTGCGGCGAGTGGTGCGCGGAGCATGAGCCACGGCTTTCGCGACGTCGGCGGCCGGAGTCGAACGATTCGTTTGCACTGCGACGGATGCCGCGGCATCCGTTCTGCCCTGACTCCGCCGTTTCGGCGCCTTGGCGGCGCTTCGTCGCGCTCGACCGCGGTCGGCCGACCGACGCACTGAGCGGGGGCGCTCGTGTGCGTCGTTCGTCTCGTCACCGTTCAACAGCTGGACCTCCGGGCACCGTGTCGAGGCCGCAATGCAGCCTGGTTACGGAGTGGCTTCTCGGGTAGCGGCGACCTGTGGGCCGCCGGACTCGTACCACAATAGGGCACGTGGCGTGCCTTTGTCACGACTCGATCACGCGGCTGTCGCGAGGTATTCGTCCCACTGCGGCAGTGGGCGCTCGAAGCCGCGGGCCGCCCAGCCTCGCCCATTGGGCCGGCCCGGCCTGATGCGCAGCTCCCAGCCCATTTCGGCGGGAGTACGGTCGCTCTTCGTGTTGTTGCAGCGCAGGCAGCAGGCGACGAGATTCTCCCACGTGTCCCGGCCACCTCGCGATCGAGGCAGCACATGGTCGATCGTTGCGGCGGATCTGCCGCAGTAGGCGCAACGGTGATCATCGCGGCGCAGCACGCCTCGCCGGCTCACCGGCGCCTGGTTCGCGCGTGGGGCACGCACGTACCGGGTGAGCAGGATGACGCTCGGCCGTTGCCACGAACCGCTCGCCGCGCACACGGGGTTGCCCTCTTCGTGCTGGATGACGGTGGCCTTGTGGTTCATGACGAGGAGCAGCGCCCGCTTGAAGGAGACGATGGCGAGGGGCTCATAGCCCGCGTTGAGCACGAGTGTGCGCATGGAGTGCCTTTCGATCGGTGCTGGATGGCTTCCAGCCGCGTGAACGGTTCGGCGTTCCGAGAAAGTGGTCGGGTCGGGTCTGCACCGCCGGAACTCGGCGGATCGAACTGCCCGGAGAACAGAGAACGGGCACCGTCGTGGTGACAGTGCCCGTCGGAGCGTTCGCCCAGTTCGTGCTCGATTGACTACTGCGCCGTTGGTCGACGGACGCGCGCGCACCCGCGGAATGGATGCTGCGCGACTTGACCAACGGCTTCCCCTGCCCGGTTTTCTCGGATCGTCAGGGTTTCAGGTTAGAACACGAATGGCGCACCGGGAACTTCCGGCGCGCCATTCACGTGTCGAGTCACGCGATGTTCAACGATCAGATGCCGATGCGAACGATGTAGTAGTCGCTCGACCAGATGGGCTGAACACGAACGGATGCCCCTTCGTAGGGCGCGTGCAAGATCATGCCGTTGCCCGCGTAGAAACCGTCGTGGCCCGGCATGATGACGAGGTCGCCGGGCTGCGCGTCGGCCTCGGAGATGCGGGTGCCCATGGCGCCCTGACCGTTCGAGGAGTGGGGCATGCCGACGCCGAACTGCGCATACACGTACATCACGAAGCCCGAGCAGTCGAAGCCGGCCGGGGTCGCGCCGCCGTACACGTACGGCGTGCCGATGTACTGCGTCGCGACGTTGTAGACGCTCGCGAGGTCGAAGGTCGGGTACGGCGGGTTGGCGAGGAAATCGCCGACCGACGGGCCGGAGTACGACTCGGCGTACGAGGTCATCGCCGTCTCTGCCGCGACACGGGCCGCCTCGGCCTCTGCTGCGGCCTGCGCGGCAGCCTGGATCTCGGCGCCCGAGACTGCGGCGTAGCCGTCTTTCGTCATGGGCGCGGCGATGACGTCATCGGTCACCTCGACGGACTGCGCCTGCGCCTTCGTGAGCTTCGTCTCATCGGTCTGGGCGAACTGAGGGCCGCCGCTGCCCGGAGCGAACGCGTACGCCGGAATGGCGAGCGTGCCCACGATGCCGGCAGCGACCGTCATGACGAGCACGTTCGCAAGCCGGCCGCGACGCAGCCGACGAGTCGACGGCAACCTCGACGCGGCGACGCGGGCCGCCGCATCCGGCTGTGGAGCGGCAGGGGAAACGGGAGGCTTCGAGGCGATGACCGCCTTCGTAGCGGCCCCGCGAGCGTGGTTGCTGGTGAACCGACGCCGAGAGAATCGAGCCAAAATGTGTACCTCCGTCGCCTCTCGACATCAGATGTCACCCCACCGGGTGCGCGCAGCGGCGCTTTCGGGTACTTGATCGAGCGGTGGGCTTGGGAGGCGTCTCGACCCTGGTCCTCCGACTGGCTTCTTGCCGGCGGACTCGAATGAGACTACGCCAGCCGTGCCCGAATGTCACATTCTGATCACGGCGCGGCTCTGATCGGGCCTATTCCGCGATGAAGATATGGCCGGCGACTTCGCTCGGCAGCTCGAGTCCGCCTTCGACTCCATCGACCTCGACGAGCACGTACCCACCGACGCGGCTGAACGACGCCGTGGCGCCGGGCATCACACCGGCCTGCTTGAGCTGACCGAGGAGCTCGGGGTCGAACTGCACGGGTTCTGCGAGGCGGCGAACCACGCCGCGCACCGGGGTCTCACTCGCATCGACGGCCTCGACGACGTTGACGACGCCCGACATGAACGCATCTGCTGCGGGGAGACCGAGCTCTTCGAGGCCCGGGATGGGGTTGCCGTACGGCGATTCGCGCGGGCTGCCGAGGATCTCGATGAGGCGACGCTCGACCTGTTCGCTCATCACGTGCTCCCAGCGGCATGCCTCGACGTGCACGAACTCCCACTCGAGCCCGATGACGTCGGCGAGGAGCCGCTCGGCGAGTCGGTGCTTGCGCATGACGTGCACGGCCTTGGAGCGCCCCTCGGGAGTGAGCTCGAGATGCCGGTCGCCGGAGACGACCACGAGTCCGTCGCGCTCCATGCGGGCCACGGTCTGCGAGACCGTCGGTCCGGAGTGACCGAGTCGTTCGGAGATGCGTGCCCGAAGGGGCACGATGTTCTCCTCCTCGAGGTCGAGGATCGTGCGGAGATACATCTCCGTGGTGTCGATCAAGTCCGTCACGCGCGCCATCCTCCCGTTGTCACAGCCCGTCGTCCAGCCTACCGGGCGGCGCCCCATCGCTAGACTCGACCGCATGCCGAGCATCGTGATTCCCCGTGACCTGCTGCCCGCCGACGGGCGTTTCGGTTGCGGTCCGTCCAAGGTTCGGCCCGAGCAGCTCGCCCACCTCGCCGAGGTGGGCCCATCGGTACTCGGCACCTCGCACCGCCAGGCACCTGTCAAGCAACTCGTCGGTCGGATCCGCAGTGGGCTGAGCGATCTCTTCGCCCTGCCCGACGGCTACGAGGTCGTGCTCGGCAACGGCGGATCGACAGCGTTCTGGGATGCCGCGGCATTCGGCCTCATCGAGCAGCGCGCCCAGCTCGCATCGTTCGGCGAGTTCGGCGCCAAGTTCGCCGCTGCGGCCGCCGCACCGTGGCTCACCGCCCCCGACGTGCGCAAGGCCGATCCGGGCTCGCGGGCGGAGCTCTCGCCACTCGAGGGTGTCGACGTCTACGCCTGGCCGCAGAACGAGACCTCCACCGGCGTCATGGCGCCGGTCACCCGCATAGCCGGCGACGAAGGCGCACTCACGGTGATCGACGCGACGAGTGCCGCGGGCGGCATCCACGTCGACCCCACGCAGTTCGACGTCTACTACTTCGCTCCGCAGAAGAACTTCGCCTCCGACGGTGGCATCTGGTTCGCCCTCCTCTCGCCGACGGCGATCGAGCGCGTCGAGCGCGTCGCAGCGAGCGGTCGATACATCCCCGAGTTCCTGTCGCTGAAGAACGCCGTCGACAATTCTCGACTCGACCAGACCTTGAACACCCCGGCTCTCGCCACCCTGCTTCTGCTCGAGAACCAGCTCGAGTGGATGAACGCCTCAGGTGGTCTGACGTGGGCCGACGCCCGCACACGAGAGTCGTCGTCCGTGCTCTACGACTGGGCCGCGCGCACCCCGGTCGCCACCCCGTTCGTCGTCGACCCGGCGCACAGATCGCAGGTGGTCGTCACGATCGATTTCGACGAGTCGACGGATGCTGCGGCGCTCGCGTCGGTGCTCCGCGAGAACGGCATCGTCGATACCGAGCCGTATCGCAAGCTCGGACGCAACCAACTGCGCGTCGCGACTTTCACCGCCATCGAGCCCGACGATGTGCGTGCACTCACTGCCTCGATCGACTACGTGCTCGCTCAGATCGGCTGACCCGGCGTGCGATTCTGGCTCAGCGACGACGAACGGCGCCCGGATCCTGCGCCCGCCCGCGCCGACGCCCGCAAGGCGGTTGTCGCCGGCACTGCCGGGTGGGTGCTCGCACTCATCGCCTGCCTCGTGTTCCGCGAACCGCTCGAGTCGGCGGGGCTCGGCTGGTTCACGGCCGCCACGATCACCGGCGTCGTGCTCGGCGTCATCGGCCTCGCGGTCGTGCAGCTGATCCGCCGGCGGGACGTTCAGTCGACGGGGCGCTCCTCGACCTGATCGTCGTCGTCCTCGTCGTCGGAGTCAGCGTCCTCGTCGTCGGATTCAGCATCCTCGTCGTCGGATTCAGCATCCTCGTCGTCGGATTCAGCGTCCTCGTCGTCGGAGTCGTCGTCATCTGACTCGTCGAGTGCATCGATGTCGATTCCATCGAACTCGTCGTCGTGGTCGTGGTCGTCGACATCCTCGTCGTCGTGTTCGTCGTCGTCATCATCGAGATCATCGTCGTCATCGAGATCGTCGTCGTCGAGGTCGTCATCGCCCCCGTCGTCGGACCCCTCGGTGCCGTCGGCATCGCCTGATTCTCGGGCAGCGGCGGCCAGGGCGTCTTGTGCTGCACGGTAGTCGGCCAGGCGTTCCGACCACGGCACCCAGTCGGGCGCGAGCAAGGCCGTCTCTCCGGGCATGAGCTCGGTCTCGAGCACTGTCGGCTCGGCCTCGCCGTCGACTCGCGAGAGCGTGACGCTCCACCGCCAGCCGGGGTAGCCGCTGAGGTCGGAGGCGAAGAGCAGCGTGAGCACGTGCTCACCCTCGACGAGGTGTCCGACCACCGACCCGATCGTCTCGGGCGGGGTCACCTCGAGAAGCGCCCGCCGGGCGAGGTCTGCCGACGCCAAGAGCACGTCATCGGGCGCGCCGACGGGTGCGTCGACATTCACCTCGACGGGGGCGCTATCGGGTTCGGTCGACTCAGGCATCCAGATCGTCTGCCACCTTGCGCAGCACCGCGGAGACGGTACGTGCCTTCGACTTCTCGGGGTAGCGGCCGCGACGGAGATCTGAACCGATGCCATCGAGCACCTTCACGACGTCTTCGACGATGATCGCCATGTCGTCGGCTGGCATGCGATTGATCTTGGTGAGGCTCACCGGCGTGTCGAGCACGCGCACCGAGAGAGCCTGCGCGCCGCGCTTGCCCTCTGCGACACCGAACTCCAGGCGGCTGCCCGCGCGCACGGTCGCGCCGGCGGGAAGAGCGGATGCATGGAGGAAGACCTCTTGGCCGTCATCGGAGCTGATGAAGCCGAATCCCTTCTCCTCGTCGTAGAACTTGACCTTGCCGGTGGGCATCGTGGAAACCTCGCTCATGTCTGCAGGCGCGCTCAAACGCTGCGCCGTCCACCGCCCAGTCTAGGGCTCCGGGGCACCCGCGAGTGGGTCGCCTGGCCTATTCTGGACCCGTGAGCGATTCCGGCCCCATCATCGACAATCGCGCCGAGCGCGTCCTCGCCTATATGTTCGCCGCCGTGGTCGGCCTTTCGATCATCTGCTTCTTCGCCGTCATGATCGGCACGTTCTCCGGCGTCACGCGCGAAGAGATGGGCTCGGGCTTCTGGGCCGTCGTCACGATGCTGCCCTGGTTCGGCCTGCCGATCGCCTTCCTCCTCCTGATCGCCCTCCTCATCATCAACGGCGTCCGCCGGGCCCGCACCTCACGAGCCGAATCGAGCTGACCGGAGACGATGCTCGAGCTCGCCGCACGACTCCGCGAGCTGTCGCGAGACTCTCTCGCGGCAGCACTGCAGTCGCGCGAGTTCGAGCCGTCGGGCGTGCGCGACCTCTTCGACCTCGCCGAGGCCGTTCTCACCCCCGACTCGATCGACCACGCGGTCGGCCGCCTCGACCGTCGCAGGCTCGCGGTGCTCGCAACCACGGTCGACCTCGCCGCGGGCGGCGACAGCACGGCCGAGGCCGTACGCGACGAACTGGCGCGTCACGCGGCATCCGCAGAGCTGTCGGATGCCGCGGGCGAACTGCTCGACGTGCTCGACTCGCTCCTGCTCGTGGTGCACGTCGACGGCCGCGTGCACGTTCCTGCAGCGATCATCGCGCGGGTCGCGCCGAGACTCGGCGTCGACCTGCCCACAGTGGCCGAGCTGGCGGAGCCCGCACCGCCGGTGCTCGTCTCCGGCGACGAGATCGACCGCACGATCCTCGAGCGACGTGCGGCCGAGACCGCGTACGCGACTGTGGCGGCGACAGCCGAGGTGCTCGCTGCACTCGGCACCCAACCGGCACGCGAACTCGCGAAAGGCGGGCTCGCACTGCCCGACTCCAAGCGCCTCGCCGAGGCGAGCGGCACGGCGCTCGACGCGTTGCCTCGACTCTTCCACCGCGCCGACGAAGCCGGTCTCGTCGTGCGCGAAGGTGCGTTCTGGCTCGAATCCGAGAACGGAGCCGCGTGGGCGCTCGAGTCGGCCGAGGGCCGGTGGCGACGTCTCGCGGAGTGCTGGCGCGACCGCATCCCCGAGGCTCTGCGAGAACTCGTGGCGCGACGCAGTGAGTCGCTCACCGCGAGCACCCTTCGTGACGACGTGCGCTGGTTCTACCCCGCGGGCGGGCGATGGCTCGATGAAGGGCTCGAGCGACTCATCGGCGAAGCCGAGGCGCTCGGGCTGGCGGTCGCCGGCGAACCGGGCACGATCGCACTCCTCGTGCTCGGGGGCGAGCTCGACCAGGCCGCAGCTCGACTCGCGGCGCATTTCCCCGCCCAAGTCGACAAGGTGTACCTGCAGCACGATCTCTCGATCGTCTCGCCCGGACCGCTCGAACCCTCGCTCGATGCCCGACTCCGAGGCTTCGCCGACGTCGAGGGTCGAGACCTGGCCTCGACGTACCGCGTCAGCGCGGCATCCGTCAATCGCGGGCTCGCCGCCGGCGAGACAGCCGACTCGATCCTCGCGTTCCTCGGCGGACTCTCGCTCACCGGCATCCCCCAGCCCCTCTCGTACCTCGTGGGCGAGGCGGCCGCCCGCTTCGGCTCGCTGCGGGTCGCCGTCGCGGCCGAGACGGATGCCCCGGCGCGCGCCGCGATCCGCTCCGATGACGAGCAACTCGTGCGCACGCTCGCCGTCGACCAGTCGCTCGCACCGATCGGCCTGAGACAGACCGGGACCCACCGTTTGCTCTCCCGGTTCGCCCCCGAAGTCGTGTTCTGGGCCCTCTCCGACGCCCGCTATCCCGTGGCTGCGGAAGACGCTGCCGGTAACATCATCCGACTCCGCCGGCACCACCTCGCGTCGGTGCCCGACCCCGCTCCGAGAGCCGACCCCATCGAGGCCCTGCTCGATCTCGTCCTCGCCGAGGGCGAGGCCGGCGCGACCGAACAGGCGTGGCTCGCGCGGCAGCTCGAGGCGGCGGCGCGGTCGAAAGAGACCCTCACGGTCACCGTGCGCATGCCGGGCGGCGACACCGCCGACTACCTCCTCGCCCCCGCGAGCGTCGCCAACGGCCGACTGCGTGCGCGCGACCGCAAGGCCGACATCGAGCGCACCCTTCCGCTGTCGGCGATCGCGGCTGTCTCCCCGGCGCCCGCCGGCACCTGACCGGTGCGCCTTCTCCGACCGGCCCAACGGCCCTGGCGATCCTGACCGGAAACAGGACGAACACGCCGCCGCGGCGACGAGAACAGGCGCGGTGTGGGCGTATGCGGCGGCGCTGCCTGTTCTCGTCGCCATGGCCACGCGGCCGTCCTCCCATGAACCGGGCGTAGACTCGACGGCTATGTCAGACGGCCCACTCATCGTGCAGAGCGACCGAACCGTCCTCCTCGAGGTCGCCCATCCGCTCGCCGAAGATGCGCGTCACGATCTGGCGGTGTTCGCCGAGCTCGAGCGGGCCCCAGAGCACGTGCACACCTACCGCATCACGAGGCTCGGACTGTGGAACGCCAGGGCAGCCGGCCACGACGCCGCAGACATGCTCGCGACCCTCGAACGGTACGCGAAGTTCCCGGTGCCGCAGACGGTCGCGGTCGACATGCGCGAGACGGTCGGCCGTTACGGCCGGCTCGTCGTCGATCGCACGGACGACGGCGCCCTGCGCCTGCACAGCGACGACGCCGCGGTGCTCACCGAAGTGGCCGGCGCCAGGCGCATCGCACCGCTCCTGACCGAACGCATCGACGAGCGGAGCTTCCTCGTCGCCGCGTGGGCACGAGGCGCCCTCAAGCAAGAGCTGGTGAAGCTCGGTTGGCCGGCTGAAGACCTCGCCGGTTACACCCCCGGCACACCGCACCAGATCGACCTCGATCAGGCCGACTGGCACTTGCGCGACTACCAGCAGAAGGCCATCGACAACTTCTTCGACGGCGGATCGGGCGTCGTCGTGCTGCCGTGCGGTGCCGGCAAGACCCTCGTCGGCGCCGGCGCGATGGCGACCGCGAAGACGACGACGCTCATCCTCGTGACGAACACCGTCTCTGCGCGCCAATGGCGCGCCGAACTGCTGAAGCGCACGAGCCTCACCGCCGACGAGATCGGCGAGTACTCGGGGCAGGTCAAAGAGGTCAAGCCCGTCACGATCGCCACGTACCAGATCCTCACCGCGAAGCGGAAGGGCGAGTACGCGCACCTCGCGCTCCTCGACGCGCTCGACTGGGGACTCGTGGTCTACGACGAGGTGCACCTGCTGCCCGCGCCCGTGTTCAAGCTCACCGCCGAGCTGCAGGCACGCCGCCGGCTCGGCCTCACCGCGACGCTCGTGCGTGAAGACGGTCGCGAAGGCGACGTGTTCAGCCTCATCGGCCCGAAGCGCTTCGACGCGCCGTGGAAGGAGATCGAGGCCCAGGGCTTCATCTCCCCGGCCGCCTGCTACGAGGTGCGCATCGACCTGCCGCAGTCCGAGCGGCTCACGTACGCGGCATCCGCCGACGACGAGCGCTATCGGCTCGCCGCCACCGCTCCCGCGAAGCTCGGCGTGGTGAAGGAGTTGGTCGCCAAGCATGCCGGCGAGCGCATCCTCGTGATCGGGCAGTACCTCGACCAGATCGACGAACTGGCCGATGCGCTCGGCGCCCCGAAGCTCACGGGAGCGACGCCGGTCGATGAACGCGAGCGGCTCTACCAGGAGTTCCGCGACGGGCGCACGCCCGTGCTCGTGGTCTCGAAGGTCGCGAACTTCTCGGTCGACCTGCCCGAGGCGACGGTTGCCATCCAGGTGTCGGGGTCGTTCGGCTCACGCCAGGAGGAGGCACAGCGACTCGGTCGCCTGCTGCGGCCGAAGGAGTCGGGCCTGTCGGCGAACTTCTACACCCTCGTGGCCCGAGACACCGTCGACCAGGACTTCGCGCAGAACCGCCAGCGGTTCCTCGCGGAGCAGGGCTACAGCTATACGATCCTCGACGCGCACTCGCTCGAAGCTGCGTGACCCGGCGGGGCGCGAAGCGACGTTCCAGGTCACGAAAGGCGGAGCAGGAGCGTGAAGGGACGAAGTCGCTTCACGCGTGCTCGGCAGATTCGAGAAGGTGACTCCCGCCCTCAGCCACGCGAGTAGCGCAAGAGCAGGAGGTCGCCTGCGGGGATCGCGTGCACGAGGTGCATGCGCCGCTCGAACTCGGGGGTGCCGCGCACGATGCGACCCGCGGCTCCTCCGACCAGCAGCGGACTGAGCGAGAGGCAGAGCTCGTCGACGACGTCTGCCTCGAGCAGCGATCCGAACAGGAGCGGACCGCCCTCGCAGAGCACCTGCCGGAGCCCGCGCTCGGCGAGCACGTCGAGCATGGCGCGCACATCGACGGCGCGTTCGCCGACCACGACGACCTCGGCGACCTGCGCGAGCGCCTCGCGGCGCGCAACGGGAGACGCCGCGTGAGTCACGACGATCGGACGGGTCACGGCCGCCGTGAAGAACGCGGCATCGGGATCGAGCTCGAGCGAAGAGGAGACCACGGCGACCCTCGGCTGCTGCGGCAGCCCGTGCGCGACGCGCCACGCGGCATCCGTCTCGCCGACCGCCAGCCCGCCGTAGCCTTCGGTGCGCACCGTGCCCGCGCCGACCAGCACGACATCGGCGAGCGCGCGCAACACCTGCATCGTGAGACGGTCGTTTGCATCGCCGAGGCCGCCGCTGCGACCCTCGACCGTCGCCGCACCGTCGAGGCTCGCCACGAAGTTCATGCGCACCGCTCGCACTTCGCGATCGGATATCGCGTTCGCCGCGAAGAGCTCATCGCGGTCGAGAGCCTGCCCTGCGCCACTCATCGGTTGTGCTCCAGGAACACCGGCTCGCGCCACCCCTCGATCGCCCCGATCATGCGCATCGCATCGACCGTCTCGCGCACGTTGTGCACCCGCACGATGCGCGCGCCCTGCATGACGCAGTACACGGCGGCGGCGATCGAACCCTCGATGCGCTGTTCGCGAGAGCGGCCGAGGCTCTCGCCGACGAAGTCCTTGTTCGAGAGCGCCACGAGTGTCGGATAGCCGAGCGCGGTGATCTCACCGAGGCGGCGAGTGAGCTCGAGCGAGTGCAGCGTGTGCTTGTTGAGGTCATGGCCCGGGTCGACGATGATGCGATCGGATGCCACACCTCGCGACTCCGCGAGGGCCACCCGCTCGGCGAGGAACGCCGACACCTCGGCGACGACATCGCCGTACTGCGGCGAGGGATACGGCGTGCGCGGCTTCGCGAGGCTGTGGGTGACGACGATCGTCGCCCCGGTCTCGGCGACGACGTCGGCCATGGCCGGGTCGTGGATGCCCGTCGTGTCGTTGACGACGTGGGCGCCCGCCGCGATCGCGGCCCGAGCCACCTCAGGATGGAACGTGTCGACCGAGATCACGGCATCTGATCCCGCGAGTGCGGCCACGACCGGCACCACGCGCTCGATCTCTTCGGCGGGCGGGATCGGCGGCCCCGGCGCGAACTTCGCACCGCCGACGTCGATCCAATCGGCGCCGAGTTCGATCGCCCGGTTCGCCGCATCGACGGCCGCCGCGAGCGCCTCCGTGCGGCCTCGGTCGTAGAACGAGTCCGGTGTGCGGTTGACGATCGCCATGACGGCGACCTCACGTGCGAAGTCGAATTCGCGAGGGCCGATGCGCCGGATCACCTGTGTTCGACTGGCCATGCTGCCGAGTCTTCCACGTCGCGGGCTGCCCGGCGCGCGCGGCATCCGACACCCCAAATTCGCGACCCTCGAAGAATGTTCAGGAAAGTTCCAGCCGATGCGCAGAGAATCATCACATGAGCGACGGACCACGAATTCTCATCGTCGACGACGAGCCCAACATCCGCGACCTTCTCACAACGAGCCTTCGCTTCGCCGGTTTCGCCGTGCGTGCAGTCAGCAATGGCGCGCAGACCATCTCCGCGGTGCTCGAAGAGGAACCCGATCTCATCATCCTCGACGTCATGCTGCCGGATATGAACGGCTTCGGCGTGACCAAGCGCCTGCGCTCGGCCGGCTACACCGCGCCGATCCTCTTCCTCACCGCCAAAGACGACACCGAAGACAAGATCACCGGCTTGACGGTCGGGGGCGACGACTATGTCACCAAGCCCTTCAGCCTCGACGAGATCGTCGCGCGCATCAAGGCGATCCTGCGCCGCACGATGCACGCCGAGGAAGACGCGGTCATCCGCACGGGCGAGCTCACGATGGACCAGGACACCCACGAGGTGCTCGTCGGCGACGTGCCGGTCGAGCTCTCCCCGACCGAGTTCAAGCTGCTGCGCTACCTCATGCTGAACCCCAACCGGGTGCTGTCGAAGGCGCAGATCCTCGACCACGTGTGGGAGTACGACTTCAACGGCGACGCCGGCATCGTGGAGAGCTACATCTCCTATCTCCGCCGCAAGCTCGATCAGCACTCCGCCGAGCCGCTGATCCAGACCAAGCGCGGATTCGGCTACATGCTGAAGTCCTCCAAGGCCTGACTCAGGAAGGCCCACCTAGACTCGGCCCGCCATGAATCAGATCTCCGAGCGGTGGAACCGCATCTCGCTGCGCACCAAGATCACGGGCGTCACCGTGCTCATGCTCACGCTCGGCCTTCTGGTCTCCGGAATCGGCACCGCGGCCATGCTGCGTTCCTACGTCGAAGCGCAGATGACGACCAAGCTCGAGACGATCGCGTCGGGTGAACTGAAGAAGTACTTCACCGATGAGAAAGACCTCGACAAGCGGGAGTTCATGCCGTCTGACGATGTCTTCATCGCGATCTACGATGCGACGACCGGCGAGAAGCAGAATACCAACTGGATCGATGGTGGGCCCGAGACGCATCCCGTCGTCCCCGAGAACCTCACGCAAGATCAGGTCAACGAGCTCAACGGCTCGAACTACCAGGTCTTCCCACTGAAAGACGCCAACGGCTCGCCGAGCTTCAGAGGGGTCGCGGCGCTCATGCTCGCCGACGAGCACGGTGCATACTCTCCCATCATCATCGCCGTCTCCTCGAAGGACACCGAGCAGCTCCTCGCCGTCTACCTGACGATCTTCCTCGGCTTCGGGTTCGGTGTCGTGCTCGTCGGCGCGCTCCTGACTCGCATGCTCGTGACGACGACCTTCATGCCGCTCCGCGAAGTCGAGCGCACCGCTGCCGCGATCGCCGACGGCGACTTCAGCCAGCGCCTCGGCGGGGCGACGCCGAACACCGAGGTCGGGCGGCTGAACCGTTCGCTCAACACGATGCTCAACCGCATCGACCGGGCGTTCCGCGACCGCGCACGCACGATCGACCAGATGCGCCGGTTCGTCGGCGACGCCTCGCACGAGCTCCGCACTCCTCTCGTCTCGGTGCGCGGCTATGCCGAGCTCTACCGTATGGGCGCCCTGCAGAGCGCCGAAGAAGTCGGTCAGGCGATGGAGCGCATCGAGAAGGAGGCCATCCGCATGGGCGGCCTGGTCGAAGACCTGCTCGCCCTCGCCCGTCTCGATGAGGCCAAGCCGCTCGAACTCGCCGAGGTCGACCTCGTACCGCTCGCCCGCGACGCCGCCCTCGACACGATGGCCGCGCACCCCGCTCGCACGATCACGGTGATCGCGCCCGAAGATGTCAGCCGGGCGGATGCCGCGGGCGAACCCGCCCCCGACCTCGAGGTCGAGCTCGAACCCGCCGCCGACCGCGCCAGCACGCTCACCGGCCCGATCTCGTTCGCGGGTGCGACGCTCGCACGGTTGCGCGGCCGTCGTCCTCGCGGCGAGGCTGCGACGACGACCGGTAGCCGACGGGCGGCCGGGAAGGCCGGAGGCGGAGCATCCGTGCCCTCGAAGCGCGCCGGCCGCGCGTCGGCCGCTGCCGCGTCGGCCGCAGCCGCTTCGGCCGCAGCCGCTGGCGCGCTGCCCGCACCGGCGACGGCGGACGCTCCCTCGGCTCAGGGCCGTCAGAAGCCTGTGCGGCGCACGGTCGTGCTCGCGGAGGAGAACAAGATCCGCCAGGTGATCACGAACCTGATGGGCAACGCGATCCGGTTCACCGCCTCCGACAGTCCCATCGAGATCCGCATCTCCGTCGATGAGTCCGCCGAGCGCGCGATGATCGAGGTCGTCGATCACGGTGAGGGCATCCCCCCGCAGATCCGCGAGAAGATCTTCCAGCGCTTCTGGCGCGCCGACACGTCTCGCACGCGCGAGACGGGTGGGTCCGGCCTCGGACTCGCGATCGTGTCCTCGATCGTCGCAGCGCACAACGGCACTGTCGACGTCGTCGAGACGCTGGGCGGCGGAGCGACCTTCCGGGTGTCGCTGCCACTGGCCGGCTCAGCGGCGGCGCAGTCGGTCGACGTCGACTGAGGCGCCCGCGCGTCCTTCAACGCAACCGACTCGTCCTCAACATGCGGCGGTCGACGGATGCCGCGCACCGATGCGTGCCCAAGCGATTCCCTCGGTCGGTGCGCTCGTAGCGTGGCGACACACCGAACGAAGGGAACACCATGACCACATACCAGGTCGACTCCGAGCAAGTCGCCGCCGCAACCCAGACGATGCGCGGCACGATCGGGCGCATCCAGTCCGAAGTGGCGTCGCTTCTCGGTCAGCTCACGGGCTTGCAGTCCTCGTGGTCGGGTCAGGCGTCGTCCGCCTTCCAGGGGGCTGTCGCCGACTGGCGCGCCACGCAGACGCAGGTCGAAGAGAGTCTCGCCGGTCTCAACACCGCCCTCGGCACCGCAGCGATGCAGTACTCCGATGCCGAGCAGTCGAATGCCCGACTGTTCCTGCGCTGACGCCTGCTCAGCCCGCTGCGACGCGCTTGACCACGATGGCAACGATCTCCTCGGCCGCTGCCCGCGCCGCTTCGTAGTACGCGGCCGGTTGCGCGTAGTCGATATCGGGCGACGGCGTCGGATACACCATCACCTGCACCCAGTTCCCCGCGACCGAGGCGTCGATTCGACACTCGATCTCAGCATTGGCGCACCGTGCGATCACTGCACCGTCGGGCACCCCGGCAACGTCGAGCGCCACCCCGCCCTCGGCGCGCCAAGCCGCAGCGAATCTGTCGAATGCCCAAGATCCGCTCGGGAGGATGCCGATCTGCCCCAGGGATGCGTCGCTGTCTGACAACGCGAGCGAACACCGCGCCGCGCCGATCTCAGTCGTCGCGTACCAGTATTGACCGATGCGCGGACCGTCCCATTGCGGCCCAACGCGCAGGCCGGGCACGTCCGTGACGGCAACGATCACGTCCGTCGGTGCGAGGGCGTCGCAATCCGCCGGCACGATGGCACTCGCGGCGTCGGGCACCCACCGCTCGTGCGGGGTCATCAATGCGACTCGCGCGATCATCGGGTCGATGAGCGCGCGGAACCCGGCAACGAGATCCTCGTTCGTCGTGTCCTCTGCGACCTCGATCCCGTCGACGGTGAGCTCGATCCAGGTCTGGCCGATGACGCCGAAGAGCTCGCAGTAACCGCGATCGAAGTCATCAGCCGCGCCGATGCAACGCGGCCCCTGCACATGCTCGCCGTACGTCGGATCTGCAATCTGATAGCCGTCGACGTAGGCGATCGCCCCATCGAGCCCCTCGGGCAGGATGCTCAGACGCACCGCTTTGCCGGTCGAGCCGGACCCGACGAACGGGTCGATCGCGAGTCCGTTTTCCCAAAGGCAGGTCAGCGCACCGAGCTGCTCCCGCGCGGCGTCGTCGGGCGTGAGCCGCACCGCAGGGTCGACTTCCGCGAGCGCCGGATCGCTCGATCCGAGGAACGCCCGCAACGCCGCGGGATCCACGATGTCTTTGCATGTCGCGTCGATGCGCGGCGTCGGCCCTTCGGCGACCGCGGGTTCGGGGGTCGCAGTGGGTGTCGTCGTCGGTATGGCAGTCGGCGCAGGCAACGGGGCGACGCATCCGGAGAACGCGACCGTCACGAGCGCAGCGGCGAAGATGAGCGGCACGCGATGGCGGAGCATGAGCTCACGCTATCGATGCGGACTCTTCGACGACTCACACTGCGGCTAACGATTTCAGCACGGTCACGCTGAGCAATCGGGATACGACGAAGGGCGCCTCCCTGAGGAGACGCCCTTCATCGTGCGCAGAGCGCGGAGGACTAGAAGTCCATGCCGCCCGTGGGGTCGCCGGCCGGAGCCGGGTTCTTCTCGGGCTTGTCGGCGACGACGGCCTCGGTGGTGAGGAAGAGGCCGGCGATCGACGCAGCGTTGAGCAGCGCCGAACGGGTGACCTTCACCGGGTCGTTGATGCCGGCAGCCAGCATGTCGACGTACTCGCCGGTCGCGGCGTTCAGACCGTGGCCGATCGGGAGGTTGCGCACGCGGTCGACCACGACGCCCGGCTCGAGGCCGGCGTTGAGGGCGATCTGCTTGAGCGGCGCGTCGATGGCCACGCGCACGATGTTCGCGCCGGTCGCCTCGTCACCCGTCAGTTCGAGCTTCTCGAACGCGGTCTTGCCTGCCTGGATGAGAGCGACGCCACCACCAGCGACGATGCCCTCTTCGACGGCGGCCTTCGCGTTGCGAACTGCGTCTTCGATGCGGTGCTTGCGCTCCTTGAGCTCGACCTCGGTCGCCGCACCCGCCTTGATGACGGCGACGCCGCCGGCGAGCTTGGCGAGGCGCTCCTGCAGCTTCTCGCGGTCGTAGTCGGAGTCGGTGTTGTCGATCTCCTTGCGGATCTGCGAGACACGGCCTGCGATGGCCTCCTCGTCGCCGCCACCCTCGACGATGGTCGTCTCATCTTTGGTGATGATGACCTTGCGGGCGGTGCCGAGCAGGTCGAGGGTGACGTTCTCGAGCTTGAGGCCGACCTCTTCCGAGATGACCTGGCCGCCGGTGAGCGTCGCGATGTCCTGCAGCTGCGCCTTGCGGCGGTCGCCGAAGCCGGGAGCCTTGACGGCGACCGACTTGAAGATGCCGCGGATCTTGTTGACGATCAGCGTGGCCAGGGCCTCGCCGTCGACGTCTTCAGCGATGATCAGGAGCTGCTTGCCGGTCTGGATGACCTTGTCGACGATCGGCAGCAGGTCTTTGATGTTCGAGACCTTGCCGTTGACGATCAGGATGTAGGGGTCTTCGAAGACCGCTTCCTGACGGTCGGGATCGGTGACGAAGTACGCCGACAGGTAGCCCTTGTCGAAGCGCATGCCCTCGGTCAGCTCGAGCTCGGTGCCGAAGGTGTTCGACTCCTCGACGGTGACGACACCCTCTTTGCCGACCTTGTCGATCGCCTCGGCGATGAGAGCACCGATCTGCTCGTCGCCGGCCGAGATCGAAGCCGTTGCGGCGATCTCTTCCTTCGTCTCGACGTCTTTCGCGTTCGCGAGGAGCTCGGTCTCGACGGCCGCGACGGCCTTCTCGATGCCGCGCTTCAGCAAGATGGGGTCGGCGCCTGCTGCGACGTTGCGAAGGCCCTCGCGCACGAGCGCCTGGGCGAGCACGACCGAGGTCGTGGTGCCGTCACCGGCGACGTCGTCGGTCTTCTTGGCGACCTCCTTGACGAGCTCGGCACCGATCTTCTCGTACGGGTCGTCGAGCTCGATCTCCTTGGCGATCGACACGCCGTCGTTCGTGATCGTGGGCGCGCCCCACTTCTTCTCGAGCACGACGTTGCGGCCGCGCGGGCCGAGGGTCACCTTCACCGCGTCGGCAAGCGTGTTGAGGCCACGCTCGAGGCCGCGACGGGCCTCCTCGTTGAAAGCAATGATCTTTGCCATGTGTTTCTCTCGTCCTTTCCCGGACGTCTTCAAAGATTCGTTGGGTTAGCACTCAAAACGAGTGAGTGCTAAGACGATTCTGGCACTCGACCGTCGGGAGTGCAAGCGAGCGCGAGGCTGTCCGCTCAGGGCGTGAAGCTCGCCGAACCCTCGTTCGGCACGAGCTCCACCCATGTGTTGCCGGGGGCGAGGCGCAACGGCGAGCCGTCATCGGCGGTGAGGGTGATCGGCGACGCCGCGGCATCCTTCGACCAGGTGCCGTGCGCTGTGCGGCCCCCAACCGAGACCCAGGCCTCACCCGAGCCGATCAGGATCGTCTTCGGAATGTCCTCGTACGTGCTGTCGTCGATTCCGACGCGCAGCGTCACGACGTTCGTCGCCCGCACGCGCTCCCCCGACGCCTCGAGATCGGCCGAACCCTCCTGCGAACGCAACCACACGGATGCCCCGCCATCCCACTCCCATGCCGGGAAGCGCGCATCGGAGAACACGAGGTCGATCCGCGACGTCGGGGCCGCAGCGAGGGCCGGCGCAGCCAACGGATCCGCCGCGCCGTACACGAACTGCATGGGCGGCGGCGTGAGAGACGCGTTTCGTGCAACCGCCTCGCCGGCACGGAGGATCACGTCGTGCGGCCCCGGCCGCTCGTCGGCCCGGGAGAAGAGACCGGTGTCGTCGTAGTCGAAGACGATGTTGAGGAGCGGCGTCGCCATCATCATCTCGACGAACTGCTCCTGCCCGCCCGAATACGAGATGATGCCGCCGAACGGCGTCGCGATGTCGGGATCCATCGGACGAATCGAGCGCACGGGGCCAACCTCGTCGGGGACATCCGAATGCCAGACCGCGAGGTACCTGGTGATGCCGCCCTCGACGAGCTCCTCGAAGACGATGTCGGTTCGATTCAGCGCGACTTGCGGCCGAGCCTCTTCGTGGTTGTCGATCTTCACTGCGAGCGAGGGGTGGGCGAGCCCCGCAGCATCCGCCGCCGTGCCTCGAAGCGGCGCGAACGCCACGGCCACCGCAGACGAATCACCCGCGGGACGCGCCGTCACTCCGCCGGGCTGCGGGCCGGAGCCGGACGCCGATGACTGGCACCCGACGAGCATGACCACCGCCGAGGCGAGCACGGCGAACGCCGCTGCCCGCCGAAGCGGTGCCGGCCGGGCCCGCGCTGCCATGCGCTCAGCGTAGTCGGGCGGGCATCGGAGTCGGCCTGCGGCACGCCACGGACCCACTGCGACATACCGGGCGGATCAGGTGGAACCGGCTCAAGCGAGGCGGACCGCCTCGGCCTGAGGGCCCTTCGAACCCGTGCCGACCTCGAACACGACCTGCTGGCCCTCTTCGAGCACCTTGTAGCCGGACATGTCGATCGCGGAGTAGTGGACGAAGACGTCTTGGCCCCCCTCATCGACGGTGATGAATCCATAGCCCTTTTCAGCGTTGAACCACTTGACGGTTCCGTTCGCCATGCGTTGCTCCCATGTTGCCGTGTGTCGATCAGCACGTGCCTGTCGCCTGTACCGGGCCCCTCGTTCGTGCTGACGGGGCACCGGGACGGCGCCGGGCGTTCACACGGGATAGAGCGACCGAGTCCAGATACTCACGTCGAGACGTGCGGGCACAAGAGGAGGGACCGGGCGAGAGGTCTCGGAATGGCAACGATTGGATCGCCAGTCAGCCCGCCGTGGCCTCCGCGTAGTCGGATCCGAGCACCACGACGAGTTGGTTGCCCGTGGCCACGAACTGGTCCGACATCCGCACATCTGCTTCGGGCAAGAACTGCGCGACGCCTCGAGCAGCACCCTCGAGCTCGGGGGTCGCGTAGTAGACGACGGTCTCGGTCAGCGTGTCGTCGCTCGCGTTCGCGGTGGAACCCACCGGCACACCGTTGGCGACGAGGGCCTCTTGCGCCTGTGCCGCGAGCCCCGACGTGGCCGTGCCGTTCAGCACGAGCACCGGGATGTCGGGAGCGACCACCGGCTCGGCGGTGACGACGGGTTCCGGGCTCGGCGACGCGGCCGCTGGATTGCCGAAGTTCAGCCGGTCGTTGAAAAGCATGACGCCGGCGATGCCCACACCCACCAGCACGACGGTCGCGAGCGTCGCCCAGCCGAAGGTGATCCAGCCGGCGCCCCGGCGCGCGGGTGCCCGATGGGCGCCGACGCGGTCGATGCCATGCGGGATCGAGTCGAAACGATCGCGGGGGAACTTCTGCGCCATGGGTCCAGTCAGGTGTCAGGGCCGCGCTCAGTCGAGCGGTCGGCCGATCGAGAGGGAACGCCGCGTTCGCGCCGCCACCCGGGCCGCACGCAACCGCTGCAGTCGCTTGACGAGCATGGGGTCGTGCCGGAGGGCGGCGGGCGAATCGATGAGTTCGCCGAGTATCCGATAGTAGCGGGCGGCGGAGATCGCGAACTCATCGCGGATCGCCTCCGCCTTCGCGCCCGGCTGCTGCCACGCGCGTGACTCGAACGCGAGCACGCGCACAGCGCGCTCGTCGAGTGCCGACTCGGCGGGACGTTGCGGTATGCGCTCGGCGCTCATACGACCTCCCGTCGAGGCGAGCCGGATGCGCCGCCTGCACAAATCCTAGACACTGTCGGCCGTGCACGAGCCGTGTGGCGGCGGCGTGTGTCCGGTCCGCACCCGGTCGATCCCGCGACCGACCCGCCGCTCGGAACATCGACGCTCGCCAGTGCGTTGCACCCGGTGTCGGAACCTGCCGCAAGACCTGCGAGCATGGTGGAGCACCGACGCGAGGACTGAGAGGACCGCTCATGGCGTACAACGTGGACAAGACCGACGAGGAGTGGCGCGCCGAACTCGGCGACGAGCAGTACTCCGTGCTCCGCGAGGCCGCGACCGAGCGTCCGTGGACGGGTGAACTCCTCGACGAGGAGCGTGGCGGCGTGTACGCGTGCGCCGCCTGCGGCGCCGAGCTCTTCCAGAGCGGCACGAAGTTCGACTCCGGCTGCGGCTGGCCGAGCTTCTACGAATCGGTGCGCCCCGAAGCCGTCGAACTCATCGAGGACTCCTCGCTCGGCATGGTGCGCACCGAAGTGCGTTGCGCGAACTGCGGTTCCCACCTCGGGCACGTCTTCCCCGACGGGTTCGGCACGCCCACCGGCGACCGCTACTGCATGAATTCGCTCTCCCTCGACTTCACTGCCGAGGCCTGAGTGGCGGCATCCGTTCGCGAGGCGATGCTCGCGCGGCGGTCGGCGCCCAAGGTGACGGATGCCGCGCCCGACGACGACCAGATCGTCGCGTTGCTCGAGGCGGCAGGCCGGGTCGCCGATCACGCGGCACTGCGGCCGTGGCGGGTCATCGCGCTCCGCGGTGACGCCCGCGTTCGGCTGGGCACCGCGCTCGCGGGTGCAGCCGGACTCGACGGCGAACACGGCGCCCGGCTCGCGGGCAAGCCGCTGCGGGCACCACTGCTGCTCGCGATCGTGGCTGTGACCTCGCAACACCACAAGGTGCCGGAGTGGGAGCAGGAGATGGTTGCGGCGGGCGTCGCCCATCAGCTCAGCCTGCTGCTCGACGACGCCGGGTGGGGCGTGATGTGGCGCACGGGCCCGCACACGCGGCATCCGCTCGTCGCCGAACTGCACGGTCTCGCGACCGGTGAACGGCTGCTCGGTTGGCTGTACGTAGGCGGACTGCCCGGCGGGCGACGACCCGATCGCGGCCCCGACGTCGCGGCTGTCTCTCGCTTCAGTTCGCTCGGCTGACCTCGGTGGGCGCGACCTCGGGCTCGTCCGCCGACTGCTGATCTGCGAGCGCCACGGCGTGCTTGCGCCGCCCCCAGCGGATCGACGCGACTGCGACCGCGACGAGGGCGAGCACGGTGCCGCCGACGGTCGCGAGCTCGACCGGACGATCGGCCGTCGGCAGCAGCAGGTCGAGGGCAAGCGCGGCGACGAGTTGGCCGGCCACGCCGCAAAGGGCGAGCAGCAGCACGCCGAGGCGTCGCACGAGCATCGCCTGTCCGGCGATGAAGATGCAACCCAGCGCCCCGCCCGCGTAGAGCCACGGCTCAGCGGGCAGTGCAGTGGGCCAGCCGGCGGACGCCGCGTGCACGAGCATCACCACTGCGAGCGCCGTCGTGCCGACGGCGAAGTTGATCACGGTCGCGGTGAGGGCGCTGTCGGCGGTGGCCTTGACCCGGCCGTTCACGGCCTGCTGCCACGCTGAACCGACGCCAGCGATGAACGGGAGCACCATGAGCAGCACCGGCGCATCGCCGGCGACCTGCGCCGAAACCGCCCAGCCGATCGCGGCGAGCGCGAGCACCGCACCGATGACCCGTGTCGTGCTGAGCGGGCGGCGCCCGCCCGGGCCGAGACCAATGAGGTCGAACACGATGCCGCCGACGGTCTGCCCCGCGACGATCGCGATCGTGAAGAGGGCGACCCCGATGACACCGGCCGAGAGTCCCTGCGTGGTCACGAACCAGGCCCCGGCCAGGCCGCCCAGCACCATCCACCACGGGAGCGAGCGGGTGCGGAGCGCACTGCCGACACGGCCGAGGCCTGCACGACCGGGCTTCCACAAGGTCAGCACGACGAGCAGGATCACCAGCCCGCTGCCGAACGAGATCGCCGCGGCCGTGTACGGGTCGTGGAGTGCCTGTGCGAGTTGCCCGTTGACGCGGGACTGCAGCGCCGTGCCGGCGCCGAATATCAGGGCGAGTACGAGGCCGATCCACAGCGGGATCTTCGACTGCTCGACGTGTGCGTGGTGATGCCGCAGTTCGGATCCCTGCGCATGCCGGGTCGCTTCGACGGTGTGCTGGTTCAAGTGCCGACTGTGGGACTCGAACCCACAACCCCCGCTTTACAAGAGCGGTGCGCTACCAATTGCGCCAAGCCGGCGAGAGGAAAGACCTCCCCGACATCTTATCGATCGTCCCACCGCTCGAATGCACGAAGGCCCGGCGCGGGGCCGGGCCTTCGTGGCGATCGTCAGGACGCCGGTGCGGGCGTCGGGGTCGGCGTCGAGGTCGACTCGGAGAAGGTCTCACCGGTCGCCTGCAGCACGAACGACTGGAACTCGGCCGGGTCGGTGAGCGAACCGGCGTACTGCTTGCCGTTCACGAGCACCGTCGGGGTACCGGTGATCGACTCGAGGTCGGAGTTCGGCACCGGTTCGGAGAGCGCGCGCGCCGTGGCATCCTGCACCCATGCCTTGAACTGGGTGTCGTCGATGCACTTCTCGATCGTCGAGAGCGAGCTGACGCCGGCCTCTTTCGCGAGGGCCTTGATCTCGTCGTTGTCGAGGCCGGTCGACGTCTCTTCGGGCTGGTTCTCGAAGAGCAACGCGTTGAAGTCGAAGAACGACTCGGGCGAGGCATCCGCGACGCAAGCGGCAGCGTTTGCGGCTCGCAACGAGTACTGGGTGCCGGCCGACTTGTTGGTCAGCAGTGCGATCGGGTGCACCTCGAGCGTCGCGGCCCCCGACTCGACCATCGTTCTGATCGACTCGGAGTTCGTCGACTCGAACTGGCCGCAGAACGGGCACAGGTAGTCGATGTATATGACGATGTTGGCCACGGTGCCGCTGTCGTCGGGCACGGTCGGGGTCGGAGTGCCGTCCGCAGCCAGTGCCGGCGACTCGGTCGCCGTGATGACGCCGTCGACACCCGTGAGCAGAATGCCGTCGCTCGCCATGTTGGCGGGGCCGGGGCCCGCCGGCTTGACGCTCTGGAAGATCAGCGTGCCGATGACCGCCGCGATCGCGACGACTGCGACGATGACGCCGCCCTGAAGGAGCACCTTGTTGCGGCGCTCGCGCTTCTTCTGCTCCTCGCGGAGAACTCGCGCCGTCTCACGTGCCGCTTCGCGCTGCTCGTTACGGGTGGGACGTGGCTGATTCGATCCGCCGTTGCTCATCGATGGTCACTCCGGTCGCTGTGTGGGCGCGCGCGTGTGCATGCGGACGCAAAGACGATAGTAGGGAGGATGGCTGGGAATCACCCAAACGGATGCCGCGAGCGCGCCGAGTTCCGACTAGATGCCCCGGCCGGAACGGGTGCTTCGCGGCCATCCGCGCATGCGATACTGAGTGGGCGTCAGCGTCGACGCAGTCCATCACTACGGATCGTCCGGCACGTACCTGCCGGTGAAGGAGAAACAGAATCATGGCGTCAGTCACGTTCGACAAGGCCACCCGCATCTACCCCGGAGGCAACCGGCCGGCCGTCGATCAGCTCGACCTCGAGGTGGCAGACGGTGAGTTCCTCGTCCTCGTCGGCCCCTCTGGTTGCGGCAAGTCAACCTCGCTCCGCATGCTCGCCGGCCTCGAAGAGGTCAACGAGGGCAACATCTTCATCGGCGACCGCAACGTCACCGACGTGCCGCCGAAAGACCGTGACATCGCGATGGTCTTCCAGAACTACGCGCTCTACCCGCACATGACCGTCGCCGAGAACATGGGCTTCGCGCTCAAGATCGCGGGCATCGGCAAGGAAGAGCGCGCCGCACGCGTGCTCGAGGCAGCCAAACTCCTCGACCTCGAGCCGTACCTGGCCCGCAAGCCGAAGGCACTTTCGGGCGGCCAGCGTCAGCGCGTCGCCATGGGCCGCGCGATCGTGCGTCAGCCGCAGGTGTTCCTCATGGATGAGCCGCTGTCGAACCTCGACGCGAAGCTCCGTGTGCAGACCCGTACGCAGATCGCCTCGCTCCAGCGCCGTCTCGGCGTCACCACGGTCTACGTCACCCACGACCAGACCGAGGCGCTCACCATGGGCGACCGCATCGCCGTGCTGAAAGACGGCGTCCTGCAGCAGGTCGGTACCCCGCGCGACCTGTACGAGGCCCCGAAGAACGTGTTCGTCGCCGGCTTCATCGGCTCGCCCGCGATGAACCTGTTCCACGCCGACCTCGTCGACGACGGCATCAAGTTCGGCACCGCAACGGTGCCGGTCGACCGCGAAACGCTCGCCCAGTCGAGTGGCAAGGTCGCCACCATCGGCGTACGCCCCGAAGACATCGTCGTGTCGCCCACTCAGGGTGATGGCCTCGCAGTCGAGGTCGACCTCGTCGAAGAGCTCGGCGCCGACGGCTACCTCTACGGCCACTCCACAGTCGAGGGCAAGCGCACCGACATCGTCGCTCGCGTCGACGGCCGGCTGCACCCGTCAGCCGGCGACAAGGTCTACCTCACCGCCACGCCGAACCACGTGCACCTCTTCGACGCAGAGTCGGGCGACCGCCTCGGCGGCAAGGTCGTGCTGGCCTGACCCACGCAATCACCGGCGATGCCGGCCGGGCTTCGGCCCGGCCGGCATCGTTGTTCTCCCGCCTGTTCTGCGCCCACCTCAACCGCGGCTACGCTGAACCACAATGAGCGGCTCACTCTCCATCACCTCGGCCACGGCCGACCCTGCACTGCTCGACCTGCCCTGGGACCTCCCCCTCGAGGCGTGGCCGAACGACACCATCGCGGCGCTGCCCAAGGGAATCTCGCGCCACCTCGTGCGGTTCGCGCACCTCGGCGCGCACGTCGTGGCGATCAAGGAGACGACGGCCGAGATGGCCAAGGGCGAATACGAGATGCTGCGCACGCTGCAGCGCCTCGACATCCCGTGCGTCGAGCCCGTCGCGTTCATCACCAACCGCACCGACGCCGAAGGCGATTCACTCAAGCCGGTACTCGTCACGCGGCACTTGCGCTTCTCGCTCCCCTATCGAGCGCTCTTCTCGCAGACGCTCCGGCCCGACACCGCGACGCGGCTCGTCGACGCCCTCGCCGTGCTGTTGGTGCGCCTGCACATCGTCGGGTTCTTCTGGGGTGACGTCTCACTCTCGAACACGCTGTTCCGCCGCGACGCTGGTGCATTCGCGGCGTACCTCGTCGACGCCGAGACCGGCAAGCTCTACGAGGGCGGGCTCTCGAACGGCCAACGCGAGAACGACCTCGAGATCGCTCGGGTCAACATCGCGGGCGAACTGCTCGACCTCGAGGCGGGCGGCAAGGTGGCCGACGAACTCGATCCCGTGAACATCTCGAATGGCATCGTGGAGGCCTACCGCAGCCTCTGGATCGAGCTCACCGGATCCGAGTCGTTCTCGAGCGCCGAGCGGTGGCGCATCAATGAGCGCGTGACCCGGCTGAACGAGCTCGGCTTCGACATCGAAGAACTCGCGATCAAGACTGACGAGACGGGCACGACCGTGCGCATCCAGCCGAAGGTCGTCGATGCTGGCCACCACCAGCGGCGCCTACTGCGACTCACAGGGGTCGACGCCGGCGAGAACCAGGCACGACGACTGCTCAACGACCTCGACTCGTACCGGGCCGCCTACGGCAAGACCGAGCTCGACGAGGAGATGGTCGCGCACGAATGGCTCATGCGTGTGTTCGAACCGGTCGTGCGGGCGATTCCGCTCGACCTGCGCGGCAAGCTCGAACCGGCCGAGGTGTTCCACCAGTTGCTCGACCACCGCTGGTACCTCGCCCAGCAGGCCGGGCACGACATCCCGCTCGCTGAAGCGGTGACCTCCTACATCAACACCGTGTTGCGGCATCGGCGCGACGAGGCGACCGTGATCGGCCCGCCGACGGGCGCGTTCACCATGCCGATCGAGACGATCCCCTCGACCGACACCGCGGCCTTCGCCGCCCTCGATCCCGACGATGACGGCGACTGGCGAACCAACGTCTGACCCACACGGGAACCCGCTGTCGAGTAGCGAGCGTATGCAGGTCCGCTGGGCGCTACTCGACCGACGGACCCGCTATTCGGCGCGGAGCTTGGAGATCTCGTAGAGGGTGACGGATGCCGCGATTCCGGCGTTCAGCGACTCGGTCGCGTCACTGATCGGGATGGAGACGATCGCGTCGCACGTCTCGGCGACGAGCCGCGAGAGCCCCTTGCCCTCGCTGCCCACGACGATCACGATCGGCCGATCGGCCCACGAGAGGCCCGGCAGCGAGACATCCCCGCCGCCGTCGAGACCGAGCACGAAGACTCCGCGCTCCTTCAGCGCCTTGAGCGTCTGCGTGAGGTTCGGCGCCATGGCAACGGGCACACGTGCCGCCGCCCCGGCCGAGGTCTTCCACGCCGCAGAGTTCACGCCGACCGAACGACGCTGCGGCACGATGACGCCCTGGCCGCCGAACGCCCCCGTGGAGCGGAGGATCGCGCCTAGGTTGCGAGGGTCGGTGATGCCGTCGAGCGCGACGAACAACGGGGTCTCGTCGCGCGCCAGCACCTCGTCGAGCAGCTCGATCGGATGCGCGTACTCGTAGGCGGGCACCTTCAGGGCGAGCCCCTGGTGCACGCCGCCCTCGCCGGCAAGCCGGTCGAGTTCGGGCTTCATGACCTCGAGAATGGGGATGCCGCGGTTCGTTGCGACCTTCATCGCCTCGCGCACCCGGTCATCCATCTCGATGCGCGCGCCGACATACAGCGTCGTCGCCGGAATGCGGGCCCGAAGCGCCTCGACAACCGAGTTGCGACCGGTCACGATCTCGGACTCGTCACCGGACTTCGACCGGCGAGCGGCACCCGACGCGCCGCGCGGCGCGCCCGAACGCTGCTCCTGCCCGGCGACCCGCTTGCCGCCGGACGAGCGAGAACGCTCCTCTGCCGCCTTGCGCTTGCCCGCGGGATGCCAGGCGCGATCCTCCGCCTTGGGCGTGGGCCCTTTGCCCTCGAGCGCCTGACGCCCTTGGCCTCCGGAGCCGACCTGCTTGCTCTTACCCTTGCGCACGGCTCCGGCGCGCGACTTGCCGCTGCTGCCCTTCATGATCCCAAGCTCCAATGCGTTCCGGTCTGGCTGTCTTCGGTGGTGATGCCCGCGGCCGAGAGTTCGGCGCGGATGCGGTCTGCGGCAGCGTAGTCCTTCGACTCGCGCGCAGCCTGGCGGTCTTCGATGAGACGGGTGACGAGGGCGTCGAGCGCGGATGCCGCGGGGCCGGTGTCGGCCGGCGCCCATTGCCGATCGCGCGGGTCGATGCCGAGTACTTCGACCATGGCCACGACCTCGCCGTGGGCGATGGCGGCATCGCGGAGCTCGTCGGCGTCGAGCGCCTGGTTGCCGGCTCGTACGGTGTCGTGCAGTACCGCGAGTGCTTGCGGCACCCCGAAGTCGTCGTCCATCGCCGCGGCGAACGCGTCTGGGATGACGGTGCTGCCGACTGCGGCGTACCGAGTGCCCGCGAGGCGTCGTTCGACCCGCGAGAGGAAGACGCGGATGCGGTCGACGACCGCCTCGGCCTCAGTGAGGGAACCGGGCACGTAGTCGAGTGTCGACCGGTAGTGCGCGGCGCCGAGCAGGTAGCGTACGGCGAGCGGCGAGGCGAGCTCGAACAACTCCGCCGCGTAGACGGAGTTGCCGAGCGATTTGGACATCTTCTGCCCGCCGATGTTCACGAGTCCGTTGTGCACCCAATATCGGGCGTACTCGTCGCCGGCCGCGGTCGACTGTGCAAGTTCGTTCTCGTGATGCGGGAAACGCAGGTCGAGGCCGCCGCCGTGAATGTCGAACTCGGCGCCGAGGTACCGGCTCGCCATGGCCGAGCACTCGATGTGCCAGCCGGGGCGACCATCGCCCCACGGCGAGGCCCAGCTCGCTGAATCGGGTTCGGTGTCCTTGCGACCCTTCCAGAGCGCGAAATCGCGCGGGTCGCGCTTGCCGCGAGGATCCGCGTCGACCGCGGCCTCCATGTTGTCGCGCGCCTGACGCGTGAGCTCGCCGTAGGCGGGCCAGCTCGCGGTGTCGAAGTACACGTCGCCCGAGGCATCCGGGGCCGCATACGCATGGCCGCGCTCGATGAGCCGCGCGATGAGCTCCTGCATCTGCGACACGCTCGCGGTCGCCCGCGGTTCGTACGTGGGCGCCAAGATGCCGAGCGAGGTATACGCCGCCGTGAACTCGAGTTCGACGCGGTAGGCAAGCGCCCACCACTGCTCACCGGTCGACGAGTCGACGGCCGCGTTCAAGATCTTGTCGTCGATGTCGGTGACGTTGCGCACGAAGGTGACGTCGTTGCCGCGGTATGCGAACCAGCGACGCTGGATGTCGTAGACCAGTGCACTGCGCAGATGCCCGATGTGCGGGCTCGACTGCACCGTCGGTCCGCAGACGTACATGCCGACGTGACCCTCGCTGAGGGGCACGAAATCACGTAGGGCCTGGGCCTTCGAGTCGTAGAGTTGCACGGTCACTCCGTAAGCCTACCGGCCGGGCGTGTCCGGGACCTGCGCGACTGCGGCTCAGGCGACCGGCAACAGCAGGGCCGTCGCAATCGCCGCGACGCCCTCACCGCGGCCAGTGAATCCCAGCGCATCGCTCGTCGTCGCCGACACGCTCACGGGTGCGTCGAGGATGCCTGACAGAAACGCCTCGGCCTCAGCGCGGCGCGGCGCGAGTTTCGGCCGATTGCCGACGATCTGCACCGTGACGTTGCCCACGCGCCAGCCCGCGGCTTCGACGAGCCGGCGCGTCTCGGCCAGGAACACCTCACCGTGCGCCGCCTCGAATCGTGCGTCGGCCGTGCCGAACACCTGTCCGACGTCGCCGAGTCCCGCAGCGGCGAGGAGGGCATCGCAGATCGCGTGCGCCGCGGCATCGCCGTCGGAGTGGCCCGACAGACCGCGCTCGCCCGGCCATTCGAGACCGGCGAGCCACAGCGGCACGCCGGCCTCGTCGGCGAACGCGTGCACGTCGGTGCCGGCGCCGATGCGCGGCGCTGCACGGCCGACCGCGGCCGCAGCCCGCCGCTCGTTCACGAGCTGCTCTGCGCGGTGGAGGTCGGCCGGCACGGTGATCTTGAATGCACGCACGTCGCCGGGCACCACTTCGACGGTGAGCCCAGCGGATGCCACGAGCGCCGCGTCATCCGTGAAGTCTCCGTGAACCGTGGCGTAGGCGTGGTCGAGCGATGCTCGCGGGAATCCCTGCGGCGTCTGCACCGCGCGCAGCGTCGACCGGTCGACGGTCTCGAGTACGTGTCCGTCTTCGGAGATCCGTTTTACGGTGTCGACCACGTCGAGTGCGGGCACGATGCCGCGCCGCCTGGCTCGAACGGCGCCGGCGACCTCGTCGAAGAGCAGGGCGGGCGCGAGCGCCCGCGCCGCATCGTGCACGAGCACGGTCTCGACCGAGGGCGGGAGCACCGCGAGGCCGCTTGCGACGGAATGCTGGCGAGTCGATCCGCCCGCCACGACGACGAGCTGAACGGATGCCGCGGCAGCGGCCGGCCCGAACGTCGCTTGGATGGCGTCGACCCGATCGGCGGGTACGACGAGCACGAGGTGCGGCGGTTCGCGCATGCCGAGCACGGCATCGACAGCGACCGAGAGGATCGTGCCGTCGCCGAGCGGCACGAACGCCTTCGGCTCGGTGTGGCCGAGCCGTGTGCCGCTGCCCGCGGCGACGACGATGACGGCGGTCGCTGAACTCACGATTCGAGCGTAGCCGCGTCTGCCGTCGGGTGGGGTCTCGATACGGCGCTGGCGCGCCTACTCGACCAACGATGGGGCGCGTCACCCGCTGGTCGAGTAGCGACGAAGGAGCGTATCGAGACTCGTCGCGGGGTCTCGATACGGCGCTGGCGCGCCTACTCGACCAACGTGGGGTGCGCTGGCGCGCGCGCCTACTCGACCGACGTGGGGTGCGCCGGCGCGCCTACTCGACCAGCGGGGACGCGAAACGGCGGGCGCTCTCGCGCCCGCCGTTCGTGAGGACTCGACTCGCTAGGAGGCGAGCACCTCGTCGAGCACGGTCGAAGCCGCCTCTTCATCGGTCTTCTCGGCGAGCGCGAGCTCGGAGATGAGAATCTGGCGCGCTTTCGCGAGCATGCGCTTCTCACCGGCCGAGAGGCCGCGATCCTGATCGCGGCGCCAGAGGTCGCGTACGACCTCGGAAACCTTGATCACGTCGCCTGAAGCGAGCTTCTCGAGGTTCGCCTTGTAGCGACGCGACCAGTTGGTCGGCTCCTCGGTGAATGGGGCGCGCAGTACCTCGAAGACCTTGTCGAGGCCCTCTTTGCCGATGACGTCGCGAACGCCGACCAGGTCGACGTTCTCAGCGGGCACCTCGATGACGAGGTCGCCCTGCGTGACGTTCAGCTTGAGGTAGAGCTTCTCTTCACCCTTGATGATGCGTTTCTTGACCTCGGTGATCGTTGCGGCACCGTGGTGGGGGTAAACGACGGTTTCGCCAACCTCAAAAAGCATGAATAGATGTCCTTTCGGCAACTAACAGGATATCACATTCAGGATCATGCTAAGGTTCCGCCTCCCTACTGGAGTGGCATCCTCCGTACGATATGCTCGGTTCCGATCCCTTTGCGCCCGGGCCACAGCTCGCGCGCTCGCTTGCACTTGGAGGTTCTGTGAAGGCGCGTCTCGCGGCATCCGCTGCTTTGGCCCTCGGCATCGCGCTCGGCGCGAGCGGATGCTCGATGCTCACGTACCAGGCGACGACCGAGCACTACAACGCGAGCGACGGCGTCTCAGCCGACGTCGGCGATCTCGACCTCCGCAACATCCTCATCGTCTCCGACGACGGGGTCGACGGAAACCTCGTGATGGCCATCGTGAACAACGGCACCGATGACGTCGAACTCGGCGTGCAGTTCGGCGGCGGCGACACCCAGACCATCGAGGTCGAAGCCGGCAGCACGGTCGAGTTCGGCACCGACGACATCGAAGGCATCGACGTCATCGAGCCGCTGCTGCTCGATGGCATCGACTCCATCCCCGGCAGCCTCCTGCCCATGTTCTTCCAGTACGGCTCCGTCGAGGGCGTGGAGAAGCTCGTGCCCGTGCTCGACGGCCGTTTGCCCGAGTACGCGCACCTCGTACCCTGACGTCACGGAGAAGGGGTGGCGGATGCAAGGCATCCGCCACCCCTTCTCCATACCGTTCCGCGTGCTCAGGCCTCGAAACGGTAGCCGAGCCCTCGCACGGTCACGAGTTGCACCGGCTCCGACGGCTGCAATTCGATCTTCGAGCGGATGCGCTTGATGTGCACGTCGAGCGTCTTCGTGTCGCCGAAGTAGTCGGAGCCCCAGACCCGGTCGATGAGCTGGCCCCGCGTCAGCACGCGACCGGGGTTGCGCATCAGCAGTTCGAGCAGCTCGAATTCCTTCAGCGGCATGGGCACGGGCTCCCCATCGACCTCGACGGTGTGCCGATCCACGTCCATGCGCACCCGGCCGCCCTCGAGCACCGCCTCGTCGAAATCCTCGATCTCGATGCGGCGACGCAGCACCGCCCGGATGCGGGCGAGCAGCTCGCGCGTCGAGTACGGCTTCGTGACGTAGTCGTCGGCGCCGAGTTCGAGGCCGACCACGATGTCGATCTCGGAGTCCTTCGCCGTCAGCATGATGATCGGCACCGTCGAGCGGCTGCGGATCTCGCGGCACACCTCGGTGCCCGGCAGCCCCGGCAGCATGAGATCGAGGAGCACGAGGTCGGCGCCCGATTGGTCGAACGCGGCGACCGCCGAGGGGCCGTCAGCCGCGACCTCGACCTCGTAGCCCTCGCGCTCGAGGAGGAAGCTCAGGGGGTCGCTCAGGGCGATCTCGTCTTCGACGAGCAGGATGCGGGTCACGTACGGTCTCCTCGATCGGAGGCTGCGAGCTTCGCAGCCGATGTTGCTGATGATCCCTTGGACTTCGATGTACGCGTCGGCGCGACATCCACAGGGCTCTCGAGCTCGCCATCGCCGACCTCCGGCTCGATGGCGAGCTCGGCCACGGGCAGCCGGATCATGAACGTCGATCCCCTGCCTGGCTGGGACCACACGCGAACATCGCCGCCGTGGTTCTGCACCGTGTGCTTGACGATGCTGAGGCCGAGACCTGATCCGCCGGTGTTGCGTGAACGCGCCTGATCGACACGGTAGAACCGTTCGAAGACGCGCTCGAGGTCGTCGGCCTCGATGCCGATGCCCTGGTCGGTGACGGCGATCTCGACGACGTCGCCGACGACCTTCGCGCCGACGCCGACGCGGCCGCCCTCGTTCGAATAGGCGATCGCGTTCGCGATGAGGTTGTGCACGGCGACCACGAGCAGGGCGCGATCACCGTAGACCTCCGCCTTCGCGGAGGCACGCACGGCGATCTCGACGCGCTTCGCACCGGCGACGACGCGGTTCTGGTCGACCGCGGCCGCGATGACCTGGTCGATGCGCACGAGTCGATCGGGGCGAAGCGCGTCGCGTGCCTGAAGCCGAGACAGGGTGATCACCTCACTCGTGATGTGCGCGAGCCTGGCAGCTTCGACCGAGAGCCGGCCTGCGAACCGGCGGACCTGCTCGGGTTCATCGGCTGCCTGGTCGAGCGCCTCCGCCAGGAGGGTCACGGAGGAGATCGGTGTCTTCAATTCGTGACTGATGTTCGCGACGAAATCGCGTCGCACCTCGTCGAGGCGGTGCGCCTCGGTGCGGTCGTCGGCGAGCAGCAGCACGAAACGTGTGCCGAGCCGGGCGACCCTCACGTGCAGGCGCAGCGTCGAATCGCCGAACGGGCCGCGCGCGACGCTCACCTCGTCGTCGATGGCATCGCCGCGGCGGCGAACGGATGACACGAGTTCGAGCAGTTCCGGGTGCACGAGCGCCTGCTGCCGCACGAGCCCCATCGCGAGCGCACCGGGCGAGGCTCGAAGCACGTTGTTCGAGGGATCGAGCACGACACCGGCGGACTCGAGCACGTCGAGCACCTGGTCGACCCCGTCGGGGATCGTCGGCGCGACGACCTTCGCGGCATTCGAGCCGCGGCGCTCGGCTACGTGCAGCACGATCATGAAGGCGGCGCCGAGAAAGATGCCGAAGGCCAGCGCGGTGAGCACCAACCAGGTGGAGTCCATGGCACCAGACTAACCAGCCGATCCGGCTCTCTCCCCTGTTCTCCGCCTGTGCGGCGGTACGTTAGGGAGTGTTCAGTGTCCCGGCACCAGTTGTTCACCTTGCGTCGGGAGGATGTCCCGGGGCCGGATCGTCCCGGGACGTCCGTGTTCCGTCACGGGCCAGAGCAGACAAGGATTCACAGACATGCGTGAGGTGTTCCAGCAGGAACTGCGCGAGGTGCAGGAGCGGCTCGTCGAGCTCGCCGGACTCGTGGCCGAATCGATCGACAAGGCGACGCGTGCATTCAACGAGTCGAACGTGAGCTTGGCCGAAGAGGTGATCGCCGACGACGACCGCATCGACCAGGAGACGGTCGCGCTCGACGAACTCGCGATCACGATCCTCGCCCGCCAGCAGCCGGTCGCACGAGACCTGCGCATCGTCGTGAGCGCATTGCGCATCAGCGCATCGCTCGAGCGAATGGGCGACATGTCGACCCACATCGCCCAGCTCGCGCGCTACCGCTTCCCCGACAAGGTCGTGCCGAAGTCGCTGCGCCCGACGTTCGCCCAGATGGGTCGTCTCGACGTCGAGATCGCCAGAAAGCTCGTCGAGCTGCTCCGCATCGAAGACGTGCACCTCGCCGAGGAGATCCGCAACGACGACGACGAGATCGACGCCCTGCACCTCCAGGTCTTCGACAAGGTGCTCGGCGAGACGTGGAAGGGCCAGGCGGTCGACACGGTCGACGCGACCCTCGCGAGCCGGTACCACGAGCGTTTCGCCGACCATGCGGTCTCGATCGCCAAGAAGGTGCAGTATCTCGCGACGGGCGACTGGGACCCCGAGAAGTCTGCACTCTGACTCATCGCATGCGGCGCTCGAGGCCGGAGGTCGAGTAGCGACGGAGGAGCGTATCGAGACCCCGGTCCGGATCTCGATACGCTCGCTGGATATCGATGCCGCGCTGTCGCGCCTACTCGATACGGCGCTCGATCCGGCGCTCGATGCGGCGCTCGATCCGGCGCTCGATCAATGAGCGGCTACTTCTTGCCCTGCGCGGCGACGGCGGCAGCACCGGCCGCGGCGGCCTCGGGGTCGAGGTACTCCCCCGGGCCGAGCGGCATGAAGTCGTCGCCCAGTCGGTAGACGAGTGGGATGCCGGTCGGGATGTTGAGCTCGGCGATGTCGTCGTCGCTGATGCCGTCGAGGTGCTTGACGAGTGCGCGCAGCGAGTTGCCGTGAGCCGTCACGAGCACGGTCTTGCCGGCCTCGAGGTCGGGGACGATGTCGGAGCGCCAGTACGGGAGCATGCGCTCGATGACGTCTTTCAGGCACTCTGTGCGGGGCAGCTCCGCGTCGGCGAGGTTCGCGTAGCGCGGGTCGCCGACCTGCGAGTACTCGGCGTCGTCGGCCAGCACCGGCGGTGGCACGTCGAATGAGCGGCGCCAGAGCTGGAACTGCTCTGGGCCGTACTTCTCGAGCGTCTCGGCCTTGTCCAGACCCTGCAGCGCGCCGTAGTGGCGTTCGTTGAGGCGCCACGAGCGGCGCACGTCGATCCACGCACGGTCGGCGACGTCGAGGGCGATGTTCGCGGTCTGGATGGCGCGTGTCAGCACCGAGGTGTGCTGCACATCGGGGAGCAGGCCGGATTCGGCGAGCAGCTCGCCGGCGCGCACGGCCTCGGCCGTGCCGAGTTCGCTGAGTCGCACGTCGACCCAACCGGTGAACAGGTTCTTCTGGTTCCATTCGCTGTTGCCGTGGCGAAGCAGCACGAGGGTGTGAGACATGCGAACAGCCTACCGACGAGGCATCCGTCGCCTACAACGCCCCAGGGGCGGCGCTCGATCTCCGGGCCGAGCTCGCTGGCGAGGTCGATGCCGCGGGCATCGGCAACACGAACGGGGCCGACATCCGGCTCACCACCGAATGGGGAACCTACAAGGTCGTCAAGGTCGCGCCCGGTGCGGCCCTGTACCACCTCTTCGACACGGGGTCGGCGAAGGTGAAGAAGGGCACGGCGACGGTGGCGGCCTTCCACTGGGACGGCAGTCAGGGCCACTACACCAGCCAAGTGAGCGCGTTCGCCAAGGCGAATTGCAAGAAGTAGCCTGCCCACGCTCGGCGGCCCGATCTCCGGATGCCGGGCCGCCGATGCGTCCGGCCCAGGCGCGTCCGGCCCAGGCTCAGCCGGCCCAGGCTCAGCCCGGCACGGGAAGTACGGTTAGCGCTTGTGGACGCCGAGCCGCGGCAGGCGCGGCACCTCGACGGCTGCCCCGGAATCGGCGGGGACGATCTCGACCTGCGCCGCCGCGACGTCGATGCCATGGCTCAGCACGATGAGCGGCAGGTCGGCCGGCACGGCGCGCTTGACGAGCGCGAGCGCGACGGGGCCGAGTTCGTGGTGCATGACCGCCGTCGTGATGCGACCAACGACCTTGCGCTCGGGCTCCGTTTCCTGAGCCTGTCGAAGGGCACCGGCGGCGGGCTCCGGGCGAACCTTCTCGCCGACGACCTCGTCACCCGGCGCGGGCAGCACGGTGTCGCTCCCGTCGAGGTGCAGCAGCACCAGTCGACGCGGCGGCCGCCCGAGGTTCAACACCTTCGCGACCGTCTCCTGGCCCTTGTAGCAGCCCTTGCCGAGGTCGACGGCGCTTCGCAGCCAGTCGAGTTCGTGCGGGATGGATCTCTCGTCGACCTCGGTCGCGAGGCGCGGACGCCACGCGGCGACCCGCAGGGCCTCGGCGGCGAGCGAACCTGCCATGTCGACCCGGCCGGCACGCGCAGCCTCTGCTGCGTCGGCCAGCGCAGCGCGCGGCACGATGCGTTCGATCCAGTGCCATTCGGATGCCGGGTGGCCGGCGTCGCGGGCGTACTGATGGGCCCCTGGGCGGAGGTGCTCCCACGGGTCGACCCAGTCGAGGGCGACACCGTTCGGGGCGAACGCGGGCACCGCGGCATCGAGCGGAGTCGTGGACATCGCGCCGAGCACGGCGACCTCGCCACTCGCGTCGGCGACCTCGACTCGCAGCATGAAACGCATTCGGTCGAGGAAGGCGGCGAGCGGTGCGGCCTCGTCGCCTTCGACGATGAGCCACGTGGTGGCGCCGTCGTCGATGATATGCGCCGCGTGCTCGATGCGCCCCGAGGCGTCGAGGAACAGTGCCTCGGCGCTCTCACCGGGAGTGAGCCGGTCGAGCGCCTGACTCGCCATGGAATGAAGCCAGGAGAGCCGGTCGGGGCCGGTCACGGTCACGACGCCACGACCCGAGAGGTCGACGATCGCCTGCCCGCGTTCGAGGCGGCGCTGCTCGACGATCGGGTTGCCGTAGTGGCCGGCGACGCCCGCATCGACGCCTTCGGCTGCGACGGCGCCCGGCAGGCCGAGGAACGGGGAAACAGTCATCAGTCAACCTTCGCGAGTCGGGCCGACGCGTGGGTGCGCAGCTCGTTTCCGAGGGCGGCGATATCCCACGCCCAGAGCAGATGGCCGTCGACGAGGCCGTAGAGCCTCGTGGCGGCCGCATAGTCTTTCGCGCTGCTGGTGCGCAGCACCGCGTCGGTCGCGAGGTCGATTCGTGGGCCCTTCACCTGGCCGAGGTAGAGCTCGCTGACGCCGTCGGGGTGCACGATCGACACTTCGATGTCGAAGCCGCCGTCGGCGTTGCGCAGAGACTCGACGGCCTCGGCGTCGGCGAAGCGCGGCTCGCCGACCGCCGGCAGCATCGCCGGCCCCGGGTCACCTTCGCCGAGCTCTCGGGCCAAGCGCCAATAGCCGGTCTCGGTGACGAGCGGCGTCGGTTCTCCGCCTTCTTCTGCGGGGAACAGCCAGGAGTACGAGGTGTAGTTCAGGTACGGGAGACCGTCATGACTGAAGCTCACCCGCTGCCCGAACTCGTGCGTGACCGGTTCTTCGCCGCCCTTGTAGTCGATGACGCCCGAGCCCTCCCAGACCCCGAGGAGCCAGGAGAGCGGCACGAGCTCTGGCGGGAGGTCGACGGGCAGGTCGATCATTGCCACGTCCTCACGGGCACCTAGCGCTGGCCCTTGAAGAGCTTGTAGACGACGACGCCGCTCACCCAGGCGATCGCGAGGCTCGCGAGGCCGAGCAGGCCGATGAAGAGGAGTTCGAGGGCGAGCAGCTCAGACATGTTCCGAGTCTATCCGCTCACGGCACGGCGACGGGCGCCACAGCGAGGGCCGCGATCGCGACGACCACGACGGCGCCGGCGATACTCCAACTCCCCCGCGCAACGAAGCCCTCGGGTCGTCGCGTGGCGAGCTGGGTGACGAGAGCGGCGATGACGGATGTCGCGAGCACCACGCCGAGCGCACCGTACACGCCGAGCCGCGTCGTGTCACCGAGCCAGACCGCGGTTCCCGCGTAGGCGAGCGCCACGACCACGACCGCGCCGACGAGTGCGATCGCCCAGACGATCGCGATGCCGAGCCATCCGCTGCTCGTGTCGGTCTCGTCGTTCATCGTCTCCCCATTCGTTTCGCGGAGCGCCCGTCGGCGTCCCGTAGTATTGACCGCACCTTACTACTGGAGGGTGTGCGTGGCTCAGCTGCTGATCTTGTCGCCGGCAGCCAACGATGAAGTTCTCCCGGCTCTGTTACTTCTGACTCATCGAACGCGGATCATTCCCGCTTCGCCTGAGCAGCTGGTCAGGGCGCCTGAATCCGATCTCGTCTTCCTCGACGCGCGTACGAATCTCGCCGCCGCCAAGGCCCTCTCGCAGATCCTCCGCACGACCGGACTCTCCGTGCCGCTCATCCTGATCGTCACCGAGGGCGGGCTCACGGCCGTGACGCCCGATTGGGGAACCGACGACGTCGTGCTCGAACACGCCGGCCCTGCCGAGCTCGACGCGCGCATCCGCCTCGCGATCGGTCGTTCGCAGTCATCGCAGCCGAGCGAGCGCATCCAGACCTCCGGCGTCGTCATCGACGAGGCGAGCTACTCGGCGAAGGTGCACGGTCGCACCCTCGATCTCACCTACAAGGAGTTCGAGCTCCTCCGCTTCCTCGCAACTCACCCTTCGCGCGTCTTCACCCGCGAGCAGCTGCTCAGCGAGGTCTGGGGTTACGACTACTTCGGCGGCACCCGCACGGTCGATGTGCACGTGCGGCGGCTCCGAGCGAAGCTGGGCGACCTCGACAGCCTCATCGGCACGGTGCGCAACGTCGGGTACCGCTTCAACGTGCACGAGGAAGACGACGAAGGCGCATCCGTCACCGCCCGTTGACGAACACCCCATCTGCCGGCCACAGGCCAGTGGCATGATGAAGGGATGACCGCCGACAGCATCCTCGACGACCGCACGTCGAGTGACTTCGACGACGACTTCGAGCCGTTCGACCTCGAAGGCGCACCCGAACTCGCGCCCGAGCGCTACCTCGACCGCGAACTCAGCTGGCTCGCCTTCAACCAGCGCGTGCTCGAGCTCGGAGAAGACCCGAGGGTGCCCGTGCTCGAACGAGCGAACTTCCTCGCGATCTTCGCCTCGAACCTCGACGAGTTCTTCATGGTTCGGGTCGCCGGCCTGAAGCGCCGTATCGTGACCGGTCTGGCCGTGCCGTCGAATGTCGGGCGATCGCCACTCGACGTGCTCAGCGACATCTCCAAGAAGGCGCATGTGCTGCAGGAGCGGCACGCCGCCGCCTACCAGGAGCTCGTCAAGCCCGCGCTCGCGGAGTCCGGCATCCGAATCATCACGTGGGCCGAGCTCGGCGATGAAGAGCACGCACACCTCCGCGAGTACTTCTCCAAGCAGATCTTCCCCGTGCTCATGCCCCTGGCGGTCGACCCGGCGCATCCCTTCCCCTACATCTCAGGGCTCTCGCTGAACCTCTCGGTTCGCGTGCGCAACAGTCGCACCGGGCGGCAGGAGTTCGCGCGCGTCAAGGTGCCGCAGATGCTGCCGCGCTTCGTGCGCGTCGATCCGGGCGAATCGATCGAAGACGCCCGCTACGTCACCCTCGAAGACCTCATCGCCAACCATCTCGGCGACCTCTTCCCCGGCATGGAGATCGTCGAGCACCACGTGTTCCGCGTCACCCGCAACGAAGACGTCGAGATCGAAGAAGACGAGACCGAGAATCTCATCAAAGCACTCGAGAAAGAATTGCTGCGCCGCCGGTTCGGTCCACCGATCCGGCTCGAGATCACCGACGACATGGATGACGTGACCCTCGGGCTCCTCGTGCGCGAGCTCGACGTGACGGAGCAGGAGGTGTTCCGCCTTCCCGCGCCGCTCGACCTCGGCGGTCTCTTCGACCTCTCGCGCCTCGACAGGCCCGAGCTGCACTACCCCACCCACGTGCCGACCACCGCGCTGCAACTGCAGCCGAGCGAGTCGAACCTTCGGGCAGACGTCTTCGCCGCCGTGTCCCGACAAGATGTGCTGCTGCACCACCCCTACGAATCGTTCGCCACGAGCGTGCAGGCGTTCCTCGAGCAGGCAGCCGCCGACCCCGACGTGCTCGCCATCAAGCAGACGCTCTACCGCACCTCGGGCGACAGCCCCATCGTCGAAGCACTCATCGACGCTGCCGAGTCCGGCAAGCAGGTGCTCGCCCTCGTCGAGATCAAGGCCCGCTTCGACGAGCAGGCGAACATCTCGTGGGCGCGAAAGCTCGAGAAGGCCGGCGTGCACGTCGTCTACGGCCTCGTCGGCTTGAAGACGCACTGCAAGCTGGCGCTCGTCATCCGCCAGGAGAAGGGCGTGCTTCGCCACTACAGTCACATCGGCACCGGCAACTACAACCCCAAGACGAGCCGTATCTACGAAGATCTCGGCCTTCTCACCGCCGACGACCAGGTCGGCAAAGACCTCACCCGGCTCTTCAACGAGCTCTCCGGCTACGCCATCGAGAAGAAGTTCAAACGGCTGCTCGTCGCGCCCCTGCACCTGCGCAAGGGACTGCTCAAGCTCATCGCCGGCGAGATCAGCAATGCCGAGGCCGGTCGTCCCAGCGGCATCCGCATCAAGATGAACTCGATCGTCGACGAGGCGATCATCGACGCGCTCTACCGCGCGTCGAATGCGGGAGTATCCGTCGACGTGTTGGTGCGCGGCATCTGCAGTCTTCGGCCAGGCATCCCGGGGCTCAGCGAGAACATCCGCGTGCGTTCTGTGCTCGGCCGCTACCTCGAGCACTCGCGCATCTTCTCATTCCTCAACGACGGCGACCCGCAGGTCTACATCGGCTCAGCCGACATGATGCACCGAAATCTCGACCGCAGAGTCGAAGCACTCGTGCGGCTCACCGATCCCGCCCACCTCGCTGAGATCGACTCGCTGTTCGACCTCGCGATGGCCGAGACGACGAGCGCGTGGTGGCTCGACGGCTCGGGCGAATGGACGAGGCAATCGGTGGATGCTGCGGGGCATCCGCTCGATGACATGCAGAATAGGCTCATGCAGCAGATCGGTCAGCGCACTCGTTCGGGCCAGCGCCCTCGCTCGGGACCGAGGCGGTGACGACGGCGGTCTACGCCGCGGGCGCCGTCTGTTGGCGAGTCATCGACGGCAAGATGCACGTGCTGGTCATCCACCGCACCGCCTACGGTGACGTGACGATCCCCAAGGGCAAGGTCGACCCCGGCGAATCGTTGCCGCAGACCGCGGTGCGCGAGGTCGCGGAAGAGACCGGGCTCGAGGTCGCACTCGGGGTCCCGCTCGGGATCTCGCGCTATCCGTTGCCGAGCAAGCGCGAGAAGATCGTGCACTACTGGGCCGCTGAAGTGAGCGAACGGGCCGTGCAACGCTCGACGTTCAAGCCGAACGCCGAGGTCGCCGCGCTCGAATGGGTCACGATCAAGCGGGCTCGGGGATACCTCAGCTACAAGCCCGATGTCGAGATCCTCGACGCCTTCGCGAAGCTGCTCGACCAGGGCGTCACTTCGACGTTCTCACTCGCACTCGTGCGCCACGGCAAGGCTGTCGGCCGGTCGGGCTGGAAGGGAGCCGACGCCGCGAGGCCGCTCACCGAGCGAGGCGTCAAGCAGGCGGCAGGGCTCGTGGCGACGCTCGGCGCGTGGGCGCCGAAACGCATCGTGTCGAGCCCGGCCGTGCGGTGCGTGACGACGGTGACGCCGCTCGCCGCCGCGACCGGCATCGAGATCAAGCGCGATGCGGCCATCAGCCAAGACGCGTGGGAGTCCGGCGGCGCCGACGTACGCCACGTCGTCGGCAAACGGGTGCGGGCCGGCAAGAGCGCGATCATCTGCAGCCACGCCCCGGTGCTTCCCGAGATCATGCGCGAGGTGGCCCTCGCCACCGGCACTCCTCTGGGTACCTACGTCACGGATGCCGCTGGGCTCGAGGCAGGCGCGTTCAGTGTCGTGCACCTCTCGGCCACGAGCCCCGGCTCGGGCATCATCGCGATCGAGACGCACGCACCGCGGGCGTGACGCGCTCTCGTGGGTTGAGGAGGCGCGCCAGCGCCGTCTCGGGTAACTCCCGCGCCTCCTCAACCCGCGGGAGTTGTCCGATTCGGAGGTTTCGAGACGGCGCTGACGCGCCTCCTCAACCCACGGGAGTTGTCCGATTCGGAGGTTTCGAGACGGCGCTGACGCGCCTCCTCAACCCGCGGGAGTTGTCCGATTCGGAGGTTTCGAGACGGCGCTGGCGCGCCTCCTCAACCCGCGGGAGTTGTCCGATTCGGAGGGTTCGAGACGGCGCTGGCGCGCCTCCTCAACCCGCGGGAGCTACCCGATCGGGGGTTCGAGACGGCGCTGGCGCGCCTCCTCAACCCGCGGGAGTTACCCGAGACGGCGCTGGCGCGCCTCCTCAACCCGCGGGAGGGTTCAACTCGATACACCGGCCGCGACATCCGCATCGACAGCGGTCGTTCACCTGCTGTTTACCGTCGTAGCGGAAGCTCGTAAGGCGCGCTCATTAGCGTCGCAGGCGGGTCGGCACCGGCCCACAAACCTGCAATCGAACCCCGGAAGGGAATTCACGTGAACCTCAAGCGTTTCGGCGTGCCCGCTGTCGTCGCCGTCACGGCGGCGATCGCGCTCAGCTCCTGTGCCTCGAACGAAGGCGGCGGAGCGTCGTCTGACTCGGCATCGACGCTCTCGGGCAACCTCGTCGGCGCGGGCGCCTCCTCGCAGGATGCCGCTCAGCAGTCGTGGATCGCCGGCTTCCAGACCGCGAACCCCGACGTCACCATCGACTACGATCCCTCCGGTTCGGGTGCAGGTCGTGAGACCTTCCTCGAGGGTGCCAGCGACTTCGCCGGCTCCGACCGGGCGTTCAACGACGAGGAGATCGCCGCCGGCGGCTTCAAGAAGTGCGCGCCCGACTCGACCATCGTCGAGCTTCCGCTCTACATCTCGCCGATCGCCGTGATCTTCAACGTCGAGGGCGTCGACTCGCTCGACCTCGACGCGGCGACCGTCGCGGGCATCTTCGCCGGCACGATCACCAACTGGAACGACCCGGCGATCGCCGCGACGAACCCCGACGCGACGCTCCCCGACCTCGCCATCACGCCCGTGCACCGCTCGGACGATTCCGGCACGACCGAGAACTTCACCGAGTACCTCGGCGCCGCGGCATCCGACGTCTGGACCTGGGAAGCTGACGGAGTCTGGCCGATCGAAGGCGGCGAAGCCGCTCAGGGCACCTCGGGCCTCGTCGACGCCGTGACCGGCGGCAACGGCACCATCGGCTACGCCGACGCCTCGCGCGCCGGTGACCTCGGCACAGTCTCGATCAAGGTCGGCGACGAGTTCGTGCCGTACTCCCCCGAGGCAGCTGCCGCCATCGTCGACGCTTCGCCGTTCGCCGAGGGCCGCGCCGATGGCGACCTCGCCATCGAGATCGACCGCACCTCGGAAGAGGCCGGCGTCTACCCGATCGTGCTCGTGAGCTACCTCATCGCGTGCGGCCAGTACGAGGACCCGGCGAACGTCGAGCTCGTCAAGGGCTACCTGTCGTACATCGCGAGCCCCGAGGGCCAGGAAGTCGCCGCGACCGACGCGGGCTCCGCGCCGATCTCGGACACGCTCCGCGAGAAGGTGACGGCTGCGATCGACTCGATCAAGTAGTAGGTTCGTGCCCGACCCCGATCGCTCGCGACGGGGTCGGGCATGATCGTCACCCAGAATCCCTCCCTTGAGATCCGAGGATCGCATCAGATGTCCGTAACGGCCCCGATCAAGGCGAAGCTCCGCGTCGGAGACCTCGTCTTCTCCCGCTCGGCGGTGTTCGCAGGCTCGATGATCCTCGTGACGCTCGCGGCTGTGGCGATCTTCCTGATCGTGCAGAGCCTGCCTGCGATGGCGGCGACCAGCGAAGAAGCTTCCATCCTCACGACGAACTTCTGGGCGTACGTCGGCCCGCTGCTCTTCGGCACCGTCTGGGCGGCAGCGCTGGCGCTCATCGTCGCGTTGCCCGTCTCGATCGGCATCGCGCTCTTCATCTCCCACTACGCGCCGCGACGGCTCGCCTCAGTGCTCGGTTATATCGTCGACTTGCTGGCCGCGGTGCCGTCGGTCGTCTTCGGCCTCTGGGGCATCGGCGTCTTCGCACCGGCCCTCGTCTCGGCATACGCCTGGCTGAATGCGAACCTCGGCTGGATCCCCCTCTTCAGCGGCACGCCGTCTGCCACCGGCCGCACGATCCTCACGGCCGCCCTCGTGCTCGCCGTGATGGTGCTGCCGATCATGACCGCCATCTGCCGCGAGGTCTTCCTGCAGACTCCGGTGCTGCACGAAGAGGCGGCCCTCGCGCTCGGCGCCACCCGCTGGGAGATGATCCGCACCGCGGTGCTGCCCTTCGGACGCCCCGGCATCATCTCAGCATCGGTGCTCGGCCTCGGGCGCGCCCTCGGCGAGACGATGGCCGTCGCGATGGTGCTCTCCGCATCGCCCGTCATCACCTTCCAGTTGATCACCTCGGTCAACCCCAACACGACCGCCGCGAACATCGCACTGAGCTTTCCCGAGGCGTACGGCCTCAACGTCAATGTGCTGATCGCAACGGGTCTCATCCTCTTCATCGTGACTTTCGCGGTCAACGCGTTCGCGCGCTGGATCGTCAGCCGCCGCAAGGAATTCTCGGGAGCGAACTGATGACCATCCAGACCACTCGAGCTCCCGAGTCCGGCACGCCGATCGCCAATTCGCTCACCGCGGGCCGGCTCCCGAAGTCGGCGCCGTGGACGATCCTCGTCGCCGCGATCGCCGTCGCCGCCGCGATCTTCGGTGTCGTCGCCGTGGGAACGGGGGCCGGCTACAACTGGGGCGGCGCACTCTTCATCGGCGCACTGCTCTACATCCCCTCGATCTGGTTGTTCTCGAGCCTCGTCGAGGGTCGGCGCCGTGCGATGGACCGACTGGTCACGGCACTCGTGACGGGCGCGTTCCTGCTCGCGATGATCCCGCTCGTCTCACTCGCGATCACGGTCGTGAGTCTCGGCGCCGCCCGATTCGATGCCGACTTCTTCTCGATGTCGATGCGCAACGTCACCGGCGAGGGCGGCGGGGCGCTGCACGCGATCATCGGCACGCTGTTCATCACCGGCGCAGCGGCGATCATCTCGATCCCGATCGGGCTCATGACCTCGATCTACCTCGTCGAGTACGGTCGGGGCAAGCTCGCCCGCGGCATCACCTTCCTCGTCGACGTCATGACCGGCATCCCCTCGATCGTGGCCGGGCTCTTCGCCTACTCGCTCTTCGCGATCTTCCTCGGCCCGGGCACGCGCACCGGCATCGCCGGCGCCGTCGCCCTGTCGCTGCTCATGATCCCCGTTGTCGTGCGCTCGAGCGAAGAGATGCTCAAGCTCGTGCCGAACGAGCTCCGCGAGGCGGCCCTCGCCCTCGGCGTGCCGAAGTGGCTGACGGTCGTCAAGGTCGTGCTGCCGACTTCGATCGCCGGCATCACGACGGGCGTCATGCTCTCGATCGCCCGCGTCATCGGCGAGACCGCACCGCTGCTGATCGCCGCGGGATTCACCGCCAGCGTGAACTACAACCTCTTCGACGGCCGCATGCAGTCGCTGCCCGTGTACGTCTACACGCAGTACATGAACCAGGGCAACCCGGCCGAGGCGTTCATCGACCGCGCCTGGGCTGCCGCGCTCACCCTCATCCTCATCGTCATGGCGCTGAACCTCATCGCGAGGCTCGTCGCCCGATTCTTCGCGCCGAAGTTCGGCCGCTGAGACCCGCAAGCAAAGGAAACCCGTGTCCAAGCGCATCGAGGTCCGCGACCTCAACGTCTACTACTCGAAGTTCCTCGCCGTCGAAGGCGTGACCCTCTCGATCGAGCCCCGCAGCGTCACGGCGTTCATCGGCCCGTCGGGTTGCGGCAAGTCGACCTTCCTCCGCACCCTGAACCGCATGCACGAGGTCATCCCCGGCGCGCGCGTCGAGGGCGAAGTGCTCATCGACGGCAACAACCTCTACGACCCCGACGTCGACCCGGTGCTCGTGCGTCGCCAGGTGGGCATGGTGTTCCAGCGGCCGAACCCGTTCCCGACGATGTCGATCAAAGAGAACGTGCTCGCGGGCGTGAAGCTGAACAACAAGCGCATCTCGAAGTCCGACGCCGACGAGCTCGTCGAGAAGTCGCTCCGCGGCGCGAACCTCTGGAACGAAGTGAAGGACCGCCTCGACCGCCCCGGCTCTGGCCTGTCGGGTGGCCAGCAGCAGCGTCTCTGCATCGCCCGCGCGATCGCCGTCTCCCCCGAGGTGATCCTCATGGACGAGCCGTGCTCGGCACTCGACCCCATCTCGACCCTCGCGATCGAAGACCTCATCGAGGAGCTGAAGCAGCAGTACACGATCGTGATCGTGACGCACAACATGCAACAGGCCTCGCGCGTCAGCGACCGGACCGCGTTCTTCAACATCGCCGGCACCGGTAAGCCGGGAAACCTCATCGAGTACGACGACACCACGACGATCTTCTCGAACCCGTCAGTACAGGCGACCGAGGACTACGTCTCGGGCCGCTTCGGCTGAGCTTCGTCCGAGCACAGGACGCGACGCGACATCCACACCACTCGCGTCTGTTCTCGGCCGAGTCGGCGTGTCGTCCTGTTTGGGGCACTGCGTTCTTGGAGCGGTGGCCCGCTGCAGTTCAGTCGCGAGGCGAGAGCAGGTAGGCGTTGAACGCCCTGGTCTCGTCGGCATCGTAGGCGACGGATGCCCCGTTGAGTCGGGTCACTCCGACGGCGAGCCGCACACTCGACACGAGCCAGAGCGCGTCGGCCGCAGCGAGCTCGGCGATCGGGATGTCTCGGTACTGCGTCGCCCGACCCGTCGCGGCGAGGTGCTCGAAGAGGCTCTGCTGCGTGGTGCCATGCAGGATCGCGCCCGACGGCGCCGGCGTCGAGTACACCTCACCGTGCCGGAGGATCACGCTCGAGGTCGGGCCCTCCATGACGAACCCGTCCGAGGAGACGAAGATCGTGTCGTCGGCCCCGCGGCGGCGTGCCTCGCGAAGCGCGGCCATGTTCGTCGCGTAGCTCAGGGTCTTCGCCCCGAGCAGCAGCCACGGTGCCTGTTCGGCGGCGTCGTGCGCATACCCGCGATCGAGTGTGACGACGGCGACCCCGCGCTCGCGCAACTCGCTGAAGTCCGCGGCCGGCGCCGCGTGCAGCCAGGCGGTCGGAGCGGGCCCGTGCTCGACGCCGCGGCTCAGTACGAGCTTCAGCGACCATTGACCGACGGTCGGCAGGCTTCCGACCGCGCGATCGATGGCGGCGCGCCACTGCGGCAGGTTCGGCTCAGGCAGTTCGCAGATGAGCGCCGAATTGCGCAGGCGTTCGAGGTGCGGGCCCGCCTCCTGGGCGTGGCCGTCGATCACAGCGATCGTCTCGAAGACGCCGTCGCCGCGCTGCGTCGACAGCTCGCCGACGCGGAGCGCCGGGGCCGCGGCGTCGACTTCCCGGAGCGTCGACGCGAAGTCCGTCGCGCCGGCGTCGGCGGGCACGGGTTCGATGAGTAGCGTGACGGTCGCGGGCATGCTCCGATGCTACGCGGATGCCGCGTGCACGAACGGCTCCGGAGCATCCGCTCGCCGTGGTTTACCGGCAGCGCACGCGGCGCTGTATCTGGCGAAGCGCTGGGACGATGAAGGCCGGCCGCAGAACGCCTCTCGGCGCGAGGCCGCTCGGAGCGGCGAATATTGGAGCCCGGGGTTACTGCGGCCGGCCTCGTCAAGTCTAAACGAGGTCGGGTGCCACTTCATTCCCCAGCCCGTGGCGATCAGTCGAGCGAGTCGGTGCGCCAGAGTCGCGCGCACGAGGTGAGCTCCTCGGCGAGTTGCGTCAAGCGGAGCGCACGCTTCGTGAGTTCGCCGGAGCGGGCGGGGTTCGCAGCGTCGGTTTCATCGGCGTCGTCGGCGAGGCTCGCCATGCCCGCCGCCGTGACTCGCGCGAATGCGGATGCGCGGTCGAGGGCGACGGCGAAGTCGCCCGTGAAGAGTCCGTGCAGGATGCGGTCGGCGAGCTCGCGGACCTCATCTGGGCCGGCGGGGATGGCCGCGCCGGCGACGACCTGGTCGATCGTGTGCGAGACCTCGGTGCCTCGCTGGAATGCGAGGCTCAGTCCGTGCGGATCCTGGCGGATCAGCGTGCGCAGCAGGTAGACGCGCCACAGCGCGCCGGGCAGGCTCTTCGGCGATGCCGGCGCCCAGAGCTCGGCGATCGCATCGATGCCGTGTTCGTCGGTGTACGTCACGAGGCGGGCGACGACCTCAGGATCGGGGTCCGCGCGCACTCTCGCGAGCAACGCCGCCGCGGTGTCATGCGCGACGCGGCTGATCTGTGCAGGGTCTTCGGCGCCGAGGAATCCCTCGAACTTGCCGGATGGGAAACGAGTAGGGCGATGGAAGTCGGAAGGCATTGCCGCACACATTACTCGCACGAGCCGAGCGCCGCCCGGGGTCGAGAAGATCGACGGACTCAGACCGCCCTGCCCGGGTCGACGAAGTTCGTGCGCCATGTGGTGCCCTGGCGTGCGTACGTGGCCCTTGCATGACAGTTTCGACATCGGACATCACACTTCGCGATCTCGGACATGACACGGGCCAGCGAATAGCCGTCGTGTGCGAGCTTCATTGCAACCACGGCAGACGTTCTGCAGGCCGTCACGCGAGTCGCGCCGAATGTTGAACTCCGTGAGTGGTTTAGACTGCTTGCAGCCCGTGCATCGCTTGTCGGTCATCGGTCGCGCCCCCGTAGCTCAGAGGCAGAGCAACGGACTTTTAATCCGTGGGTCGAGATATCGTAATTCTCCGGGGGCACTTCTCAACGCATGACTCGACTGAACAGGTCCGTCCCAACGGACGGATCTGTTCGCACGGAGCGTCACGTTTCACCTTCCTCGAAATGGGCCGTCGGGGCGAGGCTCTCGGCCTCGACCGACATTCGCGCGAAGTGCAGAACCACCGACAGCCGTCACGAACTCGCCGCGATCACCGCGCGAGCCCGTGCTCGTACGCCCAGATCACGACGTGCACGCGGTCGGGCAGCCCGAGCTTCGCGAGGATCGAGGCGATGTGGGTCTTCGCGGTGTTGACGGTCATGTAGAGCCGCTCGGCGATCGCATCGTTGGCGGCGCCCGTCAGCAGTTCGTGCAGCACGTCGCGCTCGCGAGCCGTGAGGGGTGCGAGGAGCGATTCGGCGTCTTGGGGCTGCGGCGCTCGAGCGACGAAGTCGACGATGCTCGCCGTCGCGCGTGGGGCGAGCACGGCATCGCCGCGGTGCACGGCGCGGATCGCCGCGGTCAACTCCTCGCTCGAAGCGTCCTTCGTCAGGAAGCCGCTGGCGCCGGCACGCACCGCAGCGAACACATATTCGTCGAGGTCGTACGTGGTCAGCACGAGTACGCGAGTGCGCGGGTGCTCGAGCACGAGCCGGCGAGTGGCCTCGATGCCGTCGAGTCGCGGCATCCGGATGTCCATCAGCACGACATCGAGGCGATGGGCCCGCGCCGCCGACAGGAGTTCGGCCCCGTCGGATGCCTCGGCGACGAGCTCGAGGTCGGCCTGTGCTTCGATCATGACCGCGACGGCTGACCGGATGAGCTCTTGATCATCGGCGACCGCAACTCGGGTGCGATCGGATGCGACGGCGCCGCCGCCGAGCTGTGAGGTGTCGGAGGCGTCAGCCATCCTGCGGCTCCCGGTCGGTGAGGTACGGCTGGAACGGCAGGATCGCGCGGGTCTGCCAACCGTCGACGCCATCGCGAGGGCCGCTCTCGAGGCGGCCGCCGGCCTGCTCCACGCGGTCGCGCATCCCCCGGACGCCGCGCCCGACTCCCGGCTGACGTCCTTCCGCCGCGGCACCGTCGTCTGAGACGGTCATCACGAGCGCGTCGGCCGTCCAGTCGAGCCGCACCTCGCTGCGAGTAGGAGGACGCGTGTGCTTCAGCGTGTTCGTGAGCGACTCCTGCGCGACCCGGTACGCGGTGAGCGCGGTGCCGGGGCTGACGGCTCCGGGCTCACCCGTCGATGTGAGGTCGACGATTCGTTCGGGGCCGGATGCGCGCAGGGCGAGATCGGCGAGATCGGCGAGGCCGGGGCTCGGTACGCGTGGCGCTGGATCGACGATGCGGTCGCCGCCGGGCGCGGGCTCGGCGAGCACCGTGAGGAGTCCCCGCATGTCGTTCATGGCGGCGCGCCCGGTGGCGACGACCTGTTCGATCGCGACGCGCGCTCGCGGGTCGGCTGTGCCGTCAGCGGTGCCTTCGGCACGGCTCTGGAGCACGCGTGCCGCCTCGGCCTGGGCGACCATGACCGCGAGGGAATGCGAGATGACGTCGTGCAGCTCTCGGCCGATGCGGCGACGCTCATCGGCGATCGCCTCGCGCTCGCGCTGCACGACGAGTTCGGCGGCCTGCGCTCGCCCGAGTTCCTGCGCGGCACGCTTGCGGCGTGACTCGCGCCGATACCGCCCGAGCGCCCACGCGGCGCCGATCGACGCGACGAGGAAACCCGCGAGGGCGATCAACGCGCCGGGTTCGGGTTCCACTGCGGAAGCCGTCAGAGAGCCGTGCGCGATCGCCACCACGGTCATCATCGCGGCGCCCGCGATGCCGAAGACGAGCGCGAGGCGGTCTGCCCACCGGTCGTCGCTCGCGGCGGCGGTGAAGACGAGCACCAGATAGACGAGACTGCTGGGCAGCAGCACCGCGACGGTCGGCGCACCCGGCAGGCTCGCGGCGGTGAGCCCCAGCATGGCGACGGATGCCACGACGAGCGTGCCGCGCGGCGACCTGCGACGCAGCGCCACCGTGAGGTGGAGCACGAGGTAGAGCGCGACGACGACGACCGCCCAGGGAACTCCCTGCGGGGTGCGCACCGTGCGTGCGAGTTCGACGATCGTGATGGGGAGCAGTGCCGCAGCGCCGGCCGCTGCCCATGCCCAGTCCGCAAGCGTCGGCGCAGGCGATGCGGACGCGCGGGCCGGCTTCGACTCCGGCGCTGAGGGATCTGACGCGGCATCCATTTCGCGACCCACGCTACCGGCGGCCGATGCCGGGCGCCTCACCCGTCCGGGTGAGGCGGCGGTTCGCGGGCGCTGCGACGATCGGCCGGTGACCGCGAGTCCGCGGCGCAACCATCGCACCGTTCCGAGGAGAAGCCCGACATGACCGACACTGCACGAACCGCGTCTGCTGTGACGAGATCCGCTCTGCCACCCGCCGACGCCCGCCGGGTGCGAGCACTGGTCGTGGTCGCCCTCATCGGCTCCACCGGCATCGCCGGTCTCGGACTGGTCTGGCTGTTCGCGCCTGCGCTGAACCCGTTCGCCGCCGACGACATGCTGAGCCTCGCGAGCGCACTGCTCGGGGCGACGCCCGTCGCCGTGATCGCCGTCGTCGCGGGCGGTGCCGGGGTGCTGCTGACGGTGGCGGCGCTCCGGCGAGGGGCGATGGCGGCGCACCCTCGCCTGATCGGCAGCGGAGCTGCGGCGATCGCCGTGACGCTCGGCTTCTCCCTCGGGAGCATGGCGGTCATCGCGTACGCCGGATACCTCTTCGGTCTGGCGTCGGTCGTCGCCGGAGTCGTCACGATCGCCGTGATGCTCGTGCGGGCTCCCCGGCTCGGATTCGCGTTGCTCGCCGGTCTCATCGCGATCGTCGCGGCATCCGTCTGGCTCGCCGGCCTCACACTCGACGGCATCGCCGAGTTCGCAGTGGGCTTCTCCGGTGCCCTCGCGGCCGACCTTCCCGGCCTCCTGGTGGTCATCGTGTCGGTGGCTGCGACCGCCGGCTGGACTGTGGTGGCCGTCATCGCCATCCGCGCCGCACCGGCCGGTCGTCGATTCGAGGGCTGGCTCGTACGTCATCGCCGGACGCTCACGATCCTCGCGGCACTCGGCCCGCTGCCCTACGCGATCGCGCGAGTGAGCTGGCTCACCCCGTGGCCGTTGTTCTCGCCGTCCACGGACCTCCCGTCCGCAATGCTCGCCACCGGCCTCATGATCGGATCGGGTGCGGCCGCCGCGAGCATCCTCACACTCGGGCTCATCCTGCCGTGGGGCCGCGTCTTCCCGACGTGGATGCCGCGGGTCGGCGGCCGCCCGGTGCCGGTACTCGCGGCTGCCGTGCCCGGCTTCACTGCAGCAGGCCTGCTCTGCATCGCAGCCGGTCCGATGCTCGTGACCAGCGTCGGAAACCCGAGCGGGCCGATGGACGCACTCGTCGTGTCGCTCGTGCTGCCGCTCTGGTACTGGGGCCCGACGCTCGCACTCGCCGTCTGGGCGTACGCGGCCTGGCGGTCACGCGAGCAGGTCGCCGATCGACTGGCCCGGTGAGCACTTGAACGGCGATCCATTCGAACGCGGTCGGACTCGACGCCACGCATCAGACGAGACGCATTCGTACCGTGCTTTCGTACCTGGCACCGCCTCGGCGGGCGCTCGAACTACTCGGCCTGGTTGACGATCGGTGCAGCGGGCGCGTTCGTGCGCACCGACTCGATGCCGCTCTTCGCGGCCGCCTTCGTCGTGCAGGCCTCGGATGCCGCGATCGTCTGACCGTTGCCGGCCTTCAGTCGGAACCTGAATTGCCCGCTCGCATCCTCGTAGAGCTCGAACGTCCCCGCCACGGCGGCTCCTCCCCAGGTGTCCCTTTGCGCCCACGTCTTCGTGTGCACAGTTTCACGGTAGACCTGCAACGGCGCACCGCGCCAGAGGCAGGCGAGAGTTCATACGGGAGAGTTCATGCACGCGACATCCGTTGGCCACCTGCAGGCGAGCGGATGTCGCGCGAGCTGCCTCCTCAGGCCACGAGGTTTCGGAAGCCCGCCATCAGGGCGACCCGCTCGGCCGAGGTGCGGGCGAGCGGGGTGACGGCGAGAGTCGTGATGCCGGCCTCCGCGAAGGCGGCCACTCGCTCTGCGACGTGTGAAGCGGAACCGATGAGCGAGACGGCACGCACGAGCTCGTCGGGCACGGCGGCGATCGCCTCGTCTTTGCGCCCCTCGAGATACAGGTTCTGGATCAGGGCCGCCTCGGCTTCGAAGCCGTAGTTCGAGATCAGCTCGTTGTAGAAGTTCTTGCCCCGGGTGCCCATGCCGCCCACGTAGAGCGCGAGTTGGGGCTTGACGAGCGGCAGCACCTGCTCGGGGTGGTCGGTGATCGCGAGCGCGGGGCTCGCGAAGATGTCGAGCGGCGCGAGCTCGGGCCCACGCTTGGCGGTGCCCGCGGCGAGCGCGTCGCCCCACACCCCGGCGGCACGCTCGGGGTGGAAGAACATCGGCAGCCAACCGTCGGCGATCTCGGCCGTCTGCTCGACCGATTTGAGGCCGAGCGAGGCGATCGTGATCGGGATGCGCTCGCGCACCGGGTGGTTGATGAGCTTCAGCGGTTTGCCGAGGCCGGTGCCCTCGCCTTCGGGCAGCGGGATGCGGTAGCGGCGCCCATCGTGCACGACGGGCTCGCGGCGCCACACCATGCGGCAGATCTCGACGAGTTCGCGTGTGCGGCCGAGCGGCGCGTCGTAGGGCACTCCGTGGAATCCTTCGATGACCTGCGGGCCGGATGCCCCGATGCCGAGCTCGAACCGGCCGTCGGAGACGTAGTCGAGGCCGGCGGCGGTCATCGCCGTGAGCGTGGGCGTGCGGGTGTAGAGCTGCAGGATGCCGGACGCGAGCGTGATGGTCGACGTGCGGGCGGCGAGGAAGCCGAGCTGGCTGACCGCGTCGAACGAGTAGGCCTCCGGCACGGCGATGAGGTCGACGCCCGCTCGTTCGAGCTCGACGACCTCGTCGGCGACCTCACGGAAGCCGCCCGCGTAATTCAGGAACATGCCGACGCGCATCCAAACTCCTCATCGTGTGGTGGGCCCGGCCGTTCGGCCACGGGCACTCAGACCCTAACCGAGGTGCCGCGTCGACGCGGCATCCGTTGTCGCAGGTCGACTACGTGGCGATGACGACGATCGGTTCGGTCGTGGGTTGCGGAGAACCCGCCCTGCCGTGTGCGCGCCTTCAGCACTCTCAGAGACGGATGCCGCAGGCTGGAGATCCCCGCCCGCCGCCGACGAATGGAGCCACAGTGGTCTGGAGCATCCTGCTCGACATCGCGCTCGTGCTCGTCTTCATCGGTGCCGTCGTGAACGGGTCGCGCGCGGGCCTGCTGCGCACGGCCGCCGGACTCATCGGGCTCGTCGCCGGCGGAATCGCCGCGTACTTCGTCATGCCCTGGATCTCCGGTGTCGTCGCCTGGCCCGAGTGGCGGGCGCCCGCGGCCATCGCGGTCGCCATCGTGCTGCTCAGCCTCGGTGGGTGGCTCGGCGCGGTCGTGGGCCGTGCCCTCCGGCACGGCGCGCGGGCAGTGAAGCTGGGGGTGCTCGACCGAGTCCTCGGTGCTCTCGGCAACCTGCTCGTCACTGCGTTCGTCGTCGCACTCGTCGCTTCGGGGGTCTCGGCGATGGGGGTCCCCGTGCTCTCCCCCGCGGTGGCCGGATCGCGGATGCTGCAGAGCCTCGACGCCGTCACGCCGGCACCGACCCGCACACTCCTCGCCGAGATCCGAACCGCCGCGCTCGGCGAGGGCATCCCCTGGCTCGTCGACGTGCTCGACGGCCCGACGGAGAGCCCGGCACTGCCCACGTTCGAGGTCGACGATGCCGAGCTCGCCCGCGCCGCGGCATCCGTGGTGCGCGTCACCGGCAGCGCGTTCCAGTGCGGCTCGACCCTGTCGGGCAGCGGCTTCGTGGTCGCACCCGACCGCATCGTGACGAACGCCCACGTCGTTGCCGGCGTCACCGAGCCGATCGTCGAGGCACCGGGCCAACCCGCGCTTCCGGGGCGGGTCGTGGCCTACGACGACACGCACGACCTCGCGCTCATCGCCGTCGACGGACTCGCGACGCCGCCCCTGGCGCTCGCAACGGCAACACCGGGCCAAGAGGTCGCCGTCGCCGGGTACCCGTTCGGCGGGCCATTCGAGTTGCGCCCGGCGAACGTCATGGCGAGCGGGCCGCTTAGGATCTCGGTTGCCGACGGCACTTCGACGCGCAACGTGATGACGCTCGCCGCCGATGTGGACCACGGAAATTCGGGCGGGCCGGTGCTCACCGGGGACGGCGCCGTCGGCGGTGTGGTCTTCGCGAAATCGGAGGCTGTCGACAACGTCGGCTTCGCGATTCCGGCATCGACCCTCGCGCCGCTCGCCGGCGACGCGCCGAATCTCAGCAGGGCTGTGGACTCGGGAGCGTGCGTCGTCGGTTGAGCCCGTGCCTATTCAGCCGGGGGCGAAGAGCGCCCGCGCCGTTCGATGAGGGAAGCGGGCGGCCCGCAAGCGACGGTTATCGACCGTGGCCGGAAGCGATGAGCCCATACGATTGCGGCCATGCGCAAAGACTTGCGATCGCACATGCTCTCAGTTGCCGGAGTCGTCCTTCTGACCGTCGCAGCGCTCACCGCCTGCACGAGCACCGAGAGCGACGTCGGAGCGTCCGCGGAGGTACCGACGTCCAACCCGCCGGAAAAAGCCAGCGACGGGCTTCGAGCCGATCCTGAGGCTTTCCAACAATTCATGATGACGTGCATGGCTGAGAAGGGCTGGGCTGTCGTGGCCGCACCGGATGGCGCTGTGAGTCCGGCCGACAGTAGTTACTCGGCCGAACCGGCGTTCAACGATGCGCTCATGGGCTGCATTGAGGGTGCCGCGATTCCATACCTCGATGAGTGAACTGCGCTCTGCCCCGGCTATGCGGCATCCGGTTCCGTGGCTGGTGCTCACATTCGGTCTGGGCGCAGTGTTGTTGTTCCTTCCCCTCGCGATCAGTCTCGAGGGGCTGGCGGTTGCGAACACGTATGCCGGCAACCCCGACTCGACCTCGCAGGGCCACGCAAGCGAAGCAATGTTCGGGGTGGTGCTCGGCGGGCTCCTTGCGTCGATTCTGGTGATCGGGTGCGCCATCGTCGGAGGAATCATCGCCCGGCGTGGCGGACTCAGCGTCTTCTTTACGATCCTCGTTGGTGTCCTGCTCATGGCGCTCGTCACGCTCCCGTTCGTCTGGATCTTCATCCAGCCTGTTGGCGGGGCATGGCTCGCCTGACGTGGGTTGCGCATGAGTGGCAAATCCCAGGTTGGCGAGTCAAAGGAGCAGTCCGCTGAGCAGTGTGGCGACAATCGCAATCCCCCACGGCCAATGGATTGGCTTCTTACCGCTTTGCCAGTTCGTCGCTCCCATCCTGGACTCCCCCGTCACACCCTGAGATACGAGGCGACCCAACGTTTCGCTCAGAAATGAGCGTCTCTGAGACGTTATACGGCTTGGAAGGCCGTATAGCAGGAGCATCGGTAGCCCGATCACGAGGCCGAGGATTCCGATCCAACGAATGGAGTCTCCAAGGCCTGTCGCACCTTCCGTCCTGCTTCGAGGAGCCACCCCGTGATCGCTGCTGCTGCGCCACCGGCAATAAGAAGCAGCGCCACCGTCTGAAAGAAGAGAGCCATGGTGCCCATCGTGGCGGAGTGTGGTCACGCCCGACCCGATCGTTATTGCTCTGTGAACCGCGTATGGACTTGGGCGCGGGCACAAACGACGGTTTTTGAACACTGCTGGCGAAGCGGTCAAAACCTGCCGCGCGGCGCGCGGTCCAGATCTGTCCCGCACGGCTCACCTCATCGTCACTATCGTGTCAATGACGAAGGCGAGACGATTCTGATGATCATGTCCAAGCAGAACGTTCCAGTGGTGCGGATCGCGTTGGGTGCACTGTTCGTCGTCGCCCTGCTGATGCAGTTCTGGGTCGTTCCCAGCGTTGCTGCAGAGTCTGCAGCCCGATATCCCGAATATGCGGGCCTGGCGCGTCCATACGTCATCGTCGTCGGGGTCGCGATCGGACTGTTTGAGCTGGCCCTGCTGGCCGCATGGCAGGTGCTATCGGCCGCGGCCACGAACATCCGCACCCAGCGAAAGAAGTGGTGGGCGATCGCCCTACCTGTGGCTTTCGGTTCGTCGGGCGCACTGTTCGCCGGCGTCTTCGTACATGCCGGATCCGTCGCAGGCGTCGGCGGTCCACCGATGCTCTTCGGTCTCCTCGTCTCCGTCGCGGTCGTCATCTGCGCGATCGTGTTGAGACGCAAGGCGTTGGAATTCACACTTGACGATGGCAACGAGCGGGCGCCGCATCCTGCCGATGCTCGCCACTAGCCTCGGCGCTCTCAGCTCACCCGCAGGCCGGTCCCTTACCGAAACACGCACCGACCACGGCGAGCGGCTGTGCACGTGGTCCTTCTTCAGGATGGGATTCCTGGTTCAGCGCGTTGAGTTCGGATTTGAGCTTCGAGAGCGGTATGGACGTTTCGGGCGCCGGCGGACATATATGTGTAAGTCGAACGATTGGACGGGCTGCACGGTGAACGAAGATCTGGATGAGCTGCTGCGTCGATCGCAGCCCGAGTTGGCAGAGCGCAGCCCACGCCTAACATCCGCGCTGGATGACCTGGTTGATGCACAGCCGCTGACGGCGCGACGCCGGTGGCGCCCGATGGTAACCGGCGGCTTCATCGTGTTCGCACTCGCGGGTGGGGCCTCTCTCGCCGCGGCCACACCCGGCGTGCTCGCGTGGTTCGGGTGGACGGACAACACGACGTCGTACTCGCGGGGCGACGAGCTCTGCCATGAAGGACTCCGTGTGGTACCCGCCTCGATCTCAGAGCGGGAATCAGAATTGGATTCGCCGTCGTTGCAGGCTGCACAGGAGTACCTCGCGACGCTCGACATCAGCGCCGTCGACATCACGGCGCAACTCGCCGAACTGACCCGTAACGGCGGAGGACCCAGAAATCCCGAGTCCGCGGCGCGCCACATGGCCATCTCCGAGCTCATGGTGGAGCACGTCGCGAGCCTCGGCCTTCCCACCGAGGATGTGTCCTTGGAATCGGGCGGCCAATGCGACGGGGCCGATCGATGAGCCGCGCGTCAGGCCCGCGCACGGCGGAACTCACCAGCGCCCTTCGCGCGAACGCGCCCGACCTCCTCGCCTACTTCGAACGACGCACTGAGCCTCGCGCAGACGCGGCGGATCTCCTCAGCGAGACCATGATCGTCGCCTGGAAACGCATCGACCGGCTCCCCGCCGACGAAACCGAAGCCCGAAAATGGCTATACGGCATCGCCTCCCGGGTCCTATCCGCTTCCTACCGCGCGAGCCGGCGCCGGCACGCGGCAGTCGAGCGGCTTCGCGACGAACTCGCCCGCGCGAATCTGGTCACGCCGAGCGAGACGGAGTCGCTCGAGGAGTCCGCGCACATACGTGCCGCGATAGCGAGACTGCCTCGCCAGCTCCAGGAACTTGTCCGACTGATCCACTGGGACGGATTCAGTCTCGCCGACGCGAGCACCATGACAGGAACCTCCGCGTCGACCGCCCGTTCACGGTACGCACGCGCCCGTGAACTCCTGCGCGCCGATCTCAGCCCGACACCCATGGATGTGCGAACTACGACGGTCATAACCGAGCTGTAGAAACACCCGACTCACACAAGGAGCAGCACTCGTGAATGTCCAGCCGATCGACCCCGCCGCAATCGATCTGCCCCCTACGAAGCCGATCGATATCTCGGACAACGCGAACGCGGCTTCGAGACTCCCACCGCTCCCAGCAGGCAGGAATTCCGTGAGTCGTACTACGACGAGCCATGGCTTCCTCACGCCGAGGCATATGAGGGCGCCGCTACAGAAGCTGAATTAGCAGATCTGGAACAGGCCTGCCCCCGGCTACCCGAAACGCTGTGGGACTAGGGAAGAACTCGGTATGAAAACCTCGAAGAGGGGCGCCCTATAGTCGATCCGCATGCGGACGTCAGATGGTCGACCGGCATTCGCGATGCACGCCAAGGCGTGCGCAGAAACTGCTCGGCCGTTTGTAGAGCGATGTCGTCTGCGTCGACGAAGGCTTCCGCGTCGTTGCCGGCCGGGAGTCGCAAGTCGCCAGCGATGACAAAGGGTGCGAGGAAAGTCTTCGCTGACGTTCTGGTTGAACCACCGCAGGCGCAGGACCGCGAGACCGAGTCTGAGATCGCGACGACCGAGCAAACGAGCACGAACAAGAAGGCAGGATGGCTGCACTGATGATCTTCTATTGAGCGTCGCCGCGCAACGCGACGGTGCTCGCACGACCAGCCCGACCCTCCGTTGCAGGCACGACCGTGGTCGGATGCACCCGAATCCCCTCGTAGCGGAAGATGCCTCGTCGAGAGAGAGAGGCCTTTGCCTATTCCGCCGTGAACCCCTCGAAGCGGATGCCCCACGAAACCTGCCACTCGTCGCCGGGATCGAGCCAGCGCAGGCCCCGGCCGGAGTTGAACGCCTCCGCCGGCGCCGTCATCGGCTCGACGGCGATCGCGACGTCTCCGTCTTCGCCGGGGAACTCGCGCGAGGTGTACACCTGCACGTAGTCGAACTCGTCGTCGGCCCAGATCGAGACGCTGCGGCCGTCGGGCGCGGTGAGCGTGTGCAGCACCTGGCCGTCTTCGCTCGCGAGCTCACCGAAGGCGTCGTCGAGGGAGACATCGCCGACCCTGCGGCCCTCACGGAAGTCCCACTCGGTGCCGTCGACGGGCACCTCGCCCGTGGGCAGCAGTCGGCCATCGACCTCGATGTGACTCGCCGCGTCGAGGCGCAGGGTGAGGTCAGCTGTCGGCACGCCGCCGATCTTCAGGTAGGGGTGGGTGCCGATCGCGACGGGCGCGGGGTCGGCGCCGAGGTTCTCGACGAAGTGCGTGACGCGCAGGCCGTCGGCCACGAGCTCGTAGTGCACGGCAGTGCCGAGCAGGAACGGATAGCCGAGCTGCGGATACACCGTCGCCGCGAGGGTCACGGAGTCGCGCTCACGGGAGATCGGCTTGTACTCGGTGTAGCGCAGCAGGCCGTGGATGGCGTTGGCCCGCGCCGGCTCGGTGATCGCGAGCTGGTGCTCGACGCCTTCGTGGCTCCACCGCCCGTCGCGGATGCGGTTCGGCCACGGCACGAGCACGATGCCGGCGCCCATGGGCGGCGCCTGGTCTTCTGGGAACGACGGCACGAGATCGATGCCATTGATGCTGAGGGTGCGGAGGCCTGCTGCGACGGCGGTGATCGTCGCACGGATGTCCCCGCTCGACGTCGACGTCTCGAGGGCGAATTGCTCGCCCGTGGGAAGGGTCATGGATCCACTCTAGAGTCTCGTGCGAAGTGCACCGCGAGCCCCGCGTCCTCGAGCTCGGCGACGATCGGCCGCGGCGCCGCGGCATCCGTGACGAGCGCGTCGAAGGCATCGATGAGAGCGACCCTGCCGAGATGGACCTCGCCGAGCTTCGTCGCGTCGGCGACGACGACCGAGCGCGCAGCGGCTCTCATCATGAGCGCCTTCACCGCCGCCTCGGGCAGGTTCGCGTTGGTCACGCCCTGCACGGGGTCGACGCCGTTGCAGCCGATGAAGGCCAGATCCACGTGCACCTCATCGAGCATCGAGCCCGCGAGCGGGTGCACGAGCGAGTGCTGCTTCGGCCGCAGCGTGCCGCCGGTGACGACGACCGTGAAGCGCGGGATCTCGGCCTCGAGCTCGAGCGCGATCGAGAGCCCGTTGGTGAAGATCACGACGTCGTCGAGCTCGGCACGCGCGCGCAAGGCGCGGGCGACCTGCAGCGTCGTCGTTCCGACATCGAGGATGATGCTCTGCCCGCTCTTGACGAGTGAAGCCGCGAGCTCGCCGATGAGCCGCTTCGGAACCACGGATGCCTCGAGCGCCTCTTCGAAGCTCGGTTCTCGTTCGGGGCGCTCGGTCGCAAGCGGCGAGGAGACCGGCACGGCCCCGCCGTGCACGCGCCGGATGCCGCCCTGACGTTCGAGCGCGTCGAGGTCGGCGCGCGCGGTGACGGTGGTGACGCCGAATGCGGTGCTGAGCTCGGCGACGCGCACGAAGCCGCGCTCGGCGACGAGGGCGAGCGCAAGCTCCCGCCGCCGCAGCACGTCGGGCTGCCCGCTCGCGCGCGCGGTTGCATCGGTCATAAGGGAATCATGCGGCCTACCGGCCTACTTTGCAATACGAAACCGAGTTGTTTGCGAAACGAAAGACGCGTAGGGTGTGCCGCGTGACCGACTCGAACGACGTCGCCGAAGCGGCATCCGCCCCGCTCGTCGACCCCCGCATCGCTGTGACCACGACCCGGTTGGCCGATGGGCGCGAACTCATCTACTTCGATGACGCCGACTCGACGCTGCCGCCCGGGCGCGGCGTCGACGAGCGGGTGCTCGACCCCCGCCCGGCGAACGCCGAGATGCGACAGGACCCGCTGACCGGCGAGTGGATCTCGATCGCCGCAGCCCGCCAGAACCGCGTCTTCCTGCCGCCCGCCGACCTCGACCCGCTCGCGCCGCAACGACCGGGCAACCCCTCGGAGATTCCGAGCAACTACGACGTCGCCGTCTTCGAGAACCGGTCGCCGTCATTCGGGCCGGCGCTCGGCGAAGCGGATGCCTCGAATGCCGACGCCCTCGCCGAGCTCCGGCGCGTCGGACTCGAGCGCACGCACCCCTCGATCGGCCGCTGCGAGGTCGTCTGCTTCAGCCCCGAGCACGAGGGATCGTTCGGCACGCAGACGCTCTCCCGCGCGCGCACCGTGATCGAAGCGTGGGCACAGCGCACCGCAGCCCTGTCGTCGCTGCCGGGCGTGCAGCAGGTGTTCCCGTTCGAGAACCGCGGGCGCGAGATCGGCGTGACGCTCGGTCATCCCCACGGCCAGATCTATTCGTACCCCTACGTGACGCCGCGCACCGAGCGGCTGCTCGCCTCGATCGACGCCTACGGGCCCACGCTCTTCGCTGACCTGCTCGAACGCGAACGGAGCGGACAGCGCGTCATACTCGCCGGCGAGCATTGGACCGCCTTCGTGCCGTTCGCCGCCCGGTGGCCGATCGAGGTGCACCTCCTCCCCCACCGCCAGGTGCCCGATCTCGCCGAGACGAGCCTCGCCGAACGCGACGAACTCGCGTCGATCTACCTGCGGCTGCTGCGCGGAATCGACCTGCTCTACGACACACCCACGCCGTACATCGCCGCGTGGCACCAAGCGCCGGTGCACGAACGACGTGACGACGTGCGACTCATGCTGCAACTGACGAGTCCGCGGCGAGCCGCTGACCGGCTCAAGTACCTCGCCGGGTCGGAAGCGGCGATGGGAGCATGGATCGGGGATGTCCCCCCGGAAGCCCAGGCAGAGGCGCTGCGCGCCGCGATCGGAAAGGCCGAAGTATGAGCGAGGCGGCACACGGGTTCGCAGAGTGGTTCGGCCGGAGCCCCGCGGGCGTCTGGTCGGCGCCCGGCCGAGTCAACCTCATCGGCGAGCACACCGACTACAACGACGGATTCGTCTTCCCCTTCGCGATCGACCGGCGCACCGCCGTCGCCCTCGGCGACCGCGACGACCGGGTCATCCGCGTCGCCTCGACATTCTCGCCTGAGGCCGTCACCATCCACCTCGATGAGCTGACTCCAGACGCCGTCACCGGCTGGGCCGCATACCCGCTCGGCGTCGCATGGGCACTCGGCGAATTCGGCGCCGACCTCGAACACGTGCGGGGCGTCGACCTCTATGTGGCTTCCGACGTGCCGATCGGCGCGGGCCTGTCGTCATCGGCCGCGATCGAATGCGCCGTCGCACTCGCGCTCGACGAGCACTGGGGTCTCGGCTTCGACCGGCCCACGCTCGCGAAGGTGGGCCGCCTCGCCGAGAACCGGGCGGTCGGCGCACCGACGGGCATCATGGACCAGTCGGCATCGCTGCTGGGTGAAGCCGACGCCGGAGTCTTCCTCGACTGCCGCAGCCTCGACGCCGACGTCATCCCGCTCGGCTTCGATGCCGACGGTCTCTCGGTGCTCGTGATCGACACGCGAGTCGCGCACGAGCACTCCTCGGGCGGGTACGCCGCCCGCCGGGCGTCGTGCGAGGCCGGGGCTCGGGCGCTCGGGGTCGACTCGCTCAGGGACATCCGACCCGCCGACCTCGAACGGGCTGCCGAGCTGCTCGACGAAGAGACCTTCCGCCGCGTGCGTCACGTCGTCACCGAGAACCAGCGCGTGCTCGACACCGTGCGCACTCTCCGCGAGCACGGGCCCGGCGCGATCGGGCCGTTCCTCGACGCCTCCCACGTCTCGATGCGCGACGACTTCGAGATCTCGGTACCCGAACTCGACCTCGCCGTCGCGACCGCGCAGGCCACCGGAGCGATCGGCGCTCGGATGACCGGTGGCGGTTTCGGCGGCGCGGCGATCGCGCTCATGGTCGACGCACTCGTGCCGGTCGTGACGCGCGAGGTACTCGCGGTGTTCGCCGAACAGGGCTACCGCGAGCCGTCGGTGTTCACCGTGCACGCCGCGCAGGGTGCACGACGCGACGCCTGACCGCTCGAGGATCGCGCCGGGCACCGGTGCACTGCCCCACGGTCGGTCGTGGTCGCCGGGCAGTCATGTTGCCGGTCGAGCATGCTCGCGCATGGTGTGCAGTGCGGCGGTCAGCCCCCACAGCGGCATCCGCACTCGGCGACGCAGCCGCGGCTTCCCCAGCACAGGTCGGGGCATTCGCACGTCATCTCGATCAGCACCGCAGCTTTCAGCGCCGAGCCTCGCAATCGCACGTTGAGTCGCGTTCGCTCGAACGCCTCGAGCGTGCGTCGCGTCGGCTGGTCGTCGATCGGATGGACAGCCGACGTGGACCGCCGCCGATCACGTTCGGCGCGCTGGTGGTACCACGCCGTACGCCTCACCTCGTCGCGGTGCGCCGTGAGCCACGCGGATCTCGGGCGGTCGGCCACTGTCCTGACATCCAGATGCGCGGGCAGCCGCCGACCTGCGCGATCGCGAATCGTGTCGGCCTCGATCGGTCGAACCTCGGCGCCGTCGCCGTCGATCACGGCGATGCGCATGCCCGCGACGCCCAGAATGCGCTCCAGCAGTTCGAGATCGACACCGGACCGCGACGCCTCGATCCGTGCGATCTGCGACTGATCGCGCCCGACTGCCGCAGCGAGCTCCCGTTGACTCAGGTCGCGGGCGCGTCGAACTCGCATCACCATGCCCGCGACATCCATTCCCGATCGCGTGTCGGGCGCTCTCTGTCCGCCTGAAGATTCGCGATCAGATTGGAGATCACCAACGTTCTGGCGAACTTCAGTCGGTTCTCCGTTCATGCATGCGCCTCCTCGGAAGGAGCATGGCAAACCCCACCGACATCGACACCAGACCAACGTCGCCGGCGCTTGACCCTCCCGCGCCCGCAGGCACTCTCTGGCGACCGCCGCACTCCACCATCACCAACGGCCCCGAAGTGCTCGTCAGATCAGACCGGTCGGGTCTCCAACATTCACGTGTTGATGCGTGTGGCGCATCAAAACGCGGCCAGGCGCAGTACGTTCACGCGTTGATGCACTCCACGCATCAACACTCAACCACCCCACCACGTTCACGTGTTGATGCGTGTGGCGCATCAACACTCAACCACCCCCACCACGTTCGGGTGTTGATGCGTGTGACGCATCAACACCTGAACCGGCTGCGCCGGAGACGCCGCGCTCGCGATGCTCGTGCACCGCGGCGAGCGACAGAACCGAACCCACCGAAACCGGAGCAGACCGGAACAGACCGGAACACGCCAAGCTCGCACAACGGAAGGGCGCGGCCGTCGGAATCGAGGCGGGACTGACGAGGAGGTGGCGGCGGCGGCGGCGGGCAAGGACGTTACGCCGCGCCCGTTTCCGGCGCACCCTTCTTCGCCGCACCCGTCTCCGCCGCACCCGTCTCCGCCGCACCCGTCTTCTCCGCAGACTCGACCGCTGGAGGCTCGACCGCGCTCGGTGTGCCGCCCGTGATGCGTACCAGTTCGTCGAACGACGTCGGGAACACGGTCTTTGCGTGCCCCGCGGCGGCCCAGACGACCGAGAATTCAGCGAGCTGCACATCGACGATCGTGCGCACCGGCGCGGGATGGCCGATCGGGGCGACCCCGCCGATCACCTGACCGGTCGCCTCCTTCACCGTCTCCTTCGCGGCACGACGGATGACGCCGCCCAACTGTCGCCCGAGCCATTCGGTGTCGACTCGGTGCGATCCAGAAGTCAGCACGAGGATCGGCGCGTCGTCGATCGTGAAGACGAGCGAATTCGCGATCTGACCGACGCCGACGCCGAGCGCATCGGCGGCGAGCTGAGCCGTGGTGACGGCGTCGTCGAACCAGACGATCTCGGGGGCGAGCCCGTGCCCGGCGAGGGCTTCGGAGACACGGTCGACAGCGGGGTGCGCAGGTGACGGCATGCGGATGATCCTAGCGACGAGGCCGCGCGGCGGCACATCGATGGAGGGGGGCGCGAGACATCCGTTCGCGGGCACATGAAAGCCGGATGAAAGCGCCCCGCGGCAAGCTCGTATGCACAGTGACGGGACTGTCACGACGGATGGGGCACCGATGGGGATCAGGATGCAGTGGGCGGCGGCGATCGTCGCGGGCGCGATGACGTTCGGGGCGTCGCCGGCGCCGGACGAGCACATGTTCGACGACCCATGCGCAACGACTGGGATCACGACCTGCGAGGCGCTCGCGTACGATGCCGGCGAGCGGCTGAGCGCGCGGGCGGCGACGGCGGGGCGGGATGATGATGACGCATTCGATGTCACGGCCGAGATCCGGAACACGAACGCTCGCGAGGGCGTCGCCTACACGGCGGAACTCAACGCCGGCACGAACCAGCTCGTGGTGCACGATCGATCCGACGACGGGCATGAGGCCCGGGCGGAGGTGGTCGTCGCCGGCACGCACCGCAATCGCTTCGTCAGCCCCGCCACCGATCGAGTGCTCGCGATCGAACTGAGCGAGCACCTCGACGGCCGTGCCGTCGCGATCCGCGTCTGCATCGAACATCATGAGTGTTCGCCATGGGCCCTCGGCACGATGTGACGAGCCAGCGCGACTGACAACCGACCGCGAGTTTGCCCGGACCGCCACCGGCACGTCAGCTCGATGCCAGAGTGTGCGAGCGTGAACCAACCCGTCCTCGCCCGTCGGCTCGGATTGGGCGACGCCGTCTCGATCGGGCTCGCGGCGATGATCGGTGCCGGCGTCTTCGCCGCGTTCGCGCCCGCCGCGGAGGCCGCGGGCGCGGGCCTCATTATCGGCTTGGCTATCGCGGCGTTCGTCGCCCTCGCCAACGCGGGTTCGATCGCGCAGCTCGCCGCCCGGTACCCGGAGTCGGGCGGTGCGTACCGCTACGGCCGAGAACGGCTCGGCGAGTGGCCCGGATTCCTCGCCGGGTGAAGCTTCGTGATCGGGAAGACCGCGAGCTGCGCAGCGATGGCCATCACCTTCGCCGCCTACCTCGCGCCTCTGGAGTGGCAGCGTCCACTCGCGGTGCTCGCCGTGATCGCGATCGCCGCCCTGAGCCTGCGCGGCATCACCCGCACCGCCCGGGCGGCGACCGTCATCGTCATCGCCGTGCTCGCCGTGCTCGTGCTCGTCATCACAGCCGGTGCGGCCGCGTCCTCAACGGCACGGGTGCGATCACGAGCCAGCCGTTGGTGTTCGACTCCGAGTCGCTCGACCACGGCTCGTTCGGCATCTTGCAATCGGCCGGACTGCTCTTCTTCGCGTTCGCGGGGTACGCGCATCGCGACGCTCGGTGAAGAAGTGCGGGAACCCGCGCGCACCATTCCCCGGGCGATCGGCATCGCGCTCGGCATCGCCGTGGTCGTGTACGCCGCCGTCGGGGCGGTGGCTCTCGGGGCCGACGGGCTCGCGGCATCCGTCGTCCCGCTCGTCGACGTCGTCGAGGCCGCGGGCTGGCAGTGGGCGGCCCCGATCGTGCGCATCGGAGCCGCCGTCGCCGCGCTCGGGGCGCTGCTCGCACTCATCGCGGCCGTCGGTCGCACTGCCCTCGCAATGGCGCGCGACGACGAGCTGCCGCGGGCGCTCGCCAGGGTGCATCCGCGTTTCCAGGTGCCGCACATCGCCGAGATCGCCGTCGCGCTCGTCGTCATCGTGCTCGTCGCCACCGTCGACCTCCGCGGGGCGATCGGGTTCTCCTCGTTCGGCGTGCTGCTCTACTACTTCGTCGCGAACACCGCGGCGCTCACGCAGCCGAGACAGGAACGACGGGTACCGCGGACCCTCTCAGTCGCGGGCGCGATCGGATGCCTCGTGCTCGTCGCGACCCTGCCGCTCGTCTCGATCGTGGCGGGCGTCGCCGTGCTCGCCGTCGGCGCTGCGTACCGGCTCATCGTGCGAGGTGCGCGAGGTGCGCGATCGCGCCGGAGCGGGTCGCCCGATCGCCGCGCGTAGGCTGACGGCATGACTGCAGACCCCTCGGCTCGCATCCTGACCATCGCCGGGGTGCCGGCACCCGTGCTCCACGAGACCGCCTTCGTGGCCGCCGGCGCAGTCATCGTCGGCGATGTGCGGCTCGCCGCCGGTTCGAGCGTCTGGTACAACGCGGTGCTCCGCGCCGAGGCCGAACCGATCATCCTCGGCGAAGACGCGAACCTGCAGGACACGGTCGTCTGCCACGTCGATGCGGGCTACCCGCTCACCATCGGACGCGGGGTCTCGGTCGGCCACGGCGCGGTGCTCCACGGCTGCACCGTCGAAGACGACTGTCTCATCGGCATGAGCGCGACCGTGCTCAACGGCGCCGTGATCGGCGCCGGATCCCTCGTCGCTGCCGGCGCCGTCGTACTCGAGGGCACGGTCGTGCCGCCGGGTTCACTCGTCGCCGGGGTACCCGCAAAGGTGCGCCGCGAACTCAGCGAGACGGAACGCGCGGGCATCAAGCGCAACGCCGCGGCGTACCTCCGCCATGTCGAGGCGCACTCCACTCCCGTGGACTGAACGCTCGGCGCCCCGAAGGGATTCACGCCTCGGCATCTGGTTCACGCCTCGACGGGGCCGGTCCGGAACTCGATGACGCGCCGCCGCACCTTGCGCACACGACGCACCACCCACCGCGCCGGAATCGCGACGAGCATCGACAGGGCACCCACGATCGAACGATCGTGCTCACCGAGCATGCGCTTGCGCTCGAAAGCTCGACGCAGCGCACCGCCGGTCAGGTTGTGCGCCCGATCACGCGGGGCGAGGGGCCGTCGCCGCACGACGCGCGAGGAGCGCGTCGAGGTGCTGCGCCCAGTCGTCGTGCTCGCGCCCATGGAAGTAGTTCTCCGCGAGCCACCCCGAATCAGGGTGACGGGTCGACCAGGGTTCGGCGGCAGCGTGCCGCCGAACTCGCGTCGCACCTCGGGGTCGGCAAGGAGATCGGCGTAGTCGAACGCCTCGGCGTGCGTCTGCGCCTCGCCTCGGCGCGCCCGCACCTGCACCACCACGCGACGCGAGGGGCGTCGCCTTCGCCTGCGCCGCGAAGACGAGGTCGGTCCGGGATTCGTCGGCCGCGACATCCGCCAGCGCCTCATCGGGGAGGAACGGGAGCGTCGCCAGGCCGAACTCGACCGCGACGCCGAGACTCTCGGCGTCCGCGCGGAACTCGCGCACCTCACGGCGGCTGTGCAGCACGATGAGATCGACCTGCTCGCGGTAGACGATCGCCTTCGGCTCGGCGGGGATCGTCAGTCCGGGGAAGCGACGAACGCGCGAAGGGGCCGTCGACGGGCGCTCCGGCGAGAGTGACACGTGCTATGGGCGCGAAGCTCCGCGCGCAAGACGGCCGCCCAGTGCACGCGTGGTGAACACCGGGCGACCGGGAGGTCGACTACCGGTGCAGGCGCTGCTCCGCGGCCTTCACGACGTTCGCGAGCAGCATCGCGCGGGTCATCGGCCCGACACCGCCGGGGTTCGGCGAGAGGTGACCGGCGACGCCAGCCACCGCCGGGTCGACGTCGCCCGTGAGCTTGCCCTTGCCGGTGTCCTCGTCTTGCACGCGCGTGATGCCGACGTCGAGCACAGCCGCGCCGGGCTTCACCCAGTCGGCCTTCACGAGATGCGGCACCCCGACCGCCGCCACGACGATGTCGGCGCGGCGCACCTCGGCCGCCAGGTCTTGCGTGCGCGAGTGCGTGAGCGTGACCGTCGCGTCGATCCCCTTGCGGGTGAAGAGCAGTCCGAGCGGGCGCCCGACCGTCAGGCCGCGTCCGATCACCGTCACGTGCTGGCCCCGGATCGGCACGTCGTAGCGCCGTAGCATCTCGACGATGCCGGCGGGCGTGCACGGCAGGGGCGAGTGAAGCTCCCCCTCGATGCCGAGCACAAGCCGGCCGAGGTTCGTGGGGTGCAGCCCGTCGGCGTCTTTGTCGGGGTCGATGAGCTCGAGCATCGCGTTCTCGTCGTGCCCGGCCGGCAGAGGCAGCTGCACGATGTAGCCGGTGACGCCGGATGCCGCGTTGAGGTCGCGAATCGCCGCGCGCACGTCGGCAGTGGTCGCGGAGGCCGGCAGGTCGACCCTGATGGAATCGATGCCGACTTCGGCGCAGTCGCGGTGCTTGCCCGCGACGTACGACCGCGATCCCGGGTCGTCGCCCACGAGGAGCGTACCGAGCCCGGGTACGACGCCGTGCGCTTTCAACTGCTGGATGCGGGAGGCGAGTTCGGACTTGACGGCCGTCGCGGTGGCGACGCCGTCGAGGGTGATCGCGGTCATTCGTCTCTCTCTTTCATTCACCTCACCTTTTTCAGGAGATTTCGGGCGACACGCCGGTGTCGGCGGGCCGAACACAGCGTGTCGCGCCCGAAACTCCTGAGAAAAGTGGGGAAGGCGGCGAGCTACTGTGCGAGGCCCGGGTACAGCGGGAACGCCGCTGTGAGGGCTTCGACACGGGAGCGGAGGGTCGCGACATCCGCTTCGCCCTGCAGTGCGAGCGCGATGAGGTCGGCGACCTCGGTGAACTCGGTGTCGCCGAAGCCGCGGGTGGCGAGCGCGGGCGTGCCGATGCGCAGGCCCGAGGTGACCATCGGCGGGCGCGGGTCGAAGGGCACCGCGTTGCGGTTGACCGTGATGAGCGCCGCGTGCAGGAGGTCTTCGGCCTGCTGACCGTCGATCTTCGAGTTGCGGAGGTCGGCGAGCACGAGGTGCACGTCGGTGCCGCCGGTGAGCACGTCGATGCCCGCTGCGCGCGAGTCGTCGGCGGTCAGGCGAGCTGCGAGGATCTGCGCTCCGCGGATCGTGCGCTCCTGGCGGTCCTTGAATTCCTCGGATGCCGCGATCTTGAACGCCGTGGCCTTCGCCGCGATGACGTGCATCAGCGGGCCGCCCTGCTGACCCGGGAACACGTTCGAGTTGAGCTTCTTCGCGAGCGCCATGTCGCGCGCGACGATGAAGCCCGAGCGCGGGCCGCCGATCGTCTTGTGCACGGTCGAGGAGACGACGTCGGCGTACGGTACCGGGCTCGGGTGCAGGCCCGCGGCCACGAGGCCGGCGAAGTGCGCCATGTCGACCCAGAGCTTCGCGCCGACCTCGTCGGCGATCGCGCGGAACGCGGCGAAGTCGAGGTGGCGCGGGTAGGCGGACCATCCGGCGATGATGACCTGCGGCTTGTGCTCGAGGGCCTTGTCGCGCACGACGTTCATGTCGACGAGGAACGTCTCGGGGTCGACACCGTACGAGACGGCGTTGTAGAGCTTGCCCGAGAAGTTGAGCTTCATGCCGTGCGTGAGGTGGCCGCCGTGCGCGAGCTCGAGGCCGAGGATGGTGTCGCCTGGAGTGGCGATCGCAGAGAGCACGGCCGCGTTGGCGGTCGCACCGGAGTGCGGCTGCACGTTCGCGTACTCGGCGCCGAAGAGCGACTTCGCACGGGCGATCGCGAGCTCTTCTGCGACGTCGACGTACTCGCAGCCGCCGTAGTAGCGGCGACCGGGATACCCCTCGGCGTACTTGTTCGTGAGCACGGAGCCCTGGGACTGCAGCACGGAGACGGGAACGAAGTTCTCGCTCGCGATCATCTCGAGGTAGTTTCGCTGGCGACCGAGCTCGAGCTCGAGAACCTCGGCGATCTCAGGGTCGACTTCGGACAGGGGGGCGTTGAAAACAGACTCGGCCAAGACTGGCTCCTTCATGACAAACGGACCTATTTGGGTGCTGCCTCGCGCGCGCCAGCGCCGAGGTATGCGTACCGGCCCAGGCGTTCGGTCGGTCCGTGCCAGTCGCTCCCCGATGGTATCCATCTCAACGCCAGTCGCGACGTTGGAAGCTTAGCAATGGATGCGCCGCGCCGAGGAATTCAGCGCGACATGATCCACGTCGACACGAGCCACCACGCGATCACGCCGATGACGCCGACGACGCTCGCCCAGCGGATGCCGCCCCGCAGACGCCGTCCGCCCGGGGCGATGACGGGTGCGGCGGGCGTCGCGAACAGCTGCGCCGCCTGCGGCGCGGGAGCAGCGGATGCCTCGGGCGCGGCGGCGACTGCGCGCTCGTCGGCATATCGCTGCGTGCGCGAGAGCACCTTTGTGCCGACGGCGTCGGCGACACGGAGCGCGCGACCCCATGCCGCGGAGTCGAGCGGGTCGATGGGGTTCGGGGAGTAGCAGAGCAGCCAGCCGTCGATGAGCTCGACATCCCACTCGCCGGCCTCGTCGATCAGCACGGCCATGAGATCGGGCGTGAAGATGTAGAGCGCGTCCCGTTCGTACTCATGCGGGGCGTAGAGAGTGAAGTGGCGGTCGAAGTCGCCCTCGAGGCTCAGCACCTGGCTGCGCTCGAACGCCGCAGGCAGACCGCTGCCGAACATCCCGTTGTTGGCGCGGGCGTCGAGCAGCATGTGCGGCACCGGGCGGTCGAGGGCCACGGCGATATACCCCCACCGCGAGGTGCGCTCGTTCTTCTCGCTCCCGGTCGTGTACTCGTACGATCCGAGATCGACGAATCGACCGCGAGCGGACTGCAGCCGGTCGTAGGTCGCCCGGTTGCGACCCCGCCCGAACACGACGCCGGGATAGTTCGGATTCGCGGTGCGAATCGCGTAGCCGAAACCGTTCGCCGCGGCGAAGCCGTCGAGCCGGAACCAGCGATGCCACTTGCTGCCGCGCCGCACCCGTCGCACGATGGCGTTGATGCCGACGGCGAGGGCGACGATCACGAACACCGGCGCGATCAACAGCACGATCGGCAGGTCATCACCCGAGCTCGCGGCGGAGAAGTACAGGCCGCCGAAGACGATGCCGAGAATCGTGAAGACGACGACCACCAGGATCACGGAGAAGACGACGGCGATCGCCGACGTGCCTGCCGTCGCATACGGCGACCCGGGCGCTTTCGCGGTCTGCCGGAACGCCTGCAGCGCAACAGGTTCGATGGGGGCTTCGAGCGCGCTGAAGTCGACCTGGTCGACCGAAACCGGGAGCGCTGGCAGAGTGGTCGTCATTCGTCTCCGTTCCGGGCCCGAGCGTATCGCCGCCCGCCGACGAATCATGCCACTATGTGGGAGTTAGGGCTCTTTACCTCCAGACGAGTGAGGACGCATGCACCGACGCAGCAGCTCCACCCGAATCGACCGCGGCGAGCGTGGCGGCCGCCGCATCGGCCACGCCATCGCCGGCCGACCGATGAAATCGGGCCGCGCTCACCTCGTCGTCGCCGGCGTCGTCGGCATCGCACTCGCCCTCGGCGGCTGCACCCTCGACCCGCAGCACGACGGACGCCCCGTGACCGGCGTCATTCCGGCTCCGGCCGAACTCGAACTCACCGGCGGCTCGCCGTTCACACTGACCGAGGAGTCCCGCTTCGTCGCGACCGGCGATGCCGCAGCCGTCGCCGAGACGTTCGCCGCGCAAGCGCGCATCGCCACGGGATTCGACCTGCCGGTCGTCGAGGGCGACGCCGCGGCATCCCTTCGACAGGCTCAGGACGGCGCCGACATCGCACTCGTCATCGACGACGGAGCGGCCTTCAGCGCCGACTCCGACGAGGCGTACTCGCTCGCGAGCGGCGCCGACGGCGTCCGCATCTCAGCGCCCAGCCCGGCCGGACTCTTCTGGGGCACGCAGACGCTGCGACAGTTGCTGCCAGCCGAGATCGAGCGAGCGGATGCCTCGCGTGCGCCCTCTGGCGGATGGATCGTGCCCGCGGCATCCGTCACCGATGCCCCTCGCTTCGCCTACCGCAGCTCCGTGCTCGATGTCGTGCGCCACTTCTTCCCCGTCGAAGACGTGCTCGACCACATCGATCGCATCGCGCTGCTGAAGCTCAATGTGCTGCACCTGCATCTCACCGACGACCAGGGCTGGCGCATCCAGATCGATTCATGGCCCGAGCTCACCGGCATCGGCGCGTCGACCTCGGTCGGGGGCGACGGCAGCGGCTTCTACACGAAGGCCGACTACGCACGCATCGTCGACTACGCGGCCGAGCGCTTCGTGACGATCGTGCCCGAGATCGACCTGCCCGGGCACACGAACGCCGCGCTCAGCGCCTACCCGGAGCTCAACTGCGACGGAGTCGCGCCGAAGCCCTACGAGGGCATCGAGGTCGGGTTCTCGTCACTCTGCGCCTCGCCCGAGCGCGCAGAGGCGACCGACCGGTTCCTCGCCGACGTCACCCGCGAGGTTGCCGAGATGACACCCGGGCCATGGCTGCACGTCGGCGGTGACGAACCGCACGCGACGTCGCCCGAGGACTACCTCGATCTCGTCGCGCGGATCACCGCGGCGGGCGCCGCCACCGGCAAGACAGTGATCGCGTACCACGAGATGGGCGTCTCGACCGAGCTGCCGCCGGGCACGGTGGGCCAGTACTGGGACTTCACCGAGCCGCGCGAGAACACCGCAGAACTCACGACCTCGTTCGTGGAGCAGGGCGGCGAGGTCATCCTCATGCCGGCCGACGTCACCTACCTCGACATGATGTACCCCGACGACCCCGAAGGTCCGCTCGGCGGCTCGCTCGGCACCCGGTGGGCCGACGGTCCGACGACGCTCGAAGAGGCGTACGCGTGGGAGCCGACGTCGACGATTCCGGGCCTCGACGAGTCCGATATCCTCGGCATCGCGACGCCGATCTGGACCGAGACGACAGCGACCATCGCCGAGCTCGAGTTCATGGTGTTCCCGCGCATCACGGCGATCGCCGAGATCGCGTGGTCGGCGGCGGCCGCCGGCGGCGGCGCACGCGACGAGGCCGGCTTCCACGCCCGCCTCGCGTGGCTCGGCACGCACCTCGACGCACTCGGCGTCTCGTACCACCAGGTCGGCGGGGTGCCATGGGTCGAGTAGCGCGCCGGGTGCGAGGAGGCCGCGGGCTGCGGGATGCCGCTTCGGCGCGGGATGTCGCGTCGACCCGGACGCCGCGGCATCCGCTCGCAGTGCCGGTCTTGCGTGCTACGCCTCCGGCGGCGGCGCCGTCGAAGCCCGCACGACGAGCTCGGGGCGAAGCGGCTCGGTCGCGACGGGCTCGCGCTTCTCGATCATCTCGATGACGCGCTTCGCCGTGGCGCGGCCGACGTCTTCGAAGGGCTGGCGCACCGTCGTGAGGGCAGGCGCTGCATAGGCCGCGAGCGCGATGTCGTCGACACTCACCACCGAGACGTCGTCGGGCACGATGCGCCCAGCCTCGTGCAGGGCGCGGATGACGCCGAAGGCCATCTCGTCGCTCGACACGAACACCGCCGTGACGTCTGGAATCGCCGCGATCGTGCGCCCGGCGCGGTAGCCCGACTCGGGTGACCAATCGGCGGGGACCACCGGGGGCGGCGCGACCCCGCGCTCCCGGAGCACCGTCTCCCACTCCTCGCGGCGCGCGTTCGACTCCTGCCAGAACTCGTCGCCGGAGATATGCCAGACCGTGCGATGGCCCAGGTCGAGCAGATGCTCGGTCGCCGCCCTGGCGATCGCGCGTTGATCGACGAGCGCATCTGCGCCGACCCCGTCGGCCTGCCGGTGGCCGACCGTGGGCGTGCGCTCGGTGCGCGAGCCGAGGGCCTCTGCGAGGAAGCCGACCGGCGCGAGAATCACGATGCCCTCCGCCCCCTGGCCCTCGAGGCGATCGAACGCTTCGAGGAAGGATGCCGGTGCAGAATGCTGCGCCACACTCGCGGTCGTCACGGCATAGCCCTCTTCGGCGGCGACCGATTCGACTCCGAGGAGGATCGCGCTCGTCGAGTAGCGGGCCGTGGAGACGAGGATCACGCCGAGCATGCGGGTGCGACCGGAAGCGAGCGACGCCGCCGCCGCATGCAGTCGGTAACCGACGGCGTCGACCGCCGCCATCACCCGATGCGCCGTCTCGGGGCGCACGTTCGGGTGACCCGACATCACTCGCGAGACCGTCTGCGTCGACACGCCGGCGACGCGTGCGACGTCGACCTGACTCGGCGAGCGCTCCTCCGGTGAACGACGTGGCATGGACCCATCGTAGTGAGCGTTCACTCGTGTGCGACGAAGGCGAGTCCGACGAACGTTGGATTGCGCGATAATGTGAACGCAAACATTCTTCTCAATCGGGCGACATTGCCCGCGATTCAAGGGGGGCCGCGCGATGACCGCGACCGACACTCGAACCAGCGTTGATCAAGTGGCTGCGCTCACATACCGCGACAGCGTGTTGCTGCGCAACGGTCTCCCTCACCGGATGCTCGCCGGGGCGGTGCACTACTTCCGGGTGCACCCCGAGCAGTGGGAGGACCGACTCCGTCGCCTCGCCGCGATGGGGGCGAACACGGTCGACACCTACGTCGCCTGGAACTTCCACGAGGAGATCGAAGGCGAGCCGCGATTCGACGGATGGCGCGACATCGAGCGGTTCATCCGCCTCGCCGGCGAGATCGGTCTCGACGTGTACGTGCGGCCGAGTCCGTACATCTGCGCCGAGTGGTCCAACGGCGGCCTGCCCAGTTGGCTGACCGGCCGCACCCGGAGCATTCGCAGCAGCGACCCTGCGTACCGCGCCGCAGTCGAGAGCTGGTACGCCGAGCTCCTCCCCCGACTCGCTCCCCTGCAGGCCGCACACGGCGGCCCGATCGTCGCCGTGCAGATCGAGAACGAATACGGCTCGTTCGGGACCGACCGTGAACACTTGCACCACCAGCGCGATCTGCTCCGCCGGTACGGCATCGTCGAACTCCTCACGACCGCCGACGGCATCACTGCGGGCATGCACGCCTACGGCTCGGTCGAGGGCGCCATGCCGAGCTTCACGTTCGGCACGGGTGTGTCGGCGGCCGTCGACCTCCTCCCCCCGAACACCCCGCTCGTCTGCAGCGAGCTGTGGGGCGGGTGGTTCGACCACTGGGGTGAGCAGCACCACGTGCGCAGCGCCCCCAGCATGATCGGCACCGTCGACGAGCTCCTCGCCGCGGGCGGCTCCGTCAGTCTCTACATGGCGCACGGCGGCACCAACTTCGGTCTGTGGAACGGTGCCAACTGGGACGGCGTGATCCAGCCGACCGCCACGAGCTACGACTCCGATGCGCCCATCGCCGAAGACGGCCGTGTGGGCGCCAAGTTCGAGGCACTGCGCGCTTCGTTCGCTCCTTTCCACGATGGACCGCTGCCCGAGCTGCCCGATGCGCCGCGCTTCCAGGCACCTCGCACGGTGTCCCTCGCGCCCGAGGCATCGCTCATCGAGGCAGTCCGTGCGCTCGCCGCGAGCGATCCTCGCCCCCACCCCGCAACCTTCGAGGAGATCGGCGTCGCGGAGGGCCTCATCGCCTACGAGACGACCGTCGTCGTCGAGGAGGGTGAGAACGTCCTCGCCCTCAAGGGTCTCCACGACCGCGCCACCGTCTTCATCGACGGGAACCGTGTCGCCACACTCGACCGCGACGGGGAGACGAGCACCGTGCTCCCAGTCTCCGAGCGGCCGGTCGTCGTCACGCTCATCGTCGAGAACGTCGGTCGAATCAACTACGGTCCGAAGATCGGCGAGCACAAGGGCATTCTGGAGGGCGTCCTCCTCGGCCGTCGCTACGCCCACGGCTGGACCCACCGGGTCATCCCGATGGCGGCGCCGGAGCCCGCCGGAGCATCAGGCGCCGACGGATACGCCGTGGCCGGGTTCGACGTCGCCGAACCCGCCGACGCGTGGCTCGCCTTCCCCGGCGGAGTCAAGGGCTTCGTCTGGGTCAACGGATTCCTCATCGGCCGCTATTGGAACGTCGGCCCGCAAACGACCTTGTACGCCCCGGCCCCGCTCTGGCGCGCGGGACGCAACACCGTGCGCGTGCTCGACCTCGAGCAGCTCGGCGGCACCGTCGAGGTGCGCGACCAGCCCGAACTCGGCGCGGTCGAAGAGTTCATCGGCTCCTGACCGAGCCTCAGACGAGGAAGGCCCGCGGCATTCGCCGCGGGCCTTCCTGTTCGAAGCGAGGTGTCGAAGGGATCAGCCCTTGACTGCTCCGGCCGCCAGGCCCGAACGCCAGAAGCGCTGCAGGCTGAAGAACAGGATGATCAGCGGGACCACGCCCAGCAGTGCGCCGAGCATCACCGCGCCCTTGGCCGGCGCGAAGTAGCTCATCATGCCGAACAAGCCGAGTGTGACTGGCTTGAGTTCCGCTGACGAGACCATCATCAGCGGCAACAGGAAGTTGTTCCAGGTCGCCACGAAGATGAACAGGAAGATGGTCACCATCGCCGGAGCCAGCAGTCGCATCACGATCGTGAAGAAGATGCGGATCTCCCCGGCTCCGTCGATCCGTGCCGCCTCGAGCAGTTCCGCCGGCACCGCGTCCTGTGCGTAGACGATGCCGAGGAACACACCGAACGGCGAGACCGCCGACGGGATGATGATCGCCCACGGGGTGTCGACGAGACCGAGCGCATGGAACTCGAGGTAGAGCGGCACCGTGAGCAGTGCGACGGGCAGGAGCAGGCCGGCCATGATGACGCCGACCGCGATCGTCTTGCCCGGGAAGACGAACTTGGCGATCGCGTATCCCGCCATCACGGCGAAGAGTGTGCCGATCACCCCGGCGGTGACCGAGTAGAAGATCGAGTTGCCGACCCATTGCCAGAACATGCCCTGGGTCCAGACCATGAGGCTCTCGTAGTTCGCCGGCAGGTTCCACTCGGCGAACCAGAACCCGAACGACGAGGTGAGATCGCGATTGCTCTTCGTCGACGCGATCATGACCCACAGCACGGGCGCGAGGAAATACAGCGTCGCCACGACGAGCACTGCGACGCCGATGACGCGGGCGAAGGGGCCCGGCAGTTCGGATTTCGGCGGGCGGTCGGGCGCGGCCTTGCGGGCGCGACGCTTCGCGGATTCGATGAGTGTGCCGCTGCTCATGCCGAGGCTCCCTTCCGCCGCTGAAGCAGCGCATAGACGATCGCGAGCACGCCCGCGATGACCGCCATCAGCAGCGAATAGGCCGATGCCGGACCGGTGCCCGACGGCGAGACCGCACCCATCATCGAGTTGTACGTCAACATCATCGGTGTGAAGGCCTTGCCCATCCAGGGGTTCGCGCTCTCCATGATCACCGGCTCGTTGAACAGTTGGATGGTGCCGATGATCGACAGCAGCACCGCGAGCAGTGCCGCACCGCGCACGAGCGGGATCTTGATGCGCGTCGCGATCTGCCAGCCCGAGGCGCCGTCGAGGCGGGCGGCCTCGTAGAGGTCTCTGGGTATCGTCTGCAGCGCCGCGAGGAAGATGAGCATGTTGTAGCCCGTGTACGTCCAGGTGGTCATGTTGGCCATGGACGCCAGGATCGTGCCCGGCGCCATGAAGTTCGTGCCCTCGGGGAGGTACTGCATGAAGGGCGAGACCTCGGGCGTGTAGAGGTAGAGCCAGATCATCGCCGCGATGACACCGGGGATCGCGAACGGCAGGAAGAACGCCAGGCGGAAGAAGCCGGGCCGCCGCACGATCAAGGTGTCGAGCAGGAGCGCCAGCCCGAGCGCGGCCACGATCATCACGGGGATCTGGAAGAGCGCGTACAGCAGCACCCGCCCCATGCCCGCCCAGAACGGGGCACTGCCGATCGCGAGTGCGAAGTTGTCGAAGCCGACGAAGGTGTCGACGAGCTCACCGCCGCCGTACAGCCCGTCACCGGCCGGAAGCTCGGTGAACATCGACGAGCGGATCGACACGACGATGGGCACGAGGAAGACGACGATGAAGAGCAGGGAGAACGGCGCCATGAACATCCAGCCGGTCAACGCCTGATGGCGGGCGCTCCTGCTGCGCTTCGTGGCCCCGCCGTTCGTGCCCCGGGCGCGTTTCGTGCTCCCGGCGTCTTTCCTGCTCCCGGCGTCTGCTCTGCTGCCGGCGCGGGCCTGAGTGGAAACGGTCATTGTGGTCGGTCTCTCCTTTCAACCTCGATTCGGCGGCGGATCCCACGACACGTCATGTGATCCGCCGCCGTGGCGATCAATCGTCGGCTCGCCTCACTTGGAGACGGGCAGTCCGAGGTCTTCGAGCGTGGCGACCGCGGTCGTCTGCGCGGTGGTGAAGATGTCAGCGACCGTGGCGCTGCCGTCGGCGACGCCCGATGCGGTCTCGTTCATCTTGGTCAGCGAAGCGAAGCCCGGTGCGTACACGAAGTCGGGGTTCAGGTTGCCGGACGCCGTCGCGAGCTCGGCGAGCACGTCCTGGCCGCCGAACTGGCGGAGCATCTTCTCGCTCGTGGTCGGCGTGCCGTTGGCAGCGACGACGAGACCCTGTGAAGCGAGGTCGTCGATCTGCGTGTTGAACCAGGCGTTGAACTCCATCGCCTCGGCCGGGTGCTCGCAGCCCTTCGTGACGGCGACGCCGGAGCCCCCATCGGGGCCGGTCAGCGTGCCTGCACCGAAGTCGGGCAGCTGGGCGATGCGCCACTGGCCCTCGGCCGGGGTGCCGTCGAGGGAGTCGAGCATGAAGCCGGCCTCCCATGCCGCGCCGACGTGACCGATCAGGCTGCCGTCGTTGAGTGCCTGGGTGAAGGCCTCGCCCCAACGCTCGGTGGCCAGGGTCTGCTTGTTGTCGACCAGGTTCTGCCAGAACGCGGCGACCGTCTGACTGCCTGCGCCCTCGGCGTCGACGGTCCAGCCGCCATCGCTCGAGCCGAACCAGGAGTCGCCCGCGGCCGCTGCCTGCGCCGACAGCCAGGAGAGCGCCTCGTCAGGAGTGAAGGCGGTGACGTACTTGCCGGCCGCTGCCGCCGTGGCGGAGTCTGCGGTCAGTTCGTCGAGCGTGGTCGGCACCGTGAGACCGAGGTTCTCGAACTCCGTCGCGTTGTAGAAGTACACGAGGGGGCCGGTGTCTTGAGGGAAGCCGACGACCGCGTCGCCGACGGTCATCATCGCGTATGCACCGGCCGAGAAGTCGTCCTCGTGCGCCGCGGCCTCGTCTGCCACGTCTTCCAGTAGTCCCTTGACGTACATCTGCGGAACCTCGGAGTACCCGATCTGGGCGAGGCACGCTGCATTGCCGGCCTTGACGTCGGTTTCGAGCTTCAGGATCATGTCCGTCGCCGCACCGTCGAACTTCGTCGCCTTCACCTGGATGTCGGGGTTCTCCTCGTTCCAGCGGTCCACGATCTCGCTGACCGGCGTCATTCCCTCACCGTCGGGCAGACGGTGCAGGTAGGTGATCTCGACGGGACCGTCGGCGTTGCCCGAGCCGCTGCCGGTGCTGCAGGCCGCGAGCGCGAAGACGGAGATCGCCGCGACCGTCGCAGCAGCGGCGGTGCGTGCGAAGCGAGTCCTGGATGTCATGTGTCGCTCCTCTTTGAGAGAATCGCCGCCCGTTGGTGCACGGGCGGGCCCACCTGCCGGTTCAGTGCGCTCGTGCGCACCTCGTCGACATCGATGGAATGAATGTTTGCGTTCACATTACCCCTCTCACCCATAAACTCAAGTAACGCTCGTGAATCTCTGCTCGGAATGTACAGCGCGAACACTCCGACACCGCGACGGTGTTGCCTGCGAAGATGGGGTGACCCGCGGGCACCACCCGTCACCGATACCGAAAGAACGGATGAAGCCATGACCGGCATCGTTCCCGCACCCGTCCAGATCGAACTCCACGCGGCGGTCGCGCCGTTCCGTTTCGTCGATGGCGTTCATATTGTCGCACCGGGAGTTGCGAGGAACATCGGAGCCCTGCTGGCCGCCGAACTCCTCGCCGTCACCGGCCGCAAGCTCCCTGTCGTCGACTCCGAGGTCGGCTCGCCAACCGACGGCGTCATCGGCATCTCCCTCGTCCTGCGTGCGAGCGACGAGGCGAGCGACGAGGCGTACACCCTCGAGGCATCCGCTCTGGGGGTCGTCATCACCGCGAGCACGCCGACCGGGTTGTATCGCGGCACGCGGTCGCTTCGACAACTGCTGAGCGCGCACGACCATGTACCGAGCTCCGCCGCTGAGTGGACCGTGCCGGCGCTCTCGATTCGCGATGCTCCGCGCTTCGCCTATCGCGGCGCCATGCTCGACGTCGTGCGGCACTTCTTCCCCGTCGACGACGTGCTGCGCCTCGTCGACGCGATCGCGATGCTGAAGATCAACCACTTCCACCTGCATCTCACCGACGATCAGGGCTGGCGCATCCAGATCGACTCGTGGCCCGAGCTCACCGGCATCGGCGCGTCGACGGCTGTCGACGGTGCGGCCGGAGGGTTCTACACGAAGGCCGACTACGCCCGCATCGTCGACTACGCCGCCGAGCGGTTCATCACCGTCGTGCCCGAGATCGACCTGCCGGGCCACACCAATGCGGCCCTCAGCGCCTACCCCGAGCTCAATCACGACGGCGTCGCCCGCGCTCCGTACGAGGGGGTGAAGGTCGGGTTCTCGTCGCTGAGCGCCGCGCCCGAGCGCGCGGAGGCGACCGACCGGTTCCTCGACGACGTCATGCGCGAGGTCGCCGAGATCACGCCCGGCCCCTGGCTCCACATCGGCGGCGACGAGTCGTGGTCGACACCGGCCGCCGAGTACCTCGATCTCGTGCAGCGCATCACGAGCGCTGCAGCTTCGACCGGCAAGACGGTGATCGGATGGCATGAGATCGGCGCGTCGACCGCGCTGCCCGCCGGCACGGTCGCCCAGTACTGGAGCTACCTCGTGCCGCAGGAGAACGCGGGCACGGTCACCTCCGCCGTGGTCGAACAGGGCGGGCGCGTGATCATGTCGCCCGCAGATGCCGCCTACCTCGACATCCAGTACCCCGGGGCGCCGGCGACCCCGAACGGTTACGAACTCGGGCTCGACTGGGCCGACGGCCCCACGTCGCTCGAGGCCGCCTACTCATGGGAACCGACCCGGATCGTCCCCGGCGTCGGAGAGGCCGACGTCCTCGGCGTCGAAGGGCCGATGTGGACCGAGACGGCCCTGACGATCGACGATGTCGAGTTCATGGTCTTCCCGCGTCTCGCGGCGATCGCCGAGATCGGCTGGTCGCCCGCGCCGGGGGACGGTGCCCGCGACTATGCCGACTTCGCCGGGCGGGTCGCTGACCTCGCCGCGCTCTGGGATGCCGCGGGCACGGTGTACTGCGCGGTCGACGACGTCGCGAGGCCGCGCACCGCGTGATGGTCGCGACCGTTCCCGACATCGGCACCGGTCGCGCGAGCGCGGCGTGGTCGCGTGCAGTGCGGCCGCGTGCAGTGCGGCCGCGTGCAGTGCGGCCGCGCACAGCACGGTCGCCTGCAACACGAGCGGATGCCGCGAGGCCGGATGCCGCAGGGTTCGGCGACCCCGCGGCATCCGCTCGGCGCTACTTGACGCTGCCTGCGGTGAGGCCGCCGACGAGGCGCTTCTCGATGATCATGAAGAGGATCACGACGGGCACGATCGCGACGATCGAGACCCCGAACACGTACTGCCACGAGGTCTCGTACTGGCCGACGAACTTCGTGAGGGCGACCGAGAGCGGCTGATTGCCCGCGGTCGAGAGGATCACGAGCGAGGCCGCGAACTCGTTCCAGCACGCGACGAACGTGAACACGATCGCGGTCACGATGCCGGGCCAGACGAGCGGGAGGCTGATCGTGAAGAGCACGCGCAACCGCCCGGCGCCGTCGATCTGCGCGGCCTCGTCGACCTCCTTGGGCACGCCGGCGAAGAACGAGTGCATGATCCACACGGCGAACGAGAGGTTGAACGCGGCGTTGATGAAGATCATCGCCGCCCACGTGTCGATCATGTCGAACGCGAGGAACTGGCGGAAGAGCCCTGAGGTGAGCACCGCGGGCTGCAGCATCTGCGTGACGATCACGAGGAAGAGGAACACCATGCGGCCCGGGAACTTGAACCGCGCGGTGTAGTACGCCGCGGGCATCGCGACGAGCAGCACGAGCAGCGTCGCGACTCCCGCGATGATGATCGTCGAGATGAGGTTCTGCACGAGCGGCGTCTCGGGCGTCGACCACATGTTGATGTAGTTCTCCCAGTGCCACTCCGTCGGGAAGTAGGTGGGTTCGACCGAGCGGATCTGCGCCTTCGTCTTGACCGAGCCGAAGAACATGATCGTGTACGGCAGCACGAAGATGAGCAGCACGATGAGCCCGGCCAGCATGCGCCAGATCAGTTTGCCGAGCGGCACCTGGTCTTCGGTGTAGCGGCGCTTCCGAGCGGATGCCGCGGGCGGGGCGATCGTCTCGAACGCGTGTGCGGTGACGGCCATGCTCAGACCTCCTTCATGGGCTTGACCACACGCACGTAGATGGCGACGATCACGATGACGATGATGAAGGCGACGACGGAGAGCGCGCTCGCGACGTCGACCTTGTGCTGGTTCTGGATGTACTTGAAGATCATCGTCATGATCGTGTCGGCGTCGTAGCCGGGAATCGACCCGGTCATCACCTTCAGGATCGGCAGCGAGTTGAAGACGTTGATGATGTTGATGAGCACCGCGACCGAGAGGGCGCCGCGCAGTTGCGGCAGTACGACGCCCCAATACGTGCGAACCGGCCCTGCTCCGTCCATCTTCGCGGCCTCGAGCACGTCGCCCGGCACCGTCTGGAGTCCGGCGAGGATCGTGTACGTCGTGAACGGCAGCGACACGAACACCGCGACGACGATCGACCAGGCGAAGGCCGTCTCGGGGTTGCGGGTCCACCCGTAGCCCTCGGGCGTGTCGACGAGCCCCACGTCGACGAGGAAGGTGTTGATGATGCCGAAGTACGGCTCCAGACCGTAGTAGACGACCATCGTCGTCATGACGACGGATGCCGCCCACGGGATGATCACCGCCAGGCGCACGATGCGCCGGCCCGGGAACGCCTTGTTCAGCAGCTGGGCGAGGACGAGCGAGATGAGCACGGTGGCCGCGACGACCACCACGACCCAGACGATCGTGCGGCCGAAGATCGGCCAGAAATAGGGGAAGGAGAAGACCTCGACGTAGTTGTCGAAGCCGACCGAGCCCTTGTCGACCCCCGAGATCGAGATGTCGCGGGTCGAGTTGAAGAACATGACGACGGCCGGGAACAGCACGACGCCGAAGATGAGGATGAGGGCAGGGCCGATCCACGGGAGCGAGGCGAGGAACTGCCGCCCGCCTCGGCGAGGCTTGACCTGTTCGGCCCGCCCACTGGGCGCAGCCTGCCCGCCGGGGCGGGGGCGGCCGGTGGCCGCCCCCGCTGGGATCGATGACGTATCGGGTGTCGTGCTCATGGTTCGGCGGTCACCGATCCCTCCGGGTATTGCGCAACGGACGTGCTGGTCGAGCGGGGTGGGATCAGCCCGCGTCGGCCTGTGCCTGGATCTCGGTCAGCACATCTTGTGCGGGCTTCGTCTGGAGCTGTCCGAACAGCGCCTTGAATGCGGCATCCGTCGCCGACCACTGCGGGTTGGTGCTCGGGTAGAACTGCGCGTCGGGCAGCACCTCGAGGAACGGCGCGAGCGCCTCCTCGGAGGCGAGCGCCTCGGCACCCGACTTCGTGACGGGAAGGAAGCCCTCGGCCTGCACCCACGGCACGTACACGTCGGACGTGTAGTAGTAGTCGAAGAACTTCGTGATCGCGTCCTGCTTGTCGTCGTCGTTCTGGAAGGCCATGAGCTGGTCCATGACGCCGACCGTCATGGGGCTGCCGTCTTTCGTGGGGATCGGGACGACCGAGTAGTCGAGCTCGGGGTTGTTCTCCTCGATCTGGCCGACGGTCGGCGGGAGGCCGACCTGCATGCCGATCTTGCCCTGGATGAAGATGTCCATGAGCGGCGAACGGTCGGTCGAGCCCGGGTCTGCCTGCGTGGCACCGGCGTCGATCATCTTCTTGATCTGGTCGGCACCGGGCAGGTTCGCCGGGTCGTCGATGGTGATCTCGGTCGCGTCGCCGAACGTGCCGCCGCCGCCCCAGAGCCACACAGCCGCTTCGGCCTGCGCCTCTTCGGATCCGAGGGGCATGCCGTAGCCGGCGATGCCGCCGCCGAGGGCCGAGACCTTGGTCGCCGCGTCGAGCAGCTCATCCCAGTTGGTGGGGGGCGCGGTGACGCCCGCCTGCTCGAGCAGGGCGTTGTTGACGAAGAGCGCGCGTGCCGAGGCGATCAGGGGCAGTGCGTACGCAGTGCCGTCGACTTCGGCGTTCGCGATGAACGAGTCCTGGAAGTCGCTGAAGGTCTCGGGCGAGACGACGTCTTCAGCGGGGTACAACAGCTCGTCGGCGGCGAAACCGGCGAAGGGGCCGCCGTTGTAGATGTCGGGTGCCTCACCGCCCTGGATCTTCGTGGCGATGAGGGTCTCGAGGTTGTCCCACGACGCCACCTCGAGCTTGACATCGATGTCGGTGTTCTCGGCTTCGAAGCCCTCGATGACGTCTTCCCAGAGGCCCTGGGTGTTGTCGGAGTAACTCGGCACGAGCAGGTCGAGCGTGGTCTTGCCACCGGCTTCCTCGCCCGACCCGCCGCCGAAGCCGCAGGATGCGAGCGTGAGCGATGCCGTGGCCGCGAGCGCGACGGCCGCGCCGAGGCGCAGAGACTTCTTCATTGGATGCTTCCTCACTGTGGTGGATGGTGCACCAGCGCCCGTGGAAAGAACTTCGCGCGACGGTGCGTGTGTTCGGGAACCGCACTTGACGACTGTGGCTGAGTGCTATTTCCTGAACGTTTCGGCGAGCAAACGATCACGTCCGTTCACTCGACGCACGAAAATCTATGTCGGATGCCTCGGGCCCGTCAAGACGCGCAGCGGATTCGTTATGAGATTTTGTTCAGATCCCTGACAAACTCCGATGTCACGCGGAGCCGCTTGAATCGAGCGCTCGAGTGATCGTTGGACACATGTTGCAATCATCTGCGATCATTGAGTGTCATGCCGCCGCGGGGTTGCCACGGCGGCCGTCGCACACCTGTCTGGAGCCCCACGTGACCGACCAACCGACCACCGCACACACGACCGGCGAAGCTGTTCCCGCCGCCGCTGAACACATGTCCGCCGAACTGGCCTCTCAGCCCGAGACCTGGGCACGCGCCACCGAGCTCCGTGCCGAGCAGTCGCTCCTGCCGGCCCGCGGCGCCCGAATCGCGGTCGTGGGCTGCGGCACGTCCTGGTTCATCGCGCAGTCGTACGCGTGGTTGCGCGAAGCCGGCGGCCACGGCGAGACCGACGCATTCGCGGCATCCGAAGCCTTCGTCGACCGCGGCTACGACGCGGTCGTCGCCCTCACCCGATCGGGCACCACCACCGAGGTGCGCCAGCTCGTCGAGGGGCTCCGCGGCCGCGTGCGCACCATCGGCGTCATCGGCGATGCCACGTCACCCCTCGTCGACCTCGTCGACGAAGCCGTGACCCTCCCCTTCGCCGACGAGCGCTCGGTCGTGCAGACCCGGTTCGCGACGACCGCACTCGCGCTCTTCCGCGCCTCGCTCGGCGAAGACCTCACCGGCGCGATCGCCGATGCCGAGCGCGCGGTCGCCGAAGACCTCGCCCCCGAGCTGACCGACGCCGAGCAGTACACCTTCCTCGGTCGCGGCTGGTCGGTCGGCCTCGCCCACGAGGCGGCGCTCAAGATGCGGGAAGCCTCGCAGTCGTGGACCGAGTCATATCCGTCGATGGAGTACCGCCACGGCCCGATCGCGATCGCAGCTCCGGGCCGAGTGACATGGCAGTTCGGCGAGGCGCCCGACGGACTCGCCGGCGACGTCGCCGCGGCCGGGGCGCACTTCGAAGCGGGCCGCCTCGACCCGATGGCCGAACTCGTGCGCGCACAGCGCGTCGCACTCGCCCGTGCCCGCGCGAAGGGCCTCGACCCCGACTCGCCCCGCAACCTCACCCGTTCCGTCATCCTCGACGCGTGATGAACGAGCACCCGTCTCACGACGCGTTCCCGCTCGGCCCGGGCGCGGCCGTGCTCGCGTTCGACGTGGGAGGCACCGACACGAAGTCGGCGCTCGTCGATGCCTCGGGCCGGGTGCTCGGACTCCGCCGCACGCCGACGCCGGTCGACCCGGCCGACGCCGACCCCGGCCGGACGATCGTCGCCTCGATCGGCGTGCTCGCCCGTGAGCACCTGGCCGCGGCCCCCGGCATCGTTCCGGTGGCCGCGGGCATCAGCGTGCCCGGTCTCGTCGATGAGGTCACCGGTGTCGGCATGTTCGCGTCGAACCTCGGTTGGCGCGACGCCCCCATCCGTGACCTCGCCGAGCGCGCGCTCGGCTTGCCCGTGGCGTTCGGCCACGACGTGCGCGCGGCGGGCGACGCAGAGCACCGCCTCGGCGCGGCCCGCGGCTACGGCGATGTCGTCGTGCTCGCCATCGGCACCGGCATCGCGAGCGCGCTCGTGCTCGGAGGCCGCCCCTACGCCGGCGGCGGCTATGCGGGCGAGATCGGCCACTCGCTCGCCGATCCGCTCGGCGAGCGGTGCGCCTGCGGGGCGATCGGATGCCTCGAGACGATCGCGTCGGCGGGTGCGATCGCCCGGCGCTACTCCGCGGCATCCGGTACTCGGGTGACCGGCGCTCGAGAAGTGCTCGACGCGGCGACCGCCGGCGACCCGCTCGCCAAGCGCATCTGGGACGACGCGGTCGAAGCACTCGCCGAGGCACTCGCCCGTCTCGTCGCCATCCTCGCCCCCGAAGCCGTGGTGATCGGCGGCGGTCTCGCACAAGCTGGTCCGGCCCTGTTCGCACCGCTCGGCACGCGGCTCGATGCGCTGCTCAGCTTCCACCGCCGACCGGCGCTCCTCCACGCCGAACTCGGCGACGATGCGGGCCTGCTCGGCACCGCGCTCGCGGCCCGCGACCTCGCCGCCGCACGCCGAGTCGGGGGCACGCCGTGATCGTCACCGTCACACCGAATCCGGCGCTCGATCTCACCTGGCACGTCGAAGGCCTGCGACCGGGCGAGACGCATCGCGTCGACACCGGAGCCGCACGCGCCGGCGGCAAGGGGCTGAACGTCGCACGCGTGCTGCACGCCGAAGGCCACGACGTGCTCGCGCTCACGACCTCAGGCGGCGCGGTCGGCGCCGAGTTCACCGCGGAGCTCGAGGCGAGCGGCATCCACCACCGCCTCGTGCGCGTCGCAGGCGCGACCCGCCGCAGCATCGCCCTCGTCGACGAGGCGAGCGGCGACACGAGCGTGCTGAACGAGCGCGGCGCCGCGCTCTCAGTCGCCGAAGCCGACGCACTCGCGGCGAACGCGCTCGAACTCGGTCGCGACGCCGACGTCGTCGCCATCTGCGGAAGCCTGCCGCCCGGGTTCGGCCCCGACGAGCTCGGCGCACTCGTCAGTGCGCTCACCGCCGAAGGCGTGCCCGTCATCGTCGACACGAGCGGGCCCGGAGTCCTCGCTGCCGCCCGTGCGGGCGCGACGGTGCTGAAACCCAACGCCGAAGAGCTCCGCGACGCCACCGGTCTCGACGACCCGGTGGCGGGGGTGACCGCCCTGCTCGAACTCGGCGCCCGAACGGTCGTCGCCTCACTGGGTTCTGAAGGCCTGATGGTCGTGACGACGGATACCCCTGGCGGCATCCGAGCCCGATTGCCCCGCTCGCTGCACGGCAACCCGACCGGGGCCGGCGACGCGGCGGTCGCCGCGATCGCCGTCGCCATCGCTGAGACGCCCGACCTCGCCGACGGCACGCCGGCCGCCACGGCCGCCCGCGAGCGCCTCGCCCGCCGGGCCGTCGCCTGGTCGGCCTCGGCGGTGCTCGCGCCGCTCGCCGGTGAGCTGTCACCCGAACACACGGACCTCGAGCGCGAGGTCGTCGTGAGCATCGACCCGAAGGAACACGCATGACCCTCACCCCCACTCGCATCCTGCTCGCCGACGCAGCCGAAGGCGGTCGGGGTATCGGCGCGTTCAACGTGCTGCACCTCGAGACCGCTGAAGCGCTCGCTGGCGCCGCTGAGGCGACCGGGCTGCCCGTGATCCTGCAGATCTCCGAGAACGCCATCCGGTACCACGGTGGCTTCGAGCCGATCGCTCGCGCGACGCTCGCCGTCGCCGAAGCCTCGAGCGCCCCCGTCGCGGTGCATCTCGACCATGCCGAAGACGCAGAGCTCGCGCTGCTCGCGATCGACCACGGCTTCGGCTCCGTCATGTACGACGGCGCGAAGCTCGACTTCGCTGACAACGTCGCCACGACCCGCCGGGTCGTCGACCATGCTGCGACCACGGGCGTACTCGTCGAGGCGGAGCTCGGCGAGATCGGCGGCAAAGACGGTGCACACGCACCTGGGGTGCGCACCGACCCCGACGAGGCCTCGCGATTCGTCACCGAGACCGGCGTCGGCGCACTCGCCGTCGCGGTCGGCTCTTCGCACGCAATGACCGAGCGGGTCGCCGCACTCGACCTCGAACTCGTCGGCCGGCTCCGGGCGGCGGTGCCGGTGCCGCTCGTGCTGCACGGGTCATCCGGAGTCGCCGACGAGACGATCGTCGCAGGCATCCGTGCGGGGCTCACGAAGATCAACGTGTCCACGCACCTGAACGCGCAGTTCACCGGCGCGATCCGCCGATTCCTCGACGATCATCCCGGCGTCGTAGACTCCCGAAAATACCTCGCCGCCGGCCGCGATGCCGTCGAAATCGAAGCTGCACGTCTCCTCCGCCTCTTCGCAGGGAAGGACCCCAACGGATGAACCGAGCCGAGCGTCTGAGCGCAGTGCTCGACCTGCTCGCCGAGAGCGGGCAGGTCGACGTCGACCAGATCGTCGATCGTCTCGAGGTGTCGCCAGCGACGGCGCGACGAGACCTCGATGCGCTCGCCCAGCAGCAACTCCTCACCCGCACGCGCGGCGGCGCGGTCGCACACTCGGTGGCCTACGACCTGCCGATCCGCTACAAGAACCAGCAGAACCCCGGCGCGAAGGCGGCGATCGCACTCGCGGCGAGCGCGCTCGTGCCGCGCGGTGCCGTGATCGGCCTCTGCGGCGGCACGACCTCCACCGCGATCGCCGACGCGCTCATGTCGCGCGCCGACATCATGGAACCGGCGCCCGACCCAAGCCTGACCGTCGTCACCAATGCGATCAACATCGCCATGCAGCTCGCGATGCGCCCGCAGATCAAGACCGTCGTCGCCGGCGGCGTCGTGCACGCCCGTTCGTACGAACTCGTCGGCGCCTACACCGACGCGGTGCTCGGCAGCATCACCCTCGACCTCGCATTCATCGGCGTGAACGGCATCGACGCGGATGTCGGCCCCACCTCGCACGACGAGCGCGAGGCCGCCGTCAACGCACTCATGGCCGCGCGTGCAACGCAGGCCGTGCTCGTCGCCGACTCGTCGAAGATCGACAAGCGGGCGTTCGCCGCGATCGGTCCTCGACGACTCTTCTCGACGATCATCACCGATTCGGGCGCCACCTTCGAGCAGCGCGAACGACTCTCCGATGCGGGCTACGACGTTATCGTTGCTTGAGTGAGCACTGCACCCGTCGTCATCCATTCCGCGCGTCTCGTGAGCGGCGCCGACACCGTCGCCGACGCGTGGGTCGCCTTCGACGGCGACCGGGTGAGCGCGCGCGGCATCGGTGACAGCTGGCGTGACGCGGTTCCACTCGCGTCGGCCCACGTGACGGATGCCGCGGGGCGATTCCTCACCCCCGGATTCATCGACATCCACTGCCACGGGGCAGGTGGCGCGGCCGTCGACGAGGGCGACGAGGCCATCGAGACCGTGCTCGCCGTGCACAACGCCCACGGCACGACCCGCACGGTGCTCTCACTCGTGACGGCGCCCGTCGAGCGGCTCGCAAGCGACCTGACGACGATCGCGCGATTCGCGGAGCGTGATCCCCGCGTGCTGGGCGCGCACCTCGAAGGACCGTTCCTCGACCGGGAGTTCCGGGGTGCGCATGATCCCGGGCTGCTGCGCGCCGCCGACGCGGCATCCGTCGACCTGCTGCTCGACGCGGCGGCGGGCGCACTGCGGCAGATCACGATCGCCCCCGAGCACGATGGTGCGCTCGCCGCCATCGGTCGGTTCGCCGATGCCGGCGTCAAGGTCGCGGTCGGCCACACGGGCGCCGATTTCGCGACGGCCCTCGCCGCCTTCGACGCCGGGGCCACGATCCTCACCCATGCCTTCAACGGCATGCGCGGCATCCACCACCGTGCGCCCGGACCAGTCGTCGCCGCGATGCACGCCGACCACGTCACCCTCGAGGTCATCAACGACGGCGTGCACGTGCACCCCGATGTCGTGAAGCTCGCCTTCGCCGGCGCGCCCGGTCGGGTGGCCCTCGTCACCGACGCGATGGCCGCAACAGGCTCCTCCGACGGCGTCTACGTGCTGGGATCGCTCGAGGTCGTCGTCGCCGACGGCGTCGCACGGCTCCGCGAGGGCGGCTCGATCGCCGGTTCGACCCTCACGCAGGATGACGCACTCCGGCGTGCGGTGCTCGAGTGCGGTATCCCGCTCGACGAGGCGGTCGGCGCGCTCACCGTCACGCCCGCCGCAGCGATCGACCGTGCTCACGACCTCGGCCGGCTCGATCGGGGGTTCGCCGCCGATGCCGTGCTCCTCGATGCCGAGCTTCGCGTCGAAGCCGTCTGGGCTGCGGGCGTACGGCTGCGCTGATCGTCGACGGGGCTCCTCGCCGATCGAGGCGGGGTTCGGAGGCGTGTTCCCCTTCGCCTCCGAAGCCCCCGCCCGTTCGAGCGGCGCATCGTTCCCCCCGATGCTGACCGCTCAGGCGCCGGCAGAGCCGGCGACCGTCTCGGGGTTCGGGTCGCCTGAGACGGCGGTGGGTGAAAGCGAATTTCGCCTTCACCCAGAGAGACGGCGGGTCCACGCATCTATGACGCGCATTCCGAAGAAATAATCTGCGCGCGCGCTTCACAGGGAATTCTGCTGAAATGTACTCACCCCGTGACTCGCGTCATGAATTGTACTTCGACGCGTCTCTTCAGTGGGCGACCCGCGACTCTGCGGATCCCCATCACCCGAAGGAGGCGAAGTGCCGCCGCTGCGCACCGACCGATCGGCCGACGCCGCGCTCATCGAGCGAACGCGCAAGGGCGACCGTTCGGCGTACGCCGAGCTCTGGGAGCGGCACTCCGCATCGGCGCGCACCGTGGCGCGCTCGTACAGTTCACTCGACCCCGACGACCTGGTCGCCGAGTCGTTCACCAAGATCTACAGCACGATCCTCGCCGGGGGCGGGCCGACGGGTGCGTTCCGTCCCTACCTGTTCACGACGATCCGCAACACGGCAGCAGGCTGGGGCCGTGCCCGTCACGAGACCACCCTCGAGACGCTCGAGTCCTTCGAAGACCCGGCGACGAGCGAATCGGCGACGCTCGAGGCGCTCGACCGCGGCGCAACGGCACAGGCCTTCCGCGCATTGCCGACCCGGTGGCAAGAGGTGCTGTGGTACTCCGAGGTCGAGAACATGACCCCGCAGCAGATCGCCCCGCTGCTCGGCATGAGCGCCAACAGCACGGCGGCGTTGGCCTACCGTGCTCGCGAGGGCCTGCGCCAAGCTTGGATCCGGGTGCACCTGCGCAACCCCTCCAACGATCCCGAGTGCCAGTGGAGCATCGATCGCCTCGGCAGCTACACCCGGGGCAAGCTCCGGCCCCGTGAGACGACGCGCCTCGAGGCGCACCTCGACGACTGCGCCCGCTGCACGATCGTCGCCGCCGAGGCACGCGACGTCGGCTCCCGGCTCGCGCTCGTGCTCCTGCCGCTCACTGCTGGCATCGGCGGGGCGACGGCGTACTCGGCCTGGCTCTCGCAGGGCGCGCCCGTGGCCGAGGTGGCGATGGGGGCGGCGGGCATGCCTGCCGTGCTCGTCGGACACGGCGCGGGAGCCGGTGCATCGAGTGCTGGAACGGCCGGCGCCGGCGCGACCGGTGCCGGCGCCGGCGCGACCGGTGCCGGCGCCGGCGCGACCGGTGCGGGATCAGCGGGTGGCGTCGCCGCCGGAACAGGGATCGGCGCCCTCGGGGGCACCGGTGTCGTCGTCGGCGTGGGCGCGGGCGTGCTCGTTGCCGCCGTCGCGGTCGCCGCCGCGATCGTCGTGCCCGGACTCACGGCTCCCGCCAACCCGCAGGCTGCTCCGCCGGCCGCGGTGTCCGAGGCCGGCGACGCCGACACCTCGACCAGCACGATTCCGGATGCCCCGGTACCGCTCCTCCCCGCTCCGCCGCCGCAGCCGCCGCTGGTCGAACCCGAACCCGAGCCCGAGATCGAGCCCGGGGTCGAGGCTCCGGAGCCGAACCCTGCCCCTGAGCCGAGTACGGAGGCACCCGCCCCCGGACCTGCCCCATCGCCCCAACCCGAGCCGGAACCCGAGCCGGAACCGGAACCGGTCGACACGGTCGCCCTGCCGCCGACCATCGGCACCGTTGACACGGCAGGCGGACTCGTCGCCCCCATCATCTCGGGCACGGCCGAGCCCGGCGCCACGATCGAGTTCCAGATCGGCGGCGCGAGCACCGAGCGTGCGAGAGCCTCCGTCGCCGTCGCGAGTACAGTCGTCGCCGATGAGGCCGGCGCGTGGCGCTTCGAGCCAAGCGACCTGTCTGCGGGCACGCACACAGTGACCGCGCGGCAAACGGATGTTGCGCAGAACGTGTCGGAACCGGCCGGGGTCGTCGAGTTCACCCTCGAGTCACCCGAATTGGAGGTCTACACCGCGGGCCACGTGTTCGTGGCATTCGCGTCGGGCCGAAGCAAGACCCCGGTGCTCGTCTCGAGCTCTCGCTGGGGTTCGCACCAGATCACGCTCAACGGCGCCGGTCAATACGCCCTGCTCTCCCTCGGCCGCATCGAAGAGGGCGACACGCTCACCGTGCAGTACGCGGTCGGCGGCCGGGTGGGCCCTGCGAGCTCAGCGGTCATCCACCGGTGGGGCAACGCCGAGATCGCAGCTTCGACGCCGGCGGAACAGACCCCGCTCCCCGGGTAATCTGGGCGGATGACCACCGTCGCACCCCCCGAACACCTGTACCACTGGGTCGTCACGCTCAGCTGCACCGACGGCCCGGGCATCGTGCATGCGGTGAGCGGGGCGATCGTGGCCGCCCGCGGCAACATCACCGAGAGTCAGCAGTTCGCGAGCCACGACACCGGTCGATTCTTCATGCGACTGCAGGTCGAGTCATCCGCCGCCCGTGCCGAGCTCGAGCAGGCGCTCGAGCCCGTGACCGAGCGCTGGAACATGCAGTGGCACCTCGACGAGGTCGCTCGTCCTCTCCGAACCCTCGTGCTCGCCTCGACCGCGGGGCACTGCGTCAACGACCTGCTGTTCCGCCAGCGAGCGGGGCAACTGACCGTCGAGATCCCGCTCGTGCTCTCCAACCACGGCACCCTCCGCGACCTGGTCGACTTCTACGGGGTGCCGTTCGAGTCGCATGCGGTCACGGATGCCGCGTCGAAGTCTGCATTCGAGCAGCGCGTGCTCGCCTCGGTCGACGAGCACGACATCGAGCTCGTCGTGCTCGCACGATACATGCAGATCCTCTCCCCCGAGCTCTGCGCGGCACTCGAGGGCCGCTGCATCAACATCCATCACTCGTTTCTGCCCGGTTTCAAGGGCGCGAACCCGTATCGTCAGGCGCACGCCCGCGGCGTGAAGCTCATCGGCGCGACGGCGCATTTCGTCACGAGCGACCTCGACGAAGGCCCGATCATCGAGCAGAACGTCGTGCGAGTGGATCATTCCCGCAGCCCGTCCGAGCTCGTCGCGATCGGGCAGGATGAAGAGAGTCGCACGCTCAGTCAGGCGGTCAAGTGGTTCGCCGAGCGCCGGGTGCTCGTCGACGGTGCACGCACGATCATCTTCCGCTGAGGACGCGGGTAGGCTTGATCGTCGTGACCGAAGCATCCCAGCACCACGAACCGCAGCCGAAGATCGGGCTGAACGACATACTGCGGTTCCTCCTCGAACTCTTCGCGTTCGTCTCTCTCGGCATCTGGGGCTTTCTCGCCTTCCCGCTCCCATGGCCCGGAGTACTCATCGGCATCGGTGCGCCGCTCCTCGCGATCCTGGTTTGGGCGCTCTTCGTCTCACCGAAGGCGGTGCTGCGGGTCGACACGTTCGGCAAGGCGCTCGTGGAGATCGCCGTCTTCTCCGCCGCGGCACTCGGCTGGTGGACCCTCGGCCAACCGGTGGTCGCGGTCATCTTCGCGGTCGTCGCCGCGGTCAGCGGCATCCTGAACGGCCGCAAGGAACTCGCTCGCTGACCCCGCGAGCGCTGTGCGGGCGCACGGCGAGCCTGTGCACCTCGCACCGGCTTGACGATCGGACGGCGACGGATGCCTCGGCGTCGGACTCCGCACCGCCGGCAGCGCGGAAGTGACCGATGACCGTGGTGCTCGGCCTCGGGCCGGGTTGCATGGTCCAGCGCATGATCGTCGACGACTTCGATGAAGAGGCCTACCTCAGCGCGCTCCCCGAGGCGCTGCCCCATTGACGCAGGCGGATGCCGCGGCATCCGCTCTGCAGCTCACGCAACGCAACCGCCCGCACACGTCAACCGTGCGTGCGCGTCCACCGCCCGCGCGGTTCAGATGCCTTGCCAGGCCGGCTTGTTCGCCCATGCATGCCGGTAGTAGTCGAGGTTCGCGAGCCCGGAAGCCGCGGCCTCGTCGACGACGACCGTCGTGTGCGGGTGCAACTGGATCGCCGAACCCGGCTGACTGGCCGACACCGCCCCCTCGACGGCCGCCGCGACCGCGTGCGCCTTCGCCTCGCCGAACGCGAGCAGCACGAGATGCCGAGCACGGAGGATCGTTCCGATGCCCTGCGTGATGCAGTGCATCGGCACGTCGTCGGGAGAATCGAAGAAGCGGGCATTGTCGAGACGAGTGGCCGCGGTCAGCGTCTTCACCCGAGCGTGCGACGCGAGCGAGGAGCCGGGCTCGTTGAAGCCGATGTGCCCGGTGCGCCCGATGCCGAGGATCTGCAGGTCGACCCCACCGGCCGCCTTGATCGCCCGCTCGTAGTCGGCGCCCGCGTGCTCGATCGTCGCCGGGTCGCCGTTGGGCACCCGCACGAGCTCGGGAGTCAGCCCGAGCGGTTCGACCACTTCGCGCGTGATCACGGCTCGATAGCTCTCGGGGTGTCCCGCGGGCAGCCCCACGTACTCGTCGAGCGCGAAGCCGCGCACGCCGCGCACGTCGATCGAGTCGGCGGCGATGCGGCGGGCGAGTGCGCGGTAACTCGCGAGCGGCGTGGAACCGGTCGCGAGACCGAGCACGACATCGGGCTTCGAGCGGATGAGCGAGACGATCGTGTCGGCGACGAGGGCGCCGGCGGCGTCCTCGTTCTCTACGATGACGATTTCAGCCATTGGTGTTCTCCTACGAGGGCGGCGCCGACAGCGGCCGCGGGGAATCCGAGTGGGATGACCTGCACGCGAGCCGCGAGGTCGATCGATGCGAGGAAGGCCGACTCGGCCGCCCACTGATTCAGGATACGGCGTGTGCCGGCGACGAGCGGCTCACCGAGCGCGGCGAGCCCCCCACCGATCACCACGGCATCGACGTCGACGGTCAGCGCGAGCAGGCGCACCGCCGCTGCAACCCCGGTCAAGAACTGCTCTTGCACGGCGAGCGCCCGTTCGTCGCCGGCCTCCGCCGCGTCGAAGAGCTCTCGCGCGGGGTGCTCCGACGCGGTCGGCCACGTGCGTGCGATCGCGAGTCCGGAAGCGATCGTCTCGAGGCATCCGCGCTGTCCACACCCGCACACCACGCCGGCGGGGTCGACCGGGACGTGCCCGATCTCGCCGGCGACGCCGTGCCCACCGCGCATCAGGCGCCCGTCGAGGAGCACTCCCGCCGAGAGGCCCGTACCGAGGTTCAGGTACGCCATCGACGTCACCCGGCGCTCCCTGAGCCTGCCGAAGGGGCCGTCGGCTACGCCGAGCAGATGGTGCGCGCCGACCGCGGCCGCCTTCACGTCGTTCTCGATGCGCACCTCGACTCCGAGTCGATCGGCCAGGCGCCGGCCGAGGTCGAGCCCCTCGAGCCCGAGGTTCACAGCGTGCTCCACCCGACCGGTGTCGCTGTCGACCGCGCCGGGGATGCCGACGCCGATCGACGTGAATGCCGAAGCGTCGACACCTGCGAGCTCGGTCATGCGCTCGACCATGCGGATCGCGGTGGCGACGACCGCCTCGGCGCCGAAGCCCGTGGGCATCCGCACCTGGTCGCTCAACTCTCCGTCGGCACCGATCGCCACCGCGGCCGTCTTGGTGCCGCCGATGTCGATGCCGAGCCTCACGGCGCGGCCACCGCGGCACTGAGCGCGTCGTCGACGAACTCGATGACCGCTTCGCCGACGAGTCGCGAGGCGCCGAACGTCGAGACGTCGGCATACGCCCGATCGTTCGAGGGCCAACCCATGTCGATCGTCACCACGTCGTCGCGCACGGCTCGCAGCGCATCGATCGCGGTTCGGGCGAACGGATGCCGGTGCAGGTTCTTGCCCACCACGAGCACCGTTCCCGCCAGCGCGGACGCGTCTGCGAGGTGCTCCTGCTCCGAGACGGTGATGACCTCGGTGTCGCCGAGCCATGACGGGTGCGCGCTGACGTCCTCTGCGGCGAACGGGCCCCACGGGGCCACACCCACGGCGATGTTCGCGACCGTGTCGATGCGCACGACGGTGCCGATGCGCGGCGCCTGCGCGAGGCGTGCACGCGCGGCATCCGACACCTCGAACGCGGCGATGACGCGGCCGATCTCTTTCAGGTCGTGCGGCGGCTCGATCGACGCCGACACGGCGGGCCCGTCGGGAACGGGCGCGGCCTCGGCCGCGAGAACGCGGACCCGTGCGGCCGATTCGCGAATGCGTTCGGCCGGAAGCCGGCCGGACTCGACCGCGGCCTCGACGGCCTCGACGATCTCGGCGATCTGCACGGCCGTGTTGTCGGAGCCGATGCAGAGCAGATCGCAACCGGCGGCGAGGGCGCGTACTGCAGCTTCGGGTATGCCGTGAACGCCGCTCGCCCCCTTCATGTCGAGGGCGTCGGTGACGATGACGCCGTCGAACCCCAGCTCCCCGCGGAGCAGGCCGTTCAGAATCTGCGGGGAGAGGGTGGCCGGGTTCTCCGCGTCGAGCTGCGGAATGAGGATGTGCGAGGTCATGATCGTGCGGGAACCGGCTGCGATCGCCGCGCGGAACGGCACGAGCTCGCGCTCGCGGAGCGTCTCGAGCGGCACGTCGACGACAGGCAGGGCGAGGTGCGAGTCCGTCGCGGTGTCGCCATGGCCCGGGAAGTGCTTCGCGCTGGCAGCGACGCCCGTCTGCTGCAGCGCCGTGACCCAGGCCGAGGAGTGCCTCGCCACGAGCTCGGGGTCGGCGCCGAAGCTCCGCACCCCGATCACGGGGTTGTCGGGGTTCGCGTTCACGTCGACGTCGGGTGCGAACGTCACGGTGCACCCGGTCGCCGCGAGCGCTTCGCCCACGGCCCGCGCGACGCGTGCGGTGAGATCGAGGTCGTCGATGCGGCCGAGCACGGCGTTGCCGGGGAACGGCGCGCCTCGGTCGTGGAAGAGCCGCGTGACGTCGCCGCCCTCCTCGTCGATCGCGATCACAGCGAGAGGGTTCGCCTGGCGCAGCGACGCGTTCAGGCTGCGCAGTTGCTCGGGCGATTCGACGTTCGACCCGAACAGGCAGAGCCCGCCGAGCCCGCCGCGGAGCAGCTCGAGTACCCATTCGGGTGCGGTCGGGCCGTCGAAGCCCGGCAGCAGGGTCGTGAGGATGTCCCGGCGGAGGGCAATGCCCGCGCCGGTCGAGTCGATGCCGGTCATCCCTTGACCGCTCCGCTCACGAGACCGCCGACCATTCGACCCTGCACGAACAGGAAGAAGATGACGACGGGCAGGGCGATGAGCGTGGACCCTGCCATGACGGCGCCCCAGTTCGTCGCTTCGGTCGCCGACTGGAAGGAGTTCAGCCAGGGCGGGAGGGTGAGGTTGTAGCCCTTGAGCAGGAGGAGGGCCATCAGGAACTCGTTCCAGCTCTGGATGAACGCGAAGATACCGGTGGCGACGAGACCCGGTGCGAGCAGCGGGAAGGTCACCTTCCAGAACGCCTGCGCCTTCGAACAGCCGTCGATCTGGGCCGCCTCTTCGAGCTCGGCCGGCACACCCCTGACGAAGCCACGCAGCGTCCAGATCGTGAACGGCACCACCGCGGCGAGGTGCACGACGAACAGCCCGAGGAGGGTGTTGATGAGGCGCCAGTCGTCGATCATGTTGTAGATCGTGAACATCATCGCCTCGCCCGGCACCATCTGCACGACGAGCACGCTCACGATGAAGACGACGCGGCCTCGGAAGGCGAAGCGGGCGATCGCGATCGAGGCGAGGAACGCGATCAGCGCGCCGACCACCACGACGGCGAGGCCCACGGTGAGGCTCGAGACGAGTGCGTGCGGAAAGTCGGTCTGACCGGGTGCCGCTTCGCGGGTCCATGCCGTCACGTAGTTCTTCAGCGTGAAGTCGAACGGCAGAAAGCTCGGGTTGCGGCTGATGATCTGGTTCGGCGGGGTGAACGACATGTTCACCATCCAGTAGACCGGGAAGACCGAGCAGACGATCACGATGAGCGCGAAGACGTTGAGCCCGAACCGCCCGGCGATCCCCTTGGTTCGGCCAGCGCGTCGGCCGAGTCGGCCGCCATCGCCGATCGTGGAAGCGGTACGCGTGGACGTCGTGACCGAGTCGGGGCTCTCGGCGATCTGGATTCCTGGGCTGACGGTCACAGCTCTGCCTCATCCTTCAGGGAGGAACGGACGTTGAAGTAGGAGATGGCCATGAGCAGGATGACCATGAACACGCCGATCGCAGCGGTCACGCCGAACTCGCCGAGGCCCTGCCGGAACAGATAGGTGGGCAGGATGTTGGTCTCGCTCGCGAGCCCTCCCTGCTGCTGCAGCGCATACACCTGGGTGAAGATTCGAAGGTTCCAGATGGTCTCGAGCACCAGTACGGCGGTCAAGACACCCCGCATGTACGGCATGGTGATGAGCCGGAACCGCTGCCAAGGGCTCGCGCCGTCGAGCGATGAGGCCTCGAGCACCTCTTCGGGCACCTGGCCGAGACCGGCGTAGAAGGTGACCGCGGCGAAGGGGACGCTCTGCCAGACGACGATGATGACGAGCACCATCATGAAGGACCACGGGTCGATGAGCCAGGAGTGGCCGCGGAAGTCCTGCGTGTCCGTGATGGTGTTGAGCGCCCAGTTCACGAGACCGTAATCGGTATCGAAGATCCAACCGAAGACGACGGTGGCCGAGAGCGGCGGCATCGCCCATGCGAGCATCAGGCCGATCGACACCGCGAGGCGCCAGCGCTTCGACAGTTTCGTCATGAGGAGGGCGATGACCATGCCGATCACGACGATGAGTGCCGTGAGTACGACCATGAGCCCGAGGCTGCGGGCGAGCACTGCCGGGAAGTCGGACTCGGTGAAGACCTCGATGTAGTTGTCGAAGCCCACGAAGTTCGGCGAGGTGCCGAGCATCTTGTTCTTGATCTGCAGGTCCGTGAAGGAGTTGACGAACATCACGATGGTCGGGTAGAGGACCATGACGCCGAGCAGGAGGATGCTGGGGGCGAGCAGCAGCCATGGCGCCCAGGGCAGCGGCTTCTTACGGGGACGATCGCCCGCGGAGTTACGCGGTGATTGGGGAGGTCTGGACTTCGGCGTGCGCGGCGCTGCGTCAGGCTCGGTGAGGGTTGCGCTCATGGCTGCTCCTCGGATGTGTCGCGGGGGATCGCGATTTGACTGATGGTACGTCTCGGGCGCGGCGGCGACGGCGACGGCGGGCACGAGGATGTCGTGGAGCGGGGGGCGGAGCTGTGTGGGACTCCGCCCCCCGCGCAGGGGCTCGACAGGCTAGCTGTTGAGGATGTCCTCGATCTGCGCGTCGAGGTCGGCCGCGATGGTCGCCACGTCCCCGCCCTGGGCGATCTTCACGAGCGCCTCCTGGATGATCTGCGCAGCTTCGACCTCGGCCCACTTCGGAGTGGTCGGGGTCACCTTCGAGTTGGCGAGCGCTACGGCCTGGGCCTTGGCGATCTCCGTGTCGGGCAGCGATGCAGCAGCTGCCGTGAAGCCCGGCGTCAGGCCGCCTTCGGCGAGCAGGATCTGGTAGTCCTCGCCAGCCATGATGTCGAGCGCGGCACGAGCCTGCTCGGGGTTGGCGCTCTTCGTCGCGACGGCGATGTTCGAGCCTCCGGCGAAGATCGGCGCGGTCTCCCCGGCCTCGAGGCCGGGGAGCGGGAACGCACGCAGGTCGGAACCGTAGGTGTCGGCACAACCCGGCGCCTCGGCGTCGGCCGGAGCCGTGATCGACCACTGCACCCACGCGGGAGCGGAGAGCAGCGCGATCTCACCGGCGCAGAACGGCACCTGCGGGTCGGTCTCGTCGCCGTCCTTCGCCGCGTTGGACGCGTTCACGTACACGTCCTGCAGCTGGGTCAGGCCCTCGATGCCACCTTCGCTCGAGAAGCCGGCTTTCCACTCGTCGCCGTCCTGCTCGGCGATGAAGCCGTCGTGCGCCCAGACGTAGGGAAGGGCGTTGTACCAGTCGCGGCCCGGAGCCCAGATACCCGAACGGGTGTCGGTCTTCAGCGCCTTGCCGGTAGCGACGTACTCGTCGAGTGTCGTCGGAACCGGTGTGGCGCCGAGGATCTGCTCGCTGTAGAACACGATACGACCGCCCGCGTAGTACGGCGCTGCGTAGAGCTCGCCGTCGTACGTGGCGGACTCGACGAGACCGGGCAGGTAGTCATCGGCCGGGAAGTCGGTGAGCGGCAGGAACAGTCCCTGGTCCGCGAAGCTCGCGGTCTGGGTGTTGCCGACCTCGACGACGTCGGGCGAGTCGTTCGACTGCAGTGCCGCCGCGTAGGTGTCACTCACGTCGGCCCAGGTCTTCTCCTCGACCGTGAGGGTCCAACCGTCGTTCTCCGCCTCGAAGGTGTCCTTGAGGTATTCGCGGGCTGTGTCGGGAGTGTCGGTGCCGACGACCCAGACGGTGATCTTGCCACTGTCGGCCGACTCGTTGCCACCACCGGCGCTGCAACCGGCGAGGGTCAGGGCAGCAGCAGCGCCGAGCGCCACAATGCCGAGTTTCCTCATTTGTCGTTTCCTTTCATGGGGATGGGGAGGCAGCGGGGGTTCGCTGTCACCCTTGGTGCGTGGAGTCCCTCACGAGACTCCGAGTTGTCCGGAGAGGACCATGACGGCCGCGCCGCGAAGGACGATGTCCTCCGCCTGCTCGGACATCCGGAGCCTCAGATCACGGTTGAATTCCGCCATCGTCCGCTTCCGGAGTGTTTCGACGGTCGCCTCGTGAAAGGCGCCGACGAGCAGTTGGGCGGGGCCGCTGAGCACGACCTCCGACAGGTTGAGCGCACCGACGACCGGTGCGAGCACGATGCCGAGTCGGCGGCCGGCCTCGCGAAGAATATCATCGCGTGCGGATGCCACGGCGACCTCGTCGCCGGAGAGCTCGGCGAGCTGGGCGGTCAGCCGCGGCACGGCGAGCCACGCTTCGAGGCATCCGTCTCTGCCGCATGCGCAGTGCGGGCCGCCATCGGTGCCGACGACCACGTGGCCGATCTCGCCGGCCGCGAAACCGCCGCCGATGACGGGTCGGCCGCCGATGATGAGGCCGGCGCCGACACCGTGCCCGATCTTGATCAGCAACAGGTCGTCGAGGTGGGACGAGCCGTGTTCGGCGAGGACGCCGACGTTCGCGTCGTTGGCGACGTACACGGGCAGGGCGAACAGGGCGGCGAGTCGATCTTGCAGCGCGACGTCGGTCCAGCCGAGGTTGGGCGCCGACCTGACCACGCCGTGCTGGTCGACGACGCCGGGTGAGCCGACGCCGACGCCGAGCACCGGCGTCGTAGTGCGCTCGGCGAGGCTCGCGACGAGTCGCTCGACGAGGAGTATGGCCGCTTCGCCGGTCGCACCGCCTCGCGCGATCTCGTCGCGGACGACGATCTGGCCGTCGAGGCCGACGACGGCGCCGCGGAACACCTCGTGCTCCGAGAGATCGACGCCGATGATGTGGAACGCATCGCGGTCGATGTCGATGAGGGTCGCCGGCTTGCCCGGTCGTGCGTCTTCGCGTTGGCCCAGCTCGACGACGAGCCCCTCGGCGATGAGGGCGGCGACGAGGTCGGAGATCGTGACCCGGGTGAGCCCGGTCTCGCGCGCGACATCCGCCCGGCTCTGCGCGCCGGCCGAATAGAGGGTCTGCAGCACGAGTGCACGATTGTGGGTGCGGGCGTGCTCGGGCAGGACCTTGCCGGTGGGACGGAGTGCGCGCGAACGGGTGAAGGCGGGAATGCCCGGGCTGGGTGCGATGAGCAGCTCGGGCGCCACCGGGGAGGTGGGGGGCGTCGGCACCGTTGTGACCGGGCCTCGCTGCGCATCCGTTGCAGTCACGTTTGTTAGTAAACCTTACGAACAAACCAGCCCGCAAGTGTTTGCAACCACTTCTCCCCGACGTTATCGAGTTGTGACCAGTTCCGCTTTCGCATCGAGCCGCCCGCCGATCGCGCGGAGCGCCGCGAGGATCGTCACGAGATCGACCACTTCCTGCAGCACCGCACCGAGGACAGCCGGGATCACCCCGAACGCGGCGACGAACATGAGCCCGACGCTCACGATGATGCCGATCCAGATGCTCTGCAATGCGATGCGAACGGTGTCTCGGCCGATCTCGACCGCCTTGGCCGTGAGCGAGATGTCATCGACGAGGATCACGGCAGACGCCGACTCACTCGCCGCCGTCGCGCCTTTCGCCCCCATCGCGATACCGACATCGGCGGCCGCGAGTACTGGCGCATCGTTGACACCGTCGCCGACCATGATCACCGGCCGATCCGCAACCGCCGCGACCTCGTGCACCTTGTCGGCAGGAAGGCAATCCGCCCGCACGCGGGTGATGCCGAGTTCGGCGGCGACGTGATCGGCCGTCGCCTTCGCGTCGCCTGTGAGCATCATGACGCGGTGCACGCCGAGTTCGTCCAGGCGCGCCAGCGTGGCCTTCGCGTTCTCGCGCAGCCGGTCGCTCGCGAGCAGTGCCCCGCCGAAGCGACCGTCGATCGCGACGTAGACCGCGAGTTCTCCCGGCGCGATCTCGGTGCGCTCCGCATCCGGCGCGTGCTCGCGTACGAAGGCGAACTTGCCGACGACGACCTCACGCCCGCCGACCTTCGCGGTCACGCCGTTCGTCGCGGCTTCGCGCGCCCCCTCGGCTTCTGCCAGGGCCAACCCGCGATCCTTCGCCGCCTGGATCATCGACGTTGCGAGCACGTGCGACGAATACTGCTCCGCCGAAGCCACCGCGCCGAGCAGTTCGTCGTCGCCGAAGCCGTTCGCCGGCCGGATCGCGACGAGTGTCGGCGAACCGTGGGTGAGCGTGCCGGTCTTGTCGAACACGGCCGTCTTCGCCGCTGCGAGCTGCTCGAGCACTCCCCCGCCCTTCACGATCACGCCGTTCCTCGCCGCGCGGCTCATGCCGCCGATGAATGCCACCGGCGCGGCGATGAGCAACGGGCACGGGGTGGCGAGCACGAGCACCTCCGCGAAGCGCACCGGGTCGCCCGACGCCCACCACGCGACCGCGGCGAGCGCGAGCGAGAACACCGTGAACGGCACGGCGTAACGATCGGCGAGCCGCACGACCGGCGCCTTCGATGCGGCCGCGGCCGTGACGAGGGCCATGATCTGCTGGTACTGGCTGTCGGCTGCGGACGCCGCGGCGACGACCTCGACCGCAACCTGGCCGTTCACCGACCCGCTCAGCACGAGGTCGCCGGCGTGCTTCTCGACCGGGACCGACTCCCCGGTGATCGACGATTCGTCCATCGTCGTCTCCGCAGAGCGGAGGTTCGCGTCGACCGGCACGATCTCGCTCGGTCGCACGAGCAGCACGTCGCCGACCTGAACCTGGCCGGCGGGCACGTCGACGATCGCGTCGCCCTCCATGCGGTGCGCATGTTGGGGCGAACGGGTCAGCAAGGCGTCGAGCTCGCGCTTGGCGCGACGGTTCGCGTAGTCCTCGAGAGCCGCGCCGCCCGTGAGCATGAGCACCACCACGAGGGCGGCGACGTACTCGCCGACGAGCACCGTCGCGACGATCGCGGTGACCGCGAGGATGTCGAGGCCCCAGTGCCCGCGCAGAATGTCGCGCACCATGCCGACGGCCTGCCAGGCCGCCACACCGAGGGCGTACACACTGAAGATCCACTGCACGGCGGCACCTGCGCCGGTGAGGGCGAGCACGACGCCGAGCAGACCGATGCCGATCGTGAGCGTGACGGCCCAGTACTGGCGGGCGAGCTTCAGGATACGTGCCATGCCCCCATCCTCCCGTGCCGCACTCTTTTCAGGAGTTTTTCGGGCGCACGGGTCGGATTGGGGCGATTCCTCCTGAAAAGGGCCCGGATTCGAGGGGGCGTTCCTGAGAAACGTGGTGGAGAGGGGGCGGAAACGCGAACGGGGGTCGGATGCCGCGGCATCCGACCCCCGTCACGAGGCGTTTCGACTACGCGGCGATGCGCGCCTTCAGGTTGTCGGCCAGTGTCGCGAGGAACTCCTCGGTCGTCTGGTAGCCCTGCTCGGGGCCGACGAGGGCCGCGAGGTCTTTCGTCATGGCGCCCGACTCGACGGTCGTGATGACGACGTCTTCGAGGGTCGCGGCGAAGTCGATGAGCTCCTGGTTGCCGTCGAGCTTGCCGCGGTGCGCGAGGCCGCGCGTCCAGGCGAAGATCGAGGCGATCGGGTTCGTCGAGGTGGGATTGCCGGCCTGGTGCTGGCGGTAGTGACGTGTGACGGTGCCGTGCGCCGCTTCGGCCTCGACGACCTTGCCGTCGGGAGTGGCGAGCACCGAGGTCATGAGGCCGAGCGAGCCGAAGCCCTGGGCCACGGTGTCGGACTGCACGTCGCCGTCGTAGTTCTTGCACGCCCAGACGTAGCCGCCCTCCCACTTCATGGCCGAAGCGACCATGTCGTCGATGAGGCGGTGCTCGTAGGTGAGGCCGGCGGCGTCGAACTGCGCCTTGAACTCGGTCTCGAAGATCTCCTGGAAGATGTCCTTGAAGCGGCCGTCGTACGCCTTCAGGATCGTGTTCTTCGTCGAGAGGTACACGGGGTAGTTGCGGTTCAGGCCGTAGTTCAGCGAAGCGCGGGCGAAGTCGCGGATCGACGCGTCGAGGTTGTACTGCACCTGCGCGATGCCGTCGCCCGGGGACTGGTAGACCTCGAACTGCTGCGGCTCGCCACCGTCTTTCGGGGTGAACGAGACCGAGAGGGTGCCCTCGCCCTTGAAGAGGAAGTCGGTGGCGCGGTACTGGTCGCCGAAGGCGTGACGGCCGATGATGATCGGCTTGTTCCAGCCCGGCACGAGGCGCGGGATGTTCGAGATGATGATCGGCTCACGGAAGATGACGCCGCCGAGGATGTTGCGGATCGTACCGTTCGGCGACTTCCACATCTTCTTCAGGCCGAACTCCTCGACGCGCGCCTCGTCGGGCGTGATCGTCGCGCATTTGACGCCGACGCCGTGCTTCTGGATCGCGTGGGCCGCATCGACCGTGATCTGGTCGTCGGTCTCGTCGCGCTTCTGGATCGAGAGGTCGTAGTACTCGAGGTTCACATCGAGGTACGGGTGGATCAGCGTGTCTTTGATGGCCTGCCAGATGATGCGCGTCATCTCGTCGCCGTCGAGCTCGACGACGGTGCCTGCAACCTTGATCTTCGACAAAGTGGATGTCTCCTTGATTCTGGTGGGGGAAACGGGAAGCTTCGGGGCGGTCGGACACGCCGTCCGCCAGCTTACCGCGTCGCCTGATTATCTCCACATCGAGAGATATTTCGGCTCGAGATCGAGGCGAGCGGATGCCGCAGCATCCGCTCGGTCGCGACGACACTGCGCCGCTCGATCGGTCAGATATCGGCCTTGTCGCGAATGGCCGTGAGCAGTTCGTCGATCATGGCGCGCTGGAGCTGCCCGTCGAGTGCGCGGGGTGTCGTCGACACCGGCCGATGGCCTTTGTGTCGTCTCGGCTACCGACGCGGAGCTCGCACGGGTTAGCCTTGGCTGCATGGCTGAGCTGAGACTGGAAGACCTGTCGGCGTCGAACATTGTTGCGGCGAACTCGCTGTCACTCAAGCCCGGCCAGGAACAGTTCATCGCCCCGGTCACCTACTCAGCCGAGTCGTCGGTCATCGATCCCGCCACCGCGTGGCAGCGTGTCGCACTGCTCGAAGACCGGGTCGTCGGGTTCATCCACGGCAACTTCGACCCCGAGAACGAGCACGAGGAGTTCCGCGCGTGCATCTGGCGCATCAACGTCGACGCCGAGGTGCAGGGCAAGGGCGTCGGCCGATTCCTCGCGACGGCGCTCGCCGAAGAGGCGAAGCGCCGCGGCTTCGACCGCATCACCGTGCTGTGGGAGCCGGGCGAAGAGGGGCCTGAAGCGTTCTTCCACCGAATCGGCTTCACCGACATCGGTGAGACCGCGTACGGTGACGTCATCGGTGCGCTCGAGCTCTGACGCGAGCACCGATCAGGCCCAGCGGATGCCGCAGCAGCACATCGACGGGCGCCGCCCTGAGCCTGTCGAAGGGCGCCGCCCTGAGCCTGTCGAAGGGCGCCGCCCTGAGCCTGTCGAAGGGTTCGTCGAGGCCGTACTCGTCGTGGTCGCCGACATCCCTTCGGGGCAAGTGGCGACCTACGGCGACATCGCCGCATTGCTCGGCTCCCGCGGCGCCCGCGCCGTCGGACAGGTGATGGCCAGGCATGGAGCGGATGTCCCGTGGTGGCGGGTCGTGCGCGCCGGCGGCCGGCCGCCGGCAGGCCACGCAGAGCGGGCGCGCGTGCACTACGACGCCGAGGGCACGCCGCTGCGCACGACGGCCGACGACGACGGCTACCGCATCGACCTCACCGCGTGCCGCTGGCGGGCCTGAACACCCCTGCGGGTTGAGGAGGCGCGCCGGCGCCCGCCACCCTGCGGGTTGAGGAGGCGCGCTAGCGCCGTCTCGAAACCCCCATGTACGGGCAAGCAGGTTTCGAGACGCTCGCTTCGCTCACTCCTCAACCCGCGAAGCCTCGAGACGCTCGCTTCGCTCACTCCTCAACCCGCGAAGCCTCGAGACGCTCGCTTCGCTCGCTCCTCAACCCGCGAAGTCCGCGCCGAGCGGGATGCGCACCGTGATCGTCGTGCCGGCACCCACCGGGCTCACGATGAGGAACCGGCCGCCGACGGCGTCGACGCGGTCGGCGATGCCGAGCATGCCCGAGCCTGCGTCGACGGATGCCCCGCCCACGCCGTTGTCGCGCACGACGAGTTCGAGTTCGCCGCCGTCGATGCCGGCTCGCACCCATGCCCGCGTCCCCTCCGCGTGCTTCGCGATGTTCGCGAGCGCCTCTGAGACGACGAAGTACGCGGTCGACTCGACGACCTCGGGCAGGCGCCCCTCGGCTTGCACATCGAGCTCGACCGGCACCGGGCAGCGACCGGCGAGTTCCGGCACCGCGAGCGCCAGTCCGCCCGACGACAACAGCGACGGGTGGATGCCGTGCGCGAGTTCGCGCAGGTCTTTGAGGCCCTGGTTCAGCATGCCGATCGTGCCGTCGAGTTCGATCCCGAGCGGCTCGACACCGCGATCGCGCGCCTGGTTCGCCGCGAGGCGCAAGCGCATGCCGAGGGACACGAGCTGCTGCTGAGCCCCGTCGTGCAGGTCGCGTTCGATGCGACGCCTCGCCTCGTCGCCCGCCTCGACGATGCGACTTCGCGACTGGCGGACCTGCTCGAGGGTGCGTTCGATCTCCGAACGCAGCCGCCCGTTGTCGACCGAGAGTCGCAGCGCGCTCGAGACCCCGTCGAGGAGGCGCATGTTGTCGGTGAGCACCCGGTCATGGCGGATGACGGCGATCGGGATTCCGGTCGGCGACGCGACGGGCAACAGGCCGTGATCGCCACGTCGGTCGTCGGGGCCGTGTTCGAGCGGTTCGCCCGCGGCATCCGCATATCTGGCGCGCTCTTCGTCCCACCAGTAGACGCGTACCGAGGCGTCGCGCAGGGTGCGCGCGAGCGATTCGGCCCACAACCCGCGATCGGCGCCCTCGCGCGTGATGCGCATCAGGTCTGCGACCCGGGCGCGCATGTTCCGCGTGTGGGCGATGCCTGCGACGAAGCTGACGGGGATCGACGCGATCGCCACGAGCGAAACGGTATCGAGCACGAGGTCGGCGGTGCCGGATGCCGCGTAGTTGGCGGCCTGGGCCGCGAGGGTGATCGCCCAGGCGAACAGGGCGACCGGCATGAGGAATGCCACCGTGCGGGCGGGAACGCTTCCGCGCACCCAACGGACGAGGAGCCGGCCGGCGATCACGAGTGCGAGCAGCACGCCGACGATGCGGTAGCCGATGTCGATCATCGCGAACAGCGCAGGCGCCTCCGCGATGCGGTACGGATTGGGAGCGCAATCGCACACTCCTGCAGACGGCTGGCCGAGCAGGAGCACTCCGAGGAGGTAGCCGACCGACGCGACGAGCGCGATTCCCGCGATCCAGCGATCGACCCGGTCGACGAGCCAGCCGCGCGGATACACGAGCACGAGGATGCCGGTGAGCACCGCCCACCAGAGGTGCAGGCCGTAGAGCAGCGGCCAGAGCCATCCGATGTCCTCGACGACGCGCAGGAACGACAGTGGTATCCACACCACGGCGAAGGTCACCATCAGCCGTGCCGGCACTCGCGAGGGGCCGATCGACCAGGCGATGCCTGCGCACGCCACGAACACGAGCGGAACGAGCGCGTGAAGGGTCGTCCATGACACTTCACGACGGTCCGCCGCCGGGGTGGCGATGTATCCCGAGATCTCCATCGCGAGGCTCACCGCCACGACCACGGCGATGATGATGCTGCGTCTGATGATCCGGCCTTTGCGGCCGGGGGCCATCACCTCGCGCCGAGGAGCGTCAGTACCGCGAGCACCCGTCGGTGGTGCTCGGGCGACTCCTCGAGATCGAGCTTCTGCAGGATGGAGCGGACATGCGTCTCGACGGTCTTCAGCCCGAGGAAGAGCGACTGCGCGATGCCACCGTTCGAATACCCCTGCGCCATGAGTTCGAGCACGGATCGCTCGCGTTCGGTGAGGCGCGAGAGGGGGTCGTCGGCGCGGGTGCGCTGCACGAGCTGTTCGACGACCTCGGGGTCGACGACCGACCCGCCCGAAGCGACCGTCTCGACCGCACGCACGAGCGTCTGAGGCTCGGAGACGCGTTCCTTCAGCAGGTAGCCGGTGCCGCTGCCCGCGCCCATGACGCGCAGGGCGTACTCGGGCGTCGCGTACATCGAGAGCAGCAGGACGCCGATGGTCGAACCCTGTGCGCGCATCTCTTCGAGGGCGAGGATGCCCTCGTCGCGGTGGCTCGGGGGCATGCGGATGTCGAGGACGGCCGCGTCGAGCTCGCCGCGAGCAGCGACCTCGAGGAGTTCGGCACCCGTGCCGACGGAGGCGACGACCTCGATGCCGCCGTCAACGAGCACCTTGGCGATGCCCTCGCGCAGAAGGAGCGCGTCATCGGCGATCGCCACGCGCAGGGGACGTGCGGCCGTCTCCATCGCTCCTCCATTCCGGGGCAGGCGTGACCGTCATCGGGTGGACCCGCCTCCCGTGAGGGTACCGCGGTTGCACTCGGCCCGCGCGGCCCATTTCAGGGGGCACCCCGGTGCGGGCGCACCGGATCACTGCCAGGCTGGAGAGTTCGTGCCCGTCGAGCGCACGCCGATCCCGCTCAGTGCCTGCACCCCGGGCCGCCCCGTGGTCGCCCTGATCCCGCACCCCCGGCCGCGCGGCAGACTTCGGGTCATGTCCTGGTCCGAGCGTTTGCATGGGCTGCTCGATGAGCGCGCACCGGCGTCCGTCGTGCCGCCGGGCACCGGTTCGGCAGCCGAGCGCGTGCCGCACCGCGAACTCGTGCGCCGCGACCTGGCCGAATACGCCGAGCACATCCGGCTGGGCGAGCTCGTGCGCCGTCATGGCACCCCACTCCTCGTGCTCGACACCGACCGGGTCACCATGCGGCTCCTCGACCTGCGCCGGCAGCTGCCGAACGTCCGCATCCACGTCGCGGCGGGAGCACTGCCCCACCCGGCGGCTGCACGCGCCGTCGACGCGTTCGGCGCGAGCATCGACGTCGCGTCCCGAGCGCAGATCGCCCTCCTCGAGCATCACGCCATCTCGGTGGATCGCAGCGTTCACACCCACCCTGTGAAGACCGTCGCCGATCTCACCAGTGCATACCTCCGAGGCATCCGCACCTTCGTCGTCGACAACGCGGCCGAGGTCGCGAAGTTCGCCGGCCTGCCGACGGATGTCTCGGTGCTCGTGCGCCTCTCAGCAACTGCGCCGACCAGCTCGAGCACGCCGGCGGTGAAATTCGGTGTCACCACGGCAGGGGCACCGGACCTCGTCGAGATCTGTCGGCACGCCGGACTGCACAGCGCAGGGTTCAGCGTGGACCTCGCGGTCGGGGCGACGCCGGCGACGTGGAGACGCGCGATCCACGACGCGCTCCACCTCGAACAGCGGCTGCGGAGGCAGGGCGGGCGCCGGAGCGTGCTGCACCTGGCCGGTGAGCTCCCCCTCGACCACGGCGAACGCGCTGGGGTGCGCGCCGACGTCATTCGCGCCATCCGCAGCGCGCTGGCGGGCGCTCCCGGAGACCTCCGTGTGTCGTTCGACCCCGGCCGCTCCGTCACCGCACCGGCGATGACACTCGTGACCCGCGTGATCGGCACTGCCGATCGCCCCGACGGGCGCTGGCACCACCTCGACGGGTCGTTGCCCGTTGCGCAGCCCGGCGAGGCCGGTGGCAATATCGCGGAGCGGGTGTTCGCGGCGGTAGAACTCGGCGCTGAGCCGGTGACGGATGGTGCCACGGAGCGGCCGACCCGGCGGCTGTTGATGCGCGGACGCCGACACGTCACCCTCGCCGGTCCCAGCCTCGACCCCGGAGACGGAGTCGTGCGCGGCTGCCTGCTCCCGCCGCTCGGCGACGGCGACCTGCTCGTGAGCCCGATGGCCGGAGCGGGGTTCCCGAACCATCCGGCGGCGCCGGTCGTCGTCATTCCCGGCTGAGGCCCGGGACGCGGATGCCCCGCGCCGATCGTTCGGCGCGGGGCATCCGCTCGCGGCAGGCGTGTTCGACCTAGACGAGCGAGTCCCGCCAGGCCGCGTGGAGCGCCGCGAACCTTCCGGAACCGCCGATGAGCTCGGCCGGAGTGCCGTCTTCGACGAGGCGACCGTGTTCCATCACGAGCACCCGATCTGCGATCGAGACCGTCGACAGGCGGTGCGCGATGATGATGGCGGTGCGGTCGGCGAGGAGCTTGGTCAGCCCGTCTTGCACGAGCCGCTCGCTCGGGATGTCGAGCGAGGACGTCGCTTCGTCGAGGATCAGTACCGCAGGGTTCGCGAGGAACGCCCGCGCGAACGAGATCAACTGGCGCTGTCCGGCGCTCACTCGCCCGCCACGCTTGTTCACATCGGTGTCGTAACCGCCGGGCAGAGCCTCGATGAACTCGTGCGCGCCGACCGCCATTGCCGCCCGTACGATCTCGTCGGACGTCGCATCGGGCTTGCCGAGCGCGATGTTGTCGGCGACCGAGCCCGAGAAGAGGTAGGCCTCCTGCGTGACCATGACGATCGCTCGCCGGAGGTCTTTCGGGTGCAGGTCGGCGAGCGCGATGCCGTCGAGCGAGAGGACCCCGTCACTCGGGTCGTAGAAGCGAGCGATGAGCTTGGCGAGCGTCGACTTGCCGGCACCCGTCGAGCCGACGAGCGCGATCGTCTGTCCGGCCGGAATGTCGAGGTCGAACCGGGGCAGGATGACCCGGTCCTTCGTGTAGGCGAACTCGACGCCGTCGAAGCGCACGTGGCCCTCGGCGTTCCACAGGTCGACCGGCTTCACCGGGTCGGGCACGCTCGGCTCCTCTTCGAGCACGCCCGAGATCTTCTCGAGCGCCGAGGAGGCCGACTGGTACCCGTTGTAGAACATCGCGAGGTCTTCCATGGGGTCGAAGAAGCGCTTCGTGTAGAGCACTGCGGCGAGCAGTACACCGACCTCGAGGCCCCCGTCGACCACACGGAAGCCGCCGAGCACGAGCGTGACCGCGACCGCGGTGTTGCCGATGAACGCAAGTCCCGGGTTGAACACCGCGAACAGGCCGAGCACCTTCGCGTTGACGTCGCGGTAGTCCTCGGTGAGTCCGGCGAACTCGGCCTCGTTGCGGCGTTCCTTGCGGAACGCCTGCACGGCGCGCATGCCCGTCATCGTCTCGACGAACTGCACGATGAGCTTCGCGGATGCCACGCGTGAACGCCGGAACAGCGATTGGGAGCGCACCTGGAACCACCGTGTCAGAATGCCGAGGGGCACGAGCGCGACGACCAGCACGAGCCCGGAGGGCAGGTCCATCAGGAGCAGTGCGATGGCGGTGAACACCATGTACATGAGCCCGCGCACGAGGAGTGTGAGCCCCTCGTCCATGAGCTCGCGGATGGCGTCGAGGTCGCTCGTCTGGCGTGAGATGATACGCCCCGACGTGTACGACTCGTGGAACTCCAGCGAGAGCTTCTGCGTGTGCAGGAACACCCTCGTGCGCAGGTCGATGAGCACGGCCTGGCTGATGCGGGCCGACATCCGGATGTACACCGAGATGAGGAACGCACCCACGAGGCCCGTCAGGAGGTACGCGAAACCGGCGAATGCGGCGGGGTACCAGTTCTGTTCGATCAGCGCAGGAATGCCCTGGTCGATGCCGAACGCGATGAGCGCCGGGCCGGCGACCTGCGCGGCCGACGACACGACGATCGCCAGCGCCGTGACCCACAGCTTGGCCTTCAGCGGTGAGAGCAGCGAACCGAGGAGCCGCCGCGAGCGGGCGCGGATCTGCGCGGATTCCGCCTTCGTGTAGTCCTGGCGTTCTTCGCCCTGCACTCCGGTGACGCTCATGATGCCGCCTCCTCTCGGATCGTGGTGTCGACATCGACGGCATCGATGCCGGTGTTCCTGCGCTCGTCGTCTTCGAGGCTCGAGATGACGAATCGGTAGTGTTCGCTCTCCTGCAGGAGCTCGGAGTGGGTGCCCACCGCGGTGATCCGCCCGTGCTCGAGCAGCGCGACCCGGTCGGCGAGCATGACCGTCGACGGGCGGTGCGCCACGATGAGCGCCGTGGTCGAGGCGAGCACGGAGCGCAGCTCAGCCTCGACCCTTCCCTCGGTCGCGACGTCGAGCGCCGAGAGCGGGTCGTCGAGTACGAGAACGGCGGGCTTGGCCGCGACCGCGCGAGCGAGCGCGAGTCGCTGGCGCTGTCCGCCGGAGAGGCTCATGCCCTCTTCGCCGACCTTGGTGTCGACGCCCTCTGGCAGGTCGTAGACGAACGCGGCCTGCGCGATCCGCAGGGCCTCGTCGAGCACCCGCTCGGCCTCCGCCCGTGTCTCGGGGTCGTCGGCGGCGAGTTCGGGTCGGCCGAGCAGCACGTTGTCGCGCACAGAGGCGCTGAAGAGCGTCGCATCTTCGAAGGCCATGGCGATGAGCGTCCGCAGCTCTTCACGGCTGAACGCGCGCACGTCGACGCCGTCGAGCGTCACCGAACCCGCAGTGACGTCGTACAGGCGCGTGGTGAGTGCGGTCATCGTGGTCTTGCCGCAACCGGTGAGGCCGACGAGCGCCATGGACTCCCCTGGCTCCAGCACGAGGTCGACGCCGTCGAGGAGGTCGTCGAATCGCTCGGGCGAATCCTGATAGCGGAAGTGCACGCCGGTGAAAGCGAGTTGGCCGCGCGGACGTTCGAGGGTGCGCGGTTCGGCCGGGTCGAGGATCGTGTTCTCGCTGTCGAGGATGTCGAAGTACCGGTCGGTCGCGGTGCGCGCGTCGAGGGCGAACGCGAGCATGAAGCCGATCGACTCGATGGGCCACGCGAGCACGGTTGCCGTCGCGAAGAAGGCGACGAGCTCGCCGACGCTCAGCTGTCCCTGCGCGGCCAGCCACACACCCGCCACGAGGCAGATCGAGAGGGCGACCGCCGGAATGACCATGATCCACACCCAGATGGTCGCGTCGAGGCGCGCCTTCTCGATCTCGGTGCTGCGCAGCGACTCGGCCTGCGCGCGGAACGTGGACAGGGCGTGCTTGCCGCGCCCGAACGCCTTCAGCACCCGGATGCCGTGCACCGACTCCTCGACGGCGGTCGCGAGGTCGCCCGCCTGGTCTTGGCTGAGCCGCGACATCTCGGAGTAGCGGCCCTCGAAGCGCCAGCCCGCCCACCAGAGCGGCAACGAGCAGACGAGGAAGATGAGCCCGAGGAACCAGTTCATCGACATCAGGATGCCGACGCCCACGACGATGATCACGACGTTCGCACCGGTCAGCACGAGCCCGAACGAGAGCCACCGGCGGATGAGGCCGAGGTCGCTCACCGCGCGGGAGAGCAACTGGCCGCTCGGCCAGCGATCATGGAAGCTCACGGGCAGATCTTGGAGCTTCGCGTAGAGCGCGTTGCGCATGCGCGCCTCGACCCGGGTGCCGGGGCCCACGACGAGCCAGCGGCGGATCGCATAGAGGATCGCCTCGACAGCGCCGAGGACGAACACGAGCACCGCGAGCGGGATGACCGCGTCGGCCTCACGATTGGCGAGCGGCCCGTCGACAATCTGCTGAAGCACCTGCGGGATCGCCAGGGCGATGAGGTGCGCCCCGATCGCAGCGGCCATGCTGCCGGCGAATGCGGGCATGGCCGGCCCGGCGTACTCGCGCAACCGCCAGAGCGCGCGCAGGGTACCGAGCCGCTCAGGCCCTGCGGTCGAGTCGGGTGCGCCGTGCGCAGTCGCTTGGGGGGATTCGGACACAGCCGGTTCCAATCAGAAGGGGCGCCGGACGCTCCGGAGCGAGCCCGAACGGCGAAGGTTTGGTGAAGAGAGAGTGGCGCGGATCGCGAAGGCGCGTGAATCCGCGGGGCAGGCGAGGCCTGCGCGGCAGGAACGGGCGGTCTACCCGGCAAGCCCGACGACGAGATACGCCGGGCGGGCAGAGCCGTGGACCGCAATCGTGCGGGCGTCGGTTTCTGTCTGCATGGTGTCCTCCTGCAAGTCGTCTGCGAATCTCGAGGCCGGTCGGATCTCTCACCGCGGCCAGCCCTTCAGACTATGGCGTTTCCGGGGTGGCACGCAAGACCGCACTCACCGCTAGGCTGTGCGGATTCGTCGCCACGCGGGCGACAGCGATCGTCTCCCCCCAGACGAACCGCCCAGCCCCGCCCCTACGCCCCTGCGCGTGCGACCCGATCAACGAGGAGAACGCGTGGGTGCGGCACGGATGGCGTTCGCCCGAGCAAACGCTCGCGCTGGCGTGCTCGCATCGATCGCCGCCGTCGTCCTCCTGCTGTCCGCCCTCGGCACCGGAGTCGTCGACTCACTCGCGGGTTCGTCGGCGAGCAGCCTTCGCAGCGGTCTCGAAGCCGTCCAGGGCGCAGCGGGAGCGGCGCGCTGGCAGATCCGTGTGGCGAACGACACGGCGGCCCAAGCGGATGCCGCGGCATCCGTGCTCGATCGCACGCTCACGCCCCACGGCGCGTCGTGGAGTCGCACCGTCGAGACCGCACCTGTGGATGCCACGAGCGGCGAGACGGCCTTCGGCGCCGTCCTCCTCGCGGATGCCGGCGCCGCTGCACGTTCCGAACTCGTCGACGGCGCCTGGCCCGACGAACCCGAGGCGCTCGCCGCGGCCTCGGCCGACGGCGCCGAACCTGCGACGCTCCATGCCCATGCTGCGGAGGCGCTGGGCCTCGCGCCGGGCGACCTCGTCGAGCTCGCCGGTACATCGACTCCGCGCCTCCTCATCGTGGGCACGTGGCTGCCGATCGATCCCAACGATCCGGCGTGGTTCGGCGAGGCCGTCGTCGCCTCCGGCGGCACGCCCGAAGGCGCCGGCCCCTTCCTCGTCGCCGAGGAGGCGACGCTCGACGTGCCCGCCGCGGTCGTCGTACGCTGGACCGCCGTCGTCGACGGGGCCGTCGCCACGCCCGAGTCAGCGCAGGCCCTCCGCGCCGAGCTGCCCGACGTCGAGCCCGCACTCCGCGCGGAGCCCGCCATCGGCACCGACGGCTTGAGTTCGCTCGGCGGCCTCGGCGCCACCCTGACGAGGCTCCTCGCCAGTCTCGGAGCCGTGCGCGCGATCGCACCACTGCCCCTGCTCCTGCTCGCCTTCGCGGGCTTCGCCGCCCTCACCCGGCTCGCAACGCTCCTCGGCGCCGCTCGACGCGGCGAGACCGTGCTGCTCCGTGCTCGAGGAGCCTCCGCCGGCCGGCTCGCACGCGACACCGCGTTCGAGGTCCTCGCGCTCGGCGTACCGGCCGCACTCGTGGGTGCGGCCGTCGCCGAGGCGTTCCTCACGATCACCCGGCCCGGGGAGGCCCGTGACTGGACCACCGCGGCGCTCGTGGCATCCGTCGCGCTCATCGGTGCCGTGCTCATCGTCGCCGGAGGCGCGTGGCTCGATGCCCGACGGCCGGTCGTACGCGGGTCGGGCGATGAGGTGGGCCGGATGTCCCGTGGTCTCGTCACCGGCGGCGTGGTGCTGCTCGTCGCGGTCGCGGCCATCTCCCTCTGGCAGTTCCGCCTGTACGGCTCACCGCTCGTGGCGACCGCGTCGGGCACGATCGACGTCGACCCGATCGCCGTGCTCGCACCGGTGCTCGTGCTCGTCGCGCTCTCACTCGTCGCGCTCGGGCTCTCCCGACCGATCGACGCCGTACTCGAGCGGCTCGCCGCCGCCCGGCCGGCCCTCGTCCCGTCGCTGCCGATGCGCCAGCTCGCGCGACGCGCTGCGCTCTACGCCTCTGCATCGCTCGTCACGATGCTCGCCATCGCGGGGCTCACCCTGACGGCCGCCTTCTCGGGTGCATGGCACGACATCGACCGCACCGCTTCGGCGCTCGCCACCGGCGGCGAGGTGCGGGTCTCGATCGCGGGCCGCGACGTGGTGCAGGGCCCTGACGCGCTCGCGCTCGACGACGCGGTCGCCGGCGTCGAGGGCGTCACCGCCGAGGCACCGGTCTTCCGCGGCGAGGTGCGGGTCGGTTCCGAACCGTCGACCTTCGTGGCGGTGCCCAGCGCGGAGGTCGACGCGGTCGCCCCCGGCACCGGTACGGGGCACGCGACCGCGGCACTCGCCGACTCCGCAGCCGCAGCCGGTGCTGCGTTGCCGCCCGAAGCCACGACGGTCGACTTCACCGTCGAAGTCGATGCGCTGGACGGCATGAGCGGGACCGTCGCGGTGACGGCGTGGCTCCTCACGGAATCGGGCGCGGCGACACCGGTCACCCCGGCGGTCGTCGACATCGCCGCTGGCGGCGGCGTCGTGACCCTCGAGCTCCCGGAAGCCGAAGGCCTCCGATTCATCGGCCTCGGCGCTTCGCTCTCGGGTGCTTCGAGCGCCGACGTGCTCGTCTCGTTCGGCGCGATCTCATTCGACGGCACGAACGTCGCCGCACCCGAGTTCGAGACGGAACGCGAGCTGCGCCTCTCATCGAAGGCGTCGAGCGGGCGGGTGTCGCTCGTGTCGGGCGGGAGCGACCCGCTGCCCGTCGTACTCGGCTCCGAAATGGCCGAGCGGATCGCTGCCGACGTGGGCGACGAGTTCGCGTTGAGAGTACTCACCGGTGGCGTCGAGGTCGACGCGGTCGTGGCCGGAATCCTGCCGGTGGTGCCGACCGCGGGCAGCGACGCCGTACTCGCCGACCTCGGCGCGTTCGAACGGTACGCCTTCGATACGGGCGCAGGCGTTCCTGCGTTCGGGGAACGGTGGGTCGCGGCATCCGACCCCGACCAGGTCGCCGACGACCTGAGTCGCGACCACGGCTCGGCCGTCATCGCCGATGCACGGTCGGCCGCCTCCTCCGCGCCGTTCATCGCTCCCGCGATCGCAGCCCTCTGGACCGGGACAGCCGGCGCCCTGCTCTTCGCCCTGATCGCGGTCGTGGCGCTCGTCGCCGCACTCTCGGGCAGCCGATTCGGCGAGATCGTCGTGCTCCGCGTGCTCGGCGTGCCGGCGCGAACGCAGTCGCGCGCCCGATTCGCCGAGTTGGCCGTGACGCTCGGCACCGCCATCGTGATCGGCGTGCTCGTCGGGATCGTCACGGCATTGCTCACTGCACGCGAGCTCGCCCGGGTCGCCGTGGCGGGAGTGCCGGCGGTGATCCCAGTCGAGTTCGTCCTGGATCCGGTGCCGTTGATCGGGGGGGTCGCGGCGTTCGTCGTGCTCGCTGCGGCGATCGCGGCCGGCGCCGCGGCATCCGTTCGGCGAGTCGCATCACGCCCCGGGCTCAGGCAGGAGGAAGGATGACCGGCCTGCATCACTCACGACTCACCACCACAGGTCTGCTGCGGCGCCAGTTCTTCGCAGCACCGAGCGCATCGGTCATGCTCGCGCTGCTCGTGTTCGCCGGAGCGCTGCTCGCCACGGGGGTGCCGCGCGCGATCTCGTCCATGCACACGGCTGCGCTCGAAGCAGAGCTCGAACAGTTCCCGGCTCGCGAGCTCGACCTCGTCGCCGCCAGCCGCAACCTGCCCGAGCTCGGGGCATCTGCGGGCGACTCGACGCTGCCGCCCGAAGTCGACGCGGTCTGGGGCGCACAAGAGCAGCGCATGCTCGACATCCGCGCCAATATGCCCGAGCTGCTGCACAGCGTCACGGGAGAACCGCTCACCTCGCTCGTCGCCGGGCCCACCGCCGCAGCCGTGGAAGGTGCCGCACCCGGCTCGACCCTGTACACGCTGTTCACGGGGATCGACCCGAGACTCCGTGAGCACGTCACGCTCACCGGCGGCGAGTGGCCTGCACCCATGACCGGCACGGCACCGAGCAGCACGCCCCTCGACATCGTGCTCGCCGATGCAGTCGCCGCAGAGATGGAATGGGCGTTGGGCGAGGTCCGCTCGATCACGGTCGGCTCCTCCCCTCAGCCGGTGCGCCTGGTCGGCACGTTCGCGGCGGTCGATCCCGACGACGGTTTCTGGACGCACGTGCCGGTGGCGCTCGAACCGTCGGTTGCGTACACCCCCGGCGGCTTCATCGAGGTCACCGGGCTCGGCTTCGCCGATCCGGTGTCATGGACGGCGCTGCAGAACTCGCAACTGCCGACCGCGATGGACGTGTGGTTCCCGACGCTGCCCGAGCGCATCCGCGCCGCCGACTCGGCCGAGCTCACGACGCAACTCGGCGAATTCACGAGTCAGACGTTCGTGCTCGGCGGCGGCTCATGGGAGTTCTGGTTCGCGACGGTCGGCGACGTCGCCTTCACGAGCGGCCTGGCCGACGCCCTCGGTAACGCGGCCGTCGCGGCGAGCGCGACCGACGCGGTGCTCGCCACGATCGCGTCCGGACCGATCGGCGTGATGGTCGCGGTGCTCGTGCTCGGTGCCCGAGTGGTGTTCGAGCGTCGGCGCACCGGACTCGAACTGGCAGCCGCCCGAGGCGCATCGCCCGGCCAGCTCCGTGGCATCCTCGCGCTCGAAGGCCTGGCCATCGGCGTACCGGCCGCCGTCGTCGGCGGTGTCATCGGCACGCTGCTCGTCGCAGCCGACGCCGGACTCGGCGGGTGGGCGATCGCGGCGCTCTTCGCCCTCACGCCCGCTGCCCTCCTCGTCGCAGCTGAGCCCGCACTCAGCCCGCTGCGGCGAGCCAGGTCGGATCTCGGTCGCCCGAGCAAAGGCCGCTTCCGGTGGATCGCCGAGGTGCTCGTCACGGTGCTCGCGATCACCGCGGTCGTGCTGCTGTTCCGCCGCGGTCTCTCCACCTCCGCCGCGACGACCGGCGTCGACCCGCTGCTGGCCGCGGTCCCGCTGCTCCTCTCGCTGCTCGCCTGTCTCGTCGTGCTTCGGCTCTATCCGCTCCCGCTCTCGGCTCTGGTGCGCCGCACGGCGCGCCGAGCCGATCTCGTTCCGTTCCTCGGTTCGGCGCGAGCGCTGCGCGACCCCTCGGCGGGCCTGGTCCCGGTACTGGCCGTCGTCGTCGGCGTCTCGGTCGCAGTATTCTCCTCGGTGCTGCTCGGCACGGTGCAGGCCGGCGTCGATCGCGCCGCCGACGCACAGGTCGGCGCCGACGCCTCGGTGGGCGGCACGCCGTTCACGCTCGTCCAGCTCGACGAGTTCGCAGCAGTACCGGGTGTCGATGCGATCGCGCCGGTATTCTCGACGAGCCCGACCAAGGTCAGCGCCGACGGGCGCTCCCGCACATCGACGCTCATCGTGATCGACTCCGAGCAGATGCGTCGCGTGCAGGCCGATCGCGCCGGGTCGACCCCCCTGCCCGCCGGACTCGAGTCACCGGATGCCGACGCGGTGCCCGTCGTGCTCTCGAAGACCGTCGCCGACATCGTCGAGGGCGCAGACGCCGCCGAACTCGACGGCCACGAGTTCGAAGCGCTCGCGGTCGTCGACGGGAGAACCGCGTACTCACCTCGCTCGAACTGGGTGCTCATGGATCGTGTGAACGCGAAACCGTTCACCGATACGCTCGTGCCGCGCACGGTGCTCGTTCGTTTCGAGCCGGGTGCCGACGCCGACGAGATCACCGCGGCACTCGCGGAGATCGCCGGCCATTCGGCGACGGTCACGACTCCCGACGAGCTTCTCGAGGAACTTCGCGCGAAGCCCACGACGCAGGCCCTCGTGCTCTCGCTCATCCTCGCCATCGTGCTCGCGAGCCTGCTCACGGCACTCGCGATAGTGCTGACGCTCGTCGTCGGCCGTCCGGCCCGCGACCGGCTGTTGCCGCTCCTGTCGACTCTGGGCCTCGGCCGTCGCGGCGAGCGCGCACTCGTCGCCTGGGAGATCGGACCGGTCGCGATCATCGCCCTCGTCGCCGGGGCGCTCCTCGGCGCGGCGCTGCCGTTCGTGGTGCTCTCGGCGATCGACCTGCGTGCGTTCACGAACGGCGACGTGCAGCCCGCCGTGACGTTCGACCCCTGGCTGATCACCGCGGTGCTCGCGGGCAGCGTGCTCGTGACCGTTGTCGCGGCCGCCGCGGCATCCCGCATCGACGGCAGCGTGAACGCCGCTCGCGCGATGCGCAAGGAAGAGGAAGGATGACCCCGTGACCCCGACCGACATCCAGACGCAGCAGGCGCAGCCAGGCCAGCAGGCGACGCAGCGGCCGCACGCCGCACCGGGAGCGCAACCGCACATCCTGTGCACCGACCTGGTGCGCATCTTCAGCGCCGACGGCGTCGAGGTGCAAGCGCTGCAGGGACTGAACCTCCGCGTCGATCCCGGCGAGATGGTCGCCGTCGTCGGCGCATCCGGCTCCGGCAAATCGACGCTGCTGACGATCCTCTCCGGCCTCGACACCGCCACAGCGGGTGTCGCCCACGTGGCCGGACACGACCTGCTCACCATGGGCGGGCGCGAACGCGTGGCGTACCAGCGGCACACGGTCGGCTTCGTCTGGCAACAGACCTCCCGCAACCTGCTGCCCTATCTCACCGCCGGCGAGAACATCGCCCTCGCGATGAACGTCGCCGGCACCCTCCGTGGTGCGGCGAGGGCGAGCCGTGTCGATGAGCTTCTCGAACTGCTCAACGTCGGCGATGCGCGCGATCGGCGTCCAGGCGAACTCTCGGGCGGTCAGCAGCAGCGCGTCGCGATCGCGGTCGCGCTGGCGAACTCACCGCACGTGCTGCTCGCCGACGAGCCGACCGGCGAACTCGACGAGGCGACCTCCGCCGCCGTCCTCGAGGCGATGCGCGGCGTCAACGAAGAGCTCGGGGTCACCACGCTCATCGTCACCCACGACCCGACCGTCTCAGACCACGTGCGGCGCACCGTGCAGATCCGCGACGGGCGCACCTCGACAGAAGTGCTGCGTTCGACACGGCTCGACGAGCACGGCGAGGAGGAGCACATCGCCGAGGAGTTCGCCGTGCTCGATCGAGTCGGCCGCCTGCAGTTGCCGCACGACTTCATGCAGAGCCTCGAGCTGAGGGACCGCGTGCGCCTCGCACTCGAAGCCGACCACGTCGGCGTGTGGCCGGGCGACGAGGGGCGAGCGGATGCCGCGGCACGGCCCTCCCCCGAAACGATCGATGCCGCGCCCACGAGTGCCACGGATACCGACCGCACCGGCGACGGCGGCTCGCCGACTGCCGGTGGCACCCCGGCTGCCGGTGGCTTGCCGGCTGCCGGTGGCTCCCCAGTGGACCACGGTGCATCCGGCCCGGCCGAGCCGGCGGACTCGGCGCCGTCGAGTCGGCGCGAACGTCGTGCAGCAGAACGGGCGGCCGATGCCACTTCGACACGCTCGAGGAACGCCGTCACCGACGAACCGAAAGAACCACGATGACCACGCTTCGTGCCGAATCGATCAGCCGCGTCTTCGAGTCGAAAGCTGGCGCGGTGCACGCCGTCGCCGAGGTCTCGCTCGAGGTGAAGCCGGGCGAACTGCTCGTGGTCACCGGGCCGTCGGGTGCGGGCAAGACGACACTATTGAACCTGCTCGGGGGCCTTGACCGGCCGACGGCCGGTCAGGTCTTCCTCGGCGACGACGAACTCTCAGCGCTCGGCGAAGACGCGCTCGCGACCGTGCGCCGTGACCGACTGGGGTACATCTTCCAGTCGTTCGGCCTGATCCCGGTGCTGTCAGCGGCCGAGAACGTCGAGGTGCCGCTTCGCCTGCAACGCATGGCGCCCGCCGAACGCGACGCGCGCGTCGCCGAGTCGCTCGAACTCGTCGGCCTCGCGGGTCACGCTGCGCAACGTCCATACGAACTCTCGGGCGGCCAGCAGCAGCGGGTGGGTATCGCGAGAGCGCTCGCCGCGCGGCCGCAACTGCTGCTCGCCGATGAGCCGACCGGCCAGCTCGACAGCGGCACCGCGGCGACCGTCATGGATCTCATCGGCGAGCTCGTGCATGCGCGCGGAGTCGCCGCCGTCGTGACCACCCATGACCCGGCACTCGTCGGGCGCGCCGACCACGTGCTCGAACTCCACGACGGCCGGGCGGTCTCGCTCAGCGCACCCGCACCGACAAGCATGTGACGCAGCCCTCGAGCTTCTCGAACTCGCCGATGTCGACGGTCACGACCCGGTAGCCGAGACTTGCGATCATCGCGGCCGTCTGCGGTGCCGACGACGACATGAGCAGCGACTCGCGCGACAGCTCGACGACAGCGACGCCCTCGGGTTCGAACACCGGCAGGAAGCGCGGGAAGAGACTCGCCACGTCGAGCAGAGCCGGCTCGCCGATGATCGTGCCGTCGGGCAGCGCCGTCGCGGCGCTCTTGAGGTGCAACGCCTTCGTGATGGGCACCGCGACGACCGTGTAGCGGTGCGGAGTGAGCAAGGTGCGCAACTGCCTGATGCCCTCGGCGTTCGTGCGCTCAGATGCGCCGACGTAGACCGTCGAGCCGACCTTCAGCACGTCGCCGCCGTCGAGCGTGCCCGGCAGCTCGATGCGGGTCACCGTCACGCCTGGCACGGCGCGCACCGCACGTTCGACCGCTTCGACCTCTGGGCGCCGCGACTCGGCGCCGGGGCTCGCGAGCACCGCGAGGTCGCCGAACATCACCACCATGTCCTCGACGAACACCGAGTCGGCGAGCTCGGGCGCCGCGTCGACCTCGATCGTCTCCCAGCCCTCGGCCACGAGCGCGGCGCAGTAGTTGTCCCACTGCCGGTCGGCGAGCGCCTGGTCGATCGGCTGCCGGTCGCGATGAGTGAGCACGGCCTCGTCGAGGTTCGACGCCGGGATGCGCACGAGCGCGATTCGTCGGTCGGCGACGGCGGGCGCGTAGCCGAGGATGCCGCGGAAGACACGCGGCGCGAGCACCATCTCGCCCACGATGATCGCGATGATGAAGATGAGGTTGAGGCTCACGAGCGACCCGACCACGAAGAGGAATACCGCGCCCGAGAACGGGTTGCCTGCGGCGCTGGCCGTCACGGTCGTCGCGATCAGTGCTGCGAGGCATCCTGATGCGAATCCGGTGATGAGCGTGAGGAACCACGCCCGCGTCGCCCCCACCGCGTTCGCGACGGAGAGCAGCACCCACGCGACGAACGCGGCGAGCGCGAAGTGACCGACGACCTGGCTGAGCACCTGCGGCGACTGGCCGCTGCCGATGAAAAACGCCAGGAGCGCGACGAGCATCGCCGAGCAGGCGACTGCCGCCGAGGAGGCGAACACCGCCGCCACCCGCCGCCCCGGGGTGATCGCCGGAGTGAATCGGGCCGGGGCGGTCGGGGGCATGGCGGGGGACGTCATGGCATGAGCCTACTGGCCGCACGGACACCCGGCGCGCGCCTCCAGCCGGCCCCCCACGAGCCGCACCGATGCACCGCACGGACACCCGGCGCGCGCCTCCAGCCGGCCCCCCACGAGCCGCACCGATGCGCCGCACAGACACCCGGCGCGCGCCTCCAGCCGGCCCCCCACGAGCCGCACCGATGCACCGCACGGACACCGGGCGCGCGCCTCCAGCCGGCCCCCCATGAGCCGCACCGATGCGCCGCACGGACACCCGGCGCGCGCCTGCAGCCGGCCCCCCATGAGCCGCACCGCGGTCGCCTCAGCGGCCCGCGTCGAGCCTCGTGCGTGCGAGCTGTTCCGCGGCCTCGAGCGTCGTCGTCCCGCTGTCGTGAGCACTGCGCAGCACGGATGCCACGGTGTCGCCGATGCCGGCGATGCGCGCGTCGAGCGCCGCTTGATCGGCGCCCGGCCCACTCGCGACGTCGAGGTAGATGACCCCGCCTGCGTTCACCACGAAGTCGGGCGCCCAGACGATGCCACGCTGCTGCAGGAGTGCCGCGACATCGCGCGAGGCGAGTTGATTGTTCGCGGCGCCGACGACGGCGCTCACCTGCAGACCGCGCACCACCTCGGGCGTCAGCACACCGCCGAGCCCGCACGGCACGAAGACGTCGGCTTCGACGAGGTGGGCCTCGGCCGGCTCGACCCACTTCGCGCCGAGCTCATCTGCGAGGGCGCGCTTGCCCTGCGCGACATCCGTCACGGTCAGGCGAGCGCCGGCGGCGGCGAGGCTGCGTGCCAAGCGACCTCCGACCTGCCCGAGGCCCGCGACCACGAAGTGGCGCCCGGCCGGATCTTTCGAACCGAACACCTCGCCGAGTGTCGCGAGGATGGAGGCGTGCACACCCGCGGCTGTGGCATCCGCCGGCTCGCCGACGCCGCCCTGCTCGGGCGGGAGCCCGCAGACGTGCTCGGTGCGCTCGTGCACGACGGCCATGAGCTCGGCGCTCGTGCCGACGTCTTCAGCGGTCATGTACGCGCCGCCGAGGGACTCGATGGCGTCGCCGAGGTCAAGCATCGCATCGTGGGTCTGGGCCACGTCGAGCGTCGTTCCGGCGGGGATCGCGATCACGGACTTGCCGCCGCCACGGGCGAGACCGGCCGCGGCGTTCTTCAGGGTCATGGCCTGCGAGAGGCGGAGTGCGTCGGCGAGAGCGTCGGTCCATTGGCCGTAGCGCCAGAGGCGAGCGCCGCCGAGTGCCTGGCCGAGCCGTGTGGAATGCACGGCCACGATGATCGTGAGGCCGGAGCGGGAGCCGCGGGTGATGAGCACCCGTTCGTGCTCGGGGGCCTCCGTCGGCAGTGCTGCATTGACCTCGGCTGCGGGGGTCGCCGCGGCGTGGGTGATCGTCATCGACCGTTCTCCTTGATTCATCCGCTTCGTGGGCGGAACCTGGCCTCGCGCCTCATGAGCGCGGGTTCGATTCAAGGGTACCGCCACGCTCATGCGCTCGCTCGCATGCCGCGGCATCCAGCACACACCTCGCACGCGGCCCCGCACCGCCACGCCTCCGTCTGGCCACCTCGTCGCGCCACCTCACCCATGCCCCGCACGCGGCGCGCCGTGTTTTGTAGGACATCTGGCGCTGTGTAGGACGTCCCACGCGGCAGGTGTCCTACAAAAGCGCCAACGTCCTACAAACGTGGCGGGGTGGCAGAAGGAGAGAGAGAGAGAGAGAGAGAGAGAGAGAAGAGAGAGAAGAGAGAGAAGAGAGAGAAGAGAGAGGCGTGAGCGATCAGTGGAAGAAGTGGCGCTCGCCAGTGAAGTACATCGTGACGCCCGCCGCGCGGGCCGCGGCGACGACCTCGTCGTCGCGGATCGAACCGCCGGGCTGCACGACCGCGCGCACCCCAGCGTCGAGGAGGATCTGCAGGCCGTCGGCGAAGGGGAAGAAGGCGTCGGATGCCGCGACCGAACCCGCGGCCCGCTCCCCCGCACGCTCGACCGCGAGCTTGCACGAGTCGACCCGGTTGACCTGGCCCATGCCCACGCCGACCGAGGCCCCACCCGAAGCGAGCAGGATCGCGTTCGACTTCACGGCGCGACACGCCTTCCACGCGAACTCGAGGTCGGCGAGTGTCGCAGCATCGGCGGGCTCGCCCGCGGCGAGCGTCCACTCCGAAGCCGGCGCGAAGTGCCGGTCGGCCTGCTGCAGCAGCAGCCCGCCCGAGACCTGGCGCAGCTCGACGGCCGTCGGCGTGAACCCCTCAGGCAGCGTCAGCAGCCGGATGTTCTTCTTCTTTGTGAGGAGTTCGAGCGCCTCGGCCTCGAACGCCGGCGCGATGAGCACCTCGGTGAAGATGCCCGACACCGTCTCGGCCATTTCGAGAGTGACGATGCGGTTTGCAGCGATCACGCCGCCGTACGCAGAGACCGGGTCGCATTCGTGCGCTCGACGGTGGGCGTCGGCGATCGGGTCGGCGCTCCCTGAGTCAGTCGAAGGGGCCCTGGCAGACGACACGGCGATGCCGCACGGATTCGCGTGCTTGATGATGGCGACGGCCGGCTCTGCGAAATCGAACGCGCTGCGCACGGCCGAATCGGCGTCGACGTAGTTGTTGTACGACATCTCTTTACCGTGCAGCTGCACGGCTTGAGCGATGCCGGGTCGACCTCCCGACGAGGCATAGAGCGCGGCCTTCTGGTGCGAGTTCTCGCCGTAGCGGAGGTCGGAGTCCTTGGTCCAGGTGCCGCCGACCCACGCGGGGAACGGCGACTCGTCGGCCGGCTGGTCGGGGGCGACGACGCTGCCGAGCCACGAGGCGACCGCGACATCGTACGACGCCGTGTGCCGGAACGCCTCGCGGGCCAGCGCGGTGCGCTGCGCGAGGGTCGTGCCACCCGCGGCGACCGCGGCGGCGATCTCGTCGTAGCGATCGGGCGAGACGACCACTGCCACGTTCGCGTGGTTCTTGGCCGAAGCGCGCACCATGGCGGGGCCGCCGATATCGATCTGCTCGATCACGGCGTCGGGAGCGGCTCCCGCTGCGACGGTCTCGGCGAAGGGGTAGAGGTTCACGACGACGAGTTCGTAGGGCTCGATGCCGAGGCCCGCGAGCTCGGCCTCGTGGCTTTCGAGCCGCAGATCGGCGAGCAGGCCCGAGTGCACGGCCGGGTGCAGCGTGCGCACGCGACCGTCGAGGTGCTCGGGATAGCCAGTGACTTCGGCCACCTGCGTGACCGGCAGTCCGGCGTCGGCGATGGCCTTGCCTGTGCCTCCTGTCGAGACGATCTCGACGCCCGCACCCACGAGCACGGTCGCGAGTTCGACGAGGCCGCGCTTGTCACTGACTGCGATCAGTGCCCGGCGCACCGGTACCAGGTCGCGTTCGCGGTAGAGGCTCGGGTCGTGCGTGGGGCCGCTCATGATCGTGCGAGTTCCTTCAGGTCGAGGTGCGAGTTGGCGATGTCGAGCACGGTCTGAATGAGCAGGCGCCGCTCGACGGGCTTGATGCGGTCGTGGAGGCTCGACTCGGTGTCGCCCGGCAGCACCGGCACGCGCTCCTGCGCGATGATCGGGCCGCCGTCGACGGAGTTGTCGACGACGATGAGGCTCGCACCGGTCTGCGTGACGCCCGCTGCGAGCGCGTCTCGCACCCCGTGCGCACCCGGGAACTCGGGCAGGTATGCGGGGTGCGTGTTGATGAGATTCGGCGAGAACGCGTCGACCACGGCCGGCGGCACGAGCCGCATGAGGCCCGAGAGCACGACCACGTCGGGCTCCCAGCGCCGCACCTCTTCGATGAGAGCCTCGCCCCAGCTGTCGCGATCGGGATACGCCGTGAACGGCACCGAGAACGTCGGTACGCCGTACTCCTCGCCGAGCACGAGGCCTTCGGCATCGCGGTCGGCGCCGATGGCGACGACCCTGGCCGGGAACTCCGCGTCGGCGGAGGCGTCGAGTAGGGCACGAAGGTTCGAACCGGTGCCCGAGATCAGGACGACGAGCTTCAGCACGCTTCGAGCCTACCGGCCGCCAGAGGTTCGAAACTGCGCCATCGCGACGCCCGAGATCAGGACGACGAGCTTCAGCACGCTTCGAGCCTACCGGCCGCCAGAGGTTCGAAACTGCGCCATCGCGACGCCCGAGATCAGGACGACGAGCTACAGCGCTTCGAGCCTACCGGCCGCCAGAGTTTCGAAACTGCGCCACCGCGACGCCGCTCAGCCCAGGCCGCCGTCGACGGAGCGGATGACCTTCTGCTCGTCTTCGGGCACGAGCACCTCCGTCTCGCGGTTCAACGCCTCACCGCGGAAGAACGGTCGCGAGTCGGCGAAGAACGACCAGACGACCATGAGCACGGCGCCGAGCGCGAGCGATCCCACTCCGACGACGAACACCCCGCCCACGCCGAAGAGCACCGTGTACCCGTAGTCGGGGTCGAGCATGTCGATCGCCGAGAACACGAACGCGAAGATCAGCAGCACCGCCCCGACGAGCGGGAACACGAGTCGATTCCAGAAGTTGCGCCACGAGCTGAAGAGCGTCTTGCGGAAGTACCAGACGCACGCAAGCCCCGTGATCGAGTAGTAGAACGCGATCGCGAGGCCGAGTGAGAGGATCGTGTCCTGCAGAATATTGTCGCTGACGAGGGTCATGCCGATGTAGAACACGATGGCCACGAAGCCCATGAGCAGCGTCGAGAACGACGGTGTGTGGTAACGCGGATGCACCGTGGCGAACCGCTTCGGCAGCGCCTTGTAGACCGCCATCGCGAGCGTGCCGCGCGCCGTCGGAAGGATGGTGGTCTGCGTCGACGACACCGCGGAGATCATCACGGCAACGACGAGAAGCCAGGCCCACGGCCCGAACACCGCGTCCTTCAGCGCGAAGAACACATCGTCGGCGTTGCCCTCGTTGCCGAGCCCGAGGCCCGTGTCGCCGAGGCCCGCATACGACATCGCCGCGACGGCGACGCCGACGTAGGTCACGAGCAGGATGAGCGTCGTGAGCACCGCGGCGCGCCCAGGGATGCGCTTCGGGTCGCGGGTCTCCTCGTTCAGCGCGAGGCAAGTGTCCCAACCCCAGTAGATGAACAGTGCGAGCAGCACCGCCTCGACGAGGCCGTCGAACGACTCGAACGCGAACGGGTTGAACCAGTCGGCGCTCGGCGCGGTCGACCCTTCGGGCGCGGTGCCCGTCATCACGGCGCCCGCCGCGAACACGACGAAGAGTACGAGGGCGATGTACTGCACCGCGAGCAGTACGTTCTGGATCCGCTCACCGATCTCGAGCCCGCGCCAGCTGATCCACGTCATGAGCGCGATGAACACGACGCCGGTCGCCGTGACGAGGGGCACGTTCTCGGCGAGGTCGGGCGAGACCAGCAGCCAGAAGTAGATGCCGCCGATCTGCGCGAGGTTCGCGAGCACGACGGTGCCGGCGACCGCGACGCCCCATCCGCCGAGCCAGCCGACCCAGGGGCCGAACGCCTTCGTCGCCCAGGTGAAGGTCGTACCGCAGTCGGGCACTGCCCGGTTCAGCTCGCGGTAGGCGAAGGCGATGAGCAGCATCGGCACGAAAGCGATGATGAAGGCGATGGGCGCCTGCGCACCCACCGCGAGCACGACGAACCCGAGCGTGGCGGCCAACGAGTACACGGGCGCAGTCGAGGCGAGACCGATGACGGTCGAACCCCACAGGCCCAGTGTTCCTGCGGCGAGGCCCTTGCCTTCAGTTGCGGGTGGTGCAGTCTCGTTGGGAGCCGACATCGATCCTCCTCGATCAAGCGGTCACGCGCAGAGTAGCACTCGCGCGACCACCCCGGCAGGCCCGGATATCAGCGCAGACCGCTCCCGACATCCGCACCGGTCACGGCGAAGACGCCCTCGTCGTCGTGAGGGCCACGCCGACGCGCCGCATACCCGCCGACGATGGCCCCGACGCCGACGGTCGCCGCTGCGATCACCGCGACCTCCCATGGGTTCGGACCGACGTCGGCCAGTCGACCCGGACCGGCAGCGCCGCCAGACCACCAGGCCAGCAGGCCGAGCACGATTCCGGAGACGAGCGCCGCACCGACAGCGACCATGAGCGGCGTCCACCAGCCGCCGCGAGCGGAAGGGCGCACGGATGCCTCGCCGCCGAGTACGAGCCAGGCGCCGATGAAGCCCAGCAGCACCGGCACGATGAGCCAGAGCGCACCGAACGGCGCTGCTTCGGTCGGCAACGCACCGAGCAACGGGATACCGGGCACGGGCCCGAGCAGAGTGCCGGCCGGAGAGACCGACGTACCGGCGCCGAGCGCGAAGCCCGGCCCGAGCAGCCACGCCGCCGCCCACACGACGACGTTCGGCACGAGAGCGAGTTCGGCCACGGTCAGCGCGATGCCGCCGTCGATGCCGGTGCCGAGCGACTGGTAGAGCCCAGCGATCGTCGCGTAGTCGGCGGCGATGAGCCCCGCGACGAGCACCCCCGCGACGGTGAGCACGCCGAACGCGGCGCCCGCGCCGATTCGTACTGCGGCGCGCACGTTGCGAACGAGCACTGCGGGCAGTGCCGAGATGCCACGACGCACGACGCTGCTCGCGGCATCCGTCATCGGGTCGTCGCGCAGCGATTCGAAGACCGCACCCATCACGACACCGACCGCCATCGTGAAGGCCGGCAGCAGTGCCGCCTGCCACAGCGATGAGCGTGCGCCATCGACGCCGGCCGTCGCCGCGAGCACGAATCCGGCGAGCGCGTACACGCCGATCGCTGCCAGGCCACCCGTGAACGAATGTCCCTCGGCGGCCGAACGGCGGCCGATGCGGCGGCCGAACGCGACGGAGATGAGCGCGAACCCGAGCAGTGCGATCGTGATCGGGAACGGGTCCCCCGCGCCCGGCAGTCCGGTGCGGGCCGCCGTCACCGCGTCGATCTGCAGCTCGAGGTCGACCCCGTGCCCGAGCAGCCACACGTCGGCTGCCGCGCGGAAGAAGATCGTCGCGTCGACGGCGAGACCGAAGTGCACGGCCCAGAGCAGCATGAGCGGCACGAGCGCGATGCCGAGGCCGATGAGGGCGGCGACGGATGCCTCGAGGCCGGCGAGCAGGGCGATCGTCGTGCGTCTCATTCCGACGCCGAGCTTATCCCGGCCGAAGCCGCTCAGTCGGCAGGACGTGCGGTGTCGGGCGGACTCGGGGGCGCGGCGTCGGCGCCTTCGATCACTTCGACACCGGTCTCGACGCCATCGGTTCCGGCGACGACGAGCACCTCGACCTCTTCGTCGACCGCAGCGGCAGCAGCAGCGTCGGCGTCCTCGTCCTCGGCAGCGGCGGCGCCGTCGGCAGCGACCTCACCCTGAGGTCGCCGGAGCAACTCGACGATGAGCAAGGCGACGAGGGCGACGAGAAGCGTCGTGACGACGAGACCGGCCGAGGCGGGCCGAGAGAACAGCACGACGAGTGCGGCGATCACGGCGATCGCGACATACACGACCACTCGCCAGCGGTCGAGCCCGATGCCGAAGCGACCGGTCGTGATCCCGTGCGCGGCCGCGGCGCGGCGCACCGCCGCGAAACCCGACTCGGCGAACCCGCGCAGTGCGCGGGCGGGCCGCCACGGCCCCGAGAACCAGGCCACCACGGCGACGAGCACGCCGAGTACGACGAGTGCCACGATCGTCGACATCATGATCTCGATGAGCCCCGAATAGATCGCCTCGGCCGTATCCGGCGGCATGACCGACGGACTGACGGCGCCCACGAAGAACCAGCGACCGACACCGACACCGCTCGCGAGGATCAGCATCGAGAGCGCGAAACCGCCGGCGGTCCACACGAGCGCCCTCGTGCGCTTGCGCGCGACGACGACGCCGACGACGAGGAAAGCCAGGATGATCCAGGGCAGCCAGGTGCCGACCCCGATGGCGAGCGCGTAGATCGTGCGGATCAATGCGAAGGCGTCGTCTTGAGCGATGACGACGGCCCGGTCGACCGTCGGGATCGCCTGGGCGAATCCGACGCCCTGCTCGATGAGCCGTTGCTTGACGGCCTCAACGATGGGGCCGAGTTGCACCGAGAGCGTGCCGTCACTGCCGATCGCGAGTGCGGCGTCGGGGTCGCCCTCCATGGCGGCCACGAACTGCCGGTGGGTGATACGCAGCGTCGACGCCCAGACATCCGCGAAGGCCGGGGACTCGACCACCCGATCGACGACGTCGGAGACGAGCGACTGGATGCCCTGCGTCGCGGGCACCTCGAGCAGGCCGAGCGCGGCCTCGGCACGAGGCGGCAGCCCGAGTTCCCGGATGCCGTCGAACAGGTCGGCCGTGATCCCCGGGATGTCGACCTGCTCCTCGATGGCGGCCGTGACCTCGTCGCCGAGGTACGCCTGCACCGCCGGGTCTTCGGCGAGCGGCGCGAACGTCGCCACGAAGCGATCAGTGTCGGCCAGTTCGAGGCGCGCCCACGCGGAGATCACCGCGACGGGTGCGAGCAGGAGCCCCACGACGATGAGCACCACGGCGGTGACGCTGCGGCCCCACCCGCGCCTGGCACGCTGCTGGGCGACGGATGCCGCGGCATCCGCCCCCGGTGCCTCCCGCGCCGTCTCGGCGTCGATCACGCTCGCGCGCAACGTCTCGTTCTCAGCTTCGAGCGCCGCAATACGTGCCTCGAGCTCAGCCTCGTTCGTGCCGGCCATGGCTCCCCCTTTTGTGAGAAACCTATCGCCACCGGCGGCCCACCGCACGGATTCAGTGGATGAAGGCCTTCAGGGCGATCATCGCGACGCCGAACATCGCGGTGACGAGCGAGCCCGCGAGCCGGATCGGCCAGCGTACTCCGCGCCGTGCGAAGGCGATCCAGCCCAGCACGGCGAGCACGACGACGCCCGCCCAGAGTGCAGTCCAAATGGCGACGGCATCGGGAACGACCCGCGTCGAACCGAGGAGCAGGATGAGCGACGGGATCATCGCCGAGGCGAGCAGCCCGAGCGCACGATTGAACGAAGCACGGAACGCATCGCGCAACCCGATGACGTGCCCCTCCTCGAGACCGTGGCGCGCCACCGTGCCGGCGTAGACGTGCGCGGCCCAGAAGACGATGACGGTCCCGACCACCTTCCAGAACACCTCGAAGGCGTTCGTCCCCGGTCCGCCGGCGACGACGATCATGCCCGAGACGAGTATGACGCCGTACACGCTCTCTTCGGTGACGAATGTCGTGCGCACGAGTTCGTTCGCGATCGTCCGTCGCGCGCGTCCCCGTGGCATCGCATTCACGGCATCCGGTGTCGGCTCGACCAAGGACTCACGTTCTGTTCGCGCCGAGTCTTCGCTCATGTTCCCACTCTGGCACGACATCGATCAGGGCGACCGAGACGGGCCCGCCGGTCAGCGCGCGGGCCGCGCTGCCGACGTACTGCGTCGCCGCCGGGCAGTCGCGATGCCGTTGGAAATGGGGGGCTTGCGGCTGTCGAGGATGGATCTACAATGCCCTTAACGCTCTCCCGAATTCATCGAGCGCGACCGCGATCTGAATCGGATCGTGTGAAGTCATCCCCCTCGCTAATAAGTACGGTTCGCGCCAATCACGGTCCCGTGACATGCGCCCGACTCTCGAGAAGGGAGGCTCCGTGCCATCGACCGCGATGCCCCCCACGTGGCAGCGACCACGGCACCACAGGAACGGCGAGCGAGGCTTCGAGCCCGGGAATCTCTGCTCGCATCTCGCAACAACCTCATGATGAGGAAACGGATATGCGCATCCACATCGATCAACGGAGATCGAGCAAGACCTCGATCGCACTCATCGCCGCTGGGGCCCTCGTAGCCGCAGTGGCCGTCGTCTCAGGCTCGGGAGCGGCACTCGGCGCCCCGGTGGATTCTCCCGAGACGCGCGCCCAGGCGCTGTTGGAACAGATGACGCTCGACGAGAAGATCGACATGCTCGAGGGCGAACTGAACAACTTCTACGGTTTCTACAATGCTCCCATCGAGCGTCTCGGAATTCCCGCGCTCACCATGGCCGACGGCCCCGCCGGAATCCGAATCGCCAACCCGAACGTGAATGGCAAGCGTTCAACGGCATTGCCGGCCCCCATCGCGCTGGCCGCCACGTTCGACGTCGCCGATGCGGCTGCGTACGGCGACGTGATGGGCGACGAAGCTTTCAAGACCGGTCACAACGTCTCGCTCGGCACCGCGGTCGACATGGCGCGAGTCGGCGTCGCAGGTCGTGGCTTCGAAGGCTACGGCGAAGACCCATTGCTGTCGGGAACGCTCGCGGCGGCGCAGCTCAGCGCCATCCAATCCCACAATGTCGCCGGTGACATCAAGCACTACGCGGCGTACAACCAAGAGGAGGATCGCCTGAGCGGCGGGAATGCCATTGTGGGCGAACGGGCGCTGCAGGAGATCTACATCCGGCCGTTCGACATCGGAGTCAAGGGAAGCGATCCCGCCACAGCTATGTGCTCGTTCAACAAGATCAACTTCATCTACGCCTGTGAGAACTCCGAACTGTTGAACGGCATCCTGCGCGACCAGATCGGCTTCCGAGGTTTCGTGATGAGCGACTACGGCGCGACCCATAGCTCGGTTCCGGCGTTCCGCGCCGGCCTCGATCAGGAACAGCCGAGCTTCGGATTCTTCCTTGCGCTCGAGGACGCAGTGCTGAACGGCGAGGTGGCCGAGTCGGAGATCGATGTGGCGGTACTGCGCATCCTGACAGCCATGTTCCGCATCGGACTGTTCGATACTCCTCCGGTCGAGCAACCGTTCGATGAGGCAGGCCATGCACTCGAATCGCAGCGGATCGCCGAGGACGGCATGGTGCTGCTGAAGAATGACGGACTCCTTCCGCTCGATCCGTCAGCGATCGACTCCGTTGCGGTGATCGGCGCTGACGCGGACAACGTCACCGCCGGCGGTGGCAGCTCACTGATCCAGATTCCGACCTCGACGATCTCTCCGCTGCAGGGCATTCGCGACATGGTGCCGGGGGCCACCGTCTCGTTGGCGCGTGGTACCGACTTCGTCACCTCCTCGACGCTCCTGCCCGGCATGGACGCCATTCCGTCGGACTACCTCCGAAGCACGAATGGCAGTCCGGGCGCCGACGTGATCGTGTACGACGCGGGCGGAAACGTCATCGATCAGGAGACCCTGCAGGACATCTCGATCAACGGCGGGTTCTTCTACTTCGAGGGGTTCAACGCGCAATCGCCGCTGCTGCCGACGCTTCCGGGCGGCGGCATCGCCGCGACGTCGTACTCATCGACACTGACCCCGCCTGCCTCCGGAACATACGAACTGGAACTCGTCGCGGCAGGCGAAGCATCAGTGACTCTGGACGGCGCGACGATTCTCGAGACGACGACGACAGCGCTCACCACGGACACGGTGACGCTCGATCTGGTTGGGGGGCAGGACTACACCGTCACCGCGACCCACGACGCGAGCGGTGCCACCGGCGATCTGGGTCCGCGCATGAAGCTGGGCTGGACGAAGCCGGCGGGTCTGGTCGACCCGAAGGCGACGGAGGCAGCGGCCCTGGCAGCTGAATCCGACGTTGCGGTCGTCGTCGTCAGGGACTACTCGTCGGAGGGCGGTGACAAGGCCGACATCGGACTGCCCAGCGGGCAGGAGGCACTCATCGACGCGGTCAAGGCGGCCAATCCGAACACCGTCGTCGTGCTGACGACCGGTGGCCCGACCACGGTCGAGTGGGAAGACGGCGTTCCCGCCATCCTCGAGGCGTGGTTCGGCGGTCAGAATCAAGGGGCGGCGATGGCGAGGATCCTCTTCGGTGAGGTGTCACCGTCGGGCAAGCTGCCGGTCACGTTCCCCGTCTCAGAGGGTGAGACGCCGATTTCGACACCCGAGCAATATCCAGGCATCGGAGTCGACTCGTATTACACCGAGGGTGTCTTCGTCGGCTACCGGGGATATGAGGAGTTCGGCATCGCGCCGAAGTATCCGTTCGGGCACGGCTTGTCGTACACCACGTTCGAGTACTCCGACCTGAAAACGAAATCGCGTGGCCACGCACGCGTCTCCGCCACCTTCACCGTCACCAACACCGGCGACACGGCGGGAACCGAGTCACCGCAGGTGTACGTCGGGGCCCTGCCGACGAACGTCGTCCAGTCGGCACCGAAGCAACTGGCGGGATACGCCAGCGTATACCTGGAGCCGGGCGAGTCGGAGAAGGTCACGATCGACCTGTCGCGGGAGTCCTTCTCGTATTGGGACTCGTACACCGACGCTTGGGTCACACCACGCGGCACGCTCGACATCCTGGTCGGTTCGTCCTCACAGGACATCCGCCTCGATGACGCAGTGAAGGTGAGGTCGGCGGACAAGGAGGAAGCCTCCGGCATCTCGACCCGGGCGGTCTACACGATCGTCAACGAGGGGTCGGGAGCCTGCCTGGATGCGGTGGATCATGGCACGGCCGTCGGCACCCCGGTGCAGCAATGGTCCTGCCCCGCACCGCAGGCGAACGCGGAGTGGACACTGACGAAGGTGAAGCGCGATCTCTATCGCATCAGGAACGTGAACGCACCCCTGACGCTCGAGATCGCGGACGCATCGAGGGCGAACGGAGCGCCGGCGGAGCTCGGGAAGTGGACGAGGGATCGCCACCAGCAGTTCGAGCTTCGTCGCATCGGCGACGGCAACTACCAGTTCGTGGCCGTGCATAGCGGCCGCTGCCTGGCGGTCGACGGCGGAGTGCGCGACGACGGTGCCCGGATCGTGCAGCGTTCCTGCAACGCCGACGATCCGGCTCAATCGTTCGCACTGCAACGGCAAGCCGGCTGAGCACTCGCCTGCACACGAGATGGGTCCGGCGCTGCCGGGCCCATCTCGTCCTCACCTCCCGCGAGAGGAGCACAGATGATCAGCACGCGACGACCTGGTGCCGACTGGCTCCACCAGCGGAAGGTCGGGTGGGTCATCGCGGGTCTGGTCGTCGCCGGCCTCATGGCCGTCGTGGCCATCACGATCGCGACCTCCACCGCATCACCACCGACCGGAGGCACAGAGAGTGCGGAGTCGAGTGCACCGGAGCGCAGTCGACCGGTCGCAGTGACGACGAGCGCGAACGGCGGTGAGCGACTGCAGGAGATCAGCGTGGAAGTCACCTCATCGGCCGGCAACGAGCCGCCGGACATCCGCGTCGATTCAGCCACGACAGCACAGGAGATCCGCGGATTCGGGGCTGCGATGACCCATGCCTCCGCAGACCTGCTCGCACAGATTCCGGAGGCTGCGCGGGCGGCGCTGATCGACGAGTTGTTCTCGCCGCACGGGCCGGTGCGGCTGACGGTGCTGCGTCTGCCGATCGGCGCCTCGGACTTCGTCGCAGGTGACGCGTTCACCTTCGATGATCTCCCGCCGGGCGAGACGGACTGGTCGCTCGACGGCTTCGACATCGCACCCGACCGAGCGTCCATGATTCCGGTCCTGCTGGAAGTGCTCGCCATCAACCCGGACATACGCTTGATCGCATCGCCGTGGAGCCCGCCGGCATGGCTCAAGACGAGCGGTTCGCTCGAGGGAGGTCGTCTCATCGACGAGGACCGGGCGTACGACACCTACACGGAGTATCTGGTGCGATTCGTCGAGGCATACCGCGATGCCGGTCTCGACATCGGTCTGCTCACGGTGCAGAACGAGCCGCAGTTGCGCCATCCCGACGGCTACCCCGGCACCGACATGCCTGTCTGGCAGGGGGCGAAGCTGATCGAGCGGCTCGGCCCGGCGCTGGCCGACGCCGGGCTCGACACCGGCATCCTCGGATACGACCACAACTGGACGTTGAGTCCGGCCGACGCCGCCTCGACTCCCGAAGGAGAGGACCCGGCTTCTCAGTATCCCGCCGACCTCTTGCGCACGACAGCCGCCGAATGGCTCGACGGCATCGCCTACCACTGCTACTTCGGGGATGCCTCGGCGCAGTTGCAGATCTGGGAGCAGTTCGGCGACATGCAGATCTGGGTGACCGAGTGTTCAGGGTCGGGCGCGCCAGGTGATGCCCCCGAGAAGGTCTTCGCTGACACGTTCTCGTGGCAATCGACGAACCTGCTCATCGGTGCGCTCGAGAATCAGGCGACGGGCGTGCTCACGTGGAACCTGGCTCTGAACGAGCAGCACGGGCCGCATCGAGGCGGCTGTGAATCGTGCTCCGGCGTCGTGACCATCGCCGATGACGGCACGGTGACCCGCAATGCCGAGTACTACGTTCTCGCGCACGCCGGCTCGGCGGTGCCGCCCGGTTCCGTGCGGGTGGAATCGTCTTCGGATGAGACGGACCTGCGGCAGATCGCCTTTCGCACCCCAGCCGGCTCGCTGGTCGTCATCGTCTGGAATGGCGCCGACCAGCCTCGGTCGGTGCGAATAGAAGCTCAGTCTCAGGAGTTCGTACTCGAGGTGCCAGGACACTCGCTCACGACGATCACGCATCAGGTGGGTTGACGTGAGAGGTGATGACGAGTCGTTCATTCATGGCACGAGTCCCAACCGACATCCGCCCGCCGACCGAAACGGCCCCGCAGGTCGAAGTCTGCGGGGCCGTTCGTCGAGCGGAAGTGTCTAGAGCGCGGCGTACACCTCGCGGAGCAGCGCGGCAGTCTCGGACGGCGTCTTGCCGACCTTGACACCGGCGGCCTCGAGGGCCTCCTTCTTCGCCTGAGCGGTACCGGCGGAGCCGGAAACGATGGCGCCGGCGTGACCCATGGTCTTGCCCTCGGGAGCCGTGAAGCCAGCGACGTAGCCGACGACCGGCTTCGTGACGTTCGACTTGATGAAGTCGGCCGCCCGCTCTTCGGCGTCGCCGCCGATCTCGCCGATCATCACGATCGCCTTGGTCTCAGGGTCGGCCTCGAACGCGGCGAGCGCGTCGATGTGCGTCGTGCCGATGATCGGGTCGCCGCCGATGCCGATGGCTGTCGAGAAGCCGAGATCGCGCAGCTCGTACATCATCTGGTAGGTCAGCGTGCCCGACTTCGACACGAGGCCGATCGGCCCCTTGCCGGTGATGTTCGCGGGCGTGATGCCGACGAGCGACTCACCGGGACTGATGATGCCGGGGCAGTTCGGCCCGATGATGCGGGTCGTGTTGCCCTTCTCCTTGGCGTACGCCCAGAACTCGGCCGAATCGCCGACGGGAACGCCCTCGGTGATGATCACGAGGAGCGGGATCTCGGCGTCGATGGCCTCGACCACGGCGTCTTTCGTGAACGCCGGAGGAACGAAGGCGATGGAGACATCCGCCCCCGTCTGTGCGATGGCCTCGGCGACCGTGGCGAAGACGGGCAGCTCGACCGAGTTGCCGTCTTTGTCGGGGTGCAGCACCGTGGTGCCGGCCTTGCGGGCGTTCACGCCGCCGACCACCTGGGTGCCCGCCGCGAGCATGCGCGCCGTGTGCTTGGAGCCCTCGCCGCCGGTGATGCCCTGGACGATGACCTTGGAGTCCTTGTTGAGGAAGATAGTCATTCTTCGATTCCCTAACTACGCGGCGTTCGCCAGCTCGGCGGCCTTGTCGGCGCCCTGGTCCATGTTCTCGGCGAGGGTGACGAGCGGGTGCGCCGCCTCCTCGAGGATGCGGCGACCCTCGACGACGTTGTTGCCGTCGAGACGCACGACGAGCGGCTTGTTCGCCGTGGAGCCGAGCTCGGCGAGCGCGCCGACGATGCCCTTCGCTACCTGGTCGCACGCGGTGATGCCGCCGAAGACGTTCACGAAGACGCTCTTGACCTGCGGGTCGCCGAGGATGATGCCGAGGCCGTTGGCCATGACCTCTGCCGAGGCGCCGCCGCCGATGTCGAGGAAGTTGGCGGGCTTGACGCCGCCGTGGTTCTCGCCCGCGTAGGCGACGACGTCGAGCGTCGACATGACGAGGCCCGCGCCGTTGCCGATGATGCCGACCTCGCCGTCGAGCTTGACGTAGTTGAGGTCGAGCGCCTTCGCGGCGGCCTCGAGCGGGTCCGCGGCGTCTTTGTCTTCGAGGAGCGCGTGGCCGGCGTGACGGAACTCGGCGTTCTCGTCGAGGGTGACCTTGCCATCGAGTGCGATGACGTTACCGTCTTCGTCGAGGATCAGCGGGTTGACCTCGACGAGGGTCGCGTCTTCGCCCTTATAGACCTCGTAGAGCTTCACGAAGACATCGGCGACCTTGTCGACGAGCTCGGCCGGGAAGTTCGCGGCGACCGCGATCTCGCGGGCCTTCGCCGCATCGATGCCGGCGATCGGGTCGACCTCGACGCGAGCGAGCGCCTCGGGCTTCTCGACGGCGAGCACCTCGATCTCCATGCCGCCCTCGACGCTCGTGAGCGAGAGGTAGGAGCGGTTCGCCCGGTCGAGCAGCACGGAGAAGTAGAACTCCTGCGCGATGCGTGCGCCACCGGCGACCATGACGCGCTTGACGACGTGGCCCTTGATGTCGAGGCCGAGAATCGCCTTCGCGGCCTCGTAGGCCTCGTCGGGGGTCTTCGCGACCTTGACGCCGCCGGCCTTGCCGCGGCCGCCGGTCTTCACCTGGGCTTTGACGACTACGACGCCGCCGAGCTGCTCGGCCGCCGCACGTACTTCATCGGGGGTGTCGGCGACGATGCCCGGGAGCACCGGGACCCCGTATCGCTCGAACAGGTCTCTGGCCTGGTACTCGTAAAGATCCACGCTCTACTTCCAATCGGTCCGCACGCGCGAAAGCGCACAGGGGCTGGTGGGTGTCGGCCCGACGCGCCGAAGAATCTCGACGTCAAGATAAGTGGGCCATGTTCCATGCTACTCCCCCCGTTCGGCGCGGCCGAACCGGCTCTGCCCGGCCCGCCGGCCCGAGCGCACACACTCGTGCAGTCGCCTCGGACGGTGGAAGACTGGCGAGATGACGGCCGCCGGAGAACCGATCCACCGCACCGACCCGCACGACGGCTCGGTGCACGCGAAGCTCAATTGGCTGCGCGCCGGAGTGCTCGGCGCGAACGACGGCATCGTCTCGGTCGCCGCGCTCGTCGTCGGCGTCGCGGCCGCCACCGACGACGTCGGCCCGGTGCTCGTCGCCGGAGTCGCCGCGGTGGTCGCCGGTGCCATCTCGATGGGCCTCGGCGAGTACGTCTCCGTCTCGAGCCAACGAGACTCCGAACGCGCACTCATCGCGAAGGAGCGATGGGAGCTCGAGACCATGCCGCAGCAGGAGCTCGCCGAGCTGGCGGGGCTCTACCGGGCGAAGGGGCTCTCCGCCGAGACCGCCGACACGGTGGCCCGTGAACTCACCACGCACGACGCTCTCGCCGCGCACCTCGAGGTCGAGCTCCACATCGACCAGACCGACGTCGTGAACCCATGGCATGCGGCCGGGGCATCCGCTCTCTCATTCCTCGTCGGCGCCGTGCTGCCGATGCTCGCGATCCTGCTGCCACCGCCGGAGTGGCGGATCCCGACGACCTTCGTCGCTGTCGTCGTCGCGCTCGCCATCACCGGTTGGCTGAGCGCCTGGATCGGCGGCAGCCCCGTGCTCCGCGCGATCCTCCGCGTCACGATCGGCGGCGCGCTCGCGCTGCTCGTCACATGGGCGATCGGCGCCGCACTCGGGGTCGCCGTGTAGTCGTGATCGCACCGGCGGGCCGCCAATCGGTGCGCGCCGTCGAGCCCACGCATCGCGCCCGCACCCCGCACTCACGCCGAGTGCGGGCCGAGATGGGGGAACTCGTCGAGTGAGAACACGAAGTCGACCGGCACGTCGAAGTACCGGGCGATGCGAAGCGCGAGATGCAGGCTCGGATTGAACTCGCCCCGTTCGAGGTATCCGATCGTCTGGTAATGCACCCCGAGCGCGCCGGCGAGTTCGCGACGCGAGATGCGACGATCGGCACGCAGCATCGCCACCCGGTTGTGCACCTGTTCCGACCGACCGTGGTCACGACCGGCGGGCGTGCTCATGCGCGCTGCAGGGCGGCTTGGCGCCGGGCTTCGATGCCCGCGACGGTCTCGCGCCTGGCCACCCGACGGATGAGGATCGGAGAGATCAGGAGGCCCGCGATCGCCCAGGCGGAGACCACCGCGAAGGCGAGCAGCAACCGCCACGACCCGTCGATCTCGAGGCTCGCGAACTCGTCGGGGAGGAACGCGCTGCGAAGCCCCAGACCAACCCAGTAGAGCGGCGTCGCCTGGCCGATCGCCTGCGCCCACGACGGCATGCTCGCGAGCGGCTGGATGAGGCCGGAGAACCATGCGAGCGCACCCACGGCGAGGATGCCCCACCCACCGACCATGCGGGGATTGCGGAAGATCGCCCCGAGCACGAACCCGAGGGTCGTCAACGCGACGAATCCGACGACGAGGATTCCCGCGACGACGGCGATATCGGCCCAGTCGAGCCCGAGGCTCGAACCGAGCAGGATCGCCGCGGCGACGAGTGTGATGCCGACGTTCGTCACGAACTCGGCCAGCGTCTTCGCAGTGATGCCGGTCACATAGGCGAGCACACCCGTCGGCAGCGATCGCGCTCGAAGGAGTGTGCCGTCTTCACGTTCGGTCGCGACCACAGCGGCGAGGCTATAGCACGCGACGAAGACGAGCTGGATGGTCAGGATGCTCCCGACGATGAACGAGGCGGCCGGCAGTCCCGGCACGATCTCGGCGTCGCGGTTCAACCACAGCACGACCACCACGATGACGATGCCGACGCCGATGTACGACGCTTCGCTCGGCGTGCGGAGCGAAATGCCGAACTCGGTGAGCCCCCTGCGGATGCCCGCCCGCACGGCCGATGCGGTCGCGCTCACGATGCCACTCCCCTCTCGCCGGCCGTCACTCCGACCGGGTCGGCCTCCCGTTTCGCAACCATGGCGAGGTACGTCTCTTCGAGGGTCTGCGACCGAATCTGCAGTTCGGTGATCTCGACGCCCGGGCGTGCGAGCAGCTCTCGCACGAACGGCACGGGATCGGCCGCGCTGTGCACCTGGAACATGCCGTCTTCGCGCCAGGTGACCTCGCTCGCGCCGGCAACGGCGGAGGCGAGCTCGACGGCACTCCCGTTCGCCACGATGCGACCGCCGTCGAGGATGAGGATACGGTCGGCCATCTTCTCTGCTTCGGCGAGATCGTGGGTCGTGAACAGCACGGTCGTGCGATCGAAATCGCTCAGGCGGTGGATGAGTTCGTGGAACTCGTGCCGGGCGATCGGATCGAAGCCGGTCGTGGGCTCGTCGAGGACGAGCAGCTCTGGATGTCCGACCAGTCCGATCGCGACGTCGAGACGCCGACGCTGGCCACCCGACAGCGACCGCACACGCGCGGTGCGGTGTTCGGCGAGTCCCACCATGTCGAGCAGCTCATCCACCTCGTACGGCCCCGACCGGCCGGCTTCGACGAAGGGCAGGTACAGCGAACGGAACTGGCGGAGGAGCTCCCCGACCGGCCACCGGCCGTGGTCGCGCCACGATTGGAGGACCACGCCGATGCGTGCCCGCCATGCCTCACCGGCGTGAAAGGGATCTTCGCCGAAGACGAGCACCGTGCCGTCGTCTCGGGCACGAAACCCCTCGAGCACCTCGATCGTCGTCGTCTTTCCGGCGCCGTTCGGTCCGAGCAGCGCGACGACCTCGCCGCGATGCACGTCGAGATCGACGCCGTCGAGCACGACGTGGGATCCGTACTGCATTCGCAGTCCGTGCACTTCGATGACCGCATCAACGGATGCCACGTGACTCACCTCTCCCCACCGTCGAAGGCGTGCGTAATGTAGTAGAGATACTACATTCAGGCCGACGAGTACTTCAAGCCGCGGGCGCAATCCGTCGCGCGACGCCGATCAGCCGATGCGACCGAGCGCTGCTGCCGCGTAGAAGAGCGCCGCGACGGTCTCGCCGTCGGTGATCTCGCCGTCGCGCACCATGCGCACGGCCTCGCGCCACGGCACCGCCTGCAGGCGGCCGATGCCCTCTTCGGCCTGAGAGTCGGCAACGGATGCCACGTGGCGCAGGCCCGTCGCGAGGTAGACGACCTCACGGGCGCGGCAGATGCCGTTCAGGGCGGTCATGCGTCCGATCTCGCGCCACTCGGCCGCCTCGTGGCCGGTCTCCTCGAGCAACTCGCGGCGAGCGGCCGAGAGCGGGCTCTCACCGTCGGTGCCACCCGCCGGCACCTCGACTGATTCGCCGACCGTGTGCCGGTCGATCGTGACGAGGAGCACCTCGTCGTCGTCGGTCATCGCGACGACGAACACGGCGTCGTTTCTGAGTTCGACGACCCCGTAGATGCCGTCGCGACCGTCGGGACGCACGACCTCGTCTTCGGTGACGGTGATCCACGGGTTCTCGTACACCGTGCGTCGGGCGCGGGTCGTCCAGGTCATGGTTCCTCCTTCGGTCGGATGCTCGGTGTGGCGGCGGTCGGCGGTGGCATCGGCACGCGCTCGACGAAGCCTCGGGCGAGGAGCACCGCCACGACGCCGATCACCGCGCCGACGACGGTCTCGATCAATCGGTCACCGAGCAGCACCGGCAGCGACGTCGAGCCGGCGAGGCTCGCGACCACGAGTGCGAGCGGCGTGACGAAGACGAGCGCAGCCCCGTAGTGCCGACCCACGAGGATCTCGGCGGCGAACTGGCAGATCGCAATGACGATGACGAGCACCCAGATCGGCGGATCGGGCCAGAGCACGAGCCCGGTGACGCCGACGCCGACGGCCGTGCCGATGACCCGGTGCCACGCGCGCTGCACGGTGTGGGCGGACCTCGCCGGAGGAATCACGGCGACGGCGCTGACCACAGCCCAGTACGGGTGGCCGATGCCGAGCAACACGGCGATGCCGCCGGCGACGAGGGCCGCGACGACGCTCTGCACCACGTTCAGCCACACCCGGGGGTCGGCGTACGCCCGCACCCGAACCGGCGTCGTGCGAGGCAGCGACTTGAAGATCTGCTCCCCGCGGGTGCGCACGGCGCGGCGCAAGAGCCATCCCGACATCGCAAGCAGCCACGCGAACGTCGCCGCGGCCGCGGCGACGCCCCAGCGGAGCCATCCGCTGCCGTCGTCGACGGGCTGGGCCGCGCAGACGAGCACGGCGAAGACCGCGAACAACGGCCCCGACGGCGTGACCCCGAGCGTATTGAAGAGCACGATCACGAGGGCGATCACCGCGGCGAGCGCGGCGGCCTCGACTGCGAGCGGCGCCTCGGCGACCGACAGCAGAATGCCGACGCCCACCGCACCGAGCTGCACCGCCCCTGCGGCCGTGACCGTGCGCAACCGTGTGCGGTACGGCTCGCTGCGCCCGAAGATCGCGGTCATTCCGCCGAATGCGGCGTACGCGGCGAGATCGACGCGGCCGAGCACGACGAGCACGGTGAGCGGGATGCCCGCCGCGAGGGCCGCCCGGAACGCCACCTCGAGGTCGAGTGCGCGCAGCGAACGCAGTCGCGCGACGAGCCCCTCCGGCCGGTGCGATGCGCGCGAGTCCGGCATCGCTCAGAGCTTCTCGATGGGCGCGATCTTGATGAGGAGCTTCTTCTGCCCTGCGGTGTCGAAACTGACGTGCGCGATGCGCTTCGTGCCCTCGCCCGTGACCTGGGTGACCTTGCCCTCGCCGAAGTCGACGTGGCGGATACGGTCCCCGACCTCGAGCGTGAGGTCGCCGTTGTCGCGCACCGTGCCGGTGACCCGATTAGCCCACTCCGTCTTCGGCTTGTCGGACTTCGTCACGCTGAACCGCTCGAGGTCGCGGTCGCGCGTACCCCACGCCCCGCCAGGAGCACCGCGACGGGCGTTGAGCGCGCGCGGCTGCGTGCCACCGCGCGACGTCGCCATGCCCGGCGACTGGCGCCAGTCGATGAGGCCCTCGGGGATCTCCTGCAGATAGCGCGACGGCATCGCCACCGCGACCTCGCCGAACTGCGCCCGGCTCATCGCGAGCGAGAGATACAGCCGCTTGCGGGCACGCGTGATGCCCACGTAGAAGAGCCGTCGCTCTTCAGCGGGCCCACCCGGTTCGGAGGCCGACATCTGGTGCGGCAGCAGGCCCTCTTCGATGCCGGTGAGGAACACCGCGTGGTACTCGAGACCCTTCGCCGTGTGCAGCGTCATGAGCGAGACGGTGCCGGATGCGTCGTCGAGCTCGTCGGCCGCAGCCACGAGCGAGACCTGGGTGAGGAAGTCGACGAGCGTGGCCCCGGGGTTCTCACGGTCGAAGTCGCGCGTCTGCGCGACGAGTTCTTCGACGTTCTCGGCGCGGGTCTCGTCTTGCGGGTCGCGGCTGTTGCGGAGCGCGTCGAGCAGACCCGAATGCTCCATGAGGTACACGAGCACATCGGAGACCTTCGCCGCACCCACGTTCGTGTCGGCGGCTCCTTCGCTGGTTGAGCCTGTCGAAACCGGCACGAGCATCGCGGCGGCCTCGTCGAGCACCTTCGCGAGCGCCGAGATCGCGCCCGTCACCTTCGGACCGAGGCCGAGCCCGTCGGCAGCGCGTATCGCCTGCCGGAACGTCAGCCCGTTGTGCTCGGCGAACGTGGCGAGTGCTGTCTCGGTCGCCGGCCCGATGCCGCGCTTCGGGGTGTTCAGGATGCGGCGGAGTGCGAGCTCGTCGACGGGGTTGGCAACCGCGATCAGGTAGGCCATCGCGTCTTTGATCTCGGCGCGCTCGTAGAACTTGGTGCCGCCGACGACGCGGTACGGCACTGCCGATCGCACGAAGATCTCTTCCAACGCGCGGGTCTGCGCGTTGGTGCGGTAGAAGACGGCGATGTCGCGATAGGCGACGCCCTCGCGGTGCAGCGACTCGATCTCGTCGGCGATGAACTGGGCCTCGTCGTGCGCGGTGTAGCCCGTGTAGCCCGTGATCTGCGCGCCATCGCCGTCGGCCGTCCAGAGCTTCTTCTCTTTACGGTCGAAGTTGTTCGCGATCACGGCGTTCGCCGCCGAGAGAATGTTCTGGGTCGAACGGTAGTTCTGCTCGAGCAGCACGACCTTCGCCCCGGGGAAGTCGCGCTCGAACTCCGAGATGTTGCGAATGTCGGCCCCTCGGAATGCGTAGATCGACTGGTCGGAGTCGCCGACGACCGTGAGGCTTGCGCCGGGGATCGCCCCCGAGGCATCCGTCAGCCCTCTCACCAGGATGCCGTTGCTGTCGAGTTCTTCGACGAGCTCGCGCGCGACGGGCCTCGTCAGCTCGTGGATGAGCGAGTACTGCGCGTGGTTCGTGTCTTGGTACTCGTCGACGAGGATGTGCCGGAACCGGCGCTGGTAGAGGGCGGCGACCTTCGGGAAGGCCCGGAAGAGATACACCGTCTCGGCGATCAGATCGTCGAAGTCGAACGCGCTCGCCGCGCGCAGCCGCCGCGTGTACTGGCGGAAGATCTCGAGGAACATGACCTCTTGCGGGTCGTTCATGTTCGCGTTGCGCGCGTGCGTCTCTGCGTCGGCGAGTTCGTTCTTCAGCTTCGAGATCTTGGCCTGCGCACTCGCGGGCGTGAAGCCCATGGTGTCGGCCGCGAGCTCTTTGATGATGCGCTTGAGAATCGTGCGCTGGTCGGCGGAGTCGTAGATCGTGAACGTCGACGACATGCCGATCGACTCGGCCTCGCGGCGCAGGATGCGCACGCACGCTGAGTGGAAGGTCGAGATCCACATGCCCGACGCGCTTTCGCCGAGCAGCGCCTGGACGCGCTCGCGCATCTCGGCCGCGGCCTTGTTGGTGAACGTGATCGCGAGGATCTGGCTCGGCCACGCCTCGCGGCTCTCGATGAGGCTCGCGATGCGGTGCGTGAGCACGCGTGTCTTGCCCGAGCCTGCGCCCGCGACGATGAGCAGTGCAGGCCCGCGGTACTCGACGGCTTCGCGCTGTTCGGGGTTCAGCCCGTCGGTCAATCGGGAGCCGGAGTGGCCTTCGGATGTCGCGGGCTGGGCCTCGCGCCAGCCGGCCGGTTCGTCGGGGTCGAGGATCAGCGTCATATCCCTTCAAGTGTAGGCGCGACGGCCGACATCACTCCTCGGGCGTCGGGCTCGTGGTGACCGTCTCGACGCCCTGGACTCCCGGCCCGACCCCTCGACGAACATCCTCAGAATGTCGTAACATTTGCGCACCCCCAGCGAAGGACGATGATGACCGAACGCTCCGAGATGCCCCCTGCCCCCGCCACCCCGCCCTGGCGGTACGCCATCGGCATGTTCGGCACCTCGATCCCGATCAACATGATCAAGGGGTCGATGATCCTCTACTACGTCGACATCCTCGGCCTCGATGTGCGCGTGTATGCGGGCGTCATGATCGTGTACGCCGTGATCGACGCCGTCGACAACCCCGTGCTCGGCCACCTCTCCGACCGCACTCGCACCCGGTGGGGACGCCGCCGCCCGTGGCTCGTCATCGGCGCGCCGCTCCTCGCCGCGAGCATGATCGCGTTCTTCTCCGCCCCCGACTCGCTCGACGGCATCGGACTCGTGCTCTGGTTCGCGGTGTTCGCGATCCTCTGCGAGGCGTTCGACTCGATGCTGAACGCGAACTACGGGGCCCTGCTGCCCGAACTCTTCCCCCGCGAGCGCACCCGTTCGATGGCGAACTCGTTGCGGCAGGGCTTCCAGCTCGTCGCGCTCGTCGTCTCGCTCGCGGTGACGCCGCTGTTGACCACCTCGGTGTTCGGCACCGAGGAGACGACGGTCGGCTTCACGACGACGGCGATCATCTATGGCGCGATCGCCACGATCGTCATCCTCTTCATGGCGTTCAGCGCGAAGGAGAACCCTCGCTACGCCGAAGCCCAGCGCTCGCGCTTCTTCCCGACGCTCCTCACGATCATCCGCAACCCGAAGTTCTGGTCGATCGGTGTGGCTGGCGCCTGCTACGCGAGCGCCATGGCGCTCGTGCTCGCGGGACTCCAGCTGTTCGTGCGCTATTCCCTCGGTCTGCCCGTCGCGAACGCGCTCTACCTCCAGGCCACCGTGATCCTCTGCTCTGCGGGCGGCCTCGTGGTCTGGACGCGCGTGATCCGACGCAAGGGCGCTGCGTTCGCGTGGCGCCTCGCCTTCGTGATCCTCGCGCTCAGCTTCATTCCCCTCTTCTTCGCCGTCGACCTCGTCACGGCACTCCTCGCGGGCCTCGTCGTCGGCGCAGGCTACTCGGGCATGCTCGCCACGAACGATCTCATCGTGGCGCGAGTGCTCGACGATGATGCCCGTCGGCACGGCCAGCATCGCGAGGGCCTCTTCCTCTCGGCGTTCGGGTTCTTCGGTCGGCTCAACGGCATCATCACGGGCCTCGCACTCGCCTCGCTCGGCATCTTCTTCGGCTACAACTCGGGTGACGATCCGGGCACCCAGCCGGATGTCGCGTACCGCGTGTACCTCTGCGTCTACCCCTTCATCCTCTGCGTCATCGGGGCGATCCTCGCCCGCTTCATCCGGGTTCCCGAGGGGCTCTCCGAAGCCGAGGCCGACGGCGGCACGACCCTCGCGTCGGTGCGCGCCGCCGCAGCAGACGACGAGACGGCGCAATGACCCGACGACTCGTGCTCACCGCCGACGACCTGGGGCGCGAGCCTGAGAGCGCCGTCGAGATCGCACGCCTCGCCGCCGAGGGCGCCATCACAGCGACGACGGTCATCGTCGTCGCCCCCGGTGCGCAGGCGGCGGCGACCGCGGTCGCCGCCGCAGGGGTCGTCCCGCGCCTGCACGCGACGCTTTCGAGCGAGCGCGGCCTCGCCGGATGGCGGCCGATCGAAGCCGCCGCCTCACTCGTCTCGGGCGACGGCATGCTGCCGTTCGATCCCGACGAAGTGGGCACCCGGGCCGTCCCCGGCGAGGTCGCCACCGAGCTCGGCGCACAACTCCAGCGGTTGCTCGACTGGGGCATCCGACCGCTCGCCCTCGACTCGCATGCCGGCACGCTCTACGGACTCACCGGACGCTCGTTCACGGGCGAGGCCCTCGAACTCGCGGCGCGCCACCGACTGGGGTTCCGGCTCCCGCGCGACCCGACGCTCTACATCGGCGGCGCCCTACCCGCCGAAACGGCGGCAGCGCACGCCACGGCGGTGGCTGCCGCTGACGCACTCGGCGTGCCGATTCCCGCAGCGATCGCGACGAACCGCAGCTCTGCGGCGCAACTCGGCGGCTACGACGCACTCCTCGACGGCTATCTCCGCATCCTCTCCGCACTGCCCGAGGGTACGAGCGAGGTCTTCATGCACCCAGCGCCCGAGCACGCGGTCGCCGGCCCCGACGGCATCGTCCGCGCATGGGAGCTCGCACTGCTCCGCGACGATCGGTTCCGTGCGGCGATCGACGCGGAGGGCATCGAGCTCGTCGAGGCGTGGTGAACCGTCAGACCGTCGCAGCCCGACGTGCCTCGAGTCCGAGGTCGGGCTGGTCGACGAACACCCCGTCGACACCCATGCGCATGACCTCGACGAACTCGCCGAGCCAATCGCCGTAGGCCGCACGGGCGGTGCCGCGCCGGAACGGAGCCGACAGGAACCGGTTCTCGGGGCGCAAGGTCCAGGTGTAGATCTCGAGGCCCGCGGCGTGCGCCGCATCGACGAGGTCGGCCCCCGCGAGCGGCCGACTCGAGGCATCCGCAGCCCGCTTCACGCGAGCCCCGCCGACGAGCCGCGCCTTGCCGACGCTCACCCCGTCGAATCTCCCGGTGAGTCCCAGCAGTCCAGCCTCGGTCACGAACGAGTCGTAGCGGGGCGCAGCTCGGCCCTGCTCGAGCACGAGATCCCACGGCGCACCCGCGCCCTCGATGAGGAACACCCGCTTGCCCCGGATGCCGCGTGCCCCGAGCCGGTCGAGCAGAGTCGGCTCGAACGCCTCCATGATGAGCCGCTCATCGCCGCGGCCCCAGCCTGCCGTGTCGAGTTCGCCTGCGAAGAGCTCGTCGAGCGGGAGCCCCAGCGCATCGAAATGCGCGGCGTGCTTGAACTCGGCGACCATCCGCAGCAGCCGCCGCTGCTCCCCCGCGGCGACGTCGATGAGCTCGAAGAGCTCGCGCAGCCGGATGATCGGGAATCGCCCGTCGAAGCTCGCGCTCGCCTGACGGAGCGAGCCGAGGCGCTCCCGCGCACGCAGTGTGGCGAGTTCGGCCCACGTGAAGTCTTCAGTGAACCAGCCGGTGAGGGCCGTGCCGTCGATCTCGCGCGTGGTGCGGCGACCGGCGAATTCAGGGCGGCTCGCGACATCCGTGGTGCCCGAGATCTCGTTCTCGTGTCGCAGCACCAGCACGCCGTCGCGCGTCGCGACGATGTCGGGCTCGACCGCGTCGGCGCCGAGCGCGAACGCGAGTTCGTAGGCCGAGCGAGTGTGCTCTGGGCGGTAGCCCGGTGCGCCACGGTGACCGATCACGAGAGGGCGCGAAGTCTCGTCGTGCAGCATGTGATCCAGCGTAGTCAGGGCACGCGACGAAAACCGCGGGAATTCCGCGAGAACTCAAGGCGTTGTCACCGGTAACTCGGGTAGGTTTGTTCTGGCAACGGATGCCACGTGCAGCCGCCGCCCGAGCAAGACCACAGCCGAAAGCAGAGGAAACCCATGGCTCTCGACAACCCCGCCTTCGCGCGGAACTCCGCGTTCTCCGCCAAGGGAGGCGTGGCCGCGCCAGACATCTCGGCACAGCAGCTGCAAGAGATGTACAACCAGCCCGCCACCCCGCCCGCCGGCGAGACCATGGCGGTCGACACCACGATCCAGAAGGCGGCCGTCTCGTTCGGCCTGCTGCTCGTCGGTGCCGCGCTCGGCTGGGTCACGACCGAGGCCGTCCCGTTCCTCTGGATCGGCGCCGGCATCATCGGCTTCGTGCTCGCTCTCGTCAACATCTTCAAGAAGGAGCCGTCGCCGGCCCTCATCCTCGCTTACGCGGGCGTGCAGGGCGTCTTCGTCGGCGGCATCTCGTCGTGGTACGAGACGGCGTTCGGCGGCGGCATCGTCGCACAGGCCGTCATCGCAACCCTCGTCGTCGTCGGCGTGACGCTCGCGCTCTTCGCCTCGGGCAAGATCCGCGCGTCGAAGAAGGCGACGAAGATCTTCCTCATCGCGATGGTCGGCTACGCGGTCTTCTCGCTCGTGAACTTCGGGCTCATGATCTTCGGTGCGACCGATGACGCGTTCGGGCTGCGTTCCGTGCCGATCATGGGCATCCCGCTCGGTCTGATCCTCGGCGTGCTCGTCGTCATCATGGCGGCCTACTCGCTCGTGCTCGACTTCGACTTCATCCAGCAGGGCGTGCGCAACCGCGCCCCGAAGAAGTACGAGTGGTCGGGTGTCTTCGGCATCATGGTCACGGTCATCTGGCTGTACCTCGAGATCCTGCGCATGCTCGCGATCGCCCAATCCGGCGACTGACGTACGCGCAACGCCTCTTTGAACGGCCGCCCTCGGGCGGCCGTTCGTCGTTTCGGGCGCAGGTCGGCTCAGATGCCGAGCGTCGCGACCGCGGCGCGGATCGCATCGGCCGAGGCCCGCAGCAGCAGTTGCTCTTCGGGCGACAACGGCGTCTCGGCGACGGGCACTGCGCCGTCGCCTCCGACCACGCTCGGCAGCGGCAGGGCGACGTGCGCAGGCAACGGATTCTCGAGGATGCGCACGTTCGTGCCTGCAAGCGCAAGCCGCGGCTGCCCGGGCTGCTGATTCGCCCCCGCGGTGACGATGATGAGGTGCGAGCCCTCAACGACGCCGAGGTCGGCCACCGCTCACGGACGATCCCGTGAACTGCGCCCGTGCGCGAGCTCGAGCACCTCGGCATCGACCTCCTCGCGCAAAGTCGTGCAGTGCGACCTCGTTCACCGCACCAGGGATGAGGGCCGCATAGGCCAGACTCGTACCGACACTGCCGGCTCCGACCGCGGTGTTCTCGGCGACCGTCAGTGAGCCTTCCTTCCACGCTGCGCACGGGCGACAGTCGTCACTACGAGAACCAGGCCGGATCAAGCGGGTCGGGTCGAGTGAGACCGCCGATTCGGCTCGTCGGCGGCTTCATCGTCCCAGCGCGCGGAGCAGACTGAGAACGCCTGGTGAGTGCGAGTCACATGAGCGCTTCGGATCGGGCTTCCCTCGGCGGCCCGGATGTGGTCAAATCATCCTCGAGCCCCTAGCCAAGTTGCGCGCGACGAAGCCGGGCGACCAACCCGAACTCGCCCGGAGACCCTTTTGCCCACTTCCCCAGCCCGGCGCGTTTCTGCGTGCCTCCATTCATTCCTTCGCCGTATCCGCGTACCGATGATCGTCGCATTCACTGCGGTGCTCGCTTTGGTTGCACCTGTCGCGGCGAACGCCACGGGCGTGGACATGATCGCTTCCGCTGACGAGAGGAACGCCAGCGTGTCAGGAGTGATCACGGGCGTCGATGGTTCACCGGCGGGCGGCGTGGGCGTCTTCCTCACCAGGGTGGACGTGTACGACTACTGGAGCAATCGGGTAGTTGATACGGACTTCTACGGCTCGTATTCTTTCACCGGTCTGCCAGCTGGGACCTACACGCTCCGATTCTCGTGCATCTGGAGGTTCTGTTCCGCTCCGTTCGAAGAAGAGTGGTGGAAGGATCGCCCCGACGCTGCCACGGCCGACCGCTTCACGGTCGCACCGGGCGAGCAGCTCACCGGCTTGGAGGCGGAACTCTCCTCGGGCTCGAAGATCGCGGGCGTTGCCGTGGGAATCGACGGATCCCCCCTCGCAGATGTCGGCATCCGGCTCTACAACGTGGACGGGGAAACGTTCACTCCGTCGGGCTCGCGCCAGACAGACACGACGGGAGCCTTTCTCTTCGACGGGCTCAAGCCAGGTGCGTACGCTTTGGAGTTCGTCCCGCCGTGGGAATCGAACCACCTCCGAACCTGGTGGGATGGGAGCGCCGACCAAGCCGAGGCCGTCACATTCGAAGTTGCGCAGGATGAACAACTAACGGGAATGCGCGCGAAGCTCCGACCGGGCGCGGTGGTGACAGGGGTCCTCATGGATGCCGACGGCAGCCCGCTGGGCGGGCACGTCGTCGAGTTGCTTCGGGCGAATGGTGGTAGATGGGATCGACCTTCCGGAATGAGAACGTTTGCCGACGGCCACTACACGTTCAGTGGGCTGGAGCCGGGCACGTACTCGCTCTACTACTGGAAGGGCGGTGCCGACGAACGCGAGTTCATCGGGGAGTACTGGCTCGACAAGCCCGACGGCAGCGTCGCCGATGCCTTCGAGCTGTCCCAAGGTCAAGTGCGCAACGGAATGGATGCACAGTTATCGACACGCCGCGTCGAGATCCCCGATCCGTCGTTGAGCACGTTCTCTCCGCTCGTTGGGGTGCCTGTAGTCGCGGAGATCTCCTCCCCCACCCCCGGCGCTGAGTTTGCGTTCCAGTGGTTCACGAACCGGACGCCCATTGAGGGCGCAACCAGCCGCAGCTTCGTCCCGAGCGGTGAACATTTCGGGCAGGATCTCAGTGTGCGAGTGATCGCTACGGCTCCAGGGTATGCGCCGGTACTCTGGGAGTCCTATGATGCGGGTCCTGTGCGCGAGACTATCCGTATCTTCGGCGCCGACCGCTATGCAGTCTCAGTCGCCATCTCCCAGTCGCAGTTCACCCCGGGCGTCCCCGTCGCATACATCGCCAGCGGCATGAACTACGCCGACGCACTCTCCGGCGCACCCGTCGCCGGCATCACCGGCGGCCCCATGCTCCTGACCAACCCCAAC
>NZ_JCAIUI010000004.1:200649-387565 GCF_059445445.1 Agromyces sp. Y575
GTCGCATACATCGCCAGCGGCATGAACTACGCCGACGCACTCTCCGGCGCACCCGTCGCCGGCATCACCGGCGGCCCCATGCTCCTGACCAACCCCAACGCGCTCCCCGAAACCGTCGCCACCGAACTCGAACGACTCAACCCCGAACGAATCATCATCCTCGGCGGCACCGCATCCGTCAGCCCCGACGTCCAAACCCGCCTCGAGGCCATCAGCCCCGGCGCCGTCACACGAATCGCCGGCGCCGACCGCTATGCGGTCTCGGTCGCCATCTCCCAGTCGCAGTACACCCCGGGCGTCCCCGTCGCATACATCGCCAGCGGCATGAACTACGCCGACGCACTCTCCGGCGCACCCGTCGCCGGCATCACCGGCGGCCCCATGCTCCTGACCAACCCCAACACTCTCCCCGATACCGTCGCCACCGAACTCGAACGACTCAACCCCGAACGAATCATCATCCTCGGCGGCACCGCATCCGTCAGCCCCGACGTCCAAACCCGCCTCGAGGCCATCAGCCCCGGCGCCGTCACACGAATCGCCGGCGCCGACCGCTATGCGGTCTCGGTCGCCATCTCCCAGTCGCAGTTCACCGCGGGCGTCCCGGTCGCATACATCGCCAGCGGCATGAACTACGCCGACGCACTCTCCGGCGCACCCGTCGCCGGCATCACCGGCGGCCCCATGCTCCTGACCAACCCCAACACTCTCCCCGAAACCGTCGCCACCGAACTCGAACGACTCAACCCCGAACGAATCATCATCCTCGGCGGCACCGCATCCGTCAGCCCCGACGTCCAAACCCGCCTCGAGGCCATCAGGTGAACCTGAGACGCGTGACCGTGGAAACGACATCTCCGACACGTACTCCCGCTCGATGGTGCCGCCGGCTTCGACGTGACGTCGAGCACGACCCGGTTGACCGCGGCCACCTCGTTCGTGATGCGGTTCGAGATCTTTCGCGTCGTAGGGCAGCCGAGGCCAGTCGCGGTCATCGCGTCTTCCGACGACAACGGCTGCAGTACGATCGGGTGACCGTAGGTGCGGCCATCGCCCTGCACGCCGGCAACAGTCCCTGCACCGCACGAGTCGAGCGGATCGCAGCTCGCACTCGTGCTCAGCCGGCGATGCTCGCGTCCCGACGGCCCGGCGTGGTGCGACTCGTGGCCCGGCTGCCGGCGATCGCCAGCAGGCGGTCGCGCAGTGGTTGGGCGCGCTCGGCGAGCGCGAGATGCATGAGCGCTCCGGATGCCACACGCAGACGCTGCGACGATCGAACTCGAGCCCGGTCGTACGCATTCAGCGCCTCGTCGACCGGCAGCTCCCCGAGCAGCCGCCCGAGTGCGACGGCGTCGAGGAGCGACTCGCATGCGCCTCGACCGAGGTTCGGCGTCATGGCATGGGCCGCGTCTCCGACGAGCACGAGTCGTCCGCTCACGTAGGAACGCAGGCGCGGAACCGTCCAGACGCGCTGCGCAAGGGTGGCCTCGGGCGCGGCCGAGGCGAGCACGTCGGCGAGGCTCGGGGCGAGCTCGTCGAAGCCCTGCCGAGCGAGCTCGAGCGCGGCGGCGACATCGATGCGGCGCGGCCCGAGGTCGGAGCGGAACGCGGCATACCAGTTGGTACCCGACCGGTGCGGCCCGACGCCGTAGAGGCGACCGCGACCCCAGTACTCGCCCATCGCCTCGGTCGGCGCGGAGTGCGGCACGACGCCGCGTACCGCGAGGTACGGCGTCAGCGAGGCATCCGCTCGACTGCCCCAGCCCGAGCGCCGCACGACGCTGTGCACGCCGTCGGCCCCGACGACGAGCTCGTGGGCCGCCGCAACCACGCGGTCGATGCGCTCGGTGGTGCGAACGACGGATGCCGGGACGGCCGCGTCGAGCGCGGCGAGCAGGTCATGGCGGGCGACGAGCACTGCCACGGGCGTCGGCAGCTCCGTCCAGGTGCGTCCGGCGGAGCTGCGCAATGGGAACCGGTCGATGGAAGGGCTCGAGCGACGCAGCCCGTCGGCGATGCCGATCGACTCGAGCGCGTCGACGGCCTCGGGCCACATGGCGAGGCTGGTGCGGATGTCGGGCAGCTCGGTGCGTTGCTCGACAAGTGTGACGTCGAAGCGGTCGGGGTCGAGTACTGCCGCGAGGGCGAGCCCGGCGATTCCGCCGCCGACGATGCGTATGCGGGTCATGCGCGACACACTACTACAAAAATAGTAGCTACACTACTTCTGTAGTTGATTTGATACACTCGCCCCATGGACCGCCGCACGCTCGTCGCCGACGCCGCCCTCGATGTCGTCGCCGCCGAGGGCATGAAAGGGCTCACGCACCGCGCTGTCGACGCGGCATCCGGTTCCCCTGCCGGCACCGCCTCGAACTACTACCGCACGCGTGCGGCGCTCGTGGCGGCTGCAGTCGATCGCCTCGAGCAGCGCGACCTCGAGCTCTGGTCCGCCGGCGCGCAGCTGCCGCCCCCGGCCGACCCCGACGCCCTCGCCGACCGCCTCGCGGCCACCCTCGCCGCGTTCGTCACCGAACAGGCGGACCTCACGCGTGCCCGTCTGGTGCTCGCGCTGTCGGAGCCCGAGGCCGTCGTCGCGGGACACGGCCGATTCGTGGACGTGGCGCGCGCCCTGGTCGACGCCGCGGGCGTCGACCGCGCCGAAGAGCGAGCGCGCTGGCTCGCGGACTACTCGGACGGCGTGCTCCTGCACCAGCTCACGACCCGGAAGGGCGAGCCGCTCGACGTCGAGTCGCACCGCCGCGCCATCCGTCGATTACTGCTCGAGTGAGTTCGGCCTCAGTCGGCCGCGAGCCGTTCCAGCCGCCGGATGTCCGCCCGGATCGCACGCGCGAGCATCCACCGCAGGGGCAGGGCAAACCAGCGCTCCACACCGTGGGGCCGGATGCGCACGTGGAACGTGAACACGCAGCGCAGCCCGTCGAGCGGCTCGACGGACCGCCCTCCCTCCGCATCGATGCCAGAGGTCGTCCGCCAGGTGAACGCCCGCCCGTGATCCACGCTCGTCACGATGCCGCCATTGCGGTAGGCCGTGCCCGCGAATCGCATGACCTCTCGCGTCGTGGTGCCGACCCCGACAACTCCCGAAGGGTCGGGGTCCATCGTCGCAACGCCGGCGCGCCAGAGCGGGTCCTTGCCGTAGTTGGCAACGACCGCCCAGACCTCGCTCGCGGGGCGGCCGACCTCACGCGAGACTCGAAGGGAGATCTGCCTCCCGGCCGTCGCCATCAGCGGTCGAGCGTTTCGAACGACGCACGGGTCGCATCGGACCGCCGCAGCGTCACTCCCACTCGATGGTGCCCGGCGGCTTCGACGTGACGTCGAGCACGACCCGGTTGACCTCCGCCACCTCGTTCGTGATGCGGTTCGAGATCTTCGCGAGCACGTCGTAGGGCAGCCGGGTCCAGTCGGCGGTCATCGCGTCTTCCGACGACACCGGGCGCAGCACGATGGGGTGACCGTAGGTGCGTCCGTCGCCCTGCACGCCCACCGACCGTACGTCGGCGAGGAGCACCACGGGGCACTGCCAGATCTCCTGATCGAGACCGGCGGCGGTCAGCTCTTCACGGGCGATCGCATCCGCCTCGCGGAGCAGATCGAGACGCTCACCGGTAACCTCGCCCACGATGCGGATGCCGAGGCCTGGCCCCGGAAACGGCTGGCGGCTGACGATCGCCTCGGGCAGGCCCAGCTCGCGGCCGATCTGGCGCACCTCGTCTTTGAAGAGGGTGCGCAGCGGCTCGACGAGCTCGAACTGCAGATCTTCGGGCAGGCCGCCGACGTTGTGGTGGCTCTTGATGTTCGCAGTGCCGGTGCCGCCGCCCGATTCGACCACATCAGGGTAGAGCGTGCCCTGCACGAGGAACCTGATCGGCTCACCGTCGGCCGCGGCCTCGGCGATCAGGTCGCGCTCGGCCTGCTCGAACGCGCGGATGAATTCCCGGCCGATGATCTTGCGCTTCTCTTCCGGGTCGCTGACACCGGCGAGCGCGTCGAGGAAGATGTCGGCCGCGTCGACCGTGACGAGGCGCACGCCGGTCGCGGCGACGTAGTCGTTCTGCACCTGCTCACGCTCGCCCTTACGCAGCAACCCGTGGTCGACGAACACCGCGGTCAGCTGGTCGCCGACGGCCTCCTGCACGAGCGCGGTGGAGACGGCCGAGTCGACGCCGCCTGACAGCGCGGAGATCACGCGAGCCGAGCCGACCTGCTCGCGGATGCGGGCGACCTGCTCGGCGATGACATTGCCCGAGTTCCAGTCGGCCGGGATGCCGGCAGCACGGTGCAGGAAGTTCTCGATGATGCGCTGACCGAATTCCGTGTGCTTCACCTCGGGGTGCCACTGCACGCCGTAAAACTTCTTCTCGTCGTTGGCGAAGGCCGCCACCGGGGTCGACGCAGTCGACGCGAGCACTTCGAACCCCTCGGGTGCACGCGACACCGAGTCGCCGTGGCTCATCCACACGGTCTGGTCGGCAGGCTGGCCCTCGAGCAACGCGTTGCCCGAACCCGGCCCAGTGGGCTCGGTCGTCACCGTCGCCGCCGTCGCGCCGTACTCGCGGAGGCCCGTGTGCGCGACCTCGCCGCCGAGCTGCTTGGCCATCACCTGGAAGCCGTAGCAAATGCCGAGCGTCGGCACGCCGAGCTGCAGGATGCCCTCGTCGAGCGCGGGCGCGCCCTCTTCGTAGACCGATGACGGCCCGCCGGAGAGCACGATGCCGATCGGGTTCTTCGCCGCGACCTCGGCCGCCGTGATCGTGTGCGGCACGATCTCGGAATAGACGGATGCCTCGCGCACCCGACGCGCGATGAGCTGCGCGTACTGCGCGCCGAAGTCGACGACGAGCACAGGCCGCTGCTCGGTGGGCTGATCGGTCACTGCTGGGCCTCCACGGGGTCGGAAGAGTCGGTGTCGGATGTCGCGGCTGCTGCGACCGCGTCGGCCTCGCGTGACTCGCGGGCGTCGAGGTAGTCACGCACCTCGCGGCCGATGCGCGACTCGAGGAAGAACGAGAGGAACGGCACGATGCCGCCGAGCGCGATGATGATGAACCGGGTGAACGGCCAGCGCATGAGGCTCCAGAGCCGGAAGTCGCTGAAGAGGTATACGACGTAGAACCAGCCGTGGGCGATGAGGATGCCGGTCGAGAGGTTCACACCCGTGCCGGTCGACTCGAGTCCGGCCGCCGTCTCGATCACCGGGGTGAACGCGAGCACGCCCTGGTCGCCGAACGCGTAGAGCTCGAGGTGGAACGCGTACTTCATGATCATCTCGGCGCAGAGCAGCAGCAGCATCACGCCGGTGATGACCGAGGCCACTTGGTAGAACTTCAGCGCCCCGCGAATGCGCGGCAGATCGGCGGATTTCGGCTCGAGCGGCATGCGTTCAGTCTACGCGGCGTCGCTGGGCGTGCGATCGACGGATGCCGCGGCCTCCGCCGCCTCCTCGCGTTCACGCTCCACGGCGTCGCGCACGAGCCGGTACCAGAGGTAGATCGCGAAACCGGCGAAGACGACCCACTCGGCCGCGTAGAAGATGTTGAGCCAGTTCAGCTCAGCCGTCTGCTCCGGCGGCGGCGAGACGATGGCGTCGAGCCCAGCGGCCGGCTCCGACGCGGTGACGTAGCCGAAGTAGACTGGCCGGTCGTCGTAGTCAGCCCACACGTTGATGAACTGCGCGACGGCGACGGTCTGCATCGAGAACGGGTCGGCTTCGTCGTCGGGGGCGATCGGCGCCTCGCTCGGCAGGAACCTGCCGACGAGCGTGACCGGTTCGAGGGGGTCGATGTCGGCCTCGAACTGTTCGGCAGCATCACGAGCGGTCTGCTCATCGGCGGCCCAGCCGAGCGCGACGGGCAACCCGCCGGGCGTGCCATCCGTCACCTCGAGATGCACGACCGGCCAGAAGCCTGCGACGCCGTCGTTCAACCGCCCCTCGACGATCACCGTGTCGCCGGGCACGACGGTGCCCGTCACCTCGACGGTCTGGGCGGTCGCGGCCTGCTCCGTCGGCTGATCGGGCTCGGCGAGCTCGGCGAACGGCCGCACCTCTTCGGTGGGCCGCTCGACCACGACCGATTGCTCGACCGCGCGCTCGAGCTGCCACTGGCCGAGCAGCGCGAAGGCCGCGGCGATGCCGAGGGCGAGGAGCAGTGCGAGCACCCACCGTGGGCGCAGCATCATGTGGAGCATCAGGCGCTGGGGTCCTCGCCGCGCTCGAGTGGCGCCGCCCCGTGGCGAAACGCGCTGAATGCGGCGTCGACGCGCTCTTTCGGTCCAATGGCGACGAGGGTGTCGCCGATCTGGGTGACGAAGTCGTCGGACGGCGTCGGGTACGCGTGGTCGTCGCGCACGACCGCAGCGATCACGACCTCACCGGGTCGACTGAATTCGCCGAGCGGACGGCCGCGCACAGCGTCGTCGGCGTCGACGATGAACCAGTCCATGGGCACGCCCGGCAGATCGTCGAGTTCGGAGATCGACGTCACGATGCTCGTGCCGCCGAGGAGTTCGGCGACCGCGCGTGCCTCTTCGTCGCTCAGCCGCACCGTCGTGACCGGTTGGTCCTCGCCGCTTCCAGCCGCGCGCGTCATGAGATCGCTGGCGCCCGTTCGGTGCGCGACCACCGACAACTCGACGCCGTCATCGGTCGTGAACGAGTGGAGCACGCCGACTCCGGGGAGCGCCACCCGGCGGACGTCGATCATGGCGCGGTCACCTCCGGGTCGAGCGGGATCGTCCCCAGTCTATCGACGTCCACGGTCCTCGACGCCCAGGCGCCCAGGCGCGAGCGCCCGCTGAGCTCGCAGCTCAGTCCACGAGCGCTCAGTCCACCTTCACAATGTCGGGCGCTTCGAGCCGCACCCGATCGGCCGACTCGTCGTCGGGCTGCTCTTGCGAGGCGCGCTCCGCAGCGACCCGCTCGAGGTATCGCTCGACCTCGAGCGCCTGGCGCGCCGTGTCCCAGCCGAGCACCTCGCCCATGAGCCTCGCGGCGACGGGCGCCGCCGAGACTCCGCGATCCCATGCCTCGATCGAGATGCGGGTGCGCCGAGCGAGCACGTCGTCGAGGTGCAGGGCTCCCTCGTGCGAGGCCGCATAGACCACCTCGGCGCCGAGGTAGTCGTCGGCCCCTGGCAGCGGTTCGCCGAGTGCGGCATCATCGCGGATCAGGTCGAGCAGCTCGTCGGTCATCGTGCCGTAGCGGTTGAGCAGGTGCTCGATGCGCACTTCGTGTACGCCGAACGCGCGGGCGATCTTGCCGCGCTTGTTCCACGCGGCCTGGTAGCCCTCGGCCCCGAGCAGGGGAATGTCTTGCGTCGTCGACTTCGGCACCTTGCCGTCGAGGGCGTCGACCGCGGCGTCGATCGCGTCTTTCGCCATGACCCGGTAGGTGGTCCACTTGCCGCCGGCGATGACGACGAGGCCGGGCACGGTGTGTGCGACGAGGTGCTCGCGCGAGAGCTTCGAAGTCTGGTCGCTCTCGCCGGCGAGCAGGGGCCGGAGCCCCGCGTAGACGCCCTCGACGTCTTCGCGGGTGAGTGGCACGGCGAGCAGGGCATTCACGTGCTCGAGCAGGTAGTCGATGTCGGCCGCGGTCGCCGCCGGGTGCGCCTTGTCGAGGTTCCAGTCGGTGTCGGTCGTGCCGATGAGCCAGTGCCGCCCCCACGGAATGACGAACAGCACGCTCTTCTCGGTGCGGAAGATCATGCCCATCGCCGACTGGATGCGATCGCGCGGCACGACGAGGTGCACGCCCTTCGAGGCGCGCACCTTGAAGGTGCCGCGTTCGCCGACCATGCGCTGCGTGTCGTCGGTCCAGACGCCCGTGGCGTTCACGACCTGCTTCGCCCGCACCTCGAAGTGCTCGTCGGTCTCGAGGTCGTGCGCCTTCACGCCGACGACGCGCTCGCCGACCTTGATGAAGCCCTCGACCTTCACCCGGCTCGCGACGTGCGCGCCGTAGAACGAGGCGGTGCGCGCGAGGGATGCCACGTAGCGGGCGTCGTCGACCTGCGCGTCGTAGTACGTGAGTCCGCCGACGAGGGCGTCGTTCGCGAGGGACGGGATCGCCCGCATCACCTGCCGCTTCGAGAGGTGCCGGTGGTGCGGCACTCCGGGCGGGCGTCCTCCGGTGTAGCTGAAGATGTCGTAGAGCATCATGCCCGCACCGACGTAGAACCGCTCGAAGATGCGGGTCTTCAGCGGGTAGAGGAAGCGCACGGGCTTCACGAGGTGCGGCGCGATGCGCTGCAGCAGCAGGCCGCGTTCGATGAGCGCCTCGCGCACGAGGCGGAAGTCGAGCTGTTCGAGATAGCGGATGCCGCCGTGCACGAGCTTCGACGATCGGCTCGAGGTGCCCGACGCCCAGTCACGAGCCTCGAGCATGCCGGTCGAGAGTCCTCGCGTCACGGCGTCGAGCGCCGCTCCGGTGCCGACTATGCCGCCGCCCACCACGAGAATGTCGAGTTCTTTCTCCTTCAGCCGCGCGATCGCGGCCGCTCGCTCCTCTGGTCCGAGCTTGGTCGAACGCGTCACCGGCTTGATGCTCGCCGAATTCTGAGTCGCCATCGTGCCACTCCATCCCCACGGCCTCACGGCTGGGCCGCGCGATCCGATTCAACGCTACCCGAACCACCTGCGGAAAGAGCCCCTGCTGATTGAGCTCGTCGAAATCCGAACCAAGAGTCCTGCTGATTGAGCTCGGAGTTCTGCCGATTGAGCTCGGAGTTCTGCTGATTGAGCTCGTCGAAATCCGAACCAAGAGTTCTGCCGATTGAGCTCGTCGAAATCCGGACGCCAGGTTTCGACAGGCTCAACCCGCAGAAGCTACAACCCCTGATACGGCGCGACGACGACCTCGACGCGCTGGAACTCCTTCAGGTCGGAATACCCCGTGGTCGCCATCGAGCGGCGGAGCGCCCCGATGAGGTTCGTGACGCCGTCGGCCGACGGTGCCGGCCCGTAGAGCACCTCTTCGAGCGGGGCGACCTGGCCGACGTGCACGCGCTGGCCGCGCGGAAGCTTCGGGTGGTGCGCCTCGGCACCCCAGTGGTATCCACCCCCGGGGGCATCCGTCGCCCGCGCGAGCGCTGTTCCCAGCATGACCGCGTCGGCGCCGCACGCGATCGCCTTGACGATGTCGCCCGACTTTCCGACGCCGCCGTCGGCGATGACGTGCACGTAGCGGCCGCCCGACTCGTCGAGGTAGTCGCGGCGTGCGCCGGCGACATCCGCGACGGCCGTGGCCATCGGTGCGTGGATGCCGAGCGTTGCCCGGGTCGTCGACGCCGCTCCCCCGCCGAAACCGACGAGCACGCCCGCAGCACCCGTGCGCATGAGGTGCAGGGCTGCCGTGTAGGTGGCTGCACCGCCGACGATCACGGGTACGTCGAGCTCGTAGATGAACTTCTTGAGGTTCAGCGGCTCTTGATTCTTCGAAACGTGCTCGGCCGACACCGTGGTGCCGCGAATGACGAACAGGTCGACGCCGGCGGCGACCACGGTCTCGTAGAGCTCTTGCGTGCGCTGGGGCGAGAGCGCACCGGCGACGGTGACGCCCGCGGCGCGGATCTCGGCGAGACGTGCCGTGACGAGCTCAGGCTTGATCGGCTCGGAGTAGAGCTGCTGCATGCGCGCCGTGGCATTCTCGGGTGTGAGATTGCGGATCTCGGCCAGCACGGGCTCGGGTTCTTCGTAGCGGGTCCAGAGCCCCTCGAGGTCGAGCACGCCGAGACCGCCGAGCTGCCCCATCATGATCGCGGTCTGCGGCGAGACGACGGAGTCCATGGGCGCCGCGAGGAACGGGATGTCGAACTGGTAGGCGTCGATCGACCATCCCACCGAGACGTCTTCGGGGTCGCGGGTGCGCCGGCTCGGCACGATCGCGATGTCATCGAATGCGTAGACGCGCTGGCCCCGCTTGGAGCGGCCGATCTCGATCTCCTGAGTCACCACTCAACCCTACCGAACCGACTCCCGCTGAGCCGCGGGTCGAGGAGGAGCGCAGCTTGTCTCGAAACCCACGACGGGGTTTCGTGACGCTGCCTCCTTCGTCGGCTGCTCCTCAACCCACTGACCGCTCAGCGGGCTCGCGCGACGCGCGTCTCGTCCCACACCGGGGCATCCGACTCGTAGACCTCACCGTCGCCACCGAAGACGAGGAACCGGTCGAACCCGCGCGTGAACCAGCGATCGTGAGTAACGGCGAGCACCGTGCCGTCGAAGCGCGAGAGCCCCTCCTCGAGCGCCTCGGCCGAGACCAGGTCGAGGTTGTCGGTCGGCTCATCGAGCAGCAGCAGTGTCGCGCCCGAGAGCTCGAGCAGCAGGATCTGCAGCCGAGCCTGCTGACCGCCCGAAAGCGAGTCGAAGGTCTGCTGAGCGGATGCCACGAGCCCATACCGATCGAGGGCGGAACTCGCCGCCTCGCGTGCCATGCCGTCGCGGTTCGCATCACCGCGGTGCAGGATGTCGAGCAGGGAGCGACCGCGGTACTCGGGGTGCTCGTGGTTCTGCGCGAACCAGCCGGGCACGACCCTGGCGCCGAGCACCACCCGGCCGGTGTGCGGCACACGTGCGAGCGTCTCGCCGACGGTCGTGATGTGCCCGAGCGTGCGATCGGGCTCGGTGCCGCCGCCCGCGAGCAGGCGCAGGAAGTGCGACTTGCCCGAACCGTTCGAGCCGAGCACCGCGACCCGGTCGCCGTACCAGACCTCCAGGTCGAAGGGCTTCATCAGGCCCACGAGTTCGAGACGCTCGCCGACGACCGCGCGCTTGCCGGTGCGCGAACCCCGGAGTCGCATCGAGACGGCCTGCGCGGGCGGTCGCTCTTCAGGCGGCCCAGCCTCTTCGAACCTGCGCAGCCGGGTCATCGCGGCGTGGTACCGCGACGCCATGTCGGCGTTGTACTTCGCCTTGACCTTCAGCGTTGCGACGAGGGTCTTCAGTGCGGCGTGCTGCTCGTCCCAGCGGCGGCGTAGTTCGTCGAGCCGCTCGAAGCGTTCCTCTCGTGCGCGGTGGTAGCCCTCGAAGCTGCCGCCGTGCACCCAGGCCGTGTTACCGGCCGCGCCGAGCTCGAGCGTCACGATGCGGTCGGCGGCACGAGCGAGCAGCTCTCGATCGTGCGAGACGAGCAGCACGGTCTTGGGAGTGGCCCGCAACTGCGATTCGAGCCAGCGCTTGCCCGGCACGTCGAGCGAGTTGTCGGGCTCGTCGAGCAGCAGCACCTGCTCGGGGCCACGGAAGAGCGCCTCGAGCGCGAGCCGCTTCTGCTCGCCGCCCGAGAGTGTGGCGAGTTCGCGCCACTTCGCCCGCTCGAACGGGATGCCGAGTGCCGCGATCGTGCAGTGGTCCCACACGACCTCCTGCTCGTACCCGCCCGCTTCGGCGTACTCGGCGAGCGCGGTCGCGTACCGCATCTGCGCCGCGGTGTCGTCGCGTTCGATGAGGGCGTTCTCGGATGCCTCGAGCTCGATCGCCGCCGCTCGAACGCGAGTCGGCGCGACCGAGACGAGCAGGCCCGCGACCGTGGCGTCGGTGCCCTCCACTGTCTGCCCGGTGCCGACGAACTGGTCCATCACGCCGAGACCGCCATCGACCTGCACGCTGCCCTCGTCGGGGCGCAACTCGCCGCGGATGATGCGAAGCAGCGTCGACTTGCCCGCGCCGTTCGCGCCGATGAGGGCGGTGGTCGCGGCATCCGTCACCCGGAAGGCGAGGTCGGCCAGCAGCGGCCGGCCGTCGGGCAGCGAGAATGAGACGCCGTTGACGTCGATGAAACCCATGGGTATGTCCGTTCGGTACGCGGCTGGGCGAATTCACCCGGTGCCGCACCGCCCGACGGGCAGCCGACCAGACTAGCGGGTCGCACCCACCCTCTGCCACCCGCGGCCGTTCTGCGGCAAGCTGGAGGCATGCAACGCACTGCCGCAGAGCCACTCGACGCCCTCCGCACGCGAACCAGCGCGAAGTGGCGCCTCTACCCCGCCGATGTGCTGCCCTTGCCCGTCGCCGAGATGGACTATCCGCTCGCCGAGCCGATCGCCGCGGCTCTGCACGCGGCGATCCGCCGCTCCGACACGGGGTACACGGCGGGGAGCCTGCCGGTCGCCGAGGCGTTCCAGGGCTTCGCCGCCGCGCGACTCGGCTGGGACGTCGATCCGGCGCGGGTGACGTGCACCGCCGACGTCAGCATGGGCATCGTCGAGGTGCTGCGCCGGGTCACCGCCCCGGGCGACGGCGTCGTGATCACCCCGCCGATCTATCCGCCGTTCTTCGACCTCGTCACCGAGGCATCCGGCCGAGTGGTCGAGGTGCCGATGCTCGGCGGCATCGACGAAGGCTGGTCGCTCGATCTCGACGGCATCGACGCCGCGTTCGCGGCCGGCGCCCGGGCGATGGTGCTCTGCAACCCGCACAACCCGATCGGCCTGGTTCCGGATGCCGCGCAGCTGGCCGCCCTCGCCGCGATCGCCGCCCGGCACGGCGTCACGATCGTCTCCGACGAGGTGCACGGTCCGCTCGTACAGCCGGGGGTCTCGTACACGCCGTTCCTCACGGTCTCCGACGAGGCCCGCGAGCACGGCGTCGCGGTGACCGCCGCGACCAAGGCATTCAACATCGCCGGCCTGAAGGCGGCGCTCATCGTGACGGCGAGCGAACGCGGCGATCGCGTGCGCGCCTCGCTGCCGTACGAAGTCGAGTGGCGCATGAGCCAGTTCGGCTCGATCGCCTCGATCGCGGCGTTCCGCGAGGGCGGGCCATGGCTCGACGGTGTGCTCGCGAGCCTCGACGACAACCGGCGGCTGCTCGCCGAACTCATCGCCGACGAGCTGCCGGGAGTGCGCTACCGCATGCCCGACGCGACCTACCTCGCCTGGCTCGACCTCTCAGCTCTCGGCTGGGGTGACGACCCCGCCGCCTACGCGCTCGAACACGCCAAGGTCGCGCTCGGCATCGGCCCGACGTTCGGCGCGAGCGTCGGCATCGGGTATGCCCGGCTCAACTTCGCGTGCACGCCCGAGGTGCTGTCCGAGGCGATCACGCGCCTCGCCGACGCGCGCTGAACTCGGGTCGCGACGTCGCCGCACGGAATGGGTGCCGCCTCATCGCGGCGGATTCGTGATGAGACGCGTCGAGCAGCCCGTCTCACCGGGCATGAGCCATTCGGGCGTGAATCCGCCGACCCGCTCGGGAACTCCGTCGATGTCACGCACGACGACGAGACAGTCGGTGGGCGAGTCCGACAGGCCGACGGCGGCGATGAGCTGCTGCTCTGCGAAGTCGGCCTCACTGCGATAGGCCTCCGCCGGAAATCGCTTCGCCAACTCGGCCGCGAGTGCGCGCGCGCCGGCCCCGCTCGTCTCGGCATTCCCCACCATCTCGAGCAGCGCGACCTGCTCGGCATCGGCGAGCGCGGGCGGCTCGGTCGGGGTCGGCCTCGCGGGCGGCTGCAGTCCGTCGCACGGGAGCGCATCGAGGGCCGCGTCCTCCGAACCCCGCTGCCCCGTCACCGTGATTCGATAGCAGCGAACGGCCGACCCCTCCGAGTATCCCCGGCTGCCGAAGGCGTTGGGCGAGTACGCCTCGGCCTTCGCTGCGACGCGGATGTCGACCACGGCGACGCGGTCTCCCCGCGTCGTTCCCTCCCAGCCGAGCGCGTCGACCCGGATGTGGACCGGCGCCACCGCCCACATCGTCGGTTGCGGGTCGCCCGGCCCCGGGGTGAACTCGGCGGCGAGCCAGTCAGCCTCACGATCACGCGACGCATACGGCTCCATCCGGTCGGCGATGTCGGCCGCAACCTGGTCTGCCGTGTCACCGGCGACATCCTCGCCCGTGCGTGACGCGCAGCCCGCGAGCGAACCCACCGCGACGGCGACGAGCAGTGTCGTCGCAGCTGAACGCCATCGCCGATTCCCCATGGGGGAACGCTAGCGGGGCGCGCATGCGCTCACGGGGATGTGCGCGTGCGGTTCCCGCGAAGCCGTCGCCGAGGCGGGGGAACCGCGTCGCCGTATCGTCGAGCCGTGCCGGGCGCGTCAGCGGGTGTAGTTCGGCGCCTCGACGACGATCTGCACATCGTGCGGGTGGGACTCCTTGAGCCCCGCCGGTGTGATGCGCACGAACTTGCCCTTGGTCTTCAGCTCGGCGATCGTGCGGGCGCCGACGTAGAACATCGACTGGCGCAGCCCGCCGATGAGCTGATAGGCCACGGCCGAGAGGGGGCCGCGGTACGGCACCTGACCCTCGATGCCCTCGGGGATGAGCTTGTCATCAGACGGGACATCCGCCTGGAAGTAGCGGTCTTTCGAGTAGGAGGTCTTCTGCCCACGCGTCTGCAGTGCGCCGAGCGAGCCCATGCCGCGATAGGCCTTGAACTGCTTGCCGTTCTGGAAGACGAGCTCCCCCGGACTCTCGGCCGTGCCGGCGAGCAGCGAGCCGAGCATGACCGTGTCGGCGCCGGCGACGAGCGCCTTCGCGATGTCGCCCGAGTACTGCAGCCCGCCGTCGGCGATGAGCGGCACCCCAGCGGGCCTCGTGGCCTTCGACGCCTCGTACACGGCCGTGATCTGGGGCACGCCGACACCCGCGACGACGCGCGTGGTGCAGATCGAGCCCGGACCGACGCCGACCTTCACGGCGTCGGCACCCGCGTCGACGAGCGCCTGGGCGCCCTCCCTCGTCGCGACGTTGCCGCCGATGACGTCGATGTGCGCGAACGTCGGGTCGGTCTTCAGTCGCCGGATGATGTCGAGCACGCCGGCCGATTCACCGTTGGCGGTGTCGACGACGAGCACGTCGACCCCGGCGTCGCGCAGCGCCTCTGCACGCTCCCACGCATCACCGAAGAAGCCCATCGCGGCACCGACCCTGAGGCGGCCCTCGCTGTCTTTCGTGGCGTTCGGATATTGCTCCGACTTGTCGAAGTCCTTGACGGTGATGAGGCCGGTCAGGCGACCGTCTTCGTCGATGAGGGGCAGCTTCTCGATCTTGTGCTTCGCGAAGATCGCGAGCGCCTCGTCGGGGTTCATGCCGACGCGGCCCGTGATGAGCGGCATCTTGGTCATGACCTCGCTCACCGAGGTGGTGGGCTTCTCGAAGTCGGAGACGAAGCGCATGTCGCGGTTCGAGATGATGCCGACGAGCTTGCCGTCTGCGTCGACGACCGGCAGGCCGCTGACCCGATACGTCGCGCAGAGCGCGTCGACGTCGGCGACGGATGCCTCGGGCGTCGTCGTCACCGGATTGGAGACCATACCCGACTCGCTGCGCTTGACCCGGTCGACCATGTCCGCCTGATCGGCGATCGACAGGTTGCGGTGCAGGATGCCGATGCCGCCCTGACGGGCCATGGCGATCGCCATTCGTGCCTCGGTCACAGTGTCCATCGCGGCGGACAGCAGCGGAGTCGCGACGGTGATTCCACGGGAGAGGCGCGACGTGGTGTCGGCTTCACTCGGGATCACATCGGTGTGGCCAGGCAGCAGGAGGACGTCGTCGTAGGTGAGTCCTGTGAGTCCGAACGGGTCGGCCTGGTCCATATCGCTCCTCGTGTCGAGTTATGCCCGAATGCCGCGCGCCAAGGGTCAGGCGTGCAGTACCAATGTTAAGCGAGTTTGCATCTGAGCCATTCCCGGATAACAATCGAACGCCGTTTGCCTCATGTGCGAAACGTATGAGACATAATCGGCACGTACTGTCGACGACGTTGTCGACAGTAAAGGACCGAACCCTGACGGCCACCAGCTCGAGGGGCGCCCTTGGAGGTGCAGTGAAACCCACACGAATGCTCGCCCAACGGTCTCCAAGGAGGTGGCTCGTCCTCCTCGGAATCCTTTTGTCCGCACTCACTCTGTCCGGCATCGCAGCGTCCCCTGCGATGGCGGAGGATGGGAGTACGGCCCAGGCCACCGAGCAGGCAGAGCCGACAGAAGAGCCCGAAACGGAGTTCGAGTACCACTTCCGTGGAAACGTGCAGTACGACGGTGAACCCCTCGAGGGTGTCCAGATCACGGTCGAGGGCAACGGCTTCGAGGCCGAGACCGAGACCGACGCCGACGGACGGTGGGAGGTGGGAATGCCCGAGAAGGAGGGCACCTTCATCGTCACGCTCGACGAGGACACGCTTCCCGAGGGTGTCATCGTCGCCGAGGAGGGCGGCGCAGAGCGCGAGGCGACGTTCGGGCTGACGCGCAACGCGTCGGTGAACTTCTTCCTCGGCCAGGGCGAGCGCGTCACCGTCAGCTTCTGGGACCAGTTCTTGGAACGTGCAGTGAACGGGCTGAACTTCGGGTTGCTCCTCGCGCTGGCGGCGGTCGGGCTCTCGCTGATCTTCGGCACCACGGGATTGTCCAACTTCGCCCACGCAGAGCTGATCACGTTCGGCGCGCTGATGACGTTGACCTTGGGGAGCACTCTCGCGCTGCCTATCTGGCTCGCCATCATCATCGCGGTGATCCTCAGTGGCTTGCTCGGTTGGGGACTCGATGCTGCGATCTGGAAACCTCTCCGAAAGAAGGGCCTCGGTCTCATCCCGCTGATGATCGTCAGCATCGGTCTGTCGCTCGCTTTGCGGTACACCTACCAGTACTTCTACGGCGGCCAGACCCAGCAGCTCGTCGGCGCGACGGGCGTCGCCCGATTCTCGCTCGGCCCGATCTCGCTCAGCTGGATCGACGTTGCGAGCATGGCGACCAGCGTCGTCGTACTGCTCGCCGTCGCCTACTTCCTGTTGCGGACCCGCATCGGAAAGGCGACCCGGGCTGTTTCCGACAATCCCAGCCTCGCCGCCGCGAGCGGCATCGACGTGAACTTCGTCATCCGCATCGTCTGGGTACTCGGCTCAGCGCTGGCCGGCTTGTCGGGGATCCTCTGGGCGTATTTCCGGCCGGGTGTCAGCTGGGACATGGGCTTCCAGATCCTGCTGCTGGTCTTCGCCGCGGTGACGCTCGGTGGCCTCGGCACCGCCTTCGGTGCACTCCTCGGCGCCGTCATCGTCGGACTCTTCGTCGAGTTGTCGACGCTGTGGCTGCCAAGCGACATGAAGTACGTCGGTGCGCTGGTCATCATGATCGTGGTGCTGTTGTTCCGACCACAGGGCATCCTGGGTCGTCGAGAGCGAATCGGATAGGAAGGGGAAGACCATGGACTGGGGAGCAATCTTCGGAAACGCGGCCGTCGAGCTGATCAGCCCGACCACTGCTGCATACGCACTTGCCGCACTGGGTCTGGCGATCCACTTCGGCTTCACGGGCCTCCTGAACTTCGGTCAGGCAGGGTTCATGCTGCTCGGCGCATACGGATATGCGATCCCGGCTCTCAGGCTGGGCTGGCCGGTGTGGGCGTGCATCCTCACCGCGGTCGCGACATCCATCGTGTTCGCGCTCGTACTCGGCATCCCGACGCTGCGCCTGCGCGCCGACTATCTCGCAATCGTGACGATCGCCGCCGCCGAGGTGCTGCGGCTGATCTTCACGACCAACGAATTCCAAGCGGTCACGGGCTCGGCGAACGGACTCTCGGAGTACCAGACCGGGCTCCTGGCGTTCAACCCGTTCCCGCCTGGGCGATACGGCTTCGGCCCGTTCATCTTCGACAATCGTGTCTGGTTCTTCCTCGTGCTCGCGTGGATCATCGTCGCCATCGCCGTGGTGCTCACGTGGCTCCTCATGCGCAGCCCGTGGGGCCGCGTCCTCAAGGGCATCCGTGAAGACGAAGACGCGGTGCGCGCGCTCGGCAAGAACGTGTATTCCTACAAGATGCAGAGCCTGATCATCGGCGGTCTCTTCGGCACCTTCGCCGGCATGATATTCGTCATGCCACGCGCGGTCGTGCCGTCGTATTTCCAGCCGACGCTCACGTTCTTCATCTACGCGATCCTGCTGCTCGGCGGGGCCGCGACCATCCTGGGGCCGATCCTCGGGTCCATCGTGTTCTGGGTGCTGCTCTCGTTCTTCTCGGGCTTCATCGCCCGTGCAGTCGAGGCCGGGTGGCTGCCCTTCATGACGCAGGTGCAGGCCGGTCAGATCCGGTTCATCCTCGTCGGAGTGGCGATCATGTTGATAGTGGTGTTCATGCCACAAGGCATCCTCGGAAACCGAAAGGAGCTCGCTTTTGTCAAATGAACAAGCCTCCTCGAAGCCGGTCAAGTCGACCGGGCTCCACGTCGGCGACCCGGCGCCCGGAGTCAAGAAGGTCGACCCGATCCTGGTCGCCGACAGCGTCAAGCGAACGTTCGGCGGCCTCATCGCCGTCGACGTCGAGCACGTCGAGATCCCCCGCGGCGCGATCACCGCACTGATCGGGCCGAACGGTGCCGGCAAGACCACGTTCTTCAATCTCCTGACCGGATTCGACCGGCCGGACACGGGCACCTGGTCGTTCGAAGGACGACCGCTCGCCCACGTGCCGGCCTACCGCGTGGCACGCATGGGCCTGATCCGCACCTTCCAGCTGACGAAGTCGCTCGGCCTCCTGTCGGTCATGGACAACATGAAGCTCGGCGCGAAGGACCAGATCGGTGAGAATCTGTTCCGCTCGCTCATTCCCTCGCTCTGGCGCAAGCAAGACGGTGAGATCGAAGAGAAGGCGCTCGATCTCCTCACCCGGTTCAAGCTCGACGCGAAGAAGGACGAATACGCGGCGAGCCTGTCGGGCGGGCAGCGGAAGCTCCTCGAGATGGCCAGGGCGCTCATGAGCGACCCGACATTGGTCATGCTCGATGAGCCGATGGCCGGGGTGAACCCCGCGCTCACCCAGTCGCTGCTCGACCACATCCTGAACCTCAAGGCCGAGGGCATGACCGTGCTCTTCGTCGAGCACGACATGCACATGGTGCGCCACATCGCCGACTGGGTCATCGTGATGGCCGAGGGTCGTGTCGTCGCCGAGGGCGATCCCCACGTGGTGATGGAAAACCCGGCAGTCATCGACGCGTACCTCGGGGCCCACCACGATGCCGACCTCGGCAGCACCGACAGCGAGCACATCGAAGTACTGAAGGAGCTCATCGATGACGAACAGTAGCCCAGCACCGGCGGTCGCCGAGCCGCCGGCCACCGATCTCGTCGTCGACGTGCGCAACGTCGTCGCGGGGTACCTGCCCGGAGTGAACATCCTCAACGGATGCTCGCTCACGGCCGCGCCCGGCGAGCTCATCGGCATCATCGGCCCGAACGGCGCCGGAAAGTCGACGCTCCTGAAGGCGATCTTCGGTCTCGTGAAGGTGCGCGAAGGCGGCATCTACCTGCACGGCGAAGAGATCACCAACCTCCAGGCGAACAAACTCGTCGCGCAGGGCGTCGGTTTCGTCCCGCAGACGAACAACGTGTTCCCCTCGCTGACCATCCAGGAGAACCTCGAGATGGGCATGTACCTGAAGCCGAAGGGCCTCAAGGAGCGGCTGGAGTTCGTCACCGAGATCTTCCCCGAACTCGCGAAGCGTCTCGGCCAGCGTGCCGGCTCACTCTCGGGCGGAGAACGGCAGATGGTCGCCATGTCGCGCGCACTCATGATGGGTCCCCACGTGATGCTGCTCGACGAGCCCTCTGCCGGGCTCTCGCCCGTGCGGCAAGACGAGGCGTTCCTCCGGGTCAAGGAGATCAACAAGGCCGGCGTGACGACCATCATGGTCGAGCAGAACGCACGCCGCTGCCTGCAGATCTGCGATCGCGGATACGTGCTCGACCAGGGCCGCGACGCCTACCACGGCACGGGCCGCGAGCTGTTGAACGACCCGAAGGTCATCGGCCTCTACTTGGGAACGCTGGGCCAAGACGACGACTGAGCACGGCACGACACGAAGAGGGGCGGATGCTGCGGCATCCGCCCCTCTTCGCATGCCACGGCTGCCGCGAAGGTCCCGGCCGAAACCCGGGCCCCGCACCAGTCGCAGCCGGCACTCGCAGCCACCGCACGCCGCCACCGCCCGCAACCACCGCACACCGCCACCGCACGCAACAGGGCCCCGACCGAAGTCGGGGCCCTGTCGTTCACTCACTCAGCGGATCAGCCGTCACCGATGCGCTCGTAGGTGTTGTCCTCGAGGTACTGGAAGATGCCGATGGTGGCTTCCGTCGGGTCTCCGTTCTCATCGAAGGTGATCGGGCCCGAGGGGCCGTCGTAGTCGATCTGCTTGCCCTCTTCGAGGAGCGCGACGCCCTCTTCGTAGCTCGTGACCTTCTCGCCGTCGCCTGAGCCGCCCGAGACCTGACGCAGGTACTTGGCGATCTCGGGGCCCTCGGTGCTGTTGGCCGCGTACGCCGCCAGCGAGAGAAGCACGACCGCGTCGTACGACTCAGCCGCGTAGCTGAAGTCGGCCAGCGCGGGGTCGACCTCGAGCAGACGGTCGGTGAAGTCACCGAGCGTTCCAGTGTCGAGACCGGGGAGCGTGCCCTTCGAACCGGCCACGAGGCCGGGGGCGAAGTCTGCACTGTAGTCCGACAGGTTGCCGTCGACGAAGTACAGCTGGTCATTCGGGTAGCCCGCACCGACGAGCGCCGGCGTGATGATCTTCGCCTGGTCGAACGTGATCAGTGCGATCGCGTCGGGGTTGGCAGCCGTCACTTCGGCGATCTGAGCGTCGAAGCTCGAGTCGCCCTCGTTGAAGAGCGCCTCTGCGACGACTTCACCGCCGGCCGCCTCGAAGGCGGTCTTGGTGAACTCCGCGAGACCCGTGCCATAGGAGTCGTTCAGCACGATCAGGCCGAGCGTCGCGTTGCCGTCTTCGGCGATCAGGTTGCCGAGCACCTCGCCCTGGAGCACGTCGGAGGGAGCGGTGCGCCAGAAGAGTCCGTTGTCGTTGTACTCGGTGAAGTCGGCCGAAGTGTTCGCCGGCGAGAACTGGATGACTCCTGCAGCGACGATCTGGTCGATGACGGTCTTCGAGACGCCCGACGACGCTGCACCGATGATGGCCGACACGTCTTGCGAGAGGAGGTCGGTCACGGAGACGGTCGCGGTGTCGGTGGTGGTGTCGCCCGAGTCGCGGAAGATGATCTCGACGCCGAGACCGGAGTCCGCGACCGCGTTGACGTCATCGGCACCGAGCTGAACGCCGGCCTCTTCGGGCGGGCCGAGGAACGCGAGCGCACCACTCTGCGGAAGGATCGTTCCGAGCTTGAGCGACAGGTCGCGCTCGCCCTCGGCGATGGGCAGCGCGTCGCCGGTGTCGGCAGGTTCGTCGGAATCGGCGGGGGCGGGGGCACCCGAACTGCACGCGGTGAGGAGAAGGGCACTGACGCCAGCGATGGCGATGCCCGTCCAGGCTGCGCGAGCCGAGCGCGAGGCCGAGGCCTTCGCGAATACGCTCATGTTGCTCCTTGGGACTGAAGGAAATTGGTACACAATGCAGCGCCATGGTGACGCCGTTGTTTGACAGTATTCCGCGCCAATGGCGGAAACAAGTCAGGGCGGTCACAACCGTGTAACACCGCGGCAATCGTTATCTCGCCGACACCTCCCCCCGATACGGCGCACGGAATCAGCGAGGAGGCCCCTATTCGCGCGGAATTCGCGCGTCAGCGGCATCCGCTCGCCTGCTCGGCGCCCGGCCCGCGCGGAAGGGGGGTCACACCGGCTCGACGACCACCCGTCTCGACGCGCGGACCCCGCGGAGCAGGTCGATCGTCAGCACGATGAGCGCCACCCAGACGAGCCCGAAGCCGATCCAGCGCTCGAGCGGCATCGGCTCGTGCAGCACGACGACGCCGACGAGGAACTGGATGAATGGGGCGAAGTACTGGATGAAGCCCATGAAGATGAGCGGCAACCGTCGGGACGCCGCCGCGAAGAGCAGGAGCGGCACCGCGGTGACCGCGCCGAGGCCGATCAGCAGCACCGTGTGCCAGACGCTCACCGTGCCGATCGTGAGCCCCGTCGTCATGGCGACGAACACGAGCTGCACGACGGCGAGCGGTGCGAGCCAGACGGTCTCGATCGTGAGCCCGGAGACCGCGTCGACCTTCGGGCCGACACGCTTCTTGATCAATCCGTAGAAGCCGAACGAGAACGCGAGTACGAGTGCGATCCACGGCAACTGACCGTAGCCGAACGCGAGCACCACGACCGCGACGATCGAGATGCCGACCGCGATCCACTGGGTGAGGTTGAGGCGCTCGCGCAGCACGAGCACGCCGAGGAAGACCGTGACGATCGGGTTGATGAAATAGCCGAGTGAAGCCTCCACGACCTGGTTCGAGAGCGTCGCGTAGACGTAGGTCTGCCAGTTGATGAAGATCAAGATGCCGGCGAGCCCCATGATGAGCACGATGCGCCGATCGCGGAAGAGCACGGCGAGAGGTCGCCAGGCGCGCGTGATGGCGATGAGCAGGGCGCAGAACACGACCGAGAACAGCACTCGCCAGGCCACGATCTCGAACGGCCCGGCAGGCGCGAGCGCGATGAAGTAGATCGGGAGGAATCCCCACAGCCCGTATGCGCCGATCGCGAAGAAGAGGCCCGAGCGGCTCACCCCCGTAGAGGGATGCGCCGGAGGGGACGTCTCGATCTCGGGGCTGGATGACACCAGCACAGACTACGCCCGGCCGGCACCCCTCGAGCGTACGGTTCCGGTCGCTGCACCGCCCGCATTCCGACACGAACGGCACGCAAGATGGGACGGTAAGCGAGGAGCCGCGAACGCGAACGAGCGGGTGACCGGATGCCGCGACATCCCATCACCCGGAACGACGACGAGGCCCGGATGCCCCCACTGGGCATCCGGGCCTCGGATGAATCGTGTCGCCCTAGCGGACGACGACTGCGAGCACGTCGCGAGCCGACAGGACGAGCAGGTCGTCGCCGTCGAACTTCACCTCGGTGCCGCCGTACTTCGAGTAGATCACCTTGTCGCCGACCGCGACGTCGAGCGGGATGCGGTTGCCGTTGTCATCGATGCGACCGGGGCCCACTGCCACGACCTCGCCCTCCTGGGGCTTCTCCTTGGCAGTGTCGGGGATGACCAGACCCGATGCGGTGGTCTGCTCGGCGTCGACCTGCTTGATGACGATGCGATCCTCGAGCGGCTTGATGGAAACCGACACGGTTGACCTCTTTCTTGACGAAGACTGGTTGGCAGCCTCAGAGCGAGAGTGCTAAGCCGAGTCTAGGCCCGATTTGGCACTCGTGCAACGTGAGTGCCAGCCCGTTCAGCCATAGGCGAACGCTGCCTCAGCGCGATGCCAGCGTGGCCGCCGGGCTGCGGATCAGCAGCGCATCGCTCAGCCGGCGACGCGATGCCAGCGTGGCCGCCGGGCTGGGGATCGGCATCGCTCCGCCGGCGATGCGATGCGATGCCAGCGTGGCCGCCGGGCTGCGGATCAGCATCGCACCGCTCCGCCGGCGATGCGATGCTAGCGTGGCCGGGTGGATCGCGCTGAACTCGTCGAACTGCTCTCGCCAGAGGGCCTCACGCTGCTCGACGGGCTGCCCGAATGGGACTCGAAGGCCGACATCGTCAAGACCGTCGCCGACCTTCGCAAGCAGGGGCATCGGCCCAGCCTCGTGGCCGCCGTGCTCAGCCAGGCCAAGCTCCGCGGGAAGGCTGAGGCGAAGTTCGGCCCGTTCGCCTCGCGGATGCTGTTCACCGAAGCCGGTCTCGAGCAGGCGACGCGGTTGAAGGTCGCGGCGCTGCACGCCGGGCGCTTCTCGCGGGCCGGTGTCGGCCATGTGGCCGATCTCGGCTGCGGCATCGGCGGCGACGCCCTCGCCATGGCGGCGATCGACCTCGAGGTCACGGCGGCCGAGGCCGATGAGGTCACCGCGGCGATCGCCGCGTACAACCTCACGCCCTTTCCCCGGGTGCGAGTGCTGCACGAGCAGGCCGAGCGGGTCGCTCTCGGCGGCATCGATGGGGCCTGGCTCGACCCGGCGCGACGCACGACCGCAGGCGGCACCACGACGAGAATCACGGATGCCGCCGACTACTCCCCCTCGCTCGACTTCGCCTTCGGGCTGGGTGAGCGCATGCCCACCGGCGTGAAGCTCGGCCCCGGCACCGATCGCGACGTGATCCCCGCAGAAGCAGAGGCGCAGTGGGTCTCGGTCGACGGCGACCTCGTCGAGCTCGGGGTCTGGTTCGGGTCGGTCGCCCGTCCCGGCATCCGCCGCGCTGCCCTCGTAATCCGCGGTGATGCCGCCCAAGAACTCACAGCGGGGGCCGACAGCGAAGATGCACCGGTCGGGCCGCTCGGAGACTACCTGTACGAGCCCGACGGCGCCGTCATTCGCGCGCGGCTGATCGGTGATCTCGCGCGCGCCCACGGTGCCTGGATGCTCAGCTCCGGCATCGCGTACCTCACCGCCGACACCGCGTTCGACTCGCCGTTCGCTCGCGGGTTCCGCGTGATCGAACGGCTGCCCGCCGACGAGCGCCAGCTGCGCCAGGCGTTGGCGGCACGGGACATCGGCACGCTCGAGATCAAGAAGCGCGGCACGGATGTCGACCCCGCCCGACTGCGCACCCGGTTGAAGTTGCGCGGCGCGGCGTCTGCGACCATCGTGCTGACTCGCGAAGCGGGCCGGCACGTCGCCCTGCTCGTCGAGCGGATCTGAGTCGACGCTCGTCGACTGGCCGGCCGAACGGCCGTCACCTTCGCGTGAAGCTTCGGCCGTCAGTCGGCTCGACCTCGGTGCGGCTCGAAGTCAGTGCGGCAGAGCACCGAAGACGATCGCGTAGTAGCCGATCCAGACGGCCGAGAACACGAGCCCGGCGATGCCGGTGCCGATGCCGACGAAGGCCAGCGTGCGGCCCCGTTCCTCGCGGCGAAGACCGAGTACGCCGAAGACGATCGCGGCGATGGAGAGTGGCAGCATCCAGCCCACGAAGAGCGATGCAGCGGCGCCGATGGTGCCGACGACGGCCGCGATCCAGCTGAACACCCGCCGTTGAGTCTGCTCTTCGACGGCCTCGGTCGGGTCGTTGCCCGGCCGATGCACGATGAGCAGCTGCCCGGTGGAGATCGATCGGAGCTGACCTGTGTCGAACGGGACGTCGAACTCCCGCACCGCGGGGTCGACACGGAACGTCGGTTCGGCGGGTTGGAACGGCGCCAAGGGCTCGAGCGACCTCGCACGCTCGTCGCTCGCACCGTTCGACCCGTCGTCGCGAGCCCCGGGAGAGCGGTCGGGGGTCTCGCCGTCGGGCGAAACCCCCTCGCGCTCAACCACGGATCGCTCCTCAGTACCCGTAATAGCTGTCGTAGCCGGAGAAGACGACGCCCCACAGGACGAACGAGAGCAGTGCGATGGCGATGCCGACGAATCCGAGGATGATGCCGGTCAGCCACATGCCCTTCGCTGCAGGCTCCTTCTTCTTGCCGAGGAAGCCGAGCACGACTGCGGCAGCCGGAATGAACAATTGCAGCACGCCACCGACGAACGGAATGAAGACGACGAAGAAGCCGATGAGGCCCACGATGCCCGCGATGAGCGAGATCAGGCTGAACACGGGTGTCGCCTTCGCGGGTGCGGCGGTGCCGTAGGCGGGTGCGCCATAGGCGGCCGGTGCCGGTGCACCGTAGGCGGGCTGGCCCGGTGCACCGTAGGCGGGCTGGCCCGGAGCACCGTAGGCCGGCTGCGCGGGCGCACCGTGCCCCGGTGCCGGCGCGCCGGCGGGCGGAGCGCCGTAGGCGGGCGGCGGGGGCGGGGGCGTCGGAGCGCCGTAGCTCGGCGCCGCGGGGGGCACCGGAGGTGCGGGCGGGGCAGGCGGCTCGGGTGCGGCCGGCGGTTCAGGCGCCGACGGCACTTCGGGCACGTCGGGCGTCGACGATGCCGGAGCTGCCGCAGCGGCGTCGACCGGCACGATGGGCTCGGGCGCGCTCGGAATCTCGGGCTCGGGAACGTTCGGCGTCTCGGGCTCGGCGGGCACCTCCGGGACGTCTGGCAGATCGGGGACGTCGGGGTTCTTGGGATCACTCATGGTTGCCTCAGTACCCGTAGGTCGTGCCGTAGTTGGCGAACACCGCGAACGCGATGATCGCGAGGATGACGAAGATCACGCCGACCAGGATGCCGACGAAACCGAGGATGATGCCGGTCAGCCACATGCCCTTCGAGGCCGGCTCCTTCTTCTTCGCGATGAAGCCGAGCACGACGGCGGCGATCGAGAACAGCAGACCGAAGTAGAAGAACGAACCGATGAGGCCGACGATGCCGCCGACGAGGGAGAGGATGCTCAGCACCTGCGACGGCTTGGCCGACGCGTCTCCGTAGGCGGGCGCTGCGGGCGCGGGCTGGCCGTAGGGCGGCGCGGCAGGTGCCGGCTGGCCGTACGCGGGCGCCGGAGGCGCTGCAGGGGGCGCTGCAGGGGGCGCGGCGGGAGGAACGGGCGCGGCGGCGGGCGGCACCGGCGGGGCGGGAGGAACGGGCGCGGCGGCGGGCGGCACCGGCGGGGCGGGGGGAACCGGTGCAGCGGGCGTCTCCGCCGGCACTGCGCCGTCGGGCTGCTCAGGAAGGTTCGGATCGGTCACGGTGGGTTCTCCTCGATGCTGTGGAATACGACCCCGCCACGATGACAGGCGCTCCCGGGCGCTGTCAACGACAGTGGCATCCGGTCTCGTGATCACACTATCGCGCTACGTACGGGGCTGCACGGATTCCGACGCACGTGACGACGCGGACTCGGCCGCCATCTGGATCTCGGTCGCCGGCAGGGTCGAGTCTGCACCGAAGTCGAGCGTCGACGGCGGATGCCCCGCCATCACGAGTTGCGCGCCGAGTGCGGCGATCATCGCGCCGTTGTCGGTGCAGAGCGACAGCGGCGGAATGCGCAGTGCGACACCCGCGGCATCCGCTCGCTCGGTGGCCAATTCGCGCAGGCGGGCATTCGCCACGACGCCGCCGCCGAGCAGCAGGCGCGGCACACCCAGTTCGGTGCACGCCGCGACGGCCTTCGTCACGAGCACATCGGCGACCGCTTCGCGGAAGCTCGCAGCGACGTCGGCGACCGGCACGGGCTCGCCGGCCGCTTCGCGCTGCTCGACCCATCGAGCGACGGAGGTCTTCAGGCCCGAGAAGCTGAAGTCGTAGCGGTGCTCCGCGAGGTCTTTGGGCTGGGTGAGTCCGCGTGGGAACCGGATGGCTCGCGGGTCGCCGCCGATCGCGGCCCGATCGATCTCGGGCCCGCCGGGGTAGGGCAGCCCGAGGAGCCGCGCCACCTTGTCGAAGGCCTCGCCCGCGGCGTCGTCGATGGTCTCGCCGAGGAGCTCGACGTCGGAGACGAGGTCTCGCACGAGCAGGAGCGAGGTGTGCCCGCCCGAGACGAGCAGCGCGACAGTGGGCGTCTCGAGCGGAGCCGCAGTGTCGAGCAGGTCTGCGCCGACGTGCCCGACGAGATGGTTCACTGCGTAGATCGGCACGTCGAGGGAGATGGCCAGCGCCTTGGCGGCGCCGACGCCGACCATGAGCGCGCCCGCGAGGCCGGGGCCACTCGTCACCGCGATCGCGTCGAGATCGGCGAAGGTGACGGATGCCTCGGCGAGCGCCGCCCGGATCGTGGGCCCGAGCGCCTCGAGATGTGCACGCGCGGCGATCTCGGGCACGACGCCGCCGTATCGGGCGTGCTCCTCCATCGAGGAGGCGATCGTGTTGGCGAGGAGCGTCGTGCCGCGCACGATGCCGACACCGGTCTCGTCGCACGAGGTCTCGATGCCGAGGATGAGCGGGGCGTCGCGGTTCATCGAGTCGCCCCTGCGCCGCCCGCAGCGCGCTCGCCCGCGTCTTCGGCGGCGGGGCGGGTGACCGCCGACGGCACCGTCAGCCGCATGTGCACCGCGTCGATGCCGCGCCGGTAGTATCCACGGCGCACGCCGATCTCCTCGAAGCCGAGCGAGTCGTAGAGCGCACGGGCGATGGGGTTGTCGGCGCGCACCTCGAGGAAGAGCTCCGAGACATGACGGCGTCGAGCTTCGGTGATGAGCGCGTGCATGAGGCCGCGGCCGAGGCCGATGCCCCGGGTCGACGGTGCGACCGCGATCGTCTGGATGTCGCCCTGCCCGCCGCCGGCCGGAGCGAGGAGGCCGGCGTAGCCGAGCAGGCCACCGGCGGGATCGGCATCGGCATCCGGATCGGCATCGCGATCGGGGCGAGCGTCGCGCTGGGCTTCGATCCGGTCGTCGACGGCCACCAGGTAGTAGCCGTGTTCGCTCTCGATCTCACGGCGCATGGCGTCTTCGGGCCAGGCATCGGCCTCGAAGGTCGCGCGCTCGAGCACCATGATGCGCTCGAGATCGTCGGTCGTCGCTCTCCGCATGAACACGCTCATCGCAGCACCTTCTTGCCGGCCGACGGGGTGACATCGGGTGCTCGCAGGTAGATCGGCTCGTCGGGCGTGAGCGGCAGGCGACCGGCGGCGAAAGCGAGTTCGGCGAGCATGCCGACCGCGCCCGCCGAGACGATCGCGGCATCGAAGCGGATGCCGCGTGGCGCGGGCACCTCGTCGCGTGGCGCGAGTTCGGGGCCGCTGACCCGCACGGGCAGTCCATCACCGTCGAGTCCGTCGTACTCGGAGATCGCGAACTCGCGACGTCGCGCGTCGGTGACCACCTGCAGCAGGCCTGCGTCACCCGCGCGGTACCGGGCCAAGGCGATCGCGTCGTGGCTCACGACCGGCACGAACGGGCGGCCGATGCCGAGTGCGAATGCGTGCGCTGCGGCGATTCCGACGCGCAGGCCGGTGAACGGCCCGGGCCCCATTCCCGCCGCGACACCCGACAGGTCGCGTGGTTCGACGCCGGCGCCGGCGAGCGCGTCACGGATGAATCCGCCGATCACCTCTGCGTGGCGCATGGTGTCGTCGGTGCCGGTCTCGAAGAGACAGCGCGGCTCACCGCTCGCGCCGTCTCGATCGACGACGGCGACACTCGTACCCGTCGAGGTGTCGATCGCGAGGAGCATGACCTCAAGCCTACGCGGGCGCGGCGTACGCAGTGTCGGCCCAGCGGGGCCCGCGGCCGATCACCGTGACCGTTCGCGGCTCGTCGGCATCGAGTGCGGTGCGGTCGAGGCCGTCGCCCGTGGCATCCATGCCGCCCGTGCCGCCGACCGGCCCAGCGGTATCCGCGATGCTCGCGCCCGTCGGCCGCTCGATCACGACCTCGAGCCATGAATCGGTGACGTCCTCCACGAGCCCGCCGCCCCATTCGACGACGACGACGGAGCGATCGAAGTCGAGGTCGAGGTCGTCGAGCAATGCAGCGCTGCCGAGCCGATAGGCGTCGACGTGCACGAGCGGGGCGCCGCCCACGAGGCTCGGATGGGTGCGAGCGAGCACGAAGGTCGGGCTCTGCACGGGCCCGCGTACGCCGAGGCCCGCGCCGATGCCGCGGGTGAGTGTGGTCTTGCCCGCGCCGAGCGGGCCAGTGAGCACGACGACGTCGCCCGCGCGCAGCACTGCCCCGAGCTCACGACCGAACGATTCCATCGCGGGGGTGTCGACCGCCTCGAACCGCATCACGCCCCGCCAAGGTAGCGGCGCGGCACGCGCGGCCCGATGCGGGTCACGATCTCGTAGCCGATGGTGCCTGCGGCATCGCCCCAGTCGTCCGCCGACGGTGCACCCGTCTCGGGGTCGCCGAAGAGCACGACCTCGTCACCCGTCTCGACCCGGTCGTCGCCGACGTCGACGACGAACTGGTCCATCGCGATGCGGCCGACGACGGGGCGGCGCGCGCCCGCTATCCAGACCTCTGCCCGATCGGAGGCCTGGCGGGGAACCCCATCTGCATACCCGAGCGGCACGAGGGCGAGCGTCGTCGCACGCGCGGCGCGCCAGATGTGGCCGTACGACACACCGGTTCCGGGCTCGACGCGGCGCACGGCGGCGACGCAGCCTCGGAGCGTCATGGCGGGTCGCAGCCCCAGATCGGCGGCGGTCGTGCCGTCGCCGAACGGCGGGATGCCATACGCACCGATGCCGATGCGCACGAGATCGAAGCGAGCGGCGGGCACGCGCAGCGCTCCCGCGGTCGAGGCGAGATGACGCACCTCGGCGCGCAGTCCCGCCGCCGCTGCCTGCTCGAGGCCGCGTTCGAAGGCGGCCAGCTGGCGCGCATCCTCATCGGGAGAGGTGTTCGCGAGATGGCTGAACAGGCCGCGCACTCGGATGCGGCCCGCACTCTCGAGCCCCGCCGCGAGTGCGACCGCCTCTGGCCAGTGCTCGGGGGCGACGCCGCTGCGACTGAGACCGGTGTCGAGTTTCAGGTGCACGGCCGCCACGCGGTCGACGGATGCCGCGGCATCCGCGATGGCCTGAAGCTGATCGATCGACGAGACGCCGAGGTCGATGTCGCGCTCGATCGCGGGGCCGAACCTCGCGCCGGGGTCGTGCAGCCACGCGAGGAGCGGCGCATCGATGCCCGCGTCGCGGAGCTCGTGCGCCTCGTCGATGTCGGCGACACCGAGCCAGTCGGCACCGCCCGCGAGAGCCGACCGAGCCACCGGTACCGCGCCGTGCCCGTAGGCGTTCGCCTTCACGACCACCATCGTCAGCGCCGGCGCCACGACGGCCGCGAGTGCGCGGATGTTCTCGCGTACGGCGTCGAGATCGACGACGGCTTCGCGGAACGGTCGCAGCGAGGCATCCGTCGGCCCGCTCACGAGGCTCCTCCTGCCCCGTTCTCGAGCACGACGAAGGCACTCGCGATGCCGGCGTCGTGACTCATGGAGACGTGGACCCGATCGATGCCGAGGTCATGGGTGAGTTGCGCGATGGCGCCAGACAGCTCGAAATCGGGGTTGCCGTGCTCGTCTTGCACGACCCGCATGTCGTGCCACCGGATGACCGGGTTCCCTCCGAGCGCCTTGATGAGCGCCTCTTTCGCGGCGAATCTCGCGGCGAGCGACCGCGCAGGGCGGCCCCGTTCGCTCTCAGCGAACAGTCGGTCGCGAAGTGCGGGAGTGCGCGTCAGCGAACGCTCGAAGCGGGCGATGTCGACGACATCGATGCCGATCCCCGCGATCACGGCGCCACCTCCCGCGCCCCGTTCACTCGACCGTGACCGACTTCGCGAGGTTGCGGGGCTGGTCGACATCGAGCCCCTTCGCCTGCGAGAGCTCCATCGCGAAGATCTGCAGCGGCACGACGGCGAGCAACGGCTCGAAGAGCGGCGCCGCGAGCGGGATGCGAAGCACCTCGTCCGCAAACGGCAGCACTGCGGCGTCGCCGGCCTCGGCGATCGCGATCACGCGGGCGCCGCGGGCGCGGATCTCCTGGATGTTCGAGACGACCTTCGGGTGCAGGGCTGCGGAGCCTCGCGGGCTCGGCACGACCACGAAGACCGGCTGGCCCGGTTCGATGAGCGCGATCGGGCCGTGCTTGAGCTCACCGGCAGCGAAGCCCTCGGCATGGATGTACGCGAGCTCCTTGAGCTTCAACGCACCCTCGAGCGCGATCGGGTAGCCGACGTGACGGCCGAGGAAGAGCACCGAACGGGTGTCGGCCATCCAGTGCGCGAGCTGCGCGACCTTCTCGGACTCGGCGAGCACGACCTCGAGCTTCTCGGGCACCGCCGCCAGCTCGTCCAACTGCGTCGCGAGCGCGTCGGCGGAGAGCGTGCCCCGCACCCGTGCGAGATGCAGGCCGAAGAGGTAGAGCGCCGCGATCTGCGCGACGAACGCCTTCGTGGAGGCCACAGCGACCTCGGGCCCGGCGTGCGTGTAGACGACCGCATCGGACTCACGGGGAATCGTCGCGCCCTGCGTGTTGCAGATCGAGATCGTTCGCGCTCCGTGCTCACGCGCATACTTCACGGCCATGAGCGTGTCCATGGTCTCGCCCGACTGGCTGATCGAGACGACGAGCGTGTCAGCATCGAGCACCGGCTCGCGATAGCGGAACTCGTGGCTGAGCTCGACCTCGACCGGCACCCGTGCCCACTGCTCGATCGCGTACTTCGCGACCATGCCCGCATAGGCGGCGGTGCCGCACGCGATCACGGTGATGCGACGGATTCCGCGAAGCTCCTCATCGCCGAACGACTCGAGTTCGGGAATCACGACCTGACCGTCGACGACGCGGCCGAGCAGCGTGTTCCGCACGGCCTCGGGCTGCTCGGAGACCTCCTTGCGCATGAACGACGACCAGCCGCCCTTCTCGGAGGCGGACGCGTCCCACGCGACGTCGAACGGCTCGACCTCGACCGGCTGCCCGTCGAAGTCGGTGACCACGACATCGTCGGCAGTGATCGTCACGATCTGGTCCTGGCCGATCGCCACGGCTCGCTTCGTGTACTCGACGAAGGCCGCGACATCCGAACCCAGGAAGTTCTCGCCCTCGCCGAGACCGATGACGAGCGGGGAGTTGCGGCGTGCGCCGACGACGACGCCGGGCTCGTCGCGGTGCACGGCCAGCAGAGTGAACGCGCCATCGAGTCGGGACACGATCCTGCGGAACGCCTCGCGCAGATCGCCGGTCGCCCGATACTCCCGGCCGAGGAGAACGGCGGCGACCTCGGTGTCGGTCTCGCTCTCGAAGACGAAGCCCTCGCCTTCGAGCTCGGCCTTCAGCTCGGAGAAGTTCTCGATGATGCCGTTGTGGATGAGGGCGAGCCGGCCCTCATCGCCGAGGTGCGGGTGCGCGTTGCGATCGGTGGGCCCGCCGTGCGTCGCCCAGCGCGTGTGTCCGATGCCGGTGCCGCCTCGATGCAGCGGGTTCGCGGCGAGCTCATCGGCGAGCATCTGGAGCTTGCCGGCCCGCTTCGCGGTCTCGATGGCACCGTCGTCGTCGACGACCGCCACTCCCGCTGAGTCGTAGCCACGATATTCGAGGCGACGAAGGCCTCCCATAAGGACGTCGAGGCTGTTGCGCTCTCCGACGTATCCGACGATTCCACACATGGGAGCGATTGTACTGGCGCTGCGCTGTGCACTCCCCCGCCGTCGCGGCCCGAGCGCCGTCGCCCGAGCGCCTGACTACACTGGCACGGTGCCTGATCCGCAGAGCCAGTCGTCGCCCGCGGCGCAGATCTCCCCGTTCATCGAACTCGATCGGGCCGACTGGGCCGCGCTCGCACCGTCGATGCCCTCCCCATTGCGCGAGACCGAGATCGTGCAGCTGCGCGGTCTCGGCGAACCGCTCGACCCCCGAGAGGTCGCCGAGGTCTACCTGCCGCTCAGTCGGTTGCTGAACCTCTACGTCGGCGGTACGAAGTCGCTGCACAAGGTCACGAGCGAGTTCCTGCGCGAGCGCTTCGAGTCGACGCCGTTCGTCATCGGCGTCGCCGGCTCGGTCGCCGTCGGCAAGTCGACGATCGCCCGATTGCTGCGCGAACTCCTCGCTCGCTGGGAGCACACGCCGCGCGTCGAGCTCATCACGACCGACGGGTTCCTCTTTCCGAACGCCGAGCTCGAGCGACGCGGCCTCATGGCCCGCAAGGGATTCCCCGAGTCGTACGACCGGCGTGCACTGCTCCGCTTCGTGAGTGAGGTGAAGGCGGGCGCCGCCGAGGTTCGCGCGCCGTTCTACTCGCACCTCGCCTACGACATCGTCAGCGATGCGCAAGTCACCGTGCGTCGGCCCGACGTGCTCATCGTCGAGGGCCTGAACGTGCTGCAGCCTCCCGGCCCCGGGCATCGTCTCGCCGTGAGCGACCTCTTCGACTTCACGATCTACGTCGATGCGCGCACGAGCGACATCGCGCGCTGGTACGAAGAGCGCTTCCTGAAGCTCCAGCGCGGCGCCTTCGCGAACCCGCGTTCGTACTTCCACCGCTACGCGAACCTCACCGAAGCCGAAGCGCGTGCCCGCGCGCGCGAGATCTGGCACTCGATCAACGAGCCGAACCTGCTGCAGAACATCCGGCCGACGCGGTCGCGCGCGTCCCTCGTGCTTCGCAAGGGCTCGGATCACACCGTCTCGAGCGTGCTGCTGCGCAAGCTCTGACGCGCGCGGCGCAGGGATGACGCACCCATCTCGCGCCGAACGTGCAGTCGCCGCCCATCCACGGGCGAAACGTGCACTCTCGACGCGAACCGCAGCGGCCGAGCACCCGCCGAACGGCCTCGACTACAGCGCGAGCTGCGCCAGCACCACGGCAGCGAGCGTCGCGGCGTGCCGCTCCGCGACGTCCTGCTCGGCGGCTTCGACCATGACGCGCACCATCGGCTCGGTGCCGGAGGGACGCAGGAGGACCCGCCCGGAGTCGCCGAGCTCGGCCTCGACGGCGGCGACTGCCGCAGCCACCTCCGCGTCGTCGCCGAGCGCGTGGTGGTCGACACCGCGCACGTTCACGAGCACCTGCGGGTAGACCGTCATCACCGAGGCGAGCTCGGCGATCGTCTTGCCGGTGCGTGCCATCTCGGCCGCGAGGTGCAAGCCGGTCAGCACACCGTCTCCGGTCGTGGCGAACTCGCTCATGATGACGTGGCCCGATTGTTCCCCACCGAGCGCGAGCCCCTCGGCCGCGAGCGCCTCGAGCACGTAGCGATCGCCGACCTTGGTCTCGACGACGCGGATGCCCTGTTCGGCCATCGCACGGCGCAGGCCGAGGTTCGACATGACCGTCACGACGAGCGTGTCGTCGGTCAGTGTGCCGCGTTCTTTCATCGACACCGCGAGGATCGCCATGATCTGGTCGCCATCGATGACCTTGCCGTCGGCGTCGACAGCGAGGCAGCGGTCGGCGTCGCCGTCATGGGCGATGCCGAGGTCGGCCCCGTGCTCGACCACGGCCGCCTGGAGTTGCTCGAGGTGGGTCGACCCGACGCCGTCGTTGATGTTCATGCCGTCGGGGTCGGCGCCGATGACAACGACGTCGGCTCCGGCGTCGGTGAACGTCTCGGGCGAGACGCCGGCGGCAGCGCCGTGCGCGCAGTCGAGCACGACCTTCAGGCCGTTGAGCCGGTGGGGCAGCGTGCCGAGCAGATGCACGACGTAGCGGTCTTCGGCATCGGCGAAGCGGCGGATGCGGCCGACGCCGTCGCCGACCGGAGCGAGCTTCGGCCGGCCGAGGAAGGACTCGATGCGGTCCTCCACCTCGTCGGGGAGCTTCGTCCCGCCGAACGAGAAGAACTTGATGCCGTTGTCGGGTGCGGGATTGTGCGATGCCGAGATCATCACGCCGAAATCGGCGCGGATCGAGTCGATCAGGAACGCGGTAGCCGGCGTCGGTATGACACCGGCATCGAGCACGTCGACCCCCGAGGCGGCGAGGCCGGCCGACACGGCGGCGGTGAGGAATTCACCTGAGACGCGCGGGTCGCGCGCCACGACCGCGACGGGCCGCCGGCCGGCGGCTCGACGCTCTTCTGCGTGCCGCCCCTGAGTGAGGACGGCGGCAGCAGCCTGAGCGAGGCCCAGGGCGAGGTCAGCCGTGAGTTCACGGTTGGCCAGGCCCCGGACCCCGTCGGTTCCGAAAAGCCGAGGCATCTACGGAGATCCGGGCGCTGAGATCAGCGCTTCGAGAACTGCGGCGCCTTGCGGGCCTTCTTGAGACCGGCCTTCTTGCGCTCGATGACGCGAGCGTCACGCGTGAGGAAGCCCGACTTCTTGAGCGTCGCACGGTTGTTCTCGCGGTCGATCTCGTTCAGCGCACGAGCGATGGCGAGGCGCAGCGCGCCGGCCTGACCCGAGGGACCGCCACCCGTGATCTTTGCGACCACGTCGTAGGAGCCGGTGAGCTCGAGCACCGTGAAGGGATCGGTGATGAGCTGCTGGTGCAGCTTGTTCGGGAAGTAGGCCGCGAGCTCGCGACCGTTGACGGTGATGCTGCCGGCGCCGGGAACGAGGCGCGCACGGGCGATCGCCTGCTTGCGGCGACCGACGGCGGCACCGGGCACGGTGAGCACGGGGCGGGGGGTGCTGGGAGCTGCCTCAGCGGCGCTCTCGGTGGTGTAGCTCTCGGGAGCCGCTTCGATCTGGTCTGCGATCTTCGCCATGGTGGTGTGAATCCTTATTTCGAGAACGTCGAGGGTGCCGGAATTACTGGGCGACCTGGGTGAGGGTGTACGGCTTCGGCTGCTGAGCCGAGTGCGGGTGCTCCGGCCCGGTGTAGACCTTCAGCTTCTTGAGCTGGGCCCGACCGAGCGAGTTCTTCGGGAGCATGCCACGGATCGCCTTCTCGACGGCGCGGACGGGGTTCTTCTCGAGAAGCTCGGCGTAGCTGACGGCCTTGAGGCCGCCCGGGTACCCCGAGTGGCGGTAGGCCTTCTTCTGCTCGAGCTTCTGGCCGGTGAGGGCCACCTTGTCGGCGTTGACGATGATGACGAAGTCACCGGTGTCGACGTGGTTCGCGAAGATCGCCTTGTGCTTGCCGCGCAGCAGGGCTGCGGTGTGGCTCGCGAGGCGACCGAGCACGATGTCGGTTGCGTCGATGACGACCCAGTCATGCTGGATGTCGGACGGCTTGGGAGTGAAAGTGCGCGTCACGGAAGTGCTGCTTTCTGATCGAGTGAGGGGTTCGTGAATCCCACTCCGGTGGGTGTTCGCCCGCGATGCGTTCGAACGCCCTGGTGGAGGGCTCAACTTCGCATGTCGCCGCAGAGGACGACACCAAAGGGAAAGCTTAGCGGGTCGAGGCGCGGGCGTCCAATCCCCCGGATGAGCCGCCGCCTGCGTCAGCACAGTCCTGCATCAGCACAACCCTGAATCAGCGCAACCCTGCGTCGATCGGATGCGCCCGGAGCGCACGCCGCGCACGGGTCTGCGCCGCCCGCGTCTCGAGCTCGTCGTCATCGGGGTATCCGACCTCCGTCAGCACCAGGCCCTTCGCGGGCATGACCTTGAAGGCGCTCGTTCGCTGCGCCGCACGAAGCAGTTCCATGGGCGATTCCACACCCAGACGCCCCTCGCCCACCGCGACGACCGCGCCGATCAACGCGCGCACCATCGAGCGGCAGAAGGCGTCGGCCTGCAGCGACGCCACGAGCACGCCGTCTGCGTCGCGGCGCCACCGGTAGGACTGCAACGTGCGGATCGTCGTCGCCTCGGCACGCGGCTTGCAGAACGCCGCGAAGTCGTGGAGGCCGACGAGCGACTCGGCCGCGGCCGACATCGCCCGTTCGTCGAGGGCACGCGGGATGGCGACGGTGCGACGGCGCTCGAGCGGGTCGCGTCGAGCGGATGCATCGGCGACGCGGTACTCGTACCGGCGCCACATCGCCGAGAAGCGGGCGTCGAACCCATGAGGCGCGCGATCGATGCTGTTGACGACGACATCGGCGCCGGCCCCGAGGATGCCGGTGAGTCGTCGTGCGAGCACACCCGCCTCGCTCGCCACCTCGGCCGGGTGCCCTCGTCGCGGCCGCGTCACCGCCCGCAGCGCGTCCAACGGAACATCGAGGTGCGCGACCTGCCCGACCGCGTGCACCCCGGCGTCGGTGCGCCCGGCCACCATGAGCCTCGGAACAACGCCCGTGCGCCGGAACAGGGTCGCGAGCCCGGCTTCGAGCACCCCCTGCACCGTGCGCTGACCGGGTTGGCGGCTCCATCCGTTGAAGTCGGTCCCGTCGTAGGCGATGCCGAGCCGAAGGCGCACGACGGATGCCTCGGTGCCGCCGGTGCCCGCCGCGGCCGGGTCGCTCGCCTCGCCCGCGGGGTTCGCACCGCCCGCGGGGTTCGCACCGCCCGCGGCATCCACTCGTTCGATCACCGAACCAGCCTAGGGTCCGCAGTCACCGTCTCGCGCACTCCCAGGGCGCTGCCGTCTCGGCGCATGCCTCCTGGGATGGCAATGCGACGACGACCCGCGCACCAGGGCCGCCGACGGTGAGCATCACGACCCCACCAGTCACGAGCACCCAACCCGCCCCGTGCCGACTGTGGGCAACGAGACCGTTGAGCGGATGCCGCGAGATGGAGAGGATGGAGTGCCGCCGGCAAGCGCCGTCAGTACTCACGCACGTGACTCACATGGGTGTGTGCGGGCGCGAAGCCGATGCCCTCGTAGAGAGCGAGAGCCCCGCTCGGGTTGGCCGCGTCGACGGTGAGGGTGGCGCGCTGGAGTCCGGCATCCCGTGCAGCCTGCAGGTGCCGCGCGAGCAAGGCCTGCGCAATGCCTTCACCGCGGCGATCGCGCACGACGCCGACGAGCTGCACGTAGCTCGAGGAGAATCCCTGCCTCTCCCAGTCGCCTTGGTTGAACAACGCGAGCACGAAGCCGACCACCCCCGCCCCGCTGGACCCGGTCGACTCGTCTGGCGCCTCCGCAACGGCGACGAACGAGAGTTCGGGAGCGAATCTCTCCGAATGCACCATCGATGACCACTCCTCGACGCTCCTCGACTGGCTGCCCCAGTGGTCGCGGAATGCGTCGTTTCGCGCGACTCGCGTCGGCTCGGTGAGCTCGTCACTCCAGCCTGCGATCGTCACGTCGACCGGATGATGGAACATGGGGAGCGGCTCGGAGAGGTCCCGCTCGAGGATGAAGAAGTGCCTCGTAAGCGGTTGTCCGTGCCCCTCGAGAAGCGCGGAGGCATCCGGCGACCGTTCATCGGCATACGCCATGATCCAGCCGGGCAGCGTCGAGTCGCTGGATCGCAACTGCTGCCGCGCCCGTGCGAGTTGCCACTGAAGCAGGGCGGCACCGAGGCCGCGTCGGCGCACGGCGGGGTGCACCGAGCCGAGGACGATCGAGCGCACGAGCGTCTCCTGCCCCGGCGGCATGACCGCCGTACCGTATGCGAGCACGTCGCCGCCAGGTCCGGTCGCGAGCATGGTGTCACGAACGGCGTCGATGTGCGACAGCTCGAACGGCTCGCCGACCTCGTCCCTCGTCTCGACCCAGTCGGGGTGATCCGTTGCGGCGACGGCGGCGAAGAAGACGAGCACGGCATCGATGTCAGCCTCGGTCGCCGGGCGCCACAGGGCATCCGGATGCTGCGGAGTCTCGACGTCCTCTGCGGGAACCCGGTCACTCAGCCGTACGCTCTGCTGCTCGCTCATCCGCTCATCCTGCCGAATCAGGCCGGTCGACGCGATCCGACGCGACGTCTCCGCGACGTCGTGTTCGTTGCACGAAGGACGTCGGAGCGCTACACCACGATCGTGTAGCTGGTCTCGCGGGTCGCCGCTCGGAACCCCATGCGCTCGTACAGGGCTAGCGCACCGGTGGGGCTCGCGGCGTCGACCTCGAGCGTGGAGTACTCGAGCCCTGCGGCACCGGCAGCCGCGAGGTGGGTCGCCAGCAGCGCCTTTGCGATGCCGCGCCCGCGTTGGCCGCGCACGACGCCGACGAGTGGCACGTGCGCACTCGAGAAGCCCTGCCCGGCCCAGTCGTCTTCCTTCACTTCGGCGAGCACGAACCCCACGACACGGTCGCTCGCCTCTTCGACGGCCACGACCGAGAGATCGGGTCGGAACACCGCGCTCGAGGCGAAGGCCCGCCATTGCTCCTCGGATGTCGGCTGGCTGCCCCAGTGATCGCGGAACGCGTCGTTGCGAGCCTCTCGCACCTCGTCGATCCGCGATGACGTCAGCATCTCGATGCGAACACCGTCGCCGGGACCAGCATCATCGATCGGCTCCCCGAGATCTCGGCGCAAACCCGCGAAGTACCGCGCCGCGCCGAACCCCGACGACTCGAACAGCGGACCGGCCCCCCGCGCGCGGTCGTCGGAGAAGGCCATTATCCAGCCGGGAAGCGGCAGATCGGATGCCGCGAGCTGCTGTTCGCCCCGCGCACGCTGCCAGGCGAGGAGCACTCGGCCGATGCCCCGCCGACGCAGTTCGGGATGCACGCCGCCCGCGAGGATCGTGCGCACGAGCGTGTCGTGCTCCGGCGGGTGGTACGCGATGCCCCACGCCACCGCCCGACCGTCGGCATCGAGCGCGACGACCGTGTCGAGCTCGCGGTCGACGAACGACATCCCGAGGTCGTCGGCGAGCTCCTCGCGCGGCACCGCGTACTCGGGATGGTCGGCCGCCGCCATCGCCGCCTCGAGTGCGACGAGCAGGTCGAGGTCGTCATCGCCGACCGGACGCCATGTCACGACGTCGGGATGCGAAAGGGGCGGGAGCGTCTCGGGAGCCGCGATGCGCTCGGAGAGCGGCGGCAAGTCGTGCTCGGTCACTCATTCAGCCTAGACGGCGACACGTGCGTGGCACGCAGAAGGCCCCGGTGCAATCGCACCGGGGCCTTCGTGAACGAGTGTCGAGACTACTTGGCCTCGGCGGCCTCGGTCTCGGCGGGCGCCTCGTCGGCGACAGCCTCGGTCGTCTCATCGGCGGCAGCCTCGGTCTCGACGACCTCGGTCTCCTCGACGACCTCGGCCGGAACCTCCTCGGCGACGGGCGCCTCGGCGGCGGCCGGCTTGGCTGCGCGCTTCTTCGGGGTCACGGGCTCGAGCACGAGCTCGATGACCGCCATGGGCGCGTTGTCGCCCTTGCGGTTGCCGATCTTCGTGATGCGGGTGTAACCGCCTTCACGGTCGGCGACCTGCGGTGCGATGACCGTGAACAGCTCGTGCACGACGGTCTTGTCGCCGATGACACCGAGCACACGACGACGCGCGTGCAGGTCACCGCGCTTGCCGAACGTCACCAGACGCTCGGCGAGCGGACGCAGGCGCTTGGCCTTCGTCTCGGTCGTGGTGATGCGCTTGTGCGTGAACAGCGCAGCAGCGAGGTTCGCGAGCATCAACCGCTCGTGGGCGGGGCCGCCTCCGAGGCGGGGGCCCTTCGTGGGCTTCGGCATGGTTCGTTCTCTCCAGTAGGTGGGGGTGGGCGGGCGGGCGGCGTGCCTGCCTAGTTGTTCTCGTCTTCGAAGCCCGTGTAGAAGTGGGCGCCGTCGAACCCGGGGACCGAGTCCTTGAGCGACAGACCCATTTCGGTGAGCTTGTCCTTGACCTCATCCACCGACTTCTGACCGAAGTTGCGGATGTTCATGAGCTGCGACTCCGACAGGGCGACGAGCTCGGACACCGTGTTGATGCCCTCGCGCTTCAGGCAGTTGTAGCTGCGCACCGACAGGTCGAGGTCTTCGATCGGGATCGAGAGCTCGCTGGAGAGCACGGCATCGACCGGCGCGGGGCCGATCTCGATGCCCTCGGCGGCGGTGTTCAGCTCGCGGGCGAGACCGAACAGCTCGGTGAGCGTGCGGCCCGCCGAGGCGATCGCGTCGCGCGGCGTGATGGCCGCTTTCGACTCGACGTCGACCACGAGACGGTCGAAGTCGGTGCGCTCGCCGGCACGGGTGGCCTCGACACGGTAGGTGACCTTGAGTACCGGCGAGTAGATCGAGTCGACCGGGATCTGGCCGGCCTCTGAGTACTCGTTGCGGTTCTGGCTGGCCGAGACGTAGCCGCGGCCACGCTCGATCGTGAGCTCGAGCTCGAACTTCGCCGAGTCGTTGAGCGTCGCGATGACGAGCTCGGGGTTGTGCACCTCGACGCCGGCCGGAGCCGAGATGTCGGCGGCGGTGACCTCACCGGACCCCTGCTTGCGCAGGTACGCGGTGATCGGCTCGTCGTGCTCGCTGGAGACGACCAGGTTCTTGATGTTGAGGATGATCTCGGTGACATCCTCCTTCACGCCCGGAACGGTCGAGAACTCGTGGAGCACGCCGTCGATGCGGATGCTCGTCACGGCTGCGCCGGGGATCGAGGAGAGGAGGGTGCGACGGAGCGAGTTGCCCAGGGTGTAACCGAAGCCCGGCTCGAGGGGCTCGATCACGAAACGCGAACGGAACTCCGAGATGTTCTCTTCGGTGAGCGTCGGGCGCTGTGCGATCAGCACTGTTGATTCCTTTCGGCAGGGTGTCCGCTATATGACACCTGCGAGTACGAGGATCTTGAGTTGTATGAGAGAACGGATGTCCCGGCGATCGAGGAGAGCCCGGCTGAGCCGGACGCCTCCTCGATCACCGGGAAGAGATCAGACGCGACGGCGCTTGGGCGGGCGGCATCCGTTGTGCGCCTGGGGCGTCACGTCGTTGATGCTGCCGACCTCGAGCCCTGCGGCCTGAAGGGAACGGATCGCGGTCTCGCGGCCCGAGCCGGGGCCCTTGACGAAGACGTCGACCTTCTTCATGCCGTGCTCCTGCGCCTGGCGGGCGGCCGACTCTGCGGCCAGCTGCGCGGCGAACGGGGTCGACTTGCGCGAGCCCTTGAAGCCGACGCCGCCGGAGGAAGCCCAGCTGATCACGGCACCGTTGGTGTCGGTGATCGAGACGATCGTGTTGTTGAACGTCGACTTGATGTGGGCCTGGCCCACTGCGATGTTCTTCTTTTCCTTCTTGCGCGGCTTGCGAGCTGCCGTCTTGGGTGCTGCCATGATTTCTCCTGAATCCTAGAGGCGCTGGATCACTGGGCCGAGGCCTAGCGAGCCTTCTTCTTGCCGGCCACGGTGCGCTTCGGTCCCTTGCGGGTGCGAGCGTTGGTCTTGGTGCGCTGGCCTCGGACCGGGAGACCGCGACGGTGGCGGATGCCCTCGTAGGAGCCGATCTCGACCTTGCGGCGGATGTCGGCTGCCACCTCACGGCGCAGGTCACCCTCAACCTTGAAGTTGACCTCGATGTAGTCGCGGAGGGCGATGAGCTGCTCGTCGCTGAGGTCCTTCACGCGAATGTTTCCGTCGATGCCGGTCTCGGCGAGCGTGGTGAGCGCTCGCGTGCGGCCGACGCCGTAGATGTAAGTCAGTGCGATCTCCACGCGCTTCTCGCGCGGGATGTCGACTCCTGCCAGACGTGCCATGTGTGGCTTCTCCTGTTTCGAAGTGGAGGTGTGGAACAACGCCGGTGCCCGGGCCTCCGACCCGAGGTGTCCGTATCGCTGATCGAGTAGCCGCGAAGCGGCGTATCGAAATCGATACTTCTGGCGCTGCCGATATGTTCAGTTGTGGGGAACGGGGCGCGTGCGCCCCTCGTCTGTGACTAGCCCTGACGCTGCTTGTGGCGCGGGTTGGCCTTGCAGATGACCATGACGCGGCCGTGGCGGCGAATCACCTTGCAGTGGTCGCAGATGGGCTTGACGCTGGGGTTGACCTTCACGATTATTCCTTGGATTTCGCTGTCCTCGTACCCGCGGGACGCCGCGGGCCGTTACTTTCCGAACAGCCCTTACTTGTAGCGGTAGACGATGCGGCCGCGCGTCAGGTCGTATGGGCTCAGCTCCACGATCACGCGGTCTCCGGGGAGAATGCGGATGTAGTGCTGGCGCATCTTTCCTGAAATGTGCGCGAGGACCTTGTGCCCGTTCGAGAGTTCCACCCGGAACATCGCGTTCGGAAGGGCCTCGGTGACCGAGCCTTCAATCTCGATGACGCCGTCTTTCTTGGCCATAGCCTCACTATCGCTTGGAGTTTGGGATGCTGGTCGTGCGATGGTTCTGCGCAGAGCGCAGCTCCGTCAAACACAGAAGATCTGTGGGAACACAGACCGTCAGGCATGCCGAAGCAGGCGTGCAGAACACCAAGGGTCAACTATAGGCGATTCCGGCCCGCTTCGCCAGTTGAGCCACGGATGCCGCGGCGACGACGCGTCACGCTGTCGACTGCGCGTCGGTGAACACAGCGATGAGCCCGGATTCGAGCGGATGCTCCGCCTCGATGCCCGTCACCTCGTGCACGAGCTCCGCGGCGCCCCGCGCCGGCAGCAGAGCCTGCAGCTCGACGCTCTCTGGGTCGGCGGGCACATCGAAGCGAAGGGCCGCGCCGACCGCGGCGAGGAGACCCTCGACCGGTTGCCCGCGCTCGACGAGCTCGGCCGCCGGTCCGATGAAGCGCTCGTGCCTGCCGAGCTTGCGCAACGGCTGGCGGCCGACGCGCTCGACGGTGTCTGGCAGCTCGGGGTTGCGGAAGCGCTCGAGAATGCTCGCGCGGTACTCCGCCTGTTGCGCCTCGGTGAAGCCGTGCTTGTCGACGATGAGCGCCGACGTCTCCGCGAGCACGCGCTCGACCGCGCCGGCGACGCCTGGATCGGCGAGCGCGTCGCTGATGCGCTCATGGCCGGCGAGGAAGCCGAAGTACGCCGTGGCGGCGTGCCCGGTGTTCACGGTGAAGAGCTTTCGCTCGATGTAGGGCCCCAGGTCGGCCACGAAGTGCGCGCCGGGGATGTCGGGCGCAATGGCGCCGAACGGCGGGCGCTCGATGGACCACTCGAAGTACGTCTCGACCGTGACGTCGAGCCCAGCGCCCGGTGCCTGGGCAGGCACGATGCGGTCGACCGCTGTGTTGGCGAATACGGCGCGCGCGGCGAGCGCCGGCCACTCCGGCTCGGAGACGAGCGCGGCCATCTCGTCTCGCAGCACGTCGGTGGCGTTGATCGCGTTCTCGCAGGCCATGATCGCCAGGGGCGGGGCATCCGCTGCCCTCGCGCGGAGCGCCGCCACGAGGTGCGGGGCGATGAAGCGCAGAATGGTCGGCCCGACCGCGGTCGTCGCGATCTCGGCGGTCTCGAGCTCGGCGGCGAGCGCCGCGGCATCCGTCGCACTGTTGACGGCGCGATAGCCGTCGACGACCCGGTCGCGGTCGCCGGCGCCGACCTCGTGCACGGTGTAGTGGTCGGATGCCGCGAGCGCATCGATGAGCTCGGCGTTCACGTCGGCGAACACGACCTCGTAGCCCGCCTCGTGGAGCAGGAGACCCACGAAGCCGCGCCCGATGTTGCCGGCGCCGAAGTGCACGGCCTTCACGAGTCGTTGACCTCCGAGAGCAGTGCGAAGATCTCCTCCGCCGACGCGGCGTCGACGAGCGACTGCACCGAGTCGTCGTCGGAGAAGATGATCGCGATCTTGGAGAGGATCTCGAGGTGCTCGTTCTCGAGCCCCGCGATGCCGACGACGAACCGCACCGGCTCGCCGCCCCAGTCGAGAGGCTCGTCGTACCGCACGAACGAGAGCGCGGAGCGCAGAATCGCGTCCTTGCCCTCGTTCGTGCCGTGCGGGATTGCCAGGAAGTTGCCCATGTAGGTCGAGACGGATCCCTCCCGCTCGAGCATCGAGTCGAGGTAGTCCGGGCGCACCGCGCCGGCATCGACGAGGATGCCGCCGGCGTCGCGGATCGCCTGCTCGCGGTCGGCCGCACGAGGTGCGAGCCGCACGTTCTCGGGAGAGAGGATCTGTTCGGTCATGGGCCGTTCCTTTCTATCGGCGCTGGCCTTTCAGCGCACGCCTTCGGATTCCAGCAGGTGCACGATCTCGTCGTACTTCGGCGAGTTCATGAAGTTGTCGACCGAGATGTGCAGGGCGTTCGGCGACTGCAGTCGTGCCCGGTCGGTGAGGTCCTGATGGGTGACGACGAGGTCGACGTCGTCGGTGAGGCTGGCGATCGCCTTGTTCGTGACGTCGACGCTGTCGATGCCGGCCTTCTTGATCTTATTTCGCAGCACCGTGGCACCCATGGCGCTCGAGCCCATGCCGGCGTCGCAGGCGAAGATGATCGTGTGGATGGGTTTCCGCTCGAACGCCGCGGCCTCCCCCTCTGCGAGCAGCGCACCGCCTGCGGCGGCACCACCGGTCCCGAGGTCGGCCAAGACGCCGCTCTGCTTGCCCTTGTTCTCCTGGGTCTTCGCGATGGCCTCCGACAGGTCGCCGGCGCCCTCCTTCGCGAGGTCGCGCTTCCGGCTCGCCCTGAGGATGACCGCGGAGATGAGGAACGAGACGACGGCGGCGAAGACCACCGAGAGGATGACCCCGAGGTAGCTGTCGTTCGCGGTCTGGAGCAGCACTGCGATGATCGACCCCGGCGCGGCGGGCGCACGCAGCCCCGATTGGAAGAGCACGTTCGTCGCGACGCCGGCCATGCCGCCGGCGATCGCAGCGAGGATCAGCATCGGCTTCATCAGCACGTACGGGAAGTAGATCTCGTGGATGCCTCCGAAGAACTGGATGATGATCGCGCCGGGCGCACTCGCCTTGGCCATGCCAACGCCGAAGATCGCGAATGCGAGCAGGATGCCGAGGCCGGGGCCGGGGTTCGCCTCGATGAGGAACAGGATCGACTTGCCCGTCTCCTCCGACTGCTGGATGCCGAGTGGGGTGAACACGCCGTGGTTGATCGCGTTGTTCAGGAAGAGGATCTTGCCGGGCTCGACGAGGATCGACACGAGCGGCAGCAGTCCCGCGAGCACGAGCCAGTTCACCGCGGCCTCGAGGCCGTTGCTGACGAACTCGACGGCCGGCGCGAAAGCGAAGAAGCCGGCGAGCGCGAGCAACAGGCCGAGTATGCCGGCCGAGAAGTTGTTCACCAGCATCTCGAAGCCGGCCTTGATCTTGCCCTCCCACAGCTTGTCGAGCTGCTTCATGAGCCACGCGGCGAGCGGGCCCATGATCATGGCGCCGATGAACATCGGGATGCCCGCGCCGACGATCACGCCCATGGTCGCGATGGTGCCGACGACGCCGCCACGCGTGTCGTAGACCATGCGGCCGCCGGTGTTGGCGATGAGCAGGGGCAGGAGGTAGGTGATCATCGGGCTGACGAGGCCGACGTACTCATTTCCGTCGGCGTCGGGGAACCCGCCGAGTGCGGGAACCGGGAACGGTCCGGCTTCGATGAACAGGGCGGTGATGAACCCCCACGCGATGAAGGCCGCGATGTTCGGCATGATCATGCCGCTGAGGAAGGTGCCGAACTTCTGGACGGCTACACGGCCTCCCCCTGGCCGCTTCGTGTCCGATGACGTCGTCGTCATGATTTGCCTCTCTGATGGTCACGACGCGGACTCCGCGTCGTGGTGATGTCGGTGGCGGCGGCGTCAGCCGCCGCTCGGGCTTCGGCCGCTCCCTCAGCGGCCAGTGCTGCCCGGGCGAGCGCCTTCGCGTCATCCGGGCTGTACCGCGCGAGGGAGGCGCGGACATCTGCGAGTGCCGATGGTGACATCGACAGGCTCGTGGCGCCGAGGCCCACGAGCACGACGGCGAGCAGCGGGTCGGCGGCGGCCTCGCCGCAGATGCCGACGGGCTTGCCGAGTTCGGCGCCGGCACGACCCACATCGGCGATCAACTGCAGCACGGCAGGATGCCACGGGTTCTGCAGGTTCGCGACGGTGCCGAGCAGGCGGTCGGCGGCCATCGTGTACTGCGTGAGGTCGTTCGTGCCGATGGAGGCGAAGTCGCTCGCGGCGAGCACGTGGCCTGCGATGAGCGCGGCCGACGGGGTCTCGACCATCACACCGGCGACACTGATGCCGAGCTCCTTGGCGAGCCCCGTGAAGTATCGCGTCTCCTCGACCGTCGCGATCATCGGCGCCATCACCCAGAGTTCGGCGTCGGTCGCCGCGTCGGCCGCGGCGAGCGCGGTGAGCTGCTCCCGGAGGATGACCTCGGAGTGCCGAAGCGCGCGGATCCCGCGGAGCCCGAGCGCCGGGTTCTCTTCGGGCGCGTCGTTGAGGAAGGAGAGCGGCTTGTCGGCGCCGGCATCGAGCACGCGCACGACGACCTTCTTGCCGGCGAACGCCGTGAGCAGCCGCGTGTAGTGATCCTGCTGCTCTCGAACGGTCGGCGCACTGTCTGCGTCGAGGAAGAGGAACTCGGTGCGGAAGAGGCCGACGCCCTCGGCGCCGAGCTTCAACGCCTCTGCGGCGCCATCGGCCGAACCGAGATTCGCGAGGAGCGGCACCGCGGTGCCGTCGGCGAGCGCGCCCGGCGTCACCGGCGCCGCCTCGAGCGCCGCGCGCTCGGCGATGCGGGACTTCGCGTCAGCGACCTGCTCGGCCGAGGGCGAGGCGATGACGACGTCGCCTGCGGCGTCGACCACGACCATGTCGCCGTCGGCGAGGCTCGCGGCATCCGCTGCCCCGACCACTGCGACGATGGACTTCTCGCGAGCGAGGATCGCGGTGTGCGAGGTCGGGCCGCCGTCGACGGTCACGAGCCCGAGCACCTGGCCGAGGTCGAGGGTCGCGGTGTCGGCGGGTGCGAGGTCGCGGGCGACGAGCACGAACGGATGCCCCGGGTTCGGCACGCCGGGGGCCGGGAGCTTCAGCAGGTGCGCGATGACGCGCTGGGAGATGTCGTCGAGGTCGGCGGCGCGCTCGCCCATGTAACCGCCCATGCCGGCGAGCAGGTCGCGATAGGCGGCGAACGCCTCGAACACGGCGCGCTCGGCGGTCTTGCCGGTCGCGAGCAGCTTCGTCACCTCGTCGATGAGGCTCGGGTCCTCTGCCATCATCGCCTGCGCCTCGAGCACGTCCTTCGCAGCTCCGCCGGCCTTGGCCCCGCGATTGGCGAGCTCCGCCGCGACGACGGAGAGCGACGCCCTCGCCCGCTCGCCTTCGCGTTCGGGGTCGAGGTGACTCGGTCGATCGACCGGCTCCGGCAGGCGCTCCGCCATGCGCACCACCGGCCCGACGGCCACCCCCTGGCCGATTCCGGTGCCCGTGATCTCCATCATTCGCCCTCTCGAGTCGTCGAATCGAACGGAGACGGATGCCCCGCCCTACTCGTCGTGGTCGGTGCTGAGCAGTTCGATGAGCTCGTCGAGCAGGGTCTGCTCGTCGCCGCCCTCGACGACGAGTGTGACCTCGTCGCCATGGTCGATGCCCTGCGAGATGACGCCGAGGATGCTCGCCGCGTTGACGGGCTTGCCGCCGGCCTTGCTGAGCGTGACCGCGGCGCCCGAGGCTGCGACGGCTTGAGTGAAGAGCTTGGCAGGCCGTGCGTGCAAGCCGTGCGTCGATCCGATTCGAACTGTTCGTTCAACCATGTTTCCGGTCTCCGTCGCGAGTGTCCGTTCCCTCGTTCACCATAGCCCTCCGCCGCGAGTGAGGGAGCGGTGAGCACCGCGCGGCGGATCATGATCGCGTCCCGGTCGCGGCGAGCGCGAGATCGAGCAGCGCCTCGCCGTCGGGGGTGGTGGCCGCATCGTCGGGCAGCACCGCGAAGACGACGGATGCCGCAGCCGCGCGTTCGCGGAGCGAGTCGAGACGATCGCCGAGGTGCGCGCCGATGAGGAGCAGATCGGCTCCGGGCAGCTCGACATCGAGCCTGGACTGGCTCGTCGCCTTCGCCTCCATCGGCAGTCCGCGTGCTTTGGCAGCGCGCCGGAGGCGCACGGCGACGAATGTGCTCGAGGCGCCGGCGCCGCAGACCACGATGATGCGCATCCGGTGTCTCCTCGCCCCGCCGCTCGCGGTCTCCGTTGATCGTCTCGACCGCGGCCGAAGCCGCGATCACCTCGATTCTCCGCCCTCGTCGCGGCGCCGCTCCAGCACATTCGCTTCCGCTCCCCCGGAAACCCTCTCGTGCTGTCGGGTGCACGCTCGTGCCGGATGGTTGACTGTGTTCACCGCCCGGGGCCGAGTGGCTCGGGCAAAACCCGGGAGATGCGTGTGGCCGAGAAATGGGAGCGCCTCGTCGAGGTGCTCGTCGAGCGCGCCGACTGGACGACCGCCGCCGAACTCGCGACCCGGCTCGATGTGACACCGCGCACCATCCGCAGCTACGTCGCGAATGCGAACATGAGCGCCATCGTCGTGCAGTCGGGGCCGCACGGGTACCGCCTCGATCGCGCGGCGTGGACCACCGCCCATGAGAGTCGGCCGTCGGGCACGTCCCCGGCAGCGCGTGTCGCGTGCATCATCCGAGCCCTTGCCGATGCCGACGCCGGCCTCGACGTGTACGAGACGGCTTCTTCATTGCATGTCAGTGAATCGACGGTCGAGGCCGATCTCGGCCGCATCCGGGCGCGATTGGCCGGCACCGGTCTCGCCCTCGTACGACGCGGCCCTCGCGTGAGCCTCGGCGGTCCCGAGTCGGCGACACGACGCTTGCTCGGCACCCTCTTCCGAGAGGAGGCGGCGCGCGGCACGCAGGGCGACGCCGCGCTGCGCGAGGCGTATCCCGAACTGCCGGCGTTCCGAGTCTCGCTCGTCGCGCGCCTCGCGGAGGCGGGGTACGCGCCGAACGAGTACGCATTGAATGACGTGCTCCTCCACATCGCCATCGCCGTCGATCGAGTCGGCCATGACCACAGGCTCGACGCCGACGAGTTGCCGCCGCCGTCGGACCGCACCGCAGACTTGGAGCGCACAGCGCTCGGAGACCTGCTCGACGGGGTCATCCGCACGCGGTTCGGCACCGCCGTCGGCGACACCGAACTCGCCCACCTCTCGAGACTGCTCGGCACGCGCGCAGCGACGCGCACCGTTCCGACGACGGATGCCCCTGCACCCCCGCTCTCCTCCAGATCTGCCCTGGTTCGCGCAGTGGTCGGGCGTGCGGCCGATGCGTACCTCGTAGAGCTCGACGATGACGAGTTCATCGAACGCCTCGCCCTGCACGTCGACAATCTCGTTGCGCGCTCGGCCGAGCACCGGCCGTCGCGCAATCCCCTGACCGCGACGATCAAGTCGGCGTATCCGCTCATCTACGACCTCTCGGTCTACATCGCCCACGAACTCGCCGTGGCCGAGGGCATCGTCGTCGACGACGACGAGATCGCCTACATCGCGATGCACGTCGGGGCGTACCTGGACCGTCGCCGGGCGAGCGCCGAGCGTGTGCGCGTCATCATCGTCGCGCCGGCCTACCACGACGTGCACCTGGCGCTCGCCGAACGCATCACGAAGGCCTTCCCCGATGACATCGACCTCGTCGGCCTCGTCGATCATGCCGGGGTCGAATGGTCGAACCTGCCGGCCGAGCTCGTCGTCTCGGTGCTCACCCCGCCGGTTCCGACTCCGAACTTCGTACGGATCTCGCTGTTTCCCACGGAGCCCGACCTCGAACGTATCCGATCCGAGCTCGGTCGAATCCGGCGGGTTCGGCGACGCGCGCGCCTCGCCGTCGCGCTCTCGCAGTACATCACGCCCGAGCTCTTCGTCCGCGGCCTGCACGGGCAGGACCCCGAGCAGGTCATCCGTCTCCTCGGCGACCGCATGATCGCCGCGGGCGTCATCGACCACTCCTACGTCGACGGCACGCTCGAGCGGGAGCGACTCTCGTCGACCGCGTTCACCGAGTACCTCGCGGTGCCGCACGCGCTGACGATGTCGGCGAATCGCACCGCGATCGCGATCGCGATCGATGAGACGCCGATCGACTGGTCGGGCGCCCGCGTCAACGTGGTCGCCCTCATCGCCTTCGCCGACGACGGGCGAGCCGAGTTCCAAGACGTCTTCGACCAGTTCGTGGAGGCGTTCTCGGAGCGCTCGAACGTCGAGCGACTCGTTCACGGTGCCACCGACTACCCGGGGCTGCTGGCCGAGCTCGCCCGCCTCATGGAGCCGTAGTCGGCGCCGTCCGCTCCCGGCACCGGTTCGCCGGGCAGATCTCAGTCAGGCGATCGGTGCCGGCCTGATGCCGAACGGCGCAAGCCCCGCAGCGCCGCCGTCGGGTGCGGTGAGCACCCAGATGCCATCGGCGTGCACCGCGACGGAGTGTTCCCAGTGCGCGGCGTCCGATCCGTCGGCGGTGGTCACCGTCCAGTCGTCGTCGCGGGTGAACGTGTCGATCGCACCGCCGACGATCATCGGCTCGATCGCCACGACGAGTCCGGGCTTGACCGCCGGTCCGCGGCGATCGACGCGGTAGTTGAACACCGGCGGCTCTTCGTGCATCGAGCGTCCGATGCCGTGGCCGACATAGTCGGTGAGGATGCCGTAGTCGCCCTCACCGTGCACGAAGTCCTCCATGGCCGCGCCCACCTCGTTGAGGTGGGCCGCTCCGGCCAGCGTTGCGATGCCGAGCCACAGGGACTGTTCCGTGACACGGCTCAGCTGCTCACGGGAGGCGACGACGTCTGGGCGCGCCGGGTCGGGCAGCACGACGGTGAACGCCGAGTCGCCGTTCCAGCCGTCGACCTCGGCCCCGCCGTCGACCGAGACGATGTCGCCCGGGCGGAACGGACGGTCACCGGGGATGCCGTGCACCACGTCGTCGTCGACCGAGACGCAGAGTGTATGCCGGTACCCGGGCACGAGCTGAAAGTTCGGTCGCCCGCCCGCATCGCGGATCACCCGCTCTGCCGCCGCGTCGAGCTCGATCGGCGTCGCACCCGGAACCAGGAGGCGCCGTGCCTCTGCGAGGGCCGCTGCAGTCGCCTCACCCGCTGCCCGCATCGACCGGAGCTCGGGCGGCGACTTGTAGATCGAACGTCTGAACACTCTGGCTCAGGGTGAGTCGACGTTGCCGTTGGACGGCGTGAGGCCGCGCTCGGCCAGACCTTGGAAAATGCGCTGGGTGACTTCGTCGAGCGAACCCACCCCGTCGATGCGGACGACGACGCCGCGCGGCCGGTACACGTCGAGGATCGGGGCCGTCTCGCGCTCGTAGATCGCAAGCCGGTTCGCGATGACCTCTTCGGTGTCGTCGGTGCGCCCCTGATCAGCGGCCCGCTGCTGCAGTCGAGCGATGCTCTCGGCACGGGGAACATCGAGCTCGATGACGGCGTCGAGCGCCTCACCGCGGCCCGTGAGGAACACGTCGAGGTCCTCGACCTGCGCACGGTTGCGGGGATACCCGTCGAGCAGGAAGCCCTCCGCGGCATCCGCTTGGCTGAGCCGATCGCGAACGAGCTCACTCGTGAGCGCATCGGAGACGAGGTCACCCGCCTCGATGATCGCCTGCACCCGCTTGCCGAGTTCGGTGCCACCTGCGACGTTCGCCCGGAAGATGTCACCCGTGGCGATCTGGGGCACTCCGAAGGCCTCCGCGACGAGCACGCCCTGTGTTCCCTTGCCGGAGCCCTGAGGCCCGACGATCAGGAAGCGGGCGGAGCCGGTGGCGGAAGGCGCGCCGTCTTGAGGCCCTCGAAGGGTCATCGAAGAAGTCCTTCGTAGTGTCGCTGTTGCAGCTGGGCGTCGATCTGCTTCACCGTCTCGAGGCCGACGCCGACGATGATCAGGATCGATGCGCCGCCGAACGGGAAGTTCTGGTCGGCGCCGACCCAGGCGAAGGCGATCAGCGGGATCAGCGCGACGAGGCCGAGATAGAGCGAGCCCGGCAGGGTGATGCGGGTGAGCACGTAGTCGAGGTACTCGGCGGTCGGTCGACCCGCACGGATGCCCGGGATGAACCCGCCGTACTTCTTCATGTTCTCGGAGACCTCGTCGGGGTTGAACGTGATCGCCACGTAGAAGTACGTGAAGCCGACGATGAGCAGGAAGTACATGAGCATGTACAGCGGGTGGCTGCCCTGCGTGAGGTAGTTCGTGATCCAGGTGACCCACGGCTGCGGGGTCTCGCCGGCCGCCGGGGTGTTGAACTGCGCGATGAGCGCAGGCAGGTACAGCAGTGAGGAGGCGAAGATGACCGGCACCACGCCCGCCATGTTGACCTTGATCGGGATGTACGTGTTGTTGCCGCCGTACGTGCGCCGGCCGACCATGCGTTTCGCATACTGCACGGGGATTCGTCGTTGCGACTGCTCGACGAAGACCACGGCGACCACGACCACGAGGCCGATGGCGAGCACGATCGCGAACACGTCCCAGCCGCGGGCGATGCCGATCGACCAGAGCGAACCGGGGAACGTCGCGGCGATCGAGGTGAAGATCAGGAGCGACATGCCGTTGCCGATGCCGCGCTCGGTGATGAGCTCGCCCATCCACATGATGACGCCGGTACCGGCGGTCATGGTGACGACCATGAGCAGGATCGCATACCACGCGTCGTTCGAGATGAGCTGCGAACACGCGGGATCGTTCGACGGGAACAGCGCGCCGGAACGGGCGACCGTGATGAGCGTCGTCGACTGGAGCACGCCGAGAGCGATCGTGAGGTACCGCGTGTACTGGGTGAGACGCCCCTGGCCGGACTGGCCCTCTTTGTACAGGGACTCGAAGTGGGGGATCACCACGCGCAGCAACTGCACGATGATCGACGCGGTGATGTAGGGCATGATGCCCAGCGCGAAGATCGACAGCTGCAGCAGCGCGCCACCCGAGAACAGGTTGACGAGGTCGTAGAGACCGGCCGCCCCCGCCTGGTTGGCTGCGAGGCAGGCCTGCACGTTGCCGAAATCGACGAATGGCGCGGGAATGAACGAGCCGAGCCGGAACAGGGCGACGATGCCCAGCGTGAACCCGAGCTTGCGGCGAAGATCCGGCGTGCGGAAGATCCGCCCGATGGCGTTGAACACTCGTCCTCCTGTTGCTCCGTATGGAGTCAGTCCATATGCGACTCGAGCCAGTCGAGACCCCCGTGAATCATACGCGAGGTCTCGACTGGCTCGAGCAATCGGTGCTGTTTCCGGTCTACTTGACCGAGCCGCCAGCGGCGACGATCTTCTGCTCGGCCGAGCCGGAGACCTTGTCGACCGCGACGGTGAGCTTCACCTGGATGTCACCGTTGCCGAGTACCTTGACGCGCTCGTTCTTGCGAACAGCGCCCTTGTCGACGAGATCGGCGATGGTGACATCGCCGCCCTTCGGGTACAGCTCGGCGAGCTTCTCCAGGTTGACCACCTGGTACTCGACGCGGAACGGGTTCTTGAACCCGCGCAGCTTCGGCGCACGCATGTGGTACGGAAGCTGTCCACCCTCGAACCCGGGGCGGATGCTGCCACGCGCCTTCGAGCCCTTGGTGCCGCGACCGGCCGTCTTGCCCTTCGAACCCTCACCGCGTCCGACGCGGGTCTTGTCCTTCTTGGCACCGGGAGCCGGGCGGAGGTGGTGCACCTTCAGCACCTGCTCGCGCTTCTCCGCGACATCCGCCTTGGCGGCGGCCGTCTTGGTGGACGCGGCCTTCGCTGGGGCCTTCTTCTCGGTCGCAGCCTTCGCCGCAGCCTTCGGAGCGTCGGCCGCCGCTCCGGCAGCCTTCTTCTCGGCTGCCTTGGGGGCGGCCTTCGCGGCGGCGGGCTTGGCGGCCGCCTTCTTCGTCGGAGCCTTCTTGGGGGCTTCGGCGGCGACGTCCTTCTTCTCGTCAGCCATTAGTCAATCTCCTCAACCTTCACGAGGTGCGCGACGGTGTTCACGTAGCCGCGGTTCTGCGGGGTGTCCTCGCGAATGACCGAAGCGCCGATGCGCTTGAGCCCGAGGCTGCGCAGCGTGTCGCGCTGGTACTGCTTCTCGCTCACCTTGGACTTGATCTGGGTCACCTTCAGCTGCTTGGCCATCAGGCACCTGCCTTCGATGCTGCGGCAGCCTCAGCTGCCTGGGCTTCGGCACGCAGCAGACGGGCCGGAGCGACCTCGTCGTAGGGCAACCCACGACGCGCAGCGACCGCACGCGGCTCTTCGAGCTCCTGCAGGGCCGCCACCGTGGCGCGCACGATGTTGATGGTGTTCGACGAGCCGAGCGACTTGCTCAGGACGTCGTGGATGCCGGCGCACTCGAGCACGGCGCGCACCGGACCACCGGCGATGACACCGGTACCGGCGGACGCGGGACGCAGCAGGACGACGCCGGCTGCGGCCTCACCCTGCACGGGGTGCGGGATGGTCGCTCCGACGCGGGGGACGCGGAAGAAGTTCTTCTTCGCCTCCTCGACGCCCTTGGAGATCGCGGTCGGAACCTCGCGCGCCTTGCCGTAGCCGACGCCGACGAGTCCGTTGCCATCGCCCACGACGACGAGCGCCGTGAAGCTGAAGCGACGGCCGCCCTTGACGACCTTCGACACGCGGTTGATGGTCACGACGCGCTCGAGGAACTGGCTCTTGTCGGCGTCACGGCCACCGCGGTCACGGCCACCCTGGTTGCGGTCGCGACCGCCACCGCCGCCGCCGCCACCGCCACCACGACGAGCATCGCGCTCGTTGCGGGCCGGCTCTGAAGCGGCTGCCGTCTCGACGGGTGCCTCTACGGTCACCTCGGGCTCCTTCGTAGTGCCATTTTCAATAGGTACGGTGCTCACAGGTTGAGCCCTGCCTCTCGCGCTCCATCGGCGATCGCTGCAACGCGACCGGCGTACTTGTTGCCGCCGCGATCGAAGACGACCGACTCGATGCCGGCCTGCTTCGCGCGCTCCGCGACGAGCTCGCCGACCTTCTTGGCCTTGGCGGTCTTGTCACCGTCGAACGCACGGAGGTCGACCTCCATCGTCGACGCGGATGCCAGCGTGCGGCCGGCGGCGTCATCGACGACCTGCACGAAAACGTGCCGTGCCGAACGGGTGACAACGAGGCGCGGACGCATCTCGGTGCCGACGACCTTCTTGCGAAGGCGGGTGTGGCGGCGCGAACGCGCAGCCGTCTTGGTCTTCACGGCCATGATTACTTACCAGCCTTTCCGGCCTTGCGACGCACGACCTCGCCGGCGTAGCGGATGCCCTTGCCCTTGTAGGGCTCCGGCTTCTTGATCTTGCGGATGTTCGCGGCGGTCTCGCCGACGGCCTGCTTGTCGATGCCGGCAACGGTGATCTTGTTGTTGCCCTCGACGGTCAGCGTGATGCCAGCCGGCGCTTCGACGACGACGGGGTGCGAGAAACCGAGCGCGAGCTCGAGGGAGCCGCCCTTCTGGGCCACGCGGTAGCCGGTGCCGACGATTTCGAGTGCCTTCGAGTAGCCCTGAGTCACACCGATGATCTGGTTGGCGATGAGGGTACGCGTGAGGCCGTGCAGCGAACGTGAGGTGCGCTCGTCGTCGGGTCGGGTGACGAGAACCTGGTTCTCCTCGAGCTTGACCTCGATGGGGGCGGCGACGGTGAGCGAAAGCTCGCCCTTCGGGCCCTTCACGGCGACGGCCTGGCCGTCGATCTTGACGTCGACGCCCGCGGGGATGTCGATGGGAAGTCGTCCGATTCGTGACATGGAACTACCACACGTAGGCGAGGACTTCTCCGCCTACGCCCTTCTTCTCGGCCTGGCGGTCGGTGAGCAGACCGCTGGAGGTGGACAGGATGGCAACGCCGAGACCGCCGAGCACCTTGGGGAGCTCCGTCGACTTCGCGTACACGCGGAGGCCGGGCTTGGAGACGCGCTTGATGCCCGCGATCGAACGCTCGCGGTTTGGGCCGAACTTGAGCTCCAGCGTGAGGGTCTTGCCCACTCGCGCGTCAGTCAGCTCGAAGTCGGCGATGTAGCCCTCCTTCTTCAAGATCTCGGCGATGTGCGCCTTGAGCTTGGAGTTGGGCATCGACACGGAATCGTGGTGCGCGGAGTTCGCGTTCCGCAGACGGGTCAGCATGTCAGCGACCGGGTCGGTCATCGTCATGGCAAGTGTTTCCTTACGTTCACCAGGTTTCAACGCCCGTTACACGAGCGGTGACCTGTGGTGTCGGCCCCCACGGATGTGGGGAACCGGTTCGGATGCCGCGGGCGCCCTTCGACGAGCTCAGGGACCGGACGCGGCATCCGTGGTTCAGTTGGCGGACTCGGCCGCCTTGAAGGGGAAGCCGAGCTGCTTGAGCAGCGCGCGACCCTCTTCATCGGTCTTGGCGGTGGTCACCACGGTGATGTCCATGCCACGAACGCGGTCGATCTTGTCCTGGTCGATCTCGTGGAACACGGACTGCTCCGTGAGACCGAAGGTGTAGTTGCCGGTGCCGTCGAACTGCTTCTCGGACAGGCCCCGGAAGTCCCGGATGCGCGGCAGAGCGAGCGAGAGCAGGCGGTCGAGGAACTCCCACATGCGGTCGCCGCGAAGCGTCACGTGTGCACCGATCGGCTGGCCCTCGCGCAGCTTGAACTGCGCGATGGACTTGCGAGCCTTGGTGACCTGCGGCTTCTGGCCGGTGATCTTGGTGAGGTCGGCGATAGCACCGTCGATGACCTTGCCATCGCGCGCGGCCTCGCCGACGCCCATGTTCACGACGATCTTCACGAGACCGGGCACCTGGTTCACGTTGGTGTAGCCGTGCTCCTCGATGAGGGTCTTCGAGATCTCGTCCCGGTACTTGGTCTTCAGTCGCGGCTGGATTTTGCCAGCCTGCGTAGCCGTATCGGTCATTACAGGTCCTTACCTGATTTCTTGGCGTAGCGGACGCGGACCGTCTTCTCGACGCCGTCCTTCGTCACGGTCTCGTTGCGGAAGCCGACACGGGTCGGCTTCTTCGACTCGGGGTCGACGAGCGCGACGTTCGACACGTGGATCGACGCCTCTTGGGTCTCGATGCCACCCGTCTTCGAGCCGCGCTGCGTCTGGCCGACGCGAACGTGCTTCGTCACGAAGTTGATGCCCTCGACGACGACGCGGTTCTTGGCGACGAGCACCTCGAGCACCTTGCCCTGCTTGCCGCGGTCTCCGCCGCGCGCCTGGCTGCGGCCCGAGAGGACCTGCACGAGGTCGCCCTTCTTGATGTTGGCCATGTTCAGATAACCTCCGGTGCCAGCGAGATGATCTTCATGAACTTCTTGTCGCGAAGCTCGCGACCGACGGGTCCGAAGATTCGGGTGCCGCGAGGGTCGCCGTCGTTCTTGAGGATCACCGCTGCGTTCTCGTCGAACTTGATGTAGGAGCCGTCGGAGCGACGGGTCTCCTTGACGGTGCGGACGATGACGGCCTTGACCACATCGCCCTTCTTGACGTTGCCGCCGGGGATCGCGTCTTTGACGGTGGCGACGATCGTGTCACCGAGGCCGGCGTAGCGACGCTTCGAGCCGCCGAGAACGCGGATCGTGAGCAGCATCTTCGCGCCGGTGTTGTCGGCGACCTTGACTCGTGATTCCTGCTGAAGCACTGTGAACTCCTTCTTTCAAGTAAGCCCGAGGCTTACTTGGCCTTCTCGACGATCTCGACCAGACGCCAGCGCTTGGTGGCGCTGAGCGGGCGGGTCTCGCTGATCACGACGAGGTCGCCGATGCCTGCGGTGTTCGCCTCGTCATGCGCCTTGACCTTGGAGGTGCGGCGGATGACCTTCCCGTAGAGAGGGTGCTTCACGCGGTCCTCGACCTCGACGACGATGGTCTTGTCCATCTTGTCGCTGGTCACGTAGCCGCGACGGACCTTGCGGTAGCCGCGGACGAGTTCGGCCGCGGAGTCGACCTCGGCCGCGGTGCCGACTCCGGCAGCTGGCTTCTTGGTCTCAGCCATGATCAGGCCTCCTTCGTCTCTGCTTCGGCAGCGTCATCAGCGACCGGTGCGGTCTCGGATGCCTCGGCCTTGGCCTTCTTGGTCTTCTTCTCGGCCTTGACCGGAGCTTCGACCGGCGCGGGCGTGGCCCGGATGCCGAGCTCGCGCTCGCGGATGACCGTGTAGATGCGCGCGATATCGCGCTTGACCGCGCGGAGGCGGCCATGGCTTTCGAGCTGACCCGTGGCCGACTGGAAGCGCAGGTTGAACAGCTCCTCCTTGGCCTTCTTCAGCTCATCGACGAGTCGCTCGTCTTCAAAAGTGTCGAGCTCGACGGGGCTGAGCTCTTTGGTGCCGACGGCCATTATGCGTCGCCCTCCTCGCGCTTGATGATGCGTGCCTTGAGGGGCAGCTTGTGGATGGCACGGGTCAGAGCCTCACGAGCGAGTTCCTCGGAGACACCGGAGACCTCGAAGAGGACTCGACCCGGCTTGACGTTCGCGACCCACCACTCAGGCGAACCCTTACCGGAACCCATGCGGGTTTCGGCCGGCTTCTTCGTGAGCGGACGGTCGGGGTAGATGTTGATCCACACCTTTCCACCGCGCTTGATGTGACGGGTCATCGCGATACGAGCGGACTCGATCTGACGGTTCGTCACATACGCGGGGGTCAACGCCTGGATACCGTACTCACCGAAGGTGACCGTGGTGCCGCCGGTGGCGTGGCCCGAACGGCCGGGGTGGTGCTGCTTGCGGAACTTGACTCGACGGGGAATCAACATGGTTATGCCTCAACTCCTGCTGCCGCCGGCTCCTGCGCCTTGGGCGCACGACGGGGACGGTCGCTGCGCTCTGGGCGCGACGACTTCTGGTTGGCCTGCTCGCGGGCGAGCTCCTTGTTGGTGATGTCGCCCTTGTAGATCCAGACCTTCACACCGATGCGGCCGAACGTGGTCTTCGCCTCGTAGAAGCCGTAGTCGATGTTCGCGCGAAGCGTGTGCAGTGGCACACGGCCTTCGCGGTAGAACTCCGAACGGCTCATTTCGGCGCCGCCGAGGCGGCCGGAGACCTGAATTCGAACGCCCTTGGCGCCGGCGCGCTGGGCACCCTGCAGACCCTTGCGCATCGCGCGGCGGAATGCCACACGAGCGGAGAGCTGCTCGGCGATGCCCTGAGCGACGAGCTGTGCGTCGGCCTCGGGGTTCTTCACCTCGAGGATGTTCAGCTGGATCTGCTTGCCGCTGAGCTTCTCGAGGTCGGAGCGGATGCGCTCCGCTTCGGCTCCGCGGCGACCGATCACGATGCCGGGACGCGCCGTGTGGATGTCCACGCGGACACGGTCACGGGTGCGCTCGATCTCGATGCGCGAGACACCGGCACGGTCGAGCGACGTCTGGAGCAGTCGACGGATCTTGATGTCTTCTGCAAGATAGTCGGCATAGCGCTGACCGGGCTTCGTCGAGTCTGAGAACCACCGCGACACATGGTCGGTGGTGATGCCGAGACGGAAGCCGTACGGGTTGACCTTCTGACCCATTACTTCGTACCCTCCTCGGGCGTGGCGAGCACGACGGTGATGTGGCTCGTTCGCTTGTTGATGCGGAAGGCACGACCCTGGGCACGCGGCTGGAATCGCTTGAGGGTAGTGCCCTCATCGACGAATGCGCTGCTGATGTAGAGGTCCTGCTCGTCCAGATGGGTGTTCGAGGCATCGGCCTTGACGCGAGCGTTCGCGATGGCCGAGGCGACGAGCTTGTACACCGGCTCGCTCGCACCCTGGGGTGCGAACTTCAGGATGGCGAGTGCCTCCTGTGCCTGCTTACCGCGGATCAAGTTGACGACGCGACGGGCCTTCATGGGGGTCACGCGGATGTGTCGCACGCGTGCGATCGACTCCACCATTTCTTCTCCTCCTTCACGTCACCGCTTAGCGGCGACGGCCCTTCTTGTCGTCCTTCACGTGTCCACGGAAGGTGCGGGTGGGGGCGAACTCGCCGAGCTTGTGACCCACCATGGTCTCGGTGACGAACACCGGGATGTGCTTGCGACCGTCGTGCACCGCGATGGTGTGACCCAGCATGGCCGGGATGATCATCGAACGGCGTGACCAGGTCTTGATCACGTTCTTGCTGCTGGCCTCGTTGGCCGTGATCACCTTGCGAAGCAGGTGGTCATCGACGAAGGGGCCCTTCTTCAGACTGCGTGGCATCTTCTACAACTCCTACTTGCGCTTCTTGCCGACATTGCGACGGCGAACGATGAGCTTGTCGCTGGGAAGATCGCGCTTGCGCGTACGGCCTTCCTTCTGGCCCCACGGGCTGACGGGGTGACGTCCACCGGACGTCTTGCCCTCACCACCACCGTGCGGGTGATCGACCGGGTTCATGGCCACACCGCGCACGGTCGGGCGGACGCCCTTCCAACGCATGCGGCCGGCCTTGCCCCAGTTGATGTTCGACTGCTCGGCGTTGCCGACCTCGCCGACGGTCGCGCGGCAGCGCGCGTCGACGTTGCGGATCTCGCCCGAGGGCAGACGCAGCTGGGCGTAGGGGCCGTCTTTCGCAACGAGGCGAACGGAGGCACCGGCCGAACGGGCCATCTTCGCGCCGCCACCGGGGCGGAGCTCGATCGCGTGGATCACGGTACCGGTGGGGATGTTCTTCAGCGGCAGGTTGTTGCCGGGCTTGATGTCGGCCGCGGCGCCAGACTCGACGATGTCGCCCTGAGCGAGCTTGTTCGGAGCGAGGATGTACCGCTTGGTGCCGTCGACGAAGTGCAGCAGCGCGATGCGCGCGGTGCGGTTGGGGTCGTACTCGATGTGAGCGACCTTGGCGTTGATGCCGTCTTTGTCGTTGCGACGGAAGTCGATCACGCGGTACTGGCGCTTGTGGCCACCACCGATGTGACGCGTCGTGATGCGACCCTGGTTGTTGCGACCACCAGTCTTGGACAGCGGGCGGAGCAGCGACTTCTCGGGCGTCGACCGCGTGATCTCCGCGAAGTCGGCGACCGACGAACCGCGACGACCAGGGGTCGTGGGCTTGTACTTACGAATAGCCATTCTTTTTCCTCTGCTCCCTAGCCGACAGCCGTGAAGATGTCGATCGAGCCGGACTTGAGCGTGACGATCGCGCGCTTGGTGTCCTTGCGCTTGCCAAGGCCGAACCGGGTACGGCGCGTCTTGCCCTGACGGTTCAGGGTGTTGATCGACGCCACCTGGACGTTGAAGATCTTCTCGATCGCGAGCTTGATCTCGGTCTTGTTCGAGCGAGGGTCCACGATGAACGTGTACTTGCCCTCGTCGATCAGGCCGTAGCTCTTCTCCGAGACGACGGGCGCGATGATGATTTCGCGCGGGTCCTTGTTGTTCGCGGCGGCGGTCATGCCGAGACCTCTTCCTTCACTGCGCTGTCAGCCTTGGGCGCCTTGGAGGCCACGAAGGCCTCGAGCGCAGCGGTGCTGAAGACGATGTCGTCTGAGACGAGCACGTCGTAGGCGTTCAGCTGGTCGACGCGCAGCACGTGCACGGTCGGGATGTTGCGCACGGCGCGCTGCGCGAGCTCTTCATCCTGCGTGAGCACGATGAGGAAGCGCTTGGCCGGAGCGATCGCACCGAGGAGAGCGACGGCGTCCTTCGTCCTCGGCGTCTCGCCGGCGACGAAACCGGAGACCGCGTGGATGCGGCCGCCGCGTGCGCGGTCGGAGAGCGAGCCGAGGAGGGCTGCGGCGATCATCTTCTTGGGGGTGCGCTGCGAGTAGTCACGCGGCTGCGGGCCGTGGACGATGCCACCGCCGGTCATCTGAGGAGCGCGGATCGAACCCTGACGGGCGCGGCCGGTGCCCTTCTGCTTGAACGGCTTGCGACCGGCGCCGGAAACCTCGCCGCGGGTCTTGGTCTTGTGCGTGCCCTGGCGCGCTGCTGCGAGCTGGGCGACGACGACCTGGTGGATGAGCGGGACGTTGGTCTGCACGTCGAAGAGTTCGGCGGGCAGCTCGACCGAGCCGGACTTCTTGCCGGTCGCGTCGAGCACGTCAATGGTGTTGGCGGTAGCCATGGACTACGCCCCCTTCACTGCGTTGCGGACGAAAACGAGGCGGCCGCGAGCACCGGGAACTGCGCCCTTGACGAGCAGCAGGCCCTTCTCGGCGTCGACGGCGTGCACGCGGAGGTTGAGCACGGTCACGCGCTCGCCACCCATGCGACCGGCCATGCGCATGCCCTTGAAGACACGGCTGGGGGTCGAGGAGGCACCGATCGAGCCGGGCTTGCGGTGGTTGCGGTGCGAACCGTGCGAAGCGGAGACACCCTTGAAGTTGTGGCGCTTCATGACACCGGCGAAGCCCTTGCCCTTGCTCGTGCCGACGACGTCGACGAGCTGGCCGGCTTCGAAGGTGGCCTCGACGGTGAGCTCCTGGCCGCGCTCGTACGAGGCGGCGTCAGCGGTGCGCACCTCGGTGAGGTGGCGACGCGGAGTCACGCCCGCCTCACGGAAGTGACCGGCTGCGGGCAGGTTCACCTTGCGCGGGTCGATGGCGCCTGCCGCGATCTGAACGGCCTGGTAGCCGTCTTTCTCGGGAGTGCGAACCTGGGTGACCACGTTCGGGGCGATCTCGATGACAGTGACCGGAACGAGCTTGTTGTTCTCGTCCCACACCTGGGTCATGCCGAGCTTCGTGCCCAGCAGTCCCTTCACGTTCTTGGTAGCGGAAGACATCTGTTACCTCAGAGCTTGATCTCGATGTTGACGTCGGCCGGCAGGTCGAGTCGCATGAGCGAGTCGACGGCCTTGGGCGTCGGGTCCACGATGTCGATGAGACGCTTGTGGGTGCGCATCTCGAAGTGCTCGCGGCTGTCCTTGTACTTGTGCGGCGAACGGATGACGCACACCACGTTCTTCTCCGTCGGAAGCGGCACGGGGCCGACGACCGTGGCGCCCGCGCGGGTCACCGTGTCGACGATCTTGCGCGCCGAGATGTCGATGACCTCGTGGTCATACGACTTCAGTCGAATGCGGATCTTCTGTCCCGCCATTACTGACTCTCTCTCTGTCAAGGCGTCTTACCCTTCCGAGGGCATCGGACGCCGCGTAGCTACTCCGTGTGAAGCACCACTGTTCTTCTGTCAAAGGCCGGTGATCGAGCCTGTCGAAACCACCCGGGCGGATATTCTCCGCCGCGGTGCCCTCGACACGCCCGACCTCTTGCCCGCCGACGCGCACGCAGACACACCTGTGTCTTTGCAGGCACAGGCCCTTTGCGTTGTGGTTGTCGGTTTGTCTGTTCTCCTGCCTGCGGCCTAGCCTGACCCCCGTATGAACCGGGTGGCTATGCACTGCCTGACAGTGATCCGATCGGCGCGCACGCATGCACGCGTTCGAAATGTTGAACTCATCGAGTTTGCCACAGTCCGGGCCTCCATGCAACCCGGGCGTGTCGCGTCCGCTCGGTTCACAGCCTGGTTGCAGGTTTGGATGCCTCGAGCCCAACGCATCCGTGATGGAATCGAGCTGACGACCATGACTGGAGGCCTCATGACCGAGCACGCGCACCGAGTGAGTGAGCGGATCGGACCGGGCAGCGTCTCGGTCACGCGCACCGGCTCACGCACCTATGAGGGCATGAACGAGCGCGGCTCGACAGTGCTGATCGGGCCGGAAGAGGCGGAAGGCCACTTCACCCCCGGTGAATTGCTGAAGCTCGCCCTCGCCGGGTGCGCAGGCATGAGCGCCGACCGGGTCGCGGCGCGCCGTCTCGGCGACGACTTCGCAATGACCGTGTGGGCGCACGGCACCGCCGACGCCGACAACCGCTACTCGCGCGTCGACGAAGAACTGCTCGTCGACCTCTCCGTGCTCGAACCGGCCGAACGCACGAAGCTCATCGAGATCATGGTGAAGGCGATCGATCGCGGCTGCACCGTCGCTCGCAGCGTGCACGGGAGCATCGAACTCGAGACGACGATCGACGGAACCACGGTCTGACCGACGTCACTCGCGGTCGCTGCGATCGCACGCGAGCGCATGCTCCGCGGCCATGCCCGGCGCGACGACGCCGGCAGCGACGACGATCGCGACCACAGCAGCGATGCCGCCGATGACGACCGACGGGCGACCGCCGACTCCCTTCGCAGGAGTGCGGAACGGGTCCTCGATGAATCGCTTCGAGAGGCCCGCGACGAGGAACGCGAGCGCGACGAGCAGCACCATGAGCCACGGCGGGCTCGGCATACCGGTGAAGTAGGGCACGAACATGAAGATCGGCCAGTGCCAGAGATAGAGCGAGTACGACACATCCCCCGTCCACTGCACGGGGGTCGCTCCGGCGAGACGGGCCGGTGACCACGCGACATCCGGCATGCCCGCCCAGATCACCGCGATGGTTCCCGCGACCGGCAGGAGCACGACGACTCCGGGGAACAGTTCGTGCGAACGGAAGGCGACGATCGGCACGACGATCAGCGCGAGCCCCACCCATGACGCCGCGCTGCGCCAACGCGCATGAACTGGACTCGGCGTGCCGGCGACGACGGCGAGGATCCCCCCGCCGCCGAATTCCCACGTGCGGGTGAGTGTCGAGAAGTAGGCGAGATCCGCGTTCTGAGTGGTGAGCACGACGGAATACGTGAGGGATGCCGCGGTGACCGTGCCCAGCACGGCCAGCACGAAGCGCCGGGAGGCCACTCCCCTGCGCGCAGCGATCCAGAGCCCGAGGATGATGAGGAGCGGCCAGAACAGGTAGAACTGCTCCTCGACCGACAGCGACCAGAAGTGCTGCACCGGCGTCGATTCCAGATCAGCCCGGCGCGGGATCTGCGAATCGATGGCCAACTGCCAGTTCTCGTAGTAGAGCGCGCTCGCCACGATCTCGCGGAACCACGAACGCCACTCGCGCTGCGGAACGACGAGGAGCGTGAGCACGGACACTGCCAGCAGCACCACGACCGCAGCGGGGAGGATACGCCGAGCACGGCGGAGGTAGAAGGTGCTCAGCGAGATTCTTCCGCGCGTCTCGGCCTCTCGGAGGAGCAGTCCGGTGATGAGGAATCCCGAGACGACGAAGAAGACATCGACGCCCATGTACCCGGCCGGCGCGACGGCCGGCCAACCGTGATGGAGCACGACCGCTCCGACGGCGAGCGCTCGGAGAGCCTGGATCTCGGGGCGGACCGTCGATCGAACGAGTGGCTGAGTGGGAACTGCCATCCGTTCCAGCGTAGAACCCTCGCCCGGTTCGCGCGAGAGCGAACAGGAAAAGGGGCCGGCCCAGAAGGACCGACCCCTTTTCCGGATCGCGAAATGCGAAAGGTGTTACTTGAGCACCTTCGTGACCGTGCCGGCGCCGACGGTGCGACCACCCTCACGGATGGCGAAGCCGAGGCCCTCCTCCATGGCGATCGGCTGGATGAGCTCGACCGTCATGTCGGTGGTGTCGCCGGGCATGACCATCTCGGTGCCCTCGGGCAGCGTGATGACGCCGGTGACGTCGGTGGTGCGGAAGTAGAACTGCGGGCGGTAGTTCGCGTAGAACGGGTTGTGACGCCCGCCCTCCTCCTTGGAGAGGATGTACGCGGTGCCCTCGAAGTTCGTGTGCGGCGTGACCGAACCGGGAGCGACGACGACCTGGCCGCGCTCCACGTCTTCGCGCTTGGTGCCGCGAAGGAGCAGACCGCAGTTCTCGCCGGCCCATGCCTCGTCGAGCTGCTTGTGGAACATCTCGATGCCGGTGACCGTGGTCTTCTGCGTCGGGCGGATGCCGACGATCTCGACCTCGGAGTTGATCTTCAGCGTGCCACGCTCGGCGCGGCCCGTGACGACGGTTCCACGACCGGTGATCGTGAAGACGTCCTCGATCGGCATGAGGAAGGGCTTGTCCTTGTCGCGCACCGGGTCGGGGATCGACTCGTCGACGGCGTCCATGAGGTCGAGAACCGACTTGACCCACTTCTCGTCGCCCTCGAGAGCCTTCAGACCGGAGACCTGCACGACGGGAGCGTTGTCACCGTCGAAGCCCTGGCTGGAAAGCAGCTCGCGAACCTCGAGCTCGACGAGCTCGAGGATCTCTTCGTCGTCGACCATGTCGGACTTGTTGAGCGCGACGAGCAGGTAGGGCACGCCGACCTGCTTGGCGAGCAGCACGTGCTCACGCGTCTGAGCCATCGGGCCGTCGGTCGCCGCGACCACGAGGATCGCGCCGTCCATCTGCGCAGCACCGGTGATCATGTTCTTGATGTAGTCGGCGTGACCCGGGGCGTCGACGTGCGCGTAGTGGCGCTTCGGCGTCTCGTACTCGACGTGCGAGATGTTGATCGTGATGCCACGCTGGCGCTCTTCAGGAGCGGAGTCGATCGACGCGAAGTCGCGCTTCACGTTGGTGGCCGACGGGTACTTGTCGGCGAGCACCTTCGAGATCGCGGCGGTGAGCGTGGTCTTACCGTGGTCGACGTGACCGATCGTTCCGATGTTGACGTGCGGCTTGGTCCGCTCGAACTTGGCCTTAGCCACTGTGGGTCCTCCTCAGGACTCGTGTAGAGCCCCCGGGCGCTGGATTGCGACCGGTGGTCTACGGGGGTTTGTGTTGATATGTTACGCGAACCGGCAGGTTCGTGCGTCTCGGACTATTCGCCCTTGTTCTTCTGGACGATCTCGTCGGCCACAGCCTTCGGGACCTCCGCGTAGCTCTGGAACTCCATCGAGTACACCGCGCGACCAGAGGTCTTCGACCGAAGGTCGCCGATGTATCCGAACATCTCCGAGAGCGGGACGTGCGCACGCACGACCTTCACGCCTGCGGCATCCTCCATCGACTGGATCTGACCGCGACGCGAGTTCAGGTCGCCGATGACGTCGCCCATGTACTCCTCAGGAGTACGGACCTCGACGGACATCAGCGGTTCGAGCAGCACGGGGTTCGCCTTGCGAGCGGCTTCCTTGAAGCCCATCGATCCGGCGATCTTGAACGCCATCTCCGAGGAGTCGACGTCGTGGGCCGCACCGTCGAGCAGGCTCGCCTTCACGCCGACCATCGGGTAGCCCGCGAGAATGCCGTACTGCATGGCATCGCGGAAGCCGGCGTCGACCGAGGGGATGTACTCGCGGGGGATGCGACCACCGCTGACCTTGTTCTCGAACTCGTAGGTCTTGTCGCCTTCGATCTCGAGCGGCTCGATCGCGAACTGGATCTTCGCGAACTGGCCGGAACCACCGGTCTGCTTCTTGTGGGTGAAGTCGTGCTTCTCGACCGCGCGCTTGATCGTCTCGCGGTACGCGACCTGGGGCTTGCCCACGTTGGCCTCGACGTTGAATTCGCGCTTCATGCGGTCGACCAGGATGTCGAGGTGAAGCTCGCCCATGCCCTTGATGACCGTCTGGCCCGTCTCGGAGTTCTGCTCGGTGCGGAACGTCGGGTCTTCTTCGGCGAGCTTCTGGATCGCAGTGCCGAGCTTCTCCTGGTCGGCCTTGGTCTTCGGCTCGATCGCGACCTCGATCACAGGGTCGGGGAAGGTCATCGACTCGAGCACGACCTGGTTGTTCGGGTCGCACAACGTGTCACCGGTCGTGGTGTCTTTCAGACCGATGACGGCGTAGATGTTGCCGGCGGTCACCGAGTCGACGGGGATCTCCTTGTTGGCGTGCATCTGGAAGATCTTGCCGATGCGCTCCTTCTTGCCCTTGGTCGAGTTGACGACCTGGGCACCCGAGTCGAGACGACCCGAGTAGACGCGCACATAGGTGAGGCGACCGAAGAACGGGTGCACGGCGACCTTGAACGCGAGGGCCGTGAACGGCTCGGAGGCATCCGCGTGACGCATGACGACCTTCTCCTCGTCGCGAGCGTCGTGCGCCTCGATGGCGGGTACGTCGAGCGGCGACGGGAGGTAGTCGATGACGGCGTCGAGCATCGGCTGCACACCGCGGTTCTTGAAGGCCGAACCGCAGAGCACCGGGTAGATCTCGCTCTTGACCGTGAGGCCGCGGATGGCCGTTTTGATCTCGGCGACGGTCAGCTCTTCGCCACCGAAGTAGCGCTCCATCAGGGCGTCGTCGGTCTCGGCGACAGCCTCGAGCAGCAGCGTGCGGTACTCGGCAGCCTTCTCGACGAGGTCGGCGGGGATCTCCTCGATGGCGTACTTGGCGCCCATCTCGACGTCACCCTTCGCGTCGCCGCGCCAGGTGAGCGCACGCATCTCGACGAGGTCGACGACGCCCTCGAAGGAGGACTCCGCACCGATCGGCAGCTGCAGCACGAGAGGCTTGGCGCCGAGGCGGTTGATGATGGTGTCGACCGTGAAGTAGAAGTCGGCGCCGAGCTTGTCCATCTTGTTGACGAAGCAGATGCGCGGCACGTTGTACTTGTCGGCCTGGCGCCAGACCGTCTCGGACTGGGGCTCGACGCCCTCCTTGCCATCGAAGACGGCAACGGCGCCATCGAGCACGCGAAGCGAGCGCTCGACCTCGACCGTGAAGTCGACGTGACCGGGGGTGTCGATGATGTTGATCTGGTTGTTGTTCCAGAAGCAGGTCACGGCGGCAGACGTGATCGTGATGCCGCGTTCCTTCTCCTGCTCCATCCAGTCGGTCGTCGAGGCGCCGTCGTGGGTCTCGCCGATCTTGTGGTTGACGCCCGTGTAGAACAGGATGCGCTCGGTCGTGGTGGTCTTACCGGCATCGATGTGCGCCATGATGCCGATGTTGCGGACCTTGTTCAGGTCGGTGAGCACGTCTTGTGCCACGGGTGTTCCTCCGGAGATTCAGGAAGGGGAAAGGGAGTGGGAGCGGATGCCGCGAGCGGCCCTCCGACGAGCGCAGGGCCCGCCACGCGGCATCCGCTCGCCTACAACCAGCGGGAGTGGGCCCGATCGGATGCCGGTCGCGGTACGCGATGGCATCCGACTGGCCTGCTACCAGCGGCAGTGGGCCGATCGGATGCCGGTCGCGGTACGCGATGACATCCGACTGGCCTGCTACCAGCGGTAGTGGGCGAAGGCGCGGTTCGACTCGGCCATCTTGTGGGTGTCTTCACGGCGCTTGACCGCGGCACCCAGGCCGTTCGAGGCGTCGAGGATCTCGTTGGTGAGACGCTCGGTCATGGTCTTCTCGCGACGAGCCTTGGCGTAGCTGGTGAGCCAGCGGAGAGCCAGGGTGTTGGCGCGGTGAGGCTTGACCTCGACGGGGACCTGGTAGGTCGAGCCGCCGACGCGGCGCGAACGCACCTCGAGGGTCGGGCGCACGTTGTCGAGCGCCTTCTTGAGGGTGGCGACGGCATCTTGGCCGTTCTTCTCGGCAACGGTCTCGAGGGCGTCGTAGACGATGCGCTGGGCGAGGTCTTTCTTGCCGTCGATGAGGATCTTGTTGACGAGCTGGCTGACGACGGGCGAGCCGTAGACCGGATCGGCGACGACGGGGCGCTTCGGAGCTGGTCCTTTGCGAGGCATTACTTCTTCTCCATCTTCGCGCCGTACTTGCTGCGACCCTGCTTGCGGTTCTTCACGGCCTGCGTGTCGAGCGCGCCGCGGACGATCTTGTAGCGCACACCCGGAAGGTCTTTCACACGACCGCCGCGGATGAGCACCATCGAGTGCTCCTGAAGGTTGTGGCCCTCGCCGGGGATGTAGGCGGTGACCTCACTGCCGTTGGAGAGCTTCACACGAGCGACCTTGCGGAGCGCGGAGTTCGGCTTCTTCGGGGTGGTGGTGTACACACGCGTGCATACGCCGCGCTGCTGGGGGTTGGCCTTCAGGGCGGGAGCCTTGGTCTTGGTGACCTTCGGCGAGCGACCCTTGCGGACCAACTGCTGAATGGTTGGCACTGCTTCTCCTTGTTGGTGCTGCACGGTGACAGCGTTTGATGGAATTCACATCAGACCCACCGGCACTGCAGAGCGCAGCGCCGTTTCAGTGGTGGGTATGCCGTGGGGGCGACCCGTGAGGGTGCCCATGACGTGGTCGACCTGCCGCTGCCTGCCTCGAGCGCCTTGTTCTTCGCAGAATGTCGGGGCACGATTCAAGCGCGCGTCAAAGCGCACACTCGATCTATGGTAATGCCACGTAACCTTGCGGTCAAATGGGGACGGATGCCGCAGGCCCGCGTTCGCTGTCGGCAAACCGTCAGCTCGGCCACCCGGGCGAATCGAGCTCCCGTTCGAGGTCGGCGAGGAGGTCTTCGACCTGCGGCTCGACGAACTCGATCACGGCGTCGCCGATGCGCCCGCGGTGCTGGGCGAGTTCGACGCAGATGCGCCGACCGAGCTGCTTGGCGAAGTCATCGGCGAGACGCACCTCTTCGCGGAGCGCCTCCTTCTCCTCCATCGTGAACGGGCGCGGCGCCGGCTCGAGCGCGTCAGCCGCAGCGTCGGCCTCGAGTCCGCTGAGCGTGAAGAGGAACGGCTGGTCGGGCACCGGCTCGGGGTCGAGGTCGAGACCGAGGAATTCCGGCTCGAGGCCCTCGCCCGCACGATACGGGCGCCGCGCCTTGCGCTCTTCGGCGAGCCGGATCTCACGGTGCAGCATCGGCAGGTTGCGCGCCGTGTAGTCGTCGACCGCAAGGTCGATGATGCCCTTCATGCGCATCGAGAAGGAATGCTGCACGGGGTGCGGCACATCGACGTCGAGCCCTGCGGCGGTGAGGATCGGCGACCCGAAGCACCGAGTGCAGAGCCGCACGCGGGCGCGGTGGGTGCCAGGTCGCCACCGGGGCAGCCACGCCAGCCACCGGTCGACCTCGTGGCTCACCCGCGCCTCGATCGAACCCTGCATCAGCTTCACGATAGCGCCGAGCCCCTGCCGCAAACCGATACGGCCGCCGAGTGGCGCGCCGCGGCCCCTTCGACGGGCTCGGGGAACGCCGTCACTCGTTGTCTTCGTCGCGCTCCCACGGCCACCGTGGCCGCTCCATGCCGGCGCCGCGCCCGCGCGCGACGAGCACGGCGAGTGATGCCGTCAGTACGGCCAGCGCCGGGATGAGCAACCCGAACCACCCGATGCCGAAGCCGAGGCCGAACAGGAGCGCCGCCAGCATCGTGTTCGACGTGCTCGCGAGCGCATAGCCGATGACTGCGACCACGACCGCGGCGAGCCAGCTCCACACCGCCGAGAACGCGAGGCTCGGCAGCATCCGGTCAGGCCGACGAAGGGTCAGGGCGAGGGTGAGCAGCACGGCGACGACGGATGCCCCGACCGCCGCCGGGGCGACGAAGCGACCGGCCTCGGGGTCGGTGATCACCTCGATGCCGCCGAGGAGACTCACGAACCCGTAGGCGCATACGATGAACGCGAGATCGAGTGCCGCGGCGAACGCGGCGACGATCCAGGCGGTGCGGCGCGGGTCCATGACTTCGAGACTACGCCGCGTGCTCGCCGATCAATCCGCAGCGGAGGTTCCGGCCGGATCCCAACCGGGGTAGCCGGCGCAGCCGACCGTGAGACGGATGAACCCGTCGGTCTTGTCGGTGAGGATCGCGTAGGACTTCGCCGCGTCGCCCGCGTCGACGGCCTCTTTCATGCTGTCGAGATTGCGCAGCGCCGTCGGCAGCCAGGCGAGGAACGGCCCGTCGGGCAGACCCGACGGGTCTTCGGCGAGGATGCCTCGCACGCTCGCGATCGCCTTCAGCAGCTCCGGGAGGTCTTGAGTGCGATACGCCGCCGACATGCTGGTCGCGACGAGTTCGGTGACGGGCTGACGCAGCCGATCGCACCGCTGCTCGAGGGTGTCGGCCATCAGGCGCCGCGCCCGTTCTTGTCGAGCTCGAACTTCTCGAGCGGGGTCCGCACCCCTTCGCGGAACGTCTGGAGGCCGGCGTCGAAGTCGACCGCCGAGCTGACGAACAGCACCGTCTCATCGGGCGCGACGAAGATCGTGCCGCCGCCGCGAACCGCGTGCACGACGCAGACACCGAGCCCGTCGGGCAGATCGATGATGTTCAGTTTCGGGCTGTCGGTGAGCTTGTCGAACAGCGCTCGCGCGACCGCGACGAGCCGGTCCTCGTCTGAGGCATCCATGGTCGCCTCTGCTGCGCTGTGCTCGGCCGCTGCCGTCTGCAGGTGCTGACGCACCGACGGTTGGCCGACGAGCTGCGCGATCGTCGCCAAGTGCTCGTAGAGGCCGACGAGCTGAAGGTTGCCCGGGTCGGGCGAACCGCCGAGGCCGAGCAGCGGTACGTAGCCGTAGCACTGCTCGAAACCGGGCACGCCGTCGCGATCGCGTGCCTCAGGATAGGGCTGCCATTCCCAGGCGACGTCGCGCTCTGCCGTGTCTTCGATCAACGCGACGAGCTGGTCGACGTCGACGCCCTCGATGAGGTCGATCACGCCCCAGCGCGCCTTGTAGACGAGGTAGAGCCCATTGACGTGCACGACGAGGTCGCCGAGAGCCGTGGCGAACAGCACCGTCGAGCCCTCGGGTAGTTCGAACACGTCGGCGAGCATCTGCGCGGCACGCGACGGGTCGAGGAACCGGAAGTACCCGTCACCGACCAGACCCGCGCCGTATGTACGCCAGAGATCGGCGACCTCGGTCGGGACCGCGCCGGCGAATGCGGCGATCGTGTCGTCGGAGATGGGGGCGACCGGATCAAAGCTCCGGAACCTCGTCATGCGTGACCCTTCGTCTGGCGGGAGCCGTTCGGCCCACTGTTGAAACGGATCGGCGCGATGCGGCAGGCGACGCCGAGCCGCCTCGGAGAGTCTACCGAGGCGTGAGGCGAACGACATGGGGAGGAGTCCCCATGTGCGTGATGGTCAGCCTTCGTGAGCAGGAATGTCGAGGCCGAGTTCGACAAACGGTGTGACGAGTACCGTGAACTGCTCGGGGGTGAGCCGCCGGCGCGTCTGGATCGCGCGCGCCGCCGTGGAGATCACCGTCCGGGCATCCGAGTGGAGCCCGAGGAGATGGTCGTCGAGTTCGTCGGCACGGGGAAGCAGCGCTGCTCGAATCCGATGATCGAGCTCGGCATTCGCGCTCGCGGACGGACCCGCGGCATCGCTCGCTTCCTGACCGCCTTCACCCCAGAAATCGAGCTGGCGTTCGAACGCCGCTTCGAGGGTCGCCGCGGGCAGGGCCGTCGCTGCGTCGACGAACCGTGTCGTCTCCGGATCCAGCATCAGTTCGTCGTCCCCGGAGTCATGCCTGTGATCTTATCGAGGTCAGGGCGGATGCCTCGAGCACGATCTTCCTCACTCCGTCGCTGCAACGGGCGTCATGCTGCTGATCTTCGCGAAATTCGGGGTGTGGAACTCCTGACGAACCGCGCCCGTGCGCTTGTCGATGAAGATCGCGAGATTGTCCCAGCGTGCGTACGCCTCGACACCGTCGACGTAGAACTGCCGTGAGCCCCAGACCGGCAGATAGTCCTGCTCGTCCTCGAACCACTCATCTGCGATGTAGAGGTCGCCCGAGATCGCGGGCGGGTGCTCGACGAAGTACTGTTCGAGCGCCCGGCGTGCTTCCTGGATCGTCATGGTCTTAGTCTCGCTCCTTCGACGGGAACGCGCCGACCCGCTTCGCATCGCCCTGCTCTTCTTCGTAGTCGTCGCCCGGACCGTTCGTCACGATATTCGACCTGGCATACGTTCCGTCCGATCCGCTGGTCGCCGCCCCCGATGGAGTGGCCGGCACAGCAGGAGCACTGCTCGGCGGAGTGACCAGCTCGAGCTTGAACTGCACCGCTCCGGCCTCCAGCCTCAGGTTCTGGTCGTGGAGCACCTGGATCTCGCCGTGCAGCCGCATCGCCTCGGCCGGGCTCGTCGCCGGGTCGTGCAAGATCGCGATCCGCTCGGCCATGAGCTCGTTGTTCCGGTCGCGCCATCGTTCGTTCGCCGCGAACTCGCGGTCGATCATCTGCTGAGGCAGCGCCGAAGGATCCGCGGCGTCGCGCCAGTCGAGCAGCAACTGGTACTCCGGCTGAGTCCACGGCTTCGAGGTCTTCAGCACCTCGCTCGTGGGCACGAGATCATCGACCCGAATGACCGAGATGTCCTTCCACGGTGCGGAGGCCGTCTCGTTGAAGTGCATCGCATCGAGATAGCCGGAGACGTCGGACTGATTCACCTGGCCGTCGTACAGCTTCACGCCATCGGCTTCCTTCACCACGGTGAAGATGTGTCCACCGCCCGTCTTCCAGTACCCCGCGATGAACCCGCGGCCGCCTTCGGGCCACGATGCGGTGAGCGCGTCGAGCGCGTCCCGCGCCGTCTGGCCCTGGTAGTCGCCCAACTGCTCGAAGTCCCGGCGACTGCCATCCGACTGCACCCAATCGGCCGCAATGCTGTGCGGGAAACGGCCCTCGAAGATCGGGTTGATCGCGCCCGTCGAACCGTCGACGACCGCACCCTGCACGGTGGGGCTGGCGACGACGTCGTAGCCACGGAAGCGGAGCTCGAGGGCGTTGACGACGTAGTGACAGTTGTTCAGGAAGCGCCCTTGGTCGACCGTGACGCCCAGCCCATTGACGATGTGGATCGCCTGGACTCGCGACTCAGGCGTCGCGATGTGCGGGAACGCGTCGTCGAGGACCTGGTGGTGGATCGTCTCGGGCACCTGCGGCTCGGCGGACTCGGGGGCAGCGCCATCCGTCTGCGACGACTCGGCGGCGTTGTCAGGTGCCGAGTCGGCATCCGAACCGGAGTCGGTGTCGCTGGCGTTGTCGGAATCGCTCGCGTTGTCGGTGGACGTCTCGCCTTCGACTCCCGAATCGTTGGCGGACTCGGCAGGGTTCGTACCCGACTCGGCAGGGTTCGTACCCGACTCAGCAGGGTTCGTACCCGACTCAGCAGGGTTCGTACCGGACTCAGCAGGGTTCGTACCGGACTCAGCAGGGTTCGTACCCGACTCGGCAGGGTTCGTACCCGAACCGGCGTGCGGTCCCGACATCGAGGTCGGGTCTGCACCGGTGCGCGCGGGCGCCCCTTGTCCCGTTCCGCCCGTCGCACTCGGCGGGGTCGCCCCGGATGGGGTCGAACCAGACGAGGTCGAACCGGAGGTGGGTGTCGCACCGGCGGCGGATGCACCCGGTGTCGAGCCCGCGGGTGTTCCCGACAACGAGCCCGCGCCCGTTCCCGACGGCGAGGCGGAGCCCGTTCCCGACGGCGAGGCGGAGCCGGTCACCGGCTTCGCCGAGGTGAGCGTCGCCTGAGTGGCGTTCGGGTTAACACCGGTCGAGTCGGTGGCGCCGAGGTGTACGTTCAGCCTGATGTGCGCGAGAAGGTGCGGCGGCTTGATCGTCCGTGCTACGCCGGCGACACTCGAGCTCAGACCCTGGATGCGCTTGCCCACCCACCCCGGGCCGAGCGAGCTGTTGATCGGCGAGTGACCGACGCCGTCGAAGCGGTCCGCGCGCCCTCCCGCGCTCTGGTCGGGCCCGTGAAGCACGGCAGGCTTCGAGAAGATGCTCCTGACGCCCTTGGCCGTCATCGCGTCCAGCGCGGATTGCTGCAGGGTCTTCGCCACCCGATTCCACTTGTCGTAGAACCTGATGTTGTGCCGGAACTCGGCGATCGTCAGGTCGTTCAGACCTTGCTGCTGAAGGCCGACTTGGCGCTGGAACTCAGCCCAGTCGTGATCGGAGTTCGACCGGTTGAAGGCGGTGACCGTGATCGGAACGCGGAGCGAATAGGACTTCTTATCAGGGTTGAGCTGGATCGGCGAGTCCTTCTGCTTTGCGAGCGCGTCGAGCTCCTTCCGGATCTCAGGTGTCAGCTCGGGGATGTCGTAAGCGTTGTACGTCGTTCCGGCCCCGGCGGAGCCGTCGGAGGCGAATGAGGGGTCCTTACGGTGCGCGGGCGGAGTCCACTTCGGCCTCGAGGCGCCGCGGTCGCTGCCGTCGGAGGAGTCGTTGCCGTCACTCGAATCCGTGGTCGACGAACCGTCAGTGCCGTCGACCGTGGTGGACGAACCGTCAGTGCCGTCAACCGCCGGGCTCGACCCGTCGACCGTCGGGCTCGACCCGTCGACCGTCGGGCTCGACCCGTCGACCGTCGGGCTCGACCCGTCGACCGTCGGGCTCGACCCGTCGACCGTGGCCGGTGTCGAAGGCGTGCCTGGAGTGGAGGCCGTGCTCGGCGACGTCGGAGATGACGGGGTCGTGGCCGTTGACGGCGAGTTGGGCGCGCTGTGCGTCGGCGAGGTCGTCGTCGATGCAGGCGACGACGGGGTCGTCGGTGACGACGGGGAAGTCGGCGACGCAGGAGACGACGGAGTCGTCGTCGATACGGGCGACGACGGAGTCGTCGTCGTGGGCGACTGCCCGTCGGTGTTCGGCGCGTCGACGTTCGTCCCATCGGCCGCCGGCGTCTCGGGCTTCACGGCGTTCGGCTTCGTGCCGTCGGGGTTGGTGACGCGCTCGGGCTGGATGGAGGCGTCCCAGTTGGTCGCGCGCGGCTCGTGGGGCGGCCACGGCGAGCGAGTGCCGTTCTGCGCATCGAGCGACCACACGGTGTCGCCGTCGAAGAAGGCGTTGAACCAGTGACCTGCTACGAGACCCCGGTCGACACCGACCACGCAATGCGAGCCCGCACCCATGTCGCGCAGGGTCGCCTCGACCTGCTCTGGAGTCATCGGGGTCTGCGGGTTGCCGGTCCGCACCTCCATCTCGGGCATGTCGAGGGTTCCGATGGGTGCCTCGGAGTGGGGGTTGCCGTTCAGGAAGTCGTTGAGGTTGGCCGAAGTGTTGCCGCAGTTGTTCGAGTAGTCGCTGGCAGGGTCATTCGGGTCAAAGTTCGGATTGATCTCCGCGAGCGCCTTGTCGATCTCGTCGAGCGTGCGATCGCTGTCGTTCGATCCGCCCTCGTCGGCCTCTGGAGCCTCGGGCTGATCTTTGGCGTTGTTCTCGGGCGTTCCACCGTTCTCGGGATCCGATCCGGAGTCGGCCGTGTTCGCGTCGTTCGAATCGGCGTCGATGCCGGAGCCGTCGGCACCCGAACCATCGGCGCCGGTGTTCGGCGAACCTGCCGAGCCGTCTGCGTTCGGGCCGGCCGGCTTGGGCGCAGTCGGGGTCGAACCGCCGGGAGTGTGCGTCGGCAGGAAGCCGGGCTTGCCGATCATGACGGCCGCAGCACCGGCCGCAACCGCAGCGCCGGCCACGTCTTCCGGGGCCATCAGGCCATCGACATCGGATCCCTCGGGCGAAGTGCCCTCGCCGCCGTCACCGGACACGTCGGTCGAATCGGTCGAATCGGCGTCGCTCGAGTCGGTATCAGCGTCGTTCGAATCGGTCGAGCTGCTGTCAGCGTCGCCGTTCGAGCCATCGCCCTTCGAGCCAGTCGACGAAGCGCCACCCGCCGCACCCGCAGTCGGCGCCTCTGAGCCGTTCGAGCCGTCGCCGTCCACTGCCGGTGCCTCGATGTCAGGCGTCCCGCCATTGTCAGCAGGCGTCCCACCGTTGTCGGCAGGAGTCCCACCATTGTTAGCCGGAGTCCCACCATTGTCAGCAGGAGTCCCACCATTGTCAGCCGGAGTCCCACCGTTGTCGGCCGGCGTCCCACCATTGTCGGCCGGCGTCCCACCGTTGTCGGCCGGAGTCCCACCATTGTCGGCCGGAGTCCCACCGTTGCCGGCAGGCGTCCCACCATTGTCAGCCGGAGTCCCACCATTGTCAGCCGGCGTCCCACCATTGTCAGCCGGCGTCCCACCGTTGTCCGCAGGCGTCCCACCGTTATCCGCCGGCGCGCTGCCGTTGTCCGCAGGAGTCCCACCGTTATCCGCCGGCGTGCTGCCGTTGTCGGCAGGAGTCCCACCATTGTCAGCAGGAGTCCCGCTGCCGTCGCCGGCACCGGCGCCACTGCCGTCGCCACTACTCGGGATGTCGACCGATCCCCCGCCGTCGCCGGCACCGCCGTCACCGCCACCGCCCATCGGGGCATCCGTCGGAATATCGACCGATCCCCCGCCGTCGCCGTCGCCGGCACCGCCGTCACCGCCGCCGCCCGTCGGGGCATCCGTCGGAATATCGACCGAACCGCCACCGTCTCCGACGCTGGTGCCCGCATCCCCCGCGCCCGGCTGCGGCGCGTCGTTCGAGATGTCGACCGAGCCGCCACCGCCCTGGTTCGACGAACCATCGCCGGAGCCTCCGGGCGTCGGAATGCCGTCTGGAGTGGTCACACCCGAGCCCGCACCTGCGTTCGACCCCGGCTTGAGTGCGCTGAGGCCACGGCCGCCGGCTGTCATGCCGCCACCGAGCAGGGCGCCCAGCACCATGCCCGAGATCGGATTGAACGCGGTGTCGTTCATGCCTGCTTCGACCCCGGAGCTCACGAGACCGTCGGCCGCGCCGCCGACCGATTCTGCGCCGACCTCACGCATAGCGGCCTTGAAGCCGGGCCCACCTGAACCGCCGAGACTTCGCGAAACAGGTGAGGCGATCGCACCACCCGCGAACGCGGACACGAACGCCGTGCCGACGTTCTGCTGCTGGTAGCCCTCTTCGTCGGCTCGAGCGGAGTTGACGTAGGTGACCGAGATGGTCGAGGCGAGACCCGCCTGCAGGCCCTCCTTCGCGGCGCGCAGGCCACCGCGCACCAGAATGCCCTTGACACCGCGGATACCCCTGAGAAACGTCTTCAGCCTCTGGATGAGCTGGGCGATCTTGATGCACCAGCGGACGACGGTGTGGCCGACCTTCGCGGCCGTCGCGAGCGCACCGATACCCACGGTGACGATGCTGAGCAGGCCGCCGATGGCGAGCTCCGCGGCAATCTCGATCGCCATCTGCTTCAGGAACCAGCCGAGCTCTTCGCGCATCTGACCCAGCTGGGTGCGGAAGTTTCGAATCCACTGCTCCATCGCGTCGGCGCTCTGTCGGAGCTCACCGAGGCCGGTCGACATGCTCGTGCGGCAGGCTAGCATCGAGGCCTTCTGCGGGCCGGGCAGCGTCACCGAACCGGCGTTCGTGAAGCTCGAGGCGACACTGGTGCGGGCCGAGGTGATGCTGGTGGAGAAGTCGCCCCAGGCGTCGGCCGCGGTCTGCAGCTTGTCTTCGTCGCCGGTGGGGATGACGACGCCGACCTGGGCGAGACCCCACTCGAGGAGCTCCTGGAACTCTCCGAGCGGACCGGGCCACCCCGGACCGAGTGCGTCTGCCGGGTTCGCCTTCTTCTTGTTGTCGATGCGTGCGGTCGCCTCTGCCGGCCGCGCTGTGTCGGGGTCGAGCCCGGCACCCGGCTTCTGCGCCGCGTCGTAAGCGCGTGCCGTGTTCGAGAGCGCAGCGTCGAGGATGCGCAAGGCCTTGCCCTGCGAGGTGACCGCGTCGATCGTCGGACCGGCGAGCTGGTCGTATCCATCAGAACCCTCGCAGAATTCCTCTGCGGCGTTGTCGTCGCCCGCCATGCCGCCGCAACCACTGAGCTGCGAGAGCAGTGTGTCCACCGCGCTGTCGAGCGTCGCGGCGATGCTGTAGAGGTCATCACCATCTTGCACGAGACGTGCAGGATCCAGCTTCACCTGGGTCATCAGGAGTCCTATCCGAGTGTCGGTTCTGATACGAGAAGGCGCGAGCAGGCGGTTGGCCTCGGCGCTACGCCTCGAAGTTCGATTGGATCGACGCCCACGAGGAGTCGAGTTTCTCAATGGTGGAGGAGTACGCCTTGGACGAGGCCTCCGCCTGGTTCTTGAGCGCCAGGGCGTTCGCCTCGATGGCTGAAGCGCCGACCGTCCAAGCGCTGAACGAGCCGAGGAACGCCTGCATCGCGGGGCCTTGCCACTCGGTGGGCAGCATGTAGGCGAACCCGCTCGCTCCCTGCTTGAGTGCCGAGGCATAGCCGATGAGTTCGTTCATCGTCTGCACGAGCTCGCTGAGCTCAGTGGTGTCGGCCTGCTGCTCAGCCATTCGCGCCGCCTCCCTGGAACTGTTCGAACGCCTCGACCACGGGGCCGAAGTCGGGCAGGTCGATGTCGACCTCGACGTACCCGTTCACATCAGGCTCGCCGTCGGCACTGAGGCGGAAGACGCCTTTGCCGATCGAATCGTCATCGCCGTCGCCGTCGGTGTCTCCTGAACCACCGCCTGTAGCCTGGCCGCTCGTCTTGCGCGAGCCGAGCGCGCCACCGCCGAACTGCTCGACCTCGTCGTCGCCTGCGTAGTCGCGACCGAAGAACTCGGCCATGTCCTCCGCTTTGTCCTCGCCCTTCGCCACGCGCGTGCTGAGGTTGCCCGAGGCACTGCGCACGCTGACGAGGCCCTGCTGGCGCTGGCGGAAGCCGGTGCCGATGCCCGTCTCGGTACGGGTGTAGCTGCCGTCGGCGGCGATCAGGCCCTGCTGCAAGCCCGTGAGGGCGAGCCGGACCTGCGAGGCCAAGGTCATGAATGCGCCCCAGTTCTCACTGAACTTCTCGGCGTCATCACCGACCCACGTCGTACCTGCCATGCGGCTGACGACGCTGTCGGCTGACGCGAGGTTCGCGTCGAACGTCACGATGACGTTGCCGATGAGCGCCGCGACCTCGCTCAGCGAATCGGCGCGTACTTTGAAGAAGACCATCCATGACCCCTAGCCGTGAACCGATGCCGGCGTGCGTCGCCGCACGCCGGCATCTGTTGTCCTTACGTCAGCCGTTGAACGTGCCGGCGATCGCGTTCTCGCTGTCTTCGTACGACAGCGCAGCCTGGTTGAGCAGGTCGCTGATGCCCTGAAGAGACTCCTTCAGTTGGAGACCGGCCTGGTCCCACTGCGAGTACAGCTCGTTGAAGCTCTGCGACGCGGTGCCGCCCCAGTCGCCCGAGATGAGTCCCTCGACCAGCGACTTCAGGTTCGACAGCTGCGACTCGATCGACTGCGAGCCGCTCGAGAGCTGGCCGGCGACACCGGCGAGAGAGTCGGATGTGACGCGGATCTCCGCCATGATTTCCTCCGTTGAATTGGATGCCTCGGTAGGCACCGCGCAGGAGCTTTCGCTCCGAATTGTCTGTGCTTCGAATACGCTACCTGCAAGCACCGGAAATGCCGATGGGGAGGACTCCCCTACTGGTCCCCGTCGGCTCCACGCGGCCGCCCGCCCCCGAATGCGCGACACGCTGGAGGCCGGGTAGGCTGACGGCGCGCGCGATACACCTCGTCCGCGGCAAGACATTGAGGATGCTGTGCAGGCGGACTACCGGGCCCACGTCGACCGGGCGAAGGTTGACACGACCGAGCGTCTGAATCGTCGCCTCCTCGTGGCCGGCCTCGTCACTGCGGCCGTCTTCGCCGCCCTTGTCGTCGTCGCGATCATGAAGGGCTTCGGCTGGTTCACGGTGGTCATCGCCGCAATCGCGATGCTCGCCGGCCTCGCGTCCGCGATGCTCGCACATCGACGCCGACGCGCCCTCGGGCTGCTCATCTCCGACGACGACATCGCGATCGCCGTCGGATCCACCGGTGTGCAACTCGCGTCGGCCCCGCTCATCCCATGGTCCGAGATCGTCTTCGTCGGGGTGCTCGACGACCGGCAGCGCACCGGCAGGCTGCAACGCCTGCCGGTCATCGGCTTCTTCGCGAACACCGCGGTGCGTGCCGGCAGCGGCACCCTGCTGTGCGAGCTCGGGGTGCGCGACGCGGCGGCGCTGCGCGACGCGTTCGCGGGCGCACCCGGCGGTGAACGCGTCACCGTGTTCGATGAATTCGACGGTCGGCGTCGCGGCCTCGTGCCACTCCTGCTCGATGCGGTGCTCGACGACGCCAGCGCGCACCAGGCGGCACAGCTCGTCATCCGCGAGGCCGAGCGCCGAGGCATCCCGGCCCGAGCCTTCGACCGCATCTTCGACTACTTCGAATGGAAGGGGCCGATGATCGATCACAAGTGGCCCGTTCAGAAGGGAACCCAGTGACCACCGAACCTCAGGAGCAGCCGCTGCACGCGAGCCCGACCGAGGTGCGCCGCGTGCGCTCGCACGGGCAGATGATCGCCGCGGTCGTCATGCTCGTGCTCGGGCTGACCCTCTTGGTGCTCAGCATCGTCATGTACGACTCCCTCGTCGAACTGTCGAGCACATACCGCGGCCGTCGAGGCGGCCTGCGCGACGCGGTCGCCCCCGGCGCGGTGCTGCTCAGCGCCGGAGCCGCGCTGGGGGGACTCGTCTGGCTGCTCGCCTGGTCGTACCGCTGGGAGCGCGTCGCCACCGGAACGGTGCTGAAGCAGCAAGCGAGCTCGTATCTGGCGCTGCCCTCGCACGAAGCCTCCGCCGTGCTCGGCCGACTGGCCGGCGGCGACCCGCGGGTCTACCTGCCGCTGCCCCTCACGAACAAGGGAGACGTCGTCTTCAGCATCTGGCTCGCCAGGGCCGACCGCGTCGCCTACGCCGGCGTCGCCGGCCGCGACGGGCGTGACTGGCAGGCCCTGCCGCTCGTGCGACTCGAGGGGCCCTCGTACGAGGCGATCAGCCGCCTCACGGTCGACCACTACGGCGCCCGCGCCAGCCAGACGATCGTGAACGGCTTCGTCTCGGGTCTCTTCAGCGACTGACGACCGAGCGAGTGCACGCGACCCGCTGCCGCGTCAGGCAGCGTGCAGCACGAAGCTCAGATCGCCGAGCCAGATCGTATCGGCGATCTCGACCGCGACACGGGTGCCCGCGCTCTCGAGCGGCACCACCTGACCGGCGCGCTCGATCCGCGAGCCGTTCGCCGATCCGGCGTCACCCACGGTGATCTGACCGCCCTGCACCTCGAAGAAGAGGTGTACCCGTGAGACCGAGCGCGTGTCGTCGACGACTTCGACGGCCCGGGCGCCCATGGCGAGCGCGGTGTCGGCGGGCTTGCGACCGATGACCGCGGACCCCTCGACGACGATTCGCTGACCGGTCGAGAACAGCAGCTCGACCCGCTCGATCGGCGCGACGGCGGCGGGCTCTGGCGCCGGCGCCTCGATGCGTGCGCCCGGCTGCTGCCAGGGCAGCGAGCGCGGCAGCGGAACGGGCTCGAGCGGGGCGGCCGCGGCCGGAGCCGGGGTGTCGTTGCGCGGCGCCGGCTTCGGCTTCGCGACCTGGAACTGAGCGGGCACGGGCGGCGTGCTCGACTGCGGGATCAGCTGACCGCACGAGATGCAGTACATGCTGTTCGGCTGCAACGTGGCGTCACAATACACGCAACGGGCAGAAGCCACTCGGATCATCCCTTCTCGACGGGCGCGCCAACCGGTCACTCCCGGTGTCGCCCGGCTCAGTCTACGTGCGCGAGGCATCCTTCATTGTCGGATATCGGGGACCCGCACCGGCAGCCAGCCGCTCGGCGTCGTGAGTACAGCAGAACCGGGCGTGGCGCGACCGAGCATGAACTTCGGAATCGGTGAGCCGACCGCCTGAGTGCCCATGATCGTCGACTCCGGGCGCAGGACGAGGGCACGCCTGGCGCGCTTCGCCTCGACGACCGGACCACCGAACAGCGTCGACAGCGACTCGGAATCGGCGGCCACGATGAAGACCGCACGATGCTTCGCCCCCGCGAGCGCGTGCTCGATGGGCGCGTTCTTGAGCTGCTCGGCGTCGTCGACGACGACGGTGACGAACTCACCGGCGGCGTCGAGGATCGGGTCGAGCTCTGCCGGACCGATGTCGCCACCCCTGAGGACGTGGATTCCGTGAGCGGCCGCCACTTCGGTCAGGATCGACTCGCGACCCGCGACCACGACGACCGGGGCCTTGCGCCAGGCGAGCTGGTGCACGATCGCCGCGAGCGCCGAGGAGCGACCCGACTTGCGGGGGCCGGTGACGACGAACCCGCCGTCGGCCGGCCAATCGAGCGTGAACCGCGACAGCAGGTCACCGCCGACCGCGACGACCGGGCCGTCGTCTGGTCCGGACTCGCCGAGCGGGAGGTCGTAGGAGGCCGTCAGCGCGAAGTGACCGGGCAGCGGATCGACGCGGAACGGCGAGGGCAGCGCTGCGAGCTGCGGGAACTGGTCGAAGTGGTCGCGCACCTGCTCGACGATGCGGCGCAGCGCAGTCGTCTGCGCCTCGCCGCTGGTGTCGTGCACGAGCACCGCGAGCTGCGCCTCGGCGGCGTTCGCACCGAAGAGCACTCGACCCGGCCCGAGGTTCAGCGGGACCTCACGGGCGAGGATGCCGGCCGTGCGGTAGTCGGCGATGTCACGCAGCGGCAGCACGTACTGCTCGTCGATGAACGAGATGATCTTGTCGCCCGTGATGCCACGGTCGCCGGTGATGATCACGCGCACACCCACAGCGGGTCCCTCGCGCAGGATCCGCATGAACTGGTCGCGGAAGGTGACGAGCTGGTCGGGGTTCATCGTCGAGAGCATGCGCTCCCAGCCGTCGACCGCGACGATCGCGAACGGCAGCCGCGTCTCGGGGGTCGACTGGGCCCGCTGCTCGGAGATGTGCCCGACACCGGCGCCCGAGAGCACCGACTGGCGGCGGCCGAGCTCTTCGAGTAGGCGCTGCACGAGGCGCGGCAGCCGATCGGAGTCGAGCTGGGTGACGACCGCACCGGTGTGCGGGGCGTCGACGAGCGGCAGCAGCGCACCGTTGCCGAAGTCGATGATGTACATGTGCAGGTCGGCCGGGGAGAACTCCTGCACGAGCTGCGCCAGCATCGTGCGCAGCGCCGTCGTGCGGCCCGAGAGGGCACCGCCGAGGAAGAGCACGTGCGAACCCTCTGCGACGCCCCAGGTGAGGGTGCGCTGCGATTGTTCCCCGGGCACGTCTTCGAGGCCCAGCGCGATGTGGTGCTCGGGCACCCGCTGGTCCTGGAACTTCTCGAGCGGCAGCACGTTCGGCAGCGGCATGAGCCACGGCGAGGGGTTCTTCGGCACGCCGAGCTGCTGGGTGGCGGCCGTCACGAGGTTCACGAGCGCCCGCAGGTCGGTGTCGTCGTGGTCGGCGTTCTGCTGCTGGGTCGACACCGCCTTCGGATAGCGCACCGGGTAGCCGAGGTCCGCCCACTCGAGCGGCGCCTTGCGCGGCAGCACTTTCACCTGGCGCTGCGCTCCGGGACGGATGCCCGCAACTCGAGCGGTCTGGAAGGGTGCGGGCGCCGAAGCCGGCCCCGTGCGCACGAAGCCGCGGCCCGGAGTCGAAGGACTGATCATCGCCGCCTCGCCCGAGCCGAGGATGTCGGAGGAGTCGGTGCGGTCGGTGACACGCAGAGCGACGCGCAGGTTGATGTTCGACTGCATCTCGGGAGTGACGACACCAGCGGGCCGCTGGGTGGCGAGCACGAGGTTCACGCCGAGCGATCGACCGACGCGGGCGATGCGCACGAGTCCGTCGATGAACTCGGGCAGCTCGGTCTTGAGCTCGGCGAACTCGTCGATGACGATCATCAGGCGCGCGAGTCCGCGACGGGCGGCCGTGTCGGCGTCTTTCGCCCACGCGGAGTCGACGTCCTTCGCATTCATGTCGCGCAGCACCTTCTCGCGGCGCTTCAGTTCGGCGTCGAGGGAGGCGAGGGCGCGCTCGGTCTCGCGGGCGTCGAGGTTCGTCACCATGCCGACCGTGTGCGGCAGCCGCTCGCAGTCGGCGAATGCGGAGCCGCCCTTGTAGTCGACGAGCACGAAGTTCAGCGCGTCGGGCCGGTTGGCCATCGCGAGGCTGACGACGAGCGCCTGGAGGAACTCGGACTTGCCCGAACCGGTGGTGCCGGCCACGAGGGCGTGCGGGCCGTCGCGCGAGATGTCGATCGCGAACTCGCCTTCACCGGTCGCGCCGACCACGACGAAGGTGTTGCGCGGGTGGGTGGACCAGCGGCGCACGATCGGCTCGGGGTCGTCGAGGTCGATCTTCAGCAGCTCGGCGTAGCGCACGCTCATCGGCAGCATGGCGTCGTCGCCGACGCCGCTGACGTGCCGCAGCGAGCAGAGGCTGCGCGCGATCTGTTCGCAGCGCGTCACCGAGATGCCGTCGAGCAGCACGATCGGGTAGTACTCCGAGCCGGTCTCGACGCGTGCCATGGCAGGGTCGTGGTCGTCGACGACGACGACGCTCTTGGCCTCTTCCGGCAGTCGCGCACGCTCGCTGTCGAGGGCGATGACGTGGATGCCGTGAGCCGCGCCATGCTCGAGCAACGGCACCATGCCCGGCAGCATGCGGTACTCCCGCGCACCGTCGACGACGACGAGGATGTCGTTCGACGGTGGGGCGCCGCGCTGGCCCGAGGCGCGTACGCGCTGCTCGAGCACGACGCCGAGCTCGCGCACGCGCTCGCGTCGGCTGTCGCCGGTGTTGCCGATGGCGGCCGCGGCCGAGCCGCTCTCGGTGTGGGGCAGCCATTGGGTCCACGCCCAGGCCCCGGCCGCGTCGTCGGGGCAGACGATGACGATCTCGGAGTCCCGGGGCGAGCGCAGCGTCGCGAAGCTCGCGACGATCGAGCGCGAGACGCTGCGGACGGCTTCAGCTGGCCCGGCGATGCCGAGAGGCCCGCTGCGCAGCTCGGCCGCGATCGGCGCCGGCGCCACTCCGACGCGACGCGACTCACCGCGATCGCGGCCGCCACCCTCGAAGCGCACGTCGAGGGCGACCTCGGCCACGCCGACGCGCATCGACAGGGCGTCGACATCGGTACGACGCCGCTCCCAGAGGCGCGACAACGGCTTGGTCGCGATGTCGCCGATGACGACCGGGTCGGGCAGTCGATACCAGTTCTCGAGCCGCTGCACCTTGGCGAGGTCCTCGATGCGCCGCTCGGCGATGCGCACCTCCTCGATCCACTGCTGTTCGGTCTTCACGCCCTTCTTCTTCGCCAGCTTGCGGTTGGTGAGGAAGGAGCCGATGACCATGATGGGGCTCGCCGCCGCCATCAGCAGCATGATCGCGCGGCCGAACACCATCGCCATGGTCACCCCGAGCACGACCGGGATGATCGCCGAGAGCCACGGCAACGGCGACTGGTCGGGGTCGTCGGGGCGGTCACCGGGCAGCGGGATGGCCGGCTGCTCGGTCGCGGGGCGGATACGCGACGGGCGGTTGAAGCCGCGATCGCCGAGGGCGTCACGGGTGAGGTCGGCGTCGGCGGCCGGCGCGACACCGAGTCGCAGCACGCTGCTGCCCAGCTGCAACAGGTCGGCCGGCACTATCTCGCGCGCCTCTTCGAGGCGCTCGCCGTTGACCCAGACCTCCGCGTCCGGTGCCGGGGTGAGGGTCGCAACGAGGCGTGCCGGGCGACCGTCAGCGGTGGCGGCCTCGCTCAGCGCGAGGGTCGCGTGCATCGGCAGCAGCGCACCATCGGCGACGACGATCGAGGCGCCCGATTCGCTGCCGACGGTCACGGTGGCGCCACGGGCGAGGGCGACCGCGTCGCCCGCGAATGGGCCGCCGACGAACTCGAGTCGCAGGGTGCCCGGCGGCAGCGACTGTTCGCCTCGGGTGGGCACGGATGCCCCGGACAGCAGCGTGCTCTCGGAGAGCGCGGCGGCGTCGCCGGCGAGCGGGTCGAGTACACCGCTGGGCAGGCCGAGCGTCTCGGCGACCTCGCCGACCGTCGTCGCCTCATCGACATCGAGCGCCCACGAGCCCGCGGCATCCCCACCGGTCGCCGGATCGATCGTCAGTCTCAAGCTCATCGGTCGGGCCCTCCGCCTTGGGTCATTCGTTCATCACTCATCGTTCGTCACGCGCCCACCCGATCGAACACGGACAGGAGCGGCCCGAGCAGTCCGCCGCCGGTCGTCCCGTCGTCTTCGACCGGCACCGCAGGCGGCACGAGCACGGGCACGCCCGTCTTCGGCTGCTTCGGCGGCGCGATGGGTGCCATGCCCGGTGCAGGCTCGGTCGTGCCGGCCGGCACGACCGTGACCGAACCGAAGCCGCGGCCGCCCTCGGCAGTGGCTACCTGGAACGAGAACTGATCGATGCCGCCGTCGCCGCGGTACTCGGCCGTGCCGTCGGCCGCGCAGCGCACCTGCCCGCGAATCGGATCGCCGCAGCCGACCACGATCAGCTCTCCCCCGCCGAGCGGAAAGGCGAGCGCGTTCAGATCGACGCTCGCCGCGCCCTCGGCCAGCTCGACGACGATGTCGGCGGTGGCCAGTGGTCGGACGGCCGGGTCGAGGATCGAGACGGCGAGTTTCGCATCGCCCGACCATGATCCGTAGTCGTCCGCGAAGCGGAAGACGAGTTCGACGGGGCCCCGCGCATCGGCGGCGGCCCGGAACACGAGGTGCGTGGGGGTCGCCCAGAGCGAGCCCGCGCTCTCGGGCTGCACGGCGACGGCGCGCAGGCTGCCGCCGGTGGTGCTGCACACCTGGCACTCGAGCCCGAGCTCGGAGATCGGGATCCGCAGCAGCGATCCGGCCGGCACGGGGCGCAGCTCGGTGCTCGGCATCGCCGTGGGCAGCGCCGGCGGCTCGAGCGCCACCCGGTACACCGTCGTCGTGCTGATGCGCCCGTCGCTGAGCGACAGTCGCAGGGCCACGGCCCCGGCATCGGGGTCGTACTCGGGTGCGGCGAGCGAGATCGTGTTCGCTTCGCACGCGATGACCAACGGGGTCGCGGCGAGCGGCGCCGCGCAATCGGTGATGAACCAAGGAGCCGGGATGTCGATGGACGCGGTGCCGAGGTACGGGATCTCCACGCGAGCGGGGTCGGCGTCGGGCGGTGCCTCTGCGGCATCGGCGGCGAACGGAGAGGACGCCAGGAACAGCGTCGCCAAGAGCATGGCGAAGAGCATGGCGAGGGCCGGGAGTCGTCGTCGCACGATGCCCACTCTCACCTCTCTTGCGCTCTGCCGTGGGCGCCGGGCCGAGCAGGCGCACCGATATAGCATGGTACGCGGTCGTGCGACCAGCTCTGCGCGACCGACCGAACACCGCACGTACCGAACCGCGCACCGAACACCGCGTGCACCGAAGGCAGGGAGCCGAGCGATGACCGACCGCCTGACCGGGATGCCGTCGACGGCGACGAGGACGGCGACGGTCGGTGGGGCCGCGGGCCAGCCGCAGCTCGGGGGCCGTGGCGGGGCCCGCGCACTCGGAAGCGGCGGTTCGGTGCTGCCCGAGCTCTCCGAGGCGCCCCCGCATGTGCGCCGCTGGTGGCTGCACCCCGCTTTCATCGTCTCGGTCAGCCTCACCTTCCTCGCGCTCGCCGGACTCGTCGTCTGGCTCATCGTCTCGGCCCTCACCGACTCGAGCGTGAAGGTCACCGCCCTCTCGGTGAGTACCGAGTCCGGCAACCTGCGCCTGGACTGGTCGGGTCCCGACGCCGACTACGCGCTCTTCGCCGTTTCCGGCGACGGCACCGCGAGCGACCTCACCGGCTTCGTGACCGGCACCGAAGCGTGGCTGCCCGCCGCAGCGGGGCTCTATGACGACCGCACCTGCTTCGTGGTGCGCCCCGCGGGCGATCAGGGCGAAGTCTCGCTCGAGGCCGCCACCGTCGCCGATCAGAAGGGCGCGAGCATCTGCGCGGCGGACGCCGCCTCGTGACCGCGCCCCGCAGCGCCGCAGGCCGCTCGGCGGGTGCAAGCGCGGCGAGCCGCCGAGGCATCCGGATCGCCGCCTTCGCCCTGGCCGCTCTCGCCGCTCCCGCCCTGCTCACCGCCTGCAGCGCGGCGGCCGAGCTCCCGGCCGCGCCGATCGGCATCGACGCCGAGTCCTTCGACGGCGCATCCGGCAACGGGCTCTGGCTGGCCCCCTCGAGCGAGATCGCCTCGATCATCGTCCAGTCTGTGCACGCCGCCGGACCGGTGTCGATGCAAGGCACGGTGAACGAGTTCATCTTCACCGAAGAGGGCGAGACGCTGCCCGCCCGCATGCTGACGATCGACTATGCGGGCCGGCCGTCCGGCTATCGCGCGCACTTCCTCGCGGGCGGCCTCGAAGCGCAACTGCTCGTTGACGGTGGGAGTACCCGGGTGCGAGGCAACGACGCCTACGCCGCCTCGAGCGGCCGCCCCGAACTGACGTCCGCGCAGTGCACCGTCGGCACCGATCCGGCCGCCGCCCAATGGGCGCCGTTCACCGAGCCGGCCGCCGTGCTCGACGCGGTGCTGTCCGGCGCTCAGCTGTCGGTGGCCGCTCCCGACGTCGACGACGACACCCTCGCCGTGCAGATCGGCTCGTCAGAGGCGATGGTTGGCGTGCTCACCGTCGAGCGATACGGTTCGCCGCTGCCGCGCTCGCTCAGCGTCGCCGAACTCGAGGGCGATACCGAACTCGCCTTCACGGCGTGGGGCGATGCCATCGACCTCGACGCGGCCGCCACCGAGCTGCCCTGCGGCTGAGCCGGGCTCAGCGCGCCTGCGGCCCTGCCGCGACCTCACGGTCGTAGGCCTCGAGGGCCAGGCGGTTGCGCTCGGTGACGGCGCGGCCACGCGCCGCGATCCAGCCGCCGAGCCAGATCGGGATCTCCCGGGCGATGACGGCTGCGACGATCGCGAACGGGTCGAGCCAGCGTTCGGCGATGAACTCGGAAGCCTGGTCGAGCGTGAGCGTCCACGCTTCGACGGCCAGCAGTGCACCGCCGATGTACGAGAAGTACACGAGCACCCCGACGAGGAGGCCGAACACTGCGTAGGTCCACCACGGCCCGCGATTGACGATCGCCGCGAGCAGCGCGAAGGCCAGGAAGAAGACGACTACCGGCACCCAGAAGGTCGGCTGGGCGAGGAAGTCGGCGATGCCGATGGCTTCGCCGGCCGGCGCTCCGTAGTTCAGGTAGAGCACGTATGCAATGACGGCGTAGAGCACCCCGAACAGCACTGTGCCAATGAGCGCGACGAGCACCCCGAAGCCGCGGTTGCCCCTCGCCTTCGGCGGGTTCGGAGCCTGCACGTAGATCGTCTGCGGCCCGGCCTGCGGAGCGACGTAGAGAGGTTCGGGCGTCTCGTCAGCGAGCGTCGCAGCGCCGGCGGCCGTGCCCGTCGCCACGGTCGCAGCGGGCACGTAGGTCTCGCGCCGCACGGTGCCGGCGGGAACGGGCGCGGGTACGGCCGCGACATCCGTGTCGTCGATGCCGCTGGTCTCGGATGCCGCTGCGTCGGCGTTCGCGCGCTCGACGGCCTCGTCGAGACGCGAGGTCACCGCGAGATCGTCGCTGCCGGCATCGGGCTCGATCACGGGCGCGGGTTCGGCATCGGTTCCGAAGGCCGGTTGGGCCGGGGTCGGCCCTTCACTCGCGCCGGTGGTGGCGACATCGTCCGCGTCAGTCGCATCGACCCGGGGCGCGACATCGTCCACGCCGGTCGCATCGACCGGGGGCGCGACATCGTCCGCGTCGGTCGCATCGACCGGGGGCGCGACATCGTCCGCGTCGGTCGCATCGACCACGGGCTCGACGTCGTCGACGCCGGTGCGGTCGTCGACCGGACCGGGGTGCTCGTCGTGTCGCCCAGGTTCGCTTCCGGGAGTCGTGCTGCTCATGATCGTGCTCCTTCCGGGCAACCCTCGTACCCGCGGTTGGACAACTGTAGCAACGCGCGGCCCCCGAGACCGGGAGCGCGCACGGCGCTTCGCTCAGTCGAAGATCGTGGCGACGATGTCATGCGTGTATCCGTCTGCGGCGACGTTCGACCAACGCGTGTCCGACCAGATGCCCTCCCGAAGGAAGTGCGACTCCCCCGACTCGCCCGCGACGGATGACCGCTCGACGACGCATCGGGTGCCTGAGAGCTCTGCGTAGCACGCGAAGCCACTCGCGTCACTGGCGCGTACTGCGTCGGCCACCGGCGCGCGTTACGCTGACCACCGATTCCACCACAGACCCGGAAGGACACCGTGCCCCGCTTCGACCGCCCCTTCGACGAACTCCGCGACTATCGACCGGAGGTGGCTGAGCCCGCGGACTTCGATGAGTTCTGGGCGACGACCATCGGCGAATCCCGCTCCGTCGCCCAGCCGCCGCGTCTCACCCGGCTCGCTTCACCGCTCAGCTCGTTCGAGATCTTCGACGTGACCTTCAGCGGCTTCGCGGGAGACCCGGTGCTGGGCTGGTTCGTCGTGCCCGCCGGCACGGAGGGCCCACTCCCGACCGTGGTGGAGTACAACGGCTACGGCGGCGGCCGAGGCCTGCCGCACGAGCGGCTCGCCTGGGCGGGCGCAGGCTACGCGCACTTCATCATGGACACTCGCGGACAGGGCAGCGCTTGGGGCACGGGCGGCGGCACGCCCGACCCGCACGGCACCGGACCCTCGTTCCCCGGCTTCATGACCCGAGGCATCGACGACCCCACGGGGTACTACTACCGCCGGGTGTTCACCGATGCGGTGCTCGCCATCGATGCGATCCGCTCCCTCGACCGAGTCGACGAGACTCGCGTCGCCGTCTGCGGCGGCAGCCAGGGCGGCGGCATCGCGATCGCGGCGGCTGGCCTCACTGACGGTCTCGTCGCAGCGATGCCCGACGTGCCCTTCCTCTGCCATTTCGAACACGCCGTCGGCATGACCGATCGCGACCCGTACAAAGAAATCGTGCGCTACCTCTCGGTGCAGCGCGGCGCGGCCGAACGCACCTTCCGCACCCTGTCGTACTTCGACGGAGTGAACTTCGCCAAGCGCGCAACGGCGCCGGCGCTGTTCTCCGTCGCCGGAATGGACCCGGTCTGCCCGCCGTCGACCGTCTATGCCGCGCGCAACCACTACGCGGCCGACGCCGACATCGTCGAGTACGACTTCAACGAGCACGAAGGCGGGCAGGGCGTGCAGTGGCAGCGTCAGGCCGAGTGGCTCGCGACCCGCTTGGGCTGAGCGGATGCCGCGGCATCCGTCGCTTCACCGGGTGACCGGATGCCGCGACCGTCGTGACACGAAACAGGGCCCCGGATTTCTCCGGGGCCCTGTTCGGTGCTCACTTCGACAGGCTCAGTGAGCGGTCACGTTCAGCTGTACGTGCCGGGGGTGAAGTCGTCGCTCGAGAACGCGTCGAAGTCGACGAAGCTCAGGTCGCCCTCGGTGAAGGCCGCGTCGTCGGTGAAGATACGGTTCGGGTACCGCTCCGCCTTCGCCTCCTCAGTGGCCTCGACCGCGACGTTCCGGTACCTCTGCAGACCGGTGCCGGCGGGGATGAGCTTGCCGATGATGACGTTCTCCTTGAGCCCGACGAGCGGGTCGGACTTGCCCTCCATGGCGGCCTGCGTGAGCACGCGGGTCGTCTCCTGGAAGGACGCGGCCGACAGCCACGACTCGGTCGCAAGCGACGCCTTGGTGATGCCCATGACCTCCTGGCGGGCCGAGGCGGTCTTCTTGCCCTCGGTCAGCGCGGCACGGTTGATGCCGTTGTACTTCAGGCGGTCGACGAGCTCACCGGGCAACAGGTCGGTGTCGCCGTGGTCGACGACGGTGACCTTGCGCAGCATCTGGCGCACGATGACCTCGATGTGCTTGTCGTGGATCGGCACGCCCTGCGAGCGGTACACGTCTTGCACACCGTTGACGAGGTGCTTCTGCACGTCGCGCACACCCTTGACCCTGAGGACTTCCTTCGGGTCGACGGTGCCGACGATGATCTGCTGACCGAGCTCGACGTGCTGTCCGTCTTCGACCAGGAGAGTCGAACGCTTGAGCACGTTGTACGCGATCGGCTCGTCGCCGTTGTCGGGCGTGAGGATGACCTTGCGCTGCCGATCGGTCTCATCGATCGTGATGCGACCAGGGGCCTCGACGATAGGTGAAGCACCCTTCGGGGTACGAGCCTCGAAGAGCTCCTGCACGCGGGGAAGACCCTGCGTGATGTCGTCGGCCGAAGCCGAACCACCGGTGTGGAAGGTACGCATCGTCAGCTGCGTGCCGGGCTCACCGATCGACTGGGCAGCGATGATGCCGACGGCCTCGCCGATGTCGACGAGCTTGCCCGTCGCGAGCGAACGGCCGTAGCACCTCGCGCAGACGCCGACCGCCGACTCGCACGTGAGCACGGAGCGCACCTTGATCGTCTCGACCGCCGCGGCGATGAGCTTTTCGATGAGCACGTCACCGACGTCTTCACCGGCCTCGGCGACGACCTCGCCCTTCGCGTCCACCGCGTCGGCGGCGAGGCTGCGGGCGTAGACCGCGTTCTCGACGTTCGGGTCGCGCACGAGCGCCCCCGAAGCATCCGTCGTCGCGATCGGCAGTTCGAGACCCTTGGTCGTGCCGCAGTCGTCTTCGCGGATGATCACATCTTGCGAGACGTCGACGAGACGACGCGTGAGGTAACCCGAGTCGGCCGTACGGAGGGCCGTGTCGGCCAGACCCTTTCGGGCACCGTGCGTCGCGATGAAGTACTCGGCGACCGAGAGGCCCTCACGGTAGCTCGAGATGATCGGGCGAGGGATGATCTCACCCTTCGGGTTGTTCACGAGGCCTCGCATGCCGGCGATGTTGCGCACCTGCAGCCAGTTACCACGAGCGCCCGACGTCACCATGCGGTTGATGGTGTTGTCGGTCGGGAAGTTCTCCTGCATGGCCTTGGCGACCTCGTCGGTCGCCTTGGTCCAGATCTGGATGAGCTCCTGGCGACGCTCGAGGTCGGTCGTGAGACCCTTCTCGAACTGGCCCTGGACCTTGGCAGCCTGCTTCTCGTACTTCGAGACGATCTCGCCCTTGTTGGGCGGCGTCAGGATGTCGGAGAGTGCGACGGTCACGCCCGAACGGGTCGCCCACTTGAAGCCGGCGTCCTTGATTCGGTCGAGGGTCGCTGCGACCTCGGTCTTCGGGTAGCGCTCGGCGAGGTCGTTGACGATCTCCGAGATCTGGGTCTTGCCCGCCTGCGCGTTCACGTAGGGGTAGTCGACCGGCAGCGCCTCGTTGAAGAGCGCACGTCCGAGGGTCGTCTCGAGCAGGTACGGCTTGCTCGGCACGAAGTTCTCGGGGGTCTCGCCCTCGGCGAAGTGCAGCCCCTCGAGACGGATCCTCACCGTGGCACCGAGGTCGAGCGCGATCTCACCCGGACGGTTCTGGTCGAACGCGAGGATGGCCTCGGAGATCGACGAGAACGCGCGACCCTCACCGGCTGCGCCGGGCTTGCCCGTCGTCAGGTGGTGCAGGCCGATGATCATGTCCTGCGTGGGCAGGGTCACCGGACGGCCGTCGGACGGCTTCAGGATGTTGTTCGAGGCGAGCATCAGGATGCGGGCCTCGGCCTGCGCCTCCACCGAGAGGGGAAGGTGCACGGCCATCTGGTCGCCGTCGAAGTCCGCGTTGAACGCAGCACACACGAGCGGGTGGAGCTGAATCGCCTTGCCCTCGACGAGCTGCGGCTCGAAGGCCTGGATGCCGAGGCGGTGCAGCGTGGGTGCACGGTTCAGCAGAACCGGGCGCTCACGGATGATCTCCTCGAGCACGTCCCAGACCTGCGGGCGGGCGCGCTCGACCATGCGCTTGGCGGCCTTGATGTTCTGAGCGTGGCTCAGGTCGATCAGGCGCTTGATCACGAACGGCTTGAAGAGCTCGAGTGCCATCTGCTTGGGCAGACCGCACTGGTGCAGCTTCAGCTGCGGGCCGACGACGATGACCGAACGGCCCGAGTAGTCCACGCGCTTGCCGAGCAGGTTCTGGCGGAAGCGACCCTGCTTGCCCTTGAGCATGTCGCTCAGGGACTTGAGGGCGCGGTTGCCGGTACCGGTGACGGGGCGACCACGACGACCGTTGTCGAACAGTGCGTCGACCGCCTCTTGCAGCATGCGCTTCTCGTTGTTCACGATGATCTCGGGAGCACCGAGGTCGAGCAGACGACGCAGGCGGTTGTTGCGGTTGATCACACGACGGTAGAGGTCGTTGAGGTCGGAGGTCGCGAAGCGGCCACCGTCGAGCTGCACCATCGGGCGCAGCTCGGGCGGGATGACCGGCACGACGTCGAGCACCATCGCGGCCGGCGAGTTGCCGGTCTGCAGGAAGGAGCTGACGACGCGCAGGCGCTTGATCGCGCGGATCTTCTTCTGGCCCTTGCCCTCGGCGATCTGCAGGCGCAGGTCGTCGGCCTCGGCGGCCAGGTCGAACGCCAGGAGGCGCTTCTTGATGGCCTCGGCGCCCATGTAGGCGTCGAAGTACATGCCGAAGCGGTCCTGAAGCTCGTGGAACACCGAGTCCTCGGGCTTGAGGTCGCCGACCTTGAGGGTGCGGAAGTCCTCCCACACACGCTCGAGGTGCGCGATCTGCTCGTCTCCCGACTTGCGGACCTGTGTCATCTCCTTGTCGGCGGCGGCCTCTGCGCGCTTCTTCTGGTCGCTCTTGGCGCCTTCGGCCTCGAGGGAGGCGAGTTCCTCCTCCTTGCGGACCATGAGCGTCGCGATGCGTGCGTCGCGCTGGTCGCCGATGGTCTTGATCTCGAGCCGGAGCTCGTTCTCGAGGCCGGGCATGTCGGCGTGACGACCTTCGTCGTCGACGTCGATGACCATGTAGGCGGCGAAGTAGATGACCTTCTCGAGGTCTTTCGGCGCCATGTCGAGCAGGTAGCCGAGACGGCTGGGCACACCCTTGAAGTACCAGATGTGCGTGACCGGAGCGGCGAGCTCGATGTGGCCCATGCGCTCACGACGCACGGAGGACTTGGTGACCTCCACGCCGCAGCGCTCGCACACGATGCCCTTGAAGCGCACCCGCTTGTACTTGCCGCAGGCGCACTCCCAGTCGCGGCTCGGGCCGAAGATCTGTTCACCGAACAGACCGTCCTTCTCGGGCTTCAGGGTGCGGTAGTTGATTGTTTCTGGCTTCTTGACCTCACCGTAGGACCACTTGCGGATGTCCTCTGCGGTGGCCAGGCCGATGCGAAGCTCGTCAAAAGTCGTTGCGTCGAGCAATTTCTCTCCTTGGAAAGTCTCTGGAATCGTCTACTGGCCTGGCTTAGATCTCGTCGATGTTCGACGACTCGAAGCGCGCGGAGATGTTGATGCCGAGCTCTTCCGCAGCGCGGAAGGCCTCGTCGTCGGTGTCTCGGAGAGAGACCGCTGTGCCATCGGCCGAGAGCACCTCGACGTTCAGGCAGAGCGACTGCATCTCTTTCATGAGCACCTTGAACGACTCGGGGATGCCTGGCTCCTGGATGTTCTCGCCCTTGACGATCGCCTCGTACACCTTGACGCGGCCGAGGATGTCGTCGGACTTGATCGTGAGGAGCTCCTGCAGTGCGTACGCGGCACCGTAGGCCTGGAGCGCCCAGACCTCCATCTCACCGAATCGCTGACCACCGAACTGCGCCTTACCACCGAGCGGCTGCTGGGTGATCATCGAGTACGGACCCGTCGAACGCGCGTGGATCTTGTCGTCGACGAGGTGGTGCAGCTTCAGGATGTACATGTAGCCGACCGAGACCGGGTACGGGAAGGGCTCGCCGGAGCGGCCGTCGTAGAGCTGCGTCTTGCCGCTCGAGTCGATCAGCCTCTCACCGTCGCGGTTGGGGAGCGTCGAGTCGAGCAGACCCGCGATCTCCTCCTCGAGCGCACCGTCGAACACCGGGGTCGCGACCTTGGTGCCGGGCGCGGCGTCGTGGGCGTCCTTCGGGAGCTTCTTGGCCCACGACGGGTTGCCCTCGACCTTCCAGCCCTGCTTGGCGACCCAACCGAGGTGGGTCTCCAGCACCTGGCCGAAGTTCATGCGACCGGGGATGCCGAGCGGGTTCAGGATGACGTCGACGGGAGTTCCATCGGCGAGGAACGGCATGTCTTCGACGGGCAGGATCTTCGAGATGACGCCCTTGTTGCCGTGACGGCCTGCAAGCTTGTCGCCTTCGGTGATCTTGCGCTTCTGGGCGATGTAGACGACCACGCGCTGGTTGACGCCCGAGCCGAGCTCGTCGTCACCGTCTTGCGAGTCGAACACCTTGACGGCGATGATCGTGCCCTGCTCACCGTGGGGAACCTTCAGCGAGGTGTCGCGAACCTCACGGCTCTTCTCGTTGAAGATCGCACGGAGCAGTCGCTCTTCGGCCGACAGCTCGGTCTCGCCCTTCGGCGTGACCTTGCCGACCAGGATGTCGCCGGGACGAACCTCTGCGCCGATGCGGATGATGCCGCGCTCGTCGAGGTCGGCGAGCAGGTCGGGGCTGACGTTCGGGAGATCACGGGTGATCTCCTCTTTGCCGAGCTTCGTGTCGCGCGCGTCGACGTCGTACTCCTCGATGTGGATCGAGGAGAGCACGTCGTCTTTCACCAGGTTCTGGCTGAGGATGATCGCGTCTTCGAAGTTGTGACCCTCCCACGGCATGAACGCGACGAGCAGGTTCTTGCCGAGCGCGAGCTCGCCGTTGTCGGTCGCAGGACCGTCGGCGACGACCTCGCCGGCCTCGATGCGGTCGCCCGTGTTCACGAGAACGCGGTTGTTGTACGAGGTGCCCTGGTTGGAGCGGTCGAACTTGCGCAGGAAGTAGGTCTGCGTGCCGCCCTCGTCGAGCTGCACGGTGACCGAGTCGGCCGAGACCTCGGTGACCACGCCCGACTTGTCGGCGGTGACCACGTCACCCGCGTCGATCGCGGCGTAGCCCTCCATGCCGGTGCCGACGAACGGCGAGTCGCTGCGCAGCAGCGGCACAGCCTGACGCTGCATGTTGGCACCCATGAGGGCGCGGTTCGCGTCGTCGTGCTCGAGGAACGGGATGAGCGAGGTCGCCACCGACACCATCTGGCGCGGCGAGACGTCCATGTAGCCGATCTCGTCGGCTGGGAAGAGGTCGACCTCGCCACCCTTCTTGCGGGCGAGCACGCGCTCTTCGGCGAAGTGGGCGTCTTTCGTCAGCGGGGCGTTGGCCTGCGCGACGATGTGGTCCTCTTCCTCCATCGCGGTGAGGTAGTCGATCTGCTCGGTGACCTTGCCCTTGACGACCTTGCGGTACGGGGTCTCGATGAAACCGAAGGAGTTGATGCGCGCGAACGATGCGAGCGAACCGATGAGGCCGATGTTCGGGCCTTCCGGGGTCTCGATCGGGCACATGCGGCCGTAGTGCGAGGGGTGCACGTCTCGCACCTCGACACCGGCGCGGTCACGTGAGAGACCGCCGGGGCCGAGCGCCGAGAGACGACGCTTGTGGGTCAGACCCGCGAGCGGGTTGTTCTGGTCCATGAACTGCGAGAGCTGCGAGGTGCCGAAGAACTCCTTGATCGCAGCGACGACGGGTCGCACGTTGATCAGGGTCTGCGGGGTGATCGCCTCGATGTCTTGAGTCGTCATGCGCTCACGCACGACGCGCTCCATGCGGCTGAGGCCGGTGCGCACCTGGTTCTGGATGAGCTCGCCCACGGCGCGGATGCGACGGTTGCCGAAGTTGTCGATGTCGTCGACGTCGAGGCGCAGGTCGATCGCCTTGCCGGCGCGGCGTCCGGGCAGGGTGGTGCGCTCATCGTGCAGGGCGACGAGGTACTTGATCGTTGCGACGATGTCTTGCACTGTCAGCACCGAGTCGGTGAGGGGAGCCTCGAGGCCGAGCTTGTTGTTGATCTTGTACCGGCCGACCTTGGCGAGGTCGTAGCGCTTCGGGTTGAAGTAGAAGTTGTCGAGGAGCGCACGCGCGGCCTCGGCAGCGACCTGCTCGCCCGGACGGAGCTTGCGGTAGATGTCCTTGAGCGCCTCTTCCTTCGTGAGGATGTTGTCCTTCTCGAGGGTGAGGGCAATGGACTCGTAGCCGGCGAACTCTTCGAGGATCTCCTCGGAGGTCAGGCCGAGGGCCTTGAGGAACACCGTGACCGACTGCTTGCGCTTGCGGTCGATGCGAACGCCGACCTGGTCGCGCTTGTCGATCTCGAACTCGAGCCATGCGCCACGGCTCGGGATGACGCGAGCCGAGTAGATGTCTTTGTCAGAGGTCTTCTCGGCGGTGCGGTCGAAGTAGACACCCGGCGAACGCACGAGCTGCGAGACGACGACACGCTCGGTGCCGTTGATCACGAACGTGCCCTTGGGGGTCATCAGCGGGAAGTCGCCCATGAAGACGGTCTGCGTCTTGATCTCACCCGTGAGGTGGTTCATGAACTCCGCGTTCACGTACAACGGTGCTGAGAAGGTCTTCGACTTCTCTTTGCACTCGTCGATCGTGTACTTCGGAGGCTCGAGCTCAGGGTTGGTGAACGAGAGCTGCATGGTCTCACCGAGGTCTTCGATCGGGGAGATCTCTTCGAAGATCTCCTCGAGACCGGTGGTCTCAGGCAGGTCTTCACGACCGGCTGCCTTGCCATCAGAGAGGCGTGTCTTCCACGCTTCGTTGCCGACGAGCCAATCGAAGCTCTCGGTCTGAAGGGCGAGCAGGTCGGGTACCGTGAGGGTATCGGTGACCTTGGCGAACGAGAGACGGCTTGCACCGCGTCCGTTCTTGGGGGTGGGCGTGGTTGCGTTGCGCGCAGCGGCCAAGTGAAAAACCTCCATGGCCCCGTCGGGCCGGTTCACTGTCGGTAGCGGAGAGTGGAACCCCTCAGACGAATGCGGCCGAATATCCCAGCGGTGAACCGCACAGAATCTCGACACGTACACGAAGCCGACCGCAATATGAAGGCATGGTGGGTCTGGGAGCGCAAAGGTTAACTATATGCCGCCAGGCGCGCCGTGTCCAGTCGATTCTTGATTTGTCTGCGATTCTCCGGTATAACCCGATTTCGCGTCCACTCAACACCGGGTTTCCGACCGGGCGAGGCCCTCTGCCAGGCGGCGTGCGAGGCATCCGTGACACCATGCGTGGATGGAGCCGCGCATCGAATTCGAGGCCGACGTGTTCTCGTCGAACGGCTTGACCCTGCTCGTCGACGGCACGGCCCAGTCGCACGTCGACGCGGTCGATCCGACCCGATTGTTCTTCGAGTACACGCGTCGCATCGGTCACATCGTCGACGCCCTCGCCGCGCCTGGTACCCCGCTTCGCGTACTGCACCTCGGCGGTGGCGCCCTCACGCTCGCCCGCTACGTGGCGGCGACCCGGCCCGATTCCGAGCAGCTCGTCGTCGAGCTCGACCGCGAAGTGCTGGACACCGTGCTCGCGCGCCTCCCGCTGCCGGCCGACGCGCGCGTCAAGTTCGTGATCGGCGACGCGGCATCCGTCATCGACACCCTGCCCGGTCCGTTCGACCTCGTCATCGTCGATCTCTACAGCCGGCTGGAAGCACCCGCATTCGTCGACACCCGGGCATTCATGAGCGGATGCCTCGGACTCACCTCGCCCAGCGGCGTGCTCGCCGTGAACGTGGCCGACGCGGCCGGACTCGTCCGCCTGCGGAGCCAGACGAGTGCGGTGAGCCGCGCCGATCCTTCGGCTGCGCTCCTCGTGGCGGGCGACCCTGGTGTGCTCTCGGGCGCGGAGGAGGGCAACGCCGTGCTCGTCGCCGCTCCCAGCGCGCTGCCGGATGGGCTCCGCGAGCGGCTGCTCGCGCTCGGCCCGCATCCCGCCGCGGTGCTCGACGGCGCGCGGCTCGACTTCGTACTCTGGGGCGCCTGCTGAGCGGGATGCCTGCTGACCGGCGCCTGGCGAACCGGCGGCGGCGCGCAAAAGCGTGGCATCCGCGCTCTGGGGCGCCTGCTGAGCGGACCGAGACGAACCGGCAGCGGCGGGCGGTAGCGTGGCATCCGTGTCAGAGCTCGAACGCCGCCTCGCCGTCAGCGGCCACCTCGCCCGACTCGAGGAGTCGCGCCAAGCGCCGGGCTCGTGGACCCTCTACGTCGATGGCACGCCGCAATCGCACGTCGAGCTGGAGCGGCCCGACTGGCTCGGCTTCGAGTACGTGCGGCGAATCGGCCACGCAATCGACCTCGTACGCCCCGACCGGCAACCGATCACCGCGGTGCACCTCGGCGGCGGCGCACTCACCCTGCCGCGGTACGTCGCGGAGACCAGGCCCGGCTCGCGCCAGCAGGTGATCGAACTCGAGTCCGAGCTCGTCGATCTCGTGCGCGAGCACCTGCCGCTCCCCCGCGGCGCACAGGTGAGGGTGCGTCACGGCGACGCCCGCGAGGTGCTCGCGAAGCTGCCTGCCGGACTTGACGGCGCCGTCGACATCGCGGTCGTCGACATCTTCTCGGGCGCGCGCACGCCCGCGCACGTCACGAGTGCGGAGTTCTATGCGCTCGTGTCACCGCGGCTCGCGCCCGGCGGCATCGTCGCCGTGAACGTAGCCGACGGCGCCGGCCTCGGGTTCGCCCGATCGCAGGCGGCTACCCTCGCCCACGTCTTCCCGCACCTCGCGATCGCGGCCGACACCTCGATGCTGAAGGGTCGCCGGTTCGGCAACATCGTGATGTACGCCTCGCACGACGAGCTGCCCTTCGACGGCCTGCCCCGGCGCCTCGCGAGCGACCCGGCCCCGGCGAAGCTCGTCGACGGCGACGAACTCCGGCGCTTCATCGCAGGCGCACCCGTCGTGACGGATGGCACTGCGGTGCCGTCGCCCCCGCCCGCCCGGTCGGTGTTCCTCTCGAAGCCCGGCGCCTGACGCGGCATCCCCTCACCGTCAGCGGGTGGTGCGCACCCGGCTCGGCGGCGTCTCGTTCCAGACCCGATCGAGCGCGGTCACCGCGTAGCTGTATCGGACGTCGGCGGCTGCCGTCGCGTCGATGAATCGCTGCGCCACGCCGTCGGCGGATCGAACCGTCGCGATGAGGTTGCCGGCGTCCTCGACGTCGATCTCGTCGACGCGACCGTCGACCCGGTAGATCGCGAACGAGGTGGCTCGGCGCCTGGGCGGCCCGGCGTCGAGCCAGTGCAGCGCGACCCCGCCCTCGGCCTGAAACGCTGTCGCGAGCACCGGAGTGCGCACCTCGGTCGCGGGCAGCCACGACATCGCCGGCACGATCGCGGGCCGCGAGTAGTGATCGGCCAGCACCCGCGACATCGAGCCCTGCGGGTCGGCCGGCACGTGCTTGGCCGAGAAGTACACGTTGCCGTGGACGGGCGCCTGGGTGGCGTCCACCTCGCGGTCGAACGTGAGGTGGTTCGACAATTCGGCGGGGTCGGTGAACACGCCGGACGTCACCTTGTAGAGCGCCTCGCCGATATAGAGGTGCGTTCCGGATGCCTCGGCGACATCGGCCCACCAGGGCACGAGCTTCGCGTAGTCGGCGACCGCGAGGCCGAACTGCCAGTAGATCTGCGGGTTGATGTAGTCGAGCCAGCCCTCGAGCACCCACTTGCGGGTGTCGGCGAACTGCAGGTCGTACGACTGCGAACCGCCGGTCTCCGAGCCGAGCGGGTCGGTCGCCATGTTGCGCCAGATTCCGAACGGGCTGATGCCGAACTTGACCCAGGGCTTCAGCGCCTTGATGCGCTCCGAGACGGAGCTCACGAAGGTGTCGACGTTGTGACGCCGCCAAGCGGCGATGTCGTCGAAGCCGGCGCCGTGAGCGGCGTAGGTCGCGGCATCCGGAATGGACTGCCCGGCCACCGGGTACGGGTAGAAGTAATCGTCGAAGTGCACGCCGTCGAGGTCGTAGTGCTCGACCGAATGCAGGATCGCCTGCTGGATGTGCTCCTGCACCTCGGGCAGTCCGGGATCGAAGTAGAGCTTGCCGCCGTACGCCCAGACCCATTCAGGATGCACCCGCGCGGGGTGCTCGGGCACGAGTGCGGCCGGATCGACCCCCATCGAGACGCGGTACGGGTTGTACCAGGCGTGCAGCTCGAGGTTGCGGCGGTGCGCCTCTTCGACGATGAAGGCGAGCGGGTCGTAGCCGGGGTCTTGTCCCTGCACGCCCGTGAGGTATTGCGACCACGGTTCGAGCGGGCTCGGCCAGAACGCGTCGGCGGTCGGCCGCACCTGCACGAAGACGGCGTTGAGGTTGAACTGCTCGGCGACATCGAGCCAGTGCAGGAACTCGGCGCGCTGCTCGTCGGCGGTGAGTCCGGTACGCGACGGCCAGTCGATGTTCACCACCGAGGAGATCCACATCGCGCGGAGCTCGCGCTTGCGGGATGCCGGCGCGGCGGCTTCGGCACCGGCGGCTGCGTCGCCGGTCACGGACGATGCGATCGCGGGAGGCGCAGCGAGCGTGCCGACGGTCACGGTGAACGCGGACGCCGCGGCTCCGGCGACCGCGAGAGTGAGGAACCCCCTGCGGTGGAGCGCGGGCGAGTTCTGGGCGCGGTTCGAAGTCTGGGCGGCGGGCGGTGTGCGGTCGAGGGGCATCGTTGATCCTCCGAGTCGGTCCGTTTTGGAAGATACTTCCATGCCTGACACCTGATGTGAAGAGTTGTATCCACATGTCAGGCGTGACGGAATCGCACCTCGTGCCCGGGCCGCAATTGCGCGACGGCATCGAGCGATGCGGGCGCGACGATCGCGATGACGGAATAGCCGCCGGTGACCGGGCGATCGGCCAGCAGGATGGTCGGCCGTCCGTCACCGGCGATCTGGATCGAGCCCGGCACCGTCGCCTCGCTCGCGAGCTCGCCGGGCCCACGCCGCTCGAGTGCGGGACCGACGAGGCGGGCGCCGACCCGGTCGGCTTGCTCCGATACGCGCCATGCGGTGTCGAAGAGCGTCGCGCGTGCACCGTGCGTGAACCAATCGGCGCGTGGCCCCTGCATGAGGGCGAGCGTCACAGCACCGGTCGGCGGCGGGGATGCCGCTTCGCGGTCGAGCAGGGGCACGGATGCCGCGGGCGCCGCGCCGATCGCGAGCACACGACCCGCGGCGACCGGGTCGGGACCGATCGCGGCGAGCGTGTCACGTGAGCGTGAGCCGAGCGACTCGGGTTCGTCGATGCCACCGCGCACCGCGAGGAGGTACCTGAGGCCCTGTGCGGCCGGTGCGATCTCGAGCGCCCGATCGGATGCCGCGGCGGGATCGTCGATCACCGCACCCGGCTCCCCTCGGGGCACGAGGGAGCCGTCGGCCACGTACCCCCGATCGACGAACGCCTCGCGGGCGTACCGGACGCCCGCGGCATCCGCTGCCCGTTCGATCGCGCTGCCCGGCGGACCGAGCACGGAGAGCGCTGCGTCGTAGGCGGCGACGGCCTCGACGAATGCATGGGCAGCCGACTCGTCGCTCGCGAGCCGGTGATAGAGGGCCCCGTGCGCCTTCACATAACGCACGCGGGTGCCGGCCGCACGGGCGAGTCCGTCGAGAGCGCCGAGCTGGGCGAGCAGTTCTGCGGCGATCTCGCCAGGGCTCGTGTCGAGCGCCCGCCGCCCGAAGCCCGCGAGATCGCGATAGCCGGGGTGCGCGCCGAGCGCGACACCGGTGCGGGCGGCGAGCCGAGCGCTCGCGAGCATCGTCATCGGATCACCCGCGTGGAAGCCGCACGCGATGTTCGCGCTCGAGACGAGGGCGAACATCGCCTCGTCGTCGCCCAAACGCCATGCCCCGAACGACTCGCCGAGGTCGCTGTTGAGGTCGATGCTGTTCCCATCGTTCGCGGCGGGCATGCTCCCATTCTGGCGCGGACTCGCGCAGACTGGGGTGGGGAGGTCGGATGCCACGCAGTCATGCTCGAGACGAGCGGCGTCTGCGCGCAGCATCCGTCGCCCTGATCGCGCTCGTCGTGCCGCTGGGCGGCCTCGTCGGCTGCACACCGGAACCACCCCTGCCGACCCCGACCCCGCTCGCATCGACGGATGCACCGCCGTCGGCGTCACCGCCCGCGACGCCTGTTCCCCCGCCTCCCGTGCTGCAGCCGGCCGGCACCCCGGAGGCGATCGCGTCGGGCCTCGACGCGCCGTGGTCGATCCTGCTGCTGCCGAGCGGCGGCGTGCTCGTCAGCGAACGCGACAGCGGCGACATCGTCGAGGTGCTGGCCGACGGTTCACTTCGGGTCGCTGCAACGGTGCCCGGCGTCGCGTCGGGCGGCGAGGGCGGGCTGCTCGGCCTCGCGTTCCTCGCTGGCGACGGGGAACGGCCCGATCGCGTCTACGCCGCCCACACCGCGGCATCCGACAACCGGGTCGTGCGGATGCCGCTGACCGGCGCACCCGGTGCGCTCGCCCTCGGCGCGCCGGAGCCCGTCGTCACCGGCATCCCGCGGGGCGGAGCCAACCACAACGGCGGCCGAATCGCGTTCGGGCCCGACGGGCTCCTCTACATCACGACCGGTGACGCCGGCAACCGCGATGCCGCGCAAGACCCGGCCTCGCTCTCGGGCAAGATCCTGCGGGTGACCCCCGACGGCGCGGCGGCACCCGGCAACCCCTTCGGGAACGCCGTCTGGACGCTGGGCCACCGCAACCCCCAGGGCATCGCGTGGGACGCGCGCGGTGACATGTGGGCCGCGGAGTTCGGGCAGAACACGTGGGACGAGCTGAACCGCATCTCGCGCGGCGGCAACTACGGCTGGCCGATCGTCGAGGGCCAGGCCGGCGACGCGCGATTCCTCGACCCCGTCGCGCAGTGGTCCACCTCCGAGTCGAGTCCGAGCGGGCTCGCGGTGATCGGCGACACGCTCTTCCTGGCGGCATTGCGCGGCGAACGCGTCTGGATCGTGGCCCCTGCGACGAGCGGCGGCGCACTCACCGCGACTCCCTGGTTCGCGGGCGAGCTCGGGCGCATCCGCGACGTCACCGCCGGCCCCGACGGCTCGCTCTGGCTGCTCTCGAACAACACCGACGGGCGTGGATCGCCGGGTGACGGTGACGACCGGTTGTATCGCGTGCCGCTCGCGCCGACGGGCTAGGTGGGCGCTGGCGCCCGGAATCTGCACCCGATCGGGGGTCGCCGCCTCCTCGCCGGCGTCGCCGGTCAGCGCTATTGTCTGTTCCATGGCGGATCTCGAGCGCGTGCGGCGGTGGGCCGAGGCCCTCATCGTGCTGCATCTCGACACTGCCACCTGGACGTTCGGGTTCGACAACGCGAAGAAGCGCGCCGGCCTCTGCAACTACACCGACAAACGCATCTCGGTCTCGCGCTACCTCGCCGCCCGCTACGACGACGACGAGGTCCACCAGATCCTGCTGCACGAGGTCGCGCACGCCCTCGCCGGGCCGCGCGCAGCACACGGGCCGAAATGGGCGTCGATCGCATCCAGCCTCGGGTACGTCGGCCGTCGCACCCATGACGGCGAAGTGGCCCACGAACTTGCGCCCTGGATCGGGCAGTGCCCGGCCGGCCACGAGCACTTCCGCTACCGCGAGCCTCAGCGCCAGTTGAGCTGCGGGCTGTGCCGGCGAGGCTTCGACCGCGCGAACCTCATCGTGTGGCACCGTCGCGAGATCACCGCCGCAGTGCGGCGCAAGGCGGCGAGCGCGGCCAGCGGCTGAGTGGGGTACGCGCACACGCCGCCTGCAGGTCGTCTCGAGACGTGCGAGTCGACCGCGCACCCGTGAGGTTCGAGAGAGCCGACGGATGCCTCCTGGCGCGCACCAGCTCGGCTGCCCGCTTCGTCGGCGTGAACCTCACTGACTCATCCTCCACAGGGTCGCATTCGCCAAGTTCTCCACAGGCAGTTTTCGCAGATCAGGTTTGTATTCCGACCCGCTCCGAATGTCGGTGGGTGGGTGCAGGATCGAAGCATGGAAGAACACCCGCGACCGCTGCAGGCGCTCGAGCGCGACCTCGATGCCTTGCGCGCGAGGTGGGCAGACGGCCTGCCGGCGTTCGGTGCGACCACGGGTTCGACGCAAGGCGAGCTCGAGCAAATGAGCGACGCGGCCTTGATGCGAGTGACCGAGACGCTCGCGCAGGTCCGCCGCGACGCCGACGCGTTGCTGACCCGGGTTGCCGCCGAAGTCGCCAAGCGCTCGGGCAGCACGTTCGGCAACGACGGTCTCGCGAAGGCGCAGGGCTTCCACAACCCGGTCAGGCTCATCGCGGCCTCCCTCGGCAGTTCGCGGGGCGATGCTGCGAAACTCATCGCGGTCGGCACCGCGACCGCCGAACGGCAGACCTTCGGCGGCCACCGGGCCCCGGCGCCCCACCCTCACGTCGCCGCCACCTTGGCGACGGCGTCGATCAGTGTCGAGGCGGCCTCGGCGATCACCTCGATGCTCGACCGCGTCGCGCTGCGCGCCGACGCGGCACTGGCCGACGTGGTCGAAGCCGCACTCGTCGAACTCGCCGGGCGGGTTTCCCTCGAGTTGCTCATGCGCGGAGTCCGTGAAGCAGAGGCGCGTCTCGACGAATCCGGGGTCGAGCCCCGCGAGGAGGCCCTCCGGCAGGAGCGGTCCTTGACGATGCGTGAAGACGGCGCCGGCATGCTGCACCTGCACGCCCGGCTCGACCCGGAGTCCGCCGCACCCGTCAAGGCAGCCATCGAGGCGCTCGTCAGCGACGTGTTGCGCCGACGTGAGCCCAAGCCCGACGAGACGGGTGCCGTGATCGAAGATGCACGGTCGATCCCGCAGATCCAAGCCGACGCACTCGCCGCTCTCGCCCGGCACACCCTCGGCTGCACGCAGACCCTCACCCCGCTTGCCAAGACGTCCGTCGTGATCCGCCTCGACCTGCGCACGCTCACCGACGGGCTCGGGCATGCCGACATCGATGGCATCGAGCAACCGATCTCCGCCGGCACCGCCAGGCGCATGGCCGCCGATGCCGAGCTCATTCCCGCCGTCCTCGGCGGCCAGTCCGTGCCACTCGACCTCGGTCGCACCGCTCGCCGCTTCACGAAGGCGCAGCGTCTCGCTCTCGCTGAGCGCGATGGTGGCTGCGCCTCGTGCGGGCAGAACATCGGCTACGTCGACGCCCACCACATCCGCTGGTGGAAGCGCGACGACGGGCCGACCGACCTCGCCAACGGCGTCATGCTGTGCAGCTTCTGCCACCACATGATCCACCGCGAGGCCTGGGAGATTCGCGCGACCGCGAGTCAGGTGTGGTTCATCCCCCCACCGCACGTCGATCCGCACAGAACACCCCGACTCGGCGGCAAGGCGCGCTTCGCTCTGCCCAGAGGTCAGCACGCTGCGGCCTGACTCGTCGTCAGCCGACATCGACCGGCCTCGGTCGACCATCATGCCGTTCGCCGCATACATCCCCGAGCCACGCCGTCGATGAGGGGTCTCGTAAGCCAGTACCTTGGTTGTATGCCCGTCTCCACCGTCTCGATCGCCGTCGGGCAATGGTTCACCGGCGGCGAAGGCACTCGCTGGTGGTTCGATTCGGGTTCGTTCGCGCTCGACTTCGCGTACACCGGTCAGATCGGCGGCCTGCAGTCGGGCGAGCGACTCCACGCACCCGACGACCTCACGCGGTGGCTGCACGAACGGTTCCCGGTGCCCGTGGGCGCAGCGCGCTCCCGCGATCTCTTCGACGCGATCGCCCTGCGCGACGCGATCAGCCGTATGGCAGTGGCGGCGAGCCGCGAAGAGCCGCTGCGCGCCGCCGACGTCGACCTCGTGAACCTCTATGCGGCCACTCCAGACATCCCGCCGACGCTCGCGGGCGGCTCCCGGCAAGCCGGCCGCTCGGTGCAGACCGTGCCGCAGTCGCTCTCCACCATCGCGCGCGACGCCGTCGACCTCTTCGCGCCGGCGAGCGTCGAGCGCATCCGCTGCTGCTCGGGCGCCGACTGCGAGATCGTGTACCTCGACACCTCGAGGGCGGCGAGTCGCCGATGGTGCTCCATGCAGCGCTGCGGAAATCGCGCCAAGGTTCGCGCACACCGGGCGCGGAAGGCCGTGCGCCCCGCCGCGTGAGTGGTCACCACGGCGACCGCGAGACGAGACGCAGGCGCTGAGTTCGGTCGACGGATGCCTCGTCGGATGCCCCGCTAGCGCCCACGACGGCCGCACTGCGCCGGGAGGAGTGCGCCGAGATCGGTCGACGGATGCGCCAGCGCCCACGACCGCGCAGCGACGAGACGCGGGCGCTGCGATCAATCGACGGATGCCTCGGCGACCGCCCCGCCCGAGCGCACGACTCGCACCGTCTGGATCGAGTCGAGTAGGGCGACCTCGTGCAGCTCGCCGGTGCTCATGCCTGCAGCTGCGGCTGCACGGCCCGAGACCGACGCCGAGGTGAGGTGGCGCACCGCTCGACGCAGACCCCCGAACGCCGCGGTCGCGACCGCTGCCTCTGGCGAGGTGTCGTCGATGCCGAGCGATGCCAGCGCATCGATGATGGCTCCGGCACCGAGCAGGTCTTCGGCGGTGAATCCCTCGTCTGCATCGCCCGCGGCGATGATCGCGATGAATGCGCGACGGCCCAGGCGCTCCTGTTCGGCGAGGATCCAACGCGCGGTCGCGGTCGCATCGACGAATCCCGCGGCGAGCACGGCGGCATCGACGGGCGCGAGTGAGACGACACCCTCGGGCAGGTCCGGCGCCGAAGCATCCGCCGACACCGCAGCATCCGACACCACAGCATCCGGCACAGAAGCATCCGCCACAGAGGCATCCGGCACCACATCGACCCAGACGAGCAGGTCGACCCCTTCGCCAATGCGCGCCGCACCGCGGCGGCCCCAGTCGAACCGCACCTGATACTTCGATTGGGCATCGGGGCTCGGGTTCTGCTCGTTCACCCCCACAGGCTATCCCGTGCGGCGGCGACCCCTTCGCCGGATGACGGTGATCACTTGCTCATGCCGGCGGTCAGCCCCGAGACGATCTGTTTCGTCGCGATGAGGAACAGCACCACGAGCGGAATCGTCGCGAGCGTCAGCCCCGCGAAGAGCGTCGCCCAGTCGGTCTGGTACTCGCCGAAGAACCGAGTGATGCCGACCGGAAGGGTGTATGCGTCCTGATCGCGGATGAGGATCAGCGGATAAAAGAAGTCGTTCCACACCGGCACGAAACGGAACACGATGACCGTGGCGATCGCCGGCTTGACGAGCGGCAGGTGCACTCGCCAGAAGGTCGCGAACGGGCCGGCGCCGTCGAGCCTGGCCGCCTCGTCGAGCTCGATCGGAAGCTGGCGGAAGAAGCTCGCCAGCACGAACGTGGAGAACGGGATGCCGAGGGCGCCGTAGACGAGGATCAGGCTCCACAGGTTGCTCACCATGCCGAGGCTGTCGAGCAAGAAGAAGAGAGGCAGGATCGCAAGGAACACGGGCAGCATGAGGCCCGAGAGGAACGTCGCCTCGAGCACGCCGAAGAGCTTCGAGCGGGTGCGCGCGAAGGCGTACGCCGCGAGCAGCGAGACCGCCGTCGAGAGCAGCACCGAGCTGACCGTCACGAAGATCGAGTTGAAGAAGTAGGTGTCGAACGACGCCGTGATCCACGCCTTCTGGTAGCTCGCGAAGTTCGGCGGCAACGGCAGGCCCAGCGGGTTCTGCGCCATGTCGGGCGTCGTGCGCAGCGAGTTCGACACCATCAGCAGGAGCGGCGCGATGGAGACGAGCGCGTAGATCCACAGGAAGGTCGACGCGGCGGCCCCGCCGAACGTGACCGGCTTGCGGCGTCGCGACTCGCGGCCGCGCCCGTGACGAGTGGCGGCCGACTCTTCGGAGTCGGTCGCAGCACCGGAGGCGAGCGTCGTCATCAGTACAGCCGCCGTTCAGCACGGCGCATGAGCCAGGTGATGAGCATCGAGACTCCGAAGATGAAGAGGAAGAGCAGGGTCGCGATCGCCGAGGAGGTGCCGATCGCGTTGGAGGAGCCCGACTCGAACGCGGTGCGGTAGAAGAGCAGGCTCAGCACGTCGGTCGCGCCGGCCGGGCTGCCCTGGGAGCCGCCGAGGGCGTACGGAATCGGGAAGGCCTCCATGGCGCCGATGAAGGTCAACACGCTCACCGTGCCGATCGCGGGCACCAGCATGGGCAGGGTGATCGAACTGAACCGCTGCCAGGGGCCGGCGCCGTCGAGCGAGGCCGCCTCGTCGATCTCTTCCGGGATACCCCCGAGCGCCGCGCCGTAGAGCAGCACCGGGAAACCGATCCACTGCCACGCGGTCACGAGCACGACGACCCAGATCGCCGTCGCCGGGTCGCCCAGCCACGGTTGCGCGAGGTCGCCCGGGCCGATCGCTCGCAGCACCGAGTTCACCGGACCGAACAGCGGCGACAGCATGAGCGACCAGAGGTAGCCCACGACGAGGGGCGACACGAGGTAGGGCAGCGTGTACATCGTCTGGAAGAAGCGCTTGAATCGTCGCATCCGGTGCAGCAGGATCGCGAGCCCGAGACCGACGGTGTTCTGGAACACCATGGCCCCGATGAAGAGCATCAGGTTGTGCACGAAGGCGTTCGGGATGTCGGTGCTGTACGGGAGCTGCGTGAACAGGGTCACGTAGTTCTCGACCCCGACGAACCCCTCGCGCAGGATGCCGGTCCACCCGAAGAACGAATAGCTGAGGGCGGTGAGCAGCGGATAGAGGATGAAGACGGCGAAGAGGATGAGGGCTGGGAGGACGAAGACCATGCCCGCCCGTCGCGACAGGGTGATCCCCGTGCGCGTGGCGCGTCGCGGCGTCGCGCGTCGCGTGATGACGGACATGGTCTTCATTCCTCTTCGGGCTTCGGGGATGGGTGCTGGGCGACTGCTACTCGACCAGTTCGATCATTCGCCGGGCACGAACCACTGCGAGACACCCGTCTGCAGCGCGTTCGCGACGCCGGCGGGGTCGGTTTCGCCGAGGAACATCTTCTGCACCTGCTCGCCGAGCACCGCGGTGCCCTGGGGCTCGCCGTACCGGAAGTCGACGAGGAGGAGGTACGGCGCCTCGCCCTCCTGGTAGTTGTCCCACGCCTCCTTCATGACCTCGTCGGAGTACTCGACCCCGGGGATCGCCGAGAACTGGTTGAGCTCATCGGCGACGAGCTGACCGAACTCGGGAGTCGCGAGCCAGTTGAGCAACTCGAACGCGGCGTCCTGGTTCTTCGACTTCGAGTTGATCGCGAAGTTGCCGTCGGCGTACGCCGGGCTGACCGGCGCCTCCGAGACGGCGTTCGGGGGCAGCGGCACCTGGTACGAACCCAGTTCCAGGTCGGGTGCCTGCGTGCGGAAGGTGGCGATCTCGAACGAGCCGCCAGGGAACTGCGCCGCCTGCCCCGAGGTGAACTGGATCTGGCTGTCGGTGTAGCTGACGCCGACGACGTCGGGGGTCAGGTACTTCTGCATGTCGGAGACGATCTGCAGGGAGTCGACGTAGTCGGGGTCTTCGAACGTCGTCGAACCGTCGAGGATCTTCTCCTCGAAGGCCGTGCCGCCGTAGCGCGCAGAGCCGAAGATGTCCGAGAAGATCGGTAGCATCCAGGCGTCTTTCGCGCCGAGCGCCATCGGGGTCACGCCGGCCGCGAGCAGCGACTCGTTGAGCTCGATGAAGTCGTCCCACGTCTTCGGCACCTCGAGGTCGTGCTCCTCGAAGATCGCCTTGTTGTAGAACACCTGCAGGGTCTGTGTCGCAAGGGGCACAGCGTAGAGCTCGCCGTCGGCCTTGCCCTTCGCGCCCGCGAGCACGCTCGGCGCGATCTCGTCGACGCCGTCGACCTTGCCGTCGATCGCCTCGAGTTGGCCGGCCTCGATGTTCGGCTGGAGCTGCCCGTATGCGCGAACCATGGGCACGTCCGGCCCGTCGGAGCCGGCGAGGCCGGTCGTCAGGATCTGGTTGTACTCGGTGTTCTGGAACGCCTCGAACTCGACGGTGATGCCCGGGTGCGCCTCTTCGAAGACGTCGAAGATCGAGTTGTACGCCTCGACGTCTTCGGTGCGCCACGACCAGACCTTCAGTGTGACGTCTTCGCCGGCCGTCTCCGACCCGCCGCTCGGCGCGCTCGGCGCGCAGGCGCTGAGCACGAGGACCGAGCCGAGAGCCGCGGCAGCGAACGTCAGTGTGCGTCGCCTCATGTGTGTACTCCTTCGGTGTGGTGATGGGATTGCGGTGCGGTGATGCGGTGATACGTATGTGCGGTCGGTGTTCGCGGCCGTCAGCCGCGCTCGATCGGGCGAAGCGCTGCGACCGCGTCGCGCACGGAGTCGGCATTGCCGCCGAGCGCCGCGCGCGCCTCGACGATGTCGACGCCCGCGAGGCTCGCGACGATTGCGGTCTTCAGCTCGCCGTCGGCGTCGGCGAGCATTCGCGCCGCCGCATCCGGCTCGACGCCCGTGGCCTCGCCGAGGATGCGCACGGTGCGCCGGCGAAGCTTGTCGTTGGTGGCGACGACGGAGACCATGAGGTTCGACCAGGTGCGCCCGAGCGCGACCATGAGGGCCGTCGAGAAGCCGTTGAGCACGAGTTTCTCGGCGGTGCCCGCCTTCAGCCGGGTGGATCCGGTGATGACCTCTGCGCCGGTCTCGAGCACGATGTCGCGGTCGACGAGGCCACCGAATGCGGAGTTCGGGTTGCAGGAGACGAGCGCCGTGTACGCGCCGGCCCGCTTCGCTGCGGCGAGCGCGCCACCGACGTACGGGGTGTTCCCGGATGCCGCGAGGCCGATGACGAGGTCACGGTCGGTGATGCCCGCGGCCGCCGCCCGACCCTCATCTGCCGAGTCCTCGGCATCTTCGACCGCACGCACGAGGGCGGGTGCACCGCCTGCGATGTGAGCGACGACGACGCCGTCGTCGAGGTTGAAGGTCGGCAGGAGTTCGGCCGCGTCGAGCACGCCCAGCCGCCCGGAGGTGCCCGCACCGAAGTAGTGCACTGCGCCGCCGCGGCGCACCCGATCGGCGGCGTGATCGACGAGCATCGCGATCTCGGGCAGTACCTTCGCGACCGCGTCGACGGCGATCCGGTCGTGGACGTTCAGGAGTTGGAGAAGCTCTTCGATCGACGCGCCATCGAGGCCGATCGATTCATCGAGCCGCCCCTCGGTCGGGGAGGTGTCGATCGCGCCGGCTGCGGCGTCGGCGTGCGATGGGGAGAGTTCCATGGAACGAAGCGGTCCTTTTCAACCTGCGGATGAATCGTGTTTCCGACAGTATGGACAAAACTGTCAGTGAATGGAAGAGAGCTGGTCATTTTTTCCAATGATCGCGAGGAGCCCCGATGGATTGGGTTCGATCGGTAGTATTCCTAGCCAACCGAGTCCACCCGGTGCGGACGTCGACCGCGCGCCTGTCGTTGCGCCGACGTGTCACCGACGCCGCCTCCTCGGGAAAGGGACAGCATGACCAGCGACGTGTTCATCGCCCTCCGCCAGCGCATGCCGGCGCTCAGCAAATCCGAACGGCGCATCGCCGAGATGGTGATCGACGACCCCGCGATCGTCGTCGACTCGACGATCACGCGACTCGCCGAACTGTGCGGCACATCGCAAGCGAGCGTCGCGCGATTCTGCCGCGCGGCAGGCTTCGGCGGGTACAAGGAGTTCCGCATGGCGATCGCGGCCGCGCAGAGCCGTGAAGCCGCCGCCCAGGAGTTGTTCCGCGTCTCGGACGCCGAGATCGATCCCGACGACAGCGCCCTCGACCTCGTGACGAAGGTCGCCTACCAGGAGGTGCGTGCGATCGAGGAGACTGCCCGCAGCCTCGACCTCGTCGCGCTCGACGCGGCGGTGGCGGCGATCAGGGCGGCGCCGCGCATCGAGATCTTCGGCGCGGGCTCCAGCGGCCTCACCGGCGAAGACCTGCACCAGAAACTGCACCGGGTGGGCTTCACGAGCTACTGCTGGTCCGACGCACATCTCGCACTCACCTCGCTCGCGCTCGCTCGCCCGGGGTGGGTGGCCGTCGGCATCTCGCACTCGGGGCTCACCATCGAGACCAACCAGATGCTCGAGCTGGCACGGGCGGGCGGCGCGACGACCATCGCGATCACGAACTACCCCGCCTCGCCGCTCGGCACGAGCGCCGACCTCGTGCTCGCGACCTCGGCGCGCGAGTCCCGTTACCGCACCGGGGCGATGTCGAGCCGACTCGCCCAGATGGCCCTCGTCGACTTTCTGGTCGTGCGCCTACTGCAGGGCGATTTCGAACGCGCGAGTGAATCGCTGCGGCGCACCTACGACGCGGTGCAGGCGCACCGACTCGACGCGGGCCGCGGCGCCTGAACACTCACCTGGCGCGGCGCCTGAGCGCGCACCTGGCGCGACAGAACCCTCACCTGGTGCGACAGAACCCTCACCTGGTGCGCCAGAACCCTCACCTGGTGCGATAGAGCGCCAGGGCCTCGGCGTCGCTCGCCCGCGACGTCGCCCGGCGCGCCGCGTCGAGCGCCGCCACCGGGTCCGGCTCCTGATGGGCGATGACGAGCTGGCGTTCGGCCTCGGCGAGCCTGGTGCGGGCATCCGCGCCGACCGCGTGTCCGCCCCGATCGATCGCTGCACGGGCGACCCGCAACTGGCTCTCGGCGATGGCGATCGCACCGCCCAACGCCCCGCGGGCGCCGTCGAGTCGGCCCTGCGCGTTGCGGGCGGCAGCGCGTGCGACCTCAAGCCGGTCGCGACACGCCCGGAGCCGGTCGCGGTCGGTGAACGGGTCACCGGCCAGTTCGGCACGCTCGGCCATCGCAGCCGAGCCGTCCCCGATCGCCGAACCGAGCGCCTCGGCAGCGTCGGGATCCTCCTGGGCATCGCGCTCGCGCCGCGCCGCCACGAGCTCGCGGTCGAGTGCGGCGGCCTCGCGCGACGCATCCGATTGCGCGGCCGCGAGGGCCTGCTCGACGGCGTCGATCTCCGCTAGGTCGCGGGTCGCGCGTGCGAGTGCGTCCTCCGCGGATCCCAAGCGATCGGCCGCCGGCTCGGCACGTGCAAAGCTCGCCTCGGCCTCGTCGAGCGACACGGTCACCTCGGCGAGCGCGGCGTCGACCCGGGTCGCTGCACCTCGCCCGGCGGCGAGCGCCGACGGCGCGAACCTCGTGCCGAGTCGCTCGAGCATCTCCTCGGCCTCGAGACGACGGCGACCGAGCCGTTCGGCCTGCTCACGCAGCGCAGGCAGCTCCGTGTGCACCCCGCGTTCGCTGCGTCGACGGGATGCGAGAGAAGACTCCGCGTCATCGAGCACCCCGATCACAGAGTTGCAGAGTCCTTCGATTCGGCTGCTCCAGGTCCGTCGTTCGGCCGCAGTATCCGCCTCGGCGTCATCGAGGCGCTGCTGCAGGACGAACGCCTCCCGCAGCCAGCTCCGCGCCGAATCGAGCGCCGTGCGCATCGCGCGCGCCTGTTCCGAGCCGAACTGCGCCTCTGCGTAAGCGACTTCGCGTTCCGCATCGCGCACGGCGTTGTCTGCCTGCACGATGAGCACCTTCGCACGCACCTCAGCAGCGGCGCCCGCGGCGAGCGCCGTGCGCTCCCGGCGTGCACCGCTCCGGCGCAGCGCCACCACCCCAGCCACGAGCGCCGCGGCAGCGGCCCCGAAGACGAGGAGGGAGGGCAACCACCAGAGTCCGTCGGGCATGAGCGGGAGTCTAGGCGTTCGTGGTCCGAGTGAGCCGTGCAACGCCTCGAATCCGGCGCGGCACTTGGCAGGGGCATCCGAGCGCCCTACTCTCGGCTCATGCGGGTGCTGTTGAAACTCAAGCTCGATTGCACTCCGGATGCCGCATGGCGGGCGCTCCGGAGTCCGGCCGTGCTGCGCGAGGTCGTCGCGCCGTGGCTCGACTTCGACTCGCTCGAGCCGGGCGGCCTGCCGACGGTCTGGCCGGAGGGGCCGCACCGCTTGCGGGTGCTCGCCTTCCGCCGCTACCCGATCGGCGAGGAGCGCGTCGAGCTGAGCAGCCCCGGCGGCCTGCCCGTCGGCGTGCGGATGCTGCGCGACGGTGGCGGCGCCGAGACCGGGCCGTTCGCCGCGTTCGAGAGTTGGGATCATCGCATGGCCGTTTCGGCCCTTCCCGACGGTCGCACCCTCTACCGTGACCAATTGCTCGCGAGCGCCGGCGCCCTCGACGCGCTCGCCTGGTATCCGACGTGGGTGTTCTGGCAGTGGCGCGGTATGCGGTTGCGGCAGCTCGCGCCCGGCTGGCGCTACGACCCGCCGGGCACCGCGGATGCCGCGGCATCCGAGAGCGCCGCAGCGGCGGCGCACGCCCCCATGGGGGCGGCGGCATGACCGACTCGATCGGCGCGCTCCAGCTGGCCGACTGGCGGCGACGCGTTTTCGGGCTCTACTCGGGCGTGCGTCAGTTGAGCGTGCACTCCCCTGCGGCCGGCCACGAGCTGTGGAAGTCCGCGCGGGACGAGCTCTTCGCGGGGCATCCGCAATCGCCGTTGCTGCCCGACGACCGGGCCAGCTTCACGGGACTCACGGTGGCCAGGTACGACCCTGATTGGCGATTCGAACTGGAGGTTCGACGCGCCGCCGAGCCCGTGCGCATCGCCGTCGACAGCGCGACCGACGGCGTGATCCCGTTCTCGCTCGTCGGCGACGTGCGCATCCCCTACCTCGGCACCCTCGACGTGTGGCGGCTCACCGGCTACGGCGGCGGGCTCTTCGTGCCCGTCAAAGATCGGCTGGCCGGCACTCCCGGTGGCACCTATGGCGGCGGCCGATACCTGCTCGACGCGGTGAAGGGCGCCGACCTCGGGCCGGGGGCCGAGCCCGACTCCCTCGTCATCGACTTCAACTTCGCCTACAACCCGTCGTGCGCCTACGATCCGTCGTGGTCGTGCCCCCTCGCCCAGCCCAGCAACACCCTGCGCGAAGACGTGCCCGTCGGCGAGCGGATGCCCCTCTGACGGCGGTTGCACAGGGTCATCAGCTAGAGTGATCGATGGCGGCCGCGATGAACGCGCCGCTTGCGTCGTAGAAACGCTTCCGGGCACTGCACATCGTGCAGTGGCCCGTTGACTCTCATACGGCGAACGGATGCGCCGACCGGCGCCTTCGCCACAACACCCACCGCCGGGCCGAGAACCCTCCGCAAGCCGGAGCTCGAACCAGCGGTGTGCTCTGCCCTGAAAGGCACCAGTGACCGACATCACCTTCAGCACGCTCGGCGTGCCGGCCCCCCTCGTCGCGGCCCTCGCCGCCGACGGAAAGACCACCGCGTTCCCGATCCAGGTCGACACGCTTCCCGACACGCTCGCCGGACGAGACGTGCTCGGCCGCGGCAAGACCGGCTCGGGCAAGACCATCGCCTTCGCGCTGCCCATGATCGCGCGCCTCGGCACCACGCTCGCCGGCGGACGTCGCCGCCCGGGCCGCCCCCTCGCCCTCGTGCTCGCACCGACGCGTGAACTCGCCACCCAGATCGACGCGGTGCTCGCGCCGCTCGCCGCCGCCTACGACCTGAAGACCACGACGATCTTCGGCGGCATCAGCCAGAAGCGCCAGGTCGACGCGCTGCGCGCCGGCGTCGACATCGTCGTCGCCTGCCCCGGTCGCCTCGAAGACCTCATGAAGCAGGGCTTCGTCACGCTCGACGCGATCGAGATCACCGTGCTCGACGAGGCCGACCACATGGCCGACCTCGGCTTCCTGCCCGTCGTCACGCGCATCATGGACAAGACCCCTTCCGGCGGACAGCGTCTGCTGTTCTCCGCGACGCTCGACAACGGTGTGGACAAGCTCGTCAAGCGCTTCCTCCACAACGAGGTGCTGCACTCGGTCGACGAGGCCACCTCGCACGTCGCCGCGATGACCCACCACGTGTTCGAGGTCTCCGACGTCGACGCGAAGAACGAGCTCGTGCGCACCCTCGCCTCGGGCACCGGCCGTCGCTTGCTGTTCATGCGCACCAAGCACCACGCGAAGAAGCTCGCGAAGAAGCTCACCGAGCAGGGCATCCCCGCGGTCGACCTGCACGGCAACCTCTCGCAGCCGCAGCGCGACCGCAACCTCGCCGCGTTCTCCGACGGCTCCGCCAACGTCATGGTCGCCACGGATGTCGCGGCGCGCGGCGTGCACGTCGACGCCATCGAGCTCGTGATCCACGTCGACCCGCCCATGGAGCACAAGGCGTACCTGCACCGCTCGGGCCGCACCGCCCGCGCCGGCAGCGAGGGCGACGTCGTCACCATCAGCCTGCCTGCGCAGAAGCAAGACCTGAAGACGCTGCTCCGCAAGGCCGCGATCACCGTCACCCCGCAGCAGGTCACCGCGACCTCGCCCTCCGTGACCACCCTTGTCGGCGACGTCGCCCCCTTCGTGAAGCCGTCGCCTCGTGCGGCAGTGCAGCAGCAGGGCGGCGGCGGTCGGTCGCAGGGCGCCAACGCGCAGCGCAAGCGCACCGCTCGCGACGAGCGCGGCGCCGGCGAAGGCCGCACGAGTGCCGGTCAGGGCCGCGCTCGCGGTCGCGGCGGCAACGGTGACGGCCAGTCGGATGCCGCGGGCGCACCCCGCCGCGACCGCTCGGGCCGCCCGGCCGAGGCGCGTGCGAACGCTCCGAAGCAGGGCGGCGGCCAGGGCCGCGGCGCGCAGACGACCGGCGCGCAGCGCGGGTCATCCGCTCGCTCGGGCGCGAAGGCGCCGCTTCGTGTCGGCAGCCTCGTCTCGCCCTCGGCCAACTCGCGCGGCAACCGGCGCGCACAGGGCTGACGCCCGAACACTCAGCTGAACGGCCCCGACGAGCTCGCTCGTCGGGGCCGTTCGCGGTCGGTGGTGCAGCCGACCGTTTCTCAGTTCTGCGGCGCCTCCTGCAGGGCCCGCACTTCGATGCGGCCCTGCAGGGCCTTCGACGCCTGCGTCGCCCACTGCACGGCGGCCTCCTCGTCGTCGGCCTGGATCACCCAGAAGCCCCCGACGTATGACGCCGCCTCGACGAACGGCTCATCGAGCACCTGCGCCTGCTCGGCCGTCGCGTCGACCGTCTTGGCCGTCGACGGCGGCTGCAATCCGCCGGCGAAGAGGAACGCTCCAGCGTCCTTGAGCGCCGTGTTGAACTCGTCGACCGCGGCCATCACCGCCTCGAGCTCCGCCGGGTCGAAGTCCTGCATCGACGCCATCGTCGGCTCGTCTGCGGAGTCGTGCGGCACAGTCAGGAAGTACTGCATGAGAAGTCCTCTCCTTGGGGGCCGCCGTCCGCGTCCCGTTATTCAAGACGTCGAACGACGAAGGCGCCGATCGACATGAGCCCCGAATCGCTGCTCGCGACCGGCATCGGCAACCTCGGCCAGTGCGACGTTCAGTTCAGCGACTGGAACCGACCTCGCTCGCGCGGCAGCGGACTCCGCGCGGGTGAGCGACGAACGGGCCGGTGTCCCCCGACACCGGCCCGCCGCCCGCCGCCCGCCGTGAGGCGGTGCCGGCCCGAGTCCCCCTGCGGGCCGGCACCGCCTCGGCCGGCGCCGCAGCGTGCGATCACAGCACCGACGTGACCGCCCGACCGATCTCGCCGCCGACCATGAGCGCCGCGGTGACGACCGCCGCAAGTGCGCACGCGACGATCGTGGTGGTCATCGCTCTCGTTGCTCTCGTTCCTCGCATCCACAGCCTCCGTCCCTGACACGGGTATGTCCGGCTCACCGTCGCCGGTTCCATCGGCATTCGCGGAACTCCACGCCCGTGCCGGACATAACGGTGTGTGCGGCCGAGCGGCCGCGTGAGAAGAGGAACCCGATGAAGAAGATCCGTGCGATCGGCGCTGTACTCGCAGCGACGTTCGTGTTCGCGAGCCTTGCCGCGGTCTCGCCGGCCACGGCGGCACCACTCGATGCCGCCGACCGGAAGACCACCGCCCCGGTGCACTGCGCCGTCGAAGTGCAACCCGTCGATGCGCCGGTCGCCGACGCGACGCCCGTCTGCTTCGCCGAGCGCAAGGGCGTCGACCGATATCTCGACCTGATCACCGCGGCGAATGCCTCGTCACGCGGTGTGGCTGCAGCCTCGACCCGGCTCGGCACCGTCTATTCAGACAGCAACGGAGGCGGCTCGAGCCTCACCTTCTGGGGGTCGAGCGGATGCTACGGCGTTCTCTTCGGCTTCTCCAGCATGCCCTCGGGCTGGAGCAGCAATGTGAGCTCGGCCGGCGGCTCCAACGGGTGCTGGGTCTCCCTGTACACGACGACGGGGTACGGCGGATCCCGCCTGACCTGCACGCCATGGTGCGGCGGCGTCGGCACCCTGAACGACAAGGTCCGCTCTGTCGTCTTCCGCCCCACCGGCACGTTCGGTTAGTCAAGCGGTGCCAAGCCGAGCGCGGGGCAGATCGACGCGTTCGACGACGGCACGATCGCCGCGCTCCCGTCAGGCAGGACACAGGCCTGCAGCTCGTCGGGGACGCGGCCAGGGGGGTTGCTCGGAGCCGTCGGGTCGTACTCGGCGTCGAGCACCCCCTGCTGCCACATCAGCGAGCAGAGCTCGATCGCATCGGCGACCCGGCCCTCGCCGCTCGGCGAGGCGATCGTCGCCGACGGGCCCGGGTAGCTGCCATCGGCGTTGCGTTCCGCGGCCGTCATGCACAGCACGATCTCGGTGTTCGAGACATCGCCGGGCTGCAAGAGCACCGCACCGGCTGTAGCAGCCGCACCGATCACGAGCACGCCGATGCCGCTCCAGCTGAGCAGTCGAACGCGACGACGCTTGGTCTGGGCGGCCGGCTCGGCGCGCGCATGCTCGACGAGCAACGCGCGGATCGCGGCGTCCCGCTCGGGGCGCATCTCGGGCCCGCTCATCCGGTCACCCCCAGGTCTTCGACGGGTGCAGCGCTCGCAGCGCCCGCAGCGCTCGCAGCGCCGTGCTCTCGTGGCTCGCGAAGGTCGCCGAGTGCCTGCTGGAGCTTCGCGCGCGCCCGCGAGAGCCGCGACTTCACGGTGCCGACGGGCAGATCGAGCACACTCGCCACGGTCGCCATCGGGAGTTCGTCGACGAGGCACAGGTCGACGATGCGCCGATCGCTCGCGTTCAGCCGCTGGAGTGCGGCGGCGATGCCGCGCGACACGCGCTCACCGTCGAGTCGCTCACCGACCTCATGGCTCGGATCGGCTGAGAACTCGGCGGCCGGGAGTTTCGCGAGCAAGCGCCGGTAGCGTCTGCTCGACCGCTGGCTGTTGAGTGACACGTTCGTGGTCACGACGAGCAGCCATGGCAGGAGCGAACCGTCGACGAACCGCACCGCGTGTCGGCGCCGCCACGCCTCGAGGAAGACCATGGCGACGACGTCTTCCGATTCAGTGCGGTTGAGCGTGCGGGAATACGCCTTGCGGAAGATGCGCGCGCGATAGCGGTCGTAGACGACGCCGAACGAGGCCTCGGTGCCCGAGGTCGCCTCGAGCCAGAGCACCGCGTCCGATCGGGCATCGTCAACCATGGTCGAGCCAGCCTAACCGCGCCGCGCCGTATCGGCGCATGCACGCCGTCGTGCGCGCCGATGCCGCATCCCTTCGCGTCTCGCGTTCCGCCGGTGCCTTCCATGCCGCACGTTCCCCTTTCCATCGGCGAAGCCCGCCGCACAGAGAGGTATGTCCGGATGTCGACGGCGGGTTCCGTCGCGGCCGAGCCCGGCTAACCGACCGAGGCGCGCGACCCCCACGACGTCGACTGGCCCGCGGGCGAGAACGCCTGCGGCACGCCCCACGGGTTCGCGGTCTGCAGGGGCGCCGGCAGCAGCGCTTCAGCGGCACCCTGGTAGGCGACCGGGCGGAGGAACCGCGTGATCGCTGCGGTGCCGACCGAGGTCGAAGAGTCGTTCGTCGTCGCGGGCCACGGCCCGCCGTGCTGCATGGCCGGGGTGACCGCGACGCCCGTGGGCCAGCCGCCGAAGAGCACCCGGCCGGCGTGCTCGGTGAGCACGCGCACGAGCGCGCGGAGCGAGGCATCCGCTTCACCGGTCGCCGCGTGCACGGTGGCCGTGAGGTTGCCCTCGAAGAGTGTCGGCACGAGGTTCGCGAGGTCGGTGCCCGCATCGTGCTCGACGAGCACCGAGAGCGGCCCGAAGGCTTCGCCCAGCAGCACGTCGCGCCCGGCGACGAGGTCGTCGAGTGAGACGGCGATGATCGTCGGCGTGGCGCGTCCCTGCCCGTCGCCGTCGATCTCGATGCCGCCGGGCGCGATGACGCGCACGCCCTGGGCGGCCAGGATCTCGTCGCGGCGCGCGCGGTAGCCGGCGGCGATGCGCGGGTTCAGCAGGCGATGCGGGGCGACGGATGCTGCGGCATCCGCGATCTCGCCGTCGAGACCGTGACCGAACGGCACGAACACGAAGCCCGGCTTGGTGCAGAGCTGCCCGGCCGAGCCCGCGACGCTCGCGACGTAGCCCGCGGCGATCTCGCTGCCCCGCTCGTCGATCGCGCCCTGCGTGACGAAGACCGGGTTCACGCTGCCGAGCTCGCCGTAGAACGGGATGGGTGCCGGGCGTGCAGCCGCGATGTCGGCGAGCAAGCGTCCGGCGGGAATCGAGCCGGTGAACGAGCCGGCCTTCACGCGCGGGTCCTTCAGGATCGCGACGCCCTCGGCCTGGCCGGTGACGAGCTGGAACACTCCGTCGGGCATGCCCGCCGCTGCGAGCGCCGCCGCGACGACCTCGGCAGTGCGCCGTGAGAGCTCGGGGTGGCCGGAGTGGCCCTTCAGGATCACGGGGCAGCCGGCGGCGAGCGCCGCGGCGGTGTCACCGCCCGCGACCGAGAACGCGAAGGGGAAGTTCGAGGCGGCGAAGTTCACGATGGGGCCGACCGGCACGAGGTAGCGGCGCACGTCGGGGCGCGCACCGAGCACGAACTCGGGGTCGGCGGCGTCGATGCGCACGTCGAGGTAGCCGCCGTCGACGATCGTGTCGGCGAAGAGACGCAGCTGCACCGCAGTGCGCTTGAGCTCGCCGCGGAGGCGTGCCTCGGTGAGGCCCGTCTCGTCCATCGCGATGCCGACGAGCTCGTCGGCATTCGCTTCGAGTGCGTCGGCGACGGCGACGATGGCCGCAGCGCGATCGCGCGGGTTGGTATCGGCGAACGGAGCGGCTGCGGCGGCAGCGCCGGCCGCGATGGTCTCGAGGTCTTGCGTCATGAGGTCTCCTGAAGTGCGTCGGCGGTCAGAACTGGAAGCCGGTCGGGAAGGGGTCGGCGGGGTCGAGCGAGTACTGGGCAGTGCCCGTCACCCACGCACGACCCGTGATGGTCGGGATGACGGCGGGCCGACCGTCGACCTCGGTCTCGGCGATGAGCCGCCCGACGAAGCGGCTGCCGATGAACGACTCGTTCACGAAGTCGGTGTCGAGCGCGAGTTCACCGCGGGCCCAGAGCTCGGCCATGCGCGCCGAGGTGCCCGTGCCGCACGGCGAGCGGTCGAACCAGCCGGGGTGGATCGCCATGGCGTGGCGCGAGAGCGCGGCATCCGACCCCGGGGCGATGAATTCGACGTGGTGACAGTGATCGACACCATCGATGAACGGATGCCGCGGCGGCGCGATCTCGTTGATCGCCGTCATGATCGCGAGACCCGCCGTGATGATGTCCTGCTGACGGGATCGGTCGAACGGCAGGCCGACCGCGTCGAGGTCGACCATCGCGTAGAAGTTGCCGCCGAACGCCATCGAGTACGGCACGGTGCCGTACCCCGGCACCTCGATGCTGGTGTCGAGCGCATCGACGTAGCTCGGCACGTTCTCGATCGTGACCGAGTCGGCATGACCGTCGGTGACGGCGACCCGAGCGACGACGAGTCCAGCAGGGGTGTCGAGGCGGATCTCGGTCACGGGCTCGACGACCTCGACCATGCCCGTCTCGACGAGCACCGTGGCGACGCCGATCGTACCGTGGCCGCACATCGGGAGGCATCCGCTCACCTCGATGTAGACGACGCCCCAATCGCAGTCGGGGCGGGTGGAGGGTTGGAGGATCGCACCGCTCATGGCCGCGTGCCCACGCGGCTCGTTCATGAGGAACAGCCGCAGCTCGTCCATGTGCGCCATGAAGTGCAGGCGCTTCTCGTTCATCGTCTCGCCCGGAATCACGCCGACGCCGCCCGTGACGACGCGCGTCGGCATGCCCTCGGTGTGCGAGTCGACCGCAGAGATCAGCCGCTTCGAACGCATGTGTCCTCCTCCAACCCTGCTCGGCCCTCGCGAGGCCTAGCGGCTCGCGATGTAGTCGAGCGCCTTCTGCGTGTCGCGGCGCACGAGCGCCTCGTGCCCGGCCGAGAGCGGACCGCGCGGCGGGCGGGTCGTTCCACCGTAGCTCTGCCCGGCGACGTCGATCGACAGCTTGATGGCCTGCACGAATTCGGTCTTCGAGTCCCAGCGGAACACGGCGACGAGGTTCTTGTAGAGCTCGCGGGCGGCGTCGATCTGCCCGGACTTCACGAGGTCGTAGATCTCGACGGCCTCCTTCGGGAAGGCGTTCGGGTAGCCTGCGAACCACCCTGTCGCGCCCACGACGAGCGACTCGAAGAGCAGGTCGTCGGCGCCGGCGATGACGTCGATGTCGCAGAGTTCCTGAATCTCGAGCACGCGGCGGATGTCGGTCGTGAACTCCTTGATGGCCACGACGTTCTCGAGCTCGAAGAGCTCGGCGACGAGGTCGGGCGTCAGGTCGACCTTGGTGTCGATGGGGTTGTTGTAGAGCATGATCGGCAGGCCCACCTCGTTGAGGCGCGTGTAGTGCTCGATGACCTCGGCGCGGTTCGCGCGGTAGATGGTCGGCGGCAGAGCGAGCACGCCGTCGGCGCCGTCGGCCTTCGCGTACTCGGCCCACTTCACGGCCTGGTGCCAGCCGACGCCGTGCACGCCCGCGACGACGAGTCCGCGACCGGCCACGGTCTCCACCGCGACCTGGATCACCTTGCGGCGCTCGTCGTCGGTGAGGCTCGAGTACTCGCCGAGCGAGCCGTTGGGGCCGACGCCGCGGCATCCGTTCTCGATCAGGAAGTCGCAGTGAGCGGCGAACTTCTCGTAGTCGACGGCGAGGCCCGCGGGCGCTGATGCGTCTTCCTTGAAGGCGAGGGTTGTCGCGACGACGACACCGCCGAGGTCGAACTTCTGGGTGGTCATGGATGCCCTTCCTGGACGATGGGAGTGGAGTGGACGGAGAGGTCGGTGCGCTCACTCGGGCGTTCGCCCTCGGCGAGTTCGCCGAGGCGCACCGGCGAGGCGATGGGGCGGCGGTCGGTCGAGACGCGCTCCCGCTGTTCGACTAGGCCGGATGCGGCAGCCCCCTCCCGCTGGTCGAGTAGGCCGCCCGCGGCCACCCCCCGCTGGTCGAGTAGGCCGCCCGCGGCCACCCCCCGCTGGTCGAGTAGGCCGCCCGCGGCCGTATCGAGACCCCCAACCGAACCGGCTGCCCCCACGAGTTCCTCGACCGTGCGACCGCAGACGCGGCCCTGGCAGATGCCGAGCCCTGCGCGGGTCGTGAGCTTCATCGAGCGGAGCCCGCTGCCGCAGGTCGCCGTTGCGGTCTCGCGAAGACGCCCGTAGGGCAGCTCCTCGCACCGGCAGACGAGGGTGTCGTCGTCGAGCCACGCAGTCCAGCCCGGTCGGATGCCGTGCGCCGCCTCGAGGCGGGCTGCGAACCCCGTGAATATCGCGCGCGCACGAACAGCCCGTCGAACGGCGGCATCCGTCGGGGCGCCGCCCGCGGCGCAATGGCCCGCGAGCTCCCCTTCGGCGAGCGCAGCGTCGACCCCGCCGATGCCCGTGATCTCACCGGCGGCGTAGACACCGGCGACGCTCGACTGCTGTGACGCGTCGACCTCGACGAATCGTGCAGAGGAGATCGCGCAGCCCGCGGCGATCGGCAGCTCGAGGCGCGGAGTGAAGCCGTGACTGACGCACACGGCGTCGGCGGCGATGCGCCGCTCGGTGCCGGGTACGGGCTTCCAGCTCGCGTCGACCCGAGCGACCGTGACGGCCTCGACCCGGTCGAAGCCGTGCGCGGCGATCACCGCGCGACCGGTCGCGTACGGAATGCGGTGGCGCACGTGCGCGCCGACGTAGCCCGCGAGTTCGCCGCCCTTCTTGACGGCACCGAGGAGCTGCCACGGCTTCGGCAGCCACCCGCGCACGAGACCCGCGAGGCGGCTCGCCTCGTAGACGCCGAGCACCTTCGCACCGGTCGCGACGAGGGCGGCCGCGACGGGGAGCAGGAACGGACCGGCGCCCGCGATGACGACGCGCTGGCCGACGGCGACGCGCTCACCCTTCGCGAAGGCCTGCGCCGCCCCGGCGGTGAAGACCCCCGGCAGGTCCCATCCGGGGAAGGGCAGTGTGCGGTCGTGGGCGCCGGTGGCGAGCACGAGGGCATCGGGGCGGAACGTGCGGCCGGTGCGACCGGTGCCGTCGGGCGGGCCGACGAGCACGTGCACCGCCACGGGGGCGGCGGGGGCAGAAGCGTCCGTGGGCTCGATCGCCCAGACCTGGGCGCCCATCACGATCTCGCAGCCGGCATCGGCCTCGAGCGCGTGGCGCATCGCGGTGAATCGATGCCAGCCGTGGTGCAGCACGCGCTCGTTCGCCGAAGGGCGTTCGGCTGGCAGGTGCCGCCAGTACTGGCCTCCGAGTTCGTCGGCGGCGTCGAGCAGGGTCACGGATGCCCCGCGAGCCCGTGCAGCGAGCGCGGCGGCGAGTCCGGCCGGGCCGGCGCCCACGATGACGACGTTCACTCCGTCACCTCCGGAAGTTCGTAGTGCTGACTCTCGACGACGTCTCCGTCGACCGCCCGGCGCTGGCAGGCGCGCACGTCGCGCTCGCCGTTCACCGTCACGATGCAGTCGAAGCAGATACCGATGCCGCAGAAGAGGCCGCGCGGGCGGCCGTCGACCGAGGTGCGCCGCCACGCGAGCCGGCCACTCGCGAGCACGACGCCGGCGATCGTCTGCCCCGCGACGCCAGGCACAGCCGCGCCGTCGAGCGACATCGCGAGCGACGCGGCCGCCGAGGGACGGATCGGGTCGGAGGAGGCCGGCAGCAGTCGCGCGCCCATCACGCCACCACCTCGAGGTGGGGCGCGAGGGACGCGCGGTCGAGCCGGAACGGTGTCACATCGATCGGCGCCGGTCGACCCGCGAACTCGGCGACGAGCAGTTCGGCGGTCGCGAGCGAGAGTCCGATGCCCGCGCCCTCGTGGCCGCTCGCGTGCCAGAGACCGACCGCGCGATGATCGGCGCCGATCACGGGGAGGTGATCGGGCATGAATGGCCGGAACCCGCCGTAGCTGCGCATGATGCTCGCACCGGCGAGGAAGGGGAAGAGCCGCAGCGCCTTCGCGGCGATCTCCTGGAGCACGGAGACGCGCAACCGGTCGTCGAAGCCGATCTGCTCGCGGCTCGATCCGATGAGCACGGTGCCGGCGGCCGTCGATTCGACGACGCTCGAGGTCTGCAGTGCGGCGTCGCTCGACTGGGTCGCCCCGAAGTAGTCGCCGTCGTAGACCTTGTGGAAGACGCGGTGCGGCATGCGCGTCGTGACGAGCACGTTGCCACGGCGGGGCTTGACCGGCAGGTGCACGCCGAGGGAGGCGGAGACTTCACCCGACCACGGACCGGCGGCGACGATCACTGCGCCCGCCGGCACGTCGCCCGCCGTCGTCGTGACGCCGGCGACGCGGCCGCTCACGTCGCGCAGTGCGCCGGTCACGGTGACGAACGAGCGGATGTCTGCGCCATGGTTCCTAGCGGAGGCGAGAAGCGCCTCGGTGGCGATGACCGGCTGCACCTGTGCGTCTTCGGGGTAGTGCACGGCCGCGGTGATCGCAGGGTTCAGGTGCGGTTCGAGGGTGCGGGCCTCGTCGATCGTGATGGCACGCGCGTCGACACCGCCGGCACGCTGGGATGCCGCGAACGCGAGCATCGGCGCGGCGCCCCCGGCGGTGGTGGCGACGACCAGCCCGCCCTTCTGCTCGTATTCGATCGCCGGGAACGGCGAACGGAGCTCGTCGGCCAGTTCGGCGACGAGGCCCGGCCAGAGGAAGGCTGCGTACTGGGCGAGTGCGAGCTCAGCGCCGGGACCCTTGTCGGAGACGAGGAGGTTGCCTTCGCCCTTCGCGCTCGTGCCCGAAGCAGGGGCGTCGCGGTCGAGCACGGTGACGCGGAAGCCGGCCAGTGCGAACGCCCGCGCGCAGGCGGCACCGACGATGCCGGCTCCGACGACCGCGATGTCGCTGATCATGGCGCTGCTCCCTTCCCGTTGGATCGAATCCGTAATATGTCACACATTGCTGGCGTGAAGATGCACTGGGCTTGCCGCAGACCACCGCGTGCCGGGCACCGGCCACGGGACATCCGCTCGCGCTTCGCCCTCACCCTCGCCCCCAGCTCCCTCGGCCCCTACTCGGTCTCGGGGTTGCCCGCCCACCAGCCGAGCGTGTGATGGATGTGCCGGTGCATGAGCTCGCGCGCTCCGGCGGCATCCCCTGCCTCGAGCAGCTGCAGGAGCTCGAGGTGTTCGGCCGCCGACTCGTCGAGCCGATTGGTCTCGAGCATCGCCGAGAGCCCAACGAGTCTCGTGCGCGACCGGAGCTCGGCGACGGTCTCGACGAGCAGGCGATTGCCCAGCATGCGCGTGAGCGTCAGGTGGAAATGCACGTCGGCCTCGAGATAAGCGCGCAGGTCGCCCGTACGCGCGCCGACGACGATCTTCTCGGCGAGCTCGGTGAGCGCCGGCAACTCGCCGACCGGGAACCGTCGTGCGAGCTCTTCCATCGCCGGCGGCTCGAGCAACTGGCGCACCTCGACGATCTCGCGCAGCGCTTCGGGGCTCACCGTTGTGACCCGAAAACCCTTGTTGCGCACCGGTTCGACGAACCCACGCCCCTCGAGATCGAGCATCGCCTCGCGCGCCGGCGTCGCCGAGACATCGAACTGCGCTGCGAGCGTCGGCACGGTCAGCAGTGTGCCCGGCGCGAGCTCGCCGGAGATGATCGCCGCCGAGAGCGACTGCTCCACTTGCGCGCGCAGGCTCTGTTGCTGCTCGACCGGACGAATCGGGGTGACCCCCATGGCTGTTCCGACCTCTCTCATCGGTCGCGGGCGGCGGACTACCGCCTGTACGACCAGACCCCTTTGTGCTGTGTCATGCATCACGGGACGTGATGTTGTAGTGGGTGACATATTACGTGCACGGGTTCGGCGTTCGTCAAGCCCCGAAGCCCTGAACTCGTCAGACTTCACATGATCGAAACGAACGGCGGGATGCGCTCTCGACACGCCCGGCGTCGCGGCGCGGCGTCGTCGATTTCGTCGCACGGGCGCGCTGGCTTAGTCTCGGGACATGAGCACCGAAGTCGTTGCCGATGTCGTCGTCCGCCCCATCCGGGACTCCGATGTGGAGGCCCTCGGTCGCGTACACGCCACCTGCTGGCACGAGACCTACGACCACCTGATCAGCGCCGCTGCCTTCGAGCACCTCTCCCCCCGCCGCATGGCCGAGCTGTGGAACCACTACGCAGAGCGCGGCGAGGAGTACTCGCAGTTCGCTGCACTCGTCGACGGCGAGATCGTCGGCTTCGTCGGCTCGGGTCCCGCCCGAGACGAGAACCCGCCGCGCGAGCGCGAGCTCTTCTTCATCTACCTGCTCGACGCCTACCACGGCACCGGCATCGGCCAGAAGCTCTTCGACGCCGCCGTCGGCGATGACGCCGTCTACCTCTGGGTCGCTGCAGACAACCCGCGCGCCCACCGCTTCTACGCGCGCAACGGCTTCGTGGCCGATGGCGCGGAGCAGGTGCAGCCGTTCCTCGGCGAAGAGATCCACGAGGTCCGGCTCGTTCGCTGAGCAGGACCGATCGCGGCATCCGTCACCGGCAACGCCGTGATCGCGGCGCGAGCCACAAGCGACCGGCACAGACCAAGCTCACCCACCGTCATCGATCATCCCCAGAAGGCCGAGCACGATTGGGGGCGGCCGGTCCACCCGCCTTGTCTGAGGACTTACGGTTCCCGATGGAGGGCAACGGCGGCGATGACGAGTCCGATGCCGAGGAGTTCTGCGAGCGTGGGGATCTGTGCAAGGACGAGGATGCCGATGACGGTGGCGGTTGCAGGTAGCAGCGCGGTCTTGAGGGCGTAGCCGCCTCGAGCGAGGCGGCGCATTGCGAGCTGGTCGAGAACGTACGGGATTACGGACGAGGTGACTCCGACTCCAATCGCAGCGACAAGAGCGGTCGGGTTGGTGAAGGCAGGCAGGGCGTCTGCAATGCCGAACGGCAAGGCTGCGATGGCGGCGATGAGTATCGCCATTCCGAGCCCGTCGATGCTCGAGAGATGCTCCTGGCGCGAGACTCGGTGGCCGAGGATGATGTATCCCGCGAAGAGGATCATGTTGGCCAAGGCCAAGGCGAAGCCGGTCGGAGCTCCAGCGAAGCTCATCTCGCTGAGTGCGGCAACGCCGACGACTGCCAGTGCCACCGCGCCGAGGTTTCGCATACTGCGGAGCGCGATTGCGGCGAGCGTGATCGGTCCGACGAACTCGATCGCGGCCACAGTGCTGAGCGGCAGCGCATCGATCGCGAGGTAGAAGACAGCGTTCATTGCCGCCAGCAGCATGCCCCAGGCGACAACGGTCCACCGTTCCTGCGCCTTCGCGGCCGCCCACGCACGCCAGGGCCGTCTCCAGATCGCGAACACGACGGCGGCGGCGAAGATGCGCATCCACGCGACGCCGAGCGGTTCGATGTGAACGAACAGAAGGACCGCGAACGACGGGCCCAGATAGTGGAAGATCGCTGAGCCGACGAAGAACAGCTCGGGCCGCACTCGTTGCGCCAGGGGACGCGGCTCCGGTTCAGAGTGGACCATGCGCAACCTAACGCTCGTATTCAAGAACGCTCGTGATGTAGAGCAATCGCCATGCTAACGTGTCAAATACGAAACGAACGTTATGGAGGCGGCAATGGCGGTCGCAGTCGACCTGCACCCGGGCTCGTACCAGGGCACATACAAACTCATCGGTGGCACACCAGCGTTGGACTTCGCGAACCTCGTGAGCTATCGCAGTACAGAGCGCCGGCACGATTGGCTCGAACCGGACGAGAATGTGCATCACTGGGCGAAGGCGGCCGGCCTTCCTTCTCCTCGCACCTCCGATGTGGCCGCCCTTGCTGGTTTGCGAATGTTCCGCGAGGCACTCGCCGACGTTTTCCTCGCGGTCGCGGACGGCCGGACGCCCGATCCCGACGGTGTCACCCGGATCGGTGCTCGGGCGGCCGCTGCGTACTCCCGGAGACAACTGCGCTTCCCAGACGGAGCCGATGCGGCCGAGTGGACGAGTCCTTCACTCCTCGAAGGGCTCGCCATAGATGCCGCCGAACTGCTCACCTCGGCTGAACGCCTGGCCCGTGTCGCTGCCTGCCAAGAGTGCCGCTGGCTGTTTCTGGACAGCACTCGCAACCACAGCCGCCGCTGGTGCGACCCCGCCGACTGCGGCAATCGGGCACGTCAGCGCCGCCACTACCAGCATCGGCTCGCATCAGCACCGCGGCGATCCGCCGGTGACGTCGACGGTGGAAGCATCCCCGTCGTCGAGCGCGGGTCGACGGCGCGCCAGCAGCCCACCGACATCGCCACCCCCCAGCCGGAAGGAGCCGCCCGATGACCGCATCTCCCGACGAGGCCGCTGTCGCTCGCGTTCGCCTCGGCGATGGACTGTTCACGAGTCAGCTCGGCTTCGGAGCGATGGGCCTTGCCGAGGTCTACGGACCGGTCGATGAAGCCGAGGCACTGGCCACCCTCAATCATGTCGTCGACACAGGCGTCGACCTGATCGACACCGCCGACGTGTATGGAGCAGGCTCCAACGAGCGGCTGATCTCCCGCCTACTCCGGGACCGCCGCGCGGAGGTCACGCTGGCGACCAAGTTCGGGATCGTGTCGCGGAGCGACACCGACACGATGGTCTCCACGCGAAACGACGCGGCATATGCCCGGCAAGCATGCGACGCCAGTCTGAAACGACTGGGCACGGAGGTGATCGACTTGTATTACCTCCACCGCCGCCAGGTCTCGGTGCCGCTGGAGGAGATCGTCGGAGCCATGGCCGAACTCGTGACCGCCGGCAAGGTCCGGCACCTCGGCCTGTCAGAGGTCACCGCAGACGAGCTGCGCCAAGCCCACGCGATCCACCCCATCGCCGCAGTTCAAAGCGAATGGTCGCTGTGGAGCCGTGACGTGGAACGACACGTCGTCCCGGCTGCGGCCGAACTCGGCATCGGCTTCGTCCCATACGCGCCGCTGGGCCGAGGCTTCCTCACCGGCACCATCACCAGCGCCGCCGAACTCCACGGCGACTGGCGAGCCAGCATGGACCGGTTCCACGGGGACGCATTCGACGCCAACCAGACTCTCCTCGAAGCCGTACGCGGAATCGCCCACGAGAACGACGCCACACCGGCGCAAGTCGCCCTGGCCTGGTTGCGCCAACACGGCACCCGGCTCGGGCTCCCCGTCGTTCCGATCCCCGGAACCCGACGACCGGCGCGCGTCGACGAGAACCTCCGCTCCCTGACTCTGAGCCTGAACGCGGAGGCGATGTCGGCCCTCGATGTTCTCGCAGCCAGCGTTGTCGGACGCCGCTCCAACCAATCCGACCCTGATTGGGTCTCCGACACCCGCGAATAAACCGCGCAGACGACCAACGGGCAAGGCACCCCGATGGCGCAGAGCAAGTGCAGCCGTTCCCCGGCGAAGAGATCCACGAGGTACGGCTCGTCCGCTGAGCCTCCCGCCCCCTGAGCTCATCGAAGGGAGCGTGCTTCGGCAGGCTCAGCGAGCGATCGGTGCGCGCTAGCGCAGTGCGCCCACCGAGGCGAGTGCCTGCTTGACGAGCGAGCCCCTGCCGCCCTCCATCTCGGCGGCGACACCCTCGCTCACCGCCTCCTCGGGGGTCATCCACGTCACCTCGAGCGCATCCTGACGAGGCTCGCAGGTGCCCGTGACGGGCACGACGAAGGCGAGCGACACCGCGTGCTGGCGTTCATCGGTGAAGTACGAGATACCGGGCAGCGGGAAGTACTCGGCGACGCTGAAGGGCACCGAGCTCGCGGGCAACAACGGGAACGCCATCGGCCCCAAGTCTTTCTCGAGATGGCGGAACAGCGCGTCTCGAATCGTCTCGCCGTACATGACCCTTCCTGAGACGAGCGTGCGGGTCATCTCCCCCACCGCGTTCGCGCGCAATAGCACGCCGACCTCGGTGACCTGCCCCAGCCCGTCGACGCGCACCGGCACCGCCTCGACGTAGAGCAGCGGCAACCTGCCCCGCACCTCGGCGAGCTCGAGGTCGGTGAGCCACCCCGGATTCGCCGGCGGCCTGACGTCGGGGTCGTCGTCAGGATTCCAGTCCGGGTCGGGAGTGCGTACGCTCATGCCTTGATTCTGCCTCACACCACTAGCGTTGACCCATGGTTCCCGTGCAGATCGACGATGAGGCGGTGCTCTGGTCCGCATCCGCGGCCGATCGCGAGGGGCGTCCGCTCCTCGTGCTGCTGCACGGGTACAACTCCAACGAGGGCGACCTGTTCGGTCTCACGCCGTACCTGCCGCTCGCGCCGGCCATCGCCTCGCTCCGTGCGCCGACGTTCACGGGATACGGTCACGCGTGGTTCCCGCTCACCGATGAGGGTGTCGAGCTCTCGATCGAGGGGGCGGAGGCCGCGACGACGGCCGTCATCGATTGGCTCGACCGGGTGGCACCAGACGTCGCGTCGGTCGGCGTGCTCGGCTTCTCCCAGGGCGGCGCGATGGCGCTCGAGCTGCTTCGGCGCGCACCCGAGCGTTTCACGTTCGCGGTGAGCCTCGCGGGTTTCGCGCTGCCGGGCGACCGCGACGGCGATGAGCGGATGTCGGAGCTCGCCCCGCCCGTATTCTGGGGTCGCGGCACGGTCGATGAGGTGATCCCCGCGGCATCCGTGGCTCGAACGCAAGCCTGGCTGCCGACGCACGCAGATCTCGATGAGCGCATCTACGAAGGGCTCGGCCACTCGGTTTCCGAGCGCGAGCTCGCCGACGCTTCAGCCTTCCTCGCCGCCCGCTACCCGACTCCGCTGGTCGAGTAGCGAAGCGTATCGAGACCTAGACGCCCGAACCGCCGCTGCGGCGCTCGGCCCGCTCCTTGTCGCGATCGGCGACACGGATCTTCTCGGCGCGCACGGCGGCCTGCGTTGCACGTTCGGTGACGAGCCAGGCGGGCGGGGCCTCGAGCAACGCCTTGATCTGGGCGGTCGTGAGCGGTTCGGTGACCTCGCCACGGGCCAGGCCAGAGTTGGAGACGCCGAGCTTCGCCGCGACCACGGTGCGCGGGTGCGGGCCCTCGCGGCGCAGCACCTGCAGCCACTCGGGCGGGTCGGCCTGCAGCGCAGCCACTTCGTCGCGCGTGACGACCCCGGTGCGGAATTCCTCGGGCGCGGCCTCGAGGAGGATGCCGAGCTTCTTGGCTGCGGTCTCCGCTTTCATGGTCTGGGCGTTTCTCGACTGGGACTGGCTCACCTTCACACCGTAGCCCGTCGCGCGGCATCCGCCCACCCGAGCCGGCCGGGCGGCCATCGTCTACGCTGGATGCAGGCTGTGCGAGGCCGCTTGCGAACGGGGGCCGAGGTGACACTGACACTGCGATACGTCGCCGGCGTGAGCCCCTCGAAGTGGTTCAAGGTGTGGGGCGAACGCCGGCCCGACCTTCCGCTCGAGGCGCTCGTCGTCGAACAGCCCGAGCAGCTCACCGCGCTCCTCGCGGGCGAGGCCGACGTCGCATTCGTGCGACTCCCAGTCGAGACCGAGGGCCTGCACGCCGTCGCCCTCTGGGAGGAGCTCGCGGTCGTGGTGCTGCCGAAGGAGCATCCGCTCGCCGATGCCGATGAGCTCACCCTCGCCGACTTCGAGAATGAGACGCCCGCACCCGTGCAGCCAGATGCCGCGATGACCGTCGAACTCGTCGCCGCGGGCACCGGCCATGCGATCCTGCCGCAGTCCGTCGCCCGGCTGCATCGCCGCAAAGACGTCGTCGCGATTCCGGTGACGGATGCCCCGGCCACGCAGATCTCATTGGTCTGGCATCGCGACCGAGACGACACCGACATCCAGGAATTCGTCGCCGTCGTGCGTGGTCGCGGTGCGAAGAGCTCGCGCGGATCGGCCGACGACCCGCCCCCGATGAAGCCCGCGAAGGCGGCCAAGCTCGCCGCAGCCGAACGCCGAGCTGCTGCGGCCAAAGCGGCCGGCGGCGGCAAGGGCAAAGCCGGCGGCAAGGGCAAGGCCGGGGGCAAGGCCGGCCGGCCGGCGCCGCGCACCGGCGGGGGCGCGAAGCAGCGCAGCCGACGGAGAGGTCGATGACGCAAAGGCCGTTCCTCTTCCTCTCAGCACGCCCCGAGGTGGAGGCCGTCGGCCCGGAGTACGAGTCGGTGCGCCGCGCGATGGGCGTCGATGCCGGGAGCCTCGAACACGTGCGCCTCGACGTCGACCCGCTCGGCGATGTCGCGATCGACGACTACGTCGGCATCGTCGTGGGCGGCAGCCCATTCAACGTGACGACCCCTGAGGCGGGCAAGCACGAGGTGCAGCGCCGTGTCGAGTCCGATCTCGCCCGTCTCGCCGAAGAGGCGCTCAGGGCCGACTTCCCACTCCTGCTCACCTGCTACGGCATCGGGGTGCTGACCCGATTGCTCGGCGGCGAGGTCGGCACGGCACACGGCGAACAGGCTCAGGCCGTCGAGATCCAGCTCACCGCCGAAGGCGTGGCCGACCCGCTCGTCGGCGCGTTGCCCGAGCGGTTCGACGCGCTCGTCGGCCACAAGGAGGCCACCGAGCGACTGCCTGCAGATGCCCGGTTGCTCGCATCGTCAAACGGATGCCCCGTGCAGATCTACCGCGTGGGCGCGGGTGTCTACGCGACGCAGTTCCACCCCGAGGTGTCGACCGACGATTTCATCGCCCGCGCACAGGTCTACCGCCACCACGGCTACTTCCCGGCGAGCGAACTGCGCGAGGTCGGCGAACGGCTGGCCGCGGCATCCGTCATCGAACCGCATCGCATGCTGAGACGCTTCGCCGAGCTCGCCCTCGAACGCGCACGCGAATGAGCCGCGTGCCGTCGACCGGCCGGTTGAGGCCGGCCGACGAGCACGCGGCGTTCGTCGTGCCGAACGGTCTCAGGCTGCCGTGCTCTTGCTGCGGCCCCGAGTGATCAGGCCCCAGATCAACAGCACGATGATCGATCCGGCGATGGCGAGGAGCCAGGTGCCGAGATCCCAGAACTGATCCATGCCGATGCCGAAGATGGCACTGCCGATCCAGCCGCCGAGCAGAGCGCCGACAACGCCGAGCAGCAGGGTGACGAACCACCCGCCGCCTTGATTGCCAGGCAGGATCAGCTTGGCGATCGCCCCGGCGATGAGGCCGAGGATCAGGAACGCGAGGAAACTCATGTTGTGCTCCTTCGTTTGATTCCCCTACGAAACCACCGCTGGGCAGGCGGTGCAAGCCCTTACCCCGCGTGGCGTCGATGCAATACAGGGCCGATCAGGCGGTCTTCACCTCGGCGAGCGGGTGTCTGCGCCTGAGCAGGGTCCGCTGCACGAGCGTCCACGCCACCGTGACGAAGAGGTACAGGGCGGCCGCGAGCGGCACGAAGATCGCGATCACCGCGGTGATGAACTGCAGTGCTCCGAGGGCGCGGGCGAACCCCGGCCCGGCGAGCAGGGCAGCGGATGCCCCTGCGGCGTCGGTCTTCGCCGAGGCATCCGCTCGGCTCGTGCTGGCGACCCCGCCGCCGGGCGGGCGCGGCTGGAAGACGCGTCGGGTGATCTCGCCGACGACGGCGATGCCGACGATCACGACGCCGAAGACGAGCAGTGCGCCCGGCGTCAGCGTGCCGGTCGCGATCTGGCCGGCGAGGCTCGAGCCGAGCGGCACGCCGAAGAAGGTCTGCTCGAGCAGCGCGTTCGGGTGCCCGGCGATCGTCGGCAGGATGAAGAGCGCGTAGATCACGCCGACGATGGGCGCCTGCACGAGCATCGGCAGGCAACCGGCGAAGGGCGTGGTGCCCTCCTCGCCGTAGAGTGCCATCGTCTCGCGCTGCAGTCTCTCGGGGTTCTTCTTGTGCTTCTGCTGCAGCGCGGCGAGCTTCGGGGCAAGACGGGAACGCGTCTGTTCGGCCTTGGCCTGCGAGACGCCGACCGGGATGAGGGCGGCGCGCACGAGCAGGGTGACGAGCACGACGGCCGCCGCGGCACTCGCGATGCCGATGAGCGGTTCGAGGATGCCCGCGAGGGCCATGAGCACGGCGTGTGCGCCGTCGAGAATGGCGGCGATGGGCGGGAAGGCATAGAGGTCCATGAGAGTTCCTTGCGGTCGGAGGGATGTGTGAATCCGTCTGGCCGCGAGGAATCGGGTCGCCGAGCCGTCGCCCGCTGGGCGATGGTGGCGTCGGTCGAGTGTCGCTACGCGGCCGCGATGCCGCGTGTCGGCGCCCTCGGGCGAGCGCGCCCGGGTGCGTCGGGGTCGCTCTGCGCGAGGAGTCGCCACGGGTCGGCCGTCTGCCGGAACCGTGTGGCCGCGCCGCTCGCGTCGGCCGCGACGATCGCCGGCAACGCCTGACAGGCCACGACGACCACGGCGACGGCGGCCGCGCCGACGACACCGAGGAGCACGATCGACATCTGCGCGTTCGAGGCGAGCGCGATCTCGAGTGAAGCCTGCGCGACCCGGAAGAGGGCGACGACGAGTTCGATCATGTCTGCTCCCCTCGGTCGGCACGGCGACCGATGCCGGCGCGCTCGCGTGGGTCCACGCTAACACCGGAGGCAGGTGCCGTTCGGCTCACTCTTCGAGCAGCCGCTCGAAGAGCACGTGATCCTGCCACTCCCCCGCGATGCGCAGGTGTCGGCGGGAGAGCCCGAAGCGTTCGAACCCGTTGCGAGCGAGCACCGCCTGCGACGCGGCATTGTGCACGAGCGTGCCGGCCTGCACGCGGTGCAGGCCGATGCCGCGCGCCGCGTGCACGGCGAGACCGACCGCCGTTGTCGCGAGGCCGCGCCCGGCATAGCGGGCGTCGATCCAGTAGCCGAGGTGCGCATTCTGGAACGCGCCGCGCACGATGTCGGAGAGATTCATCCGGCCGACTATCTCGTCGCCGTCGACGATCACGAACGGCACGGCGAGACCCGCCTCGAGTCGGGTGAGCGATGCCTCGACGTCGCGCCGGTGCATCTCGGCGGTGAAGAAGTCGTCGGTGCGGGTGGGCTCCCAAGGCGCGAGGTGCTCACGGTTGCGCGTGTACGCCGCGGCGAGCGCGGGCCCGTCGCCGATCGCGAGTTCACGGAACACGAGGCCGTCGTCGAGTTCGACCGGTTGATGCACGCTGCGTTCCCTCCGCGGAATCCACGGTGACGGGTGCCGCGTGGTCGGCCACCCACGCTAGCATCGGGTGCGATTCGGGCACAGCTCACACCAGCACCGGGAACGTGGCGAGGATCACCCCGCCAGCGATCGCGACGACGGCACCGAGCCCGAGCAGGAACCATCCGGGCCAGCGCGAGGTGTTGCGCTCGGACATCGCCGTGAAGAACAGCACCATCGCGAACAACACCGTGAGGATCGAATAGTTGTCACCGCGCTGGTTGCTCTTGAGCGCGGCTTCGAACTTCTCGTCGGCGAGTTTCGCCGCCGCGACCGATTCCTCCTTCCCGATCGGAACATAGCTGGGTTCGGCGAACGGTGACTTGAGGTCCTCGCCGCCGGCCTGCCAGTCCTCGAACGCGACCGTGAACTCCGGAGTGAATCGAGCACGCACGTAGTCGGCGAGTGCGGTGTCGCCCGTCGCCGTCGCATCGACCCACTGGGTGTAGATGGCGAGGTCCACCGCCTGCGCGTCGCGCGACTCGCTCGCGAGGTCGACCGACTTGATTCGCGCGGCGGAAGCCTGGCTGAAGTCGATCGACATCTGCCCGCTCCACTTCGAGGACTCGAAGCCGCACCACGCCGTCAGGATCGCGGTGACCGACAGCAGGAAGACGGCGATGATCTCCCGCGCCTCCGCCCACCGCTGACGCGTCCGCGACTCGGCTGGCTGTTCGGTGGACATCGTGCTCCTCGTGGTTCGGACCAGGACCGGCTCACGGTATCGAAGCCCTCGACGTTCCGAATCACTCGGTTCGGGTGATTGGGGGCGCTGGCGTCACGAGGCAGACTGGTTCCGTGACCGGACACCGGAAGTCCTGGGTGCTGCACGTCGACCTCGACCAGTTCGTCGCGGCCGTCGAAGTGCTGCGACAGCCGGAGCTCGCGGGCAAGCCTGTGATCGTCGGCGGTCGAGGAGACCCGACCGAACGCGCCGTGGTCTCGACCGCGTCGTACGAGGCGCGCGAGTTCGGCGTTGGATCAGGGATGCCGCTGCGCATCGCCGCCCGCAAGGCACCCGATGCCGTAATCCTGCCGGTCGACGCAGAGGCCTACACCGCGGCATCCGCTGAGGTCATGGCGACGCTGCGCGCGCAGCCCGGCGCGACCGTGCAGGTGCTCGGTTGGGACGAGGCCTTCGTCGGCGTGCAGACAGAGGACCCAGAGACCTACGCCCGGATGTTGCAGCTGGCCGTGCTCGAACGAACTCGGCTTCACTGCAGTGTCGGCATCGGGGACACCCTGGTGCGGGCCAAGGTCGCGACGGGGTTCGGCAAGCCTCGCGGCGTGTTCCGGCTCACCGCCGACAACTGGCTCGAGGTGATGGGCGACCGCCCGACCGTCGACCTCTGGGGCGTCGGCTCGAAGATTTCCCGTCGCCTGGCCGGGCTCGGCATCGCCACCGTCGCCGAGCTGGCGGCGACTGCGCCCGACGACCTGGTCGCCGAGTTCGGGCCGAGGATGGGGCCCTGGTACGCCCAGCTCGGCCGCGGCGAGGGCGCCGACGTCGTCGACGACACACCGTGGGTCGCCCGCGGGCACAGCAGGGAGACGACGTTCCAGCAGGACCTGACCGAGCCCGCGCAGGTCGATGCGGCCGTGCGGGAGCTCGTCGCCCGGGTACTTGAAGACATCGCGGCCGAGGGCCGGCCGGTGATCGGGCTCACGCTCAAGGTGCGGTACGCGCCGTTCCTCACCAAGGTCTTCACCAAGAAGGTCCCGGAGACGTTCGACCGTGAGGCGGTACTCGCCCGCACGCTGGAACTCGTCGGTCGTCTCGAACCCGACCGGCCGATCCGACTGCTCGGGCTGCGCGCGGAGATGCCGATGCCCGACGACGCCCGCGAAGGGCACACGCCGACGCGCAGCGGCTGGTGAGCCGAACGTGTCGACGCCCGACTAGGACACTGTGCCGCGGGGCACGATCCATTCCTGCTTCAGCTCTGGGACGACGCTGGCGATGAGCTCGAAATCGCGGTCGAAGTGGATCACGGTTGCATCATTCGCAACTGCGTAGGCAGCGATGACGGTATCCAGCGCGCCGGCCGCCCGGACCAAACCGCCATGCCAGAGCCTGCCCTGAATCGCAAGCGTCATGGCGCTGGTGGGAGCTTCAGGACACTCGGTGAAAGCCGCAACTGCGTTCACGATATCGTCATGGTCGACCCCGTTACGCGCTGAAAACCCGTACTCCGCCACGGTTGGTGGGCAGATATGGATCGATGACGGACGGTGCGCAATGACGAGTGCTTCGAGCGCGGCCCGAACCGGCGGCTGAGTGGCGAGTCGCGCCCAGACCGAGTTATCGATGATGAAATGCGGATCCGACTCTGTCTGCTCAACCTCGACAAGAGGCTCGAGCAGATAGCTACCCATACTCGATGCGTTTCGGGTCGTCGTCGACGGGAAGGGAAGCCAGGACCCGGATGGCTTCGAGTTGGCGCTGACGGCCGACAGCATCCTCGAGGGCGAGGTTGATCGCCTCTCGGTTCGTCCGAACGTGGTACGTGGCCTTGGCTGCTTCCAGCAATGACGAATCGATGTCAACTGAGGTAACGGGCATCTCCACCTCCCTATATAAGAATCTCTACAACACTATATACCCGTACGCTGGAGCAGCAAAAAGAAACCCCTGACTTCCTTGTGATTACTGGGAAGTAGGGGTTTCTCTGTGGCGGTACCGGTGGGATTTGAACCCACGGTGGGCTTTCACCCACACAACTTTTCGAGAGTTGCACCTTCGGCCGCTCGGACACGGTACCGAGGACGATCTTAGACGACGCGCGCGTCAGTGCCAAAACGAGTGGATGCCTCAGCCGACGTGGCGGCAATCCCCACCGCCGTCGGGGTGAGACCGCCGCAAGACGCCTCATGCCCAGCTCGCGCCCAGCCCGCGCGCAGGCAACTCGAAGTCGAAGGTCATAGTTTCGGGTGATGACCGCAGAACTCCTCACGCCGGCGGTGGCTCCCATCACGAATCGCGCGTCAGGCGACTCGACGAGCGTGTGGCGCGGCATCCGTCTGTCTGCTGTCACGCTGCTCGGTGCAGGCGGAGTGCCTCGGTTCCGCGATCGGATGCTCGAGAACAAGGCCACGCTGAACGAGACGCTGCCGGTGCACTCGAAGTGGTGGCGCGACCACGCGAAGGTCGAGGGCGAGCTGCTCTACGTCGCCATCGGCGACAGTGCGGCACAGGGCATCGGCGCGTCGCAGCCTGACCGCAGCTACGTCGGCGTGGTCGCCGACGGTGTTCGCGAGATGACCGGGCGAAGCGTGCGCGTCGTGAATCTCAGCGTCTCGGGTGCGACGACGCGCCTCGCCGTGCGCGACCAGCTGCCGCGGTTCCGCGATCTGCGGCCCGACGTGGTCACGGTCTCGATCGGTGCGAATGACATCGCCGGCTGGAACCCTCAGGCGTTCGAGCGCAACATCCGCTCGATCTTCGCCGAGCTGCCCTCCGGCGCCGTCGTCGCCGACCTGCCGTGCTTCTACTTCCCGCACAACGAACGCAAGGTGGCCGAGGCGAATCGGATGCTTCGCGCTGCCGCCCTCGAGCACGGACTCGTCGTTGCGCCACTGCACGAGATCATGAAACGGCAAGGGCTCCGGGGCATCCTGACGCAGTTCGCGCGCGACATGTTCCACCCGAACGACCACGGGTACGCGGTATGGGCCGAGGCCTTCCGACCGGCTGTCGCCAGGGCGGCCGCGCACCTCGGCGTCGACACGCGCGCCGAAGCGCTCACTGTCGGCGGCCGCGGCTAGTCTCGGGGCATGGCCCGCTCCACCTCCACGTTCCGTTGCACCGAGTGCGGCTGGAGCACCGTCAAGTGGGTGGGCCGCTGCAGCGAGTGCCAGCAGTGGGGCACCGTCGTCGACGTGGCCGAAGCCACCGGCATCGTGCGTGCAGTGCAGGCGGTGCAACTCGGCGAGGCGCGCACCGCCCGCCCGATCACCGACGTGCAGACCGAAGACGCTGCGCACCGCCCGAGCGGCATCGGCGAGTTCGATCGGGTGCTCGGCGGCGGCATCGTCGCCGGCGCCGCGATCCTGCTCTCCGGCGAGCCTGGGGTGGGCAAGTCCACACTCCTGCTCGAGGTCGCGGCGCGCGTGGCGGCCACCGGCAGACGGGTGCTCTACGTCACCGCCGAAGAGTCGGTCGCGCAGGTGCGCCTTCGAGCTGGGCGCACGAAGGCCCTGCACGACGAGCTCTTCATCGCGGCAGAGACCGATCTCGCGACGATCCTCGGGCAGGTCGACGCCATCGCCCCCGAGCTCCTCATCGTCGACTCGGTGCAGACCGTGTCGTCATCCCTCTCCGATGGTCTGCCGGGGCAACCGAGCCAGGTGCGCGAGGTCGCATCGACACTCATCCGCGTCGCGAAAGAGCGGCGGCTGCCAGTGCTGCTCGTCGGCCACGTCACGAAAGACGGCTCGATCGCCGGCCCCCGCCTGCTCGAGCACCTCGTCGACGTCGTCTGCCAGTTCGAGGGCGATCGACAAACGGCCCTTCGCTTCGTGCGGGCCCTCAAGAACCGCTTCGGGCCGACCGACGAGGTGGGTTGCTTCGAGATGACCGGCGAGGGCATCTCCGAGGTGCCCGACCCGTCGGGCCTCTTCCTCTCGAGCGGGCGCAGTGCCGTGAGCGGCACGTGCGTCACCGTCGCACTCGAGGGGCGCCGTGCACTGCCGGTCGAAGTGCAGGCGCTCGTCGTGTCGACGAAGGCGCCGCAGCCTCGCCGCGTGGTCAACGGGGTCGATCCATCGCGGGTGGCCATGATCATCGCCGTGCTCGAGCGCCGAGCCGGCCTGAAGACTCTCGGCGATCATGACGTCTACGTCTCCACCGTCGGCGGCGTGCGGCTCGCCGAGCCCGGCGCCGACCTCGCGATCGCCGTCGCCATCGCCTCGGCCATGCGCGACCGTGCCGTGCCGCACGAGCTCGCCGCCTTCGGCGAGATCAGCCTCGCCGGCGAGGTGCGCCCGGTCACCGCGGCGAAGCAGCGGGGCGCCGAAGCACGACGCCTCGGCTACACGACCATCCTCGACGTCGAAGCCGGCAGCGTGCACGCCGCCGTGCAGCGCGCCATGATGGCCTCGACCGGCCCGCGCGAACGCGAGCTCGACGCCGCCTTCTAACGGCCTCACGCGATGCCGCAGGGCGCCGCAGCCGCACACCTGCAGACTCGAGCCGTGCGCGCCGACTCGGCGTACTCCCCTACGCCTCGAGCGCGCGCAGCAGTTCGCCGGGCGACGCTTGCATCGGGTGCGGGCCCGCGATGTCGAGGAACACCGTCGTGATCGTCGACTCGTACCGCTTGAGGAACGACCGCAGCCACGCAGGGCTCTGCAGGCCCACCGCGGGCGGCAGGTTCGCCGGCTTGTTCGCGGCATCGCTGAAGAGCAGCAGTGCGACATCGCCGGTCTTCGGATCGCGGTAGGTCCACACTTCGCCACCGTCGAGCGGCTTGTCGCGCGGCCCCGGCTTCACGAGCGGCACGACGGTGTTGCCGTGGCGCAGGGCCAGGGCGACCGCCGCGATATCTTGCCGTTCGAGCGCCTGCGCGAGCGCCTCCGAACGGAACTCCACGGGCTCCGCCGCCTGCTTCCGTTGTGCCTTGCCTGCCATCCCTCAAGGTTACCGAGCGGATGCCGCGCACCCGCCTCCGTCCGCGCAGGGCGCACTCCGCGGCATCCGCTCGCCCGTCTCTTCGACCACCCGACTGGGATGTGTATTTCGGAGGGAAGCAGCCTATGCTGTCTGTGCCGGACCGTGAGGGTCCGAGGTGTCGACGAAGACGACGGCGTTCTTGTTGACCCCACGGCGCCGGCGCATTCGCTCGTTTCCTGCCCCGCAGACCATGTCGCGGGGCGCGTAGCATCGAAGTAGACCCGCGCGGGCCGGCGCGCTCCATCTCGAGGAGCACCATGGCAAGCAGTCTTCCGAAGCCGATCCGTTACGACGGCGACACGTGGCTGTGCATCCGCAACGACGCTCTCACGCCGAAGGCGATCATCCGCCGGTACCGTGACGTGAAGCGCGGCGAGGTCTACCTCGTCGTCAAGTGGGCACTCGACCCGGCGGAGCAGCAACTCATGGCGTCGGCGCCGTCTCTCGACGCGGCCAACGAGCTCGTGCGCTTCGACCCGCCCACCGGCTCCGCACCGGCGTTCGCGGGCTACCCGCACTCTTCAGGCACCGGCCATCGGCCGGGGGCGGCGGGGCGCCCCCGCGAGAGCGCCGGGCAGACTTGATACAAGAGGGGGAACACCCGGCGCTCTCCACCAGCCGGGTGAGGCGGTGGTGCGCGCCCTTTCGGCCGGGAACGCCAGACGCGCACTCAACGAACCTAAGCTGCGAGCCACTGACTGCGCGGCCCCTCTTCACGGGTCAAATGACGAACACCGCGTCGCCGTCCGCACGAGTGACGAGCACGCGGGCATCAGTAGAGCAGGAACTGCTTCTGCTCGGCCGACTCGAAACCGTCGACCGACACCCCGAGGTGGTACGAAGCACCTTCGGCCGGCACCGTCTCGCGCGGTCCGGCGCACGTCTCGGGCGTCGAACGCGTGCGGTCCCAGACGATCGGCACGCTCGAGCTGACCGGCGTGCCGGGGGTCAACGAGACCTCGGCGTCGATCGCGTCGACCTGGCAGTCGGGCGAGGCCCAGTAAACCTCGGTGCCGCTCATGATCGTGAAGACCTGGGCGTTCGTGCCCGCGTTCAACACGCAGACGTTCTTGCCCGTGTTCGTGATCGTGACCGACAGCTGCGGCTGCTCTCCTGCTTCGTACGACGACTTGTCGGTCACGGCCTCGACGGTGATCTTCTCTGGCGCGCACGGGTCGCCGTCGGCCGCGGTCGGCTCGGTCGGAATGGAGGTCGTCTCCGGCGCAGTCGCCGGGTCGGCGCTCGACGAGGGTCCGCCGCCCGCGCCCTCTTCGCCTTGGCTCGCTCCCGGACGCACGATGATGAGCACGATCGCGATGATCACCGCGATGAGTCCGATCAGCACGATGAGTCGCCGGCGTCGGTACACGTGCGGCGATTGCCGCCCGGCCGGTGTGTTCGTCGACATGCACACAGGGTACGACCGGGATGCCGCTGCCCGCGGCATCCGCTCGGCGCGCCGAATCTCGTTTCAGAGAAGCTTCAGCATGCGGGTGTTGCCGAGGGTGTTCTGCTTCACGCGGGCGAGGTCGAGGAACTCGGCCACACCCTCGTCGTTCGAACGCACGAGCTCGGCGTAGACCTCGGGGTCAACGGTCTCGCGCCCCATGTCGACGAAGCCGTGGCGGCCGAAGAAGGTGGTCTCGAAGGTGAGGCAGAAGAGGCGGCTGAGGCCGAGCTCACGAGCTTCGTCTTCGAGCGTGGTGAGCAGGGCGTGGCCGACGCCGTGGGCGAGCCAACCGTCGTCGACGGCGAGTGTGCGCACCTCGCCGAGGTCCTCCCATATGACGTGCAGCGCGCCTGCGCCGATGAGCCGGCCGTCATCGGCCTCTGCCACGCGGAACTCCTGCACCGAGCCGTAGAGGTCGACACGCTCTTTCCCGAGCAGGATGCGTCGGGCGACGAGCGGCTCCACGAGGTCGATGATTCGCGGAACATCGCTCGTGCGGGCCCGCCGCACGCTGAACTCGGTCATCCCCTCATCGTATTCGCCCGACACCCTCTTCTCTTTTCAGGAGTTCTGCGGCGATATCGATCGGATCACCGGAGTTCTTCCTGAAAAGGGCTCGCTTCGGCGGGCGGTTCCTGAGAAAGGAACGCCTGCGGCGGGGTGGGTGGGGTGGGGTGGGGTGGGGTGGGCGGGGTGGGTGAGGGCGCGGACGACGAAGGGGCGGATGCCGCAGCATCCGCCCCTTCGTGTCGTGTCTGCTTACTCGCCCGACGCGGCCGCCAGGTCGGGGCTCACCGGACCGGTGCCGATCGCAGCGTTCGTGTTCACGCCGACGCCGACGGGCAGGGCCCGCTGAGTGGTGGTGAACAGGAACTCTCCGTCTGTGAAGTCGACGTGCACGTGGTCGCCCGCGTTGAGCTCGCCGTGCAGGATCCTCTCGGAGAGGCCGTCTTCGATCTCGTGCTGCACCGCGCGGCGGAGCGGGCGGGCACCGAGGGCCGGGTCGAACCCGACCTCGATGAGCCGCTCCTTGGCCGCCTGCGTGAGTTCGACGGTCATGTCGCGGTCGAGCATGCGCTCGCTGAGCCGCTTGATGAACAGGTCGACGATCTGCAGCAGCTCGGGCTTGGAGAGCTGCGGGAAGACGATGATCTCGTCGACGCGGTTCAGGAACTCGGGCTTGAAGTGCTTCTTCAGCTCTTCGTTCACCTTGCCGCGCATGAGGTCGTAGCCCGTGCGGGTGTCTCCCTCGATCGCGAAGCCCACGGGGCCACTCGAAATGTCTTTCGTGCCGAGGTTGGTGGTCATGATGATGACCGTGTTCTTGAAGTCGACGACGCGGCCCTGGCCATCGGTCAACCGGCCCTCTTCCAAGATCTGGAGGAGCGAGTTGAAGATGTCGGGGTGCGCCTTCTCGATCTCGTCGAACAGCACGACGCTGAAGGGCTTGCGGCGCACCTTCTCGGTGAGCTGGCCGCCCTCTTCGAAGCCGACGAATCCGGGAGGAGCACCGAAGAGGCGCGAGACGGTGTGCTTCTCACCGTATTCCGACATGTCGAGCGCGATCATCGCAGCCTCGTCGTCGAAGAGGAACTCGGCGAGCGCCTTGGCGAGCTCGGTCTTGCCGACGCCGGTGGGGCCGGCGAAGATGAACGAGCCAGAGGGGCGCTTGGGGTCTTTCAGGCCGGCACGCGTACGGCGGATGGTCTTGGCGAGGGCTGAGATGGCCTCTTCTTGACCGATGACGCGCTCGTGCAGCGCCTTCTCCATGAAGACGAGACGCGAGCTCTCTTCTTCGGTGAGCTTGAAAACGGGGATGCCGGTGGCCTGTGCGAGCACCTCGGCGATCAGGCCCTCGTCGACGACGGCGGTCGTCTTGACGTCGCCCGACTTCCACTGCTTCTCGAGGCGTAGCCGCTCGCCGAGGAGGTTCTTCTCCTCATCACGGAGGGAGGCGGCCTTCTCGAAGTCCTGCTCCTCGATCGCGGTCTCTTTCGCGGCGCGGACGACGGCGATCTTCTCGTCGAATTCGCGCAGCTCGGGCGGGCTCGAGAGGATCGAGAGACGCAGGCGTGCGCCGGCCTCGTCGATCAGGTCGATCGCCTTGTCGGGGAGGAAGCGGTCGGAGACGTAGCGGTCGGCGAGGTTCGCCGCCGACACGATGGCGCCATCGGTGATCGAGACCTTGTGGAACGCCTCGTACTTGTCGCGGAGTCCCTTGAGGATGTTGATCGTGTGGGGCAGCGACGGCTCTGCGACCTGGATCGGCTGGAAGCGGCGCTCGAGCGCAGCGTCTTTCTCGAAGTGCTTGCGGTACTCGTCGAGCGTGGTCGCACCGATGGTCTGCAGCTCGCCGCGGGCGAGCAGGGGCTTGAGGATCGACGCGGCGTCGATGGCACCTTCGGCTGCACCGGCACCCACGAGGGTGTGGATCTCGTCGATGAAGACGATGATGTCGCCGCGCGTGCGAATCTCTTTCGTGACCTTCTTCAGGCGCTCTTCGAAGTCACCGCGGTAGCGGGAGCCGGCGATGAGCGAGCCGAGGTCGAGCGAATAGACCTGCTTGTCTTTCAGCGTCTCTGGCACCTCGTTCTTCACGATCGCCTGGGCGAGGCCCTCGACGACGGCGGTCTTGCCGACGCCGGGCTCACCGATCAGCACGGGGTTGTTCTTCGAGCGACGCGAGAGGATCTGCATGACCCGCTCGATCTCTTTCTCACGCCCGATGACAGGGTCGAGCTTGCCGTCGCGCGCAGCCTGCGTGAGGTTGCGGCCGAACTGGTCGAGGATCTGCGAGCCGCCCTGCGGGGTGGTCTGCTCGTTCGCGCCGACCTGCACCTGCTCTTTGCCCTGGTAGCCCGAGAGCAGCTGGATGACCTGCTGACGCACGCGGTTGAGGTCGGCGCCGAGCTTGACGAGCACCTGGGCGGCGACACCTTCACCCTCGCGGATGAGCCCCAGCAGGATGTGCTCGGTGCCGATGTAGTTGTGACCCAGCTGCAGCGCTTCGCGCAGGCTCAACTCGAGCACCTTCTTGGCGCGCGGAGTGAACGGGATGTGCCCGGTCGGCTGCTGCTGACCCTGGCCGATGATGTCTTGCACCTGCTCGCGCACCGCGTCGAGCGAGATGCCGAGCGACTCGAGCGCCTTGGCTGCGACGCCTTCACCCTCGTGGATGAGCCCGAGCAGGATGTGCTCGGTGCCGATGTAGTTGTGGTTGAGCATCTTGGCCTCTTCTTGGGCCAGGACGACGACACGACGAGCTCGGTCGGTGAATCTCTCGAACATTTCTACTCCTCACGACCCCGCTGGGTAGGGGCGCCGATATGAAGAGCGTAACCAGCAGAGGGGGCCGCGAAGCCGTTGTTCGCCCTCGGCGCAGCGCTCGGGACGGGGTTGACGAACGATGACAGCGGCGGATGCCGCGGCTCGGCCGCTCTCGTTGACGCACGATGCTCGAAGCGCTACCGTATCGTTTATCGTTATTATCGATATTCGTTAGGGAGAACATGAGTGACACCAAGCCAGCGACCCGCTCTCGCCTCGAACGCCTCGACGGCTGGGGGCTTCGAGCCATCACAGGAGGTGCACTGCTGATCGGGCTCGCTGGACTCGTCGGGCTCGTCGTACGAGCAGTTCATCTGCTCACGTCCGATGCGCTCAACGTCGACGGGCTGCAACTCGCGAACGCCCAGTCGCCCGAATTCGCCGATGGAGTACCGGCGATCGTCAGCGCCCACTACGACTCGGTCACCCTCGTCATCGATGGACTGCCTGCCGGGCTGCGGTGGCTGATGGTCTCGCAGACTGCGGTCGCGGCGCTGTTGGGCATCGGCCTGTGCGTCATCGTCTTCATCCTCGGCATGCGCCTGCTCGAACGGCGCCCCTTCGCTCGGTCGGCGACCTGGTCGATCTTCTCCGCGGCGGTGCTCGTGATGGTGACGGGCATGTTCGCCCCTATCCTGCGGGCGATCTCCGACGCCGAGGTGGTGCAGTTCCTCGGTGACGCGGTCATCCGGAGCGCGGACACCGGTCTGGGTGCCGAGGGGCTCGTCTTCTTCGGCCTCACCATCGACCCCGCGCCCCTCGGCTGGGGACTCGCACTCGGGGTCGTTGCGACCGCATTTCAACTCGGCGAGCGCCTGCAGCGCGATACCGACGGACTCGTCTGATGTCCCCCGACCAACCCGAGACAGCAAGGAACGAAATGCACACGATCTCCGGCCGCTCGATGTCCCGAGCAGATCTCGCGAGCCTCTGGTTCTTCATGCTCGCGGGCACGACCATCGCCGTCTGGGCAGTCGTGGCATCCGTGCAGCGCATCATCGAGGTGGTGCCGAATCGAAACGTGTCTGTGACGGCCGAGTTCGCCGGAACCCCGGCGACGGCGCCGATCGGGCCCGATGGCACGCCGGTGCAGGTGTCGCTCGAGCAAGCAGTGGTGACCATTCCGTCTCTGCCGGGTGCATCGTGGGCATCGCTCATCATCCAGCAGCTGCTCGCCGCGGCGACGATCGGGATCGTCGTCATCTGCCTCCTGATGCTCTGCTGGGCGGTCATGCGGAACCAGGTCTTCACTCGCCGCAACACCATCCTCGTCACCGTGGCGGGCCTCTCTGGGGCCATCGGGTTCGCGGCTGTGCCGTTCTTCGGCAACATGGCGGCGAACGGTGCCTTCACCCGTCTCAGTGACGGTGACTTCGAGAACGTCGTGATGTCGGTCGACCTGTCGTCCCTCGTCTTCCTCACGTTCGTCGCGGCAATGGCCGCCACGGTCTTCGCAGTCGGCGAGCGCATGCAGCGCGACACCGAGGGGCTCGTCTGATGGCCCCTGCAGAGCCCGACGAGGCATCTGACATCCACTGCCGGCTCGACGAGCTGCTCGAGGCGCGCGGCATGACGCTCACGCGGCTCAGCGAACTCGTCGGCGTGAGCGTCGTGAACCTCAGCGTGCTGAAGAACGACCGTGCTCGCGCCATCCGCTTCTCGACCCTGCAGGCCATCTGCGACACACTCGACTGCGAAGTCGGAGAACTGCTCGTGCTCCGGCCGAAGCTGGCCGAGGCTACTTGATCGGAATCGTGATCTCGGTGTCGGCGACTTCGACGACGAGCGGTTCAGTCGTCGTCACGTACACCGGCGTCCAGAACAGCGTCGTGTGGGGCACGATGTCCATCGTGCAGACCTGACCTTCGGGCTGCTCGACGAGGTCGATCGCGACGCGGTTGCCCTCGCCTGCCTTCTCGAGCACACGGATCTCTTTGCCGATCACGGGGCACGTCGAACTGCCCGAGATGATGAGGGCGATCTGACCGCCATCGGCCCACCAGACAGCCACGGGCCCTTCTTCGGACGACGGAATATCTTCAGTGTCACCCGCCGGGTCGGTGCCTGCCTCGACGTCGACCGTGTCGGCGTCGGCCTCGCTCGGCACACCCGGGAAGTTCTCTGCAGCATTGCCCGACGGGTTGCACGCCGAAAGCAGGAACACCGACGAGAGCGCCAGAGCGAGGAGACCGGCACGACGAATGCGTATGGAGGGAGCCATACCGTCATGCTAACGGTCCCCCGGTTCTCGTGCTTGCGCCGCGTACTATTTCCAGCATGAGCAACCTGGAACGTGACCCCGTCGAACTGCTCTGCCCACCCGACGAGCCCACCGGCCCCGTCGTGCAGGTGCTCGCCCCGCGCGATGTGCCGCTCGGTGGCCCGCGGGCGATGAACGTTCGCCGCACGCTCCCCCAGCGCGGCCGCACCACGATCGGCGCCTGGTGCTTCGCCGATCACTACGGGCCCGACGAGGTGCAGGTCTCGGCCGGCATGGTCGTGCCGCCGCACCCGCACACCGGCCTGCAGACCGTCAGCTGGCTCTTCGAGGGCGAGATCGAGCACCGCGACTCCGCCGGCAGCCACACGCTGGTGCGCCCCGGCGCCGTGAACCTCATGACGGCCGGCCGCGGCATCTCGCATTCCGAGGTGTCGACGCCCGAGACCACCCGCCTGCACGGGGTGCAGCTCTGGGTCGCCCTTCCCGATGCCTCCCGGCATGTCGGCCCCTTCTTCGAACACGCCGACATCGCACCGGTCGTCGTGGGCGACGCCACGGTGCGGGTGTTCGTCGGCTCCCTGCCGGGCGGCGTCGCGCCCGAGGCATCCCTTCGGCAGGCTCAGGGCGGCGCCGTCACCGTCTTCTCGCCGTTGCTCGGCGCGCAACTCGACCTGCCGCCGTTCGGCACCGTCGAGTTCGAACTCGACCCCACGTTCGAGCATGGGGTGCTCGTCGATTCGGGTCCCGTCGAGATCAGCGCCACGGATGCCGCGATCGGCGAGTTCGCGACCGACACCGTCTCGACGACCGCCGCATGGAGCGAGCTCGTCTACCTCGAGGCCGGGCGTCGCCGCATCCGCCTATCCGCCGAGGCGCAACCCGTGCGCGTGATCCTTCTCGGCGGCGTGCCGTTCGGTGAAGAGCTCGTGATGTGGTGGAACTTCATCGGCCGCGATCACGACGAGATCGTCGAGTTCCGTCGGCAATGGCAAGCCGACGTCATCGGCCGCGACAACCCCGACGGGCGCTTCGGCACCGTCGCGGGCTACGACGGCCCGCCGCTGCCCGCGCCCGAGCTGCCGACGGTGCGACTGAAGCCGCGCCGTTGATCGTGGGTTGAGGAGCGGTCGACGGAGGAGGCCGCTTCTCAACATCCTTGCTCGAACACAAGGTTTCGAGACGGCGCTGGCGCGTCTCCCCAATCCACGGGTTGCGCTACTGCAGCGCCGAGGTCAGTCGCGCGAGGTTGTCGAGCACGGTCGATCGCAGCGGCTGCTTCATCCACGCCTCGAGCGTCAGCTCGTGGCTGTCGCGCCGATAGCCGTCTTCGATGGCGCGCATCTCGCGCACGAACGAGGCCCCGCGCACGAGCAGCGACACCTCCATGTTGAGTTCGAACGAACGGATGTCCATGTTGCTCGAGCCGATGACGGCGACGTCGTCGTCGATGGTGAAGTGCTTGGAGTGCAGAATGTACGGCGCCTTGTACATGTAGATCTTCACGCCTCCGCGGAGCAGCGCCTCGTAGTACGAGCGCTGCGCGTGATACACCAGCGCCTGGTCGCCGATCTCCGAGACGAAGAGCTCGACGTGGATGCCGCGCTGCGTCGCGCCGCTGATCGCGCGGAGCATCGCGTCGTCGGGCACGAAGTACGGGCTCGTGATGATGATGCGCTCCTCTGCTGCGTAGAGCAGCGCGAGGAAGAGCTTGAGGTTGTTCTCGTTCGGGAAGCCCGGCCCGCTCGGCACCACTTGGCAGTCGAGATCTTGCGCCTCGCCCGGCTGGTCGAGCGACTCCGCGAGGTCGCGCACCGGCTCCTCACCGGTTTCGAGGTACCAGTCGGTGGCGAAGATCGCATCGAGTCCGGCCACGATCGGCCCTTCGACGCGCGTCACGAGCTCTTTCCATTTCAGGCCGCGGCGGATGTTGCTGCGCTTGTTGTAGCTGCGGTCGATGACGTTCTGCGAGCCCATGAAGCCGACCTCGCCGTCGACGACGAGGATCTTGCGGTGATTGCGAAGGTCGGGCCGCTGGTACTTGCCCTTGAACGGCTGTACGGGCAGCATGAGCTGCCACCGCACCCCCATCGCGGTCAGACGCTTGAGCGTCTTGCGGTAGCCCTTCACCCGGAACGACGCCACATGATCGAGCAGCACGCGAACGTCGACGCCACGAGCGACCGCTTCGCCGAGCGCGTCGAAGAACGGCGCCGTCGTGGTGTCGTAGGCGAAGATGTAGAACTCGACATGCACATAGCGTTTCGCGTCGTGCACGGCCGCGGTCATCGCGTCGAGGGAGCCCTGGTAGTGGCCGATGAGGCTCGCGCTGTTCGAGCCGATGAGGGGCATCGAGCCGAGGTTGCGGTTGAGGCGCACGACGCCTTCGAACCACGCGGGCCAGTCACCGGGATCACTCACCCGCTCGACACCGTGCGTCGATTCGCGGATGTAGCGGTCGACCTCGGCCTGCTTGCGGCGCCGGTGCTTCGGCAGCTTCGGATTGCCGATGAGCAGGTAGCCCAGCACCCCGATGTACGGGATGAAGAAGATCGCGAGGAGCCACGCCATGCCCGCGGTCGGGCGGCGGTTGCGGGGCACCACGATGATCGCGGTGATGCGGATGACGACGTCGATGACGATGACGACGCCGGCGACGAGCAGCGTCGTCTGCTCCCCGGTCATGCGTTCAGGCTGCCGGTCGCTGTTGGGCGAGCTTCGCCCGCTCCTCCGCTTCGATGCGGGCGTACGCCTTGCGCTCGTTGCGGTCGGAGTGGATGATCGCGCGCATCACGAACCAGAAGATGAGCCCGATGAGCACGGTCGGCGCGAGCGACCAGATCGCATTCGCCCAGAATTCGTCCATAGAGCTACAAGGATACGGGGCTTTGCCCGGTTTCGCCGCATGGCGGCTCTGCATCAGGGCGCGCCGCGGTCAGCGGATGCCGCGGCATGGCGTATTTCTGGCGAGCGGATGCCGCGGCATCCGCTCGCCCGAAGGCAGGTCAGCCGCCGGTGATGAGGCCCCAGATGCCCGAGCCGACGAGGTAGAGGCCGATCGCGCCGACGACGATCCAGATTCCGAGGCGCGTGTTGGAGGGGCGCTTGGGGTCTTGCTCGGGTTCGAGCTCGCCCTTCGGGAGGAAATCGTTCATCTGGGGCATCCGCTCACTCGAAGCTCACTTGACCAACGGGAAGAGGATCGTCTCGCGGACGCCGAGGCCGGTGAGCGCCATGAGCAACCGGTCGATGCCCATGCCCATGCCACCCGACGGCGGCATGCCGAACTCGAGCGCGCGCAGGAACTCCTCGTCGAGGCGCATCGCCTCCGGGTCGCCCGCCGCGGCGAGCTGGGCCTGCGCCACGAAGCGCTCACGCTGCACGACCGGGTCGACGAGCTCGGAGTAACCGGTCGCGAGCTCGAAGCCGCGGATATAGAGATCCCACTTCTCGACGACGCCAGGGATCGAGCGGTGCTCGCGCACGAGCGGTGAGGTGTCGAGCGGGAAGTCCATGACGAAGGTCGGGCGCTCGAGACCGGACTTCACGTGGTGCTCCCACAGCTCTTCGACGTACTTGCCGGGCAGCGGGTGGTCGACCTCGACCCCGGCCTCGTCGGCGAGCTGCTTCAGGCGCTCCATCGGCGTCGACGCCGTGATCGTCTCGCCGACCGCCTCGGAAAGCGAGTCGTACATCGAGATGCGCGGCCAGTCGCCGCCGAGATCGAACTCGGTGCCGTCGACCGAGGTCACGAGGTGTGAACCCGCTGTGGCGAGCGCGGCGTCTTGGATGAGCTGCTGCGTGAGGTCGGCCATCGTGGTGTAGTCGCCGTACGCCTCGTAGGCCTCGAGCATCGCGAACTCGGGGCTGTGCGTCGAGTCGGCGCCCTCGTTGCGGAAGTTGCGGTTGATCTCGTACACTCGCTCGATGCCGCCGACGACGGCGCGCTTCAGGTACAGTTCGGGCGCGATGCGCAGGTAGAGCTCGGTGTCGAACGCGTTGGAGTGCGTCACGAACGGGCGAGCGGATGCCCCGCCGTGCATGACCTGCAGCATGGGGGTCTCGACCTCGATGAACGCGCGGGCATCGAGCGTTCGACGGACGCTCGCGTTGACCTTCGCGCGGTCGATGACGTTCTTGCGGGCCTGTTCGCGCGAGATGAGGTCGAGGTAGCGGCTGCGCACCCGCATCTCTTCGGAGAGCTCGTTGTGCAGGTTCGGCAACGGCAGGATCGCCTTCGAGGCGATGCGCCACTCTTTCACCATGATCGAGAGCTCGCCGCGCCGACTCGTGATGACCTCGCCTGCGACGAAGACGTGATCGCCGAGGTCGACGAGCTCTTTCCACTCGGCGAGCGACTCCTCGCCCACCTCGGCGAGGGAGACCATCGCCTGGATGCGGCTGCCGTCGCCCGACTGCAGCGTGGCGAAACAGAGCTTGCCGGTGTTGCGGGAGTGCACGATGCGCCCCGCGACACCGACCTGCTCGCCGCTCGCCTGATCGACGCCGAGGCCGACGAAGCGGTCGCGCACCTCGGGAATCGTGGTCGTGATCGGGAGGCGCACCGGATACGCACCGAAGGCCGGGTCGTCGGATGCCGCGATCAGCCGCTCGCGCTTGGCGAGCCGCACGGCCTTCTGCTCGGAGATCTCATCGGCGCTGATCTGGTCGGCGCTGATCTCCTCGGCAGTGGGCTCGGGCGTGGCATCCGTGTGGTTGTCGGCCATCGTTCTCTCTCGTCGCGCGAAAAGGTGCGTGCACCAGCCTACTTGGGCGCTCCTGCGGGCTGAGCCCGTCGAGACGCCGGCCGTCAGCCGAGCGTGATCGTCGCGTTGTCGATGAGCCGAGTGGCGCCGATGCGGGCGGCGACGAGCACGACAGCCTCGCCCCTCGCCTCATCGGCGACCGGCAGGAAGGTCTCGGGATCGACGACGACGAGATAGTCGAGCGTGACCTCGTCATGGTCGCCGAACGCGGCGGCTGCCTCGGCGAGCACCTCGGAGAGACCGTCAGGGGCCGCGTCCTGCGCCGCCTTGAGCGCCTCGGAGAGGGTGAGGGCCGATGTGCGCTGCGCCGGGTCGAGGTAGCGATTGCGGCTCGAGAGGGCGAGCCCGTCGGATTCGCGGACGGTCGGCACCACCTCGATGTCGGTCGGCACGTCGAGATCGCGCACCATGCTGCGCACGAGGAACACCTGCTGGGCGTCTTTCTGGCCGAAGACCGCGATGTCGGGCCGGGCGATGTTCAGCAGCTTGCTGACGACGGTGAGCATGCCGTCGAAATGGCCAGGGCGCGACGCGCCCTCATAGAGCGAACCCACCCGTCCGGCGGTGAGCTTCGTTCCGACCTCGCCGCGCGGGTACATCTCGTCGACCGTCGGAGCGAACACGAACTCCACGCCGAGGGCCGCGAGCGAGGCGGCATCCGCGTCGAGGTTGCGTGGGTAGCGGTCGAGATCTTCGCCAGGGCCGAACTGCAGCGGATTCACGAAGATCGACACCACGACGACCTCGGCGAGCTCGCGCGCACGCTCGACGAGCGCGAGGTGACCGTCGTGCAGGGCGCCCATGGTCGGCACGAGGGCGACGGATGCCCCGGCCGCGCGTCGCTCGGAGAGGAGCCCGCGCAGCTCGGCGATCGTCGGCACCACACGCGTGCCTGCAGCGACCTCGGTCACGCGCCACCTCCAAGAGGCCAATCGGTACCGGCCCCGTCGATCGTATCGGCACCCTCGGCGTACGCGCCGCTGTCGTGCCTCGCGAGCGCGTTCTCGACGGAGGAGCGCACGAGCGGCGCGAGCACGGCACCCGGGCGGGCGACGCCGATGCCGTCGAGGAGCCCGCTCGCCTGGTCGACGATCGCACGCGAGAACGACACCGCGGTGTCGATCGCCTCCCCGTAGGCGGCGCGGTCGCGCTCGGCGACGATGAAGGGTTCGCCGCCCATCTCGACGACGAGCGCCTGTCCGATCGGCAGCACCGGCGCCGGAGCGGTGACCGCGAACCACGTGCCCGGCAGCCGACCGAGATCGACGCTCGTGCCGGTGAAGCTCATGGCGGGATGCACGGCGAGCGGGATGGCCCCCGCGAGTCGCGCGGGATCGAGCACTTCGGTGCCGAAGCGTGCGACGGTGTGCAGCACGAGTTGCCCGGGCTGCCAGACCCCGGCGTCGGCGAGACCCGCGACGAGTGCGCCGAGCTCGTCTTCGGGCACGGCGAGCAGCACGAGTTCGCTGCGCTCCACGATCTCGGGGATCGTCAGTATCGGAACCGACGGCAGCATCGCCGCGGCGCGCTCCCGGCTCGAGTCGGAGACGGCGGAGATGCCCGTGAGGGCGTGGCCCGCACCCGCGAGCGCTGACGCGAGCACCGCGCCGACGCGCCCGGCGCCGATGGTGCCGACACCGAGCCGGCCCGGACGATCAGTCAACACGATCTGGTTCCGTTCCGACGGAATCTGTTCTCTGAGCGTGCCGAAGGGAGGGCGAACCTGGCTGCGCTTCGGCGGAATCTGTTCCCTGAGCGTGCCGAAGGGAGGGCGAACCTGGCTGCGCTCCGACGGAATCTGTTCCCTGAGCGTGCCGAAGGGAGGGCGAACCTGGCTGAGCTTCGACGGAATCTGTTCCCTGAGCGTGCCGAAGGGAGGGCGAACCTGGCTGCGCTTCGGCGGGCTCAGCGAGCGCAGCCGATGCAGCAGATGCAGCGAACGGGACCGCGCCCCAGTGGTGCGAGGTGTCGCTCGCCGCACGCTCGACCGCTTCGTGCGAGAGGCGCTCGAAGAGCGCCGTCGCCTCGGAACGGTCGACGACGGGCAGCAGCGCCGTGACCGGGCCGGTGACGGTGTGCAGGCGAAGGGTTGCGAGGTCGAGTGCGCGCGCGATCGGGCCGACCGACACCGCGAGCGACTGCATGCGCGCGAGCGGCACGAGGCTGAGGCTGCGCACGAGCGCGCCCCGCCGGATCACCGCGACGCCGGAGGCGGATGCCAATCCGATTCGCCGCCACGAGAACGGCCGCAGCCATGCTGCGCGCTTCGGCGTGCTCGAGAAGCCGCCGGCGCCGCCCCGGCCGATCAGGCCGGCGTCGACGAGCGGCTCGACGTCGGCTGCGGCATCCGGAAGCAGCAGGGCCAGCACCCGGTGCACGTCGACCGCCATGCCGACCGGCAGCACGATGGTGCGCTGCGCGGCATCGCCGGAGGCGGAGATCGATTGTCCGGCGACGTTGATGCGCACCGACCACCAACCGAACGGCCGCCAGAACACCCACTGCGTCGCTTCGATCGCGTGGACGCGCCCCGGGGGGATCGTCTGGTTCGCGGTGGAGAGCAGCCCGTGACCGATACGCACGCCATCGGGCGTGCCCGCGATCGAGTAGCGGAGCGACTTCGTTATGCGGGTCCACATGTAGCTCACGAGACCGATCCCCGCTGGCACGAAGCTGAAGAGCACCCACATCTGGCCCGTCGTCACGCCCACCACGATGATCGCGACGAGGATGATCGCCCACAGCGTCGAACCGCCGAGCAGGGTCGATCCGATGACGCGCCCGATCGGCAGGTGCACGACCGACTCGGGCGGCGCGAGCTCGGGGTCCAGCTCGGGCGCGAGGAACTCGCCGACGCGCTGGGTGACGATCGCACCTGCGCGGGAGGTCACGGGCTGGTGCGCGCCGCTCGGGTCGACTCCTGACGCGACGCCCGTGTCGGTGCCCGGGACGACGGCTGGGCCTGCGCCCCCGTCACGATCGGGGCCGGCCGCGACCTGGCCGGATACCGCGGCCCGGGCGGCGGCAGGGCCCTGTTCCCGTTCGGCGCGGGCACCAGACGCCAGCCGAAGTATGTCGGCCCGCAGGGCGTCGGCCAGCGCCGAGCCGAGATAGGCGAGCTGCACGTTCGCCGATTGGCCGGCGACCGAGACCTCGAGCTTCGCGGTACCGAAGAGTCGTGCGAACAACGGCCGGTTGACGTTGATGCCCTGGATGCGATCGAGCCTGGCGCTTCGATGAGAGCGGAAGAAGATGCCACTCTTCACCTCGACCGCCTCGCGCGTCACCCGGAACGTGTGCATGCGCCACGACAGCCAGAAGGCCGCCACGACGGCGATGATCACGACGGTGAGGCCGAGGATCGCCCAGCCCACAAGCCCGTTGGAGACGATGCCGCCGACCGGGTCGTTCGCCCAGTCCTGTCGCCACCCGCCGTACTCCGCGTCGAGCCCCTCGCCCGCCTCGGGTGCGACGACCGATATCCAGATGTCGACGACCCGCTCGCGGAGGTTCGCGATCAGGAATCCGATCACGGCGATGAACACGAGACCGCCGCGCAGCAGCGGGCTCGCCGGATGCAGGCGGTGCCACTCGCCGTCGGCGAGGTTCACCACACCCTGCGGGCGCTCGATTCGGCTCACAGCCCCGCCCGGCGCGACTCGGCGAGGGCGACCAGCTCGTCGCGAAGGCGGTCTGCCTCTTCCATCGGCAACCCCGGTACGGTGACCGCGGTCGACGCGGCGGCCGTCACGAACTTGAGGTCGGCGAGCCCGAGCCACCGCGCGACCGGGCCACGGGTGATGTCGACCAGCTGCATGCGCCCGTAGGGCACAGCCACCTGTCGCTGGAACATGATGCCTCGCCGGAACAGCAGGTCGTCGGCTCGCAGCCGATACTCGATCGAGCGCACCCGACGCGGCTCGAACGCGATGCCGATGATCGAGGCCACGGCGATCGCGATCGCGATCCAGAGCGCCCACTGCTGCTGCCAGAGGAAGTACACGACGAGGAGGGCGCCGACGAAGATCACCATGCCGATGATCGAGCCGATCACCTCGACGACGAGGTACTTCGGTGAGACACGCTGCCAGCCGGTATCGGATGCCGCGTCAGCCGCCGACCCGCCAGACCTCGTCTCGTCGGGCTCGGTGCCGGGCAGTTCATGACCCGTCTCGTCGGGCTCGGTGCCGGGCAGTTCATGACCCGTTTCGTCGGGCCGGGTGCCGGGCAGTTCAGGCATGAGCGGGTTCTTCCTTCTCGGTCTCGGTGTCGTCGGGCGGAAGCGTGCAGAAGTGCTCGGCGATGAGCCCACCGGCCATGAGCAGGGCCGCACCGATCGCCGTGGCAAGAGCGAGCCAGATCGTCGATGGAGCCGGCACCACGCTGCGGGTCAGGAGGAAGAGAGTGATGCCGAGGCCGAAGCCGAAGACGAGCGCTCCGCTCAGGCTGCACGCCTTCGCGAGCACCGCGGTGCGCATCGCCCGGAACGGGTCGAGGTGCTTCGTCGCCTTGCCCTTCACTGCCCGCCTGATGGGCAAGGCGAGGGCGACGACGAGGATCGCGACACCCGTCAGCGTGATCGGCAGCGAAATGGGGGGCACGAGCGCCTTCGCCCCGGAGGAGACGGTCGCGAGGTCGACGAGGTAGCCGGCGACGAGGCCGGCGAGCACGAACGCGATGATCGTGGAGACGTGCGTGCGCTTCATCGGCGCGTCACCTCGTCGGATGCCGCAGCGCGAAGGGCATCGATCGGCCCGCGCCCGGCCAGCACGGCGTCGGGCTCCACATCGAGCCACGGCGCCAGTACGAAGGCCCGCTGCCACGCGCGCGGATGCGGCAGCACGAGTCGCTCGTCGGCGATCACGGTGCCGTCGACGTCGATGAGGTCGAGGTCGAGGGTGCGATCGCCCCAGTGCTCGGAACGCACCCGCCCGTGCTCGTGCTCGATTTGCTGCAGCACGTCGAGCAGGGCGTGCGGGTCGATGCTCGTCTCGACGACGACCACGCCGTTGAGGTATTGCGGCGCATCGTCGTCGACGCCCGCGTCTTTGATCGCGGGTGTCTCGTAGACCGGCGACACGGCCACGAGCACGAGGCCGTCGGTCTCGGCGATCTCACGCGTGGCGGCCGCGATCGTCGCCTCACGATCGCCGAGGTTCGCCCCGAAGGCGATGACGGCGCGCGTCATGACCGCGCCCGAACGATGGTGACCGCGACATCCGCGAAGGGAACGCTGATGGGTGCATGCGGCTTGTGCACCGTGACTTCGACCTCGTCGACGGTCGCGAAGCCGAGCGCAACGACGGCGACGCGTTCGGCGACCGTCTCGATGAGGTCGACCGGGTCGCGTTCGACGGCGGCGACGACCGCTTCGGCGAGTTCGCCGTAATGCACGGTGCGGTCGAGGTCATCGGCGGATGCCGCGGCGGCCAGGTCGACCGAGACCGTGACGTCGATCACGAACTCCTGGCCGTCGGCGCGTTCGAAGTCGAACACGCCGTGGTGCGCGCGCACGCGAAGCCCGGTGAGGGTGATGCGGTCGCCCTGGTCGCGTTTGCTCAGTTCAGGCACGTCGACCACTCTGCCACGCTCCGAGGACGTCGAGGGCGCGGCGCGTGCCCTGCACGTCGTGCACCCGCACCCCCCAGGCGCCTGCTTCGGCGGAGAGCACACTCACGACGGCGGTCGGCAGGTCACGGTCGGTGACGGATGCCTCGGCCGGCAGCATCGCGCCGAGGAATCGCTTGCGCGAAGCGCCCACGAGGATCGGCAGCCCGAGCCCGGCGAGCACGTCGAGTCGCCCGAGCAGCTGCCAGTTCTGCTCACCGCGCTTTGCGAAGCCGAGTCCGGGGTCGAGGATGAGCTTCTCGGGAACGACGCCCGCCGCCACGAGTGCGTCGACCCGCTGGGCGAGTTCGTCGCGCACTTCGAGAGCGACGTCGTCGTAGTCGGCGAAGTCGTCCATGCGGTCGGCGTGGCCGCGCCAGTGCATCGCGACGTACGCCGCCCCTGTCTCGGCGGCGATCGCGCCCATCGCGGTGTCGGCGAGGCCCGCGGAGACGTCGTTGATGATCTCGGCGCCCGCTTCGACGGCCGCGAGCGCGGTGGCCGCACGCATTGTGTCGACGCTCAGGCGGATGCCGCGGCCGGCGAGCTCTCGGATGACCGGTACCACCCGGCGCAACTCCTCTTCGGGTTCGACGCGAGCCGCGCCGGGGCGCGTCGACTCACCGCCGACGTCGAGGATGTCGGCGCCCTCGGCGACGAGCTCGAGCCCGTGCGCGATCGCCGCGTCGGCATCGAACCAGCGACCGCCGTCACTGAACGAGTCGGGGGTGACGTTGACGACCCCCATGACCAAGGTGGGCTCCCTGAGCCCGTCGAACGGAGGCTTCTCGCGGAGCGCTTCGACGGGCTCAGGGAGCGAACGCTCGTCAGGCATTCGCCTGCGCACCGATCAGCGCGATGATCTCACTGCGGGCAGCGGGCTCGGAGAGCGCGCCGCGACTCGCGATCGTCACCGTGGAGCTGCGTTCCTGCCGGGAACCCCGGGTCGTCACGCAACGGTGCTGCGCGTCGAGCACGACGAGCACGCCCTTGGGGTCGAGGCCGGCCACCAGAGTGTCGGCGATCTCCTCGGTGAGCCGCTCCTGCAACTGGGGACGGCGGGCGAGCGTGTCGACGACCGCGGGAATCCGACCGAGCCCGACGACCCGGTCACCGGGCAGGTAGGCCACGTGCGCCGTACCGACGAACGGCAACAGGTGGTGCTCGCACACCGAACGGAACGCGAGGTCGCGGAGGATGACGGCTTCGCTCGTCGCGGGCACGCCGGCATCCGCGCCGCCCTGAGCCTGTCGAAGAGCCGACCCGATCGGAACCGAGTCGGCGAGGTGACTGAGCGGATCGACGTCGAGGCCGCCGAAGAAGTCGGCGTAGGCCTCGGCGACTCGCTGGGGCGTGCGCACGAGCCCGGGCCGCGATGGGTCTTCACCGATCGCGAGCAGGATCTCGTGCACCGCGCGCTGGATGCGCAGGGCGTCCACTCCGGCCATGGCTCCCCTTCTTCGGGTCGACGGACTTGGACCGACCGACGACTACGCCGTGGCGGGGCGCGGGTTCGACCGGGGCGCGCGCGCCGCGGTCTCGTCGACGGGCAGCTGGCCGGAGTCGACTCCGCCGTCGACGGCACCCTGGTCGATCGGCATCTTCTCGGTCGGGAAGGCGATCGGAGGCCGGTCGGACACGGGGCGCTTGTCGCTCGACAGCCACTGCGGGCGCTCGGGCAACCTCTTCACGTCTTTGAAGATCTCGGCGATCTGCTTGTGGTCGAGCGTCTCTTGTTCGAGCAGTTCGGCCGCGAGCTTGTCGAGGATGTCGCGGTTGTCGTTCAGAACCAGCCACGCCTCGTCATGCGCCTGCTCGATGAGCGAGCGCACCTCGGCGTCGACCCGCTCGGCGAGCCGCTCGGAGTAGTCGCGCTGGTGACCCATGTCACGGCCGAGGAAGACCTCGCCGCCCGACTGGCCGAGCTTGATCGCACCGACGTTCGCGCTCATACCGAATTCGGTGACCATCTTGCGAGCCGTCGACGTGGCCTTCTCGATATCGTTCGACGCGCCGGTCGAGGGGTCGTGGAACACGATCTCTTCGGCAACGCGGCCGCCCATCGCGTACGTGAGCTGGTCGAGCAGTTCGTTGCGGCTGATCGAGTACTTGTCTTCGAGCGGCAGCACCATCGTGTAACCGAGGGCGCGCCCACGCGGCAGGATCGTGATCTTCGTGACGGGGTCGGTGTAGTTCATCGCCGCGGCAGCGAGTGCGTGGCCGCCCTCGTGGTACGCCGTGATGAGCTTCTCCTTGTCTTTCATGACGCGGGAGCGGCGCTGCGGGCCGGCGATCACACGGTCGACGGCCTCGTCGAGGGCCCGGTTGTCGATGAGCTGCGCGTTCGAGCGCGCAGTGAGCAGCGCTGCCTCGTTGAGCACGTTCGCGAGGTCGGCACCGGTGAAGCCGGGCGTCTTGCGCGCGAGCACCTCGAGGTCGACGCCGTTGGCGAGCGGCTTGCCCTTGGAGTGCACCTCGAGGATCTTCTGGCGCCCCTTGAGGTCGGGCGCGTCGACGCCGATCTGCCGGTCGAAGCGGCCGGGGCGCAGCAGTGCCGGGTCGAGGATGTCGGGGCGGTTCGTCGCCGCGATGAGGATGACGTTGGTCTTCGGGTCGAATCCGTCCATCTCGACGAGCAGCTGGTTCAGCGTCTGCTCGCGCTCGTCGTGCCCGCCGCCGAGTCCGGCACCGCGGTGCCGGCCGACGGCGTCGATCTCGTCGACGAAGATGATGGCGGGCGCGTTCTGCTTGGCCTGCTCGAAGAGGTCGCGCACGCGGGATGCACCGACGCCCACGAACATCTCGACGAAGTCGGAACCCGAGATCGAGTAGAACGGCACGGCCGCTTCACCGGCGACGGCTCGTGCGAGCAGCGTCTTGCCGGTACCGGGAGGGCCGTACAGCAGCACGCCCTTGGGGATGCGCGCGCCGACGGCCTGGAACTTCGCGGGTTCCTTCAGGAACTCCTTGATCTCGTGGAGCTCTTCGATGGCCTCGTCGGCGCCGGCGACGTCGTCGAAGGTGACCTTCGGGCTCTCTTTCGAGACGAGCTTCGCCTTGGACTTGCCGAACTGCATGACCTTGCTGCCGCCGCCCTGCATGCCCGAGAGCATGATCCAGAAGAAGAGGCCGATGAGCACGAGCGGCAGGAGGATGCCGAGCATCGAGAGGAACCAGTTCGGCTGCGGCACCTCGTCGTTGTAACCGTCGGCCGGGTTGGCCTCGTCGACGGCGGCGACGATGTCGGCGCCGCGCGGCGTCACGTAGTAGAACTGCACCTGCTTGCCGAGCTCGTCGTCTTCCTTGGCGAGCGTGAGGTCGACGCGGTTCTCACCATCGACGATCTTGACCGAGGCGACCTTGCCGTCGTTCAGCAGTTCGAGGCCCTCTTGCGTCGACACCTCTTTGAACCCAGAGGCGGTGATGAGGCTCGAACCGATCCACACGGCGACAATCGCCAGCAGAATGTAGATGATCGGCCCGCGCAGGATCTTCTTGATGTTCATGGTGCTGACAGGCTACCGCGGCGGTGCTGCGGGTCGGCTGCGTGTTCGCTGTGGGCTGCGCAGCAGGGCTCAGCGAACCAACAAACGCAGCCGCTGTGGGCTGCGCAGCAGGGCTCAGCGAACCAACAGGCGCAGCAGTCCCATGAGCCCGAGTGCGATCGCACCCCCTCCCATGCGATGACGCTAGGGCCTGCGACCCCATGAGCGCCCGGGAGATTCAGCTGTAGACGTGCGGTGCGAGGATCGCGACGTCGCGGAGGTTGCGGTACTGCTCGGCGTAGTCGAGGCCGTAGCCGACGACGAACTGGTTCGGGATGTCGAAACCGAGGTACTTGACCGTCACGGCGACTTTCGCGGCGTCGGGCTTGCGCAGCAGGGCGCAGATCTCGACGGACTCGGCGCCGCGTGACTCGAGGTTGCCGAGCAGCCAGCTGAGGGTGAGGCCCGAGTCGATGATGTCTTCGACGATGACCACGTGCTTGCCGGTGAGGTCGGTGTCGAGGTCTTTCACGATGCGCACGACGCCCGAGGACTGCGTGCCCGCACCGTAGGAGGAGACCGCCATCCAGTCCATCTTCACGTGCGGGCGCAGCTCGCGTGCGAGGTCGGCCATGACCATGACGGCGCCCTTCAGCACGCCGACGAGCAGCACGTCGCGGCCCTCGTAGTCGGCCTCGATGCGGCGGGCGAGCTCGGCGAGCTTCGCGTGGATCTCGGCTTCGGTGACGAGCACCTCGGTGAGGTCGGCCTCGATCTCGCGCGCGTACATTCCGGTCTGCTCCTCGTTGCTCGGCGGATGCCACGAGCCTACCGGTCGCCTCCTGTGGATGCCGCGCCGGTTGTCGTTGCACGCTGCGCGTCCCGCAGCCAGAGCGTCGTGATGACGATCAACGGCACCTGCGTGGCGGCGTAGACGACGTGGAATCCGTAGTGCTCGATGGTCTGCGCCGGCTGGAACGGCAAGAACCCGAGCGGGAGCACCGTGAGGATGCCGCCGGCGAACGAGAGCCAGCCCCAGACGAGGAGCGCCCACGTCGCGACCCGCCTGATGGGGCGGACGAACCAGCAGCCGGCCAGCACGAGCGTGATGAGCGTCGGCACGAGCGTCTCGGCGCTGAGGATCGTCTGCCCCGGGAGGTCAGCGACGTTGTGCACGAACATGCCGAGCCAGGCGATCGCCGCTGATGCCACGATCGCGACGGGCCATCGCCGCACTGAGGGCTGTTCCATGGCCCGACGTTGGCACGCCCCGCGCCCGCGCGCAAGGCGCGCTGCACCTCAGGCCGCGGTGAACACCAACAACTCACCGATGCGTGCAGCCTGGACGCCCTGCAGGTCGATCGGGCCCTGGCCGTGCCAGTCGGTGACGAGTCGTGCAACCTCGAGGGTCTGGGCGCGAGAGAGCGACACCCCGAACTCACTGCCGACGACGTGCCTGATGATGCGTTGGCGCAGCGCCGCCGGGTTCGCCGCGAGGGCGCCGACCGACACCGCGATGCCGGCCTCGGCGGGCTCGCAGATCTCCTCGATGAACTCCTCGATCTGCTCGGCGAACGCCGCCTCGTCTTCACGCAACTGCTCGGCGGTGCGCACGAGCGCCTCGGCGATGCCCGGCCCCAGCTCGGCTTCCAACACGGGCAGTATCCGTTCGCGTACGCGAACACGTGCAAAGGAGTCGTCGGTATTGTGCGGGTCGTCCCACGGGGTGAGCCCCGCGTCGAGGCATGCCTGCCTGGTCGTCGCACGGCGGATGCCGAGGAGCGGCCGGGCATAGCGACCGGCACGAGCAGGCATGCCCGAGAGGCTCGCGGCGCCCGAGCCGCGGGCGAGGCCGAGCAGCACCGTCTCGGCCTGGTCGTCGAACGTGTGCCCGAGCAGCACGAGCACTGCACCCGTCTCGATGGCGACGGCATCGAGGGCGGCATAACGCGCTGAGCGAGCGGATGCCTCGGGCCCGCCCTTGCTCCCTGAGCCCGTCGAAGGGACCTCGATCTGACGCACGATCACGGGGTCGAGCCCGAGCTCGCGCGCGGTCGCCGCTGCGGCGGCCGCGACATCCGCCGACCCTGCCTGCAGCCCGTGGTCGACGATGACGGCACCCGCGCGGAGCCCGGCGCGGGGCGCCTCGAACGCCGTGGCCGCGGCGAGCGCGAGCGAGTCGCCGCCGCCGGACAGCGCGACGAGCACGAGCTTTCCGCTCGCTGAGCCCGTCGAAGCGGGCTGGGCCGCCGCGTCCCTTTCGACAGGCTCGGGGAACGGGACGAACTCGGGCAGCACGCCGCGCACGGCGCGGCGCACGTCGGCGATCGGCGGTGTCAGTCGCGGCCGACGCGGGGTCGCGACCCCTTCGGCAGGCCCAGGGAGCGCCGTCGGCTGGTCAGGAGGCATCAAGTAATCTTATTCCGCCGATCGCGGCCGCTCCCGAACGGGTCGGCCGCAGGCCAAGCTTCGAGAAGTGCTTCCAGAAGAAGGAGAACACCATGGGCGAGTACGCCGCCATCATCGAGATCCCCAAGGGGAGCCGCAACAAGTACGAGATCGACCATGAGACCGGGCGCGTCTTCCTCGACCGGGTGCTGTACACGACCTTCGTCTACCCGACCGACTACGGCTTCTTCGAGAACACCCTCGGCGACGACGGCGACCCGCTCGACGTGCTCGTGCTGCTCGACTTCCCGCTCTTCCCGGGCGTGGGCGTGAAGGTGCGCCCCGTTGGAGTGTTCCACATGACCGACGACGGCGGCGGCGACGCGAAGGTCATCGCGGTGCCCGCGGGCGACCCCCGCTGGAACCACATCCAGGACCTGAACGACATCCCCGAGTTCACGCGCAAGGAGATCGAGCACTTCTTCGAGCACTACAAAGACCTGGAGCCCGGCAAGTGGGTCAAGACCGAGGGCTGGGGCGACGCGGCCGAGGCCGAGGAGCTCATCCAGAAGGCGATCGACAAGTTCCCGGGTCACTGACCAGGGCATGAACTGAGCGGATGCCGCGAGCTCGCGACATCCGCTCAGTGCGACTGCCGCGGCATCCGCAATGTAGGACGAAGGCCCCTTTGTAGGACATTCCGAACGGAAGTCGTCCTACAAAGGGGCCTTCGTCCGACAAACCGTCGCCGACGGATGGCTGCAGTGGCGGAAACGGACGGCGCGGGGCGAGCACGACGCACTGCGCCGGCGAGCGCCCGGCTCAGCGCTCGCACACCGGAATCAGCCGGCAGGGCGCGCTGCGGCTGAAGGGCTGCCCCAGATCGGCCACTCGCGCACGGGCTTGCCGTAGTCGGGCGCTTCGAGGATGCGGCCTCCGCCAAGGTAGATCGCGACGTGGTAGTAGTTGCCCGACGAACCCCAGAACAGCAGGTCGCCGCGCTGCGCGCTGCCGAGCGAGACCGCCTTACCGCGATTCGCGAGGGTGTGATACTGGTTCGTCGCCGAATGCGTGCCGATGCCGATGCCCGCCGCGGCGTACGCGGCTCGTGTGAGGCCCGAGCAGTCCCACGAGTCTGGACCTGCGCCACCGAGACGGTAGGGCTCGCCGAGTTGCTGGCTCGCGAACCAGATCGCCGTCTCGACGGCACCCGCGTTCGGCGGGGCCGGGTCGGGGTTCGGGGCCGGAGTGCCGCCGCCGCTGCCATCGCCGTTGCCTCCACCGCCGCCGGGCGCCGGGCCTGGTGCGGGCGCCGGGCCTGGTGCGGGCGCCGGTCGAGTGACTTCGGCGAGCGCCGCAGCGGCCGCTGCCCGCGCCTGGCCCTCGATGCGTTCACGTTCGAGCTCGGCGGTCGTGTCCTTCAGGGTCGCGAGCTGGGCGTAGAGCTCGACCGAACGCTGCTCCTGCGCCGTGACGGCCGAGAACGCGGCTTCTGCTGCGGCATTCGCCTCCGTCGCCTTCTCCTCCGCGAGTGCGGCGAGCCGAGTGCGTTCGGCAGCGGCGGCGGCGGCCTGGGCGCGCAGCGCGTCGGCGGTGTTGCGATCGGCGACCGCCTGCTCGTACACCGACTGCGACTGCTCACCGAGCTTGGAGGCCATGCCGAGCTGCTTCAGCAACCCGTCGGCGTTCTCGCCGGAGAAGACGAGCTCGGCGCTCAGGTCATTGCCGGCGGTCTTCGCGAGATGCGCGGCGAGGAGCCCAGCGCGCATCTTCGAGATCTCGGCGACCGCGTCGGCCTCGTCGGCCTGCCGGGCGAGCGTGCCCTCGCGTTCGGCCGCCCGATCGCGCTCGTCGACGGCGATGCGGTACGACTCGGCCGCGATCTGCGAGGCCTGCACCGCGACATCCGCCGCCTGTTGCAAGCCCGCGAGCAGCTCGCCGACCCGGTCGATCTCGGCCTGCTTGGTCGCTTCGTTGGTCTTCGCCTGCTCGATCTCACTCCACGACGGATAGTCAGGCTCGGCCATCGCAGGGCCGCCGGCCGCGACGACCGACGCCGTGACGGCGCCGACCGCGACCGTCGAGAAAACCGTCGCGGGCTTCACTCGCGACACGGGCCTGGTGCGGTTCTCAGCCAAGACTGATCCCCCGATCGGCCATGAAGGGAAGCGGGTCGATGCGGTTGCCGCCGCTGTACACCTCGAAGTGCAGGTGGCATCCGTCGGAGGCGCCTGTCGTGCCGCTCGAGGCGATGTTCTGGCCGGCTTCGACCCACTCACCGGCGCCGACGAAGCGCCCGCCGTCGCGGATGTGCGCGTAGCCGGTCCAGATGCCGCCGCCGTGGTCGATCTGGATGTAGTTGCCGTAGGTGCCCGAGTATCCCGAGAACCTCACCACGCCGCTGTTCGCCGCGTAGATCGGCGCGTCGCACCCAGTACCGAGGTCGACGGCGTAGTGGAAGTCGCCCGAGCACCCGTCGCCGGCGCAGATCGGCGAGCGTGGCCCGAAATCGCCGGTGATGCGCCCCGCAGCGGGCTTCGCCCAGCCGGATGCCGACGGCGTACCCGGCGTGCCTGCGCGCAGCGCTTCCTGTCGGCGCCGCTCCTCCTCCGCTTTGCGGACGCGCTCACCCTCTTCGAACGCCGCCGTGGTCTTCGCCTCGGTGTCCTTGAGGAAGGCGAGCTGGGCCTCCAGCTCGATCTTCTTCGCCTGCGATTCGGCGAGCGCGGCCTCAGCTGCGGCTTGCGCCTCCTGCGCGGCCACCAAGGCGGCCTCAGCGGCGATGCGCAGCTTCTCGCGCTCGACCTGGGCGACCTCGGCCTGGTCGCTGAGCGCGCGCGCCGTGTTCTTCTTCTCCTGCGCTCGGTCGTAGATGCTCGAGGTGCGCTCGACCATCTTCTCCATGCTGCCGAGCTTCGCGAGCAGCGCCTCCGTCGCCTGCGCGTTGCCGGCGTCGAGGAAGAGATTCACGCCCACATCGCTGCCGCCCGAACGGTAGAGCTGCGCGGCGACCTGGCCGGCGTTCGTCTCGGCTGCCTGAGCTTCGGCAGCGGATGCGTCGGCCTGAGCCTGGATCTGGTCAGCTCGAGTCACCGCCTCGTCGTACTTCTGCTGGGCGACGAAGAGTTCGTCGGTGCGGCGCTCGGCCTCGGCGCGAGTCACCTCGACATTGGTCTCGAGTTGCGCGATGAGTGCGATGACCTGATCGACGGCCGCGGCCCCCGCTGCGGTGTTCGCCTTCGCCGCCTGCAGGTCATCCCAACTCGGATAGGTGACGGCCGTCGCGGCCTGCGGCGCCGCGATGACCGGGCCGAGCAGTGCCGCTGCAGCGATCGCGACGACGGCACCCCAGCGACGCGAAATACTCGAGCGGCGCGACCGCGTTGCAGCGCCTCGAATCAGGCTCGTTTTGGCTCGAGCGGTCGGCCGTCGGTCTGTGGTGCGGTACATCTTTCCCCGTCCACGCGGGCTCGGGTCCCCGCGCTCCTCATCTCTCGGTTCGGGCACTGGCAGCCCAACGATAGGGGCGGGATCGGCGCTTTCCGGGCATTTGGGGCGCATGTCCGCGGATGCCGCATAGTGAGCCCCGCGGCATCCGCGCCCCTCGTTTTGCCATCTCGCGTGAGTGCACGTATGCTTGGCTGTCGGCGGGCGTGCCCAGCAATGCCCTCCGGCCCCATCGTTTAGTGGCCTAGGACACCGCCCTTTCACGGCGGCAGCACGGGTTCGAATCCCGTTGGGGTCACTGCACGACATACAATTGAATAACTCCGGTGCCGCAAGGCACCACGGTGTTGCAAGACACCACGAGGCCCTGTAGCGCAGTTGGTTAGCGTGCCGCCCTGTCACGGCGGAGGTCGCGGGTTCAAGTCCCGTCAGGGTCGCTCAGGCGACAAGCCCTTTCCCTTTCGAGAGAAGGGGCTTTCTCCTTCTCGAGGCAGCAGGTCCGGTGAGAATCGGGCGGATGCCCCGAGGCTCTGTAGCTCAGTTGGTAGAGCGCACGACTGAAAATCGTGAGGTCACGGGATCGACGCCCGTCGGAGCCACCATCGAAACCCCCGGTTGACCGGGGGTTTTCTTGTTTCAGCGGGCGATTCCGCGGGGACGCCCGCGAGGCTGTGCCATTAATGTGCCATTAAGGTTCTGATGGGTTCGCCCTTGTGCCATTCCTGGTTCGGGCTCGGCTGTCTCGTCGGCGTGCTTGAGTGCATCGTTCAGGACTGCCCCGGTGCGGAGCGCGACGCCCTCGCGAGCGCGTGAGTAGCGCTCGGTGACCTGGAGGCTCGAGTGCCCGAGCGTCGCCTGCACATCGGGTGCGCTGGCTCCGGCGTCGAACAGGATCGTGGCGAACGTGTGCCGCAGGTCGTGGATGCGCAGGTCGGGTCGGCCGATCGCTTCGCGCAGCGTCTCCCAACCGACACCCCGGCGGGCGTTGTGATTCGTGAGGCGTCCGCCGTCTGCTCCGTCGAAGATCAGGTCGCTCCCCCGCTTTCCTCGTGCGGCTTGTTCGGCATAGGGGCGCAGCGCATCGATCAATGGGACGTCGCGGGACTTGTGACTCTTCGGCGACTGCTCGATGAGCTCGCCGTGCTGGCCAGGGCTCAGCGACCGGCTGACGCGGATGATGCCGCGCTCGAAGTCGACGTCGCCGACGCGCAGCGCGGTCGCTTCCCCCGCCCGCATGCCGGTGTAGACGAGTGCGGCGAAGTAGCGCCGGTAGACGCCGTCGGGAATGAGTTCGAGCATGGTGTCGATCTGGTCGAGCGTGAGCGCCCGCGAGACCGGCGAGATGGACTCGCGCATGCTCGGCCGCTTGACCTCACGCGCCGGGTTGAAGTCGATGAAGCGCGAGCGGCGCGCGCCATCGAGCAGCCGAGAGAGCACCGCGAGCGCGTCGTTCTTTGCAGATGCCCCGCCGGGCCAAGCGACCATCGCGGACTCGATCATCGGCGACGTGATCTCTTCGAGCCGGTGCCGGCCCAGGCTCGGCTTCACCCGGAGTCGCCAGCCCACGCTGTAACTGCGCGCGGTCGCCGGGCGGACCGATGACTCGATCGCCGGCCTGTACTTCTCGTACCACTGCTCGAGCGTCATCGACCCGTTCGGGTTGCGGCCGGCGACCATTCTCGCGAGTTCGCGCTTGGCCTCGGCGAGCGTCAAGAAGGTGCGGGAGCGTTCGGCCGCGCCGCCCCCGACGCTCGGGCCGACGACGCGGATCTGGTATCGCTGCCGATCTGCGCGCCAGCGGATGCCCTCGGGGAGCGGCCGACCTGTGCGCGGATCGACCCGCGACGGGGTGTCTTTCGTCGGCCGCCCGGCCATCAGTGTTCCGTTCCGCCCCGCGCGAGCAGCTCGTCGATCGTGTCGGCGCTCCAGAGCAGGTGCTTGCCCATGCGGGCGTCAGGCTCGGGGATAAGCCCGTCGTGGCGCAGCTTGTCGAAGCTCGAGACCGGGATGCGGCACCGCTCGGCCGCCTCGACTCGGCTCAGATACTCGACCCTCCATGCGGTGTCGACCATGACGCTCCTCCTCGACTCATCGGCCGCCGGCTGACAGCTGACAGCTGGTGCATGCCGACCCACGCGCGGCTATTTGCAAGTACCTGAGATTATCACTGCGACGCGGGTTTCGGCAAGTATCTGAGTTGTGTGTCTAGACTCTAGCCATGGGCCTTCCCGAACCGTCCCCGTGGGCGAACCAGTCGCAAGACGGACTGCTCGACGCGACCGACCTGCCCGACGGGTGGTATCTCCCCAAGCGCTTCCCCGGCGAGCGGAGCGACGACGCGAGCGCGCAGATCGACGAACTCCTCGGCTACAATGACTGGGCGAACACCGAGGAACAGGCCCAAGAGCAGCAGGAGTCCGACCAGAACGAGACGATCGACGGCCGCTGGCGATACATCGAGCACAGCGAGACCCACACCCGAGTGATGATCCGCCTGCAGCGCCAGCTCCTCGCCGTGCCTGAGGAGATCCGCATCACCGGCGTGATCTACCTCCCCTGGCGCCCGGGCGACCCGATCACGAGCCAGCTCCTTCGCGAGCTGCCGACGGCCCGCATCGAGGCCGCGATCAACAAGCGCCTCTTCGCGATAAAGCGCACCGAGACGATCACGGGCGGCAAGATCGTGCTGCCCTCGGGCCGCAAGGTCAGCGAGCGCGATTTGCTCAAGCCGCTCGGCGACCCGAAGAAGGATCCGGACTTCTACGAGGTGGTCGCCCTGCAGCACGGCCGGCTCACGCAGCAGGGCGATGCGAATCCGAGCGCGACGATGGCGCGGATCAATAGGGTCGCGCTTTCGACTGCGCAGGGCTGGATCACGAAGACCCGCGAGCGCGGTCTGCTGCCGCCTGGGCGGCGCGGGCGCGCAGGTTAGCCCGAACGCCGCCAACGTTCAAACAGTGCACGGGGAACTCGACCTTGCGCGACAAGGCGCGATCTGGGCGCTCTCAATCAACTTGGAGTGCTGAGCACTGTCTCGAGCTGGTGACCAATTCCGGCCGCGACTTGCACGAAGGCGTCGCCGATTGCAGCGGAGACGCCCCAGATCCTGATCAAATGCGAGGTGGAGATGAGGGTGACGCCGAAAAGCGTCCGGCTGTACTTGCCCAGATTGTCGGTGGGCAACGCGATCGCCGGGAGCGGGAGAGTCGGGGGTCTCTCGATGAGCGACTCCGTGAAGACGGATTCGCCATGAGCGACGCCCGATAGATGGGAGTAAATCGCCGCTGCGTCTTCCTCCCAGCCGCACTCCTTCAGAACGCTTCTCACAAAGTCCGTGCGGGATGGGACCTTCTCCGCTGCCAGGACCTTTATGGCGTCGCGCTCGCTTATCGCTCGCTTGATGGCATCCGCGATCGATTCTGCAGAGAGCATGCTGATTCCGCGGCTCGCACCCGCTTCGAGTTCGGTCACGATCATTGCTCTCGCGCGGTGTTCGGCGCGGGTCGCAGTCGGGGCGCTCATCACCCACCAGGCGCGACCCCAGGTTTCGAGGAAGCTTCGCTCGATCGCCGCGACGCTCGGCCCATGGGAGGCCGGCAGCGTAAGCAAGCCGGCGATGGAAGCCAGGTAGTCCGTAGTAATTGCGACGTCGAGGCCAACTAGGCGAGCAGCAGCATTGACGTCTCTCGACCGATCGACTCTGAGAACCCCCGACGGGTGAGTCTCACGGACAGCGAGTTGAACTGGTTGAATCGCCGCAACCAACTGTTGGAGACAGTCCGCCACGGCAGCTCTTTGACCTCGAGTCGATCCGTAACCACTCATTCGGTGGAAGCCCTTCAGCCAAGGAGCGGAGCGCCGAAGATCATTGGAACCAGCAACACGACGGCGGCCACGCCCCAATGTACTTGAGGAGCCAATCCTGCAGCAGCGCCTCGCTTGCACTGGAATCTACAAACTCGGCGGTGCTTCCGCCATGTAGTCGAGCGAGCCAGGACGGCGATCCAAGTCATCTGGAAACTGCCCAGTTTCGACCAGTTGGAAGGTGTCCGCGACCTGCTGGTCAACCATACGAAGGAGCTCGAAAACGTCATGCAGGCGTCCACCGTGAGGAACCGCAATACTTACGGGCAATGCCATGTCACATTCTGCTTCGCGAATCGGAACGTCGGACATGATTCGAAAGATCGGATCCCCGTCCTGCACGGGATCGGTACCTGCGATCCACTCCCATCCGGGTCCGACGGCGTGGGAGAAGAAGTCGTCGCCATTGTCCAACCAAGCCCCAAAGCTCACATGATGCTTGTCCCGGGCGATGACATCCGCACGCAGAAGACCCTTGTGCTTGTCTGCAATATCGAGGTCATGGAGGATGACGAAAATGCCTTCCTCCACTGGCTCGAATGAGAACGGCTGAACAGCTTCAAGGCGACTCAGAATGTCCTTCGGAACTGATGACAACGGCCCCTTCACTTGCTCCTCCCATTGCTTGCGCGTTGTGCAAATGGGGAAATAGATCCTTCGAAGATGACGCGAGTGTGGAGTCCTCCCATCGAGATGTGCGACCTCCCAGGCCAGCGCATCCAGCGCAGACCGGTAGTTGTGAATGACATCGCCCAAGAGGAGTGACCATTCATAAACAGGGGCGGAGCGGTGCACACGGGCACAGAACGTGACAGTGCGCCTATCTTCAGAGAACTGTGCGGCTAGCCCCTTGGTCGTGCTGGTCGAGTAGAGCTCGGTGGAGGCAAAGAACTCGCCCCCCAATTGGCGAGCCCGCGTCCACTTGAGTTGCGGCCAAAGGGAGTAGTCAACTCCTGGTCGAAGTTGACGGACCGGCCCGTTCATGACCCAAGGCCCTTGTTGGGACGGTCCTTGTACCAAACCACATCCCGCCCCACCCGGTCCCCACGAGGACTGAAACCACAGCGGGTCAATATCTCTGAAACCGATTCGAAGGTTAGGCGGAACTCTTTCTCCAACTCACGGCTGGTCCAAGACTCGCGATCGCGAAGGAACGAACGTAGGTCATCCGAAATGTCATGGCACTGCACGGCGATCCGGAACTCATTCCGGATGCCTTCGTCTTTTGTCCGGCGCGGAGCCAACCATACGAAGCGAATCACCTGAAAGTAGGCGGCGAACTCGAACACAGTCTGCAGCGAATCGTGAACGTCAACCACAAACGACCAGATATCGTCCCCGCCGACGCCTTCGTTCGCACGCAACCACAAGCGATGGCCGAACCCATAGGAAGCCGAGAACGCTTCCACCTCGGCCGCGGAGACATCTCGGGCGATGAAGATCGGGCCGTCCACCCGGTCCGCGCCCTCGAACGACAGGATTGCGGCGATGGTGGTGTCCGTTGGCCACTCGCGCCAAAGTGCAATTCGCGCGGCGTTTAGGCCAAGACGTTCAACTTCATCGGCTACCGCGTCGAGGAAGTTAGGGGCCCGATCATAGATCTCAATCGGTCGGACGTACTCTTCTTCGGGCGTCCACCAAGACAGCATCACCTGCACCGGGCCAGCATGACATGGGCGCGTTGAGTCGCGTGCACGTCTAGCCGCGAGTCATGCCATACGTTCGTTCACATGCGCCTGACTCTCGAATCCGACCTGGACGGACCTGAGAACCGCCGTCTCTTGAAGATAGATGCGCCCGAATCGCAGTCCTTCGTGCACGCTGCACTCTTCGAGCACAAGAAATATGCTGACCCGCTCGAATCCGACGCTCTCGTCAACGCCACGGGCCACGTGCCATATCACTACGAGATCGTCTACATCAACCCGCCGCGAGGCGAATGGGTCCCGCCCAGCATCCGAGTTCCTTTCGACGTGAGCGTGGGAACCTTCGCGACGTTTTTCGGCCCAGAGATCACGGATGAAACTCCGCATCTCCGATTGGCTGCAAGAGGTCCGCGGGGAGATTCAGGCTTCTACCCGGCCGAAGTTGTATTCGACCTGATCCGTAACGGCTTCGAGATCTACGGCTATGCGGTTGCCGGGCTGGCGCTAGTTCAATTTGCAGCGAGACGACGAGCAGGTGTGCCATTTGAAGCTGTGCACCGCTGGAAGAACACTGGCAAGGCCAATCACGAGCTTGTGCGATTCGTTCAGCGTCAACCTGAGTGGACGGCGACCTCGCTCGCAAATCTGCTCCAGTCGTCTCCAGAGGCGTCCCGATCACTACTGCAGCTTTGCGGCTTTCACCCGATCACGGAGAACGGTCTCTGGTGGCGCACCCCAGACGAAGCCAGCTGATCCACTGCTGGCAGGGCGATGCGAACCCGAGCGCGACGATGGCGCAGATCAACAAGGTCGCGCTGTCGACCGCTCAGGGCTGGACAACAAGGGCGCGCGAGCACGGGTTATTGCCGCTTGGAAGGCGCGGTCGGGCGCGTCAGCGGAAGGCCTGTCCGCGATTCGATGCCGTGGGATTTTGGCTCGCAGACTAAACACACTGCCGACTCCTGTCATCCATACTTGTGCCCATGCGCCTTGCCGACCAGCTACCCCAGATCGAGGTGTACCAGAACGCCTGGGCGCATGCGTTGATAGCCCTCGGGCTCCTGATTATTTCGGAGCGGCTCGGCAAGCTTCTAATCACTTACCGAAATGACTATCAGCCGATCACAAGCCTGTTCCAGGTCGAGAGCAGCGTGGGGTTCAACGCCGTCTACCGCGTGTTGTTTACGCCGCTGTGCATCGTGGGCGTGGCGATCGCCCTCTACGCACTGGATCTCGACTGGCTAGTCGTCAACATTTGGACAGTTTCCGTTTGGTACGCGGTGCTGCAGGCCACGATGATCATCATCGGGGCGCGCTGGGCGCTAGTCCACAAACTGCAGTTCTTCGTGTTCCATGCACTTTCGATCGGGATTTCGTACTTCTTGTACGACGTTCTCATCAAGAACGGGTTGAGTCGACTGCTCCCAGATGAGGCCAACCTGCGAACGGACCTTTGGCTTGTCGTCATCCTTTTCCTTTATGGCCTTTTCCAATCCATCCGCCGGAACGATGACCCTTCCAAACGGACCACATACGCGCTCAAACGGGCCCAGAAGTTTCGACGCAAGTTCGCCCATGTTCTCGAGAAGTATGAGCTTGGATTTCAGGACATCCTCCTAGCGGTGATGATCTTCGAGGATTTCAACCGACCAGCGGTGGCGCGCATTTGGGAGAACTTCACGGGGGCTCACACGAGGACAATCATGCAGGTACCCAACGTCTCAACGGATGAGCAGGGCATCATCGCGACAGCTGAAGTGATGCTGCCCCTTTACAAGAAGTACATGGCGGTTCCAGCCGCAGATACGTGGCCTAAGAGCCAAGCCCTCAGGGCGATCTTCGAAGTCCATAACCCAGATGCATACGAATACGTCTCTCGAGTTGAAGAGTTGTACAACGACATCAAGCGAGAGGCGGTCTGATGTGCGCACGGATTGCTCCGGCGCCTCCTGAGCGCCAAGAGCGTGGGCTGCCCTAGGCATGGCAACGCGCCGTGGCTACGGCGGCGAGGAATCAGCGCTCGGCTGCGCGTCACCGTCGGTTGCAATCTCTTCCCCATCACTTCTCGCGAAAGCCATGCGTACAGCCGACAACATCCTCCCGTTAACCTGCGCAGCCCGCTCCACTCCAACCTCGCTGCTCATATAACGCTCCCAAGCAGCCTCAAGTTCTTCCCGAAAGCCATCCGAGTCTGAATGGACGTATGCTACCGTAGATAGTTGCAAGAATCTGAGCCAGCTCGGAGGGTGGCGATGAAAGGCGGCGTAATCCTGTTCCGGGGTTCCGGGGCAGACGCGCGCCGCTACCTGGAGTCCGATCGATCCCGCGCTGACGAGTACTACCTCGAGGGCGGGACATCCCTCGCCGAGTTCTCGGTCGTCGGCGGCGATGGCGAGGTGATCGGCGAAGGCGCACTCACCCCAGACCACTACGCGCAGTGGGTGGACTGGATCAACCCGCTCACCGGCGAGTCGATGGGCACGCCTCGCCTGCCAGGAGACGACCGGCAGGGATCGCCGCGGTTTGCCGAGATGGTCGTGAACGCCCCGAAGTCGCTGTCGATCGCAGCGGCCTTGCACCCTGAGGTATCCGTCGCTCTCGATACCGCGCAGCGCGACTCGGTCGCCGCGATCCGCGCCTGGCTCGGCCAGCATTCCGTCACTCGCGTCGGCCCGCGCGGAAGCCAGCGGGTGGTGCCGATCGAGCAGCTGGAGACCGTCTCCGTCTCGCACAAGACCTCTCGCGCCGGCGACCCGCACCGACACATCCACTTCCAGATCGGGACGCGGGTGTGGGCAGCCGACGCATGGCGCGGTCTCGACACCGCGGCACTGTTCCGACAGCAGGGCGCGATCCGTTCGCTGGGCACGGCCGTCATCGCGGCGCACCCGCTGCTCGCGGCCACCCTCGACGCCCACGGTCTCACCCTCGATCCTGTGACGGGCGAAGTCGCGGAGTTGCATCCCTTCAACGCCGCGATGAGCAAGCGGTCAGAGCAGGTCGCGCGAAACCTGGCGCACTTTGAGAAGGATTGGCGCACGAGGCATCCCAACGAGGAGCCTGGCCTGGCCGCGATATCGCGGCTGATCGCGATGGCGTGGGATCACGAGCGGCCCCACAAGCGGCCGACCTCTCTCGGCAGCGAGGCGGCATGGCGTGCGGAGCTCGAGGACGCCGGCTACCGCCCCGACCTCGAGCGCGCTCCGGCGCACCCGCCGGTGTCGCTGGAGGACGTGAGTGCTCGGGATGTCGCATCGCGCGCGCTCGACCGTTGCGCGGCTGCGGCATCGACGTGGACGGTGCACGACATCCAGGACCGGGTCACTCGCATCATCACGGAAGCCGGCGTGCGCGCCGATCCCGAGCCGCTGCGCCAACTCGTCATGCTCACGACACGGCTGGCGGCGGATGATTGCCTGTCGGTCCTGCCACCTGACAGCCCGCATCCCGATCACGTCGCACACCTCACGAGCCTGCACGTCATCGCCGCCGAGACCCGGCTGCGCGACCTCCTCGCGGCGCGGGCCGCGTATGCGGGTCGCCGACGCGCACCAGACCTGACGCACGTCGCGCGCCGCCACCGGCTCGACCCGGCGCAAGCGCGAGCGGCCGCGGCCGTGGCATCCACCGACCCGCTCGTCGTCGTGGAGGGCGCGGCCGGCGCTGGCAAGACGACCATGCTCGCCGCCGCGATCGAGGCCGCCGCCGCGCATGGCCGCGCGACCCGCGTGGTCACGCCGACGAAGAAGGCCGCCGAAGTTGCACACCAGGAACTCGGCGTTGCAACCGACAGCGTCGCGAAGCTCTTGTACGAGCACGGCTGGCGCTGGAATCGCGACGGTGTCTGGACCCGGCTGGCCGTTGGCGACATCGACCCCGATACGGATGCCTCGTACGCCGGCCCCGCGGCATCCGCTCGTCTTACCCGCGGTGAGCGAATCGTGGTCGATGAAGCGGGCATGCTCGACCAGGACACCGCGCTCGCGCTGCTGACCGTCGCCGACGAGCACGGAGGCACCGTCGCTCTGGTCGGCGACCGTGCGCAACTCTCGGCGATCGGCCGCGGCGGCGTGCTCGACATGGCCGCGCAACTCCTCCCCCGCGTGCACGCCATGACGACCTTGCACCGCTTCGCCGACCCCGCGTATGCCGCGCTCACCGTGCAGATGCGACGCGGGGAGCATCCAGTGGTGCTGTTCGACCGCCTCCATGCGCTCGGCCTCGTCGTGATGCATGAAAGCCCCGATTCCCTCCATGACGCGCTCGCACGTGAGTGGCGTGACGGAGACGCGGTAACCGTCGCGACGAACGACGAAGCACGCGAATTGAACACGCGCATCCGCGACGAACGGGTCCGGGCTGGCCACGTCGACGACTACCACACCGTGACCGGAAGCGACGGCCTGAGCATCGGACGCGGCGATGTGATCCAGACCCGGCAGAACGACTCCTCAGTGCGGGTGGCGAACCGGCAGACCTGGATCGTCCAGAGCGTGGGCGACGATGCCGCGGTGTGGGCGAAGGAACACACCTCGAGGAGGAGACAACGCACTGTGCGACTGCCGGCGGAGTACGTCTCCGAGCACACCCATCTGGCGTACGCGTCGACCGCCTACGGGATGCAGGGCGCCACTGTGCGAGAGGCCCACACGATCCTCGGCGACGCCATGGATGCGGCCGGCGTCTATGTGGGCATGACCCGAGGACGTAGCTCCAACCGCCTGCACCTCGTCGCAGCTGACCCGGATGATGCACGGGAGCAGTTCGTCCTCGCGACGGAGCGCGACCGCGCCGATCGCGGGCTTGCGAACGCGACGGCCGCTGCGCGAGAGTCCGTGCGCGGCCTCTCGACCGGTAAGGACAGGCGGCGTCGCGAAGTACGTCTGCCGGACCGGAACATCTTCAATCGCGACACCACAACCCGGAGCACGCCGGAGCTCGGCCTGAGCCGATGACGTGTTGGGCCTGCGCTGACTTGGTATTTGTGGCAGATACGCGGCTGTGGCCGGAAGCGGATCTGGCTGCGGACGGCCGGTGAGGGACCTCTATCGGGCCTCCAGTGACGGCCGATCGACGGTGGCGCCAGAAACGTTCAAAACCCCGAGTTTCGACCTCACTCCCTGGGCTGCGCCCTGAGCCGCAGGATCAGGCATTTCCGTCCCTCGGTCATCGACGTTCTGACCACGTCGAAAACAACGGGTCTGAAACGGTCGATTCTGACCTCTGAAGTTGCGGCGATCTGAATCTGTTCGTCACCACAGCGGACGACGCCCGCTGCGATAGCGTGTGCCCAACTGAAGCGGGGATCACTATGGAGTGGGTAGTTGTGGCGCTGGTTGTCGTCGTCGTGCTCGCTGCCATCGTGACGACGCTAATCGTGCGCGAGCGCCGGAATCGTTCGCTTGGCGAGCATTACTCGCAGGCCCACGGAGATGCGTCTCATGCTGAGGCGATGGGGCGTGCTTCTGCGGCGGGTGCTTCGCGTGGCACCGGGGTCGGAAGCGGGAGTCCCTGACTCATCCGCGTGACGCCAAATAGCGGTCGTTTCTGGGATGACTGACGGCGCGGCACCGATCTCCACCGCGGAGTGCACCCCCAGAGCGGGGCGAACTCATTTTGCCGGTATTCGGCTAAACGCTCCGCCCGGTGGTGGCGGCGGCGCTCCGTACCAACGCGGCTCAGGTTCAACAAAGAAACCGGTGGGATATCCCTTCCGCTCCTTCTCAACTGCCACTGCTCCCACAAAACTGAGCTTCGCGAGAAAAAAGTTGGTGAATTGCAGGCCGCCGTGAACAGCCACGGTGCCGATCCTTAGAGGAACATGATTGAAATAGAGTTCTGCCCTCTTCACCACGATCCGATCGGGTGGCTCCAGCTCCATCTCTAAGATCACTGCACCGGGCCCGGTGCGGATCCTCACGGATGTCCCTGTGAACGACACGTCCCATGCCGCGCTACCCACGCTCAGCTCGCCGTCCACAATTCTCAGCAGCGTGCGGTTGTCCATATCGCGAACTTGTAGATCGATGCGGAGGTGATTGTCGAGAATTCGTGCGCCGATGACAACCGCTCCATCCACAATTACGCCGCAGGACGCGTTCCGAGACTCAGGTGCGGCAATCAGCCCCAGGTTTCCCAGCATGAACGTCATCCGCCTGTCGAAGTAGAGAGGGTGTCCTGCCGTGAATGCGCTCCCAATGTTGGCCGGCGAGCCGTTCGCCACGCGGACTGCCGCTGTCGGTAGTCGACCTGCCGTTTTCTCTCGGTGATGAAACGGGCAAAGTAGCGTCATGTGCGCTGGGTCATGACCGGTCGCTAGGAACCCGTCAATGTGCTCGAAGTCGAAAACAGGGCTGCCACACATGACACAACCGAAACCACAACGCTGCTTGATAGCGAGTTTCATCGCGCTTGGGATGGGAGGGCGTCCGGGCACAAGCCGAGGTTATCGCTTGGTGCTCGTCGCGGCCGGGATCGCCCCAACAGAAGCGACGGTTTAGAGAGCACAGTCAATATCGGTCGTTATCGGCAACCCCTCGACGGGCCCGTGGAATGCTGAGCGCATGGATCTAGAACAGCTCGCTGAGCTCCCGCTTTCTGACCAGTGGACGTTCGTGCGCGGCAGGATCGCTGAGGCGTCCGTCGAGCTGGATGCCGCCCTGCGCGGTTTGCATGCTCAGCTACGGGGTCTAGACACGCGCGAGGCTCTTCTGTCGGCTTCGCAGAACTGGACGATCGTTGCCGATCAATGCCGGACGATGATCGCCTGCGCACCTGTACCTAATGCTGCGATTCACTCGGCGATTGGAGCGGCGGTAGACAGCGCCGCCGCAGCGTATGACGAGCGCAACCGTTACATGCATGACCTACTCGCTGCCGACGTCGCCGACGAATTAATCCCCGACCCGAATCGCATCAAGCAGACCAATGACTACTACCTGCTGCGCCTCACGCAGAAGGCGGGCGTTCCGGCGGTCACACTCGTCACACTAGGCAGAGCCATCGAGGTCGTGCTGACGCTCTCGGCTGAGACATGGCGACTACGGGCGGCGCGCGGATACCTGGCAGGACAGACCACCTGGCGGTCGTTGCTGCTGGGCGACGTTGAGGGCGGGTGGAACGGTACGGTCACCTGGACGTATGGCGGCGCTGAATCCGACGCGTGATCCTCCTTCGTGTGGCACCACCGAAAACGATCGGTATTGACGATGCTCTCAAACCGTCGTTTCTGGACCACGGCGCCACGACGAGGCGGAGCGACCGGCCTACTACGCGCAGTTGGCAGAGTATTCCAGTCGATGGAGTATGCTGACGGCATGGCGAACGAGATGCGTGAGCCCACGTTCTGGGTTCTCGTGGCACTGGCAGGCGGTAGGCGACATGGCTACGCGTTGATGCAGGAAGTGCGCGAGGCCTCGGAGGGTCGAGTTGAGCTCAAGGTGGCATCGTTGTACGCCGCGCTCGAGCGACTCGAAGGAGAGGGTCTCGTGGCCGTTGACGGTGATGAAGCCGTCGACGGTCGCTTGCGCCGGTACTACCGACTGACTGATCTAGGTGCGCAAGCGCTTCGGGCCGAGGTGGCGCGCATCGAATCGAACGCGAAGCACGCTCGTGCGCGCCTCTCCCTGAGGCCGACGCCGGGGTAACCGGCACAGATATTTCGAGAGGAACAGCACGACGATGGCCATTTCTCGTTCGGATGAGTATCGGCGGATGCTGCGCTGGTATCCCGCAAGCTGGCGCGCTCAACACGAAGACGCCGTCGTCGCCACCTTGCTTGATCAAGCGGACGCCAGGGGCGACACGGGACCGACGATGGGTGACCGATTCACGATGGCAGTGGGTGGAGTTCGGAAGTGTTTCGCCAGCTCAGGCGGTCGCCGCGTTTCTGTGGTCCTGCCACTCGCGGTGGCAACTGGGTTCTCGCTGTTCTACTTTTCAATGATCGCTTGGTCGCCGGGCGTGCGCTACCCGGGCGCCCTTGGGTCATTCACGAATCCGTCGATCGCTGTCGGCGTTCTCGTCGTCGTCGCGTTGGTACTCGCGTTGTCCGGCCGGGACGCCGTCGCGCGTGCGATCGCGTTGATTGCGGCTGGGACAGAAATGGCGATCGCGACCTTGGCCGGCGTCTTCGATTGGCTCGGCCCGAGCCTGCCAACTGCGGTGTTGGTCGCGGGTCTTTGCGTGATCGCGGCACTGCCGTGGAACGGGCGTATCGCAGCGGCCGTCTCGCTGGGGGCTCTGGCGGCGCTGTCAGTGTTCCTTTTGGGCATGGAAACAGTCCGCCATTCCGGTCTGGGTCTGGAAGTCCTCGCCGCCGGTTTTGAAGCGCTTGTGCTCGGCGGTGTTGCTATCGCCGTCGGGATCGCAGCTCGTCGCGCGGCACGATTCGAACAACACCTCGGTCGGGCGTGACGGCTGCAGCTCTCACAAACGTTCGTTCCCGACCACGCGCTCTAACTGTATTTCCCCGTGAGGTTGTGAACGCGGGCTGAGGGTGTGAGGCCGCCGATGCCGGTGTGGGGTCTGTGGTGATTGTAGTGATGC
>NZ_JCAIUI010000005.1:0-196267 GCF_059445445.1 Agromyces sp. Y575
GCATCACTACAATCACCACAGACCCCACACCGGCATCGGCGGCCTCACACCCTCAGCCCGCGTTCACAACCTCACGGGGAAATACAGCTACCGCTCGCTGCATGCGTTCGCCCTCGCGCTCGCCGCCGACCTCGAGGCGGAGTTCGACGTCGAGCGCGACGGCGAGCCGTCGCTCGACGCGTGGCTCGCCGAGGGCGTCGAGATCGTACGCGCGGTTCGACTGCGCCCGCGAGCGGATGCCTCGGCGCCGATCACGATCGGCCTCACCTCCTTCCCCGGCCTCGTCATCGGGTTCGGCGAGTTCACGAGGCTGACGCTGCCGGCGTGCGGATGCGACGCGTGCGACGAGCATGTCGCGTATCTGGTCGCATCGGCACGCGAGCACGTCGACGCCGTCGTGTCGGGCGGCTTCGCCGAGGCATCCGGCGGCTGGGTCTCGTTCCGCACCGCGCGCTGGTCGAGCGTGGGCGGCGGGCAGCCGCCATTCGGGCCGCGGCGCGCGTGGGCGGCATGGCCGCGGAGGCCAGGCGCTTGAAGCTCCGCGAGCTGACCCTGTCGAGCCTCGGGCGGAGGTTTCGACACGCTCAACCCGCAGGTATGCCTCAGCTCGCGCGGTCGAGCACCGCTCGCGTCGAAGCCTCGGGCCGCAGGTCGAGGCGGCGCAGCAGTTGCGCGTTGGCCGCGACGATGATCGTCGAGAGCGACATCAGGATCGCACCGATCGACATCGGCAGTATGAACCCGATCGGGGCCAGCACACCCGCGGCGAGCGGCACCGAGATCAGGTTGTACCCGGCAGCCCACCAGAGGTTCTGCGACATCTTTCGGTAGCTCGCTCGCGACAGTTCGATGACCGAGATCACCGATCGCGGGTCGGATGACGCGAGGATGACGCCGGCCGAGGCGATCGCGACATCCGTGCCGGCGCCGATCGCGATGCCCACGTTCGCCTGCGCGAGCGCGGGCGCGTCGTTCACGCCGTCGCCGACCATCGCGACCGAGAGTCCCTCGTGCTGCAGCTCCTGCACCTTCGCGGCCTTGTCCTCGGGGCGCACGCCCGCGTAGACCCGGTCGATGCCGAGTTGCGCGGCGACGGTGCGGGCGACGGGTTCGGCGTCCCCCGTGATCATCACGACCTGCACGCCGAGGGCGTGCAGCGCGTCGACGGCCTCCTTCGACTCGGGCCGGATCTCGTCGGCCAGTGCGATGGCACCGGCCACCTCGCCATCGACGAGCACGTGCAGCACCGTCTGCCCGGCCTCGCTCCAGCCGGTGGATGCCGCGAGCGGCCGCTGCCCCTCGCGGGCGAGCAGCCCGGGGCCGCCGACCTGCACGATGCGTCCGTCGACCGTCGCGTGCACGCCGATCGCGGCGGACGCGGTGAAGCCCGACGCCGACGCGACGAGGAGGCCGCGGCGCGCGGCATCCGTCACGATGGCCTTCGCGAGCGGATGCTCCGAGTCCCGCTCTGCCGCTGCAGCGAGCGCCATGACCTCGTCGGGGTTGAACCCGGATGCCGCGACGGCATCGGTGACCGCGGGCTCGCCCTTCGTGAGGGTGCCGGTCTTGTCGAAGAGCACCGCGCCGACCGTGCGCATCGTCTCGAGCGCGAGGCGGTCGGTGACGAGCACGCCGCCCTTCGCCGCCCGCTCGGTCGCGATCGAGACGACGAGCGGGATGGCGAGGCCGAGGGCGTGCGGGCAGGCGATCACGAGCACGGTGATGGTGCGCACGACGGCGTCGTCGGGGTCGCCGAGCAGGGTCCAGGCGATCGCCGTGATGACGGCGGCGCCGAGCGCGAACCAGAAGAGCCAGCCGGCGGCCGTGTCGGCGAGGCGCTGGGCGCGCGAGGTTGAGGCCTGCGCCTGCGCGACCAGTCGCTGGATGCCCGCGAGCGCGGTGTCGTCGCCGACGGCGCCGACCCGCACCCGGATCGCCGTGTCGGTGGCGACGGTACCGGCGACGACGTGGTCGCCGGGTCCGCGCGCGACCGTGATGGATTCGCCTGTGATCATCGACTCGTCCATCGCGGCGGTGCCGTCGATCACCTCGCCGTCGGCGGGCACGCGCCCGCCGGGGCGCACGATCACGACGTCGCCGACCGCGAGCTCCGACGGCGAGACCACCTCGGTCGCTGAGCTGGTCGGAGGGGCGCCCGCTTCGACGGGCTCAGCGAGCGGAACCACCCGCTCGGCCTCGTCGGGCAGCAGCGCCGCGAGTGCGTCGAGCGCGCTCGACGCCTGCATGATCGAGCGCATCTCGATCCAGTGGCCGAGCAGCATGATCACGATGAGGAGTGCGAGCTCCCACCAGAAGTCGAGGTGGTGGCTGAGCAGGCCGAGGCTCGCGCCGAGCGACGCGAAGTAGGCCACCGTGATCGCGAGGCCGATGAGCAGCATCATGCCGGGCTTGCGCGACTTCAGCTCCGACCAGGCGCCGGTGAGGAACGGCTTGCCGCCCCAGAAGTACATGACCGTGCCGAGGATGGGGGAGATCCAGGCGATCACGGCGTTGTCGGGCAGCTGGTAGCCGAGGATCGACGCGAACATCGGGCTGAACGCGATGGTCGGCACGGCGATGACGAGCATGATCCAGAACAGGCGGCGGAACTGGCCGACATGGTCGCCGTGACCCGCGTGGCCGTCGTGGCCCGCGTGGCCGCTCATGTCGTGGCCTGTGTGGCCGCTCATGTCGTGCCCGGCGTGCGGATCGTGGCCTGTGTGGCCGCTCATGTCGTGCCCGGCGTGTGGATCGTGCCCGGCGTGCGCGTCGTGTCTGCTCATCTCGTGTGCAGCCTGCCTCGTCTGCGGATGCCCCGCGCCATCGGTGTGGTGCTCGTGCATGTCGTCGCGGGTCGCGCCCATCATCTTCCTCCGTCGCCTGCTCGTGCTCCAATACCCCCATAGGGTATCGCTCCCTCAGCAGAACACCACCCCTCGCCGTTCTGTTCCCTCACCCGGCGCATCGATCGAGCCGCGTCGTCCCGCTCTTGCGGTGGTCGTGACACGCCCGGAGGATGGGGGCATGACGAGCCCCGGCGAGATCTCGACCGACGCGTTCGACCCGGTGCGAACGGATGCCGCGGAGGTGGCACGCCTGCTGGGTGTCGACCTCGACAACGGACTCTCGGGTGCCGAAGCCGCTGCGCGGCTCGCCGTCCACGGGCCCAACGAGCTGCGAGGCACGCGCCGCACCCCGCTCTGGCGACGCGTCCTCGCCCAGTTCACCGACCCACTCATCGTGCTCCTGCTCGCTGCCGTGGTGATCTCTCTCATCGCGTGGATCGTCGAGGGCGCCGACGGGCTGCCGATCGATGCCATCGTGATCGTCGCCATCATCGTGCTGAACGCCGTGCTCGGCTTCGTGCAGGAGTCGCGCGCCGAGCAGGCGGTGGCGGCGCTCGCCGTGATGACCGCGGCGCACTCGACCGTGTTGCGTGATGGCGAGCTGCGCACGGTGCCGAGCGCCGAACTCGTGCCGGGCGACGTATTGGTGCTCGGTGAGGGAGACCAGGTCGGCGCAGACGGCCGGCTGTTCCGTGCGCACACGTTGCGCGTCGCCGAGGCCTCGCTCACCGGCGAGAGCGAGGCCGTCGAGAAGCACTCGGAGACGATCGAGGCCACCGTGCCGCTCGGCGACCGCCTCGACATGGTCTACAAGGGCACGGCGGTCAACCGCGGCACAGGCAGGGCGATCGTCACCGCGACCGGCATGTCGACGGAGGTGGGCTCGATCGCCACGATGCTCGACGAGACCGTCGAGGAGCCCACTCCGCTGCAGGTGGAGGTCGCGCACCTCGGGCGCCTGCTCGGCCGCATCGTCGTCGTCATCGCGATCGTCGTGATGGTCACGATCGTGCTCGTCGAGGGCGTCAGCACCCCCGCCGAGTTCGTGACGGTGCTGCTGCTCGGTGTCTCGCTCGCCGTCGCCGCCGTACCCGAAGGCCTTCCGGCGATCCTCTCCGTCGTACTCGCGCTCGGCGTGCAGCGCATGGCGAAGCGGAACGCGGTCGTGAAGAACCTCTCGAGCGTCGAGACGTTGGGGTCGGCATCCGTCATCTGCACCGACAAGACCGGCACGCTCACCACCAACCAGATGACCATCGAGCGGGTCGTCACGGCGTCGGGCGCCGTCGACCTCGGTGGCGTCGGGTACACGCCCATCGGCGCGGCGACGACCAAGGGCCTCGAGCTCGGAGAGGGCTCGCTGCGTGCCGAGGTGCAGCTCGTGCTCGGTGTGGGTTCGCTCGCGAACGACGCGCAGCTCGCTGAGCGCGACGGCAAATGGGAGATCGAGGGAGACCCGACCGAGGCGGCCTTCCTCGTGGCTGCCCGGAAGGTGGAGGGCACCGCCGAGGAGGCGGCCCGATACGGGCGCGTGGGCGAGGTTCCGTTCAGCTCCGAACGCAAGATGATGTCGACCGCGCACCGCAGGGACGACGGCGAGGTCGTCGTGCTCAGTAAAGGCGCCCCCGACGTTCTGCTCGAGCACTGCACCCGCATACAGCTGGGCTCCGAGACGGTGCCGCTCGATGCGAATCGGCGGGAGCAAGCCCTCGCCGACACGGAGGCGCTCTCCGAGGCGGCCTTCCGCACCCTCGGGGTCGCATACCGCGCCGCACCCGAGTTCGAAGGCGGCGACGACGCGGCGAGGGATGCAGCAGCCATCGACGAGTCCGCTGAACACGACCTCGTCTACGCCGGTGTCGTGGGCATCATCGACCCGCCGCGCCCCGAGGTGCGCCCGGCGATCGCCGAGGCGCATGCCGCCGGCATCCGCGTGATCATGATCACGGGCGACCACCCCGCGACGGCCGGGCGCATCGCGCGTGACCTCGGCATCATCCCCGACGACGGCATCGCCCTGCCGGGTGCTCGCCTCGACGGCATGGACGAGCAGCAGCTGCGCGATGCCGTTCGCACCGTCTCAGTGTTCGCGCGTGTCGCGCCGCAGCACAAGCTGCGCATCGTCGATGCGCTGCAGGCCGATGGCCAGATCGTCGCGATGACGGGCGACGGCGTGAACGACGCGCCGGCGTTGAAGTCGGCCGACATCGGCATCGCCATGGGCATCACGGGCACCGAGGTCACGAAGGAGGCGGCGAAGATGGTGCTCGCCGACGACGACTTCGCCACGATCGTCCACGCCGTGCGCGAGGGGCGGGTGATCTTCGACAACATCCGCAAGTTCCTGCGCTACCTGCTGTACTCCAACATGGGCGAGGTGCTGACGGTCTTCTTCGGCGTCGTGTTCGGCGGCGTGCTCGGCCTCACCGGCGCCGGCGACGACGGGCTCGTGCTGCCCCTGCTCGCGACGCAGATCCTGTGGATCAACCTCGTCACCGACTCGGGACCCGCGCTCGCGATGGGCGTCGATCCCGAGATCGACGACGTCATGGCGAGGCCGCCGCGAGGCATCCACGATCGAGCGATCGATACGGGTATGTGGATCGGGATCGCGACTACCGGGCTCGTCATCTCGGTGATCACGCTGCTCACCATCGACATCTTCCTGCCGGGTGGGCTCATTCCCGGCGGCACGGATTCGCTCGAGGTCGCGCGCACCGCGGGCTTCACGACGCTCGTCTTCGCCGCGTTGTTCACCGCGTTCAACGCGCGTTCGACCGCGTCGAGCGCGTTCCGCGGTCTCTTCGCCAACCGGTGGCTCTGGGGCTCGGTGGTACTGGCCGTGGTGCTGCAGGTCGCGGTCGTCTCGTTGCCGCCGCTGCAGGTGGCGTTCGGCACGCGGGGGCTCGACGGCGAGCACTGGCTCGTCTGCGCGGTGATGGCGTCGGCCGTGCTCTGGGTCGAGGAGCTCAGGAAGGTCGGTATCCGGGCGATCGAGCGTCGCCGAGCGGATGCCCCCGCGCCCACCGTCTGAGGCGATGCGCCCTCGTCGCCGCGGGAGTTCGCGTTGCGAGAACACGGCTGCGCGCGGCATCCGTCACGTGCTCGAATGGGCGCATGGACCTTCTCGTGCTCGGTGGAACGCAGTGGCTCGGTCGCGAACTCGCGCGGGAGGCGATTCGGCGCGGGCATGAGGTGACGTCGCTCGCCCGTGGTGAAGCCGGTGCCGCAGCAGAGGGCTCGGCGTTCGTCGTCGCCGACCGGTCGCAACCCGGTGCCTACGATGCCGTCACCGACCGCGAGTGGGATGCCGTCATCGACGTGACCCGCCAGCCCGGCTTCGCCCGCCGCGCCGCGGCGGATCTCGCCGCGCACGCTGCGCACTGGACGTTCATCTCCTCGTGCAACGTCTACGCGGCGCACAACGAGCCGGGCGCCGACGAATCGGCCGCGCTCATGCCACCGCTCGCCGACGACGAGTCGACGCCGGAGACCTACGGCGAGGCGAAATCGGCGATCGAGCAGGCCTATCGGGACGCGCTCGACGACCGCCTGCTCGTGATCCGGCCCGGACTCATCACCGGCCACGGCGACGCCTCGGGCCGCGGCGGGTACTGGTCGGCGCGCGCGGCCCGCAGCGACGAGCCGATGCTCGTGCCCGACATCCTCGACTTCTCGGTGCAGGCGATCCACGTCGACGACCTCGTGCAATTCACGATCGACGCCGTGGAGCAGCGGCTCACCGGCGCCTTCAACGCGGTGGGCGAGCACACGACGTTCGGCGACTGGATCGAGCGGTCGCGGGCCCTCGCCGGGCACGGGGGCGAAGTCGTCGCCGTCTCACCCGACTGGCTCGTCGAGCAGGGCGTCAACGAATGGTCGGGTCCCGAATCGCTGCCGCTGTGGATCGTCGACCCCGAGTGGAACGCGTTCCTCGACCGCTCGAACGCCGCTGCCGTCGCCGCAGGGCTGCGCTTGCGCCCCCTCGACCAGTTGCTCGGCGAACTCCTCGAGTGGGAGCGCAGCGAAGGACTCGACCGCGACCGCGGTGCCGGCCTCAGCACTGCGCGAGAGCGTGAACTGCTCGCGGCGCTCCGCGGCCCTGCCCCGGTGGAGTGAGCCCCGTCTGGAATCGCAGACGCCATCGGTTTGGATGCCTCGGCTCGCGGCATCCGTCGTTGCTAACGTCAGGCCATGGGCACCGCTGCGCTTCCGAACGATCCACTCTGGCCACGGGCAGGTGACTGGCCGCCGCTCGGCGAGTTGCCCGCGGACGCGCGCGCCGATCTCGCGCTGCTCGGGGTGCCGGTCTTCGCCACCTCGCTCTCGCCGACCGGTGCGCACGAGACGCCCGCGGCGATCCGTGACGTGCTCAGGCGATACAGCCCTGCAATCATGGCCGATCGCGGCCGACGCGACCACGCAACGTCGCTCGACGGACTCACCCTCGTCGACGCGGGCGATGTCGCCGATCCCGACGGCCCCGCGGGCGAGCGCCGTGTGCGCGCAGCGGTCGCCGCGGCCGCCGAGCACGCTCGCGTCGTGGTTGCGCTCGGCGGCGACAACTCGCTCACCTCACCCGTGGCGCTCGGCGTCTGGGGCGAGCGGCTCGGCTCGGCCGGCCTGATCACGCTCGACGCCCACTACGACCTGCGCGACGGCGTGAGCAACGGCTCGCCCGTGCGGCGTCTCGTCGAAGCCGGGCTCGATGGGCGGCGCATCGTGCAGATCGGCATCGCCGACTTCGTGAACTCGCGCGAGTACGCTGAGCGCGCCCGCGACTACGGCATCACGGTCGTGCACCGCGACGAACTGCACCGCCGCCCCATGAGCGACGTGTTCGCCGAAGCGCTCGAGATCGCGGGCGCACGGGGCGGGCCGATCCACGTCGACCTCGACGTCGACGTCTGCGATCGCGCCGTGGCGCCGGGGTGCCCGGCATCGGTGCCGGGCGGCATCTCGGCGTACGAGTTGCGGCAGGCCGCGCGGGCCGCCGGCGCCGATTCGCGAGTCGAATCGGTCGACCTCGCCGAGGTGGATGCCACGGCCGATGCCCCCGATGGGCGTACGGTTCGATTGGCGGCCCTCTGCGTGCTGGAGGTCGCGGCGGGCATCGCGCTCCGCTGAACACTCGAGTACTCGAGTGTTCAGCGGAGCACTCGCCGCGTTCGTCGAGTACGGTCGAATTCCGTCGTCGAAAGGACCACCGTGAAGACGCTCGTGCTCATGCGCCACGCGAAGTCGAGCTGGGACACCCCGGGGCTGATCGACCACGACCGCCCGTTGAACGAGCGGGGCCGGCATGATGCGCCGCGCATGGGCCGGCGCCTCGTGGATCGCGGGATCACCCCGGACGTGATCCTCGCGAGCACCGCGGTGCGGGCACGATCGACGGCCGAACTCGTCGCCGGCCCGCTCGGTCTCGATGCCCGGCGGATCATCACGGACGAACGACTCTACGGAGCATCCGTCGAGGCCCTGCTCCGAGTCATCCGCTCATTCGACGCGCGCGTGACGACTGCGATGCTCGTCGGCCACAATCCCGAGATGACCGACCTCGCCTCCCGGTTCTCGCCCGACATCGAATCGATGCCGACGGCGGCGGTCGCCGTCTTCCACTTCGACGTCGCGTCATGGCCGGAGTTGCGCGTCGCGGCATCCGTCGGTCGCAGCACAGCCTCGCCCGTCAGCGTCACGTTCGATGCGCCGCACAGCGTGCCGGAGCCGGGCGGCCGGTGACCGGGCGGGCCGTGAGGAGTCACTTGGCCCATGGCCGCGGCGTACTCCTCCTGCGAAGGCGGCAGGCGAGCGGGAACTGGTGAGAACCCGGTGACAAGCGGGCCGACCGTCACTAGGGTCGAACCCAACGGGAGGGGTCGCCATGTCGTTCATCACCAGAGGGTTCAGCGGGCGAAGCCGTGAACGCGACGACCGGCTCCCACCAGGGCAGACGCTCGTGCACGATTTTCCAGTGCTGTCGGCGGGCCCCACACCCGAGGTCGAGACCGCCGAGTGGGAGTTCACGATCCGCACCGACGCCGGCGTGCACCGCTGGAACTGGGACGAGTTCATGGCGCTGAAGATCGACCAGGTCGACACCGACATCCACTGCGTGACGCACTGGTCGAAGCTCGGCACCAGCTGGCGTGGGGTCTCGCTCGACACGCTCTTCGAGAACATCGAGACCGAGCAGGATTTCGTCATGGCGCACAGCTACGGCGGCTACACGACGAACGTGCCGCTCGATGAGCTGCTCGACGGCAAGGCGTGGGTCGCGTTCGAGTTCGACGGCGAACCGCTCGACCCGGAGCATGGCGGGCCGGCGCGGCTCCTCGTGCCGCACCTCTATTTCTGGAAGAGCGCGAAGTGGGTGCGCGGCCTCGTGATGATGGATCAAGACGAGCCCGGCTTTTGGGAACAGAACGGTTACCACATCCACGGCGACCCGTGGAAGGAAGAACGCTACTGGTGAGCGAGGCCCCGACGGCGTCATCGACCACGCAGGCCAACGGGCTCAGCGAGGCGCTGCGTGCGGTGCCGCGGTCGGGATGGCACGTCGCGACGGTCACGACGGCGCACCGGGAGACCCCGAATGCCTCGCGACTCGAACTTGAGGTCGACGGATGGCCCGGCAACGCCGCAGGCCAGCACCTCGATGTGCGGCTCACCGCCCCCGACGGCTACACCGCGACCCGTTCGTACTCGATCGCCTCGTCTGGGTCGTCGAAGCGGATCACCCTCGCCGTCGACAAGCTGCCCGACGGCGAGGTGTCGCCCTACCTCGTCGACGACGTGCGCGCGGGCGACATGCTCGAGGTGCACGGGCCCCTCGGTGCGTTCTTCGTGTGGGCGCCTGCTGCGGAGTCCGGCGACTCTCGCCCGGTGCAGCTCATCGCCGGTGGATCCGGCGTCGTTCCCCTCTTCGCGATGGCGACCGCGCACGCCCGCACCGATGATCCGACGCCATTCAGGTTGCTCTACTCGGTGCGCACGCCCGACGACGTGTACTTCACTGACGAGCTGCAGGCGCTCGCCGTGGCATCCGCACCGCTTCGACTCGATCTCGTCTACACGCGCCGCGCACCCGAAGGCTGGCCGACGCAGCCGGGGCGCATCACACGTGAGGTGCTCGAGGCAGCCGTGCTCCCCGCGGCCGAGCGGCCGCGCGTCTACGTCTGCGGCTCGACCGGCTTCGTCGAACTCGTCGCCGACTGGCTCGTCGAACTCGGGCACGACCCCCGATCGATCCGCACCGAGCGATACGGAGGCACGTGATGCAGCACGTCGACGGCAATTCTCTGGCCGGTCCGCTCGCCGAACTCTTCACCTTCGACGTGACGATGGCCACGGCCCGTTGCAACGGGTGCGGTGCGATCGGCGAGCTCGCCCGGGCGATGGTCTACCGGAGCGGCGCGGGCACGGTCGTGCGCTGCGCCACATGCGATCACGTGCTCGCGACCCTGGTCGAGACGGAAGATCGCGCGTGGATCGGGTTCAGCGGGGTGAGCGCGATCGAGGTGCGGCGCGGCTGAGCCGGCCGATGGTCGAGCGGATGCCCCGGCATCACGCGCCAGCGACGACCTCGCCGCCCTTCCACACACGCGCGACGAGCGGCACCCCGGGGCGGTAGGCGAGGTGCACGTGGCTCGGCGCATGGAGCAGCACGAGGTCGGCGCGTGCGCCGGGCGTGATCGTGCCGACATCCGTTCGCCTGAGCGCGGCCGCACCGCCCGCAGTGGCCGCCCACAGTGCCTCGGCCGGCGTCATGCCCATGTCGCGCACGGCGACGGCGATGCAGAACGGCATCGAGCTCGTGAAGCTCGAACCCGGGTTGCAGTCGCTCGCGAGGGCGACGGTGACCCCGGCGTCGATCAGGCGTCGCGCATCGGGGTAGGGCTGGCGCGTCGAGAACTCCACGCCCGGCAGCAGGGTGGCGACGGTGCCTCCTGCAGCGAGCGCCGAGACATCCGCATCGCTCAGGTAGGTGCAGTGGTCGACGGAGGCGGCGTCGAGTTCGACCGCGAGGCGCACGCCCTCGCCCGGCCCGAGCTGGTTGCCGTGCACGCGCACGCCGAGTCCGGCAGCGGCACCTGCTTCGAGCACCCGCCGGGACTGCTCGGCCGTGAAGGCGCCGCGCTCGCAGAAGGCGTCGACCCAGCGCGAGTGCCGCGCGCACGCGGCGAGCATCTCACCGATGACGAGGTCGACGTAGGCATCTGCGCCGGTGCCGGGCGCTTGCGACGGATCGGCGTACTCGGCGGGCACGACGTGCGCGCCGAGGAAGGTGACTTCCTCGGTGACCTCGCGGGCGAGACGCACGAGACGCTCCTCGGCCTCGACCGAGAGACCGTAGCCCGACTTGATCTCGAAGGTGGTCGTGCCCTGGCCGTGCAGTTCGTCGACGAAGCCCGCAAGGCGCGCCCGCAATTCGTCGTCGGTCGCCGCGCGCGTTGCTGCGACGGTCGAGCGGATGCCGCCGGCCTCGTACCTGCGTCCGGCCATGCGCGCAGCGAACTCCTCGGCGCGGTCGCCACCGAAGACGAGGTGGGTGTGGCTGTCGACGAAGCCGGGGATGACGGACCGGCCGCCGGCGTCGACCACCTCGACGTCGGCGTCCCACAGCGTTCGGTGTTCGTCGCCTTCGCGTCGGTTGTCGCGTTCCGCGCGCGCGGAGACGCCCTCGGCGGCATGCGCGGCCGGCCCGACCCAGGTCACGCAGCCGTCTTCGACGAGTACGGCCGCGTCGCGGAGGACGCCGAGCAGGCCTCCCTCGCGACCATCAGCCGGGTCGTTCGTGATGAGCTCCCCGATGTTCGTCAGGAGCATCCGCTGCACTGCGCCGCCGTCGCTCACGCGACCCATTCCATCATCGAGTTGCCCGACTTTGTACACAGTCGGGCAAGTCGACAGATCGCGGCTCGCCCGTGCCGTGACATCCGTCAGCCTTCCATCATCGGCACGCGCAGGCCGCGCTCGCGGGCGACCTCGACGGCGCGGTCGTAGCCGGCGTCGACGTGCCGCATGACGCCGGTACCCGGGTCGTTCACGAGCACGCGCGCGATCTTCTCGGCGGCGAGCGGCGTGCCGTCGGCGACGATCACCTGCCCGGCGTGGATCGAGCGGCCGATGCCGACGCCGCCGCCGTGGTGGATCGAAACCCAGGTCGCGCCCGATGCCGTGTTGAGCAGCGCGTTGAGCAGCGGCCAGTCGGCGACCGCATCCGAGCCGTCGGCCATCGCCTCGGTCTCGCGGTAGGGGCTCGCCACCGAGCCCGAGTCGAGGTGGTCGCGACCGATCACGACGGGTGCGCTCAGCTCGCCCGAAGCGACCATCTCGTTGAACTTCAGACCCGCGAGGTGGCGTTCCTGGTAGCCGAGCCAGCAGATGCGGGCGGGCAGACCCTCGAAGCGCACCTTCTCGCCGGCCTTCGTGATCCAGCGTCGCAAGTGCTCGTCGTCGGGGAACAGCTCGAGAATCGCGCGGTCGGTCGCCGCGATGTCGGCCGGGTCACCCGAGAGCGCCGCCCAGCGGAACGGACCCTTGCCCTCGGCGAAGAGGGGACGGATGTAGGCGGGTACGAAGCCCGGGAACGCGAACGCGCGCTCGTGCGCGAGCCCGCCGAGCTCAGCCTCACGCCGGATCGAGTTGCCGTAGTCGAAGACCTCCGCGCCGGCATCGAGGAAGCCGACCATCGCCTCGACCTGCTTGGCCATCGAGGCGCGGGCGCGGTCGGTGAAGGCTTCGGGGTCGGATGCCGCGAGCTCGTGCCACTCCGCAACGCTCACGCCCTCTGGCAGGTACGACAGCGGGTCGTGGGCGCTCGTCTGGTCGGTGACGATGTCGATCGCCACGCCGCGGGCGAGGAGTTCAGGGAAGACGGATGCCGCGTTGCCGACGACGCCGACCGAGAGCGGGCGACGTTCGGCCTTCGCCGCGAGCACTCGTTCGACGGCGTCATCGAGGTCGCCGGCGAGCTCGTCGAGGTAGCCGTGCTCGACGCGGCGCGCGAGCCGAGTCTCGTCGACGTCGACGATGAGCACGACGCCCTCGTTCATGGTGACCGCGAGCGGCTGCGCGCCGCCCATGCCGCCGCAACCGCCGGTCAGCGTGAGCGTGCCCGCCAGTGATGCTCCGCCCGCTGAGCCAGCGGCGTCCGGAGCCTGTCGAAGGGTCGAAACGCCCCGCGGGGCGTTGTCTTCGACGAGCTCAGGGAGCGTTCTGCGCGTCGCCGCGAGCTTGCGGGCGATCGCGCCGAACGTCTCGTACGTGCCCTGCAGGATGCCCTGCGTGCCGATGTAGATCCACGAGCCCGCGGTCATCTGGCCGTACATCGTGAGCCCGAGCTGTTCGAGCCGCCGGAACTCGGGCCACGTCGCCCAGTCGCCCACGAGGTTGGAGTTCGCGATGAGCACGCGCGGGGCCCACTCGTGCGTGCGGAACACGCCCACCGGCTTGCCCGACTGCACGAGCAGCGTCTCGTCGGCCTCGAGGCCCTCGAGCGTGCGCACGATCGCGTCGAACGACTCCCAGTTGCGCGCCGCCTTGCCCGTGCCGCCGTAGACGATGAGGTCTTCCGGGCGCTCGGCGACCTCGGGATCGAGGTTGTTCATGAGCATGCGCAGCGGCGCCTCGGTCTGCCAGCTCTTCGCGGTGAGGGTGGTGCCGCGGGCGGCGCGCACTGTGCGCACTGTGCGCCCACCCGCTGTTGCTGCCGCCGGCAGGGGGATCGGGGCTTCGATGGGTGCATCGGTCATGCTTCGATGGTCGCTCACACGTTGGGCGGCGACAACGGATGTCGCGAGCGATTCGTCTGGGATTCCAGACGAGCGAGCTCAGTCGAGCGCGATGCCGCGGGCCGTCATGAACGGCACCGAGTCGATGGCGACTCCATCGATGCGCACCTCGAAGTGCAGGTGGCAGCCGGTCGAGGCGCCGGTCGAGCCGACGGCGCCGATCAGCTGGCCGGCTGTCACCGTCTCGCCGGGCTCGACGAGGATGCCACCGTCGACCAGGTGCGCGTAGCCGGTCGAGACCCCAGCGCCGTGCTCGACGAGGATCCAGTTGCCGTAGCTGCCGTTCGTGCGGGCTTCGACGACCACACCGCCCGTCGCGGCGAAGACGGGCGAGCCGCAGCCGGCCGCGACATCCGTGCCTCGATGGAATTCGTTCACTCCTGCGAGCGGCTTGTCGGGCCGCGGGCCGAACCCGTCGGTCTGGCGGCCCGTCACCGGTGACGCCCAGCCCTGTTCGCTCAACTGACCCGCATCGCGCGGAAGCGAGTCGAGGAGAGCGACACTCGAGGCGGCCACACGCGACTGCAACCCTGACATCTCATCGCGAGCGGATGCCACGGCACCCTCGGCCGCGGCGACCGAGGCCTGGGCCGACTCGACCGGTACGGCGTCGACGTCGCTCCAAGCGGTCGTGGCCCGCTCTTCTGCGAGCTCGGCCTCATCGGCGCGCTTCTCGGCGATGTTCTGCAGCTTCTCGACGTCGCCGGCGATCTGGTCGACGCGTGCGACTCCGCCGAGGCCGGCGAGCAGGTCTTTACCCGATCCGAACGCCGCGGCCATCGAGGTCAGGGAGGCGTCTCCGCCCCGTGCTGCTGCAACGTAGGTGCTCGCGGCGGCGACGGCCCCGGCATTCGCCTCGTCGGCGCTCTCCTGCAGTTGCTCGGCGAGTGACCGAGCCACCTCGCGCGTCGATCGTGCTGTCTCGAGCTCAGCCTCGGCGGTACGCAGATCGGTCGTGGCCCCGGTGATCGCCGTGCGGGCGGAGAGCAGTGCACCGAGCTGGGGATCGACGCCGGTCGAGATGCGCGCGTACGGGCCGTTGCCGATGAGCACCGGGCCGCGAGGAGCGGCGACGGGTGCGGTCGGTGCCGGTGGCGTCGTCGGAGCTGGGGTTGGGGTTGGCGTGGGGGTCGGAGTCGGCGTCTCAGTCGGCTCCGGAGGCTCGGTCGGCTCTGGTGTCTCGGTCGGCTCTGGAGGCTCGGTCGGCTTCGGAGGCTCGGTCGGCTCCGGCTTCGGCGTCTCGGTCGGCTCCGGAGGCTCAGTCGTTGAGGGTGGAGTCGGCGGCGCGGTCGTGGGGGGTGGTGTCGTCGGCGCGGCCGGCGACCCAGCGCCGTCAGCAGGCGCGGGGGCAGTCGACGTCGGTGCCGGCGCTGGCTCCTCCGCGAAAGCGGGGCTCACCGACAGTGAACTGACCAGAACGGCGACCGTGGCCACCGCGAGCACAACCCTCTGATTCCGAGCGCCTGGCGCTCGGACTGGGTGCTTCGGGCCAGCGACGAATCTCGACATAGGGTTCCGTTCGATCCGGCTCCGGAGCCGGACTCCCCTCAGTCTTTCACCGCCCTGAGGGAGGCACAACCGCCTCTTGGGGGTTCAGACGAGCTCGCCGGCGACGGATTCCACCGCCACCAGCATTTCTCCGCTCGCCACCATCTTCGAGATCGCCTCGATCTCGGGGGAGAGGTACCGGTCGGGCCCTGGCACAGCGCCGACCTCCGCCACGAGCGACACGACCGCGCCGGTCGCGGCGCCCGGCTCGAGCGGCGCCCGCAGCGCGAGACCTCGCGCCGCCGTCATGACCTCGATCGCGAGCACGCGCGCGAGCCCGTCGATCGCGCGGCGCAGCTTGCGGCCGGCTGCCCAGCCCATCGAGACGTGGTCCTCCTGCATCGCCGAGGAGGGGATCGAGTCGACCGATGCCGGCACCGCGAGTCGCTTCAGCTCGCTCACGATGCCCGCGGCCGTGTACTGCGCGATCATGAGCCCCGAGTCGACGCCCACCTCGTGGGCGAGGAACGGAGGCAGGCCTTGGTTGCGCGCACGGTCGAGGAACCGGTCGGTGCGCCGCTCGCTCATCGACGCGACATCCGCCACCGCGATCGCGAGGAAGTCGAGCACGTACCCGACGGGCGCCCCATGGAAGTTGCCGTTCGACTCGACACGCCCGTCGAGCGTGAGCACCGGGTTGTCGATCGCGCTCGCGAGTTCGGCGTGGGCGACGGATGCCGCGTGCGCGAGCGTGTCACGGGCGGCGCCGTGCACCTGTGGGGCGCAGCGCAGCGAGTACGCGTCTTGCACCCGGGTGCACTCGGGGCCTTTGTGGCTCGCGACGATCGGCGATCCGGCGAGCAGGCGTCGCAGGTTCGCAGCGGATGCCGCCTGGCCGGCGTGCGGCCGCAGCCGGTGCAGGTCTTCGGCGAACACGGCGTCGGTGCCCATGAGTCCTTCGACGCTCATCGCCGCGGCGATGTCGGCGGTGGTCAGGAGCATCCGCAGGTCGTCGATCGCGAGGGCGAGCATGCCGAGCATTCCGTCGGTGCCGTTGATGAGGGCGAGGCCCTCTTTCTCGCCGAGGCGAAGGGGCGTGATGCCGGCGGCGGCGAGGGCCACTGCCGCGGGCATGGTGGTGGTTGGGGGCGGGGCCTGCGTTTCCGAGTCTTCCGAGGCACGCGGCTCGGCGCTGCGCGCCTCGCTCGCTCCGGCTGCCGCCTTTCGAGGGAGAAGCGCGCTGGCGCGCACTTCTCCCTCGCCCATCGCGACGAGCGCGCAGTGCGCGAGCGGCGCGAGGTCGCCAGAACAGCCGAGCGAGCCGTATTCGCGCACGACCGGGGTGATGCCCGCGTTCAGGATCGCCGCGTACGTCTCGGCGGTCTCGCGGCGCACGCCCGTGCGGCCGGTCATGAGCGTCGAGAGGCGCAGCAGCATGAGCGCGCGAACGACCTCGGTCTCGACCTCGGCGCCCGAGCCGGCGGCGTGCGAGCGCACGAGGCTCGCCTGCAGTTGAGCACGGCGGTCCTCGGCGATGAAGGTCGTGGCGAGGGCGCCGAATCCGGTCGAGATGCCGTAGTGCGGCTCGGGGTCGGCGGCGAGGCCCTCGATGATCGAGCGACTCGCGGCGACGCCGTCGAGCGCGGTGGGCTCGAGCGCGACGGATGCCCCGTGGCGGGCGACGGCCGCCACCTCGTCGATGCCGAGCGGGCCGGTGCCGACGGTAACGGAGACGGCGGCGACGCCTGTGACGTCGGCGACGCCTGTGTCGGCGTTGGTGCGGCCGGTTGCGGGGTCGATGCTGCTCATGCATCCGATTCCACACCGCCGTCGCACGCGCGGGAACGCCACACGCCACGTCGCCGTCCGGTATCCCAGACCGGCGTACGCTGGGCGCATCCCCTCGTGTCCGTCGGCCCGTCCGGGTCCACCCCCGCACTCACCCATCGAAAGTGCAGCTGATGTCGGAATCCTCGTCGCGAAGCGACGTTTCGAGCACTCTGGATGCATCCGATGGCCCGTCATCGAAGACCGGCGGGGTGTCCAAGGTGCCGGCGGCCGACCAGACGCTCGCGATCCTCGCGCATCTCGCGACCCAGCGCGGGCCGGTGCCCGCCGCGACGATCGCGCACGCGCTGGAGCTTCCCCGATCGACGGTGTACCACTTGCTCGCCGTCATGCAGGAGCGCGGCTTCGTCGTGCACCTGCCAGAGGAGCGCCGGTACGGTCTCGGCATCGCCGCGTTCGAACTCTCGAGCGGGTTCTCTCGGCAGCAGCCGCTTGCCCGGCTCGGCCGTCCGCTCGTCGCGGCCCTCGTCGACCGTCTCGGAGAGAGCGGGCACCTCGCCGTGCTGCACGGACGCGACGTGCTCTACCTCGTCGAGGAACGTGCCCCGCGGCGCCCGTCGCTCGTCACCGACGTCGGCGTGCGCCTGCCCGCCCATCTCACCGCCACGGGCCGGGCCATGCTCGCCGAGCTGCCGCCCGCGCAGCTCCGCGCGCTGTATCCCGATTCGGCGGCGTTCGCATCACGCGTGAGCGAGGGTGCTCCGGATGCCGCGGCGTGGAGCTACGGCCGGCTGAAACGCGTGCTCGCGAGCGTGCGCGAAGCGGGGTTCGCCGCCGAAGACGGCGAGGTCACCGGCGGCCTCGCCTCGGTCGGCGTCGCCGTCGTCGACCATCTCGGATGGCCCGCCGCCGCGATCGCCGTCACCTTCCCCGACGATGCGCGGCCGGAGCTCGAAGCGCAAGCGGTCACGGGAGTGCGAGAGGCGGCGGCGCTGCTGTCACGGCGCATCAGCGGCATCCGCTGAACGTGCCGTGTGCGCGTGTGCGCGTGTGCGCGTGTGCGCGTGTGCGCGTGTGCGCGCTGAGCCTGTCGAAGCGGGTGGCCCTTCGACAGGCTCAGGGCGCAGGGGGTGGCTCAGGGCGCAGCGACCGGCTCAGGGCGCAGTGGGTGGCTCAGGGCGCAGTGGGTGGCTCAGGGTGCAGGGGGTGGCTCAGGGTGCAGGGGGTGGCCCTTCGACGGGCTCAGGGCGCAGGGGCGGGCCCTTCGACAGGCTCAGGGCGCAGGGGCGGGCTCAGGGTGCAGGGGGTGGCTCAGGGCGCAGTGGGTGGCCCTTCGACAGGCTCAGGGCGCAGGGGGGTGGTCAGCGCGCGTGCGGCGCGAGCCAGCGCCGCAGCATGCGCGTGACGAAGGGCAACGCCCAGAACGTCATGACCGGTGTGAGCAGGAACGTCGTGATGAGCACCTTCCAGACCACGGCGAGGTCATCCCAACCGGGCACGAACGAGGTGACGAGCAGGGTGAAGGCGAGGTTCACCGGGAAGAAGCCGAGCCAGATGGTCACCGCCTGCTTCCATCGCGGCGGTGCGGGCGGCAGTTCATCGAGGGCATCGGATGCCGCGGCATCCGCCACCGGAACCGAACCCGTTGCCGGATCGTCGAACCAGCCCTCGATGCCGGTGCGCCGCTTGCTGCGCTCCGAGCGCACGAAGCCCTCGCCCATCGAGAGCCACCACGTGCGCTCGGTCGAGCGTTCCCATGCTTCGAGGGTCTCTTCGCTCGCGAAGCGGTAGAGCATGTGCCACACCTGCGAGCCCTCGCCGGCGCGCACCCAGCCCGAGCCGAGGAAGCCCGGGTACTTGGCGGCGAGGTTCACGCCGGTCTGCACCCACGCGGTCGCCTCGGCGATGTGCTCGGGGTCGACCTCGCGTCGGATCGAGACGGTGGTCGGTTCGCCAGTCATGACTCCATTCCCGGGGTGGGCTGCAGGATGCGTTCCAGGATCGACTTCAAGGTTTCCATGTCGTGTGGGCCGACGGCTCCGAACAGCTCATCGGCTACGCGCTGCGTGTGCTGCTGCGCCGCACGAAGGGCTCGGTCCCCATCGTCTGTCAATCCGAGAATGGTGACCCTGCGGTCGAGGGTGGATTGCGTCCGGGAGACGTATCCGAGTCGTTCGAGATCGTCGATCATGCGCACCATGCCGGTCTTGTCGGTGATCAGGCGCGCAACGAGGTCGCGCTGAGTCTGCACGCCGTCGCGGATCAGGAACATCACCGTGACGTGCCGGTTCGTCAGGCTCGTCGGTCGAAGCGCGGTGTTCAACTGCTGGGTGGCCAGTGTGTAGACCCGGTGGAGCAGGAGACCCACCTCGATCGACACTCGCCCGCCGTCATCGCTCATGGTTTCCATTCTCTCGCACATTGATCCAGTTGCGATTGTTCCAAATGGATCTAATTCGATAGGCTCCCATCATGTCTTCTCCCGATGACGCGCCCCGCAGTGGGCGCCGGTGGCCGGTGTGGTTCCTGCGTTTCACGACGGCTGCGACGGCCGTGCTGATGTTCGATCAGGCTGTGCTGGCCGGTCAGTTCATGGCGGGGGTGTACCCGGCACTCGCGACGCATCGCGACATGGCCATCGTCACGGGAGTGGCGACGCTGGTCTGCGTCATCGCGGCCGTGCTGGTGCGCTGGCCCGGGGGCGGACCGTGGTGGCCGATTGCGGCGACGGTCGGTCTGGTCGGATTGATGTCGCTGCAGGCGTTCGCCGGGTTCCGCTCAGTGCTCGCGCTCCACATCCCGCTCGGCGTGACCGTGATCATGCTGACGGCGGCGTTGACGGTGTGGGCCTGGTGGAGGCGGTGACTCGGCCGATCAACCGGCGGCTGTTCATCGGCGGCGTCTTCGGCGGGGTCGTCGCGGTCGGGGTGGGGGTGCCCATCGCACTGAGCCTCGGCGGCGCACCGACCTCGACCGGGAACCTGCTGACCAGTCAGCTGCCTCTCCCGAAGCCGTTCCGCCGCCGTCTGACGATTCCGCCGGTGCTCGCGCCGGTGCGGAGCGATGCCGACACCGACTACTACCGGGTCACGCAGCAGATCACGTCCGCGGAGATCATCCCTGGCCTGCAGACCGAGCTGTGGACCTACGGCGGTTCGTTCCCAGGGCCGACGATCGAGAGCCGTCGCGGGCGCACGGCCGTCGTGACGCACGTCAACCAACTGCCGTTGCCGACAGTCGTGCACTTGCACGGGGGTCGCACGCCGATGGCCAGCGACGGTTATCCGATCGACTTCGTCTACCCGGTCGACCGCAGCGGCTACGACCGACAGCTCGGCAGTCGTGATCACATCTCCTCCGGGCACGACTCGGCGATGACGATGGTCGGCGATACCAGTGACGGCGAGCGGGACTACACCTTTCCACTCGACCAGCGAGCGGCGACCCTCTGGTATCACGATCACCGCATGGATTTCACCGGCCCGAGCGTGTGGCGGGGCCTCACCGGGTTCCATCTCCACCGTGACGACGAGGAGGAGGCCCTCGAGCTCCCCGCCGGGGAGCGCGAGTTGCCGCTGATGATCCTCGACCGGAGCTTCACGGCCGACGGTTCGCTGAAGTATCCGAGCAGCGACCCGACGCTCGTGCGCACACCCGGCGTCACCGGTGACTACATCGCCGGGGTGCTCGGTGACGTCATGCTCGTCAACGGCACGCCCTGGCCGGTGGCGGAAGTCGACGGCGCACACCACCGACTGCGACTACTGAACGCCTCGAACGCCCGGCGCCTCTCGCTTCGACTCGACCCGCCGCCCCCCGGCGGCTTCATCGAGATCGGTACCGACGGCGGCCTGCTGGAATCCCCGCAGGCGCACGACCACCTCGTCCTCGCGCCCGCTCAGCGTTTTGACGTGATCGTCGACTTCGGCGCCTACGCACCGGGCACCGTCGTCACTCTCCGCAACGACTTCGACAGCGGACGCATGGGCGAGGTGATGCAGTTCGTCGTCGGTGACCGGGTCGATGACGCATTCGTCGTGCCCGACCGGCTCTCCACGATCGAGCCGTTGCGCGCTGAAGACGCGGTGGTCAGGCGCTCGTTCCAGTTCCGTGAAGGAGAGGTCGGCGACATGCACGGCTGGCTCATCGGCGGCAAGCCGTTCAGCCCCGACTACATCGCCGCGACCGCAGTGCTCGGCACCGTGGAGGTGTGGGAGTTGTTCGCCGATTTCCACCACCCCGTGCACCTGCACCTGAACCCCTTCCAGGTGCTCGAGCGCGGCGCCGAAGGGCCGGGGCAATTCGACTCCGGATGGAAGGACACGATCGACCTCAACCCGGGCGAACAGGCCAAGATCGCCATCCGATTCGACGGATACCCCGGAAAGTACGTCTTCCACTGCCACAACCTCGAGCACGAGGACATGGCCATGATGGCGAACTTCGAGGTCAGATAGCCGGTTCCGCAGCGGCGTCCCCCGAGCATCGGAGGGCGATTCAACCCGGAGATGCTGCCCGATGCGGGCAGCGCACTCATCGGCGGCATCCGGTATCGCGATCTCGCCGACCCGACGGGCACGGTCGGTGCGGTGCTCGACATCGCGGCGGCCCACCCCGCGATGACCGCCCGCGGCCACCTGCGCACTTTCTGCGAGCTCGGCGGCCATCGTGCAGGTCGGGTCGCGGATGTCGCGGCGCTGGTCGGTATCTCCGAGTACCTCGACCGCGGGGTCGGCACCTACTCCGCCTGCCCCTGTGGTCGCTCGTGATCGCCGCGTGCTGCGGCGGCGCGCTCACAGGCCTGCTCGCCCTCATCGGTCCCGAGAACGCGACACCGCCGCTGCCGGGCCTCGACACCGCCGAAGGCGTCGGCATCGTCGTCGGCATGAGCGGCCTGCTGCTCTTCGTGCCCGCGCTCATCGGCACGATCACCGTGACCGGTGAGTACCGGCACCGCACGATCGGCATGACCTTTCTCACCGTGCCCCGCCGAGGCCGCGTCCTCGCGGCGAAGCTGCTCGTCTTCGGCGCGCTCGGGGTCGCCTACGGACTCGTCGCCTCGCTCTTCGCGGGAGCCGCGGTGATCGGTGGTGCTGCGCTGCAGGGGGTCTCGCTCGGGATTCCGCTCGGCGCGCTCGCCGCGCTGCTGGCGAGGCTCGCACTCGCCGCCGCCGTCTACATGATCCTCGGCGTCGCGATCGGTGCGCTCGCGCGACACCAGTTGCTGGCGGTCGGCATCGTGCTCGGATACTTCTACTTCCTCGAGCACGTGCTGATGATCATCCCGGGGGTGAACATCATCCACCCGTTCCTCCCGGGCGGGGCGACCGCATCGCTGACGGACTTCACGTTCCTCAGCGACGCGATCGCCGACCAGCTCCCGATGGCGGCGACGACCACGATGTCGCCGCTCGTCGGGGCGCTCGTACTCCTTGCTTACGCTGTCGCCGGTGCCGTCGTCGCGATCGCGATTCCGCTGCGGCGCGACCTGCGCTGAACCGACGCCCACAGCCTCGCGCTGCCGCGCAACGCGACCCCGAGCAGCGCGAGCGAGATGACGGCTTGCAGCGGGCCGAACCCGGTCACGAGCACGACGGCGACTCCTGCGCCGCCGCAGACGGCATCGATCGCGGTCGACCACGCCGTCGGCGCCGTCGGCGCGGGCGTCGAAGCGGCGGATGTCCCGGCTGACGGCGCGCGCCCCGCCGCCCTCGACCGCTCGAATCGTGCGAACACCAGGGTGACGGGCACCACGACCGCCGCGGCGACGCTCAGCCAGAGCCCCCGGCTCGCCCACCACTCGAAGCTCAGCGGTTCGGGAAGGGGGAGCCCGAATCCGGCGTTCGCGACGAGCAGTGCGCCGGCGAGCAGGATGAGCACGGGCAGGTGCCAGAGGTAGACGGTCATCGCGCGCTCGCCGACGGCTGAGACGAGCCTCGAGGCATCCGCTCGCTCGACCCAGGCGCGGATGACCGGGCGTGCCATCTGGAAGAGCGCGAGTTGGGCGATACCGAGCACCACGAGGCACACGGTCGGCGGGTTGAGGTTCTCGTACATGTCGAGGGAGTAGGGCACGGCGAGGGTCAGCACGGCGAGCAGCGCGAGGGATGCCGCGGCCACGCCCCAGAGCGTGGTGCGTGCGAGCCGGTCCAGACCGCCATCGGCGAGGTGGAAGCCGAGCTGTTGCACGAGCAGCCACACCAGCAGCAGGTTGAGGAACCCGATCCCCTCGACGCCGGTCGAGATGCGCAGCACGTCGACGGCGACGACTCCTGCGAGCAGAGCGATCGGGGTGAGCACCCGTGCCCGTTCATGCGCGCGCACCATCACGGGCACGAGCGCCGAGGTGAGCACGTACACGCCGAGGAACCACAACGGCTGGCCGATGCGGAACCCTGCGGTCGCCACAAGTTCGGGCGCGAGCCCGGCGAGACTGAGGGCGACGAGCGCGCCGGCGACCACGGTGACGAGTGCGATCGCGGGCCGCACGAGCCGCTCGAGACGTGCCCGCACGTAGTCGGCTTCGCTCGCCCCTCGTGCGCGCATCGAACGCCAGTGGTGGAAGCTCGAGAACCCGCCGGCGATGAAGAAGAGCGGCATGATCTGAACCACCCAGCTCACGGGGCCGAACCACGCCTGCCCCTCGAGCGCGTTCTGCAGCACTGGGCCGTCGGGGCCGACGCTCACGCCGACCATCATCGCGTGCAGGGCGAAGACCACCACGAGCAGCATCGCCCGGATCGCGTCGACGCTCGAGTCGCGGGCGACCCCTGAAGAATGGCGGGCGGATGCTCCGGCGGGATCGACTGCACCACGGCGGGCGAGCCCGGGCGAACGTGCGAGCGTGTCGGTCATGATCAGCTCCATCCGGGCGGCCCTTCCGCCCACGCAGGCAGATTAGGAACGCGGCGGCCGGATGATCATCACCCCGTGGAGCCGTTCAGCACCCCTACCGGGGTACGGGGTGCAGGTGCCATAGTCGGATCAGTCACTGACGCTCAGGGGGAGTCCATGGACCAGAAGCCCGCATCCGCCTCGATCGAGGCTGCACATCACGCTTTGCGCAGCTCATTGCCGTTCTCGGATACGCAGGACTTCGACGACGCCGATCGCGGGTTCCTCGGCGCGCTCGATCCCGGGGTGGTGCACGCGGCCGACGGCAGGGTTGTGTGGGACAACGACAGCTACGCGTTCATCTCGGGCGACGCCCCCACAACGGTGAACCCCAGCCTCTGGCGGCAGTCGTCGCTCGTCGCCAAGCAGGGTCTCTACGAAGTCGTCGAGGGCATCTACCAGGTGCGCGGGCTCGACCTCTCGAACATCACCTTCGTCGAGGGCGACACCGGCGTCATCGTCATCGACCCGCTGATCTCCACGGAGACGGCCGCCGCTGCCCTCGGGCTCTACCGCACGCACCGGGGCGACCGGAAGGTGGTCGCGGTCATCTACTCGCACAGCCACGTCGACCACTTCGGCGGCGTCTTCGGCGTCGCGACCCAGGCGGAGGTCGACGCGGGCACGATCGCGGTGCTCGCCCCCGAGGGGTTCGTGGGGCATGCTGTGGCCGAGAACGTCTACGCAGGCACCGCCATGGCACGCCGGGCCGGGTACATGTACGGCGCAGTGCTCGATCGCGGTCCGCAGGGTCAGGTCGGGGCAGGGCTCGGCCAGACCGCCTCGAGTGGAGAGGTGGGCCTGATCGTGCCGACGCTCGAGGTGACGACCACCGACGAGACGCACACCATCGACGGCATCGAGATCGAGTTCCAGATGGCGCCCGGCACCGAGGCGCCGGCCGAGATGCACTTCTACTTCCCGCGGTACCGGGCGCTGTGCATGGCCGAGAACGCGACGCACACCCTGCACAACCTGGTGACCCTCCGCGGTGCGCTCGTGCGCGACCCGCACGTGTGGTCGGCGTATCTGACCGAGGCGATCGAGACGTTCGGCGGCAAGACCGATGCGGTCTTCGCCTCCCACCACTGGCCGACCTGGGGTGGCGAGCGCATCGTGGAGTTCATCGGCACCCAGCGCGACCTCTACGCCTACCTGCACGATCAGACCCTGCGTCTCTTGAACCAGGGATGCACCGGCGCCGAGATCGCCGAGATGTTCGAGCTGCCGCCGGCGCTCGAGAACGCGTGGAACGCTCGTGGCTATTACGGATCGGTCAGCCATAACGTCAAGGCGATCTACCAGCGCTACATGGGCTGGTTCGACGGCAACCCAGCGCGGCTCTGGGCGCACACGCCGTCGAACCTCGCGACTCGCTACGTCGACGCGATCGGCGGCATCGACCGCGTCGTCGACGTTGCGCAAGCGGCGTTCGACTCGGGCGACTTCCGATGGGCGGCCACGCTGCTCGACCACGCAGTCTTCGCCGACGAATCGCACGCGGCGGCGCGGGCGCTGTACGCCGACACGCTCGAGCAGCTCGCGTACGGCGCCGAGAACGGCACGTGGCGAAACTTCTTCCTCTCTGGTGCGACCGAGCTCCGGGCCGGCAACTTCGGGACGCCGACGGCCACGAGCGCCCCGGCGATCGTCGCGCAACTGAGCCCCGAGCAGCTCTTCGACGCGATTGCCATCTCGGTGAACGGGCCGAAAGCGTGGGAACTGACCCTCGCGTTGGACGTCACGTTCACCGACCTCGACACGAACTACCGCGCGTCGCTGCACAACGGCGTCTTCATCGCCGTCGAGAAGCCGGCCGACGCCGAGTCGGCGGATGCCACGCTCACGCTGACGAAGGCGCGCATGATCCGCCTCGTCGGCGGTGATCTGACGTCGCCGGGCCTCGAGGTCTCGGGCGACACCGGAGCGATGCCGACGCTGCTCGGCGTGCTCGACGCGGGCGACCCGTCGTTCGACGTCGTGACCCCGTAGGGGAGTGTCGTTGGTCGAGTAGCGACGAAGGAGCGTATCGAGAACCGGTGCGTGGTCTCGGGAGTGTCGTGGTCGAGTAGTGACGAAGGAGCGTATCGAGAACCGGTGCGTGGTCTCGATACGCTCGCTGGCGCTCGCTACTCGACCTACAGAAAAGGTGATCAGGAACCGGGCTGCACGAGCCCCGTGTCGTATGCGAACACGACCGCGTGCACGCGATCGCGGAGCCGCAGCTTCTGCAGGATCTTGCTGACGTGGGTCTTCACCGTCTGCTCGGCGATGAAGAGGGCGGCGGCGATCTCCGAGTTCGACAGCCCGCGGCCGACGAGGGTGAGCACCTCGCGCTCGCGATCGGTGAGCTCGGCGAGACGTGTGCCCGAGGGGCGGGGCGGCGGGCCCGACCGGGCGAAGTCCTCGATGAGGCGCCGGGTCACGCTCGGCGCGAGCAGCGCATCGCCTGCGGCGACGATCCGTACGGCAGCCACGAGTTCCTCAGGCGTCGCGTCCTTCAGCAGGAACCCGCTCGCCCCGGCGCGGAGCGCCTCGTAGACGTAGTCGTCGATGTCGAACGTCGTGAGCATGAGCACGCGCGGCACGTAGTCGGTGGAGCGCGGCGGAGTCTGCAGGGCCCGGGTCGCCTCGAGGCCGTTCTGGCCAGGCATCCGCACGTCCATCACGACCACATCGGGTCGCAGTTCGTGCGCCATCGCGACGGCTTCGTCGCCGTCTGACGCCTGCCCGACGACCTCGATGCCCGGCTGCGCGCCGAGCACGGCGGCGAAGCCGGCACGCACCATCGCCTGGTCGTCAGCGATCAGCACCGAGATCGTCACACCGTTTCTCCATTCGCGCCGAGGGGCAGGGTCGTCAGAACACGGTAGCCGCCGCCGGGCAGGGCCCCGTACTCGGCGCGCCCGCCGAGCAGGGCAGCGCGCTCGCCGATGCCGATGAGGCCGTGGCCGCCGCCTTTCGCATCGGGCCCCGGGGTATCCGTCGCCGCCTCGTTCTCGATGCACACGACGAGGTCGTCGGCGAGCACCTCGACCGAGACGAAAGTCGGTGCGCCCGGCGCATGCCGCACGACGTTGCTGAGCGCCTCCTGCACGATGCGGTACACGGCCGTCGAGGCGAGCCCGGCATCGGGCAGCGTTTCGGCGACGGTGAGCGTCACCGGCACGCCGGCGCGTTCGACGGATGCCGCGAGCTCGGGCAACTCGGCGAGCCCGGGCTGCGGCGTGGTCTCCGCCGCGGCGTCGGCACTGCGCAGCACTCCGAGCAGTTGCCGCATCTCGGTCATCGCGGTGCGGGCGGAGACCGCGATCTCGGCGAACTCGGTCTTCGCTCCCTCGCTCAGGCCCTCGACGCGGTACGGCGCACTGGTCGCCTGCACGTGAATGATCGAGAGCCCGTGGGCGACGACGTCGTGCAGTTCGCGGGCGATGCGGTTGCGTTCTTCGACGAGCAGGCGCCGCTGTTGCTCAGCGGCCGAGTGCTCGCGCTCGCGGAAGAGCTCGACACCGATGAGTCGCCACTGGGCGAGGAGCACGGCAACGACGAGCGCGAGCGCCGTGACGGCGGCGCCCGTCACCATGCTGGCTGCGGCGCCCGCATCGACGAACGCGAACGGCATGGTGACGACCACTCCGGCGAACCAGGTTGCGAGCCCGACCCACCACGGTCGCATGAGGCCGAGCACGATGAGCAGGGCGCCCTGCCCGATGATCGTCGTGACCGGCCACGGCCACGGGGCGCCGTCGGAACCGGCGGAGAGCAGCGCGAAGGCGAGCAGGCCGATCGTCGCGACCCCCGCCGCCACCCATGGCAGGCGCACGGCGAGCGGGATGGAACCGGCGAGCAAGAGACTCGTCGCGAACGCGGCGAGCAAGTGCACCCCGTAGACGGTCGCCGCGAGCGGAACCGCCACCGACAGGAGCAGCACGGCGAGGAGGGAGGTCGCCACCCACATCCAGGCGCGGAACTGCCGCTCATCAGGGCCGGCGACGCGCGGCGGCATCGGTGGGGCGGGCGGGCGAGGGGCCGGGGCATCCGCTGGTCGAGGGCTGGTCTGGTGGATCTGGTCCATGATGCCAGTACTCTGGCACGCACCGTTCGGGCGCCGCATCCCTCTTGGGAGCCATTCGGCGCCCCTACCGCGGTAGGGTTTCCGGCCCGGTCACCCGTGCGGACGACGCCCTGCAGGGGGTGTCACGCCGTCTGTCACGACGTCGGGCCGCATGCCGGCGGAGGCGCGCACATCGCGTTGCCGTTGCTCGCGGTTCTTCGCGATGAGCCGGTCGTCGCGGAGCGGCAGGTGCACGTGCTCCTCTGCTGCGACGCCCGCCCGCAGCTGGCGAGCCCGCTCGACCTCGGTGTCGAGCACGGCGCCGAAGAGCATCGCGAGATTCGAGAGCCAGATCCACAGGAGGAAGACGATGACTCCACCGAGCACGCCGTAGACGCGCTGGTACGTGCCGAATCCGAGCACATACAGTGCGAAGAGGCCGGTCGTGATCACCCAGGCGAGCAGCGCGCCGACGGCGCCGACGCTCAGCCAGCGGAAGTTGCGGCGCTTCACGTTCGGCGCGGCCGAATACAGCAACGCCAACACGAGGATGCCGATCGCGGCGAGCACGGGAAGCTTGCCGAGGTCCCACCAGAACGCAGCACCCTCGTCGAGGCCGAGCACTCCCACGGCCACCTCGGCGACCGGCCCGGTCAGCGCGAGGGCGACGGCTGCGACGGCAGCGAGCACCACCAGGACCGCCGAGATAGCGAGTGTCATGGGCCGCATCGCCCAGAACGGCCGGCCCTCCTCGACCTCGTAGATGCGGTTCATGCCGCGGCCGAACGCGCTGACGAAGCCCGACGTCGCCCACAATGTGCCGAGCAGTCCGGTGGCGAAGGCGAGGCCGGCATGCGACGCGTTCAGCAACTGGTCGATGGGTTCGTCGAGTGCATCGACGACGGATGCCCCGCCGAGCTCCCGCACGACCTCGAGCACGTCGGCCACCACAGCCTCGGCGCTGCCGAAGATGCCGAGCAGCGCGAGCGTCGCGAGCAACGCGGGGAACACCGCGAGCAGCGTATAGAAGGTGAGCGCGGCGGCGATGTCCTGCACCTGGTTGATGCGGTACTCGTGAACCGTGCGCGTGAAGATGAGGCGCCAGTCGCTCCGCGAGAGCTGCGCGGGCGAATCGTCGGCGCCGTCGTGCTCGGGTGCGTCGTGCTCGGGTGAATCGTGCGCGGACATGTCATCTCCGATCGGAACGCTCCGAGCCTACGGTGGCGGCGGCGGCCGTCGGCGCAGGGGCTTGCCCAGCAATGTGCTCAGGGGTAGGCGCCGGTCGACCTCCGCCGCCTTCAACCGACAGGAGGCGCGCGGCCCCACAGGGGTCGGCCGGCTCTGACAGGATCATGGTCATGACTGACGCGAACGCCCCAGCTGGCTGGTACGACGACGGATCCGGCCGCCTGCGCTACTGGGATGGCGCCGCATGGACGGTGCACTTCGCGCCGGCCGTGGCGGCACCGGCTCCGGCACAGGCACCGGCACAGCCCGTGGCATTCGTCGAACCGGCGACCGCTGCCGTACCGCCCGCCGTCGTGCCCTCCGTCGCCGTCGCCGCGGTCCCAGCCGTTGGCTCGCCCGGTGCCACGCACGTCGGCTCGACGCTCAACGTGCTCGGCCTCATCGCGCTCGGTGCCGCCGTGCTCGGGTTCGTGGTCGCGTGCATTCCGGTCGTTCGGTTCGTGGGATGGTTCCTCCTGCTGGCCGCCGTCGCGTTGGCGATCGTCGCCCTCTTCCAGAAGGGCGCGAAGTGGCCCGCCTTGACTGCGCTCGGCGTCGCAGTGGTGGGCGGCGTCGTGAGTCTCGTCGTGTTCGTCGTGAGTGTGGCGATGGCCACCGGCGCGTTCTTCGGTGCTGTCGCCTCTTCCGCTCCCGAGACGACGCCGCCCGCGGCGACCTGGCCCTCGCCCGCGGTCCCGTCGGGCGAGACCACGGTCGCGTTCGGCGAGACCTTGGTCTGGGAGGACGGTGTCGAGTTGTCCGTGTCACCGGCCGAGCCGTACACGACGAGCGAATACGCGATCGATCTGCCGTACGCCGACAACGTCTACTTCACCGTGATCGTCGAGAACAACTCAGACGAGATCATCGAATTGTCGTACATGACCCTCTCCCTCTACTCCGCGGAGAAGGGGGCGGGCGAGATCTTCGACTTCGGTGGTGTTCCCGACGACGTCGCCACGGAGCCGACCGAGGTGCTCCCGGGGGAATCAGTGACGTGGAACTCGGCATGGTCGGTCGCCGATCCCGATTCCCTGACGCTCGCGATCTCCCGCGACTTCAACAGCGAGGAGGTCTTCTTCACCAACGAGTAGGTGCGCCAGCGCCGGCGCTACCCGAGGTGAGCGTGCAGGAACGCCGCGACCCGTGCGCGCAGAGCCTCGTCGAGGATCCCGATCGAGTGCTCGGCGCCGGCCACCACCGCGAGTTCGACGGGCACGCCCGCTGCCTCCAACGTCGAGGCGAACCGCCGCGACTGCCCGAGGGGCACGATCTCGCCCTCGGCATGGCCGATGAAGAACGGCGGATCGCTCGGGTCGGCGTGGGGGCCCGCCGAGGCATCCGTCGCCTGACTGCACTGCTCATCGCTCGCGCCGGGTTCGCAATCGAGGTATTCGCCGATGATGCGGCGAAGCCAGTCGGATGCCCCGTCGGCCTCGAGCTCGGATGCGCCGAGTCCCACGGGCCCCGAGAGCTCGGCGACCGCCGCGACTCGCGAGCCCTCGTCGAGCGGGCCGTCGCCGGTGGTGCCGAGCAGGGCGGCGAGGTTGCCGCCGGCCGAGCCGCCGAACGCGCCGAGGCGGGCGGGGTCGATGCCGAACCGTTCGGCCTGCTCGGGCGCGCGCAGCCACTCCACGGCGAGCGCGACGTCGTCGATCGCGGCTGGGAACCGGGCGTCGGGCACGAGTCGATAGTTGACGGATGCCGCGACGAATCCCTCGCTCGCGAGCCACAGACAGACGTTGCGCCAGTCGCCGTTGGCCTTGTCGCCCCGGGCCCAACTGCCGCCGTGGATCGCGACGACCGCCGGCAGGAGCTCGGCAGCGGGGCCGGTGCCCGTGACTTCGGTGCCCGTGACTTCGGTGTCTGCGGGGCCGGTGTCGGCGGGCACGCAGACGTCGAGCGTCAGCAGCGTGCCGTCTTCTCGGGTGCCGTATTCGAGATCGGCGTCGACAATGATGCCCTCAGGCGCCGTGAACGTGCGGATGCCGATGATCTCGGTGCTCGTGAGCTCGCTCGCGGCATCCGATCCTTTCGGGTCGATCTCGCGCAGCTGCACGTGGAAGCCCGAGAGCGCGCTGACGCTCGCGATGGCGGCTGCAGCTGCTGTGACGGCCCACACGACCCGCCGGGCGCGGGTGCCTGAACCGCCTGTGCGTCGGGTCGAGTTCACACCGGGCTCCGGGTTCAGGGGTGCAGTGATGTTAGCTCACTTCTCCTGCGGTTGGAAACGCTTCCGGTCGCCCGATGTGCGGCCGGTCAGGCGAGCGGCTTCGCGAAGCAGACCGAGTGCGGTTCGCCGACGTATTGGCCGAACTGCGGGATCCTGCGGTAGCCGTGGCGTGTGTAGAGCGTCTGGGCGGCGTCATGCAGGTCGCCGGTCTCGAGCACGATCTCACGGATGCCGAGCGCGGACGCGTCGGCCTCGATTCGGGTCAGTAGCGCGCCCGCGACCCCGCGGCCCCGCGCCGACGGGTCGACGAACATGCGCTTGAGTTCGCCGTGCGTGGGCTCAGAGGCATCCGTCGCCGTTGCCGTGGTGTCGATGACGAGGGCGGCGATTCCGACGGCGCGTTCGCCGTCGCGCGCGACGTAGAAGGTCACCCCCGGCTGTTCGAGCGTGGCGATGTCGAGGAGGAAGTTGCTCTCGGGCGGATACAGGCTCTGCGCGTAGGCGGAGCTGCCATCGAGCAGCCGCTCGACCTCGGGCTGCCGCGGTGGCTCGACGGCGACGGTCACGGGAGGGAGTTGGTGGTCCACCCCGGGAGCGTACGTCGGCGATGTTTCGTCACGGTTTCGGCGTGTCGTGCCCCAAACGGTCGTGAATGCTCCGCGCCGGCTCAGGACGATGAGCGCGACGCAGCCCGTACAGCCGCTGGCGAACCGGAGCGCGTTACCTGGGGGTATCCATGAGCGACGACACGAATCCGCCGAGCACGACTCCAGCCGAAGCCGCCGCCACCGTTCCGCCACCGGGAGCCAGTCGCGCGATGCTGATCTGGCTGGGCGTCGCGGTCCGGATGCCGCGCAAGGCGCTTTCTCAGCCGTTTTCCGGTATCGTAGCCGAGTCGGTTCTGGACACTGCGCTGTGCGCGGATGGGTTTGTGAGTCCAAAGGGCCGGTTTCGGGGCAAGGGCCTCGGATAGTCACCGTATGTGAACGGCCCCGGTCGACGATGCTCCGGGTTCTCAGACCTGCTGTGCGCCAACGTGCGCCCGGCAGGCCTGCCATGTACTTCAAGTACAACCCAGGAAGACATCAGCATGCCCAAGAACAAGAAGCCCCAAGGCGGCAGGCCCGCCAAGAACTTCGATCCCTCGTACGCGAAGGGCGGCTCGAAGGGCGGCCCGGCGCGCGCCGGATCGTCCAAGCCCGGCTCACGCAGCGAAGGCCACCGCGGCTACCGCGCCGAGCCGACCGAGGCTCCGAAAAAGGAACGCTGGTCGCGTGACGAGCGCGTCTCCACCGGCCGTGCTCCGCACCGTTCGGAGCGCGACAGCCGCGACGAGCGCCCGGCCCGTTCGTACGACCGCAACGATCGCAACGATCGCTCGGCTCGACCCGCGTACCGCGAGGACCGCCCCACGCGCTCGTACGATCGTGACGATCGTGCGCCCCGCTCGGGTGACCGCAATGATCGCGCCCCTCGTTCCTTCGATCGCAACGAGCGCCCTGCGCGCTCGTTCGACCGTGATGACCGCGCGCCCCGTACCTCTTCCGATCGCAACGATCGCCCTGCGCGTTCGTTCGATCGCAACGATCGTGCACCTCGCTCGTACGACCGCGATGACCGTGCGCCCCGCTCGGGTGACCGCAACGATCGCGCCCCTCGTTCCTTCGATCGCAACGAGCGCCCTGCGCGTTCGTACGACCGTGATGACCGCGCGCCCCGTACCTCTTCCGACCGCAGCGAGCGCCCTGCGCGCTCGTACGACCGTGATGACCGCGCGCCCCGTACCTCTTCCGACCGCAACGATCGCCCTGCGCGCTCGTTCGACCGCAACGATCGTGCACCTCGTTCGTACGACCGCAACGACCGCCCTGAGCGCCCCGCGCGTTCGTACGATCGTGACGATCGTGCGCCGCGCTCCAACGACCGCAACGACCGCCCGGCTCGCCCTGCGTACCGCGAGGACCGCCCCGCGCGTTCGTTCGATCGCGACGATCGTGCACCCCGCAACGACCGCAACGATCGCCCCGCGCGTTCGTTCGACCGCAACGACCGCCCGGCCCGCTCGTACGACCGTGACGATGCTTCGACAGGCTCAGCACAGCGCCGGGCTCCCCACCGCGATGTCGATCGCCCCGGCTTCAAGGACTCGGGTCGACGCGAGTCGAGCTTCTACCCGGCGAAGGAGAAGGGCCACGGCTTCTCGACGAACGACGACGTCGTGCTCGAGCGCCTCGAGGCCGAGGCCATCCAGGCCACCGACACCGACGGTGTGAGCTTCGCCGACCTCGGCCTCGGCGGCAACGTCGTGCGCGCACTCAAGGAGCTCGGCGCGGACGCGCCGTTCCCGATCCAGGCCGCGACCATCCCGGTCGTGCTCGAGGGTCGCGACGTGCTCGGCCGTGGCAAGACCGGCTCGGGCAAGACCATCGCCTTCGGCGCACCCACCGTCGAGCGCCTCATGGCCATGTGGGCCGAGTCCGGCAAGTCCGGCGGCAAGCGCCAGATGGGCCGCAAGCCCCGCGCGCTCATCCTCGCGCCGACCCGTGAGCTCGCCCTGCAGATCGACCGCACGGTGCAGCCGATCGCGCAGAGCGTCGGTCTCTTCACCACGCAGATCTACGGCGGTGTGCCCCAGCAGCGTCAGGTCGGTGCGCTGCAGCGCGGCGTCGACATCGTGATCGGCACCCCCGGCCGCATCGAAGACCTCATCGAGCAGCGTCGACTCGACCTCTCCGAGGTCGTCATCACCGTCATCGACGAAGCCGACCACATGTGCGACCTCGGTTTCCTCGAGCCGGTGCAACGGATCCTCCGCCACACCGCCGCCGGCGGCCAGAAGCTGCTCTTCTCGGCGACCCTCGACAAGGGCGTCGCCACGCTCGTCGACGAGTTCCTCGTCGAGCCGGCCGTGCACGAGGTCGCCGGTGAAGACCAGGCCTCGTCGACGATCGAGCACCGCGTGTTCGTCATCGGCAACCACGAGAAGCGCGACATCGTCGCCGAGCTCGCGAACCGCGAGGGAAAGACGCTCGTCTTCAGCCGCACCCGCGCATTCGCCGAAGACCTTGCCGGGCACCTCGAGGACTACGGCATCCGCGCCGTCGCCCTGCACGGTGACCTCAACCAGTCGCGCCGCACGCGCAACCTGCAGCAGCTGACCTCGGGCCGTGTCAATGTGCTGGTGGCAACGGATGTCGCAGCACGCGGCATCCACGTCGATGACATCGACCTCGTGATCCAGGCCGACGCGCCCGACGAGTACAAGACGTACCTGCACCGCTCGGGCCGCACCGGACGTGCGGGCAAGACCGGCCAGGTCGTCACGCTCATCCCGCGCAACCGCCAGCGGCGCATGGTCGAGCTGCTCGACCGAGCCGAGATCGATGTCGACTTCGTCGACATGCGTCTCGGCGACGACTTCGCCGGCGAGCTCGAGCGCGGCACGGCCGCTGCAGAGGCCGTCGAGTCGCTCGACGCGGCCACTGAGGCCGCCGAGGTCATCGACGCCGTCGAGACCGTCGAGACCGTCGAGACCCTCGAGACCGTCGAGGCCGAGTCGGCTTCAGCCGACGAGGAACTCGCCGGCTGAAGCATCCGCCCGTGGAAAATCGGGGGCCCGCGTCCAGACGGATGCGGGCCCCTCGTGCGTTCACGCGGTCCCGATCGGGTTGCCATCGGCCACCATCGACCCGCTCCAGCGGCGCGGAAAGTGGAGCTGGAAGCGCAGTTGTTCTTCGAGCGCGTCGAGTCGGGCGAGCACGTCGAGTTCGCGCTCGTCGTGGGCGGGCGTGCTCGCCGGCCGAAGTTTCCCGGGCCGAGCCTCGTGGGCGGGTGGCGCGCAGGGGATCCGTTTGCCATACTTACTTCCTGAACGTTCGGTCGGGAAATGCGACCGGCGATGACAGTGCAGTCAGGAGTGGACCATGGCTGAGGCCTACCTCGTCGATGGCGTGCGCACGCCCGTCGGTCGTTACGGAGGCGCGCTCGCGGGAGTTCGTCCCGACGATCTCGCGGCGCTCGTCGTCGGCGAGATCGTACGGCGCACCCGGCTCGACGTCGCGGGCGAGCTCGGCGCGATCGACGAAGTCATCCTCGGCGCCGCGAACCAGGCGGGCGAAGACAACCGCAACGTCGCCCGCATGGCGGTGCTGCTCGCCGGGCTTCCCGACGAGATTCCCGGCATCACGGTCAATCGCCTCTGCGCCTCGGGCATGTCGGCGATCACGATGGCCGCGCAGGCGATCCGTGCCGGAGACTCCGACCTCATCGTCGCGGGCGGCGTCGAGTCGATGACGCGTGCGCCGTGGGTGCAGGCCAAGCCCGAGAAGGCCTGGGCGCGGCCCGGTGCGATGCACGACACGTCGATCGGCTGGCGGTTCCCGAATCCAGAGCTCTTGGCACGCGACAAGGCGACGTACTCGATGCCCGAGACGGCTGAAGAGGTCGCGCGCATCGACGGCATCACGCGCGAAGAGGCCGACGCGTTCGCCCTTCGCTCCCAGCAGCGGGCCGTGGCGGCGATCGCTGCGGGGCGCTTCGAGGCCGAGATCGTCGGTGTGCCGACCGCGCGCGGCGAGGTGCTCGTCGACGAGGGGCCACGCCCCGAGAGCACGCTCGAGGCGCTCGCCCGGCTCCGGACGGTCGTGAACGGCGGCTCGGTCGTGACGGCGGGCAATTCGAGCGCGCTGAACGACGGGGCATCCGCGATTCTGGTCGCGAGCGGTGCGGCGGTCGAACGCTACGGGCTCACGCCCAGGGCGCGGGTCGTCGTCGGTGCGAGCTCGGGCATCGCCCCCGAGATCATGGGGCTCGGTCCTGTTCCCGCGACCGAGAAGGCACTCGAGCGCGCCGGCATCGATCTCGACGAGATCGGCTCGATCGAACTCAACGAGGCGTTCGCCACGCAATCGATCGCAGTCATGCGCCGCCTCGGGCTCGACGAATCGCGGGTCAACGCCGACGGTGGGGCGATCGCCCTGGGGCATCCGCTCGGCTCGTCGGGCTCGCGTCTCGTCGTGACGCTGCTCGGTCGCATGGAGCGAGAGGGCTCGCGCTACGGCCTCGCGACGATGTGCGTCGGCGTCGGCCAGGGCACGGCGCTCATCGTGGAGCGCGTCTGATGCGCGAGGGTCATGAGCTTGCCGAAGGAAGCAGCGTGCGCGGCAGGCCCGATTCGACCCTTCGACAGGCTCAGGGTGCCCCCCTTCGGCGAGCGCAGGGCACCGCAGGCTCAGCGAACGAGAGCCCGCTGCTCGTCGAACGGCTCGACGACCGCGTCGTGGCCACACTCAACCGACCCGACAAGCGCAACGCGATCGACCAGGCCACGATCGACGCTCTGCACGTGCTCTGCGCCGAGCTCGAGGCGGTGCCGCGCACGCTCATCCTCACGGGCGCGCGCGGCGTCTTCGCCTCGGGCGCCGACATCGCAGAGCTCCGCGAACGGCGGGCGGATGACGCGCGCGCGGGCATCAACGCGAACGCGTTCGTTCGACTCGCGCTGCTGCCGATGCCCGTCATCGCAGCTCTCGACGGGTACGCGCTCGGCGGCGGCGCGGAGCTCGCCTACGCGGCCGACATCCGCGTCGCAACCCCCGCGCTCAAGATCGGCAACCCGGAGACCGGGCTCGGCATCATCGCCGCCGCCGGGGCGAGCTGGCGGCTGAAGGAGATCGTCGGCGACGCTCGGGCGATCGAACTGCTGCTCACAGGCCGCACCGTCGGCGCGGCCGAGGCGCTCGAGATCGGGCTCGTGAGCGAGCTGCACCCTGCCGACGAACTGCTGGCCGCTGCGCACGCGATCGCCGACCGAATCGCTCGCAACGACCGGGCTGCGACGATCGCCACGAAGCGAGTGTTCCGAGCACCGCGCGATGCGCACCCCGCCGCCGACCTCGAGGAACAGGCCGCGCTCTTCGAGAGCCCGGAGAAGCAGCGCCGCATGACCGAGTTCCTCGAGAGGAAGCGCACGTGACCGAGACCGCGACGGGGGCCCCCGAAGACGTCGGCGTACTCGGCGGCGGGCGCATGGGCGCCGGCATCGCGCACGCGTTCCTGCTCGCCGGCTCGCGAGTCACCGTCGTCGAGCGCGATGCGGATGCCGCGGGCGCGGCGTCGGCCCGTGTGCTCGAGTCCGTCGCGGCATCTGTCGCCCGAGGCACCGCCGACGATGACGAGAGCGCCATCGCCGCTCGCTTCGCCGCGTCGACCGATGTCGGGGACTTCGCCCGTTGCGACCTCGTCGTCGAGGCGGTGCCCGAAGACCTCGAACTGAAGATCGACGCGCTCACGCGCGTCGAGTCGGTGCTCGCGCCCGGCGCGGCGCTCGCGTCGAACACTTCGTCGATCTCAATCGACCAGCTCGCGGCGTTGCTCGATCGGCCCGAGCGGTTCCTCGGCCTGCACTTCTTCAACCCCGTGCCCGCGTCGACGCTCGTCGAGATCGTGCGAGGCCGCGCGACCGAAGGGCCGCTCGTGGAGGAGGCGCGGGGTTGGGTGCACGCCATCGGCAAGACCCCGATCGTTGTCTCGGATGCCCCGGGCTTCGCCTCGTCTCGGCTGGGCGTCGCGCTCGGGCTGGAAGCGATCCGCATGCTCGAAGACGGCGTCGCGTCGGCCGAAGACATCGATGCCGCGATGAGCCTCGGCTACAAGCATCCGATCGGGCCGCTGCGGCTCACCGACATCGTGGGCCTCGACGTGCGGCTCGGCATCGCCGAGTACCTCTCGGCGACGCTCGGCGAACGCTTCGCGCCGCCCGCGCTGCTGCGCCGCATGGTCGCCGAGGGCAAGCTCGGGCGCAAGACCGGCGAGGGCTTCTACCTGTGGGACGCCCCATGATGATCAACAGTGGGTCGAGGAGGAGCGAAGCGAGGTCTCGAAACCTGCCCGCTCGATCCGTATGGTTTCGAGACGCTCGCTTCGCTCGCTCCTCAACCCACGAGGGGGACGGCGCTGGCGCGCCTCCTCAACCCACGAGGGGGACGGCGCTGGTGCGCCTCCTCAACCCACGAGGGGGACGGCGCTGGTGCGCCTCCTCAACCCACGAGGGGGACGGCGCTGGTGCGCCTCCTCAACCTACGAGGGGGACGGCGCTGGTGCGCCTCCTCAACCCACGAGCATCAATAAGGAGAACCCCGATGGTGACGATTCTGCCGAGCTATGTGAACGGCGAATGGTGGACGCCGCCGGCGTCGTCCGGTGGTGGCACGGCGGCGGACTCTGGTGTTGATGCGCCGGGCGCATCAACAGGTGAGGTGGCGGGTGCCGCCGGTGTTGAGGTGCGGGACGCATCAACAGGTGAGGTCGTCACACGCGTCTCGACCGAGGGACTCGACCTCGGCAGCGCGCTCGAGTACGCGCGCACCGTCGGGCAGGCCTCGCTCGGCGAGCTGACCTTCCACCAGCGCGCGGTGCTGCTGAAGCAGATGGCGCTCGCGCTCACCGAGCGCAAGGGCGAGCTCTACGAGCTGTCGTCGCGAACGGGTGCGACGAAGCAGGACTCGTGGGTCGACATCGATGGTGGCATCGGCGTGCTCTTCGCGTACTCGTCGAAGGGCCGGCGCGAGATGCCGAACTCGAAGGTCTACATCGACGGTGCCGTCGAGAACCTTTCGAAAGACGGCTCATTCCTCGGACGGCATATCTACACCCGCCTGCCGGGCGTTGCCGTGCAGATCAACGCGTTCAACTTTCCGGTCTGGGGTTCGCTCGAGAAGTTCGCCCCGGCGTTCCTCGCCGGTGTGCCCACCCTCGTGAAGCCCGCGACGCCGACCGGATACCTCGCCGAGGCGTTCGTGCGCATCCTCGTCGAGTCGGGGCTGCTGCCTGAAGGGTCGCTGCAAATCGTGTCGGGCAGCGTGCCCGGGCTCTTCGATCACTTGCGGCTCGGCGACCTCGTAGCCTTCACCGGATCGGCATCGACCGCCGAGAAGCTGCGCGCGCATGACTCGGTGCAGACCGGCGGCGTGCGATTCACGAGCGAGACCGACTCGATCAACGCGAGCGTCCTCGGCACCGATGCCGTCGCCGGCACCCCCGAGTTCGACGCGTACGTCAAGCAACTCGTCGCCGAGATGACGACGAAGGCGGGTCAGAAGTGCACGGCGATCCGCCGGGCGATCGTGCCCGAGGCATCCGTCGACGCCGTCATCGACGCTGTGCGTGCGCGCATCGACGAGCGCGTCGTCGTCGGCGACCCGCGCGCTGAGGGGGTCACGATGGGGCCGCTCGCCTCGCTCGCGCAGCGCGACGAGGTGCTGCGTCAGGTCGGCAGGCTCGAAGCCGGCGGCGGCGAGCTCGTCATCGGGTCGACGGATGCTCCGAGCGTCAGCCTGCCCGACGACGTGAGCAGCGCGGCATCCGAGGGCGCTTTCGTCGCGCCGATGCTGTTGCGATTCGCGGATGCCGCGAGCCCGGCGCTGCACGAAGTGGAGGCGTTCGGTCCGGTGGCGTCGATCGTCGGCTACGACTCGGTCGCCGAGGCCGTCGCCCTCGTGGCGCGGGGCGGTGGATCGCTCGTGACGAGCGTCGCCACGCACGACCCCGAGATCGCTGTGGCGCTTGCAGGCGGCATCTCCGCGTACAACGGGCGCGTGTTGTTCCTCGACCGCGACGACGCGCGCTCGTCGACGGGCCACGGCTCGCCGCTGCCGAACCTCGTGCACGGCGGGCCCGGGCGCGCCGGCGGTGGCGAAGAGCTCGGCGGCATCCGTGCGGTGGTGCACCACATGCAGCGCACCGCAGTGCAGGGCTCACCAGCGATGCTCACCGCGCTCACCGGTGTGTGGCACGCGGGAGCCGCATCGCAGCCCGACGGCGGGCACCCGTTCCGCAAGTCACTCGCCGAACTCCGCATCGGCGACCAGGTCGTGTCGGGTTCGCGCATGGTGACCCTCGACGACATCGAGACGTTCGCGGCGTTCACGGGCGACACGTTCTACGCGCACATGGACGAGGCCGCGGCATCCGCCAACCCGTTCTTCCCCGGCCGTGTCGCGCACGGCTACCTGCTCGTCTCGTGGGCGGCAGGCCTCTTCGTCGACGCGGCGCCGGGGCCGGTGCTCGCGAACTCGGGCCTCGAGAATCTGCGCTTCGTCACGCCGGTGTCGCCCGGCGACTCGATCCGCGTCGAGCTCACGGCGAAGCAGATCACACCGCGCGAGACAGACGAGTACGGCGAGGTGCGGTGGGACGCGGTGCTGCGCAACCAGAACGACGAGCTCGTTGCGTCGTACGACGTGCTGACCCTCGTCGCGAAGGAGCTCGCGCCGATCGCGTGACATGGCGGCTTGACGCGCGGCCGCTCGACCTCCACGCTGAACGCATGAGCGAATCGACGCAGATCGCCGCCCGCGGCGCTGCTTTCTGGATCTGTTACGCCGTGGTCATCGTCAGTGCGGGGGTCAGCGTGACCTACGCCATGCTGGCCGTGATCGACGGCGGCGTCGGCGCGGCGAACGCGAATGCGCTCTACGCCGCCGCGTGCAGCACGGCACTCGTCGTGCTCGCGCTCATCGCACCGCTGTTCCGATCGGATGACGCGCTACTCGCCATCGCTGTCGCGATGACGATCGTGCAGGGCATCGATGCGTTCATCGGGGCGATCCAGGGTGATGCGGCCAGGACGATCGTCTCCGCCGTGCTCTGCCTCGTGACGATCGTCGCGGCGACGTTCCTCGCGCGGAGCGATCACGCGCGCGGACGTGGTTGAGCCCCGCTCGTCTCAGCCGCGAAGCGCGAGCACGAACGGCAGCACCGAGGTCGCGCCGGCCTGACGGAGGACGCGAGCGGCGATCGTCAGCGTCCAGCGGCTGTCGGCCTGGTCGTCGACGAGGAGCACCCCGCCGGCCGGCACGTCGAGGCCCTCGGCGGTGAAGCGATCCCAGAGGCCGGCGAGCCGGAACGCACTGTTGCCGCCCGGCTGGCCCGTCGGACCGCCGCCCGAGTGCGCGAGCGCGCCGAGGTACGGCAACCGCCCGACCTCGGCGATGCCTCGAGCAAGCGAGTCGACGAGCAGCGGCCGTGAGCGCGAGGGCATCGCGACGACCGCGACCGGGCGCTCGGCCCAGCCCCAGTCGGCGAGCACGCGCACACAGGCGGCGAGCACCTGCGGTGAGACGGGCTCGTCGGGAGCGCCCGCCGCGAACAGCTCGCGCAGCGTGCCGCCCCAGCCGAGGTCGGTGAGGCGGGCGAGCGCCCGGCCCTCCGCCGTCTGCTCGGCGGGCGCGATGCGGCCCTTCACGGGTACGCCGAGTCGGTCGGCGCCCGTGGGCCATGCACGTCGCGGTTCGATCGGCACGCCGACGCGGTCGAGCGATTCGGCCGCCGTCGCGCTCGCGGATGCCGCGATCTCACGTGGGAACCAGACCCCGGCGCAGTTGTCGCACCGCCCGCAGGGCGCGGCCGTGTCGTCATCGAGCGAGCGCTGAAGGAACTCCATGCGACATCCGTCGGTCTGCTCGTACTCGATCATGTGCTGCTGCTCGGCGAGCCGCTCGGCGGCGATTCGTTCGTAGCGTTCGGCGTCGTAGACCCACGGCTCGCCGGTGGCGACCCAGCCGCCCTGCACGCGGCGCACGGCTCGGTCGACGTCGAGCACCTTGAGCAGCAGTTCGAGCGGCGTGCGGCGGATGTCGACCATCGCCTCGAGCGCCGGCGTCGAGACCGGCACGTCGGAGAATGCGCCGATGACGCGCTCGGCGCGCTCCTGATCGGGCATCGACGCCGTCGCGAAGTAGTGCCAGATCGCCCCGTCTTCGGTGCCGGGGAGCAACAGCACGTCGGCGCTCTCGCTCGCACGGCCGGCGCGGCCGACCTGCTGGTAATAGGCGACGGGCGACGATGGCGCGCCGAGGTGCAGCACGAAGCCGAGGTCGGGCTTGTCGAAGCCCATGCCGAGCGCGCTCGTGGCGACGAGCGCCTTCACCTCGTTGCGCTTCAACATTCCCTCGGACTCGGTGCGCTCGTCGGTGTCGGTCTGCCCGGTGTAAGCGCGCACCTCGTGACCGCGGTCGCGCAGCAGGCGCGCGGTGTCGTTGGCCGCCGCCACGGTCAGTGTGTAGATGATGCCCGAACCCGGAAGATCGTCGAGATGGCTGAGCAGCCACGCGAGCCGGCTCGGTGAATCGGGCAGCCGTAGCACCCCCAGCCGCAGGGACGCGCGGGCGAGCGGCCCACGGATCGTCAGCACCTCAGCGACTGCGCCGGTCGCGCCGGTGGCGCCGGTTACCTCGGTGCCCAGTTGCTCCGCGACATCCGCCACCACTCGGCTGTTCGCCGTGGCGGTCGTGGCGAGCACCGGCACTTCGGCCGGCATCTGCCCGATGAGGTCGCGCAGCCGCCGGTAGTCGGGCCGGAAGTCATGCCCCCAGTCGCTGATGCAGTGTGCCTCGTCGACGACGAGCATGCCGATGCGCCGCACGAGTGCGGGCAGCTGCTGCTCACGGAAGGAAGGGTTGTTGAGCCGCTCGGGCGAGACCAGCAGCACGTCGACCTCGTCGCGGTCGAGTTGCGCGAGCACGTCGCTCCACTCGTGCGCGTTCGTCGAGTTGATCGCCACCGCACGCACGCCGGCGCGCTCGGCGGCGGCGATCTGGTCGCGCATGAGTGCGAGCAGCGGTGAGACGAGCACCGTCGGTCCTGCGCCCTGTCGGCGCAGCAGCAGCGTCGCGACGAAGTACACCGCCGACTTGCCCCAACCGGTGCGCTGCACGACGAGCGCTCGCCGCCGCCCCTCGACGAGCGCCTCGATCGCTTCGAACTGCCCCTCGTGGAACTCGGCGTCGGAGCGTCCCACGAGTTCGCGCAGCGCTGCGAGGGCTGCATCGCGGGTGTCGGCGGGCGATGCGGCGAGAGTCATGCCCCCACTCTGGCCCACGCGACCGACAAGCGGCTGGGCGTCGAGCTGACTCAACGCTCGGCGGGCTCCCACCCGATCGCCGGCCCCACGTGCTCGGCGATCGCCGCGAGCAGTCGCGTGTTGTAGTCGACGCCGAGCTGGTTCGGCACGGTGACGAGCAGGGTGTCGGATGCCGCGACGGCAGCGTCGTTCGCGAGGTCGGCGGCGATCTTGTTGGGCTCGCCGATATAGCTCTTGCCGAATCGGGCGAGGCCGCCGTCGAGGAATCCGACCTGGTCTTCGGAGTCCGACGACTCGCGCTCGCCGAAGTACATCCGGTCTTCGTCGTTCATGATCGGCAGGATGCTGCGCGACACCGACACTCGCGGGGTGCGCTCCCACCCGGCATCCGCCCATGCATCGCGGAAGATCTGGATCTGCTCGGCCTGCAGCTCGTCGAACGGCACCCCGGTGTCTTCCGTGAGCAAGGTCGAGCTCATGAGGTTCATGCCCTGCTCGGCGGTCCACTTCGCGGTGGCTCGTGTACCCGAGCCCCACCAGATGCGGTCGGGGAGTCCGGGCGACTGCGGCTGGATCGGCAGCAGCCCGGTCGACCCGGTCATCTGCGGGTTCGCCGGAGCGACGCCCGCGCCCGCGATGGCCGCTCGGAACAGCTCGGTCTTCGCGCGGGCGAGATCCGCATCGGTCTCACCCTCGGGCGGCACGAAGCCGAACGTCTGCGAGCCGTCGAGCGCCGTTTCGGGTGATCCCCGGCTGACGCCGAGCTGCAGGCGGCCCTCGCCGCCGCCGTGGGCGCTGATGAGGTCGGCCGCGGCGGCCTCCTCGGCCATGTAGAGCGGGTTCTCGTAGCGCATGTCGATGACGCCGGTGCCGATCTCGATGCGGCTCGTGCGTGCGCCGATCGCGGCGAGCAGCGGGAACGGCGAGGCGAGCTGCCGGGCGAAGTGGTGGACGCGGAAGAACGCGCCGTCGATGCCGAGCTCTTCGGCCGCGACGGCGAGTTCGATCGCCTGCACGAGTGCGTCACCGCCGGTGCGCGTGCCCGATTGCGGCGAGGGATGCCAGTGGCCGAACGAGAGGAACCCGATGCGTTGCTTCACCTTGACTACAGCGCTCCGAGGCATCCGACCATTCCCTACCTCGTGCCCTACCTCAGACGCGCGGGCTGGTCGCGGCGAGGAATAGGGCGATGAGCGGATGCCCGGTGCCCCCCTTAGCGAGGAATCTCGAGACATACACACACAGGAGTCGACATGATCATCTCGGAAATCACCTTCCCTCACCTGCAGGCAGCGAACGACGCACAGCTGACGCGTGACCTCGAGCGGCGCAGGGTCGCGGATGAGCGTCGTGAAGAGGCGGCATCGGCCGGGGGGCCGCTGCCTCACCGCTCGGCCTCGCGCCGCGGCACCCGTCAGGCCGCCACGTCCACCAGCGATCGCGCCACCGCGTCGCCACGCTCTCGGGTCGAGCCCGTCAGCCGAGCAGCTCCTCGACGCGGTTCGAGGTGGGCATGCGCAGGCCGTCGAGCGCGACGGCGATGACGTCGTCGGCGAGCTTGTCGGCGTCTTCACGCCCGCCCGGGCGGTACCACTCGACGATCGAGTTGATCATGCCGAACAACAGGCGGGAGACGACGCTCGCGTCGATGTCGCTGCGCAACGTGCCCTCGGTCTGCGCCTCCTCGACGAGCGCGGTGACCGCCTTGTCGAACGCACGGCGACGTGCGAGGGCACGGCGTTCGACCTCGGTGTTGCCGCGCACCCTGAGCAGCAGCGTCACGGAGGCGAGTTTCGACACGAGCACGTGCACGGCGCCGCGCAGCACACGGTCGACACGGTCGGTCGCACGGCCGCCCGAGGCATCCGCTTCGCTCAGGACGGATTCGAGCGCGCTCAGCGCTTCATCGAGTGCCTGCTCGAGGATCTCGTCCTTCGACGCGAAATGGTGGTAGATCGCCGATTTCGAGAGGCCGAGTCGGTCGGCGAGCATGCCCATCGAGGTCGCGTCGTAACCGTACTGGTTGAAGGCGGCGACGGCGACCTCGAGGATGCCCTGCCGGTCGTAACCGGGTCGCCCTCGTCGAAGTGATCCGTTCTCAGACATCGCCCTCATCTTCGCATCCTCTTCGCCGAGTTCTGCGGGTTGAGCCTGTCGAAACCCATTCCGGGTGAGGGTTTCGACAAGCTCAACCCGCTCGTGGGTTTCGACAAGCTCAACCCGCTCGGGGGTTTCGACAAGCTCAACCCGCAGACGCACCGCACCCTCAACTCGCAGTCGTGCGCAGGTCGTAGACGCGCTTGTATTTGCCCTCGCTGCGGGGGAGTGCCCCCGGCTCTTCGAGCTTCACGGCGACGGATGACCCGATGCCCTCCTTGATGCGCTTGGCGAGCACGATCGTGGCGGCCTGGCAGACGTCGACGTCGAGGTCGGGGTGACGTTCGATGCGCACGGTCAGGTCGTCCATCGTGCCCGTGCGAGTGAGCTCGAGGATGAAGTGCGGCGTCAGCTGCTCGATGCCGAGCACGATCTCCTCGATCTGGGTCGGGAAGAGGTTCACGCCGCGCAGGATGATCATGTCGTCGTTGCGGCCGGTGATCTTCTCGATCCGGCGCATGCCGCGCCGCGCCGTGCCGGGCAGCAGCCGAGTGAGGTCGCGCGTGCGGTACCGGATGACCGGGAACGCTTCTTTCGTGAGCGAGGTGAAGACGAGTTCGCCCATCGCGCCGTCGGCCAGCTGTGCGCCGGTCTCACCGTCGATGATCTCGGGCAGGAAGTGATCCTCCCAGAGGTGCGGCCCGTCTTTCGTCTCGAGGCACTCGCTACCGACGCCGGGCCCCATGACCTCGCTGAGCCCGTAGATGTCGAGCGCGTCGATGCCGAGGCGCTGCTCGAGGTCGCGCCGCATCTCGTTCGTCCACGGCTCGGCGCCGAGCACGGCGACCTTCAGACTCGTCGAGCGCGGGTCGATGCCCTGCTCGACCATGCAGTCGGCGATCGTGAGCAGGTAGCTCGGCGTGCAGAGGATCGCGTCGGGCTCGAAGTCGACGATGAGCTGCACCTGCCGTGCAGTCTGCCCACCCGACATCGGGATGACGGTCGCGCCGAGCTTCTCGATGCCGGCGTGCGCGCCGAGGCCGCCCGTGAAAAGGCCGTACCCATAGGCGTTGTGCACCTTCATGCCCGGCCGGATGCCGCTCGCCCGCAGCGACCGCGCGATGAGCGTCGCCCACCGGTCGAGGTCGCCCTTCGTGTAGCCGACGACGGTGGGCCGGCCGGTGGTGCCGCTCGAGGCGTGGATGCGCGCGACCTGCTCCATCGGCACGGCGAACATGCCGAAGGGGTAGGTCTGGCGCAAGTCCTCCTTCGTCGTGAAGGGCAGCTTGGCGAGGTCCTCGAGCGAGCGGATGTCGCGGGGGTGCACGCCCGCATCGTCGAACTTCTTCGTATAGAGGGGCACGTGCTCGTAGGCGTGCTGCACGGTCTGCTGGAGGCGCTCGAGCTGCAGCACCTCGATCTCGGCCCGGGACATCCGCTCTTCGGGGTCGAGTTCTTGGGGCGCGGCGGGGGCGATGCCCGAGACGCTGGGGGTGATGGTCGTCGTCGACACGGGGTGCTCCTCGGGGTCGGGTGGAATTCGGTGCCCTGAGCCTGTCGAGCTCCCTGAGCCGGTCGAGCTCCTTGAGCCTGTCGAAGGGCGAAGCGAACGGTTCGGCAGGTTCCCTTCGACAGGCCAGGGAACGGGACGGGTCAGATGGTGCGATTGGTGGAGATCGAACGGCCGCGGAACTCGGCGACCGGGTCGCCGTGCTCATCGGTGACCGAGACGTCGTAGAGGCCCGTGCGGCCGCTGCGGGTGCGGCGCACCGCGGTCGCCGTGAGCGTCTGCCCGGTGACCGTGGACTTCAGGAAGGTGATGTCGGCGCCGGCTGCGACGGTGACGGTGTCGTCTTCGTTGCAGGCGATCGCGAAGGCCGTGTCGGCCAGGGTGAAGACGAGCCCGCCGTGGGTGATGTGGAACCCGTTCGTCATGTCGTCGCGCACACGCATCGAGACGATCGCGATGCCGGGTTCATCTCGCTCGACGACCATACCGAGGGCGGCGGAGGCGCGGTCGCGCTGCATCATGGCACGGTTCGAGGCCGGGCCGGTTGTCGTGGCAGTGGTCGCGGCATCCAAATCTGAAGCTCCTCATCGAGTTCACGCGTTCACGCGTTCGCGCGCCGTTGCTGCGGCGCTCGACTTGACTATATACTAACTGAACGATCGGTTAGTAATGTCGGATGCCACGAGCGCCCGCATGCCAGGCGAAAGCCGCAGAACACACAGGAGTCGACGATGACCTCTCCCGCAGAACTCAGCGTGGTCGAACGAGACCTCTCCCCCGAGGAGGAGCAGTTCAACGACCTCATCACCGCGGACTCCCGCATCGAGCCGCGCGACTGGATGCCCGATGCGTACCGCAAGACGCTCATTCGCCAGATCAGCCAGCACGCGCACTCCGAGATCATCGGCATGCAGCCCGAGTCGAACTGGATCACGCGCGCGCCGAGCCTCAAGCGCAAGGCGATCCTGATGGCGAAGGTGCAAGACGAGGCGGGCCACGGGCTCTACCTCTACTCGGCCGCGCAGACGCTCGGCATCACCCGCGAAGAGATGATGGACCAACTCATCACCGGGCGGGCGCGCTACTCTTCGATCTTCAACTACCTCACCCCGACATGGGCGGACATGGGCGCGATCGGCTGGCTCGTCGACGGTGCCGCGATCTGCAACCAGGTGCCGCTCTGCCGCGCGTCGTACGGCCCGTACGGACGCGCAATGGTGCGCATCTGCAAAGAGGAGTCGTTCCACCAGCGGCAGGGCTTCGAGATCCTGCTCGAACTCATGCAGGGCAGCGAGGCGCAGCGCGAGATGGCGCAAGACTCCGTGAACCGCTGGTACTGGCCCTCGCTCATGATGTTCGGGCCGCCCGACGACGAGTCGCCGAACTCGGCGCAGTCGATGGCGTGGAACATCAAGCGCTTCTCGAACGACGAACTGCGCCAGCGCTTCGTCGGCATGCTCGTACCGCAGGCAGCGGTGCTCGGCGTCACGCTGCCCGACCCGAACCTCGCGTGGAACGACGAGACCGGGCAGTACGACATGAGCGAGATCGACTGGGACGAGTTCAACGAGGTGCTCGCCGGCCGCGGACCCGCGAATGCCGAGCGCCTGCGCCGTCGGCGCGAGGCGCACGAAGACGGCGCCTGGGTGCGCGAGGCCGCGGCGGCGTACGCCGAGAAGCGCTCCCTGAGCCTGTCGAAGGGTGCAGCATGAGTGGGTTGAGGAGCGAGCGCAGCGAGCCACCGAAACCCGGGCTGTCCGAACGTGGGGTTTCGAGACGGCGCTGGCGCGCCTCCTCAACCCGCGTGAGCGAGAGGAACAGCTGATGTCGACTCCCGGCGAAATCGGCACCGAGGCCTGGCCCCTGTGGGAGGTCTTCGTGCGCGCCAATCGCGGGCTCTCCCACGTACACGTGGGCTCGCTGCACGCGCCCGACTCCGACATGGCGGTGCGCAACGCGCGCGACCTGTACACGCGCCGGGGCGAGGGCATCTCGATCTGGGTGGTACCCGCCGACGCGATCACGACGAGCGACCCCGACGCGAAGGGCGCGTTCTTCGAGAGCCCCGCCGGCAAGAACTACCGGCACGCGGTCTACTACACGAAGAGCGAAGGGGTGAAGCACCTGTGAGCGATGTGCGCCCTGAGCCAGTCGAAGGGTTTCGACAGGCTCAACCCGCAGTGGACGTCCACGGCGACGTCTCCGTCGATCGGCTCGCGCTCGCCGAAGAGCTCGCGGGCACCGCCGCCGACGGCACCATGACGGTCGCGTCGACGGATGCCGCGCAGTACGCGCTGCGCCTCGGCGACGACGCCCTCGTGCTCGCCCAGCAGCTCGGCATGTGGATCGCCAGCGCTCCCGAACTCGAAGAGGACGTCGCCCTCGGCAACATCGCCCTCGACCTCATCGGCCACGCGCGCTCCCTCCTGCACTATGCGGGCACCGCGAGCGGCCGCAGCGAAGACGACCTCGCCTACTGGCGCGACGAGCCCGAGTGGACGAACGCCTGGCTCTTCGAACAGCCGAACGGCGACTTCGCCCACACGATCGCGCGTCAGCTCGCGGCATCCGTGTACCTGTACGAGCTGTACTCGCGGCTCGTCGACTCGGCCGACCCGACGCTCGCGGCGATCGCTGCGAAGTCGGTGAAGGAGATCGACTACCACCGCGACCATGCCACCCAGTGGGTGCTTCGGCTCGCGGGCGGCACCGAGGAGTCGCGTCGCCGCATGATCGCCGCGATCACCGACACCTGGCCGTACATCGACGAGCTCTTCGTCGACGATGCGCTCGTCGAACGCCTTGCCGCCGACGGGGTTGCGGTGCTTCCCTCGACGCTGCTCGCTGCCTTCGACGCCGTCATCGACGAGGTGTTCCTCGAGGCGGGTCTCGAGCGACCGGCCGGTCGCACCGCGTTCGTCGCGTCGGGCGGCGGCCGCGAAGGCCGGCACACCGAGCACCTCGGCCCGCTGCTCGCAGAGATGCAGGTGCTCGCCCGTGCGCACCCGGGGACGTCGTGGTGAGCGCGGCCGCGATCGCCCGTCGAGTAGCGCTGCCGGAGGCGACGCGCATCGAGACGCAGACGGGTCTCGATACGACGGCTGCGCCGCCTGCTCGACCAGCTGCTTCCGTCGCACGACCGGTGCCGACGAGCCCGGCCGCCCGGCGCGCGTGGGAGGTCGCGGCGACCGTGACCGACCCCGAGATCCCCGTGCTCACGATCGAAGACCTCGGCGTGCTGCGCTCGGTCGACATCGGTGAGAACGGCACCGTGCGCGTCGCGTTGACGCCCACATACAGCGGATGCCCCGCGCTCGACGCCATGCGTGACGATGTGCTGCTCGCGCTGACGCACGCCGGCTACGACGAAGTGCGGGTCGACATCGTGCTCGCGCCCGCGTGGACCACCGACTGGATGAGCGAGGGCGGCAAGGAGAAGCTCCGCCGCTACGGCATCCAGGCGCCGACGGGCAACGCCGCCGCGCGCGGCTCCGGGCCCGTGCGGCTGCAGCTCGCCGTGAAGTGCCCGCGCTGCGACTCGCTGAACACGCGCGAGCTCGCCCGCTTCGGCTCGACCTCGTGCAAAGCGCTCTACGAGTGCCGTGACTGCCTCGAGCCCTTCGACTACTTCAAGGTGCTCTGATGGCGGCGAAGAACCTGGGCTCCACCTCCTCGCGGGTTGAGGAGCGCCCGGCGCAGGAGGACGCGTCTCGAAACCCGCCCCTCGGTGGCGGAGGTTTCGAGACGGGCGCTGCGCACCCTCCTCAACCCACGGAGGCTGTCGCCTCGGCGTTCCTCGCGAGCACGGTCGGCGGCGAGACGGCGACCAACGAAGACGGTCCGAGCCCGAGCCGACGGCGAGCCCGGTTCCACGCGCTCGAGGTCGCCGAGGTGCGCCCGCTCACTGCCGACGCGGTCGAGGTCACCTTCGCCGTGCCCGATGCCCTCGCCGACGAGTACACCTACCTGCCCGGCCAGTACGTCGCCCTCCGCAAGGACTTCGACGGCCACGAGCTGCGACGCAGCTACTCGATCTGCCGGCCGCCGGTGCGGGGCAGCGTCTCGGTGGCGATCAAACGCGACCTCGGCGGACTCTTCTCGACGTGGGCGAATACCGAGCTCGCCGCGGGCGACACGCTCGAGGTGATGAGCCCGCAGGGCACGTTTACCTCGACCCTCGACGTACTCGACGGCAAGCATGTCGTCGGCATCGCCGCGGGCTCGGGCATCACCCCGCTCATGGCGCTCGCCCACACGGTGCTGGCCCGCTCCGAGACATCCGAGTTCGAACTCGTCTACACGAACCGGTCGACGCTCGACGTGATGTTCCTCGAAGAGCTCGCCGAACTGAAGGACCGCTACCCCTCGCGCCTCGCGCTGCACCACGTGCTCTCGCGCGAGCAACGCACCGCGCCACTGCTGTCGGGGCGCATCGACGGCGAGAAGCTCGAGCGCATGCTCGACGTGCTGATCCGCCCCGAGACGATCGACGAGTGGTTCCTCTGCGGGCCGTTCGAGCTCGTGCAGCTCGCTCGCGACACGCTCGAGGCGCGCGGTGTGCCCACCAAGCATGTGCGCTACGAACTCTTCACGACCGACGCCGACCGGGTCGAACCGCGACACGGGCGGCCTGTCGTCGTCGAGCGCGGCGAGCCGACCGTCGCAATCGAGTTCACCCTCGACGGGCAGTCGACGACCGTCGACAGCCCGGTGAGCGCGAACGAGTCCATCCTCAATGCGGCGCTGCGAGTGCGGCCAGACGTACCGTTCGCGTGCGCTGGCGGTGTCTGCGGTACGTGTCGCGCGCGCCTCGTCGAAGGCAGCGTGGCGATGACCGAGAACTACGCGCTCGAACCCGACGAACTCGAACGCGGCTACGTGCTCACCTGCCAGTCGCACCCGAAGTCCGACCGCGTCGTCGTCGACTACGACGTGTGATGTCCCACCGCGGCGCCACAGCCTCCCTTCTCAGGAACGACCCTCCCAAAACGTACTGTTTTCAGGAGAATCTGACGGGAATCTGCGGTATCGGGCAAGAATCTCCTGAGAAAAGCAATAGGCGAGCGGAAGAGAGAGCGGCACGATGATCGAACTGAGCGTGCACGACGGCGTTGCCGAGATCGTGCTGAACGCGCCCGAGAAGCTGAACGCGCTCGATGAGGCAGCGATCGGCGAACTCTCGGCGGCCTACACCGAGGCCGAGCGGATGTCGCAGCTCGGCGAGGTGCGTGCACTTGTGCTGCGCGGCGAAGGGCGCGCGTTCTGCGCCGGCCGCGACATCTCGGGCGTCGACCCGCGCGAAGACGACGTGCTCGGCTATCTCGGCGGACTCGTCGAGCCATTGCTGCAGCGCATGGCGGGATTCCCCGCGCCGACCTTCGCCGTCGCCCACGGCGCGTGCCTCGGCGTCGGACTCGGCCTGCTCATCGCGTCGGACATCGTCTACGTCGCCGACACCGCGAAGATCGGCTCGCCATTCGCGAACCTCGGCGCGACCCTCGACTCGGGCGGCCACGCCCTGTTCTTCGAGCGTCTCGGCGCGCACCGGACGATGGACCTCATCGTCACGGGCCGGCTCATGTCGGGGTCGGAGGCGGTCGCCGCCGGGCTGTTCTCGCAGGTCTTCGTCGCCGACGAGGTGACGGATGCCACCCGCACCGCGGCCCGCGCCGCGGCATCCGGGGCGACCCAGGCGTTCGTCGCCTCGAAGCGACTCATCGCCGCGCTCCGCGACGACCGGCTCGGACTCTGGGCGTCGATGGCGGAGGAGAACCGTGCGCAGGCCGCGCTCTGCGACACGGTCGACTACCGTGAGGGCTTCGCCGCGTTCCAGGAGAAGCGCAAGCCGGTCTTCACCGGCTCACGTTGATCTCGAGCAGCATGCAGTGGGGACGTCGGGTCGACCTGCCACGCACAGTGCATCGAGGATGAGCGGCGTGCCGACGAACCCGGGCACGGTGCCCGGCCGTACAAGCCCGGCAAGCCGGTGCGGTTGAAGGCCGCGCAGCTCGCGCACTGAGACGCTCGCGGCGGTTGAGTGCCTTGCCTCACCGTCGACTACCGTGCGGGCCGGGGCAGCTTCGGCCTCCCGATCGGCTTGCCGGAACCGATTCGCTCGAGATTGTACTCGAGCCGGTTCCGAAGGCCGATACTGCCGCCTGGGATCTCGGCGACGGCGTCGAGGGCGGCGCCGAACTGTTCGATGGTGCCCGTCATCACTTGTTGAGCGCGACGGGACCCGATCGCCCCCCAGCTCGATGCTTCCTTTCGAAAGTGGTCGAGGGTGATGGAGTGGTGGCTGAATTCTCCGCCGATCGCCAGGGAGAGCTCGTCGTTGATCCTCTTCGACCCGAGGCGCGACGGGTCGTCATTGATATGCAGAATCGGGACGGCGTCGTAGAGGTCGGAGATTCGGGGTCCATCGTCGGTGTGGAGGATCGAGACATTCTTCGCGTGGGCGTCATGGTTGCCGACAAGGACGTTGTACAGCAGATACCGAAGCCAGGTTTCCACGTCGCTGCCATCGCCGAACGAGCCGAACAACTCGGCAATTCTCTTCGCGCTCGGTCGGCCGGGCATGGTTGGGGATGCAGAGTCTTGGAACTTCGCGGTGGACGCCACCCAGTCGAGTCCGAGCGCTTGGGCGGCGTCTTCCTGATGGAGGAGCTGAACATCGCCGTTCTCGATACGCCGGTCGTAGCGTTCGATTGCGAGGAATGTGTGCCCGTTGTAAGTGAGGAGGTCGCTGTCGAACGAGGAGAGTCCCATGTGGCGTGCCAGCTGGTGAGAGTAGAACTCGTCGTAGACCGTCGCAGGCCTGCGGGTCGGTGCGGGCTTCAGGATGTGCGTGGAGTGCGCCCGCCGTTCCGGCTGGTACCAAACGTCGTCGAATCGGGCGATCAGCACCTTGGGTTGGAATCCGGGCAGCATCGATCTGCCGGAGTCGGGCTCGTTCCCGAGGTCGTGGTCGCGCTGTGCCTTCTGGAGCTTCTTGATGAGGTCGCGTTCGGTGAGCTTCCGGTAGGTTCCCGGCGCATCGTCGGTGTGGCCGGAGCTTCGAACCGAGACTGCGCCTGCCATGGTCAGCCCGTAGTGCCGGAGCAATGAGTACAGATCCGACTGGTCGATACGCTTCTTCGCGGCGAGGGCGGTGCGTTGCAGACCTTCGGGGGCGTATCCACCGAGGAACGCGGAGATCTGTTTCGGGGTCGGCGGGATGGACGGCAGCAGGGCGAATCCTTCTGACATCGCGCCGGGATCACCGACGTTTCGCGGTTCCAGGCTCAGTTTGACCTGGTCGATCCGCTCGCCCCGGGTGACCGTGCCGATGAGATTGTCGTATAGGTAGACGTTCAGAGTTTCGGGGTCAGTCACGATCGTCATCCGCCTTCCCGTATGAGACGGTGACCGTGATGTTGAGCTTGCGAAGAATCCGGAACACCCGAGTGATCCACATGGGGTGTTTCCCCGCCTCGATCTCGTACAGGTACTGCGGCGTGATGCCGAGGTCGTCTGCAATGTCGGCGACGGTCACGCCGGACTGTCGCCGGGCGTCGCGGATCGCATTGGCGAGCATCTTGGGATTGCGTACGTCGTAGGTGGGCATTCGGCCTCTTTCCTGATCATCAAGAACGAGCGGGTTCAAGGATATTCTGAATGCCGGGTGTTTAAGAATATCACGAATTCAGCCAGTTCAAGAATATCCTGAAGAGCGTCACTTCAAGAATATCGTTCTCTCGGCACCGGGCCAGGGAAGGACCGCGACCAGGACGGTTGCGAACCCGCCGCTCTGCGCGAACTCTGATGCCCAGCGGCCCTCGGTAGAGTTCGTCACATGGCAACGGACGTCACTCTCTATATCGGCAGCATCGCACCCAACTACGCGAAGTTCCGCTTCACGGATGGCCCCACGTGGGAGGGTGTTCGGTCCCAGATCATCAATGCGATGAACATGGGCAAGGGAACTATCGAGATCGACCGCAAGGGAGACAAGGTCGTCTATGTGTACAGCCCGTTCCTTCCGGTGAGTTGGGTCGAGACAGGCGTCTAGCGACAGATTCTTGCCGCGCGGATCGACCGGTCTTCGGGCAAACGATGAAAGCCGTGACATCAATCGGTGATGCTGGCAAGATGACGGCATGGCACGCGCGTGGCGAGTGATCCTCCGACACCTGAACACCACGGCATCGACATCGCCGCGTTGGACCGACACGTGGGGCCGGTGAGATGGGCGTGACGACTTCGCACGTGATCAGGCCGCTCACTCCCGAGACCTTCCCGGCGTGGCTGGCACTTGCACAGAAGCACAATGGGGTCTGGGGCGGGTGCTACTGCTCGTACTTCCACACCGACTCGGAGCACACCGTCAAGGACGAGTACGACCGGCCGACGTTCAAGCAGCGACTTGTGGCGGAGGGCATCGCCCACGCCGCGCTCGTATTCGACGGCGACGACGCGATCGCGTGGTGCGAGTATGGCAGTCCGGTCGAACTGCCGAACATCTACCACCGCAAGCAGTACGACGCGGGCGAGACCAAGCCCGCACCGTGGCGCATCACCTGCTTCTTCGTCGACCGCGACCACCGACGTTCGGGAGTGGCACGGGAGGCGCTGGACGGCGCGCTGGAGCTGATCGCGCAGGCCGGCGGGGGCGAGGTGGTCTCGTTCCCCAACGAGCTCACCCCGGACAAGAAGACGTCGTCCTCGTTCCTTCACAACGGCACGAGGGCCATGTTCGAGAAGGCGGGATTCACGTTCGAGCGGCAAATCGGCAAGAGCAAGACCGTGATGCGCAAGACGGTCTCACCGACCCGCGGCTGACGCCGGGTTCGCATGGGCCGGCCTCACCGTCGACAGCGGCACGGGCAGCACCTCGCACTGCAACTCGCAGGGCGTCGGCCACCAAGGACAGCGTCTCGAGGCTGGCGTCGTGTCCCGCTTCCAGCCGCTGAATGGTTCTGAGGCCGACTCCGCTCTCGGTCGCGAGTCGCTCCTGGGTCCAGCCGTGCTCCTGACGGAGGTCGACGATTCGTGTCGTATTCATGGGTCTCATGCTCGCGCCACCTCTTCCATCGGAACCACGTCAGGGCACCGCCGGTGAGCCGCCGGTGAGCCGCCACCATCCCGCCACTCCATTCTCGTCGGACTTCGGTGACGTGCTGGGTGATGCGTCACGGGGCCCCGAGCCGTCACGAAAGTGGCCGCGACGGTCGACTCACCGTCGACTATCAGGCCCAGTCTGATCGTGCTCGGCGATGTCGCGGTCGAGGTCGTCCTCGATGAGGAGGTCGCGGCGAACGTGGTCGCTGCGGTAGGCCGAGCGCCCGAGCATGTGCGCAGTCATCGGCTGGGTGAGCAACTGGAACGTCATCACGAGCACGACCGTGGTGAGCACACCCCACGTCGGAACCTGCACGACGATCGCGACGAGCACGGTCGCGAGCCCGAGCACCTGCGGTTTCGTTGCGGCGTGCAGCCGGGTCAGCACGTCGGGGAACCGCACGATGCCGATGCCCGCGGCCATCGAGAGGAAACCGCTCACGAGGATGAGCAGACCGGTGGCGATCTCGGCGGCGCTCATTGCATTCTCCCGACACGAGCAGGCAGTGACGTGAGGCGGATCTCGGCGGCGCTCATTGCATTCTCCCGACACGAGCAGGCAGTGACGTGAGGCGGATCTCGGCGGCGCTCATGATGCATCCTGCTTCGCCATGAACCGTGCGATCGAGATCGAACCGACGACCGCGAACATCGCGAGCACGAGCATGACCACGAGAGTGTCGGTGTGCTTGTTGAGCGCCATCTCGGCGCCGAGCGCGCAGATCGCGATGGCGAGCAGCACGTCAGTCGCGAGCGCACGGTCGAGGATCGACGGCCCCTTGATGATGCGGTAGATCGAGGCGATCGCGCCGATGCCGAACATGACTCCGGCGATGATGCTGACGATCTCGAGGAAGGTCATGTGCCTGCTCCCTTCGTTCGTGCGGCCTGCTCGCGACGCTCACGACGGGCAGCGTGAACGGATGCCGCCTGCGCACGTGTGCCGATGGCGAGCACGATGCGCTCCTCCGTGCCGAGCACAGCGCTGCGCACCCGATCGATGTCGGCGACCGTGCGAGTGCCGAGGGCGTGCAGGTACAGCAGCCCCCGCTCGCGGTCGATGTCGACGACGACGGTGCCCGGCACGACCGAGATCGCCTCGGCCGTGAGCGTGGTCACGAGGTCGGAACGGGTGAGCAGCTGCACGGCGATGATCGAGTTCAGCGGCTTCCACCGCGGATCCAGCGCCAGCCAGGCGACCTGCAGTGAGGCACTCGAGACGTCGTACATCATGCGCAGACCGAGCAGCAGGCCGCGCCACACGTTGAAGCGACCACTGAGCAGCACCGGCGGCAGGTACAGCACGCGGGTCACCCCGATCGCGAGCAGCACCCCCGTGACCACCGTGAGCACGGTGACCTGGTCCCAGAGGAACACCCACACGAGCACGAGGGCGACGAGGAGCGGCAGCTGGCGCCAGACGGAACGCCAGCGCGAGACATCCGCTGCTGAATGCGTCATCGGACGCCTCCGGGGAACACGAGGGAGATGTACGCGGCGGGGTCGAGGAGGTCGGCGGCCGCGCGCCCGGCGAGGTCGAACATCGGGCCGGCGAAGACGGTGAGGCAGATCGTGACCGTCACGAGGGCGCTCGTTGCGACCACCATGAGCACGGGCGTGGTGCGGGTCGCGGTGACCGTTGCTCCCTCGGGCGCCTCGAGCACCGAGCCGAGCAGCACCGACTCGTACCCGTCGAGCTCGGAGCGCCGACGCCAGAACGCCATGTTCCAGAAGCGCGTCAGGGCGTAGAGCGTGATGAGCGAGGTGAGGGCGCCGACCCCGATGACCACCCAGATGAGCCACGCCATGCCCGGGTCGACGGCGGCGCCTTCGGCGCCCGCGAGGAACAGTCCGGTCTTGCCGAGGAACCCGGAGAACGGCGGAATGCCGCCGAGGTTCAGCGCGGGAATGAAGAACAGCACGCCGAGGAGCGGCGAGGCCTTGAGCAGCCCGGCGAGCCGGTTGATCGACGTCGCACCGCCGAAGCGCTCGATGAGACCCGTCGTGAGGAACAGGGTCGTCTGCACCGTGATGTGGTGCACGACGTAGTAGATCGTCGCAGCGAGACCGAGCTGACTCGCGAGGGCGATGCCGAAGATCATGTACCCGATATGGCTCACGAGCGTGAACGAGAGCAATCGCTTGATGTCGGCTTGCGTGAGCGCGCCGAGGATGCCGATGAGCATGGTGAGACCGCCGACCACCATGAGCAGCACCGTCACGTCGGTCTCGACGAACATCACCGTCTCGGTGCGGATGATCGCGTACACGCCGACCTTCGTCAGCAAGCCCGCGAACACCGCAGTGACGGGTGCGGGCGCCGTCGGATACGAGTCGGGCAGCCAGAACGACAGCGGGAAGACCGCCGCCTTGATGCCGAAGGCGATGAGCAGGAGCAGGTGCAGCATGAGCTGCACGTCGCCGGGCAGCTCGGCGAGGCGCACCGAGAGCTGGGCGATGTTCACGGTGCCCGTCGCGCCGTAGATGAGCGCGATCGCGCTCAGGAAGAAGAGTGACGAGACGAGGCTCACGATGATGTACGTGACGCCCGCTCGGATGCGCTCGCCGGTGCCGCCGAGGGTGAGCAGCACGTAACTCGCCGACAGCAAGATCTCGAAGCCGACGTAGAGGTTGAAGAGGTCGCCCGCGATGAACGCGTTGAAGACGCCCGCCGACAGGATCAGGTAGCTCGGGTGGAAGATCGACACCGGCGTCTCGCGATGCTGGTCGGCGATGCCCTGCCCCACTGAGTACACGAGCACGACGAGCAGCATGATCGCCGAAATCACGAGCATGATCGCCGAGAGCCGGTCGACGACGAGGGTGATGCCCCACGGAGCATCCCACCCGCCGATGTAGACGACGGCCGGGCCGGTCGTGTCGACCGCGACGAGCAGCACCGCGGCGATCACGGTGACCGCGGCGAGCACACCGAGGCTCACGGCCATCTGCGCGCGGCGGTGACGACCGAGAATCAGCGCTGTGGCCGCCCCGAGCAGGGGAAGCAGCACGACGAGGGGTACGAGTACGGCGGTCACGGTTTGGCCCCCGGGTCCGTTGATCGAGTAGCCGACGAAGGAGGCGTATCGAGACCGCCACCATCGAGATCGTCGCGAGCGGATGCCTCGAGCTCGAGCTCCTCGTCGAGCCCTTCATCGGGCTCTTCGTCGCTCGCGTCGATGAGGTCTTGGATCGCCCGGTCGTCGGCCGCGGAGCTGCGGATGAGGTCGGCCGTCTCTTCGGCGTCTTCGGCGACGTCGGCGTCATCGTCGACGAGGTCGCCCTTCGCGCCGAGCTGGGCGAGCCACCACGAGCGGTAGATCAGCGCGAGCATGAACGCCGTGATGCCGAGGTTGATGACGATCGCCGTGAGCACGAACGCCTGGGGGAGCGGGTCGGAGATCTCGTCGGCATCGACGCCCTCGCTGAGGATGGGCGCGAGCCCCGGTGCCCCGCTCATGAGGAAGATCAAGATGTTCACGGCGTTGCCGACGAGCAGGAACCCGATGAGCACTCGCGTGAGGCTGCGTTCGAGCATGATCGAGACGCCCGCGCCGAAGAGCACGGCCATGAGCACGACGAGCGTGAGGGATGCGGTCATGTGCGGCGCCCCTCTTCAGTTGGTCGCGTATCGAGACCCGCTTCCGTTGGTCGAGGACCGACCGACGCAGGAGGCCGCGTATCGAGACCCCCCGTTGAGTCTCGATTCGGCGCCGGCGCGCCTACTTGACCGACGGAATCCTCGTCGTACTCGGCGCCGTCGGCGAACTCCTGTCCTTCGTTGTGCCCAGCTGAGTCGTCGCCGTCGCCCGTCGTGAATCCGCTGTCGTCGTCTGACTGACGCTCCTCTTGACGGTCGACCTCGCCGCCGAGCGATCGCAGGATGTCGAGCACGAGCCCGACGACCACGAGGTACACGCCGATGTCGAAGAGCGTCGAGGTGCCGATCGAGATCGTGCCGAGCAACGGCACCTCGGTCTCGAACCAGGCGGATTCGAACACCGGGCCGCCGAAGAGCAGGGATCCCGCGGCGGTGCCGGCGGCGAGCAGCAGCCCTGTGCCGAGCAGGCGCCCCGCGTCGACGGGGGCCGCTTCGCCGAGCTCGTAGCGCCCGCCCGCGAGGTAGCGCGCGACGAGGGCGAGGCCCGCGAGCAGCCCGCCGGCGAAGCCGCCGCCCGGGGCGTTGTGCCCGACGAAGAGGAGGAAGACCGACACGATGATCGCCGGGTGGAAGAGGAGCCGCACGAGCACCTCGATGAGGATCGAGCGGTTGCGCGGCGAGATCGTGCGACCCGCCAGGAGCCACGTCTGCCTCGTCTCGGCGGCCTCGCTCGCGGCATCCGTCTCGCCTTCGGTGTCGGCGAGGCTCGTGCGGGGGGCGCGGATCGACCATGCGGGCTCGGGCACCGGGCGCAGCCGGTCGCGGCGGTTCACGCCCTCGTCGCCGGCGTCGAGGCGCGGGGCGCCGCCCGTGCGACCAGACACGAAGATCAGGCTCGCGACACCCGTCGCGACCGCGACGAGCACCGAGATCTCGCCGAGGGTGTCCCACGCGCGGATGTCGACGAGCATGACGTTCACGATGTTCGTGCCGTGGGCTTCGAGCGCCAGGGCGGGCAGGCCATCGGCGATCGTCGGTCGGATGCGCGCGCCGAGGGCGACGAGTCCGAGCACGCCCATGACGGTGCCGGCGAGGGCTCCGATGATGCCGCGTGCCAGCTTGTGCACCGGAGGGTTGCGCTGCGCGATCTGCTTCGGCAGGCGCCTCAGCACGAGCACGAAGACCACGAGCACGATGGTTTCGACGAGCGCCTGCGTGAGCGCGAGGTCGGGTGCTCCCGCCATGCCGAAGAGCAGCACGAGGCCGTAGCCGGTGACGCTCACGAGCAGCACCGCGGTGACCCGCTGGCGCACCGTGGCGGCGGCGACAGCGGCGATGCCCATGACGAGGGCGAGGAACGGCTGCGCCGGATAGTCCCAAAGACGGATGTCATCGGGCCACGAGGTGTTCAGGATCGACACAGTGCCGAGGCCGCCGATGAAGACCACGATGATGATCGCGAGGTACCCCGGGAGTCCTCGATGCTGGATGGCCGTCGTGATCGATGCCGCAACGCGGTCGACGACCGACACGATGCCGAGATAACCGCGCGCCGAGTCGAGCATCGGCGCCACCGACGCCTGCACGCGCGCGACCCGCTGCCTGCCCCAGACGAGCAGGGCGCCGAGCGCGAACACGACGGCCGAGATCGCGAGGGCCGGTTCGAAGCCGTGCCAGAGTGCGAGGTGGTACTCCTGACCACCGGGCAGCTCATCGGCGTAGCCCGCGAGCAGCGGCTCGATGAACGGAATGGCGAATGCCGCTACGACGCTCGCCGCCGCGAGGATGCCGGGTGCCACGTTGATGGCACGGCTCTCGGCGTGCAGTGGTGTCGCCGCGACATCCGTCTTGGTGAAGAAGGCGCCCCAGATGAAACGCACCGTGTAGGCGACCGTCAGCACCGACCCGACGAAGGCGCCGACGAGCGCGATCCACGCCCATGGGTCGCCTGCGACGACGGAATCGAGGAACGAGGTGAACACGGCCTCTTTCGCAACGAAGCCGAGCAGCGGCGGCACTCCGGCCATCGACGCGGCCGCGATGAACGCGATCGTCGCGATGACCGGCATGCGACGGCCGAGCCCCGAGAGCTTGCGCCAGTCGCGCGTGCCCGCCGCGTGGTCGACGATGCCGACGACGAGGAACAGGGTCGCCTTGAAGAGCGCGTGTGCGAGGAGCAGGGCGACGCCGGCGAGCGCTGCGTCCCGGGTGCCGAATCCCGTGACCATGATGAGGAAGCCGAGCTGGCTCACCGTGCCGTAGGCGAGCAGCAGTTTCAGGTCGTACTGGCGGAGGGCTCGCCAACCGCCGACGAGCATGGTGAGCGCACCGAGTCCGACGACGATCGGATGCCAGACCTCGAGGTCTGCATAACCGGGCGCGAGGCGTGCGACGAGGTAGACGCCGGCCTTCACCATCGCGGCGGCGTGCAGGTATGCGCTGACGGGCGTGGGGGCGGCCATCGCGGCGGGCAGCCAGAAGTGGAACGGCACGAGCGCGCTCTTGGAGATCGCGCCGAGGAGTACGAGGGCGATCGCCCACTCGCCTGCTGCGCCAGTGACGGGGTGGGCGACGAGCTCGGCGAGCGAGGTCGTGCCACCGTCGACGGCGAGGATGACGAGGCCGACGAGCATCGCGAGCCCGCCGAACGTCGTGACGGTGAGCGCCTGCAGCGCGGCACCGCGGCTCTCTTTTCGGCCTGTGTAGTGGCCGATGAGGAGGTAGGAGAGCACGCTCGTGGCTTCCCAGAACGTGAACAGGATGAACACGTCATCGGCCGCGACGAGACCGAACATGACGCCGGCGAAGGCGAGGAGGAGCGCCGCGAAGCGCCCGAGTGCCGGCTCGTCGTCGGTGAAGTAGTGCATGCAGTAGAGCAGCACGAGGGCGCCGACGCCCGTGACGATGAGCGCGAGGAGGAGTGCGAGTGCGTCGAGCCGGAAGCTGAGCGCGATGTCGAGGGCGGGGATCCACGGCACGATCTCGACGACGGGCGTGCCCGCGAGTACGCCGGGCAGCCACGTGAGGAGCAGCACGAAGACCGCCGCGGGCAGCAGGGCGATGATCGCGAAGATGCGCCGGCCGAGCCAGCGCGTGAGCAAGGGCGTGACGAGCGCGACGGCCGCGAAGGCAGCGAGGCTGGCGATCAATTCACCCTCCTCGCGCTCGCACCGTGCTGCCATTCTATCTACAGGCTGATGACTCTTTAGCTGGTTTTATGAGTCCTCGATAAAGTTTGGTAAAGGTTCTAAGATCTGGGTCATGGACAGCATCTGCAACCCCTACACGCCGAATGCCGGTGCTGCCCCCGAGATCGTCGTCGGCCGAGACGATCAACTCGACGCGTTCCGGGTGCTCCTGCGCCGGCTGGAACGTGGGCGAACCGAGCAGTCCATGATCATCACGGGGTTGCGCGGCGTCGGCAAGACCGTCTTGCTCGGCGAGTTCATGGACATCGCGAGCGCGGCGCACTGGGAAGTCGTCGAGATCGAGGCGTCGAAGCACGACGACGCTCGTTTCCGGCAATCGATGTTCTCGCAGCTGAAGGCCGCCCTCCTGCGCCTCTCGCCGCGTGCTCGGTGGACCGAGCGGGGCCGACGCGCCGCCGAGGTGCTGAGCGCCTTCGCGGTCTCCGTCGACCAGCAGGGCGCGTTCAGCGTGTCGTGGGATATCCCGCCCGCTGAGGGCCTGGGCGATCACGGCGATCTGTCGATGGATCTCACCGACGTCTTCGTTGCACTCGGGGAAGCGGCCGCTGAGCAGGGCCGCGGCGTCGCGCTGCTCATCGACGAAGTGCAGTTCCTCGGGCGCTCGCAGCTCGAAGCGCTGATCCAGGCCGTGCACAAGACCGTGCAGCGCAAGCTCCCGATCACGTTCGTCGGGGCGGGCCTACCGCAAATCGCCGAGCTCGCCGGTGACGCGAAGTCATACGCCGAGCGCTTGTTCAAGTTCCCCCGCATCGGGTCGCTCACGGGCGACGACGCTCGCACGGCACTCGTTGAGCCGGCTCTCGTCGAGGGCGTCGTCTACGACGCCGACGCCGTCGACCTCGCCATCGAGATCACGCAGGGCTATCCCTATTTCATCCAGGAGCTCGGCTATCAGGTCTGGGGTGTCGCCGCCGATGGGCGCGTGCACCGCGACGACGTCGAGATCGCGAAAGACGCCTACGAGGCGAAGCTCGACGGATCGTTCTTCAGGGTGCGACTCGATCGGGCGACTCCGCTGCAGACGGCGTACATGCGCGCGATGGCGGAGCTGGGTTCAGAGCCGCAGAAGGCCTCGGATGTCGCGAGGGTCATGGGGCGCGAATCGACGCAGGTCGGCCCGACTCGCGCAGAGCTCATCGACATGGGCCTGCTCTACACGCCCGAGCACGGCTACGCCGCGTTCACGGTGCCCGACTTCGACCGGTTCATGCTGCGCGCGGTGCCCGAGCTGACGGTGCCCGAGGTGCAGAAGCGCAGGCTGCGCGGGTAACGAGCGCACCAACTCGTTTCTACTCGGGGCGAGAGTCGACGATGCGCTTGCGAAGGCGGCCCGCCATCGACGTTATACTTTCGCCAAGGTATAACACCGATTGGAGTGACCGTGGCATACAGTCCGTACACGCCGGGCACCGTCTCACCGACCGTGCCAGGCCGAACGGCCAAGCTCAGCGGCTTCCGGGAAGCTGCTCAGCGGATGTCCCAGCTGGACCAGTTCGTCCCCCGCATCCACGTCGACCACGGCCCTCGCGGCATCGGCAAGACCTCCCTGCTCCGCGAGGGCGAGCGAATCTTCTCGTCGCAGCACATCCGAAGCGTGTGGATCACTGCAGACAGCAACGAGTCCCTCTTGCGTTCACTCCTCAGCGAGCTCGCCAAGCAAGTGGGAATCACCGGCAAGATCCAACAAGCCGCCCGGAAACGGATCCAGGAGATCTCCCTCGAGGTCGGAATGCCAGCCGTGGGCCATATCGCCGCCACCGTGAAGTCGGGCAAGTCTCAGATCGCGGTCGCGTCCGCGAAGAAGCTGATCGAAGCTCTCGAATTCGTGCTGAAAGCTGCGGAGTCCGACGGTGACTCCGGGCTGGTGATCCTGATCGACGAGATCCAAGAAGCCGACCAGGCGAGCCTTCGCACCATCTCGTACGCATGGCAGGAGATGGCCAGCAGCACGGTCCAGCCTCGCGCGGCACTGTTCGCCGTCGGGCTGCCCGGTGCCTCGGCACACATCAACAAGGCCGTGAGCTTCAGCGAGCGGTTCGAGTTCGAGCCACTCCCAGGCCTCGACGACGGCAGCGTGAGCGAAGCCCTCATCGAGCCGGCACGCAGTCAGGGTGTGACATGGGCGAAGGATGCACTGCGCTTGGCTGTCGAGGAGGCGGAAGGCTACCCGTACAAAGTCCAGTTGATCGGCGACTCAGCTTGGCGGGCTGGATCTGACCGGGTCGGCGGTGATGGCCTCGAGCCCGAGCATGTCATCACGAAGGACGACGTGCTGAATGGTCGAGACAGGGTGGACAAGCAGATGGATGCGCTCTTCCGTGCCAGGTGGAGCAACGCCTCTCCGAAGCAGCGCCAGATGCTCATCGCGATCGCCGAGCTCGGGGGCGAGAACGTCAAGCGATCCGACCTTGCCGACAAGATGAAGAGCGACACGCAAGCGATCTCCGTCCCCCGCCAACGGATTCTCGACAAGGGCATCGTCGACTCGAACAAGCACGGGCATCTCTCATTCACGATCCCCGGATTCAGTGAGTTCGCCCTGGCGATGGCCGCCGACGAGTAGGCCCGTGCGAGCGAGTGTTGCATCGAGCGGACGCCGCGGGCGGGACTCTCCCGCGGCATCCGTCACTGCCCTGAGCCGGTGGTCAGGCCGCCGCACCCCCGAGGTACGCGTTGCGCACCTCGGGCAGCTCGACGAGCTCGGCAGGCGTGCCCTCGAGCACGACCCGGCCGCGTTGCATGACGACCGCACGGTCGGCGATGCCGAATGAGGCGCGCACGTTCTGCTCGACGAGGAGCACGGCCATGCCCCGGCCGCGCAGCTCGGTGAGTACCTTCATGATCTCGGCGACGACCTTCGGGGCGAGCCCGATCGAGGGCTCGTCGAGCAGGATCGCCTTGGGCGAAGCCATGAGACCGCGGCCGATCGCCACCATTTGCTGCTCGCCGCCCGAGAGCGTGCCTGCCGCCTGGCCGAGGCGCGGCTGCAGCCGGGGGAAGAGCTCGACCACGGCAGCGAGGTCACCCTTGCCGCCGCGGCTCCACGCGCCGAGCATGAGGTTGTCGCGCACCGAGAGCGACGGGAAGCACAACCGGTTCTCGGGCACATGGGTGAGCCCGAGCGCCGCCATCTTCTCCGTCGGCCGCCCGGTGAGGTTCACCCCGTCGAGGGTGACGGTTCCGGCGGTCGGCTTGATGAGGCCGTTGAGCGCGCGCAGCAGGGTCGTCTTGCCCGCTCCGTTCGAGCCGACGACCGTCACGATCTCGCCCGGCGCGACCGCGAGGCTCACATCGTGCAGGATCGCGAGCTTTCCGTAGCCAGCATCGAGGCTAGCGACTTCGAGGGTCATGAGTGCTCCTCCAGCTCTTTCAGCTCGGCCTCGGCCTCTTCGGCATCGGTGCCGAGGTAGGCGACGATGACCGCGGGGTCGTTGCGCACGGACTCTGGGTCGCCGTGCGCGATGAGCACGCCGTCGTCGAGCACCGCGACCGAGTCGGCGAGGGCCATGACCTGCGCCACATCGTGCTCGACGAGCACGATCGTGAGACCCGCGTCGCGGAGCGCCCGCAGCAGCGTCGCGAGCAGTTCGCGTTCGCTGCCCGAGAGTCCGGCCATGGGCTCGTCGAGCAGCAGCAACGCTGGCTCGGCGGCGAGCGCCCGGCACACCTCCATCATGCGCTGGCGGCCGAAGGGAAGGTCGCCCGCGGCGAGGCCTGCGACATCGCCGAGCCGCATCGAATCGAGGATGTCGCGTGCGATCTCCTCGTGCGCGTACTGCTCACGGCCCTGCAGGCCGAGCATGCCGCGGAGGATGCCTGCGCGACCCTTGCGGTACCGGCCCATGTAGACGTTGCCGACGACATCGGTCGACGAGAACACCTGCAGGTTCTGGAACGTGCGGGTGAGGCCGGCTTCGGCGCCGACGTGCGGCTTCTTGCCCTGCACCTCCTGGCCGAGGAAGCGCACGGTGCCCGACGTCGGGGTGATCGCGCCCGTGATCATGTTGAAGCACGTCGTCTTGCCGGCGCCGTTCGGGCCGATGAGGCCCATGATGCGGCCGGCGGGCACGGTGAAGCTCACATCGTCGACGGCGACCACGCCGCCGTAGCGCTTCGTGAGCCCCGTGACCTCGAGGATCGTCTCGCCGACCGCCACCGGCGTCGAGACGGCCGGTATGCGAGGGGCGGATGCCGCGGCATCCCTCGCCTCGTCGAGACCAGCGGCACCAGTGGCACCTGACGCCGACTCGCCCGGCAGCCCGCCGAACGCGCGCGTCGGCACGTCGCCCGCGCTCGCGTCGGCGGCGCCGTCTGGCACCGGCCGCGCCGCGGCATCCGCTCGCTTCGCATTCCGCCCGCGAATCGCCGCCCACGCGGTCTTCACGACCTGGTAGAGCCCGCCCGGCAACAGGATGATCACGAGGATCAGCACGAGGCCGTAGCCGATGAGCTGCACCTCGCCCGTCGCGCCCGGGATGATCGCGGGGATGAGGTCGCGCAAGCCCTCGGAGAGGAACTCGACGATGAACGCACCGGCGATCGCGCCCCACACGGAGCCGAGGCCGCCGATGACGACCATCAGCAGCAGCTCGACCGAGACGTGGAACTCCGCGACCTGCGGCGAGACGATCTGCACCTGATAGGCGTAGAACACGCCGCCGAGCCCTGCGAAGCCCGCCGAGAGGGTGAAGACCTTCACGCGCAGGGCGTAGGTGTTCACGCCGAGCGACTCGGCCGCGAGCTCGGAGTCGTTGACCGATGAGAGCGCCCGGCCCGCCCGCGAGCGGGTGAGGTTCAGCGCGAGCACGAGGCCGATGAGCACGAACGGCGCGACGAACCAGAAGAACAGGCCGTTGTTGTCGATCGGGATGCCGAAGATCTCGGGTCGCCCGTAGCCGTAGATGCCCGTCGTGCGGCCGGTGAAGTCCCACTCGCGCACGGCGATCATGACGATGAAGCCGAGGCCGAGTGTCGCGAGGGCGAGGTAGTGGCCGCGCAGGCGCAGCATCGGCAAGCCGACGAGGAGCGCCGCGAGCATCGCCGCGACGACGCCGCCCACCGCGGCGACGAGGCCGGGCAGCTCGAACTTCTGCAACAGGATCGCGTGCGTGTACGCGCCGATCGCGAAGAACGCGGCCTGGCCGAGCGACACCTGGCCGGCGAGGCCCATGAGCAGCGACAGGCCGATCGCGGGCAGCGCGAAGATCATCGAGAAGACGGCGATGTTCATCATCGACGAGTTCGCCGTGAACGGCACGATGGCGATGATCACGGCGAACGCTGCGACGCCGATGATCGTGCCGCGGTTGTTGGGCCAGAATCCGGTCTTCGACCGGAGGGCGGCCTTGTTCAGGTAGGACATCTCAGACCCTCACGGCGTTCGGGCGCAGCACGAGGCCAGCCGGTCGGATGATGAGCACGATGATGAGGATGAAGAACGCGACGGCGTCCTTCCATCCGGATGCCACGTAGCCGGCGACGTACGACTCGATGATGCCGAGCAGCAGCGCGCCGACGATCGCCGCACGGAACGAGACGAGCCCGCCGAGCACCGCCGCCACGAACCCCTTGAGGCCGAGCAGCAGGCCGCCCGACCAGATCGAGAGGTAGATCGGCGAGCTGACGACTCCCGCCGTCGCGCCCACGAACCCGGCGATCGCGAAGGCGATGACGGATGCCACGGCCGGCGAGATACCGACGATGCGTGCTGCAACCGGCTGCTCTGCGCTCGCTCGCAGCGCCTTGCCCCAGCGGGTCTTCTCGTAGAAGAGCAGCACGCCGCCGCCGACGACGATGAGTGCACCGAGCATCCAGAGCTCCTGCGAGCGGATGCTGACACCGCCGAGGTCGAGGTCGCTGCCGGGGAAGGCAGGCAGACGTCGACCCTCTGCTCCCCAGATGAGGAGCATGATCGCCTGCAGCAACGTCGAGACGCCGAGGGTCAGGATGATCGAGACGAGCGTCGTGAGGTTCTTCACCCGTGAGATCACGAGGCGTTCGATGAGCACTGATGCGAGGGTCACCGAGACGAGCGCGATGAGGATGGCGACGGGCAGCGGCAGGCCGGCCGTGACGAGCGAGATGCTGCCAAGACCGGCCAGCGTCGCGTAGTCGCCCTGGGCGATGTTCACGACGTGCCGCACCGTGTAGGTGGCGATGAGGCCGACGGCGAGCAGGGCGTACACAGATCCCTGTGAAAGCCCTGCCACCGTCAGCTGGAGGAAATCGATCAAAACGAGTGCTGCCTACTCTTCGTAGAGGGTCCAGCGGCCGCCCTCGGCGAGCGCCATGATGAGCGCGTCGGCGGTGAGGCCGGAGTGGTTCTCGGGGGTCATCGTGAAGACGCCCGAGATGCCCACGAGGTCGGTGGTCGACTCGATCGCGTCGCGGAGGGCCTCAGGGTCGGTGCCTGCGGCCTCGATCGCCGCCGTGCCGACGAGCCAGGCGTCGTATGCGTGGCCGGCGAAGCTCGAGGGCGAGCTGCCGAAGGCCTCGGTGTAGTCCGCGATGAACTGGTCGATGACCTCTTTCTGCGGGTCGTCGGCGGCGAGCTGGTCGGCGACGAGCAGACGGCCCATGGGGGCGATGACGCCCTCGGCTGCGGGCCCGGCGGCCTCGAAGAACGCGTCGTTGGCGACACCGTGCGACTGGTAGACCGGCTTGTTCACGCCGAGCTGCACGTAGGCGGCCTGGGCGAGGCCGGCCGACGGCGTGATGCCCCAGATGATGACCGCGTCGGTGTCGGCGCTGCGGATGTTCGTCATCTGCGCGGTGAAGTCGGTCGCGCTGGGCTCGAACGACTCGGTCGCGGTGAGGGTGATGCCGCGCTCCTCGCCGAGTTCGGTGATGATCTCGGAGATGCCCTCGCCGAAGCCGGTGGCGTCGCGTGCGAGGGCGACCTTCGTGTAGCCCTTCTCCTGGGCGTCGTCGAGGATGCGTTCGAGTACGACGAGGTCGTTCTGGGCGGTCTTGAAGACCCACTCGGAACCGTCGACGATCGAGGCGTTCGCAGCGACCGAGATGGTCGGCACCTGGGCGGCCTCGACGAGCGGGCGCATTGCGAGGGACGGGCCGGTGCGCGAGGAACCGATGATGAGGTCGACGTCGTCGTTCTCGATGAGCTGCGACGTGGCCTTGGCCGCGCCGTCTTCGGTGGACTGATTGTCCTTGATGATCAGCTCGACCTCGCGGCCGTTGATGCCGCCGTCTTCGTTGAGCTGCTCGGCGAGCATGTTGAGCGTGTTCTGCTCGGGCACGCCGAGGTTCGCGCCGACACCCGTGATATCGAGCACGGCGCCGATCTTGATGGGGCCGTCTTCCGAGGCGCCCTCGTCGCTGCCGCCGCCGAAGTTCGAGCTCGAGCAACCGGTGAAAGCGAGGGCGATGGATGCCGCGACCGCGGCGGGTACGAGTAGGCGGCGTTGCACACGGTGCATGGGTGAACTCTCCTTTGAGCCCTGACGGGTTCTCTTCGCTGAGTGGGGGTGATGATTCATGACCGACCATTCGGTCACTATTTCGACTCCCTCGAAGATACGGTGCGTGACGAGGCATCCGCAAGCCGCCGTTATGCAACGGAGACACGGATGTTGCGCGCAGAACGTCCGTTTGCGGGTTGAGCCAGTCGAAACCCTCCTGGGTCGAGGTTTCGACAGGCTCAACCCGCAGAAGAGGGTTGGATGGAGGAATGCTGATTCTCATCGACGCCGAAGCGCTCGCTCGACGACTCTCCGACGGAGCGCGAACGGTCGTGCTCGACGTGCGCTGGACCCTCGCGCAGCCCGACGGCTCGGAGGCGTACCGCGCGGGGCACGTTCCGGGCGCCGTGTACGTCGATCTCGATCACGAGCTCGCTGATCACGCGGTGACGGGGGAGGGGCGGCATCCGCTGCCCTCCGAAGCGGCGTTCACCGCCGCGATGCGTCGCTGGGGCTTGCGCGACGGTGACACCGTCGTGGTCATGGACGACGTCGGCAACCAGTCCTCTGCACGGGCATGGTGGCTGCTGCGGCACGCCCGTGTCCACGATGTGCGCATGCTCGACGGTGGTCTCGCCGCATGGCGGGCCGCGGGGCATCCGCTCGAGACCGGCGACGTCACCCCCGAGCCCGGCGACGCGACCGCGCACTTCGGCTCGATGCCGGTGATCGACATCGACGCGGCCGCGGCATTCCCGGCCGAAGGCGTGCTGCTCGACGCACGAGCCGCACCTCGGTACCGCGGGGAGGTCGAACCGATCGACCCCCGTGCCGGGCACATCGCGGGCGCCCACTCCGCGCCGAGCGGCGACAACCTCGATGCCGACGGTCGGTTCCTGTCGCCCGAGGCGCTGCGCGAACGCTTCGCTGCAGTTGGCGCGACCGTCGGCACCCCCGTCGCCGCCTACTGCGGGTCGGGGGTGACCGCTGCGCACGAGGTCGCGGCGCTCGCCATCGCGGGCATCGGGGCGGCGCTCTACCCGGGCTCGTGGAGCCAATGGTCGAACGACGACTCACGCGCGGTCGCGGTCGGCTCCGACCCCGTTCCGTCGGTCGAGTAGGGAGCGCAGCGAGACCTGTGCGGGGTCTCGATACGCGTCCTCCTTCGTCGGGCGCTACTCGACCGGCATTTTGGGGGTGCGGGGTCTCGATACGCGTCCTCCTTCGTCGGGCGCTACTCGACCGGCGATCGAGCGTCAGACCTCGGGTCGCTCGTGCGGCACGGGGACTCCTGCGGCGCGGAGCCTGGCCTCGGTGAGCGCGGTCAGCCGGGCGGAGATCGGCGCCTGGCCTTCGCCGTGGTTGTTGATCAGCGTGTACTTGGCGGAGGCGTCGATCCAGGCCCGCATGATGCCGGGATCCCCCAGCAGGGCGGGGTTGGCGAGGTAATGGTCGGCTGTGGCGGTCGCGAGTTCCTCGATGCGCGGGTCATCCGGTTCCCAGCTCTCGGCCTCCCAACTGCGTTTGGTCAGCTCGACGTACCCGGGGTCGTCGAGCCGCAGCTCGATCTGGGTCAGGAAGCCGTCGAAGCCGCCCGGCAACAGCGCCCGGGCGAGCACGAGGCCCTCGCGTTGGCCGATCACGTAGTCGAGGCTGAAGTCGAGAGCGCGCATCCGGTCGAGCACCGCGCACGCGCGGTCGGGCAGCAACGCGCGGTCGCCGTCGGCGAGCCGGTGCAGCGTGTCGCGACGCGCGATCAGGTCCGTGATCCGATCGGTCAGCCGTCGTTCGACGTCGGCGAGTGCGGCGGCGAACTGCTCGGTGCCGGCATCGAGCATGGTCCCGATCTCGGCCAGCGGGACGCCGGCGGTGGCCAAGGTTCGAACCTGGACCAGCCGCAGCAGCTCGTCCGATCCGTAGCGCCGGTACCCGGAGTTGTCGCGTCGTGGTTCGTCGACCAGACCGAGCCGGTGGTAGTGCCGTACGGTCTTCACCGTGATGCCGGCGAATTCCGCCGCCTGCCCGATCGTGAGTCCGCCGATCATGCCCTCAACGACCGCTCCGCTCGAGGGCGGCGACCTCGCGCACGACCGTGGCGACGGCCGGGGAGTCCTTGCGCAGGATGCTCCCGTGGTTGCCGGCGACCTTCGCGCTGATCTTCAGGTTCGAGTTGCGGGCCAGCACGGGGTCGATGGCCTTGCGCATCTGCTCCTGCAGGTCGTCGCGGCTGCCCACGGCCTCACCGGACGCGACGACGTACCGGACCGGCACGGTCATGCCGTCGAGGATCGGTTCGAGGGCGGCGTGGAGCAGGTGGGACTCGATGGCGAGTTCCGCATGCATCTCGGCGGAGAACCGCGCCGCCAGGCCCATCGGACGAACCAGCGGCATCATGGGCTTCATGCGCCGGAACACCTTCCGGATCTCGTCGTGGCCGGCCTCGTCGGTCCAGCCGACCGGGTACGGGCCGTCGACCCCCACCACGCCCAGGGCGCGGTCCGGGTTCCGGCTGGCCCAGTGCACTCCCAGCAGGGCTCCGTAGGACCAGCCCACCAGGAGTGCCCGGTCCACGCCCCTCGCCGCGAGGACGGCGTCGATGTCTCGCATGCAGGCCTCGAACGAGTAGTCGGCCGCGAGCTTCGATTTTCCGCGGGCGCGTTCGTCGAACGTGATGTGCCGCATGCCCGGTCCGAGATCGGCGATGACGCGCCCCCAGTGCCGCTTCGAGGCGTACGCGCCGTTCAGGTACAGCACGGGGATACCGGGACCGCCCGTGTCAGTGACGGCCAAAGCCGTGTCATCGACCGACACCATGCCAGTCCAAGTCGTGTTGGCCGATTTCTTCGAATTGGTGGAGTTCGTTTTGCTCATGACGTCAGCGTGCACCATGACCTTGGGTCAAGGTCAAGCGTCGCTCTTTCGTTCGCTCCGGAGCTCGATCGCCATGATCGTGTTCGACCATTCCATGTACTTCAGGCCGGAGACGTGCTGGGTGGGACGCCTGCCCCGAGTACGGAGTACGACCCCGTCAGGGCGCACGCCGACCGACGGCGATGAGGGTCGTCAGGTCGATCGAGGCCACGTCGCGCTCTTCGAGCGAGCTCAGGAAGCGCTCCCGCACACCCGCGATCGCCTTCTCGTCGAGTCCGTCGAGCATGAAGCGAAGCGGGGTGCCGAGCACGAGCGTCCATGAGAGCTCGGGAGTGAGGTCGAGGTGCCGCTGCACCGTCTCGGCGCGCACCCCCGCGAGCCCGAGCCCGGTGAGCCATTGCGCGAGACTTCCCGCGGTGTCGATCGAGTCGAGCCCGGCCGCGCGCGGGCCGTCGTCATCGAGATCGGCGCCCCCATCGGGCAGGGCCGCCGCGAGCAGCTCCGGCACGGGCTCGAATGCGCCCCGGGCCCAGACCGTGATCGCGACCCGGCCGCCGGGCCGGGCGCGCTCGATCAGGTGACGGGCGCCGGCATCGGGATCGGGGAAGAAGAAGACGCCCAGCACGCACTGCACGAGGTCGTACCCCGCGGGCTCCCAACTCGTGACGTCGGCGACGTGGAAGCGCAGCTGCGGCATCCGCTCGCCTGCTCGTTCTCGTGCGACCTCGACGAGCGGTTCGGCGAGCTCGACCGCATCGACCACCCCGCCGACGCCCACGAGCTCTGCCGTCGGCAACGCGGCTGCCCCGTCGCCCGAGCATGCGTCGAGCACGAGTTCGTCGAACCGCGGCCGCGCCCGCGCCACCGCCGCGGTCGAGATCGGATTCCAGAGCGCGTCATCGAGCTCGATGAACGACGCGGCCGCAGCCGCGAATCCTCCAGCGAGATCAGGTTCCCCCAACTTGTCCCCCATTCACCCATTCTGGCCCTGATCGGCCCAGAACGAGCGGATTCCGGTGGTCCGCCGCGGGATCCCGACTCCCGACTCAGGCAACAGGGAGCACGAACTCAGGCAATCGAAAGCAGAACCGTGCAGACTGGGAGCACACAGCTGACGATCGAATCGAGACTTCCTCCATGAACCGTGCCCTGCGCCGCGCCGCGCCCATCGCGCTCGCCTCCGTGGCAGCCCTGCTCCTCGCCGGTTGCGCCGGCGGCTCCCAGCCCGAGGCATCCGAAACGCCCGCCGCCGCCGAGTGCATGGACGTCAAGTCGGGTTCGCTCAGCGACGGTGTCACCGTCGAGGGCGAGTTCGCCGCGTCACCGACCGCCACATTCACCACGCCGCTCGAGGCCGAAGAACTCGAGCGCACCGTTGTCATCGAGGGCGACGGCGACAAGACCGCTGCCGGTGACCCGATGAACGTCGTCGTCACCGCCTTCTCGGGCACGAGCGGCGAGTCGCTGTTCTCGCAGCCCACCACGATCACCGTCGGCGACGAGAGCGTGTTCGAGTCGTTCCTCGCCGGCATCGACTGCGTGCCCGTCGGCTCGCGCACCGTGACGGTCGCGCCCGCGTCGACGCTCTACGGCGACACCGGCAACGAGACCATCGGCGTCGCCGCCGGCGAGACCGTCGTCATCGTCATCGACGTCGTCGAGGTGCAGGAGCCGCTGAAGCCCGCCGAGTGGACCGAGAACGTGCCGGAGGTCAAGTTCGGCGCCGAAGGCGAAGCGCCCACGGTGACCCTGCCCGGCACCCCGCCGTCGACCGAGCTCGAGCTGAAGGTGCTCGAAGAGGGCGACGGCGCCGAGGTGCAGGCCGGTGACAGCGTCACCGTGCAGTACCAGGGCACCAGCTGGGACACCGGCGAGATCTTCGACCAGAGCTACGGCGGCGACCCCGCGACGTTCACGACCGACGGCGTCATCCAGGGCTTCGGCGCGGCGCTCGTGGGCCAGAAGGTCGGCACGAAGCTCATCGTGACGATTCCGCCGGAGTACGCCTACGGCACGGATGCCGAAGCGCACGAGCTCGGCGGCCAGACCCTCGTGTTCCTCGTCGAGATCGAAGACACCGCGGCGGCCCAGTAGCACGCTGCTCGATGGGCCGGACGGCGTGCCGTCCGGCCCATCGTCGTTCCCGGTACGGGTGTGCGGGATGAGCGCGCTCAGCGGCCCCACGTCAGCGCAGCGATGGCCGCGCTCACGACGAGGAAGCACGCCACGAACACCGTGTCGCGCACGCGCCATGGCGAGAGGTGCCGCTCGGTGCGAGCGGGGTGCGCGCCGAAGGCGCGGGCGTCCATCGCGAGGGCGACTCGCTCGGCATGGCGGATCGCGGAGGCGAGCAACGGCACGATGTAGCCGAGTGCACGTCGCACGGCCGCGCCCGGCCCGCGCCCGACATCCGTGCCTCGAACGCGATGAGCGGCCCGGATGATCTCGAGCTCGTGACCGAAGCGGGGCACGAATCGCAGTGCGGCCAGCGCCGTGTAGCCGATGCGGTACGGCACCCTGAGGTTCGCCACCATCGCGCGAACGAACTCGGGCCCGGTCGAGGTGACGCCGGCGATGAGCGACAGCAGCAGGATCGCGAGGATGCGCAGCCCCGTCGCAAGCCCGACGAGGTAGGCGGCGAGAGTGAAGTCCCAGTCGCCGATCGAGACGAGGGTGATGGATGCCTCCGGCTCGCCGGCCACGCTCGACGGGTCGATCCACACGCCGAACGTCACGCCGAGCACCGCAGCGGCCACGGGGGTGCCGACGAGGAGCGCGGCGACCGCGCGCCCCGGCAGCCTGGCCCCGATGAGCAGCATCGCCATCGCGAATGCGACGAACGCGAGCGGCACGGTGATGCCGCGACTGAACACGACGAACACCATCACGGGCAGCGGCGCCGCGAGCTTGGCCAACGGGTTCAGGGCGTAGAGGAAGTGCGCGGGGTGTTGGGCGCGATGCTCGGCGAACGGATCGAGGGTCGTCGGGTCGGGCACAGCCAGGTCGGGCGCCGCGGATGCTCCGGTGCCGGCGAGGCGCTCACGGTCGTGCCCGGCCGCGCCGAGCGAGGCCTCGGCGCCGCGCGCGTCGGACGTGCTCACGAGTTCGCCTTCGAAGTGACCGGCAGCTGCGACATCCGCACCACCGAATGCCAGGCAGGGTGCCGCTTGAGACCGCGAGTAGCGCGGGCGAGCGGCGGGTGACGCAGTCCGGCCTGTTCGATGAGCGGCCCCGCGAGCACCTCGGCGGCCGGGCCCACGCCGAGGAGGCGCCCTTCGGCCATGACCGCGATGTGACTCGCATGGTCGGCGACGAGCTGCAGGTCGTGAGTGACGACGAGCACGGTTGCCCCATCGTCGTTCAGGGTGCGCAGCAGGTCGAGGAGCTCGACGGCGCGTGCACGATCCTGTCCGAATGTGGGTTCGTCGAGGGCGAGCACGGGGGCGCCGGCGATCAGTGCGGTGCCGACCGAGAGGCGGCGTTTCTGCCCCCCGGAGAGGAGGAAGGGGTGGCGGTCGCGCAGGGCTTCGAGCCCGAAGCGGCTGAGCATCGCGTCGACGCCGCGTTCGATGTCGGCGGTGCTCGCGCCCTGTTGGTGCAGGCCGTGTGCGAGCTCTTCGGCGACCGTCGGGGCGATGAACTGGTGCTCGGGGTTCTGGAACACGAAGCCGATGCGGCGGGCGCGTTCGCGGGTGTCGCAGCGGGCCGGGTCGACGCCCAGCACCTCGACCGTGCCGTGCGGTGCGGGGATCACGCCCGCGAGCGCCTGCAGCAGCGTGGTCTTACCGGCGCCGTTCGTGCCGACGATCGCGAGGAAGTCCCCGGTCGCCACCTCGAGGTCGACGTCGTCGACGACGATCGGACCTCGTCGCCCGCCGCGTCGCACAGAGAGGGCGCGGGCGCGGATCGCGACGCCGGTTCCCTGATCCGCACTCGTTCCCTGAGCCTGTCGAAGGGACCCCCCGCGCTCACCGTCCCCTCCCATCGACGGGATCAGGGAGCCCTTCGACGGGCTCAGGGAGCTCGACAGGCTCAGGGAGCGGAACTCTGGCCCGGGCGTCGACTCGCCGAGCGGGGCAGGCAGGGCGGGTTGCGCGTCGAGGGCCGCCGCGAGCTCGGCCGGGGTGAGGGGGAGCGGGTCGAGTACGACCCCGGCGTCGCGCAGGCGCATCGCCGCGAGCGTCGATACCGGCAGCCAGACGCCGAGGGCGGCGAGCTCATCCGCCCGTTCGCGAAGGGTCGCACGGGCGGGCCCGTCGATCACGAGCCGCCCATCGGCGTCGAGCACGATCACCCGGTCGACGATGTCGACGGCCGAGTCGAGGTTGTGTTCGACGAGCACGACAGCATGCTCGCGCTCGCTCGCGAGTTCGCGCAGCACCGCATAGACCTCGTCGATGCCGGCCGGGTCGAGGTTCGCCGTCGGCTCGTCGAGCACGAGCACGGGCGCCGCCATCGCCAGCGCGCAGGCGATCGCGAGACGTTGCCGACCACCGCCCGAGAGCACGTCGGGGTTTTCGGCGCGACGATCCCAGAGGCCGACGAGCTTCAGTGCGCGCTCGGCACGCTGGCGCACTTCGGATGCCTCGACGAGCTGGTTCTCGGGCGCGAAGCACACCTCGTCGAGCACGGTGGCGGTGACGATCTGCGCGTCGGGATCCTGGAAGACCATGGCGACGTGCGCACTCAGCACGCCGACGGGATGCTCGCGGGTGTCGAGCCCCGCGACGAGCACTGTGCCGTCGAGAGCTGCGGGCACCGCATGCGGCACGAGCCCGTCGAGGGCCAGGGTGAGCGTCGACTTGCCGCAGCCGCTCGGACCGAGGATCAGCACAACCTCGCCGCGCGCGACATCGAACGACACGTCGACCGGGGTGGGGAACTCCGCGCCCGCATGCAGGATGCTCACATGATCGAGCTCGAGAAGCGGTGCAGAGGGCATGGCTGGGCCTGGGCGAGGTGGTGGTCGGCGGACGGCCCGCGACGCGGCATCCGTAGTGCTTAGGACAGCCTAATCTTTGGAACCTGCGATCGGATGTGCGTTCCGTTCGAGCCATTCCGTCACCGCTACCAACGATTCGCTGCCGGCGGCGGCACGCCGGATGAACGGGTCCGCGTCGGCCGATGGGCTCAGGTCGTACCCGTTGAGGTCGTAGAAGACGAGCGTCACCGCCCATGACAGGCGCTTGTTCCCATCGAGCAGCGGATGGTTCCGATTGATGCCGACCATCAAGACCGCGGCCTTCAGGTGCAGGCCCTCGTAGACCTCTTCGCCGAATACCGGCAGCGGGCCCGCCAAGGCTGACAGGAAGAGCGAGCGGTCCCGGAAATGCAGGCCTCTTCGGGCGAGCCACTCCTCGATATCGAGGGGATCGACGTATTCGGTCACTTCGAGAGAGCTTCGAGCAGAGCCGCGTCGCGGATCTCCATGCGGTCGAGGGCGGCGCGCGTGCGCTCGCTCTTCGACAGTCGCTCGGCCCGATCGCGGATCGCGAGGATCGCAACCTCATTCATCGAGCGGTGCTCCTTCGCTGCCAGGGCGCGCAGCAGCGCGCTGTCGGCCTCGTCGATGCGCAGATTCATCGCCATGACTGCTTGCCTTCCAGTCGGTTGGTACCACTTTGATACTACGCGGATGTCCCCGAGCGCACCAGCTCGCGCGGTGCGGGAATTCCCCGGTCAGCTCCAGTGTTGTACCAGTGTTCGGGTGTGGAATCACCACCCCGGAAGGAGGAGAACGTGGGCATCAGTTATGTCGAGTTCGAGGACGAAGCCGGGATCACGCGTCGCTATCGCAAGCACGTGAACGGCCGGGGCCTCGTTGCCACGACCGCCAAGGTCGATCCGACTGCGTTCGTCGACCCGACGGCCTACGTCGACCCGGGCGCCGAAGTGCAGCGCGGAGCTCAGATCGGCCCGGGCGGCTGGATCGAGGGTGACGCGATCGTCGCCGAACGCGCCGTCGTGGGTGTGAACGCCCATGTCGGGCGCCGCGCCGTCGTCGGCCGCAACGCCGTGCTCGGCGCGTACGCGAGCATCGGCATCGACGCGCGGGTGCAGAACGGCGCCCGAGTTCCGCGCGAGGTCACCGTCGAAGCGGGCGACGAATACCGCGCCTCGAGCGACGACCTGCGCCGCCTCGGCCTCGCGGCCTGACCGTGCGGGTTGGGCTTGGTCTCGACGGGCTCGCTGCGGGTTGAGCTTGTCGAAACCGCGCTCGACCGGCAGCACCCTGCGAGTTGAACCTGGTCTCGACGGGCTCGACCGACAGCACCCTGCGGGTTGAGCTTGGTCTCGACGGGCTCCCTGCGGGTTGAGCTTGTCGAAACCGCGCTCGACCGGCAGCACCCTGCGGGTTGAGCTTGTCGAAACCGGGCCCGACCGGCAGCACCTTGCGGGTTGAGCTTGTCGAAACCGCGCTCGACGGGCAGCACCTTGCGGGTTGAGCTTGTCGAAACCGCGCGCGTCGAACCCGCAGGGCCAGTCGGGGCTACTGCCTGGCCATCGCGATGCGCATGCGCTCCTCTGGATCGACGAGATGGTCGTGGTCGTCGTCACCGGTGTCGATCTCGACCCAGTGGATCTTGCCGGTGAACCGGCTCGACTGCGGTGTGTAGTCGGGGCTGACAGCCGTGCCGGACTCGTAGCCGACGTCGGTCGTCTCATCGGCGGAGAAGATCATCGGCTGCGTGGCGCCCACTCGGCCGGTTCCGACGGATTCGCCGTCGTAGTACAGCGCGACATCGCCGCCCTTGGCGAGCCCCCCACCGTCGTAGGTGAACTCCATGCGCACCTGGTGCTTCCCTGCTGGGATCTGCGACTGCGCCTCTGTCGCGAACGACTGGATGCCGAGCACGTTGTAGACGAACTTCGCCTTGCCACCACTGACGAAGACGCTCCAGCCGCCGAAGCGGCCGCCCTGGGCGATGATCACCCCGTCGGCACCACCCTCGGGCACGTCGATTTCGGCGGTGACGGAGAACGACTTGTTCTTGATGCTCACCACGCTGTTCTCCGAGAGCCGCCCCATGCCGGCGTAGAGCATCTGGGACTTCCCATGGATGAGCGTCGGCCGGCCCGCCATCTCGGCGTTGAGTCGGTCGCCGGTGCGGTCGTCGATCGGCAGCACGTTGTACTTCACGGCCTCGATCAGCCAGAGCCGTTGCAGCTCGTGCAGGCGGTCGGGCTGCTCCGCCGAGAGGTCGTGGGCCTGGCTGAAGTCGACACTGCCGTCGTAGAGTTCCCAGACATCGTCGTCGAACGCCGGAAGCGTGCCACCGACCAGGACCCACGGTGTGCGGTGTTTCGTGACGGCGCTCCAGCCCTTGTAGTAGATGCCGCGATTGCCGAACATCTCGAAGTACTGCAGGTCGTGTCGCTCCGCGGCATCCGATTCATTGAAGCTGTAGAACATGCTCGTGCCCTCCATGGGCGACTGCAGCACGCCGTTCACCGTGGTGGGTTCGGGCAGGCCGGCGGCCTCGAGGATGGTGGGGGCGACGTCGATGCAGTGCGTGAACTGCGAGCGCAGTCCGCCCTTCTCCGTGATGCCTTTGGGCCAGTGCAGGATCGTGCCGTTTCGGGTGCCGCCCCAGTGCGACGCGACCTGCTTGGTCCACTGCAGCGGCGAGTTCATCGCCCAGGCCCAGCCGACGGCGTAGTGGTTGTACGAGCTCGGGGTGCCCAGCTCGTCGATCTTCGAGGCCATGAACTCCGGCGTTTCGAGTGCGGCCATCCCGTTGAAGTTCGCCATCTCGTTGAAGGCGCCGTTCAGGGTGCCTTCAGCGGACGCCCCGTTGTCGCCGATGATGTAGTAGATGATCGTGTTCTCGAGCACGCCGAGGTCGTCGATGGCGTCGATGACGCGGCCCACATGGTGGTCGGTGTGCTCGAGGAATCCGGCGTAGACCTCCATCTCGCGTTCGAGCACGGGCTTGAGTTCATCGGGCATGTCGTCCCATGCTGGGATCTCCGCGTGCCGCGCGGTGAGCTCGGTGTCGGCCGGAATCAGTCCCAGCTCCTTCTGCCGCGCGAACGTGCGCTCACGCTGCACATCCCATCCCTCGGCGAACTTCCCTTTGTACTTGTCGGCCCAGTCCTGCGGCACGTGGTGCGGTGCGTGCGTCGCCCCTGGGGCGAAGTAGACGAAGAACGGCTTGTCGGGCATGAGCGCCTTCTGCGTGCGGATCCAGCTGACCGCGTGATCGGCGAGATCTTCGGTCAGGTGGTAGCCCTCTTCGGCCGTCGCCGGCGGCTCGACGGGGGTCGTGCCGTTGTACAGGGCAGGTTCCCACTGGTTGTTCTCACCGCCGATGAACCCGTAGAACGTCTCGAACCCGCCGCCGCCCGACGGCCACGCATCGAACGGGCCCATCGGTGAGGACTGCCACACCGGCACCTCGTGGCACTTGCCGAATTGGGCGGTCGAGTACCCGTTCAGCTTGAGCGTCATCGCGAGCGGGGCTTTCGTATTCGGCTTCAGTGAGCTGTTGCCTGGTGCCGAGGTCGCAGTCTCGGTGATGCTGCCCATGCCGACCGAGTGGTGGTTGCGGCCGCTGAGCATCGCCGCACGGGTGGGTGCGCACAACGCGGTGGTGTGGAAGCGGTTGTACTTGAGTCCGCCGGCCGCGAGCTTCTCGGCGTTCGGCGTGTTGCACGGGCCGCCGAACGCACTCGACGCCCCGAACCCGACATCGTCGATCAGCACGATCAGCACGTTGGGCGCACCCTCGGGTGGCAACAGCGGTTCGATGGGCGGATACGACGTATCGGGATCCTTCGCGTCGTACGTCGTCAGGCCCGGCGCCGGGCGATCCGGGATCGGCAGCATGCTGCGTGAGTGGCGGTCGAGACTCATGACGTTCCCCCAAGTCGTTGGTGCGCGGCATCCGTGCGCTCGGCACCGCGGTCGTCGCAGGGACGACGCGGTCACCGTACCGAAACCGGCGCGACGCCGAATCATCCTGTTCGGGTGATGCGTCGGTGCCCGTTCGCGACCACCCTGAGGCTGGCATGCGGCGCTTGCGCTGCTGGCGGCACAGCCACGAACCGGAGGAATGAAATGACTGAACAGGCGCTGGACGACCTCGGACCGGTCGACTTCCTCGTGATCGAGTTCCCGGCAGGGCAAGCGAACTTCACGGGCGAGATCGCGGAGGAGCTCGTGCGGCTCGTCGACGCCGGCACGATCCGCCTCATCGACGCGATCGTGCTCACCAAAGACGAGAACGGGTCGATCGAGGCCACGGAACTCGCCGACCTCGGCGACCTCGGCCCGCTCGTCGACCTCGAAAGCGAACTCGCCGAGTTGCTCGCCGCCGACGACGTCGAGCAACTCGCCAACGCGATGGAGCCCGGCAGCGTCGCCGGCGTGCTCGTGTACGAGAACCTCTGGGCGGCGCCGTTCGCCGCGGCGGCTCGGCGTGCCGGTGGACAGCTGATCGCGAACGGCCGTATCCCGATCCAAGCGATCATCGCGTCACTCGATGCCGATGACGCACTCGAGAAGAGCGGAGCATGACATGCCATTGAGAGCTGCACGAATCGGACGGGTCGGTGTGGTCGGCGCACCCGTCGCCAGGGCCGCCGTCGTGGGGGCGGCGATCCGCCCTGGGCCGGCCCCGGTTGCGAAGGCCGCCGTGGTCGGTGCTGCATTGACGCCCGGGCGCCGCCGGCGCATCTAGTCGAGGCTCGCGTCGTCTGGGGTTCGCGACGCGGGGGTCGCGTCGACGGGGGATCGGCGTCGACGCGACACCGAATGTGTGAGTCGTCGTCACAACGATCGGGGGGAGAACATGAGCGCCGAGACGTTCGAGATCCTCGTTCGAGGCGAGGTCGGCGCGATGATCACCGACGAGCTCGAGGGATTCGAGGTCGTCGCGAGCGGCTCGGGTTCGACCCGCTTGCGCGGGCAGGTGCCCGATCAGGCGCGGCTCCTCGGAGTGCTCGACCTGCTTCGTGGCTTCAACGTCGAGATCGAGTCGGTCATGCACGTACCGGCTCGGCCGGCGTGAGTGGCCCGAGTGGCCCGAGTGGCCCGAGTGGCCCGAGTGGTCCGAGCAACCCGAGTTCGCGGGCTTCTGCGATCGCCGCGCTCCGCCCCGAGACCCCGAGCTTTCGATAGATGTGGGCCAAGTGCGTCTTGAGGGTGTTGATCGACACGAAGCACGCGCGCGCCAGTTCTGCTGTGGTCGAGTAGCCGGGCAGGTACGCGAGGATCTCGAGTTCGCGTTCGGTCAGCGGTTCGGTCAGGCCGGCGTTCGCGTTCGGGGGCTCGAGCTCGTCTCGCCGGCGCACGATCGCGGCGGCCAGGCCGCCGTGTGTCGGCGCGAGTTCGGCGACCAGGTCGAGTACGACGGGGCCCGATTCGAGGAAGACCTCGATGAGCCCTTCGGGTTCGGCACGATCCAGCGCGGTGTCCACGAGGTCGAGGGCGCCGCGATGGCCGCCATCGAGTTCCGTGATCCAGGCGAGCAGCAGGGAATGTCGGATGTCGCCGAGCGGTCGTGCTCCGGTGAAGACGTGGCCCGTGTCGGAGAGCATCCGCTCGGCCGCATCGCGTTCGCCGACGGTCAGGAGCGCGGCGATGGTCTCGAATGCGATCGCGGGTGTCGCCGGCGACGTCGCTCCGTGCACACGCAGGCACTCACGGGCCTGACCGGTGCGGCGCAACGCCATCATCTGCACCGCGACGAGCTGATCGAGGATGACGGGTGCGGGCCCCGGCCCGGCGTCGAGCATCGAATGCTCGGCCCGCTCGAGGGCTTCGGTGAACCGCCCGGCGGCCGCCGCGAGGCGGGCGTGCAGGGTGCGCGAGAGCCACATCAGTTGTGCACGATGGTTCGCCTCCGCGCGGACGGTGCCGTCCCGGAGGGGTGTTGCCGCGGCATCCGGATCACTTCGCTCGAGCGCGACCATCGCCTCGGCGAGGGGGACGTCCGCGATCACCGGATGGGTGAGGAGGCCCGCCGTGGTCGCGATCTCGAGTGCCTCGGCCACCAGGAGCTCGGCGTGGACGGTTCGCCCGCACCACGCATGGACGACCGCGAGTGAACCGAGCAACCCGACTCGGAACGGCGGGTAGAAGCTCCCGTCGGTCTCCAGCGCCCGCAGCAGCCAGCGCTCCGCATCGGCGAGGTTGCCTGCGAAGAAGAGCGATCGGCCCCCGGATCCGACGGCAAGCGTGCGCAGGAGCCGGGGACTCGTGAGGTGCATCAGATCGGGAACGGGCGTACCCGCGTCGGCATCGAGCAGGGCGATCGCCTGCTCTGCTGCGCGGAGCGACTCAGCGGGGCGGGGGTTCCACTGGGTGGTCGCCGAGATCCACGCGTGGGCGACCATGCGCTGGCCGACCGTGGCGCGCGGGTCGTTCGCCACGGCGCTCATGGTGTCGACCGCACGCACCGCATCGCCCTGCATGCCGACGAGGATGCCGAGTTCGAGTGCGACATCGAGCCGCTCGGCCCGAGCTTCCTCTGGGACGGTGGTGATCCAGCGGATGACCGTGCGCATCTCGCCGCGCTCGAACACATCGCTTCCGCGCGCCATGATGGCGTCGAGGGCGGCGTTCCACTGCCGCGCTCGCAGCAGGTACTCGATCGCCGGCGTGAGTTCCCCGCGCTGAGCATGGAACTCTGCGGCGCGACGCAGCAGTCGAGACTCCTCCTCTGCGTCATCGGCGCGAAGTCGAGAGCGGAGCAGGTCGCGGAAGAGGTGATGGAATCGGAACCGCTCACGGTGGGCGTCGAGCGCGACGAGGAAGACGGATTCGTGTTCGAGACGCTCGAGCAGCCGTTGCCCGTCAGCGCGTTCGAGGAGATGGTCGATGAGTTCGGCGGTCATCGTGTCGAGCGGGGACATCCGCAACAGCAGCTCGCGGTCGGCCTCGGGAAGCGCGTCGAGCACCTCCTCGGTGAGGTACTCCGCGATCAGCCGATCGGTGCCGCCGAACTCGGTGACGAAGTCCTCGGGTCGCTCGTGGAAGCGAAGGGTGAGTCCGGCCAGTTGCAGACCGGCGGCCCACCCTTCGGTGCGGGTCATCAACACCTCGAGCATCACCGGTGGGATGTCGCGACGGGTGACCTTGGCGAGGAGCTCAGCCGATTCCGGGCCCGTCATCGCGAGATCGGACTGCCTGATCTCGAGCAGCCGGTTCCTGAGTCGCAGCCGACTCCAGGCGATGGGCGGATCGACGCGTGTCGAGATGACGAAGTGCACGTTGGGCGGAATCGTCGATGCGAGCCTGCCGAGGTCGGCCAGCAGCGTGCCGTTGGAGAGGTGGTGCAGGTCGTCGAGCACGATGACGATCTCGGGGAACGCCTCGAGCTCGGCCGAGAGCGACCGGATCAGCGAGGCGCCCAGGCCTCCCGCGTTCAGCGCGGTCTGTCGTGCGAGGTGCATCACCTCGGGGCGGACCTCGGCGAGGGCCGCGAGCAGACGTCGGGCGAACCGCACCGGGTCGTCATCGGCCGCTTCCACGTCGATCCACGCGAAGGCGACGGTCTCGTGCTCGGCGGCCCACTGGCTCAGCAGCACGGTCTTGCCGGCACCGGCCTGGGCGACGACGAGCGTCAGCGGCAGTGACAGTGCACCGGCGAGGCGGTGCTGCAGTGCCGGTCGCTGGACCAGATACTCCGAAGCGAGGTGTTCGACCACTCGTGCCCCCCAAGGACGCGCGCGGCCGTCCCATGGGTCAGTATGCACCGCCCGCGAATTCGTAGCCATGCCTTTCCGACCCCCCGAACGAGGCGCACGAACCAGGGCATCACTCGATCCGGGTGATGTGCGACCGTTCGCGGCAGATTAGCTTCGAGCCACGCGGGCGTGATCGACACACCCACGGGGGAAGGGAACGGCCGTGACTCTCTGGGACTTTCTGAGCTGGTTCTTCTGGTTCTACATCGCTGTGTCGTGCATCGCCATCTTCATCTCGCTGCTCATCGATGTGTTCCGTGACGACACGCTGGGCGGCTGGGCGAAGGCCCTCTGGGTGCTGTTCCTGCTCGCATTGCCGTTCCTCGCCGCCTTCATCTACCTGATCGCGCGCGGCAGCAGCATGTCGGCGCGCCGAGCCAGGGGGCGTGAATACATCGCGTAGTCGGGGGTTTCGGCGAGCTCAACCGGCAGGCTTTGGCGAGATCGGCCGGCAGGTTTCGGCGAGCTCAACCGGCAGGTTTCGGCGAGCTCGGTTGGCAGGTTTCGGCGGGCTCAGCCGGCAGGGCTCACTTCGTGAGCAGTTCGCCGGCGAGCAACTCGAGCGTCTGCTCGCGTCCGGGGGTCGCATCCGCCGGCTCGGCGTCGTAGGAGCCGCCGATCGGGGCGAGCATGACCTCGTCGATGCCGTGACGGGTGGCGAGGGTTCGCAGCTCGGCGGCGGCGCTCGCCGCGTCCGCGATGATCCAGCGTTGCTCCATCGCGGCGATGATCTCGTCGCCGATCGAGTCGGCGGGGGCGGCGAGCGCCTCCTCGATGGTCTCGAGCGGCCGCATCGGCCGGTTGGTGCGCAGCCTTGCCATCGAGTGCAGCTGCGGCAGCGCCCGTGCCCGCGCCTCTTCGACCGTCGGTGCCACCGACGCGTTCACGGTGAGGAACGTCTCGGGCACAGGGTGCGCCTCGCTCGGCTGGTACTCCGTGCGGTAGAGCTCGAGCGCCCGCTCGAGTCCCTCGCCCGAGAAGTGGTTCGCGAAGACGTAGGGCAGGCCGAGTGAGGCGGCGAGCTTCGCCGAATAGTCGCTCGATCCGAGCAGCCAGAGCGTCGGGACATCCGTCGCCGCCGGAGTCGCGGTGATCGCGTACTCGCGCCCGCTCGTGAGTCGCAGAGAGGCGCCATCTGGCGAGAGCAGCGACATGATGTCGGCGATGTGGTCGGGGAACCGGTCGACGTCGGCCGTCGGGCCCGAGATGCGCAGCAGTTGCGTGATGACGGGGTCGCTGCCGGGCGCGCGTCCGATGCCGAGGTCGATGCGGCCGGGCGCGAACGCCTCGAGCGCCGCGAACTGCTCGGCGACGACGAGCGGGGCGTGGTTGGGGAGCATGACTCCGCCCGAACCGACACGGATGCGCTCGGTCTTCGCCGCGATCGCGGCGACCAGCACGGGCGGCGTCGTCGAGGCGACCGAGGGCATGTTGTGATGCTCGGCGAACCAGTAGCGGGTGAAGCCGAGCCGGTCGGCCAGCTGCGCCAGGCGTACGGATGCCGCGAGCGCGCCCGTACTCGTCTGGCCGCTGCGTACCGGAATCAGGTCGAGTACTGAGAGGCGGGGTGAAGAAGTCATCACCTTGGGCAACCGGAGTTCAGCGCGCGGTATTCCGGGCTTCGCTCCCTGAGCTCGTCGAGCCTGCCCCCTGAGCTCGTCGAGCCTTTGCTCCCTGAGCTCGTCGAAGGGGCGGCGGAGCCCGCGGATTCCCTCGACGGGCTCAACGGGGAAGTGCTGACACTGAGCCGATTGGAGGGCCGACCCTGAAGCAGCGCCGCCGGTTTCGATGTTGGATGGGTAACGTCGCGAGCGCCGCGGGGATCCGTGCGGCCGTCGGAGCGTCGCCCTCGGGGCGCGCATGGGACCGCGACCATCCCGAAAGGAACCATCCGTGAACACCCCTGTGCCCTCGGCCAGAGTGACCGACATCACCGAAGCGCCGTCGCGCCACGACGACGTCACCACGCTCTCGTTGCGTGAGGCCTTCGCGCTCCTCGACGCCCGCCTCGCCGGCGACGTGCTGATCGCGGGCGACCCGCGCTGGGACGATGCCCGCGCTGCGTGGAACCTCGCCATCGACCAGCGTCCGACCGCGGTCGTCGTCGCGAGGAGCGCCGCGGACATCGTGCACACCGTGCGCACCGCGAAGGGCCTCGGCCTCGCCGTCGCTCCGCAGGGCACCGGTCACAACGCCGGCCCGCTCGCCGCTCGCGACGGGCTCGCCGACGCGATCCTGCTGCGCACGCACGAGCTTCGCGGTGTCGAGGTCGATGTCGAGGCGCGCATCGCGCGCGTCGAGGCGGGCGCCCTCTGGGGCGACGTCGTCGCCGCGGCCGCACCGCACGGGCTCACCGCGCTCGCCGGCTCCTCGCACGACGTCGGGGTCATCGGCTACACCCTCGGCGGCGGGCTCAGCTGGCTCGGCCGCTCGCACGGCCTCGCCGCGAATCACGTCGTCGCGATCGAACTCGTCACCGCAGACGGCGTGCGGCGCCGCGTCGACACCGAGCACGACCCCGAGTTGTTCTGGGCGCTGCGCGGTGGCGGCGGCGACTTCGGCGTCGTCACCGCGCTCGAATTCCGGCTCTTCGAGGTCGCTGAGCTGAGCGCGGGCATGCTGCTCTGGCCGATCGAGCGCACCGAAGACGTGCTCGCTGCCTGGTCGGCTTGGACCGCCGAGCTGCCGGCCTCGGTCACCTCGGTCGCCCGCGTGCTGCGCCTGCCGCCGATGCCCGAGCTGCCGCCCTTCCTCTCCGGTCGTTCGCTCGTCGTCGTCGAGGTCGCGATTCAGGAGGGTGCGGCGCGAGTCGCCGAGCTGCTCGCGCCGCTGCGCGCCCTCGCGCCCGAGGTCGACACCGTGCACCCGCAGACCACGGCCGAACTGCTGCAACTGCACATGGACCCGCCCGAGCCGACTCCGGCGTACGGCGACGGAATGCTGCTCGCCGAGTTGCCGCCCGCAGCGATTCGCGCGTTCGTCGCCGCGGCGGGCCCGGATACCTCGTCGGCGCTGCTCTCGACCGAGATCCGCCACCTCGGGGGCATGCTGTCGCCGGGGGTCGCGCGCGCCGCGGCATCCGCTCAGGCGATGCCGGAGCCCGGTGTCGTCGCCGGTCTCGGCGGCGACTACCTCGTGTACGGCGTCGGTATCGCGGTGCCGGGCGCCGGCGACGCGCTCGCGGCGTCCCTCGGCCGCCTGCTCTCGCGTATCGAGCCGTGGCGTGCCGAGAGCGACTACCTGAACTTCGCCGAGCACGCGCGCCCGGCCGAGCGCCTCTTCGGAGAGGAGCTCGAACGGTTGCGCGCGGTCAAGCACGCCGTCGACCCGACGCGGGTGATCCGTTCGAATCACCCGGTCGGCTGAGCTTGGGGGTGTCGCTCGCGCCCCGGCCTTCATAGGCTGGGGTGTGAGCGACATCGCTGTCGCACGATCTTGGGGGAGAAACGATGACCGTACATTACGCATTGCCCACGGCAGCGGATTTCGTGGTGCTGGCGGGAGTGCATCACCCGTCGATCACGATCTACGCATCGACCTCGCCCGTCGTGAGCGAACGCGAGCGCGCAGAAGTGGCCGTCAAGAGTTCATTCGACGAGGCGATCGAACAGGTGAAGGCGTCGGGCGCCCCGAACGCCGAGCTCGAGGCGCTCCGCCGTGAGCGTGATGCCGTGATCGGCGACCAGCAGGTGTGGGCCGGACTCGCCCGGTCGATCGCGATCTTCGTCGCCCCCGGGTTCAACGAGGTGTTCGTGCTGCCGAACCGCCTCGACGACGCCGTGCACGTCGGCTCGCACTTCACCCTCGGCCAGCTGCTGCGGGCGCCGAGCCAAGACCAGGAGGCATTCGCCCTCACCCTGTCGGCCAATGAGTGGTCGCTCTGGCACGCGACGCCGACCGATCGTGCGGTGCGCCTCGACGTCGATGAATCGCACGACAAGAACCTCGACGATGCCATCAACCGCGACCCCGAGAACGACGACAAGCCGCGCGGCGGTAAGCACGGCGATCGGGGGGTTCAGGGCGACGAGCGCCGAAAGGGCTTCTTCGAGCTCTATGCGAAACGGGTCGCCGATTCGACGCGTCATGAGCTCATGCGGCGCGACCCCGAGGGGACCGTGCCGCTCTTCGTCTTCGCTGCCGAACCGCTGCTCAGCCTCTTCACCGACCGCATCCGCAACGGGCGCCGCATCGTCGGTGTCGCAGGCGCCCCCGACCGACTCGGCGCTTCAGAGATCGATGAAGCGCTGCGCGAGCAGCTCGGCCGGCTCAACGTCGCCGAGGCCGACGGGGCGCTGCGCGAGCTCACCGAGGGTGCCGCCGGCCGCGTCGAACGAGACCTCGCCGCGATCGCTCGTGAGGCCGCCGACGGTGCGGTCGAAGTGTTCTGGTTCGACTTCACCACTTCGGTGAACGGCACGCTCGACCGCGAGTCCGGCGCCATCGAGTTCGCGAGCGGGCAGGGCGCGGGTGAGCAGCTGGGCGATGGCACCCACGCCGGCGACCTCCTGCCGCAGCTCGCGCTGCTCGTCATGTCGAAGGGCGGCAAGGTCGTCACGGTGCGCAGCTCCGATCTCGACGGCACCGTCTGGTCGGGGCCGGCGATGGCGGAACTCAGGTTCGCGCTGGCGTAGAGCGCGGCGCACCGAGCCCGGCGCCTGGCGCCTGGGCGTTTCGGTCGCGCCGGACGCCCGGATGCCGCGGCCTCTTCGGGTGAGGCCGCGACATCCGTGCGCTCGTCGTCGTCGCCGTCGCGAACTCAGCGCAGGGCGCCGACCCGCTCGCGCAGCGGAAGCACGAAGCCCTCGCGCCAGCGGAAGCGGATGACGATCTCCTGTGCATGCGAGTCTTCGATGATCGCCTCGACCGTCGCCTCGGTGAGCACCCGTGGTGTCCCATCGCGCGGCGGCGTCTCCCGGATCTCGAGCCACAGACTCTCGGGGTGAGGCACGACGCCGGGGTTGGCGGCGATGAGCTCGAGCTTCCAGCCCGCACTCGCGCAGAGTCCGTAGCCGGTGACGCGAATGAGGCGGATGCCGCTGCTCTCGATGACGGTCGCGTCGAAGTCGGCGGCCGTGAACTCGCAGTGCTGCTCTTCGTTCATTCGGCCGAAGCTACGCCCCGGGAGGTGAGGCTGCCTCAGTGCTAACGCTGAGATGAGTCGCGCCGATACCGTCTCGTTCCACCGGTTCACGGCGGCTCGAGGCATCCATCGAATCGTCCCTATGCTGTTGGCATGAGATTCGGAATGTTCGTTCCCCAGGGTTGGCGTCACGATCTCGTCGGCATCGAGCCGGCCCAGCACTGGCAGACGATGCGCTCGCTCGCCGAGTACGCCGATGCGCCCGGCTCGGCCTGGGAGTCGATCTGGGTCTACGACCACCTCCACACCACGCCCGTGCCCTCGGTGACCGAGGCGACGCACGAGGCGTGGAGCCTCATGGCGGCGTACGCCGCGTCGACCTCGCGCGTTCGCCTCGGCCAGATGTGCACGTGCATGAGCTACCGCAACCCCGCGTACCTCGCGAAGGTCGCGGCCACGGTCGACATCGTCTCGGGCGGGCGGGTCGAGATGGGCATCGGTGGCGGCTGGTACGAGCACGAATGGCGTGCCTACGGCTACGGCTTCCCGCCCGTGCCCGAGCGCCTCGGACGCCTGCGCGAGGGGGTCGAGATCATGCACCAGGCCTGGACCACCGGCTCCGCCACCCTCGCCGGGAAGTACTACCAGGTCGACGGGGCGATCGTGCAGCCGCAACCGCTGCAGCCGGGCGGAATCCCGCTCTGGATCGCCGGCGGCGGCGAGAAGGTCACCTTGCGCATCGCCGCGAAGTACGCGTCGTACACGAACTTCACCGGCACTCCCGAGGAGTTCGCGCACAAGAGCGAGGTGCTGCGCGCGCACTGCGAGAACCTCGGCACCGACTTCGAGGCGATCACCCGGTCGTCGAACTTCCACACCGTCGTCGGCACCGACGAAGCGGATGTCGCTCGGCGCCTCGCTGCCATCGAGGCGCGGGTCGCGCCCTTCCTCGGACCGGAGAAGACCGCGGACTACCTCGCCGACCTCCACGCGCCGAACGCCGCGGTCGGCACGCCTGCCCAAGTGGTCGCCAAGCTCGACGAGCGCCGAGAACTCGGCCTGGAGTACTCGATCCACTACTTCCCCGAGGCGGCCTACGACCGATCGGGGCTCGAGTTGTTCGCGGCGGAGGTCATCCCCGCTCTGCGGTAGCCGGTTCGTGGGTTTCGAGACGGCGCTGGCGCCTCTTCAACCCGCGGGGAGGGTCAGTGGGTTTCGAGACGGCGCTGGCGCCTCTTCAACCCGCGGGGAGGTTCAGCGGGTTTCGAGACGGCGCTGGCGCCTCCTCAACCCGCAGGGAGGGTCAGTGGGTTTCGAGACGGCGCTGGCGCCTCCTCAACCCGCAGGGAGGGTCAGCGCAGGCCGCGCATGAGCAGGCCGAGCAGTCGCGGCAGGTCGTCGGATGCCTCGGTGCGGGCCTCTGCCCCGCCGCCCGGGCGCGACGCCGCCCACGCGAGCGAACCCGCCATCACGAAGAGGTCGCGGGCCGAGACGTCCGCCGACACCGCACCCTGCTCTCGTGCGCGCTCGAGGAGTCGGCCGGTGGCGTCGACGAGGGTGGAGCACGAGGCGCCGAGGGGAGACTTCTCGTTGTTGATCGACTGGGCGATCGAGTCGGGCAGGCCGTCCCACGTGTTCGCGTGGCGGGCGAGGGCCAGCATCCAGGCATCGAGCGCGGTGCCCGCGTCGTCGTCAGCGAGCAGGCGCTCACCGAGCTCGTTGATCTCGAGGCGACTCTCGACGAGCGCGGCCTCGAGCAGACAGTCGCGATTGGGGAAGTGCCGGTAGAGCGTGCCGGGGCCGACGCCGGCGCGACACGCGATGTCGTCGAGTGACGCCTGCGTGCCGTGCTCCGAGAATGCCTCGCCGGCGACCTTCACGATGGTGTCGTAGTTGCGGCGCGCATCAGCGCGCATGGGCCGCGTCGGTGCGGCGGCTTCGATGCTCACGGTTCCTCCTGCGGGGTCCCACGACGACCCTCTTGACAAAGCGGAGACTGTCTCCGTATTGTCGATTCGACAAGGGGAGACTCTCTCCGGATACAACACTAACCCAGCGAGACCAGGAGCACCAGCAATGAGCGAAGCGCCACCCGCGACCGTCTCCGAGGCATCCGCCCGTGATGGGGCGCACGCCCGCGACGGGGCAGATGCCCGCGACGGGGCATCCGTCACCGTCGGCGCATCCGTCGACATGAAATCAGCCGGTGGCGGCCTCGCCACCCGCCTCACCGGCCGCACCCTGCTCGGCCTCATCGTCGTGTTCATCACCCAACTCATGCTCGTGGTCGACGCGAGCATCGTGAACGTCGCGCTGCCGGAGATCCGCGACGAGCTCGGCTTCAGTCCCACCAACCTGTCGTGGGTCGTCACGGCCTACGCGCTCGCGTTCGCGGGCCTCATCCTCTTGAGCGGACGCATCGGCCAGATGATCGGGGCGCGCCGTGCGCTCATCATCGGCACCGTGATCTTCATCGCGGCATCCGCGCTCGGTGGCTTCGCCGTGAATCCCGAGATGCTCGTCATCGCCCGCGTGCTCCAGGGCGTCGGCGCCGCGCTCGCCGCGCCGAGCACGCTCGTGCTGCTCATCGAGAACACCGTGCGCGGCGGGCAGCGCAACCGCGCGATGGCGCTCTTTGTGCTCGCCGCCGGCTCGGGCGGGGCGATCGGTCTCATCCTCGGCGGGGTGCTCACCACGACCCTCGGCTGGGAATGGGTGATGTTCGTCAACGTGCCGATCGGCCTCGTGATCGTCGCCGGCGCGATCGCCTTCCTGCGCGAGACGTCGCGCACCCGGGCTCGTCTCGACGTGGGCGGCGCGTTCACGTCGACACTCGCCATGGTCGCCCTCGTCTACGGCTTCACCGTCGCCGCGGAGTCCGGCTGGCTCGACCCGCGCACGCTCGTGGCTTTCGCCGTCGCGGCGGCATCCCTCGTCGCGCTCGTGTTCATCGAGCGACGCCACTCGAGTCCGGTGGTGCAACTCGCGTACTTCCGCACACCGCGATCCGCCGTGCCGTTCTGGGTCATGCTCTTCGTGCCGGCCGGCATGTTCGGCTTCTTCTACTTCGCGACGCTCTTCACGCAGAACGTGCTCGGCTACGACCCGCTCGGCACCGGCCTCGCACTGCTGCCGTTCGTCGGCAGCATGCTCGTCGTGAACCAGCTGACGCCCCGGTTCGTCGCGCGCCTCGGTGAGCGGGTGGTCGCCCTCGCTGGGCTCGCCGCTCTCGCCGGCGGCATGCTCTGGATGGCACAGCTCGGCACCGCGAGCACCTTCCTCAGCGGCATCCTCGGCCCGGCCATCGTGCTCGGCCTCGGTGCCGGACTCACCTTCGCACCGATCACGTCGATCGTCATGGCGCAGGCGCCTTCTGACGAGACCGGGCAGGCGTCGAGCCTGCTGCAGGGCATGCAGCAGCTCGGCGGTTCGATCGGCGTCGCGGGCCTCACGACGGTCTTCGCGGCAGTGGCGGTCAGCGGAGGTGAGGCGCGCGGTATCGCCGCGGCGCTCATCGGCGGCACGGCGTTCCTCACGGTCGCGTTCGTGCTGTTCGCGGTGTGGGGTCGGCGTGCTCCGGTCGAGGGGCCGGCCAGGCAAGCTGAGCGGATCGACCTGCCAGCAGCTGAGCAGCTGAACAGCTGAACGGGTGAACAGGTGAACAGGTGAACAGCTGAACAGCGAGCAGCGGAGCAGGTCGACCGTCGAACAATCGCATGAGCGGCGTCAGCCGGTGGCAGTGGATGGGGCGGGCCGCTGCGGCTCCTGCCGATCAGCGGTCGTGCGCCAGCCGCTCGCCGGTCGGGCGACGCCGGCCTCGTCGGCGGCCGCGGCGTAGGGGAGCGCGAGCAGATCGCCGGCTACGAGATCGGCTGGCAGATCGGTCGGCACCGACACGGGGCATCCGTTCGCGGCGGCCCTCATCGTGGTCGGCGTGACGCGGGCCACCGAAGCTCGCCCGAGGAGCCGGACCTCGGACCACGCCGGGTCGAGTGCCGAAAGGTCGGCGTCGACCGTGACCGTGACCGTGCGAGCGTTCAGGCCGGCGGATGTCTCGAGCACGCGCACCACCGCGACGCCCGTGCTGCCGACAGCGGCCGGTCGCCCATCGGTGCCCGGTACGACCGCGCGTCCGAGGTGAACGGCGGGTGTTCCGCACAGCTCGGCGAGCCGGAGCAGCGACACTCCGCCGACCTCCACATCGGTGGTCGTCGCGCTGGTCGCCGCCGGCCACCGGTCGGGGTCGATGGGGTCGGGGATGGAACGCCGAAGCGTCGGCAGCAACCGGGTGAGCGTCAACGGTCGCCCCTCGTCGTCGAGCCTGATGAGCCTCGTCGACAGCTCGCGATCGCACCGGTGGTCTGGGGCATGCCTCAGTTCTACGCCCGGCCGCGACCTGTCCGCCCGTTTGTTACGCCATCCGAACGCCGAACGCCCGTTCGCTCACGCCGTGCTCATGCGGTGTTCATGCGGTGCACACGGTGTTACGCGGCGACGGCCTCGTCGAGCTTCGCTGCGAGCTCGGCGTCGGTCGGCTCGGTGAAGTGCGTGCCGTCGGGGAAGACCACCACGGGGATCTGCGTGCGGCCGCTGATCGCCTTCGCGCGGTCGGCACCGTCGAGCACGGTCTCGAGGTCGACGTAGTCGTAGTCGACGCCGCGGCCGTCGAGGAGGGCCTTCGAGCGGCGGCAGTCGATGCACCACTCCGCGCCGTACATCGTGACGCGGGCAGGGTTCAGATCGGTAGCAGGGGAAGTCATATCAATAACCTACGTGGGTACCCTGTGCAGTATTCCCAGCATCGGGGGCCGGTGGCAGACTCGACCTCATGCGATTCGATACGGTGATGTCCCAGGTCGGCAACAACACCGGCATCGAGGTGCCGCCCGAGGTGATCGAGGAACTCGGCGCCGGCAAGAAGCCGCCCGTTATCGTCACGGTGAACGGGTACGAGTACCGGAGCACAGTCGCGGTCATGGGCGACAGGTTCATGGTCTCGTTCAGCTCCGACAAGCGGGCGGCAACGGGCATCGGCGGCGGCGATGCGATCGTCGTCGACCTCGAGGTCGACACTGCGCCGCGCACCGTCGAGGTGCCGGCCGATCTCGCGACCGCGCTCGACGCGGCGCCGGGCGCTCGAGCCGCGTTCGATGCGCTCTCGCCGAGCGCAAGGAAGGCGCACGTCACCGCTGTCGAGGGTGCGAAGGCCGCCGAGACCCGGCAACGGCGCGTCGACGGCATCGTCGCCAAGCTCACCGGCGGCTGAGCCGCCGCCGCTTGGCGCGGCCGTTCCGAGAACAGGATGACGCGCCGCGGGTGTGCCGAGAACAGGTGCACGCGGTCACTCGAGCGGGCGGGCGCCTGTTCTCGTGACCCGCGTCAGCGCACGCCGACGAGGCGGACGAACGCGCTGAGCTGTGCCACACCCTCGGGTGTGTACGGCAGCGCGTCGAGCAGACCCGGCGAGTAGAGCAGGTAGGCCGCCCACTTCGCGCGTGAGATCGCCACGTTCAGGCGGTTCTTCAGCAGCAGGAACTCGACGCCGCGGGGCGCTGCCGCTGCCGATGACGCGGCGAGCGACACGATCGCGACGACGGCCTCTTGGCCTTGGAACTTGTCGACGGTGCCCACCGGCACTTCGGTGAGCCCAGCGGCGTCGAGCGCCGCGCGCACGACGGTGAGCTGCGCGTTGTACGGGGTCACGACGATGATGTCGCGCTGGGTGAGCGGGCGCGAACGAGCGGATGCCGCGGCATCGGTCAGCGCGATCGACTCGGCCGACCCGACTGACGCGATCGACCCGGCGGAGCCGCCCGACTCGATCGACTCGGCGGAGCCGGCCGACTCGATCGACTCGGCGGAGCCGGCCGACTCGACTGCCGCGACCGACTCGACCCACTCCCGCCCGAGCAGCGACTTCGCCAACTCGACGACCGCGAGCGCCTCTTCGGGCGAGGAGGTCGTGTTGCCGGCGTGCTCGATCGGCAGCGCGGTGAGGCCGGGCGCGACCGAGTCGAGCATGCGCTGCGAGGCGACGGGGTGCGAGTGCAGCTCGCCCTCGTACGAGAGGTGCGAGACGGGGTCGGCGACGGCGGGGTGCATGCGCCGACTCTCGGCGAGGAAGTAGCCGAACTCGGAGGGCAGCACGTCGTGGCCGTCGGTGATCCAGCCGAGCGCCGAGGTGTCGATCGGCTCGGGGTGGTTGCCCTGGCTCACTTGCGGCAACTGTTGCGGGTCGCCGAGCAGCAGCAGGTTGCGCGCCCCGACCGCTGAGGCGATGGTCGAGGCGAGCGAGAACTGGCCGGCCTCGTCGATGACGAGCAGGTCGAGCGAGCCGCGCGGCACGCGGTTGTCGTTCGAGAAGTCCCACGCGGTGCCGCCGATGACGTAGCCGGATGCCTCGTGAGCCGCCGTGTACTCGGCCACGCCGTTCTTCGCGATGAAGGTGTACTCGTGCGCGCCGGACTCTTTCGGGTCTTTCGGCGCCTTCGCGACGAGCTCGGGATCGAGGCGCGCCGCGACGACGGCGTCGAGCACGTTCTCGACGACCGCGTGCGACTGGGCGACGACGCCGATCTTCCACGCGTGCCGGCTCACGAGCTCGGCGATCACGTGCGACGCGAGATAGGTCTTGCCGGTGCCGGGCGGGCCCTGCACCGCGAGGTACGAGTCGTCGAGGTCGCGGAGCGACGCGGTGACGGCGGCGACGTAGTCGCGGTCGGGCGCGAGCGGAACGAGTCCGCGGCCGCTGCGGGTGCGCGGCGGGATGCGCCGCAGCACGTCGACGGCGGGGTTCGCCGGCCAGAGGGGGAACGCGCGGTCGACCTGCTGCGCCCACTCGAGGATCGCGCCCTGCTGTCGCCCGGCCTGCGGGGGCGTGCCGGGCGCGAGGGCGAAGGGCAGCTCGTGCCAGGCGACGCCGGCGACGGCGGTCTCTTCGATGAGCACTCCGTCGTCGAGCACGTCGAGCACCCGCACCGAATGCCATGCACGAGAGCCGGGTCGCAGGGACTGGCTCGGAAACGGCGCCGGCGGTTCGTAGAGCGCGATCGGCTCGCCGCCGACGCTGAACCGGGAGCCCGGCGCGATACGGCCGCGCAGGAGTACGTGCCGCCGATCGACGCGGTGGTGGTCTTCGCGGTACCAGCGTTGCACCACGGCGGATGCCGCGGGGTCGACGACGAGCACGTCGCGGTGGTCTTCCCAGGCCTCGAGCGGCTGCTCGACGCGGAAGTAGTGCGACCACCAGAAGCTCTTCGCCTCGCGGTCGTGATAGTCGATCGCGGCCGCCGCGAGCGCGAGCGCGGTGTGGTCGGCGTCTCGGTCGGGGTCGTCAGGCGGGCCGGCGACGGCCTGCAGGTGCACGGCGAGCGGAGAAGGCTCGTAGACCTTGCCCGCGGCCTTCGCCGATTCGACGATGAGCGACTCGGGCACCGGTTCGACACCGGCGGCGCGCGCGAGCCCGAGCAACCAGTCGCGAAGCCGCAGGGTCGACACGCAGTCGTAGCGGTTGTAGTCGGCGAGATCGTCGAGCACGTGCTGCGCGGCAGCCGCACCGGCGAGCCCGGTGACGGGATCGATCTCGCCGGTGGCGGCCAGTTCGCGAGCCCGCACGTACTCGAGGATCGAGTCACCGCCCGACTTCACGTCGGCCTCGCGCAGCTCGGTGCCCATGTAGAGCGGCTCGAGCTTCTTGATCGAGTACGAGCGGCTACCGACCCGCACCGCGCGTTTCACGATCGGGTAGAGATCGACGAACACGCCGTCGGCGAGCAGCTGGTCGACCGCGGCCTCGCCGACGCCATGGCGTGCGGCCATCGTGAGCAGGTGCGTGCGCTCGTAGCTCGCGTAGTGGTAGATGTGCATGTTCGGGTGCGCCGCACGGCGCAGCTTCACGAGCTCGAGGAACTGCACGAGTGCGACCCGCTCTTCGGCGAACGAGTGCGCCCAGAGCGGCGTGAACTGCTCGGCCGTGTCGACCATGCCGAAGAGGTAGTCGAGGCCCCAGTCGGCGGCCGCGCCCTCGGTGTAGAGCGGGTCGCCCTCGAAGTCGAAGAAGAGGTCGCCGGCGTCGGGCTCGGGGATCGCGGCGAGCGAGGCGGCGTCGCGCACGACGACAGGCGGGGGCAGCGGCGGGTCGTCGGGGGAGCGGAGCCCTGAAGCATCTGCCGCCGCTTCGGCCGCCTCGGCCTCGAGTTGCAGCCGCGCCTGAACCCGCAGGTTCTCGATCGTCGCGTCGAGCACCCCCGGCACAGGGCCGAAGGATGCCGCGAGCGCATCGATCGTCGTGATGCCCGCGTCGAACAGGGCGGCACGCTGGGTGACCCGGAGCCCCGCGACGAGCAGCACGTCGCGGTGCGCCTGCACCTCGAGGTCGCACGTCGGGCAGCGCCCGTCGAGCGCGTAGCGCGGATCGCCCCATGCGACCGGGCCGGTCTCGGCGAGCCGCTCGGCGACGATCTGCTCGAGTCGCTCGCGGCGCAGCCGGTAGACCGGGGCGATGTCGGTGAGGCGGTGCACGCTCGTCGATCCGTCGCCGAGGAGCAGTTCGACGGTGTCGGCGCAGGGAACGCCCGTGCGCTCGAGTTGCTCGGCATAGGCGGCGAGCTGCAGCAGCGCCGTGACGCGGGCCCGGCGCGCGAGCTTGGAATCTTGCACGAGGTAGCGGCCGTCGGGCTGACGAACGATGAAGTCCGCGAACCCGATGAACCCCTCGTCGGCGAAGGTCGCCTGGAAGACGATGGGCGCCCGAGCGGCGAACGCGGCCTGCGTGGCGTCGACCGCGGCGGCGACCGCGGCCGGGTCGCGCACGTCTGGCCGCTCGATCTCGACGACGCCGTCGCCGAGCTCGGCACGGTAGGCCTCGAGCACGCGGTGTTCGTGCTGGTCGCCGAGGCGGCCGGAGCGTTCGAGCATCGCGTCTTCGGGGTCGGGCACCTTCTCGATGCGGCCGAGCTTCGCGTCGAGTGCGCGCAGGAACGCGAACTCGCACTCGGACGCCTTCTTGAGATCACTCGCGCTCGTGACGACCGAACCGTCGACCAGATACATCCGGGCCCCTTCCGCCGCCAGAGTCCCACCGTAACCATGGCCGCCGACATCCGGCGCGCGCGCCGACGCGTCCTCCGCGAAGTCGGTCGGATGAATCGCAGACGAACCACGGGCGATCGCGCATGATGGAACAACGGATGCCGCGGCATCCGCTGCCCTGACGACGGAGGTACCGCATGAGCTGGCGCATGCCCGCCGAGACCGCCCTGCACGAGCGCACCTGGATGGCGTTCCCCCGCGAGGGGCTGACCCTCGGCGACGGGGCCGCCGTGCGCGAGGAGGGGTACGCGACCTGGACCGCCGTCGCGCACGCCGTCGCCGAGTTCGAGCCCGTGACGATGGTCGTCGACCCGAGCGAGCTCGCGCGAGCGCGCCGCATGCTGAGCTCGGAGATCGAGTTGCTCGAGGCGCCGCTCGACGAGTTCTGGATGCGCGACTTCGGCCCCACCTTCGTCGTCGATGACGATCTGCCCGGTGTGCTCGGCGCCGTCGACTGGATCTTCAACGGCTGGGGCGCGCCCGAGTGGGCCGAATGGGAGAAGTCGGCCGAGATCGCCCGCTTCGTCGCCGGCCAGGTCGGCGCAGCGCTCGTGAGTTCAGTGCTCGTGAACGAGGGCGGCGGCATCCACGTCGACGGCGAGGGCACGGTGCTCGTCACCGAGACCGTGCAGCTCGACCCGCGTCGCAACCCCTACGCCGACAAGGCCCGCGTCGAGGCCGAGCTCGCACGCACGATCGGCGCGAAGTGCACGGTGTGGCTGCCGCGCGGACTCACTCGCGACTACGACGACTTCGGCACCAACGGGCACGTCGACATCGTCGCGACCATCCCGTCGCCGGGCACGCTCCTGTTGCACGAGCAGCGCAACCCGGAGCACCCCGACCACCAGGTCACACGGATGCTTCGCGCACGGCTCTCCGACACGATGGACGCCGCGGGCCGCAGCTGGAACATCGTCGACCTGCCCGCTCCCGAGACGCTCCGCGATGAAGAGGGCTTCGTCGACTGGAGCTACGTGAACCACCTCGTCGTGAACGACGGCGTCGTCGCGTGCGGTTTCGGTGAAGAGCGAGCGGATGCCGCGGCGCGCGAAATTCTCGAGTCCGTGTATCCCGGGCGCCGGGTCGTGACGGTCGACTCGCGGCCGATCTTCGCCCGCGGCGGCGGCATCCACTGCATCACGCAGCAGCAACCGGCGGTGCCGCGATGAGCGGCGACCCCCGTCCGTCGCTGCCTACTCGACCGGCGAACGGGTTCGACGTCGTCGAGGCATCGATCGCACAGTTGAGGGAGGCGCTCGAGACCGGCGCCGCGACATCCGTCGGCCTCGTCGAGGCCTTCCTCGCGCGCATCGAGGCGTACGACCGGCCAGGCCCTTCGACAAGCTCAGGGACCGCGACGGCGCTGAACGCACTCGTCGTGATGAACCCCGACGCGCTCGCAGAGGCGCGGGCCTCCGACGATCGGCGCGCACGCGGCGAAACCCTCGGGCGGCTCGACGGAATCCCGTACACCGCCAAAGACAGTTACCTCGCTCGAGGCCTCACCGCGGCGGCCGGGTCACCCGCATTCGAGCACCTCGTCGCCCAGCGCGACGCCTTCACGATCGAACGGCTGCGCGCTGCCGGCGCCGTGCTCATCGGCCTCACGAACATGCCGCCCATGGCGAACGGCGGCATGCAGCGCGGACTCTACGGCCGGGCCGAGAGCCCGTACAACGCCGAGTACCTCACGGCAGCGTTCGGTTCGGGCTCATCGAACGGCTCGGGCACCGCGACCGCGGCCTCGTTCGCCGCATTCGGCCTCGGCGAGGAGACCTGGTCGTCGGGCCGGGCGCCCGCCTCGAACAACGCGCTCTGCGCCTACACGCCCTCGCGCGGCGTCATCTCGGTGCGGGGCAACTGGCCTCTCGTGCCCACCATGGACGTCGTCGTGCCGCACACCCGCATCATGGCCGACCTGCTCGAGGTGCTCGACGTCATCGTCGCCGACGACATCGAGACGCGCGGCGACTTCTGGCGGATGCAGCCGTGGGTCGAGCTCCCCGCGGCATCCGCCGTTCGCCCTGCTTCCTACCGCTCGCTGCTGCCGCCCGGTTCCGGCACCGAGTCGCCCGACTCTGCACAGAGTCGGGCCAGTCGGATGCTCGCGGGCAAGCGGTTCGGGGTGCCGCGCATGTACGTGAACGCCGATCCCGACGCGGGCACCGCCGAACCCGGCCGCACGCCCGGCATCGGCGGGTCGACGGGGCAGCGCATCGAGACCCGGGCATCCATCATGGAGCTCTGGCGGGCGGCTCGACGTGACCTCGAGGCCGCGGGTGCCGAGGTCGTGTTCGTGGATTTCCCGGTCGTGTCGAACTACGAGGGCGACCGCCCCGGTGCGCCGACGATTGCGACGCGGGGGCTCGTGAGCCCCGACTACCTGCGGCGCGAGATCGTCGACCTGTCGGCATGGGCGTGGAACGACTTCCTCGAGGCGAACGGCGACCCCGCCCTGCACTCGCTCGTCGACGTCGACGGCTCGCGCATCTTCCCGCATCCAGAGGGCGCGCTGCCCGACCGCTACGCGGGCTTCGACGACGACATCGCCGAGTACCCGGCATGGGCGCGTGCACATCCGGGCGCGACGCTCGCCGACCTGTCCGAGCTCGAGCGCGGCCTGCACGGGCTCGAGCAGACCCGCCGCGTCGACCTCGAAGAGTGGATGGACGGCCTCGGACTCGACGCCGTCGTGTTCCCCGCCGTCGCCGACGTCGGCCCCGCCGACATGGACGTGAACGAGGCATCCGCCGACGCCGGCTGGCGCAACGGGGTGTGGGTCGCGAACGGCAACCTCGTGCCGCGCCACCTCGGCATTCCGACGGTCACGGTGCCGATGGGCACGATGGCGGACATCCGGATGCCGGTAGGCCTGACCTTCGCCGGACGTGCCTACGACGACTCGGCCCTGCTCGAGCTGGCCGCGGCGTTCGAGGCGACGGGTGACCGCCGCACGCCGCCGCCGCGTACCCCGCCGCTCCCTGCATAGCCCGCGGACGCTTGCGCAGCGCGCTGGAATGCCAATAGGATCGTCTCAACCTACTTTGAAACGATTCAACTCTGCACTCCGTCAATGACGATAGGACTGTAATGCGCGAAACTCTGGGCTCGCCCGCCCGCCCGATCGCTTCGTTCGCCCTCACGCTGGCACTCGTCGGCGGGCTCCTGGCGCTCGGGAGCGTCGTACCGGCGTCTGCCGTCGAGCGCGACGCGCCATCCGCTGCGGAGGCCGATGCACCCGCCGACGCGACTGGTGCCGCCGAGGCAGACGAACCTACTGCTGCGGTGGAGGCCGGCGCGCCTGCGGCCGCCGATGCCGACGCTGCGCAGGCCGCCGACGCCGCGACCGGCGTTGCCGCCGCGGCGAACGACGACTGGTTCACCTCGTGGGCGCAGTCGCAGGACCGGCGGTCCGGTATCACGTTCACCAACCAGACCTTCCGCATGATCACCCACCTGAGCCAGGGCGGTGACGCGCTTCGATTCCGGTTCCAGAACCAGTACGGTGCCGCCCCGCTCACAATCGATGCTGCCGCGGTGGCGTTGAGCGCGACGGGTGCGGCGACCGTGCCCGGGACCAATCGGACCCTGGCGTTCGCCGGCCTGCCCAGCGTCACTATTCCGGTCGGCGGCGAGGTCTGGAGCGACACCGTCGAACTCGAGACGACGGCGCAGGATGACATCGCGGTGAGCATGTACGTCATTGCGCCCACGGTGCCGAGCCTGCACAGTTACCCCTACCGCGACAACTACGTCTCAGCCGCAGGGTCGGGAAACCAGGTGACGGATGCATCCGGCGCACCGTTCGCCGAGAAGATGGCCTGGACCTACCTCGTGAGCGCCGTCGACGTGCACAACGCCGATCTGCTCGGCACGGTCGTGCCGTACGGCAGCTCGGTCGTCGACGGCGAGGGCAGCCAGAACTGCGGGCCCGGATGCACCGCGACCGGCACGGATCGTCGCTGGTCGGATGAGTTGGCGCGGCGCATCAACAGCGAGCTCCCGGCCGATGCGCAGCTCGCCGTCGCCAACGCGGGCATCGCCGGCACGACCAGTGCTCCGAGCTGCGCCGGCGGCGGCAACGACGGCGTCAACCGGGTGGAGCGCGACGTGCTCGCACTGCACGGAGTGACCGCGGTCATCTTCTACTACGGCACGAACGACCTGTCGGCGAACTGCAGCAGCGCGACGATCCTCGCGAGCTATCAGAACATCTTCGCGCGGCTCAGGGACGCCGGAATCACCGTGTACGTCACGCCGATCACCCCGCGGCCTTCATATACGACCCAGCAGAACGTCGAGCGGAGCGCCGTCAATGCCTTCGTCAGGAACTCCGGCGACTGCTCGGGCATGTGCGACGGCGTGCTCGACTTCGATGAGGTGCTGAAGGATCCGGCGAGCCCGAACATCATCTTCCCGCCGTACGACACGGGCGACGGCACGCACGCAAACGTCGCGGGTCAGCAGGCCATCGCCAACAGCATCCCGCTGCCGCTCATCGCTTCGTCAGCCCTGCCATCGGGTGACCCGAGGCCGCTGACCAAGACGTTCTCGATCTACGACTTCGAAGACGGATTCCAGGGCTGGCGGGCCGGTGCCGGCGTCGGTGCCGTGGAGTGGGCCAGCAGCTTCGCGAACGGACCGAAGGCGCCGTTCTCGGGAAAGCGGGCGATGGATGCCACTTCGGCCGCCGTACCCGCGGACGCGATGCGATCGGTGTTCGTCGAGCCGCCGCATCCGCTCGATCTCGGTCGGGCGACCGAACTGGTGGCGCACATCGATTCGTGGGGCGGACTGGGCGGCAACACCAGCTACGAGGCGACGGTCACGCTCACCGGCGTGGATGGCGACGAGCTCACCGAGACCGTTCCGATGTCGACCGACACCTGGAACGAACTCTCACTCGACGTGTCCGACTGGGCTGCGCGCAGTGCGGTGAGCCGAATCGAGATCGGGTTCCGTGCGCTCGGCACGTCGAGGATCTGGGTGCCGCACTTCCAGATCGACGACGTCACCTGGAACGCCGGCCCCCTGATCACCTCGGACGCGCCGGTTGGGGCGACCGTGGGTTCGGCGTACTCGTTCACCGTCGTCGCCACCGGCAACCCGGCTCCGGCGTTCTCGATCGCCGAAGGGGCACTGCCCGAGGGGCTGACCCTCGATGCGACCACGGGCGTCATCTCGGGAACCCCTACCTCGGCAGGGGCCGCGACCTTCACCGTGACCGCAGGCAACGGCGTCGGAACGGATGCGACGGCCGAATACACGATCACCGTCGATGGCGCTCCGGCCGCGCCGGCGATCACCACGACCGCGCCCGGGACGGCGACCGTCGGCACGGCCTACTCGTTCACGGTGGCGGCGACCGGCTACCCCGCGCCGACGTTCTCGGCGACGAGCCGAGTCGTGGCGACGGCATCGACGGCCTCGGCGGCATCGACGGCCTCGGCGATGGCAATGCCGGCGGCCACGGCCACGGTCACGGCCACGGCCGCAGTCGCGGTCACGGATGCCGCGACTCTCGCAGCACCGCCTACCGCACCGCTCGCGGCGGGCGATGAAGTGCTGCCGCCAGGGCTGAGCCTCGACGCCAGCACGGGCGTCATCTCGGGTACGCCGACGGAAGTGGGAACGACCGCGTTCACGGTGGTCGCCGGAAACGGCGTCGGCGAAGATGCGTCGGCCGACTTCGAGATCACCGTGCTCGCCGCCGCCGTGGCCGACCCGGAGCCCGCAGCACCGAACACCTCCGCCGACGATGCATTGACGCCTTTGGCGCAAACCGGTTTCGAGCTCGTGTCGATGGCTGCGGTCGCCGCGATCGTCATGGTGCTCGGCGCCGGACTGCTGCTCGTGCGTCGTCGTCGGAGTTCGGTGGGAACGGTCACGTCCGGAGCCCGCGATGCCGACGAGTCCGGGCGGTGACGCTCAGCGCACCTCGACGGTGATCTCGTCGAGGCCCGTCGCGCCGTCGGGTACGACCCCTTGGCGCTTCGCGGTCTGCACCTCGCCGTCGGCGCCGAGGGCTCGTACGCGCACGGTGTGCGAGCCCGCCGCGGCATCCGGCCACTGAAAACGCCACTGCACCCACGTGTCGTCCGAGATCGCGGTGGCGAGATCGGCTGCGCGCCAGTCGCCGTCGTCGATCTGCACCTCGACGCCCTCGACACCGACGTGCTGGTACCACGCGACTCCGGCGAGCACGGCCGAGCCGGCCGACACCGACTGCCCCGGGCGCGGCACGTCGATGCGGGACTGCAGTTTGATGGGCCCGCGCTCGCTCCAGCCGCGATCGGTCCAATAGGCGGATGCCGCGTCGAACCGCGTCACCTCGAGGTCGACGACCCATTTCGTCGCCGAGACGTAGCCGTAGAGTCCGGGCACGACCATGCGCACCGGGAAGCCGTGCTCGGCGGGCAGCGGCTCGCCGTTCATGCCGACGGCGAGGATCGCGTTGCGGTCGTCGGTGAGCGCCGCGATCGGCGTCGACGCCGTGAACCCGTCGACGCTGCGCGAGAGCACCATGTCGGCATCCGCGGTCGGCGCCGCGCGCGCGAGCAGCTCGCGGATCGGGTAGCCGAGCCACACCGCGTTGCCGATGAGCCCGCCGCCGACCTCGTTTGAGACGCATGCGAGCGTCGTGATGCTCTCGTCGAGAGGCAGCGCGAGCAGCTCGTCCCACGTGATCGTGACCTCGTGCTCGACCATGCCGTGGATGCGCAGGCTCCAGCCGGCCGGGTCGACGGCGGGCACCGCGAGGGCGGTGTCGATGCGGTAGAACTCGGCGTTCGGCGTGATCACGGGGGCCAGGCCGTCGAGGCCGAGCTCGGCGCCGGCAGGCACGGCCGCAGTGGTCACGGGCTTCGGCAGGGTGATCGCGTCGCGCACCGCGGTCACCGCGCGCGTGCCGGCCTGCAGTGCGTAGCCGCCGAGTGCCGCGAGCGCGCCGAGCGCCACAGCGCCGCCGGTCCAGGCGAGGAAGCGGCGGCGGTCGAGTTCTGAGGGTTGAGGAGCGACGAAGAAGCGTCTCGAAACCTCCTCGCTCGTATCGGGGGTTTCGAGACGGCGCTGGCGCGCCTCCTCAACCCGCGGTGTTTCGGGCAAGGCGGGCGAGGCATCGAGACGGCGCTGGCGCGCCTCCTCAACCAGCTGTGTTCCCGGGAGTCGTCGCACGAGCAGCCGCAGTGCGATCACCGCCGCGATCGCCGCGAGGGCCGACGGCGCGATCGCGAGCATCGGCGCGTTCGCGCGGGTTGAGGCTGCGGCCGCGCCGACCACGCCGATGAGTCCGACGAGCACCTGGCCCCACGGCGGCCGGCGGGCCTCGAGCACTCCCGAAGCGCCGGCGGCGGCGAGCAGCACGAGCCCGATGCCGACGAGCAGCGCTGCCTTGTCGCCCGTGCCGAACAGGCCGATCGCGGCATCCTTCGCCCAGCCGGGCGCGAGATCGATGAGGAGCGCCCCGACCACGACGAACGGACTCGAGGCCGGCGCGAGCACAGCGGCGGCGAGTTCGCCGACCCCCGCTCCGAAGGCGACGGATGCCACACCGGCCGCAGCAGGCAGCAACCAGCCGCGCGCGCGGCCGGTCGTCTCTGGCATGCGCACAGCGTACGCGCGTCACACGCGCGGCGGCTGTACGCGGCATCCGCTCGCCCGGATGTCACCGCCTCGTGTCAGAATCATGAGTTGCGGGCGCCGGCTCGCGCCGAGGGGAGCAGCCGCATGACCGCGACCGACCAGAGCGCCACTGGGGACACCGCCCATGGGCACGGCACCACCGGGCACACCGCCACTCGGCACAGCGCCGATGCCCACGACGTCATCCAGGTGCGCGGGGCGCACGAGAACAACCTCAAGGGCATCTCGCTCGACATTCCCAAGCGGCGGCTCAGCGTGTTCACGGGCGTCTCCGGATCGGGCAAGTCGAGCCTCGTGTTCGGCACCATCGCGGCCGAGTCGCAGCGCCTCATCAACGAGACGTACTCCACGTTCATCCAGGGGTTCATGACCACGCAGCCGCGGCCCGAGGTCGACAGCCTGCGCAACGTCTCTGCCGCGATCATCGTCGATCAAGAGCGCATGGGCGCGAACTCGCGGTCGACGGTCGGCACGGCGACCGACGCCTACGCGCTGCTGCGCATCCTGTTCTCCCGGCTCGGGCAGCCCTACGTCGGTCCGAGCTTCCACTTCAGCTTCAACGTGCCCGCCGGCATGTGCCCGAGGTGCGAGGGCGTGGGCGAGGTCAACGACCTCGACCTCGACGAGATCTTCGACCGCGACAAGTCGCTCGCCGAGGGCGCGATCACGATTCCGGGCTACACGGCCGACGGGTGGATGGTGCGCATCTACTCCGAGTCGGGCTTCGTCGACCCCGAGAAGAAGATCCGCGACTACTCCGAGGGCGAACTGCACGACTTCCTCTACAAGGAGTCCGTCAAGGTCAAGGTGCAGGGCATCAACATGACCTACGAGGGCCTCGTGCTCAAGCTGCAGAAGAGCCTGCTCGCGAAGGACCGCGACGCGATGCAGCCGCACATCCGTGCGTTCGTCGATCGTGCGGTGACCTACACGGCGTGCCCCGAGTGCGGTGGCGCGCGCCTCAACCAAGAGGCCCTCTCGTCGAAGATCAAGGGCATCAACATCGCGGATGCCTCGTCGATGCAGATCTCGGATCTCGCCGCGTGGATCGCCGACATCGACGACCCGAGCGTGGCGCCGCTCATCGCGAACCTGCGGCAGAACGTCGACTCGTTCGTCGAGATCGGCCTCGGCTACCTGAGCCTCGATCGACCTTCCGGCACCCTCTCCGGCGGCGAGGCGCAGCGCGTCAAGATGATCCGGCACATCGGGTCGGCGCTCACCGACGTCACCTACGTGTTCGACGAGCCCACGGTCGGGCTGCACCCCCACGACATCCAGCGCATGAACCGGCTGCTGCTGCAGCTGCGCGACAAGGGCAACACCGTGCTCGTCGTCGAACACAAGCCCGAGGTCATCGAGATCGCCGACCACATCGTCGACCTCGGCCCGGGCGCCGGATCCATGGGCGGGCAGATCTGCTTCGAGGGCGACCTCGCGGGGCTGCGCGCCTCCTACACGCTCACCGGCCGGCACCTCGACCATCGGGCGAAGCTCCGTGACGAGGTGCGGGCGGCATCCGGCGCACTCGAGATCCGGGGCGCCCGCCAGCACAACCTCACCGGGGTCGACGTCGACGTGCCGCTCGGGGTGCTCACGGTCGTCACGGGCGTGGCAGGGTCGGGCAAGTCGTCGCTCATCCACGGCAACGTGCCGAGGCGCGACCAGGTCGTCGTCGTCGACCAGTCGCCGATCCGCGGCTCGATCCGCTCGAACCCGGCCACCTACACGGGGCTGCTCGACACGATCCGCAAGGCCTTCGCGAAAGAGAACGGCGTCAAGCCCGCGCTCTTCAGCGCGAACTCCGAGGGCGCTTGCCCCAACTGCAAGGGCATCGGGCTCGTGTTCGTCGAACTCGGCCCGATGTCGACCGTCTCGAGTGTGTGTGAAGAATGCGGCGGCAAGCGGTTCACCGCCGAGGTGCTCGAGTATCGCCTCAACGGCCTGAACATCGCCGAGGTGCTCGCGCTCTCGGTCGACGCGGCGCTCGAGTACCTCACCGAGAGGTCCGCGCGGGCGATCCTGCAGCGACTCTCCGACGTCGGGCTCGGCTATCTCGGCCTCGGGCAGGCGCTCAACACCCTGTCGGGCGGCGAACGTCAGCGTTTGAAGCTCGCGATCAGCATGGCGAAGTCGGGCACGGTCTACGTGCTCGACGAGCCGACGACGGGCTTGCACCTGGCCGACGTCGACCGCCTGCTCGCGCTGCTCGATCGCCTCGTCGACGACGGCAATTCGGTCATCGTCATCGAGCACCACCAGGCCGTCATGGCGCACGCCGACTGGATCATCGACCTCGGCCCCGGTGCCGGGCGCGATGGTGGGCGCATCGTCTTCGAGGGCACGCCCCGGGCGCTCGTCGAGGCCGCGGCCACCGACGCCGCGACGCTCACGGGCACACACCTGCGGGAGTACGTCGGCGCTTGAGCGCGATCCCGGCTGGTCGACCCCTGCGGGTTGAGGCGGCCGCTTGCGGCCGTCTCGAACCCCCGCGAACGAGCAAGCGGGTCTCGAGACGCGTCCTCCTTTGCGGAGGCCGAAGGTGCATGAGTCTCGGCGCGGTCGTCAGTCGAGCGGCGACACCCACCGCAGGCCTGGGAACCGCGCGAAGTCGCGACGTCGCGAAGCAGCGCGGACTTCACAGCCTGGAATCAGGTCGATCTGCTCTTCAAGCGGGCGGTGTCAGACCAGGCGTAGCGTCGAAGACATGAGCAAAAGAACCTACGTCATCACCGGAGCAGGATCCGGCATCGGGGCGGCCGCGGCCGCCCTCCTCACCGAGCGCGGCCACCGCGTGATCGGCGTCGACCTGAAGGGGGCCGACATCACTGCCGACCTCTCGAAGCCCGAGGGCAGGGCGGATGCCGCGGCGGCGGTCGTCGAGGCATCCGGCGGGCAGATCGATGCGGTCATCGCAGCGGCCGGCATCTCCGCGCCGATTCCGCTGACCGTGGCCGTCAACTTCTTCGGCGTCACCGGGTTCCTCGACGCGCTCGCGCCGACGCTCGCGAACGCCGACGCGCCGCGCATCGCGGTGGTCAGCTCGATGGCGAGCTTGCAGCCGAACTCGCCCGAGCTCGTCGACGCGTTGCTCGCGGGCGATGAGGCGAAGGCGCTCGAGATCGGCGCAGCACTCGCCGCGCAGGGGCCCGAGGCCGGCTACCTCAACTACCCCTCGTCGAAGCGTGCGCTCAGTCGTTGGGTGCGCCGCGAGTCGATCGCGCCGCGCTACGCGCGAGCCGGGATCCCGGTGAACGCCGTCGCTCCGGGCACCGTCGTGACACCGATGACGGCGTCGCTCCTCGCGACGGAGGAGGGCAGGGCGATGGTCGACGGCGCCGTGCCGATGCCGCTCAACGGGCACTCCGACGCTGTCGTGATCGCCCGATTGCTCGCGTGGCTCACGAGTGAGGAGAACACGCACGTGACCGGCCAGACGATCTATATCGACGGCGGTGCCGACGCCTCGATCCGCGGCGACGACATCTGGAGCTGGGCCGCCCCGAGCTGATCCCCGCCGCGCGCGGCGTCGGGCACGCGCGACGCAGCGTCGAGCCGACGGGTTCAGCCGGACTCAGCCCTCAGGCGGACTCAGCCCTCAGGCGGACTCAGCCCTCAGGCCGGACTCAGCCCTCAGGCCGGACTCAGCCCTCAGGGTGGGCGCGCACGAACGCTCGGGGCAGACGGCCGATTCGAACGGGTGACCGTGAGCGTGTATTCCTAGGCGTGCACCTTGCCGACGAGCACCTCTCCGCGCGCGATGCGCGCCTGGTCGTCATCACCGGGAACCACACCACCGCGAAGCGAGCGGCCGGCGGTCTCGTTGAACGTCAGCACCGCGAGGAACCCGATGATGCCCGCGACGGTCAGGTAGACGCCCGGTACGAGGTTCGAGCCGGTCGCATCGATGAGGGCCTGGTTGGCGAGGCCGGCTGTGCCGCCGAGGATCGACGTCGCGATGTTGTAACCGAGCGCGAATCCGGCGAAGCGCACGGGCGTCGGGAACAACGCGGGAAGTGTCGCCGAGATGTTGCAGAGCAGCATCACGAGGAACAGCCCGAAGATCGAGATGCCGACGAACTGCAGCCCGAGGTTTCCGGTGTCGAGCAGCACCACGGCCGGGATCGACAGCAGGATGAAGCCGGCAGAGGCCACGAGCAGCAACGGTCGCCGGCCGATGCGGTCGGTGAGCGCCCCGAACGGCACGATCACGGCCATCATCGCGAGTTGCACGGCGACCAGCATGAGCCCCGAGGTCGTGGCATCCATATCGAGCGAGTTGGTCAGGTAGGTCGGCATGTACGTGAGCACCGTGTAGAACGCGACGTTGATGAGCACGACGAGGCCCATGATCTTCAGCAGTTGCTTCGGCTGGGTGCGCAGCAGGTTGACGAGGGTCTGCCACGCGCTCGTGCTCGTGTCCTTCCGGTGCGCCTCCTCGAACGTCTCCGACTCGCGCAGCGACGAGCGCATGTACAACGCGATGGCGCCGAGGGGGAGACAGATGAGGAACGGGATGCGCCATCCCCAGTCCGCCATGAACTCCTCGCCGAGCGTGAACTGCATCACCGTGACGAGGATCGCCGCCGCTGAGAACCCGAGCAGCGTGCCGAACTCGAGGAACGACCCCCAGAATCCGCGTCGGTTGTCCGGCGCGTGCTCGGCCATGTAGACGGCCGCGCCCGCATACTCGCCGCCTGCCGAGAAGCCCTGGATGATGCGAAGCGTGAAGAGCAGGACGGGCGCCCACCAGCCGATCACGTCGAACGTCGGCAGCAGGCCGATGCACGCGGTCGAGATCGAGATGAGCGAGATGGTGAATACGAGCACCTTCTGCCGTCCGATCCGGTCGCCCAGCGGGCCGAGCACCGCACCGCCGATGGGCCGCACGAGGAAGGACACCGCGAAGCCGAAGAGGGTCCAGAGCAGAGCGTTCTCGGTGTCGCCGAAGATCTGGCTGCTCAGGTACCCCGTGAGGTAGCCGTAGATCCCGTAGTCGAACCATTCGATGGCGTTGCCGGCCATCGCCCCCAGGACGGCCTTCTTCACCGTCTTCTGCTGGATGGGGGTGAGATCGATCTGGCGGGTGATGGGTGGCGGATCGGCGTGCTCGCTGGGTGAAGCGCTGTGGTCGGTCATTCGGTCTCCTTGCTCGTCGATGCGTGCGTGGGGAACACCGGGGAGATGCGGTCGTCGGCGAGCGAGAGCATCAGGCGCGCATAGGCGCGGGCCGCGGTGCCGAGGTCGTGGATCGCCACGGATTCATCTGGCTGGTGCGCCTGCCCCGCGACATCCCCGGGGCCCATGATGACGGTCGGCACGCCATGGTGCGCATGCATGAAGCCGCCCTCGCAGGCAGCGGTCCACGCCTCGATGCCTGAATCGCGCCGTTCGCTCGTCAGAGACGCCACGACACTGGCGACGAGTGGGTGCTCCACTGCCGTCTCGAATCCGGGCATCTCCATAAGAGTGCGCACCACCACGGTCGAGCCGTCGACGGATGCCTCCGCTGCCAGCTGCTCGAGCAGGAGGTGGGCGTCGGCCGCCCGCTCACCGGGCATCAGCCGCCGATCCACGAGCAGGGTGCACTGGTCGGGCACGATCGACGTGCCGTGCCCGCCCTCGATCCGGCCCACGTTCCAGGTGCCCGATCCGAGGCGACCCGCGGCGGATGCGCGCATGCGCCGGTGGTCGTCGCCGATCCGTTCGACCAGGCGGGCTGCGATCGCGATGGCGCTCACCCCGTCTTCGGGCCGCCCGGCGTGGGCCGCCCGCCCGCGGATCTCGATCTCGAAGTTGGCGGCACCGCGACAGGCGACGACGACGGCAAGGTCGGTCGGCTCGGCGACGACGCAGGCCCAGTACGGTTGCGGCGCTGCGCTCTCGAGGTAGGCGAGGATTCCGGTCGCGAGGTCCTCTTCGTCGACGGTGACGATCAGCTCGACGGGGAGGTCGGGCCTCACGGATGCGACCGCCCCCATCGCCTGCAGCACGCAGGCGAGGCCGCCCTTCATGTCGGCTGCGCCCCGGCCGATGATCCTGCCGTCCGCGATTCGCGGAGTGAACGGGTAGCCGCTCCACCCGTCGCCGCCCGGCACGACATCGGAGTGACCGAGAAAGAGGATTCCCGGTTCGTCGGGGCCGATGGTGATCGAGAGATTCGAGCGGCCGGGCGCGACCTCGGTGTGTCTCGTGCGCATTCCGAGCCGTGAAGCGATGCCCTCGAGCATCCGCACCGCCTGGATCTCGGTGCCGCCGGGGTTCTCGCTCGCCGCGACGATGAGCGAGGCGGTGTCGGCGACGATCGTCGCATCGTCGATCAGCGCCATCACGGCGTCGACCTGCGGGTTCCCGCCTGTCTCGTTGTTCATCAGGGTGCCGCCTTCACAATCAGCTTTCGCGGCGCATCCGTGAAGATCTCGATGCCGTCGCCCGTGATCGCGATGGACTCGCTGAGCTCGCAGCCGTAGTCGCGCATCCACATGCCGGCGATGACGTGGAAGCACATGCCGGCCTCGAGCACGGTGTCGTCGTCGTCGCGGATGCTCACGGTGCGCTCTCCCCAGTCGGGCGGGTAGCCGATGCCGATGGAATAGCCGAGACGTGACGCTTTCGAGAGCCCGTTCCGGGCGAGCAGGGCGGCCCAGCCGCCGACGACGTCGCGCACGCTCACACCGGGTCGCATGGCACCGAGCACGAGATCGAGCCCTTCCGCGGTGATCCCGGCCACCCGGTCGAGCTCGCGTGAGGGGCGCCCGAGGGAGACGGTGCGCGCGAGCGGCGCGTGGTAGCGGCGATGCACGCCGGCGAGTTCGAGCGAGACGCCCTCGTTCGATGCGAATCGGCGCGCGCTCCAGGTGAGGTGCGGGGTGTCGGCGGATTCTCCGGTCGGAATGAGGGGGACGATCGCCGCGTAGTCGCCTTCGGCGCCTTCGACACCTCTGGCCTGTGCAGCCTGGATGGCGGCGGCGACGTCGTGCTGCGGCGCACCGACCCGCACGGCATCGATGCCGGCGGCCATCGCGGCGCTCGCGTTGCGACCTGCCGAGCGCATGAGCGCCAGCTCGGCCGGCGACTTGACGAGCCGCACCCAGCCGATCAGGTCGAGGTCGTCGTCGAAGCGCCACTCGGGAATCCGTCGCGACAGGGCCGCGAACGATCGCGGGGTGAAGAAGTGGGCCTCGCCTTCGTAGCCGACGCGCATCGGCACGGCGTGGCCGCGTTCTCGCAACCGGTCGGCCGCCCAGTCGAACGGATGCCGGTCGGGGCGATGCACGAGGTCTTCGGGGTATCCGAGGATCTGCTCGGCGGTCAGGGCGGCGGTGCGATGGGCGCCGACGGCGTCCATGTGTCGGGTGATGAGCAGCACCTCGCCGACGGCCGGCACGAACAGCAGTTGCGGCATGTAGAACGACCACGCGTCGTAGCCGGTGAGGTAGTGGATGTTGGCGGGATCCACGACGACGAGGGCGTCGAACGCGTGATCGCGCATTCGTGCCCTGGTGGCGGTGATTCGGTCGGCGAATTCTTCGATCGTAATGACTCCCCGGGTCTCGAGGCCGCCTCACATCAGCGTGCCGCGACCCGATCGGTGGCCACCACTCTACGGGCCGTCGTTCGCCGCACTGCGAGGCTCGCGCGTCATTCCCGTGCGCGCACGAACGCGGCGACCTGCACGGCGAGAGCAGCGCCGATCTCGTCGGCCGGGCGCTTGCGGCCCTTCACTTCGAACGTGTGGTTCGCGTCGTCGATCCAGTCGAGCGTCGCGTTCGGTCCGATGCGACGTACGACGTCGTCGAGTTGCTCGTTGGGCTTGGCGAACGGGTCGTTCCGCCCCTGCAGGAAGAGCATCGGCACGGTGATGCCGGGCAGGTGCTCGTCGCGCGGCTTCTCGGGCTTGCCCGGCGCGTGCAGCGGGTAGCCGAGGAAGACGAGCCCGGCCACGGCCATGCCTTCGGCGACGGCCATCGACGCCATGCGACCGCCGAACGACTTGCCCGCCGCCCAGATCGGCTCGCCCGGTCGCCCGTCGGCGGTCGTGCGTGCGGCCGCGGCATCCGTCACCGCGCGCCACGTCGCGATCGCGACCGGCGGCCGGTCGGGGAACCGCCGCCCCGCTTCGCGGTACGGGAAGTTGAACCGCAGCGTCGCGAACCCGCTCTCGTTCAGCGCCCGCGTGAACCCGATCATGAACGGATGCTCCATGCCGGTACCCGCTCCGTGGGCGACGACGATCGTGGCCGTCGGTGCCGGCGGGCGCGCCGAGACCGCCGACACGGGTGTGCCGTCGACATCGACGGTGATGGATTCGTCCGCGGCGGTCATGTCTCCATGGTGCCGCATCGGCCCGCGCCCTCGCGCTACGAACTGAGCGCTACGAACTGAACAGTTCGAACAAGTTGCCGACGCCGTCGACGACGTTGCCTGCGTCGTCGGTGAGGTCGCCGAGCGACGCGGTCAGTTCGACGACATTGCCAGCGGCTTCGATGGCGAGGGCGATGTCGCCCGTGACGTCGACGAGTCCGCCGAGCGTGTCGAAGTTGCTCGGCCCGAGCTCGGCGTACTCGAGCTTCAGCTTGGCGATCCAATCGCGTTCGAGCCCGAAGATCACGGCGTAGGGCAGCAGCCGCTCGTGGAGGTGGAAGCGGGCTGCAGCCGAGGGGCCGGCCGCAGGCGTGCCGCGTGCAGGAATCGGGGCGGCGGCCTGCGACGACCCGGGTGTCTCCGCGGCGGCCGGCGCAGCGGCATCCGTCGCCCGCAGCTCTGCACCACTCGGCGACTGCAGCACCTGCAGCCGTTTCGCCTCGACGAGCGCGATGTACTGCCGGAGCCCCGCCAAGTGCTCGCGTCGGGGAGTCGCAGCGGGGAGGAACTTGCGCCACGACGATGGGGTCACGAAGATCGTCGCGATGGTCGCGACGACGGCGACGAGCGTCGCGATGAGCGCCGGCCAGTCGCCGTCGATGATCGTGAAGACGAGGAAGAGCACCTCGACGAGCATGCCGAGATAGGCGAGAACGGTGAGCGTGACGCCCGGCCACGTGACGCGGCGTTCGGCGACGAGTCCCTCGCGGGCGAGTGCGTGCTCCGTGTTCAGCAGCAGGCTCTTCATTCGACCAGCGAGTGCGCGGCGGTCGGAGGAGAAGCGGCGCACACGCGTGTGGGTGTGCTCTGGGCCGAACAGCCCTTCGAGCAGCGCCGTCTCTTCGGCGGTGAGCACGACGTTCGGCGCGAGCTCCACCCCGATGGGGTTTCGCTTTCCCTCGCCTGCGAGGAGGCGCACCTTGCGTTTCACGGCCAGGTCGATGAGGGCAGCGGATGGCGCGCGCCGATCGGCGCCGACGAGCAGCGCGTCTCGCAGCACCGTGGAGCCGCGTTCCGGGGTGTACTGCACCACCCGCTGCGTCACCCGTTGCGCGGCGACGGCGCGCGCGACGAGACCCAGCCCGAGGATGAGGAACGCGGGCACGATCCCGATCACGAAGACGGCAGTCAGCACGCGCTCAGTCTAGGGATCCGAGCGGCCTGCTCGGGAGACGCGTCGGAGCGAACCGCTCGTGGCGACGCGCGTACGCGTTCCGAGCGATGTCGGCGGCCGGGCGTACCGTGACTGCCATGACGAAGCAGATGCAGCACAACGCACCGCACCTGGTGATCGACGAGCCGTGTCCGCGCTGCGACTCCCTCGCGGTGCGCGCGATCGTCTACGGCCCGCTCGACTTCGAGGTCGAGGCGGCCGATGTCGCAGGCGCCCTCTCGCTCGATGATTCGCCCATCTTCGACTGCCGCGAGTGCGGGTTCGAGTGGGGCGCCGCTGTGCGCGACCTGCTCGGCTGAAGTCGGCCTGGCGCCCCGGCGTGGCGAGCGTCTCCAGCGCGATGAAGGCCGACATCGCGATGAAGAGGCGGAGCGGCCAATGCTGCGGGTCAGGCCGTGCTCGCCGCGCCGACCGCACGCGCACGTGAGTCACCGCTCGCGATGCGAGCCCACACCGTCGCGATGACGACGGCGACCACGGCGACGATCGCCGCGATGCCGGTCATCGTCGACTCCGGTTCATCGGTCAGGCGAGCGATCGCGACCCAGGAGAGCCCCCAGCCGAGCGCGAGGGTCGGCGCGATCCGGCCGCGGTCCCACACCGCGAGTGCGACGCCGATGATGCCGGCGAGTGAAATGACGGCGACCGACCAGGCTTCGGGCGCGATGCCCCAGCCGTCGAAACCGGCTGCGACGAGTGCGGCGGTGATGTTCGCGGCGGTGGCGACGCAGACCCAACCCAGGTAGAGGCCGATCGTGCCGTCGGTCACGATGCCGTCGACCGTCGAGGTCGGCGGCACGGAGCGGCAGACGCGGAAGGCGATGATCAGCACGACCAGCAGCAGGGCGATGACCGGCACGCTCAGCCACAGCAGGTCGAACTGGATGCTGAGGATCCATGCTGCGTTCAGCAGCAATGACGCGGCGATCGGGTAACCGAGGCGGCGGTGCCGCTGCGCTTCCCGCTGCGACGGGAGGAACTGCCAGACGGCATACGCGGCGAGTCCGAGGTAGATGAGCGTCCAGATCGCGAACGCGCTGCCCCCTGGCGCGATGAGTGTGGCGTCCGCCGCGAGCGCCCCGCCCGCGGCATCCTGAATGGGAGTTCCGCCGGCGGCGCCTGACCCGATGAAGGAGCCGATCACCGCCAGAACGGCGCTCACCGCCACGGTGATCTGTCGCACCAGGTCGTTGGGCGTCGCCCCCGTCGTCGCCGATGTCATCATCATCTGCTCCTCCCGTCGTCTGCTGGATCTCGGTCGAATTGGTCCCAGCATAGAACGACGGATCTCGCACCGCGTCGAACTTCCGATTGATGCGTGCAGGTTCTCGATGGGTGCGACGCCGCCGGTGCGCCGCCCCTCCTGCTACTCCTCGACGAGCGCGGCGCGGATGCGCCGCAGGTCTTCCAGGAGCGAGCCGATGAGGATCCAGTGCCCCGACCTCGGCGCGGACACCACGAGGGGTGAGGTCAGCGCGGGCACGGCCGAGGTCATCGGCGCGGGGTCGACATCGGCGAGGTGCACGGCGAGTCGCACGTCGTGAGCGGCCCGCCGCAGCTGCTCTGCGATCGCGCGCACGGTCGGCTCATCGGCCAGCGCGGCGTCGTAGTGGTCGAAGAACGCCCGCGTCATGCCGATCACCTGGGTGACGATGGGGCTCAGACGTTCGAGCAGGGCGCGCATCTCGCCGAGCTCGGTGCGGTGCGCCGAGCGACGCGGATTCAGCGTGAGCGATTCCTCGCCCGTCGAGATCGAGGCATCCGCTGCATCTCGCATCGGTCGCATGAGGCGCGCTTCGACCATGAGTCCTTGCAGATCGGCCGCCGACTGCGGGCTCTCGAGGGCGCTCGCGAGCCGCTCGAGGGATGCCGCGAGCTCACCGCCGAGCAGCGACAGGTCGCGGCGCGCAGGGGCGAGTGCAATCGGCGGCACGATCAGCGCATTGACGACGATGCCGATCGCGGCGCCGATGAGCGTCTCGATGATACGGGCGCCGGCGTACTCGGGTGAGGAAGAGCCGAGGGCGAGCACGAGCATCGCGCTGATGGCGACCTGGTTCGACGTGCCAGGCGTCATCTTCAGCGACCATGCGATGAGCATCGCGATCATGATCGTCACGAGGATGATCCAGCTGTTCTGCCCGAACACGAGCGAGGCGCCGGTGGCGATCAGCACGCCGAGGATCACGCCGATCGAACGCTCGATCGCCTTGCCGAGCGACTGGTTCACGCTCGGCTGCACCACGAGCAGTGCCGCGATCGCGGCGAATACCGGTAACTGCCCCGGAATCAGCCAGCCTGCGACGAGCCACGCCGCGATCGTCGCGGCCGACGCCTTGGCGACCTGCAGGATGGGCACCCGCTTCGAGGTTCGGAAGGTGCCGGTGATGCCCATGCGACAACGCTAGCCCTGCGGGTGGGGAGGCGCGCCAGCGCCGTCTCGAAACCCGGTGATCGGGCAGGGTTTCGAGACGCTCCTTCGTCGCTCCTCAACCCGCGAGGGGAGGCGCTCCTTCGTCGCTCCTCAACCCGCGAGGGGAGACGCTCCTCAACGCGCGAGGGGAGGCGCTCCTTCGTCGCTCCTCAACCCGCGAGGGGAGGCGCTCCTTCGTCGCTCCTCAACCCGCGAGGGGAGCCTCAACGGGGCAGGGAGCGTGGATCGTCTTCCCCGTGCTCGGGCACGTCGGGGTTATCGCGGTCCGACAGCGGATCATGATCGACGACTTCGTCGACGTCGGCGATCGGCACGGAATCAGGAAGGGCGTTCTGCTCAGCGAGCGACGCGGGGGAGGCGCGTCTGAGCGCTGCCGCGGCATCCGTGCCCAGACGCAGCCGTCGCAGAAACCCGCGCACCCATCTCACCTCGCCCACGACGATGCCGCGCCGGAGCGGTTCCTCGACCTCGAGCCCGTAGTACTCGCCGATGAGGTCGACGAACTGGGCTCGTTGAGCCTTCGCGTAGGCGCGGCGCTCACGAGTGAAGGCGATGACCGTCGACCAGCAGATGAGCAGCATCACGATGCTGAACGGCAGCGCGATGATGATCGCCGCCGTCTGCAGGGCCGTGAGTCCGCCGGTCAGCAGCAGCGCGATCGCGAGCAGTGCGGTGATCATGGTGAAGAAGATGCGGATCCATCGCTTGGGGTTGAGTAGGCCGCCCGTGGCGATCATGCCCATCACGAGCGCGCCCGAGTCGGCCGAGGTGACGAAGAAGATCGTGATGAGCAGGATCACGCCGATCGTCAGCACCGGGGTGCCGGGGAGGTAGGTGAGCAGCTGGAAGAGCGCGGCCTCGACGTTCACGCTGCCGTCGGGTTGGGTCAGGGCGCCGGGGTCGGCGAGCTCGATCGCGAGCGCCGAGCCCCCGAGCACCGCGAACCAGAGGATGCCGATGAGCGTCGGCACGAGGATGACGCCGGCGACGAACTGGCGCACGGTGCGGCCCTTCGAGACGCGAGCGATGAAGATGCCGACGAACGGCGCCCACGAGATCCACCAGCCCCAGTAGAACGACGTCCACGACGCCTGCCACTCCTCGCCGGCGGTGCCCTGGAACGCGCTCACGTTGAAGGAGAGGCCGACGAAGTTCTGGATGTACGTACCCATCGACTGCACGAACTCGCGCAGCAGGAACTCGGTCGGCCCCATCACGAGTAGGTACAACACGAGGAGCCCCGCGAGCACCATGTTCGCGGTCGAGAGCCACTTCATGCCCTTCGTGACTCCGGAGAGCACCGACCAGAGCACGAACACCGAGATGACCAGGATGATGATCACTTGCGTGAGCGCGTTCGGCTCGAGGATGCCGGCGATGTCGAGCCCCGCGCTGATCTGCAGCACGCCGAGGCCGAGCGAAGTCGCCACGCCGAAGAGGGTGCCGACGAGCGCCACGACGTCGATGGCATGGCCCCAACCGCCCTCGACGCGCTTGCCGAGCAACGGTTCGAGCGTCCAGCGGATCGAGATCGGCCGGCGTCGGCGGTGGATCGCGTAGGCGAGTCCGAGCCCGACGACGACATAGATCGACCACGCGTGCACGCCCCAGTGCAAGTAGGTCTGGGCGAGCGCCTCCTGCGCGAGCGCGTCGGGCGGGCCGGTGACCCCCGGTCGCGGCGACACGAAATGGCTGAGTGGCTCGCTCACGCCGTAGAACACGAGCCCGATGCCCATACCCGCGGCGAAGAGCAGTGAGAACCACGCAAGCAACGAGAACTCGGGCTCGTCGTCATCACGGCCGAGTTTGATGTCGCCGAAACGGCTGAATCCGACGAACAGGCTGAACGCCACGAAGAATGCGGCGATGAGCACGTAATACCAGTTGAAGGTGTTGACGATGCCGGTCTGGATCGCGCCGAACATCGCGTCCGCCGCATCCGGGGCGATCAGGACGAACGCGACGAACAGGGCGACGATGACGGCCGCGGGCCAGAACACCCAGCGCTGCACGGGGGGCAGCGACCTGCGAGGGGGCGGTGCCGCCGAGGCATCGTCCGTCGGGGCATCCGTGGTGTTCAGAGGCTGGTCGGTCGGCTCGTTCGGCGTACCGCTCATGCGCAACACGGTAGCGAGGTGGGCGCTCCGCCGCATCGTCCCGCGCCGGACCGGCGCCGGACTCGCCGGACTCGCAAGTGTCGCCGGGCGGGGCTATCGTGACGCGCATGGCCCAGATCGACGCTGACCTCGCACGCCTCGGCACCGAGTTCTGGCAGTGGCGCGCCGTGAACTCGTTCCGCACATCAGACGACATCCCGCGCATCGAGCGGCCCGGCGGCTGGGTGCCGCGGTTCGATCCGGCGACCATCGAGCTGCAGCGAGACGAACTCGCCGTCTTCGTGGAACGTTGGCAGGCGACGGATGCCGCGGGCATGCCGGTTCCCGACCAGGTCGATCACCGGCTGCTGGGCTCGGCGCTCGCACGCGTGCGCTGGGAACTCGACGTGCTCCGCAACTGGGAGCGCGATGCCGTGTTCCTCACGAGCCAGATCCTCGGCCCGTGGTTCGACCTGCTGCTCGCCCCGCCACCGTTCGACGCCGGGCGACAGGCCGATCTGGTCACGGTGCTCACCGCGATCCCACACGCCGTCGAACAGGCGATCGCGAACCTCGAGCGCGTCGGCATCGCCGCCCTCGCTCGGGTGGCCGCGGCCGAACTCGACGGCATCGGGCCGCGCCTCGCCGACTCGGTCGCGGGGCTCGCCCGACATGCCGACGCCGCGACGGCGACCGCGCTCGCCGAGGCGCAGCCTGCCGCGAGTGCAGCGCTCACCAGGTACGCGCAGTGGCTCGAGACATCCGCTGATCGCCTCGGCGCCGAGGTCATCGTGGGCCACGACGCCTTCGTCTGGTACCTGCGTCACGTCGCGCTCGTCGCGGCCGAGCCCGAAGAGCTCGTTCGTGCCGCCCTGCAGGACTACCGGCGGGCCGTGCTCGCCGAGACGGTCACGCGCAACCGGTACCGTGACGTGCCTGTCCCGCCGCTCGCGCGCGATGTCGCCGCCGAGGTGGCCGACGAAGCCGCACGCGACGCCGAGGTGCGGGCGTTCTACGACCGAGCGGGCCTGCTGAGCCAGCCCGAGACGCTACGCCACTACTTCTTCTCGAAGTACCCGGCATATCTCGAGCCCGTCGCCTTTCTCGGCGTGACCGACCACCTGGCGAACGAGCGCACGCGCGCCGACGACGCGGTCTCGTACGTGCCCGAACCCGCGGCTGACCTTCCGTACTTCGACGCCGCGAACGCGCGCGACCCACGGCTCGGCATCATCCACGAGGGGGCGCACAGTCAACAGCTCGCCCTTTCGTGGGGGCACCCCCGCGCCATCCGCCGTCACTACGTCGACTCGGTCGCCAACGAGGGCATCGCCCACTACAACGAAGAACTCATGCTCGATGCTGGGCTCTTCGACGATGCGCCGCACTCGCAGACGATCGTGCATAATTTCATGCGGCTGCGGGCACTGCGCGTCGTCGTCGATGTCAACCTCGCGACCGGCGTCTTCGGCCTCGAAGAGGCCATCGACTTCTTCGTGCGGCTCGTGCCGATGGACGTCGAGACAGCCACCGAAGAGACCTCCTACTACGTTGCGACCCCGGGCCTCGCGATGTCGTACCACGTGGGCAAGCTCGAGGTGAAGCGGCTGCTCGCCGACGCCGCAGTCGCCCGCGGCGACGACTTCTCGCTCCGCGAGTTCCATGATGCCGTGTGGCTGAACGGCAACGTACCGGTGTCGTTGCAGCGTTGGGAGCTGCTCGGCGACCGCGGCGACCTCGACGTGCTCGATGCCGCGGGCGACTGGCTCGAGACGTTCCCGGGGTAGGAGCGGGAGCCGCATCGTGCCATGATCGGCCTGTGGCCGACCGACTGATGCTCCTCGACACCGCTTCGCTGTACTTCCGCGCGTTCTACGGCGTGCCCGACTCGATCACCGCGCCAGACGGCACCCCCGTCAACGCCGTGCGCGGGCTGCTCGACATGATCGCGCGCCTCGTCCCCGACTTCGAGGCGACGAACCTCGTCGCCTGCTGGGACGACGACTGGCGCCCGGCGTGGAGGGTCGAGCTCATTCCGAGCTACAAAGCGCACCGCGTCGCGCGTGCCGTGCCCGGCGGCGTCGACGTCGAGGAGACCCCACCGGGTCTCATCGTGCAGATTCCGCGCATCCGCGAGGTGCTGGGCCTGCTCGGCATCGCCGTTGTCGGGGCGCCTGAGTACGAGGCCGACGACGTCATCGGCACTCTCGCGACGGGCGCCGAGATGCCCGTCGACGTCGTCACGGGCGATCGCGACCTGTTCCAGCTCGTCGACGACGAGGCATCCGTGCGGGTCATCTATACCGCTCGCGGCATGAGCAAGCTCGAGGTGCTGACCGATGCCTCGGTTGTCGCGAAGTACGCCGTGCTGCCCCAGCAGTACGTCGACTTCTCGGTCATGCGGGGCGACTCGTCAGACGGGCTGCCCGGCGTTGCGGGCGTCGGTGAGAAGACCGCTGCGTCGCTCTTGCGGGAGTTCGTCGACCTCGACGGCATCAGGGCGGCGGCAGCGGATCCCACGGCGGCGATGTCGGCGAGTGTTCGCGCGAAGTTCGCTGCCGCCTCCGACTATCTCGACGTCGCCCCGACCGTCGTCGAGGTCGTGCGCGACCTCGACCTCGGGGAGTTCGACTCCCGGCTGCACCCGGTTACGGGAGCGCGCCGTGAAGCCCTCGAAGCGCGCGGTGCCGAGTGGAACCTCGGCGGGTCGGTGTCGCGAGTGCTCGCGGCACTCGCCTCCCTGCCGCCCGCCCAGTAGGGCCGCACAGAGAACGGGCCGCCTGACGGTCGATCAGACGACGGATGCGTCGCGGCCGGCCCGTGCTGGCCGACCGAGCAGCATGCGCGCGACAAGTCCGATCACGGCGACGCCGATCGCCGTCGCGAGCGGCGCCACGACGAGGCTCGGTTCGGTGAGTGCCATGCGGAACACTCTGACCCCGTAGTCGAGCATCTCACCGGGGTGGCCGGCGAGTACCCGCGTTCCGGCCGCGCTCGACACCGCGGTGATCAGCGCGGGGCCGACCCAGAGCATCGCGAGGCTCGCGATCGCCGCGACGATTCGGCCGACCGTTTCGACTCCGCCCCAAGCGATCGCCGCGCCGACGAGCACCGCCGGCACCCAGCGAACGGCGTCCCAGAGCCAGGCAGGCTCGCCCGCGAACGCGGGACCCCCCGGCGAGAGGAGCGCGTGCAGCCAGCCGGCCGAGAGGATCGCCGCAACGGAGAGGCCGATGACCGCGCCTGCTCGCGGTGCTCGGGCGACGAGCGAGAGCACGCCGAGTCCGACGACGACCGCGAGGATCGCAACGGCGATGACCGCGGCGAGGTACACGAGCGACCACTGGTCGTCTCGCAGGCCTGCGGCGACGAAGCTGGTGGTCTGGAGGATCGCGACGACATCGACGAGGAGCACGCCGGCGAGCAGCATCATGAACCCGCCGCGCTGCGCACGGGCGCGCGTGGAACGCCCCACGAGCCCGGCGACCGCTGCACCGATGATGATGAGCGTGGCGATGAGCGACAGGGAGTACTGACTGAAGGGCAGCAGCACGATCGGCATCTCATCGGGCAGGGTGTCGGTCGCCCAGAGATTCTGCAGCGGCAGGCGCATGCCCGTGATCAGCCACGGCAGCAGGCCGAGCGCGGCGGAGGCCACGCCGAACAGAAGCAGGTGCCAGCCGCGCAGCGGTCGAGCCTGGCCGGCATCGGTCGCCAGGTACTCGCGGGAGGGCTGCACGTCGGGCGTTGCCTGACTCATTGCCACCTCGTCGTTGGATCGGTGCCGGCACAGAGCCGGGCGGGTGCGACCACCCTATGCTGCGCGGAGGCCGGAGGTCTCGTTGCGATCCTCCCGCGGCCGACTCGAGATTCGAGTCTCGCTCACCCCTCGCCGAGCGCCGACGCGAAGAACGCGAGCTCGTGCTCGGCTGATCGGCGGAACGCCCGACGCATCCGCTCGCGCGTCTCGGGCGTCGCACCCGCCGCCAGGCGCGTGACGATGTCGATCGCCTCGCGGTTCGCGACGGCGAACGCGGGGTCGGCGTACGTCGCGAGCCACGAGGCATACGGATGCGCCGTCGCCGTCGCCGTCGCCGTCGCCGTCGCACCGAAGACGCCGGCCGCGAGCCGCTCGCCGAGGTCGACGTAGATCCAGTAGCAGGGCAGTACGGCGGCGGCGAGCACCGCGTAGTCGCTGCGCGCGGCGGTGGCGAGTAGATGATCGAGGTAGGCGGTCGTCGCGGCATCGGGCTCGGCCGCGAATGTCGATGCTCCGGCCGATGCGAGCCACGTCTCGTGCAGCTCGAGCTCACCGACGAGGGAGCCGTGCGCGGCGTTCGCCCAGAACGCCTGCTCCGAGGGATCCGTCGCGAGACGCGAGGCGTCGGCCAGCACGCGTGCGTAGTCGCGCAGGTAGAGGGCGTCCTGCGCGAGGTAGTGGAGGAACGTGGGTCGCTCGAGGGTGCCGTCGGCGAGCCCGCGGATGAACGCGAGCCCGTCGATCGCCGAGCGAAGGTCGTGGATCGACGCCCACCACTCCGCCTCGACCTCGGCGGGTGTCGGCGCGGTGCGTACCCCGCTCCGTGACCAGAGCCCCGCGAAGTGGCTGATCGGCCCGTGCCCGCCGCCGACCTCGAGCGCTTCGCCATGCCGCAGCGATTCGCGCAGCCACCGGCGGGCCTCGACGATCGCGAGGGTCCAATCTCCGAGCTCTGCGCGAAGGCTCGCGATCGCGGAGGAGAGCGAGCACCCCGTGCCGTGCGTGGCTGTGGTCTCGATGCGAACGCCAGGGAACTCGACGATCGTGCCAGTCTCGGCGTCGACGAGCGCGTCGGGAGCGTCGTCGCCGTCGAGGTGGCCGCCCTTCGCGAGCACGAGTACGCCGAACTCGCGCGAGACTCGTCGGGCCTGCTCGAGCGCCGCAGGCCAGGTGAGTGCGTGCGGCTCGCCGGCGAGCACGGCGAGTTCATGCAGGTTCGGCGTGATGAGGTGCGCCCGGGGGATGAGCGCGCGGAGTGCCTGCTCGGCGGTCGGGTCGAGCAGTCGGTCGCCGCTCGTCGCGATCATCACGGGGTCGAGCACCACGATCTCGGGCCTCGTGCGCGCGAGCCAGTCGTCGACCGTGCCGATGATCTCGGCGTCGGCGAGCATGCCGATCTTCACCGCGTCGATCGTCACGTCGTCGCTGACCGCGTCGAGCTGCTCGGCGAGGAACGACGCCGGCGGCAGGTGCACGCTGCGCACGCCCCGCGTGTTCTGAGCCACGAGCGCGGTCACCGCTGCCATGCCGTAGCCGCCGACGGCGGCGATCGACTTCAGGTCGGCGTGAATGCCGGCACCGCCCGTCGGGTCGGTACCGGCGATGCTGAGCACGCGCGGCACGCGCCGCTCGCTCCGTACGCTGCGGGCGCCGGGCGCGCGGTGCTCTCGCGGGGGCGTGGTGGTGTCGAGCTCGAGGCGAACGGATGTCCCGGCGCCGGCGTCGACCGCTCGGCTGATCGTTTCACTCATCGCCGGGCCGCCGAGACGCGGCGGTCGCGGGGTGGCGCGGTGGCGCGGTGGCCGCCCAAGCGTCGACGAAGCGCAGCGCAGCGTCGCGGGGGTCGGCGGCGGCGCAGATCGCGGACACGAGGGCGACCCCGGCGGCGCCGCCGTCACGGAGCGCCGCGACATCGTCGAGAGTGATGCCGCCGATCGCGACGCACGGCAGCTCGGCCTCGGCCGCGAGTCGCGCGAACCCGTCGACGCCGAGAGCCGGCGGATGATCGGGCTTCGTCGCGGTGGGCCGGATCACGCCGACGCCCAGGTAGTCGACCGTGCCACGCGGCATCCGTCGTACGGCCTCGAAGTGGGCCGAGGTGTTCGCGGTGAGGCCGACGACGCCGTTCGGTCCGAGCCGCTCACGCGCGATCGCCGCCGCGGCGTCGCCCTGGCCGAGATGCACGCCGTCGACGGGCAAGCCGCTCGCCCGCGCCGCGAGGGCGACGTCGAGCCGGTCGTTCACGAGCAGCGTCGCCCGCCCGTCGATCGCGGCGCACAGCTCTTCGAGCAGCATCAGCAGCTCCGTCGAGGAGCCGAGCTTGTCGCGCAGTTGCACCACTCGTACTCCACCGTCGACGGCATCGGCCACGACCGACGCCACGCCCCGCGGGCCGCAGAGTGCCGCATCGGTGACGAGGTAGACCGAGAGATCGAGCGCCGTGCGCGCCGTCACGACCGCACCGACGTCGAGGGCTCTGCCACGGACGCGAGTTCGGCCGCGACCGCGGTGTACGGGTCAGCGGTGACCTCGACGAGCTGCACCCGGCCCCGCTCGGCGACCTCATCGGCCGACACCTGCGCGAGGGCATCGAGGAACAGCGGTGCGAAGCTGCCCGGTCCGGCGGCACGCGCTGCCGCGATCTCGGCCGCCACGGTGTAGACGAGCGTCGCTGCGACGGCGCCGGAGAACGCGTCGTCGGCGACCGCGAGGAAGGCCGCGGTGACGGCGCCGAGGGCGCAACCGCCGCCCGTGACCCGGGTGAGCAGCACGTCGCCGTTGGCGACCCGGGCAACCCGCCGGCCGTCGGTGATCAGGTCGATCGGGCCCGACACCGCAACAACGGAGCCGTGCGCCCGGGCGAGGTGAGCCGCGGCATCCGCTGCCGACTCGGTCGAATCGGAGGCGTCGACGCCACGTCCGCCACCGCCGGCGCCGGCGAGGGCGATGACCTCGCTCGCATTGCCGCGGATCACGGTGGGGCGCTGCGCGAGCAGCTCGTGGGCGAACGCGGTGCGCACGGGCAGCCCGCCGACGGCGACGGGGTCGAGTACCCAGGGCGTACCGCCCTCGGATGCCGCGGCCACCGCCTCGCGGGCGGCATCTCGCTGCTCCTCGTGCGGCGTGCCGAGGTTCACGAGCAGCCCCGACGCGATTCGCGCGAAGATCCCGGCCTCGCCACGGATGTCGACCATGGCCGGGGCCGCGTCGAGGGCGAGCAGGGTGTTGGCAGTCACGTTGGTGACGACACTGTTGGTGATGCACTGCACGAGCGGCGTCGCCGCGCGCACGAGGGTCAGGAGCTCGGCGCTGTGCCGGGCAGGGTCGGTTGGCAGACGATCGCTCATCGCGACATCCCTTCGCTAGTTCGAACTAGATCAGGTTCGACGGGTGTGTTCTCAGCCATGCCCGCTTCGTGAAGCGCTGCACGGCACCCCGTGTCACTGCGATGAAGCCTAGCGGTCACCCTGTGACGGTGGGCGACACGGGCATCTCATGCGAAGGATAATGGAGCGGTGAGTTCCGACCCCTCAGTGCCGCCGCCCGCTCCCGCCCTCGAAAGCACGGTGAAGCCGCGCCTGTTCTGGTTCATCGCACTGCTCGCCGTACTCGTGCTGCTCATCGACCAGGGCTCGAAGTGGTGGGCCGAGTCCGCACTCGAGGAGCGGGTGTCCGTTCCGCTGATCGGTGAGCTGATCCGTTTCCAGCTCGTCTACAACCCCGGTGCTGCGTTCTCGATCGGCTCCGACTTCACGTGGGTCTTCGCGATCCTGGCGGGCGTGGGCGTCCTCGCCATCATCGCGTTCTCGTGGCCGGTGCGCTCTCGTGGCTGGGCGATCGCGCTCGGACTCCTCCTCGGCGGCGCCACCACCCACCTCGGCGATCGGCTGTTCCGCGAGCCGGGCTTCGGCCGCGGGCATGTCGTCGACTTCATCGGCTACGGCAACCTCTTCATCGGCAACGTGGCCGACATCGCGATCTTCGCCGGTGCCGTGATGGTGCTCGTGCTGACCTTCACGGGCGTGCGGCGCAGCGGCGCCGTCGAGCCGGCAGACGCCCCCGCCGACGCTGACACGGCTACCGACTCCGACGCGGCTACCGACTCCGACGCGGCTACCGACTCCGACGCGGCTGCCGAGACGAACACCGGCACCGAGACATCCGCATAACTCCTCTGCAGTGCTGCTCACTCGCTCGACGTGCGCGAACCCGCACGACCGCGAATGCGGCGCCGCCGACGGCGATCAGCCCGAGCGCGAGCCAGCTGAGCAGATCGACGAGCGGCGCACCCGTCGAGGCGAGGCCGGCGTCGGCCGCCGATGCTCCCGCCACTCCGGCGGCCCCTGACGCGGCTGAGGCGAGCGTGATCGAGGAACGCGCGACCTCGACGCCGTTGATCGTGACCACGATCGAGTGCGCACCCGCGGGCGTCGCGGCCGGGATCGTGCCGGTGAACGTGAAGCCGCCGTCGGCGGCCGTCGTCGCGGTGCCGAGCGTCTGCGGCGTCGAGTGGAGTTCGACCGAGAAGCCGCCGACGCCCGGTGCCAGACCGGCGCCGACGACCGTGATGTCGCCGCCCGGCACGAGGTCACCCGTGACTGAGACCGAGCCCTTGACCGTGGTCGGGTCGACCACGGGCGGGCCTTCGACCGTCACGGCGTCCGAGGCCGCCGAGGCGGCCGAGGTGCCGACGGTGTTCCGCGCGGCGACCGTCGCGGTGTAATCGCCGCCGGGCAGCGCCGTGAAGGTGTGCTCCGTCGTGCCGGCCGGCACGGAGACGGGGGCGCCGCCGTTCAGTGCGACCCGGTAGCTCGTGACGGGCGACCCGCCGTCGGCGGGCTCAGCCCACGAGACCGTCACCGAGGTGTCGCGTACTGATGCGTCGGGCGCATCAGGTGCAGAGGGTACGGTCGCGACTGCATCCGACTCACGGGGCAGCGCGCCGAAGAACGTGTCGAGTGCCGCGATTCCCTCGTCGGCGAACGCGAGCTGCGCGGCGAGACCGGCGGGGTCGGGCCGGTCGGCGTAGCGCCCGGGCAGGTCGTTCACGTACCACCACTCGGTCATGTACTCCTTGTAGGTGCCGTCGCCGTTGTCGTGGATCCACTGCTGCACGATCGGTGCGGCCTGGCCGTCGACGGTGCGTCCGCGGTTGTACTCGAGCACGTAGGGCACCTGCAGCTTCTTCGCGGTCGCGAGCGCCTGCTCGCGGTCGCCGCCCGGGTAGAAGTCGACCTGGCCTGAGACGACGGGCACGTACTGTGTGACGAGGTTCGGCAGGTACTGCGTGACGAGGTCGCCGTAGAGGTCGGCGAACTCCGAGCCGGTGTCGCGGATGTGCAGATCGTTGCCCGAGTTGCCGTCGAGTCGCAGGTCGAAGAAGTACACCTTCTCGACGCCGTTCGCGACGGCCTGACGGTTGACCTCCTTCAGGAAGGCACGCGTGTTGTGGCACCAGGTGCCGCCGAAGAAGAGCACGTGGTCGCCGTCGCTCTCGAGGATGTTCACGAGCTCGGGGTACGTGACGGTCTGCACGCGCCAGTCGGCGTCGTCGTCGTCGAGCACCGTCGCGCCGCCGTACTCGGGCTTGCCCTGGTACGCCGTGGCGTGCTTGGCGTTGACGACCCGCTCGTTGAACGTGAACTGGTCGCTCGTGTCGAGCTCGGCCGCCGAGCCGAGCACGGCGGTGACCTCGGCGGTATAGGCGGCGAGTGCGGCGGGGTCTGCGAGCTGCTCCGCCGTGACGGGCGTGGTGATCGCCGAGACGATGCGGTCTTCCACGCCGCCCTCGGTGTGCGACGTGTCGTAGACCAAGAGCGTGGGATCGTCGGTGCCGTCGAAAGGCGTCTGCGTGTCCTTGCCGAGGTACTCGGTCACGAGGCGCGCCCAGAGCGGCGCGACGTCGGCGTTCGTCGTCGAGCGGATGTCGAGGCGGTCGCCGTCGAGTCGCGGGTCGAAGTTGTAGATGCGTTCGACGCCGGCGCCCTTCGCCACCTCGTTGATCGCGCCGATCGTCGCGGCCGTCTGCGGGTCTTCGGGTCCGCCGACGAGGAACGCGAACCGGCCGTCCTGGCCGAGCAGGAACTCGAAGCGCTCGAAGGTCACGCTCTCGTAGACGCTGTCGGGGCCGAGGCCCTCGTAGGCGTCATCGAACCAGTCGACGGTGTCGGTTGTGCCCGGCGCGGGAGCGGCCGCAGCCGGGGCAGCCGCGACTCCGCCGAGCACGGCCGTGCCGGCGATCGCGAGTGCGGTCAGCATCGCTGCCCGCCTCAGGGTGGGGCGGAGGTGGTCGGGCACCTTGCTTCCTTTCGTCGGGAGAGGGGCCGGGCTGGTCATACGGTCACGGATGTCTCGGCGGGCTCGTCGCCCTGGCGGTGGTCACCGTCGACACCGTTCGCCTTGCGGCGGCGCAGGAGCCGCTGGCCGAGCAGGGCGAGTGCGCCCACCGCGACGAGGCCGATGAGGATGCCGCCGCCGGCGAGCCAATCCGGTGCGCCGTTGCTGCTCGAAGCTGCAGCGGATACGGCCGCCTCGGTCGGGGGCTTCGCGGTCGCCGCCGTGATGGTCGCCGACTTCGATGCGCTCGACGCGGCGGACTCGCCGACCGCGTTCGTGGCGACGAGGGTCGCGGTGTAGACCCCTGCGCCCAGCACCGTGAACGTGTGCGAAGTCGCGCCGGCTGCGAGCGGAATCGCGGTGCCCTTGTTGAGCGACAGCTTGTAGCCCGTCACGGGCGAGCCGCCGTCGGCGGGTGCCGCCCAGCTCACGGTGAGCGCTGTGCCTTTGACGCTGAGGAGCGGTGCAGCCGGGGCGAGCGGCGCGGTCGCGGCGACGGCGGCGGGTGCGACGTCGGTGGCCGCTCCCGACTCCGACGGGTTCGACGTGGTGCCGCCTGAGGTACCGGTGTTCGGGTCAGGTGCGGGCGCTGGAGCAGGCGCGGGGGCCGGTGCGGGCGCCGGAGCGGGAGCAGGGGCTGGGGCTGGGGCCGGTGCGGTTCCACCGCCGATCGCGGGCGGCGGGTCTTCCTGGGTGCTGTCGTAGGGGTAGCCGCCGGCGTTCTCGCACGCGCCGAGGTCGAAGTTGATCGAGCAGAGATCGCACACGTCGCCGGCAGCGGAGGCCGGCCCGCTGCCGATGAGCACGAACGTCGGCACGGTGATCGCGAGCACGAGACTCGCGGCGAAGACACGGAGGCGGTTGAGGCCGCGGAGTCGGGGAGTCATAGGGATTCTTCCTTCTGGGAGGCCGCGTCAGCGGTGGGTGGCGAGTTCGGGCTCGTTCTCGAGCTCGTCGCGATGCGTCGCGCGACCGGCGAAGATCTCGTCGTCGAGCGCGCCGGCGCGACGGGCGACGATCGTGGCGCTCGTGGCCGCGGCCGTGACGTTGGCCATGGTGCTCGCGGTGCCGGCGATGGCGCTGATCGGAATGAGCAGCACGAGCACCTCGACGGGCAGCCCCACGGCGGTCAGCACCGCCGTGGCGGTGACGATCGCCGTGCCCGGCACTCCCGCCGTGCCGAGGGAGACGAGCAACCCCAGCACGACGAGCACGACGTAGTCGAGCGGCGTGTATTCGATGCCGAGCGCGTTCACGGTGAACACCGCGACGAGGGTCGGCCAGATGCCGGCGCATCCGGGCATGCCGATGGTCGTGCCGATCGGGGCCGTGAAACCGGCCACCTCGTCGGAGACGCCGATCTTGCGGGTGAGCGTCGAGATCGTGAGCGGCAGGGTGCCGATGCTCGACTGCGTCGTGAAGGCCGTGTACTGGGCGGGCGTGAGCAACCGGAAGAAGCGCAGCGGGTTCACGTCGGCGAACACTCGCAGCAGCACACCGTTCACGAGGTAGGTATCGACGAAGGCGGCCACGAGCGCGATGACGAGCACGCCGACGAGCGAGAGCGCCGTCTCGATGCGGGCGACCGCCGTCGACGTGGTGACTGCGACGAGTGCGAGCACCGCGTACGGGGTGAGGGCGATGATGAAGCCGACGGCCTTGAAGAGCACGCGGCGCGTGGCATCCACGAACTCTTTGAACGAGCGCACCTCCTCGGCGTTCTTGTCGGCGACGATCAGGTACGACACCGCGATGAGCAGGGTGAAGAGGATGATCGCGATGATGTTGTTCGCCGAGATGTCGCCGACGACGTTGTGCGGGAAGAGTCCGACGATGACCTCGTCGAGCGGGGCGAGTAGGCCGGTGAGCGCGGAGCTGCCTTCGACGCCCGTGATGTCGAGGTTCGCGCCCTTGCCGATGCCCGTCGCCAGTGCGAGGCCGAGCGTCAGCAGGATCGCGATGAGGTTGGTCGTGAGCAGCCAGAAGACCGAGCTCAGGCCGATCGTGCGCAGCTTCGCGAGGCTGCCGAGCGAGGTGACGCTCGAGAGCACCGAGATGATGATGAGCGGCGCGACGACCGCCGTGATGACGTTGACGTAGATCGAGCCGATCGGGTCGACGTAGTCGAGGTGGCCCTGGAACGCGATGCCGACGCCGATGCCGACGACGAGCGCGACGACGGTGAGCAGGGTGAACTTCGCTCCCGCGCGGCGCAGCAGGAAGAGCCCCGCGAAGAGCACGCCGATCAGGGCGAGGGCAGCGACGGAGAGCCAGTCGATGTCAGCCACGGCGCGCTCCGGTGCCGGCCTCGGCGCGGTTGGTTTCGGCGGGCGCGGGCGCAGTTCGGGTTCGGTGCATGGCACGACGCTAGTGATCGCTCGGTGCGATGGGCGCTGCGTGTCGCACTGTGAATGCTCATGACGGCATATGTCGGTCGGAGGGCGCTTTCGGCTCCCTGCCGGCCCCGAACCGGCGACGCCCGTGACGCCGCGTGACGCCGAGTGACGAGGAGTCTGGTGCTGATATGACGCTCACCTCCCCCTGGAAGAGGGGCATACGCGACCCCGGCGCGAGAGTAGTCTGAACCCGCTCGAGCGCCGGAGGGGACCCGTGCGCCGAGATCGGGGGATCGCCGCAACGACGATCGTCACGCCGCGGCCATAGGTCGTGCGGATCGCGGAGGGGGATCCATGGCTGAGATCGATGCCCGATTCGCTGCGGCGTTCAGCCGCGTGTTCGTGCGCGCAGACGCGGTGACGATTCCGATCGGCGAACTCGAGATCGGACAGGTCGGACAGATCGGACAGGTCGGTCGGATCGGCGGCGTCGGAGGTTCCGGCGCTGCCGCCCCCGAGTCCCTGCCACGAGTGACCGTGCTGCGCCCGGGCGATCTGCTCCGGGTGGAGTTCCGGTTCGTGAACCTCGCCCGCATCGACGTCGACGGTGTGCCGCACCTCGCACGCCGTTCGTCGAACGCACCGGCGTTCCTCATGGCCGGCTTCGGTCCGCAGCACCTGCTCGAGCAGGCGTTCTTCGACCCGAGCGGCCCGGCGGCCACGTTCAAGACCGCCTCGCCGACTCCTCCGGGCGAAGAGGGGCGCATGAAGGACCCCGGCGGGGCAGAGGTGCCCGACTACCCGGTCGCAGCCCGCATCGCCCGCGCGAGTCGCATCGCCTACCTCGTCACCCGCGAGCGAATCCTCTACAGCGAGGCCGGCCTCCTGCATGCGATGCGGGTGCTGCCGCTCAGCGTCGTGCCGCATGCCGAGGGCGCACCCCTCAGCCTCCACTGGCATGAACTGGCCGATGAGCTCGGCGCGATCGTCTCGGTCGCCTCGCGGGTGCGGGCGGTTCGGACCGCTGCGGCCCGTCGCGTGTCGACCGCCCGAGTGAGCGTCGCGAAACTCTCGCCGGCGCGCCGCGCTTCGGCGCTCGGACGCATCACGGTGCGCGACCTCGAGCTCACCGAGATCGCCGAGGCCGCCCGGCTGCGCCGCACGGCCGCCGAGCTCGAGGCACGCTTCGGGGCATCCTCCGCGGTCGCGGCGGTGGCGACCGACCTGCGACCCGGCATCGAACTCGGTCCGGTGTTCACTCCCGACCTGCGGCCGCCGCTGCCGCGTGAGCCCGTCTCGACCGAGACTGCGCTCGAACTGCCGTGGCGCTTGCAGCTGAGCCCCCACGCGCGCGGGGCGTTCACGCACGCACTCGGCGAGGTCGAACACCACGGGCGCGTCGAACTGTGGCATTCTCGACTGGCTTCGCGCACGGATGCTGCGGCAGACCTCGACCCGGCGGCACCGCCGCCCGTCGATGAAGAGCAGCCGGCGACCCGCACTGTGCGCGCGGTGTGGACGCGCGACTTCACCTCCGGCAAGGGACCGGCGGAGAAGACGGCGGCCTTCCCCGTGCCCGACGAGGACTTCGGCAACCCGGCGACGCTGCCACCGTTCCGGGCGACGCTCTCGGTGCGCGATCGCATGCAGCTCGTGCATCTCACCTCGAACCATCGGTGGTCGCGCGGCTACACTCCCCGGGCGGTGCCGGTCGAGCGGCTCATGCTGACCGCGGTCGGCGGGTGGCTCGCGAGCGAGGTGCATCTCTCGCCGCCGACAGGCCTGTCGATCGAGGAGTGGAAGCATCGTGCGACGATGGGCCGCGACCACTACGTGAAGGTCGTCTACCAGGGCGTGCTGCTGCCGTTCGGCCATCGAGCCTCGCTCGTGAAGGTCACCGAGCGGCGCGTGAAGGACGACGGCCGCGCCACGCTCTACCAGCGGCTCTTCGTCGTCGTGCGCCAGCCAGAGCGCCGGTTCCTCGCGAGCGGCATGGCGAAGTTCGACAATCGAATGCCGTTCCGCTGGGTACGCATCCTCACCGCAGCCACCCCGCCGCTCGCCTCGCCGCGGCGGCTCACCCGCCCCGACGGCCAGCCGCTCGTGGCGAACGGGCAGATCTTCGTGCCCGAGATCGCGGCCGTCGACGGCGCCGTCGGCGCGAACTCGGAGCCGGGGCAAGAGCCCTTCATGTTCCGGATGCTCGCGAACGACGTGGGCAACCGGCTGATCGAGTTCGAGGGGCCGCTGCTCTTCGTCGAGAAGACGGTCTTCGAGCAACCGCAGGCCGACCGCGAGGCGGCGCGAGGCGCCGCGAATACGGTCTCGCCGGCCTACGACATGCGCGGCCAGCGGGTCGTGTTCGCACCCCCGCTCGACCCCGACGACACCACCCTCTCGACCGCCTCGGTGACCTTCGACGCCGAGTTCGACACCGCGACCACCGAGAAGGCCACGAACTTCGTACTGCCGGTGATGCGGCTGGCCCGCGCCGCCGTGCCGGCGATGAGCGCGTTCACCGGGCAGTCGGCACCCGTCGACCTCACCTACGCGACCGCGTACCGCGCGAAGGGCTTCGGCAGTGGGCCGACCCATGCCGGCAACGAAGGCGGACTCTTCCTGCAGCTCGCGAAACCCGACGGCGAACCGTCGACCGCCGGCGAGACGATGGGATTCTCATCGCAATCCGACAAATCGGGCGGGTTCGTGAGCCCGAGTGTCGACGTCACCGCGCTCGCTCGGCAGGTCGGCCCGGTCGGCGGGAACCTCACGAAACTCGCCCAGAACGCGGCATCCTTCGATGTCGGCGGCATGTTCGGACTCGATGCCGCGAAGCTCTTCGGCATCCTCCCGCTCGCCGAGTTGTTGCCCGCCTCGGGCAGCCGGCTGCCGAAGTTCGTCACGCAGGCGGTGAACACCGTGGTGGGGCTCGGGCAGTCGGTCTCCGAAGCCCGAGCGTTCGTCGTCAAGAACGCCGCAGCGCTCACGGCGCAGGCGGCCGCGGTGTCGCAGGCCGCCACTGAACTCGCGGATGCCGCACAGGACTTCGGCGACGCGATGGTGCTGTTCTCGCAGGCGCCGCATCCACCGCAGGACTTCCTCGGGCTGCTCACGACGATCAGCGACCGGGCGACGAAGCTGCGCGACGCCCTCCGTGTGCCGGCCGTGACGCTGCCGCTGCCGCGCGCTGAGATCGAACGCGCCCTCGCCCTGTTCGAGCGACTGCACGCGCTCGCGACCGAACTGCCGACGATCGTGGGGCTCATCGAACAGCTCGCGACGGGGCAGTTGCTGCCCGAACGGGTGAGCGCCCGGCTCGAGTGGGAGACCGAGCTCGAACCCTGGGCTCCGTCGGGCATCTCGCCGCCGGTGTTCCAGCCCGAGGGCGATCGGCGGCTCCGCCTCGTCAGCGAGGTGCAGGCTCCGCTCGGTTCGGGTGAGCCCTCGGCGCTCGTCTCGTGCTCGCTGCCGCCGTTCACGCTGTTGCTGCTCGGCAGCACGAAGTTCATCGCCATCCACGTGACCGTGATGGAGTTCTCGGTCGCGCCTGGCCGAAAGCCCGACGTCAACGTCGAACTCCGCGATGGCGACGGCATCGAGTTCCTGGGCCCGCTCGCTTTCGTCGAGACGCTGAAGGAGATCATCCCGTTCGATGGGTTCAGCGACCCGCCGTACCTCGACATCGAGCCGAGTGGGCTGAAGGCCGGGTTCGACCTCGCCATCCCGGATCTCGCGGTCGGCGTCTTCTCGCTCACGAACATCCACCTCGGCGCCGAGCTGTCGGTGCCGTTCATCGGGGAGTCCCTCGAGTTCCGTTTCTTCTTCGCGACGCGCGAGAACCCGTTCCGCCTCGCGGTCGCGTTCTTCGCCGGCGGCGGGTTCTTCGCGATCACGATCTCGCCGAAGGGCGTCAAGGTCGTCGAGGCGGCGTTCGAGTTCGGTGCCGCCGTGGAGATGAGTTTCGTCGTGGCATCCGGCAGCCTCTCGGTGATGGCGGGCATCTACTTCCGTCTCGAGCAGGACGGCGACGCGCAGAGCGTGCTGCTCACCGGCTACTTCCGGGCCCGCGGCGAGGTCGACGTGCTGGGGCTCATCTCGGCATCGATCGAGCTCTACCTCGAGCTCAGCTATCGGTCGATCTCGGGCCCGGGCGGCGAGAGCAGCGCGAAAGCCGTCGGCAAGGCATCGATCAGCATCGAGGTGTCGGTGTGCTTCGTGTCGTTCTCGGTGTCGGTGAGTTGCGAGAAGCAGTTCGCCGGGTCATCCGGCGATCCGACCTTCGTCGACACCATGGGTGCGTACACCGACGAACTCGGCTCGGCCCGCGACCCGTGGGCCGAGTACTGCCGGGCATTCGCCGTCGAAGCAGTGTGAGGGGCAGAGATGGCGGAAGCGGCGATCTTCACGGCGATTCCCGCGGGGCGCCTGCGCGAGAACGGCCAGCTCAAGGTGACGGTCTTCGTCACGCCGAAGCTCGACACCGGGGCGCCCGCCGGCAGCGGCGTACTGGCCGAGCTCGCCTCGTTCGAGGCGTTCGCGAACTGGCCGAAGACCGTACTCGACGCGCGATTCGTGTTCGACGTCGACGGTATCGGGCAGGTCGAGGCGTTCCAGCTCGACGACCCGATCGTGCCCGACCCCGAGCTGTGGGAGCGGCTGTTCGGTCGCACGAGCGTCGGCGACGCCGGCTTCCAGCACTTCGAGCAGGCCGTCGTGCACTCGTACTCGGTCGACGAGGTCGCTTCGGCGATCACCGGGCTCTACCAGACGATCGCGGTCGCGAGCCCGACCTCGTTCCCCGCGATCACCCGTGGGCCGCTGCAGGGCAAGCTCATCGAGCTGCGTTCGCCGCGCACGGTGCTCGAGCGGTGGGAGCAGGGGCACCGACGCGAGATCAAACGGTACCTCGCCGAACTCCGCGGCGATTCCGATCCGAAGGGCCGGTATCTCCGCATCGACGACGTGCCGCCGGCCGAGCGTCCGGCGGTCGCGCTCGCCGCCGCTGCCGCGTTCTACGACCGAACGGATGACCCATGGGACGACGCCACCGCGCTCGCCCCGCCGCCCGCACCGACGCCGCCCGAGTTCCACAGTTTCGTCGCGCGCTGCGCCGACTACCCCGAGCTGCTGCGCCACCTCGGCCTCGCGATCGACGTCTGGATCAAGGACGACCCCGCCATCGACGAGTTCACGAGCATCCAGCTCGTCGCGGGCACGAACGGCGGAGTGCTCGAGTCGCTCATGACGGATGCCGCGGCACGGCCGATCACGAATGCGCACTACTCCGACCGCGTGTGGGCGCCCGCGTCGCGGGCGGAGTCGCCCGACGTGGTCGACGGCAGCCTCGTGGTCGACGACGAGCGCCGGTTCCTCGTCGACCAGCTCGATCCCGACGGCTCGGCGCTCAAGGTGACGACGCTGCTTGCCGAGCTCGAACGCACCGACGCAGAGCTGCGCGACAGCGCCGGCCGCAACAACAACGCACCCTCGATGACCGACGATGCGTCGTCACTGCCCGCGCTGAAGTCGGCAGGGCTCATCATCGCCCGCCACGATCGGGCGGGCGGGCTCGTCGAGCAGTTCGACGCCTCGGCGCAGCACGAGACCAATCGCGGCGGCGGGGCATCCGCTCGCCTGAACGCGGCAGACGTCACGCGCGGCTGGCGCATCGACGTGCAGGACGAGGCATCCGGTGGTCGCGAGTGGTTCTCGTTGCACCGGCGGCAAGGGGAGTACCTGCTCGTCGCGCCCGGTGATGCGCCGACGCCGCTCGCGGTGCAGCCCGAGCCCGACGAGGGGTATCTGAAGGCCGCGAGCACGTCGGCGAACGAGGCCGAGCCGACCGCCGACCAGTACTTCCACGAGACGCTCGGCGGGTGGGACGGCTGGTCGCTCGCGGTCAAACGCCCGGGCAAGATCGTGAACGAGACGCGGCCGGTCGACCCGCAGGCCGAGCCGCCGGATGTCGCGGACACGGGCTTTCCGCTGGCGGCGCGGTTCTCGGTGCAGCCGGGCTCACTGCCGCGGCTGCGGTACGGGCGCCGCTACCGGGTGCGGGTGCGGGCGGTCGACCTGTCGGGGCGGTCGATTCCCGAAGAGCAACTCGACGAGGCGCACGAGCGCGAGCTCGACGAGACCTACCAGCGATGGGAGCCAGTGCCCTCGCCGGCTATCGTGCCGTTGACGGAGTTCACCGAGGGCGAGTCGCTCATGCGCCTCGTGATCCGCTCGACGCTCGACGTGCCGGTCGGCGACTACGTGCAGCTCGACCGTGTGCGCACGCTGTCCGGGCACGCGGCATCCGGCGATCTCGGCATTGTGTATCGCGTCGAGAACGAGCGCAATGTGGCTGCGCCGATCGGCAGCGTCCAGCTCGCCGAGATCCACGGTCTGCTCGATGCCGCGCTCGCCGGGGACCCGGCTGGGGTCACCGCGCAGTTCGCGATCGCGGGCCGGGAGGCGGGCAGCTACCTGACACTGCCCGGCGGCCGGGTCGTGAGCAAGCTCGAGATGCCGTCGACGCTCGACGGTACGAAGGAGCAGGTGCTGCCCGACGGCCAGTACGTCGTGCACCCGAACCGTTCGCTCCCGCTTCCGTACCTGCCCGATCCGCTCGCGAGGGGCATCTCGTTCACGACACTGCCGGGCGACACCGCGGGCGCCGGCGGTGGCGGTGGCGCAGGCGGCGACGTCGTCGGCACTCCGCCGACCCGGCTGCTGCGGTGGCCCGGAGAACCCGACGACTGGTTCGACCGCCGGCCCGTACTGCTCCGCGTCGTCGAGGGCGATTCGCCCCCGGCCCTCGACGACGCGGTCCGCACGCTCACGGTGTCGCTGCCGAAGGCGACCCTCGCGACGGTGCGGCTCAGCTCCTTCCTCGACGGCCCCGACGTCGAACTCATGCGCGTGTGGCGCCTCATCGACGAGCACCAAGCGCCGGCGAGTGCCGAGCAGCGCGAGACGGTGCGCCGAGGCCGGCACTGGATGCTCACGCCGTTCACCGAACTGACATTCGTGCACGCGGTCGAGAAGCCACTCGAGCCGCCCGAGATCCGACTGGGCCCGGGTTCGCGGCGTGACGCCGGGGCGACGTTCTCGCTGCTGCCCGGCACCGTGCACAACCACGCAGCGAGCACGGGCCGCATCGACCTCGATGCAGCCTGGAACGACCCGGTCGACGACGTGCTCGAGCCCGCGCCGCGCGAAGAGCGCAAGCGCGCGCACGTCGCCGACTTCGACCTCGAGACGAGCGAGATCGACGCGCTCATGTGGCCGACGAGCGGGCCGGCTGCCGGGCTGTTCGGCCCGCGCCACGAGGTGCGGCACGAGTTCGGCGACACCCGCCACCGCTACGTCGACTACACGCCGCGCGCGACGACCCGGTTCCGCGAGTACTTTCCACCGCAGATCACGGATGACCCCGAGCTCATCACCTCGGTCGGGTCGACGCTGCAGGTCGACGTGCCGTCGAGCGCCCGCCCTGCCCCGCCCGATGTGCGGTACCTGGTGCCGACGTGGGAGTGGCGAACCGAACGCATCGAGGTCGAGGCGCCGTTCGCGGTGCGGCGCGTGCGCACAGCCGCCGGCCTTCGGGTCTACCTCGGCCGGCCGTGGTTCTCCAGCGGGCCCGACGAACTGCTCGGCGTCGTGCTCGCCCGGCAGCCGTGGATCTCGTGGGCCGCGGACGTGGCGCGCGGGGTGCTGGGCGACACGGAGTCGCCCGCGCTCGCCGACGCCTGGTCGCGGCAGGTGCTCGAACGGCAGGGCGCAACGGTCAACGCCGCAAAGCCCGCGGGGGAGCAGCTCGCCGCGCAGATGCGCTCGACGGCCGAGCGGATGCGCCGGCAGGCGGTCGAGCCGGGTGCACGCATTCGAGCGCGTGACGACCTCGAGCGCTTCCTCGTCGCGAGCGACCGCGCAGTCACCGCGGCCCGCCGCGCCGACCTCGACCTTCTCGCCGGCATCGAGAGTTCGGTGACGTCGGGCATCCTCACGGAGTTCTTTCCGCTCTTCACCGGCACCGGGCCCGAGGGGCGCAGGTTCACGAGCGTGTGGGGCACCGATCCCGTGTTCGCCGGCGAACCACTGCCCGCAGGGCCGTTCGCGCACCAGTTCCCGCTGCGCAGCGCAGTCGGCACGGTGCGGCTGGCGGAGGTCGACGACCGGGTCACCGTGGTCGGCCACGAGCCCGAGTTCGACGCCGACCGCAAGCTCTGGTTCTGCGACATCCAGCTCGAGACGGGCGACGCGTACACGCCGCTCGTGCAGCTCGCACTCGCCCGCTACCAGCCGCACTCCGTGGTCGGCCAGGAGATCTCACCCGTCGTGCATGCCGACTTCGCCCAGACCCTGCCGCGCCGTGACGCGACCTTCGTCGCCACCCCCGACGGCCGCGCGGTCGCGGTCACGCTGGCCGGCCCCGTCGGGGTACCCGAACACGCGAACGCCCTGCCGACCCTCGCCGCCGAGGTTCGCGCCTCTCGGCGGGTCGAGGCCTGGGTCGAGCGGCTCGCCGGCGGAGCGACGAGCGACCTCGACTGGCAGGTGGTGGGCGTACCCGTCGAACTCGACGTTCGGATGGGGCTCGCCGCGATCCGCAACCACCGGTACGGCGAGGTCGAGTGGGCGGGGGCCGTCGGGCTGCCCGAACGGGTCGACGGCGACCGGTTGCGCGTGCGCATCGCCGAGTACGAACTGCACGAGGGCGACACGATCGGGCTGCCGGCTGTGCTGCTCATCGTGCCGCAGCGCGGGCGGCGGCTCGTCTACAGCGACTCGGTCGACCTGCCGTGACTCGAGCCTGCCGTGAGTCGAGCCTGCCGTGACTGAACGTGCTGTCGTGAGCGGAACGAGGTGGAGTCATGTCCATTGGTGAGCCGGTGGCGTTCGATCCGTTGCTCGAGCAGTACGCGGTACTCGCGGAACCCGAAGCGCTCATCGCGGGTGAGGACGCAGAGGGTACGAATACCTCGAGATACACGATCGCCGGTCTGCTGACCTCGGCGCACCAGCGGGCGGCGGGGGAGTTGCTGCACGAGGCCGAGACCTTCGGCTTCACCCGGGCGCCGTTCGACGCCCTGCGGGAGGGCGATCCCTCGCGTCGTTCCGAGCTGGCCTTCCTCGCCGAGCGGGCACGCGACTTCTCTCCTCCTGAGAGTCGGCTCTTCGCCTGGGAGCGACTCAACGACGGCGATCTGGCAGCGCGGCTCGCGTTCCTCGTCGGCGGGCTCTGCGGCCGATCCGAGCGGGAGTCCATCGCGGCGGCGATCGGCATTCTCGACGAGCCGGGCGCCGAGGTCGTGTCGCCGCCGTGCCGCGAGTTCTCGTTCGCAACCGGCCGCAGCCCCGACTGGTTCCTGAACCTCGCGCTCTCGGCGTCGACGGCCGACCCGCTCGACGACGCGCTGCGGTTCCCGTGGAATGGCCCGGCGTGGGAGCAGTTCAGCACCGACTGGGTCGACTCCGCCGAGTCGCCTGAGCAAGCCGGAGACATCGCGACGTGGCTCGCGGCGCTTCGCGTGATGCTCGCCCGTTCGTCCGACGATCCCGTCACTCTCGAGTTCGCGGCAGCCTTCGGCCTGCGTGAACCGGATACCGACGAGTTCGGGGTGCCGTCGATCGAACCTCGCATTCCGACCGGCCAGACACTGGTGTCGACGCTCGTGCACGGTACGTGGGGATGGAAGGGCGAGTGGTGGTACCCGGGCGGCGACTTCCACGACTATGCGCTCAGCACACTGCGTCCGAACACCTATGCAGGCGGGCGCTCGTTCGCGTGGAGCGGCAAGCTGAAGGACTCAGACCGTGAGCTCGCGGGCGACCGCTTCGTCGACTGGATCGACGATCCGGGCTCGGGGCCGGTCGGCATCGACATCGTGTTCGCCCACAGCTACGGCGGCGAGGTCGCGGCACGAGCGGTCAACGCGGGTGCGCCGATCGGGCGGCTCGTGCTGTTGAGCGTGCCGTCGTCACCGCACGTGATCGCTGCGATCGGCGTAGTCGGTGCTGCCGCCGATGTACGCCTGAAGTGGGACATCGTGCTCGGCCTCGCGGGGCGCGGACAATGGATCCCGACGAGGCGGAACGTGACATCGGTCGTGATCGACGATCCGTTCTGGCGTCACGGGGTCACGCACTCACCGCACCTCTGGGAAACGAAGGGCATCGCCGCGTTGATCGGCCTCTGAGCCGTCTGCTCGCGCGGGCTCGTCGAACCCGCTCAGCCGAGCGAGTGCACGAACCGCCGCACGCGCGCCGCCATCTCGTCGGGCACCTCGGCGACGGTGAAGTGGCCGCCCTCGTCGAGACGGTCGAATTCGCGCAGGTCGAGGTAGTGCCGACGCACGAGCGACTCGGGATACGTCGCTTCGTGCCGCTGGATGAAGACGGCAGCGGGCACCGAGTTCGCGGGAATCGAGTCGGGCTGGTCGGCGCCCTCGTAGTACGGGCGGAACGACGAGACGATCGTCTCGGTGACCCAGTAGATCATCGCCTCGGTGAGGATGCGCTCCCTCGAGATGCGTCGTTCGACGGCGCTCGGATCGCCCGGCGGTGTGTCGCTCCACTCGACGAGCTTCTCGGCGAGCCACGCGAGCAGGCCGGCGGGGGAGTCGTTGAGGGCGAACGCGAGTGTGTCGGGTCTCGTTGCCTGCACGTGGCCGTACGCACCGTCGGTCTCATGCCGTGCAGCGACGCCGTCGAAGAACGCCCGTTCGTCGGGTTCGGTGAGCTCGGCCCGCTCATCGGAAGTCGGGAAATGCGCGTGCGTTGCAACGATGCCCGCGACGTGCTCGGGGTAGCGCGCCGCGATGAGGTCGCTCACGTTGGCCGTGACGTCTTCGCCGTACGTGAAGTACTGCTCGTAGCCGAGCACCTCGGTCATCAGTGCGTGCATGGTTGCGGCCAGCCGCTTCTCGGTCATCTCACCCGTCGCGTACGGCGAGGAGAATGCGAACCCCGGCAGGCTCGCGACGACGACATGGAAGTCGGGGAGTCGGTCGGCGAAATCGAGCTGCAGGGCGAAGGTGTGCGGCCAGCCGTGCATGACGAGGAGTGCAGGGGCATCCGCTCGCTCTGATCTCAAGTGCGCGAAGTGCACCGCGGCGTCGCCGATGTCGGCGATGAATTGCGGATGTCCGTTGAGCCAGGCTTCGCGCGACCGCCAGTCCCAGACGGCCCACTCGGAGATGAGCTCGCGCAGGTACTCGGCGGACATTCCCGAAGGCGGGCGCCGCGGCGAATCGTCGGGCACCCTGCTGCGCGCGAGGCGGTCTCGCAGGTCGTCGATGACCTGGTCGGGGACATGAAGCTCGAAGGGTCGCAACTCGCTCATGGGCCGACGGTATGCCGTGCCACCGACATCGATGCAGCCGAGTCCGGCGCGGATGTCGATCTCGGCCGTCCACGTTCGACGTCCAGAATGAGAGCGGAGATACCGGCTCTGGAAGGAATCCATCATGCGCACCCTCATCGTCAGCGAGTTCATCAGCCTCGACGGCGTCATCGACTCGCCCGGCGGCGGCTCGCACCCGCGCGCCGGCTGGACCTTCAAGGACGTGCCGTTCGTCGAGGAGGCCTACGAGATCAAGGGCCGCGAGCAGCTCGAAGCGAGCGCGATGCTCATGGGGCGAGTGAGCTACGACGAGTTCGCGCCGGTCTGGCCGTCGATGGAGGACTTCGCCGAGTACAACGCGATGCCGAAGTACGTCGTGTCGTCGACGCTGTCCGACCCCGAGTGGAGCAACACGCGGGTACTGCGGTCGCTCGACGAGGTCGCGAAGCTCAAGGAGGGCGAAGGCGGCCCCATCATCGTGCACGGCAGCGCCACCCTGGCACAGGGCCTCGCCGCGGCCGGTCTCGTCGACCGGTACCACCTGCTCGTGTTTCCGATCCTGCTCGGTGCCGGCAAGCGCCTCTTCGCGAGCGACGGCGACCCCTACACGCGGCTCGACCTCGTGGAGTTCGAGGCGTACTCCAACGGTGTCGTGAAGCAGGTCTTCGACGTCGTGCGCTGAGCGCCGAGCGGATGCCGCGGCAGCGGGCCCGTCACGGGGCCGCGCTGGAGAGCGCAGGCACCCGAGTCAGTGACTCGACCACGTGGACGGCGTCGCGGTCCATGCCCATGAGCGTTTCGGATGCCACGGAGTACTGGAACGGCATGCCGACGAACGCGAGCCCGGGGCATCCTTCGGCGAGGCCGTGCTGCTCGATGGGATGACCATCGCCGGCCACGACGCCCTCGATGTCGATCCAGCCGAGGTCGGGGCGCGAGCCCGTGCACCACACGACCGTCGTCGCGTCGATGACGGTGCCGTCGGCGGTGACCGGGCGCCCCGCCTCGACCCGGTCGACGCGGCCGACCCGCGCGACGCCGGCGCGATCGAGCTGTGCGGGCTTGTTGCGCACGAGCATGACGCCGTGGCCGAGGTTCGCGGCCCGCGCCGCACGGCCCTTGGCGGTGTCGATCGTCGTGCGGCGCAGGCGGCCGATGAAGATGCCGCTCATGAGGTTGCCGATCGGGGTGTCGATGTCGACCGGCACATGCCCCGGGTGGCGCCCGGCCAACGTCACGGCGTGCCCGGCGCGGGCGGCGTCGAGTGCGACATCCGTGCCCGAGTTCGCCGCGCCGACGACGAGCACCGCGCCGTCGGCGAGCTGCTCGGGCCCGCGGTAGTCGATGGAGTGGAGTTGCCGGATCGATGGGTCGAGCTCGAGCGCGAGCGCCGGCACGACGGGGATGCGGTGTGCGCCCGTCGTGACGATGACCCGGTCGGCGAGCACGTCGTCGCCGTGGCCGAGTTCGAGGTGGAATCGCCCGTCGGGCTGCCGGGTGAGCGCGACGACCTTCGACGAGCTGCGCACCGGCAGTTCGAAGTGGCGCGCGTACCGCTCGAGATAGTCGCCCATCTGGGTTCCGGTCGGGTACGCGAACCGGCCTTCGTCGAGCCGCAGGCCCGGCAGGCTGATGAACGGGCGCGGAGTGAACAGGCGCAGTGAACGGTAGCGCTCGCGCCACGAGTCCCCGATGCGCGCGTGCTCGTCGAACAGTTCGAAACGCACGCCGCGGTCGGCGAGTCGCTTGCCGACGATGAGTCCTGCGGCGCCGGCGCCGATGACCGCGGTGTCGATGACGGTGGTGGACATGATGCCTCCCTTTCCGCGTGACATTACGGATGCCGCGTCGCGGCCGCGTCGGTAGAAATGACCATTTGCCGGGCAGCGCAGGGCGGGGTAGGGCGCCGGGGTCAGCGAGTGGCGTTGAGCCCGTGCTCGAACGCGAACGCCGTCGCGGCCGAGCGGCTGCCGAGCCCGAGCTTGCCGAGGATGTTGCTGACGTGCCGCGCCACCGTGCGCTCGCTGAGGAACAGCTCGTTCGCGATCTGCCGGTTCGAACGCCCGCTCGCGATGAGGCGGAGCACCTCGAGCTCCCGTCGGGTGAGACCGGCGGATGCCGCGGCGCGCTCGCCCCCGACGGCGACCCGTTCGAGTCGGTCGAGGTCGGCGACCGCGCCGAGCCCGGCGAGCACGGTGCGTGCAGCGTCGAACTCGAGTTGCGCCGCTTCCTCGTCGCCGCAGGCCCGGTTCGCGCGGCCGAGCAGCACGCGGGTGATCGCTGCGTCGTACGAAGCCTCGAGTCGTCGCCAGGTCGACCAGGATCGGCGCAGCAGGGGCAGGGCCCGCTCCGGGGCATCCGTGTCGATCAGGAGTCGCGCCTCGGCCCGGTCGGCCTGCGCCTGCAGGTAGATCGTGCCGAACTGCTCGGCCATGGCGCGCAATTCGGCGCTGGCGCGGCTCGCGACATCCGTCTCGCCGTGCTCGATCTCGAGCTCGACCTGCGCGGCCAGCAGCTCGGCGTGCGTGCCGGGCGCCGGCGCTGCCTCGAGCGCACGGGCGATGCCGGCTCGCGCAGCAGCGATGTGCCCGCTGTCGCGCCGCAGCAGCGCGAGGCCGGGCTGCACCTCGCGCCCGAGCTCCGAAGCGCGCCGGTAGGCCGCATCGGCCTCGGCGCGTCGGCCGACCAGCCGGCAGAGTTCGGCCAGCCCGTAGTAGGCGTGCTCGAGCGTCTCGGCGCGCCGCTCGCGAGCGCAGACGGCTTCGAGCGTGGCGGTGGCCTCGTCCCATTCGCCGAGGAGGCGCAGCACGCCGGCCCGGTGCACGGAGCATTCCCCGCGGAACGGCTCGAGTCCGCGCTGCGCATCGCACCAGTCACTGAGGTCACGGGTCCACACGCGGGCGCGTTCGATATCCCACCGATCGAGGCAGCTCGCGATGACGGCGCAGTACGCGGGGCCCGCAGCGCGGTCGCTCACCCGGCCCGACGAGATGGCGAGCATGACGCGATCCATGCAGGCGAACCCCTCGTCGACGCGGCCACTGCGCACGAGTGATCGGCCGAGTCCCATGGTGGCGAGCAACTCGGTGTCGGCGTCACGGGCGTCACGTGCCAGCGCTACCGCGCGCTCGCCGAGGGCGACGGATGCCTCGACCTCACCCGACGCGAAGGCCCCCGCCGCCCGGCAGAGCGCCGCCGTTGCGTCGCTGTTCGGCGTGTGTTCGGCGAGTTCGCACAGCTCGAACAGCCGCGCCATCCAGGCGCCCGCCCGCACGGCCTCGCCGTAGTCGGCGAGCGTGAAGCCCAGCCAGAACACGCAGCGGATCGCGGCATCCGTCTCACCCTCGTCGAGGTAGGCGAGGTGAGCCGCCCCCCACGCCTGCTCGCATTCGGCCTCTCGGCCGAGGAACCAGGCCGCCAAGCCCAGGGCGTCGAGTTCAGCGGCGGTGAGATCGGCGCGGCGGGCCGTGAGCTCGTCGTAGTTGGCGACCCAGTCGGTGACCTCCACTGCGCCTGCCGCGGACATGGCGTCAGTATGTGCCCGCGGACGGGGTCGTGACAAGCGCGACTCCGTGAACGATCGTCTTGCCATTGACCCCGCGGCATCCGCTGCACTAACGTTCGAAGGCTGCGCACTCCGCGCGGCATCCCCGGAATCTGGAAGGAAGGTCATGACCGTGTTTCTGCAGCGCACGAACAAACTCTCCTTCGTCGAGCCCGTGATCGAGCAGCGCGCTCTGTTCACTCAGCGCGCTCTGTTCACTCAGAGCTATCTGCTCAATCGCGAACTCGACCAGGTTCTCGACCCGGCACACTGACGCCGACGCGGCATACGCCCCGCGTATTCTCGTCACCCCGTGCCGGTCGAGGCCCGGGGTGCTTCTCTGTCTGCGCGCGACGGGGAGCCTCGGGCCCCCGGATCAACGCAACGCACATGCAAGACAGGAAAGGAACATGGAGATCATCACGAAGCGGCTCGTCTCGTGGGCGAGCCTGATCGACGAGAAGACCCTCGAGCAGGCCCGAACCTCGTCGACGATGCCGTTCATCTACCCGCACCTCGCGCTCATGCCCGACGCGCACCTGGGCCTCGGCGCCACGGTGGGGTCGGTCATCCCGACGCTCGGGGCGATCATCCCCGCGGCCGTCGGAGTCGACATCGGCTGCGGCATGATCGCGGTCAAGACGCAGTTCACCGCGTCGGAGCTGCCTGCCGATCGGCGGGCGGTGCGCGAGCAGATCGAGCGCGCCATCCCGCTCTCGGCCGGCAAGCACAACCGGAAGATCGTCGCGTCGGCGGTTCCGCGCATCGCGGAGCTCGAGGCGCTCGCCGAGGCGAAGGACTTCGACCCGGCGAGCTATGCCGGCAACTGGCGCGAGCAGCTCGGCTCCCTCGGCAGCGGCAACCACTTCATCGAGGTGTCGGTCGACGAGACCGACCGGGTGTGGCTGTTCCTGCACTCGGGAAGCCGGGGCGTGGGCAACAAGATCGCCCAGCACCACATCAGGGTCGCGCAGCGGCTCGCGAAGCAGTGGTGGATCGAGCTGCCCGACCCCGACCTCGCCTACCTCGTCGAGGGCACGCCCGAGTTCACGCGGTACATCGCCGAGCTCCGGTGGGCGCAGCACTTCGCCCTCCTCAACCGGGAGGAGATGATGGACCGTGTCATCCGGCAGGTGAGCGAGTGGGTCGGTGCGCCGGTGGAGGAGCAGGAGCGCATCAACTGCCACCACAACTTCACCGAGAGCGAGGTGCACTTCGGCAAGCGCGTGTGGGTCTCCCGCAAGGGGGCGATCCAGGCGGATGCCGGTCGGCCCGGGTTGATCCCCGGTTCGATGGGTACAGCGTCGTACGTCGTCGAGGGGCTCGGGCATCCGATGTCGCTGAACTCCTCGCCGCACGGTGCCGGGCGTTCGTTCTCGCGGACGAAGGCCAGGCAGACGTTCACGCACGAGCAGCTGCGTGAGGCCATGGTCGGCATCGAGTTCCGCGACACCGACGCGTTCATCGACGAGATCCCGCAGGCCTACAAGCCGATCGACCAGGTCATGGCCGACGCGGCGACGCTGGTGACGGTGCGGCACACGCTGCGGCAGCTCGTCAACGTCAAGGGCGACTGAGCGGAGCCGAAGGCGCTGCGGTCGGTGCGAAGTCGCTCAGCGGGATCAGGATCTGTGCGTCTCCGACTCCCACGCGCCTCGAAAATTCCGCAGGCAGTTCACAAATCGCGTATGCCAGTTCCGCCTCACGCTGAGGCGGAACTGGCGTACGGCGCGGTGCGCCTCCTCGGCGGATCTGTCAGGAGTCGGAGGACTCGGGCGCCCTCACCCGCTTCTTCTCGCGCACACAGACCTCTGACCTCTTGCGCCGGACTTCAGACCAGCTCGAGTGCGTCTTGAGGAACTTCGCGGAGGGAGCTCGGGAGCTCCGCGACGCGGCGAGCTCGCCGCGCCGCGACGGCCGAGCTGACGCGATCGATGACGATGCCGATCACCAGGGCGATGGCGATACCGACCAGCGCGGCGAGCAGCGGGTTGCCTGAGAGCCATTTGCCTGCGAACAGCCCGATCGCGACCGAGTACACGGCCCAACTGAGTCCGGCGAGGGCGGAGAGGGGCAGGAACCGCCGTCGCGGCAGGCCGGCGGCCCCGGCGGTGACATTGACGGCGACACGGCCCACCGGGATGTAGCGAGCGGTGAGGATGAGCACGGTCGCCCGTCTGGCGAGGCCCTCTCGTGCCCACTCGATCGCGCGGCGGGCGGAATCGCGACGCATCCATCGCCAACGATCGAGTCCCACGGTTCGCCCGATCGTGAACGCGATGTTGTCGCCGAGGAACGCACCGGCGGCAGCTGCGAGCACGGCGCCGACGAGCATCGCCCAGTCACCGGTTGCCGCACCCGCGGCGGCAGCGGCGATGACGACCGTCTCGCTCGGTACCGGTGGGAAGAATCCGTCGATGACGCACACGACGAAGATCACCACGTAGACCCATGGCGACTGCACGAGCGAGAGCACGATCTCGGTGAGAAACTCCATGCCTTCGACGCTATGTACGGGGTTGTCGTGAGCGCGTCCCCCCGTCGTCGCATCCGGCCCCGTACCGCGGTATGAGTTTCCGGCGGCGACGTCACCGTGCGGTACGGCTCGTTCGTCGGCTGAGGCCCCCGCGGGGGCATGGTCGAACCATGGCACGCGTCAACGGAAAGGTCGCACTCATCAGCGGAGGCGCCCGAGGCATGGGGGCATCGCACGCCCGCCTGCTCGTCGCCGAAGGGGCGAAGGTCCTCATCGGCGACCTGCTCGACGAGGAGGGCACGGCGCTCGCGACCGAGCTCGGGGCTGACAACGCCCGCTTCGTGCACCTCGACGTCACCGACTATGCCCAGTGGGAAGCCGCAGTGCAGGCCGCAGTCGAGGCGTTCGGCGGACTCGACGTGTCAATCGCGTGTGCATGCAGAATGCATGCACACGCAGCAACCGGCCGAGCGAATGTGCTCGCCCGGCCGGTTGCATCTCAATTCACGCGGTCTCGCGTCACGCAGTCTCGCGCCTGCGATGCCTGACCCACATCAGCGCGGCCAGTCCGAACACCAGCAGCCCGAGCGCAGAGCCGACCGCAGCCGAGACCGACGTGCCGGTTGACGCGAGGCCACTTGTGCCCGTACCGCCCTCATCCGGAACGCGCACCGTCACTGCCCACTCCTGATCGATGTCCACCCCGATCGAGTTCGTCGCGAGCAACGCGAGCGCGTGATCGCCTGTCGCGAGGTCGCGAGGAACGACGACGACGAATCGCACCGTTCCATCCGCGTCGGCCACGGCAGTACCGAGCTGTTGCACCTCGGAGTGAATGCTCAGTGATGCGGCGCTCTCTGGCAGGAGACCGGTGACCTCGACGTCGATCGTGGATCCCGCGACCACGACGTCTGGCGCCTTGCCGTCGACCGTCATCACGACTGGCGATGCGGTCGTGGTGGAGGGCATGACGGTGAAGCCCACCTGCGATGAGATCGAGCCCGACTCGAGCGTCGCGTCATCCGGCACGAAGGTCGCGCTGATACTGAGGTGCCCGACAGCCGTGTCGGACGGGACGTCGATCACGGCGGTTCCGTCGGGCTGCACAGTGGCTTCGCCGAGCTTCGCGGACTCGCTGTCGAACGTCACCTTGCCGTGCGCCACGTCACCGTTCGCGAGCTCGACCGTCGCAGTGAGGTGCGCCGGCTCATCCGTGTGGAATTCCTGAGACGATGCCGAGGCCACCAGCGTGGTCGTAGAGGACATGGCCGGCTCGACGGCGAAGGGAGGAGTCGACAGGCCATTCCCATCGAGGGCCGACGCTGTCAAGATCACCAGCGAGTCCGTCCAGGCCAACGGGTTGACCGAGGCCGGGTTGCCGTCGCGGTCGACCTGCTCCGGCAGTTCACCCAACCAGTTGCTGTTGTCCAGGACCCAATTCAAAGCGCCAGTCGATCTGGGCTTGTCTCCCATCTGCGCCCACGCGAGGGCGAAGAAGGCGGTCTCGGGTGTCCACGATGGCCCATCGAAGCCAGTTCCGGGAACGACGCCGCCGTTCGGCTGCACGAGCGCATCCCAGGTCGACGTCAGTGCAGTTGTCAGATCCGCCGGCGCAGTGTTGAACGGGGGCGCCATGAATGTGACCGCGGAGTCACGGCCGTCGGGGTTCTCGGCCGTGCGGGGATAGCCGGCAGGGGCAAACGCATCGGCGATACCGCCGGACAACGCCTTGGCCGCTTGTGCCCACTCCGCCTGGTCGTCACTGTGTCCGCTGATCCTTGCCAGGTCTGCGGATGCGTTCAGCCCCGCGAGCAGAGGAGCGGCCGTGCCGATGTTGGCAGTAGCCGTACCGCTCTCCCAATAATCGGGCGATGCCGGCGGCAGGCCGGTCTCCGGGTCCAGCGAGGCGGCCACATAGTCGGAGGCCTTCTCCAGGGTCGGGTAGAGCGCTGCAAGTTGCGCGTCACGAGTACTGTTCGGCGCCTTCTGATACCACTGCCAAACCGACCAGGGCACCCATCCATTCGCGTCGAGTTGCCACTCGCGATTGTCCGGCGTGCCGGCACCGTCGAGTGTCGTGCGCGCCTCCCACGTGCCATCAGCTCGTTGGGTCGATGAGTTGAACTGGAAGATCCTGTACGCCTCATCCAGGTGCCCGGTTGCGACGAACGCCGACGCGATGAAGCTGGAGTCTCGTGGCCACGAATAGGCCCAGATACTGAACCACGCAGCAGCAACCGCACCATTCGCCTGTGTCAGAGCACGCATGGACAGCAGCGCCCGCGCGGACGCCTTCTTCTCGTCGGGGGTGCTTCCCGGGATGGTCCCCGATGCAAGCCAAGCCTTCGAGTCGGCGATCTGCTCGAGTGCGCCAGGATCGTCGGGGCTCACGGTGACGGGATCTGTCGCGCCTTCGGGAAGGTACCGCAACCGACCGTCTGCGAGCTCGAGCACGTTGCTGTCTTCGACGTACGTCGCGCCCCAGCCATCGCGGTTCGAGATCGCCGCCGTCGTCGTGCCGTTGTAATACAGACCCGCCGTGTACTCCTTGGTGACCCAGTCCGGGAGGCCTCGGTAGCACTCGTCCGGGTTGCCACAGGCTTCGGTGCCGGTGGGATTGATGTGGAACGCCGGGCTGAAATACGTGTAGATGCTCCAGCCCCCGTAGTACGGCACGTCGTAGTTCCAGCTCGGCAATGACCCTGCCGTATTGAGGCCGTACCACGACACCGACTTGCCGGCCTCGACGCTGGCCTGCAGCACGAGGTAGTACTTCACTCCGGGAGTGATCGTGACGTCGAACGGGAAGTCCACCCAGCCCGAGCCCGATCCGCCCAGATCGTTGACGATGTCCAGCGTCGACGTTGCGACGGAAGTCGTTGGATCGTCCAATGTCGTCCGCAGTTCCGCAGCGACCGATCCGGAGGGAGCACCGACCTCAAGCCAGGTGCTGATCTTCGTGATGTCGCCGTCAGTGACGACGATTTCCTGTGCTGCCGCGTGATCCGGACCGACGAGGCCGAACAGGGCCGATGTGTGCTCTGGTTGACCGGTGTAAGCAGGAATGGGATCGGCGGACGCCGTTCCGGAGATGGCGATGACGGGAGCGGCGAGCGCAAGCGCAAGCGCGGCCGCCATGATGCGCGGTCTGCGTGCGCTGCCCTTTCCTCTGGTGGGTCGATGGACGAGGTCCAATTTCAACGTATTTCACTCCTGACGGGCTTCATTGCCCAAGCATCGTGGCGTCGGCCGCTGGGGCCGGCGCACCTGAGGCGACGGTTCATAGATGGGTGGAACTTACTTTGTTTAGCATCTGAAGTATTCGGAGCATAGCGCGCACGCAGCCCCGAGCCAGGGGTCGCCGCTGGTCGAGTGGATCGCGCTGCGCGCCGACGGCATCGTCGTTCGCGAGACGCAGGTGACGACCCACACGCCGACCTGGGCGATCGTCATGGTCGTGGTGTTCATCTGGTTCTTCCTGCTGAGCCTGCTGTTCCTGCTTGCGCGCGAGAGCCGCATCTCGGGATTCATCACGGTGACCGTGTGGGGGCCGGGCGGTCAGTCGTACGTCGAGAACATCCCGGTTTTCGATGAGGTGCAGCGTGCCGACGTCTTCAATCGGGCGACGTACCTGCAGTCGCTCATCGGGCAGGAGCGGCACCGGCTCGGTCGGTAGCACGAGCGCAGCGGTTCGCACCGACCGCGCGTGCAGGTGCAGATTGTCGGGAACCCGTTTAGCATCGGAAGCGGCGAGCAGCGCCGATCCCGACCGCAGCGCCGCCTGCCCGACCACCCAGGAGCCAGAGTGACGACGCACGCCGACGACCAGCCGCTGCTCGGGTTCGGGGCGTCAGCGACCGAGCAAGCGCCTCGGCCGGGCCGCCGGAGCGCCGATGTCGGAGGCGCACTGCGTCCCCGCCGGATTCCCGTGCCCGACTGGGGGAGGCATCCTTCTTCGCGTGATGTGCAGCGCTACTATCTGTGCAGCGAGGAGCCGAGCGGTGAGTTCGTCGAAGTGATCATCCCGGTCACCGATGCCGGGCGGCGCCGCTACTTCACGACGAGCGACGGCGAGCGCCTCACCGAGGTCGACGAGGACTACTTCCTGCGCCGGGGCGACGGCAACGCCCGCTCGCTGCTCGAACTCGACGCGCGCGAGATGGCTGAGCTCCAGGCCGAACTGAATTTCGTGCGCCCGGTGCTCGGGCGCGACCCGCTGGCCGAGGCTGCTGCACAGGCCGAGGCGGCAAGGGCGGCACAGACCGAGATGACGGATGTTGCGGAGTCGGCCGAAGCCGCGGTGGTGACGGATGCCGTAGATCCGTCGGATGCCGCAGGGCACGCGCCGCCGGACGATGCACCGGCCTCGGGCGGTGGATCGATGCCGGAAGCAGAGGTCGCAGAGCTCGAGGATACGGAGCCGGCGGAAGTCCTCGAGCTGCCGTCCCCGGTTCCGGCCCACGCCGTCGCGGAGTGGTTGGATGCCGCGACGATCCCCGAAGTGCCCGTGCTGCCGGCGCCCGAAGAGCCCGACCCGCCGACCCTCGAGGTCGAGGCGGCATCCGAGCCGGGGCTCGACTTCCGTGCGGCCGATGACGATGACGACGACGACGAGATGTACGAGGAGAACGACGTGGTGATGGGAACGAACATGTTCGAGCAGGTCGAGCCCGCGGCATCCGTGATGCCCGCCAACGTCACCCCGATGCCCGTCGCGGTGTCGGCCGGCACGTATGCCGCGACACCCGTACCCGCACCTTCACCTGCCGTCGCGCCGGTGCCTGAGCCAGCGCCGGCCGTCGACGCGACCGCGCAGGTGTCGCTTGCGAAGGGCATCGCGTTCGTTGCGCATCGCGGCCAGCTCGACCGGGCCGGCGCCGAGTACATCGATCACCCGGGTCGCGTGGCCGAGCGCTTCGACCCATTCGCCGAGCCTGTGGCGGCCGCGGCTGCATGGCTGCACGATGTGCTCGAAGACACCGCGGTCACTGCGCAGGATCTGCTCGAGGCGGGCGTGATGCCCGAGATCGTCGGGGTCGTGCAACTGCTCACGCGCACTTCGGATGTCGCGGACGACATGTACTACGCGCGGATCCGCCGCCACCCGGTGGCCTGCCGGGTGAAGCTCGCCGATGTCGACGACAACGCCGCCCCGTGGCGGGCGCGCCGCCTCGACCACGACACGCAGGTGCGCCTCGCTGAGAAGTACCGTCACGCACGCGAGATTCTCGCCGCCGAGTGACGCGGAGCCTCGCCCGCTGAACCTCGGAGGGGTCTCCATAGCAGGCAGGAGCTCTCGGATTCTGTTGCACACGGGAATCGGCAACACGTCCAACGCGACGCAGGGAATCAGCGATCGTCACGCAGCGGCTCACCCGACGAGCCCGAGCCCCGCGAACCGTTGCGTGCCGGATCGCGCCCGTGGCGGGAGATCGTCAGGAGCAGGCCGTGTCAAGCCCGTCGTGACGCACACTGATGGGGGTGGAATTCGCCCTCCAGCGGTACGATGTGGGGAGGGGGGAGCACCGATGTCGACACCCGAAGCCCGAGAATCGGATCAGACCCTGATCGGCTCAGTCCAACGCGCGCTGCGGCTGGTCGACATCGTCGCGAACGAGCCACGACCGATGCCTGTGAAGGCGCTCGCCACGGCGAGCGGGCTCACGCCCGGCACCACTTACAACCTGGTGCGCACCCTCGTGCACGAGGGGTATCTCGCCCGCGAACCCGACGGCCTGCTGCTCGGCGATCGGTTCCCGGCATTCCTCTCAGGGGATGCCTCGCACGGAGTGTTCCTCTCGCGCGTGCGCACGGCCCTGCGCGGCGTCACACAAGAGCTCGGCGTCACCGCCTACCTGTCACGATTCGAAGACGGCGAGGTGAACCTCGTCGATATCGTCGACGCCGTGCACAGCCCGCGCCTCGAACTCTGGGTCGGGCTGCACAGCAGTGCGCACGCCACGGCGCTCGGCAAGCAGATCCTGGCGGTGCTGCCCGAGCATGACCGACTCGACTACGTGTCGAGGCATCCGCTCGCCGAGCTCACGCCGCACACCATCAGTGACCGGCGGGTGCTGCTCGATCAGCTCGCGCGTTCGCGCGAGAGCGTCACCGACCGTGAGGAGTACGCGATCGGCTACACGTGCATCGCTGTGCCGGTGAGCGCTGCGGGCGTCACCGCGTCGCTCGCGGTGTCGCTGCCGGCCAACTCCGCCGAGGCTGTCGGCGCCGCCCTCGCGCAAGAGCTGCGCGGCGTGGCGGCCCGGCTCTCGCTGCAGCTCGGCACCGATCGCCTCGGGTAGTCGGGCACCTGAGCCGGGCACCTGAGCCGGGCGCCTGGGTCGACGGTGACGGATGCCGCGCCAGACGTCCGAGGCATCCGCTGTTCATCATCTGAAAATCCGGCACTGCCGTCGTGAGCCCCGCCCGCGTACTGTACAAGTACGCGCTGGGGGGCGCGTCGCTGCATCGCAGCATACGATCGCATTGCGCGGTCGGCACGGGGGGAGTTTCGGGTTCTTCCTCCGTGCGAGCGATCGGTGAGCGTGGGGGGAAAGGTTCGGGTCCTTCCCCCCACGCCACCATCGCTCCTCGGCGCACCGATCGCGGTCGGCGAAGTACTCGGCTACCGTGGCGCCAGACGGATGGGCGGGTCAGGGTCGAGCTGACGTGATCGGTCGACTCAGCAGCCGGGACCGGTCGGGTTGGTGTTGCAGTCGCCGTTCGTGAGTACGGTGTCGAATTGGCCGACGAGTACGCGTAGCGGGTCGCCGGCGACGGTCAGGGTGCCGGAGATGGCCTGCCATCCGGATCCGGCGAACCGGTACTCGGCACGCAGCACGACGTCGAGGGCGACGGTGTACTGGCCGGACTCGGCGAAGACGTGGCTCGTGCCGGTCTGGCTGAACTCGCGCTGACCGAGTTGTGCCCATGTCGCACCCGGTGCGGCGCTCTCGACGGTGCCGCCGTCGCTATGGGACCACCGGTACCCGACCGGTGTGAAGCGCACATCGGCGGGCTGGCCGAGTAGCGTGCCGGGCACGATCTGCACGGATGCCCCGGCGACGAAGTTCGCCGGAAGATCCTCCACAGCCCAACCACCCGGTTCCATGCCGTTGCCCGGCTTCGCCGGCACGAACGACGCGATATCGCGCAGCGTAACCGTGACGCCCGGGGCGGGAGCGGCCGGCTCCGGCTCAGTTGCTGGCTCCACCCAGCAGAGCTCCACGTTCAGCGGACTGCAATTCTCCGGCATCGCCGCTTCTGGCTCGGGTGTCTCCTCCGCCTCCTGGAACACGACGTCCCATTCGTCCGGATACAGCGGCGCTTCCAACCGCGGTCCCTCGTCGAGTTGAGGCGCCGTCGTCTGGAGCTCTATGTAGAGATCGGTGTGGCCACCTTGATTGGATCCCCCGCAGGCGCCGGCTAATGCTTCCCAGTCTTCACATCCGGAGCTGGTGCGTGCATCGCCGCCTACGGAACCTAGCAGGACCGCGACTATCAGCAACCCTCTGAGTTGTCCCATAGCTCCGTCGAATCTACGAGAAGTTGCTTCGAATGCTTTGCTGCTCCAACAAAGTGCGCAAGCGATCTGGCAACGGTCTGACGGTCCTCAGGGGTTACAACTTGACCCGTTGAGTCCACGATGTCTGAGGCCGAATAGTCAACGCAGATGTACATCTGTACATCGGCGACGCCGTCAGGGGTCGTTGAACTTTGTGCCAGTATGAAGTTGCGGCGATCGATGGCTCCGGTCGTTCTCAGCCCAGCATCGTGGAACTCGCTCAGCGAATCGACGAACTCCGGCGCGTATCGAGGCGTAACGACTTCGTCGATGACGGCCGTGTCCGCGTCGGGGTTGGCGCTCAGCTCATCTGACACGTGCGTGAACGCCTCATACGCCTTGACCGCGGCGGCAAGAGCTTCTTCATCGGACGCGAAGATCGGCTCAGCGGCTTCCGCTGAAGGTGTCGGCGCCGGGTCCCCGCCCGTGCACCCGCTCAGTAATATCGCGAGAGCGCCGATCGCGGCGAACCCGGCGACCGGGTTGCGACGGTGGCGTCGCGCAGAACGAGAGAGGGGCATGGCGAATACCCTAGGCGAGCCCGCGCGCGAGGTGGCCGGTTATCCACAGCAGAGCTCGCGCAACTGCGCGACAGCTCACTCCGGCGGCACGCCGAGGTCGCGCACGAGGTACGCCCAGGGGAACGAGCGGCTGCCCACGATCCGTCCGTCGTCTTCGTAGCGCCGCAACGGACCACGCCAGATCACGCGCTTGTGCTCCCACTGGGTCTCGGTGCGCACCATGCGGTGGCGCAGCATGGCGGCCTCGACCGTGTGCCAGCCCGACCGGCCCGCCAACTCCAACTCAGCCATCTCGTCGAACGCGGTGACGGGCCCGAGACACCAGCCGTCGACCCGGCGCGCGCGATGCCGTGATGTGAGCCAGCCGAGCATCACACCCCGTTCACCATCTGCGCGATGCGTCGCAGGTACTGCTCGCGGTCGCGCGGGTTCTCGCCGATGCGGGCGCGTTCGGGCAGCCGGCCGTGCACGGGCTCGTCGCCGTCGGGCTCCGACCGCAGCGCGCCCTCGCCGCGAGTGAGCCCCGGCAGTGCAGCGCGCAACCGGTCGAGTCGTCGCAGCGGAACGCGGCCGGAGATGACGGCCGCGAAGCGCTCCTCCTCGGTCGTGGTCGGCACGGCCTCGAGCCGGGTGATCGCCGAGAGCACCGAGCCGACGACATCGATCGGCACCTCGAGCTCGAAGCGGTGCATGGGCTCGCAGACGACGGTACCGGCCCGGGCGAGCGCGTCCATCACCACGAGCGGGGCGAGCGCGCGAAAGTCTGCCCCCGTGCTCGACATCGCCTTCGAGAAGCGCTGGTGGGCGTGGCTCTGGCGCGGCGAGTACCCCGAGTGCGTCATCGTGACGATGCAGTCGGGCACGTCCCAGCCGACGAGTCCCTGCTCGAGCGTTGCTCGAACGGTCTGCTCGGTCGCAGCGAAGAACGCGGGCGGCATGGCCCCGGGCTCGATTCCGAGTCGGAACACGACGCCGCTGCCGGGCGGTGCGGGTTCGACGCGAAGGCCGATCGTCGCGAGAAAGGGGTTGCCCCCGGCCTTGTTGAACTCCACGGCTTCGCCGACACCGGCGAGTCGCTCGACGCACACCACCGTCGACTCGCGAAAACCGACCTCGAGTCCGTAGCGCTCGGCGAGCATCGCCTGGATCACCTCCTTCTGCACCTCGCCCGAGAGCATGACGGTGATCTCGCCGCGCGCATCATCCTGCCGTAGGTCGATGAACGGGTCCTGCTCAGCGAGATCGGCGAGCGCCGAGAACGCCGCGCCCGCGTGTGCCGGCCCGAATTCCACGACCGACTGCAGCATCGGCCGCGCGAGCCCCGCCGCGTCGGCGAGAGCGGTGTGCGATCGTACGCCGATGGCGGCGCCGATCTTCGCGTCGTCGAGTCCGCGCACGAGGGCGATGCGGCCGGCAGGCGAGGCATCCGTCTCGACGACCGTGCCGTCTTCAAACGAGCGGATGCCGGTGATCTTGACGCCCTCTCGACCGGCGACGGTGACCCGGTCGCGCACCCGCAGGGTGCCGGCGCGCACGTGCACGAACACTTGCCGGTCGCCGCGATCGTCGCGTTCGATCTTGAACACGGTCGCGGCGAGTTCGGCGTCGGGGTCGCGCTCGGTGCCCGGCAGCAGCTCGCCGAGGCGCGCGAGCAGCTCGCGCACGCCGGCGCCCGTGCGGGCGGATCCGGCGAGGATGCCGTGCACGAGCGCGCGCCGGGAGAGCTCGCCGAATCGCTCGCGCAGCATCACAGGAGGAGGCGTCGCGCCGTTCGCCCATGCGTCGAGCACGCGATCGTCGCGTTCGGCGACGACCTCGAGCATGCCATCGACGGATGCCCCGTGGCGGCGTGCTGTGGCGGACGCACTCGGAGTGCCGGCATCCGTCACACTCGAAAGCATGACGGCTCGCTCGCTGAGCCGGCGGCGGATGTCGTCGACGACGCGTGTCGGGTCGGCACCGGCGCGATCGATCTTGTTGACGAAGAGGATGACGGGCAGGCCGAGCCGCTGGAGGGTGCGCATGAGCACCACGGTCTGCGCCTGCACGCCCTCGACCGCCGACACGACGAGCACCGCGCCGTCGAGCACCGCGAGCGCCCGCTCGACCTCGGCGATGAAGTCGGAGTGACCCGGGGTGTCGATCAGGTTGACGGTGAGCGCGGGGCAGGTTCGGTGCTCGCCGCTGCGGCCGTCGGAGCCTGCGTCGAAGTCGCGGTGGCGGTGGCGGTCGCCGTCGCCGGGCAGCTCGAACGACACGACCGACGAGCGGATCGTGATGCCTCGACGGCGTTCGAGGTCGAGCGAGTCGGTGACGGTCGTGCCGTCGTCGACGCTGCCGGGGTGGTCGAGTACGCCGACCTCGGCGAGGAGGCGCTCAGTAAGAGAGGTCTTGCCGGCATCGACGTGCGCGACGATGCCGAGATTGAGGGTACGCACGAGTGGTCAGGTCCGTTCGGTCGCGGAAGAGGGTGAACGAGGGCGTGACCTGAGGTCGCATTGCCTTGCCCTTTCTCTTCGACGTCTCGTGACGGACTTCGTCGCTCGTGCAGCGACGAGCATCGACGTTACTCGCGCAGCGGTGGGGATGGCAAGGGGCCCGAGCGCACCCGCGGGTTGGCCCGCTTCAGAACGGCCAGATGAGCGGAACCCAGAGCACCGCGACGAGCAGGTAGGCCAGCGCGAGCGGAATGCCCAGGCGCCAGTAGTCGCCGAAACGGTACCCTCCGGGCTCCATCACCATGAGGTTCACGGGCGTGGCGATCGGCGTGACGAAGGCGGCCGCGCCGGCGACGGTCAGCGCCATCATGAAGGGTTGCACCGAGGCGTCCAGGGTGGCCGCGATCGAGACCGCGATGGGCAGCACGATGAGCACGGTCGCGGTGTTGCTGATCACCTGCCCGAGCACGAGCGTGAGCGCGCACAGTGCCAGTAGGGCGAAGTGCGGGCTCGTCGTTCCGACGATGCCGAGCAGCCAGCTCGCAACGAGTTCTGCGGCGCCGGTCTCGTTGAACGCGGTCGAGAGGGGGATCAGCCCGGCGACGAGCACGACCGTGTTCCACTGGATCGAGCGGTACATCTGCGGCACGGTGAGTACGCGCGAGAGCACGAGTGCACCCGCCGCGAGCAGCCCGGCGACGACCGGCGGCACCAGCCCTGTCGCGAGCAGCACCACCATGAGGCCGAGGATGACGATGGCGCGCTTGGCGCCGCGGCCGAGCGGCACGGCCCGGCGCAGCGACTGCGGCGCAGTGACCGGAATGACCCCGGGCAGTCGCACATATCGCTCGAGGGCATCCCATGGGCCGCGCACGAGCAGTGAGTCGCCGGGGCGGAGCGCCTCGGGATCGTCATCGGGGGCCGGCACCGAAGGGCGCTCGCCCGTGCGCCGGATCGCAATGATCACGAGGTTCTCGCGCAGAGTGGTCATGCCCGGGAACACCTTGCGGCCGATGTACATCGAGCGCGGGGTGATCATCACCTCGGCGACCCCCTCGTCGGGCGTGTAGAAGGTGTCGGTCTCGAGGCTCACGTCGTAGCTGCGGCGAAGGTCCTGCGCCACGGCCTCGGGATCAGTGGGAACGTTGTCGGCGAGCTGGTCGGCCTTCCGCTCGGGCAGCCGGCCGCCGAACGCGACGAGGATCGCGATGCTGAGTGCGAGCAGCGGAAGCCCCGCCAACGCGAACTCGAAGTACCCGAACGTGCGGCCGCCGGCGTTGGCCGCGGCATCCGACACGATCACGTTCACGGGGGTGCCGGTCAGGGCGAGCAGTGACCCGGCGTGCGACGAGAATGCGAGCGGGATGAGCAGTCGCGACGGCGCGATGCCGGCCTTGAGTGCCACGATGACGACCACGGGCAGCAGTGCGGCGACGGCACCGTTCAGGCTGATGAACGCGGTCAGCACCGCCACCATGAGTGCGATGACGACGGTGAGCCGCCGTCGGGAGGTGCCGGCGCGGCCGATCACCTGCTGGCCCGCCCAGGCGGTCACGCCCGTGGCATCGAGCGACTCGCTCACGACGAACAGCGACGCGATGAAGATGACGGTCGAATCCCCGAAGCCGGCAAGCGCCTGCGGGAGGGTGATCACGCCCGTCGCCCACAGTGCGAGCGCGACGCCGACGGCGACGAGACCGATCGGGATGCGACCGCTCACGAATGCGACGATCGCCAGCGCCAGAATGACGAACGTCGCGACGATCGGGTCTACCATACTTCGAAGCTAGAGCATCAGGCAGCCAGACGGATGCCTCTGAGCCCGCCTCGATTCGCGGCGCGGCGACGCTGCTCGGGGATCTCAGGACCCTTTCGCCGCATCGACCGTCTGACCGCCCGCGGCTCGCCCCGTCTCGAAATCTGTTGCTGCGGCGAACCGCCGTGACCGCTACCTTTGACCCTGAGACCGGCCTCCTGGGCCGCGGGGCGCACGACGTTGTGCGGCTCGCCCGTCGGAGGGCATCGATCGCCGAAGAAGCGAGAGAGGGCATTACCGATGAGAACCGCACACCGACCCGTGCGCTGGCGCCGACGCGCGCTCGCCGCAGCCGGAGCACTGCTGCTCGGCGCCTCCCTGGTGACGGCCACGGCCGCCGCCGCAGAAGACGACCCGCGCATCGACCTTCCGCCGGGCTACCTCGGCGCCCAGACGGCGACGAGCAACATCGAGTTGCTCGCGAGCCTGCCACGCGTCGCTCCGTTCGACGCACCTCCCGGCAACTTCGGTTTCGTGAACTCCGATCTGGCGTTCACGGGTGACAATGCCATCGTCGGCAACTTCAACGGCTTCCAGGTCTACGACGTGTCGGATGCCGCGGCGCCGGCGTTGCGCGGTTCATTCGTGTGCCCCGGCGGCCAGGGTGACGTGTCGGTCTACGGCGACCTGCTCTTCATGTCGGTCGAGGAGACGCGCGGCCGCATCGACTGCGGCACGCAGGGTGCGCCCGGTGCGGTGAACGCCGAGCGCTTCCGCGGCGTGCGCATCTTCGACATCAGCGACATCGACAACCCGGTGCAGCTGCCGGGCGTGCAGACCTGTCGAGGGTCGCACACGCACACGCTCGTGAGCGATCCCGATGACCCCGGCAATGTCTACATCTACAACTCGGGCACCTCGGGCGTGCGCCCGGCGCTCGAACTTCCGGGTTGCGAGAACGCCGCACTGACGACCGACCCGGTGACCTCGGGCAACCCGACGCAGTGGCGCATCGATGTCATCCAGGTGCCGCTCGACGACCCTGCCTCGGCCGCGGTCGTCAACCAGCCGAGGATCTTCACCGATGAGAACACGGGTGCGTTCAACGGCCTGCAGAACACCCTGCCCGGGTCGGCGCTGCACCCGAGCGGCACGGTGTACAGCCCCACACCCAACACCAACACGTGCCACGACATCACCGCGTTCCCCGAGATCGGGCTCGCCGCGGGCGCGTGCCAGGGCAACGGCATCTTGTTGGACATCTCCGACCCGGTGAATCCGGTTCGGCTCGATGCGGTCTCCGACGTGAACTACTCGTACTGGCACTCGGCGACGTTCAACAATGACGGCACCAAGGTCGTGTTCACCGATGAGTGGGGCGGCGGCACGGCGGCACGTTGCCGTGTGACCGACCAGCCGGAGTGGGGCGCCAACGCGCTCTTCGACATCGTCGACGGCAAGCTGGAGTTCAAGAGCTACTACAAGCTGCCCGTTCCGCAGACCGCGCAAGAGAACTGCGTGGCCCACAACGGCTCGATCATCCCCGTGCCCGGTCGCGACATCATGGTGCAGGCCTGGTACCAAGGCGGTCTGTCGATCATCGACTTCACCGATACGGCGAACCCGACCGAGATCGCCTTCCTCGATCGCGGACCGGTCAACACCCCGAACCCGGCGGGACTGAACCTCGGCGGGTATTGGTCGACCTACTGGTACAACGGCAACGTGCTCGGCAGCGAGATCGCGCGCGGCTTCGAGAGCCTCGCGCTCACGGCGAGTGGTCAGTTGTCGGCGAACGAGATCGCCGCCGCGGGCGAGATCGAGCTCGACGAGTTCAACGCGCAGTTGCAGACGATGCTCGTGCATGCGCCGAGCTTCGCCGTGGCGCGGTCGTACATCGACCAGGCCGAGCGTGACGGCAGCTTGAGCGGCAAGGCCCTGGAGCAAGTGCGCAAGCACGTCGACAAGGCCGAGAAGCTTGCTGATGGGCCTGCCAGCGGCAATGCCGTCGTCGCGCAACTCGACAACGCCGCCCGCAAGTCGGGAGCCGGGGCTGACTCGGCGGTCGTGCAGGCGCTCAACGCACTGGCCGCAACCTTCGGCTGAGTGCGTCGGGGGGCCGCTGAGCGGTCTCCCGACGATGAGGTGCCCGGCGGTCCATGGCCGCCGGGCACCTTCGCGTCGTGTGGCGATCGGCAGGCGGGTACCTCGGGAATCAGGACGAGCGATCGGCGAGCAGCTGCTGCATCCGTGCTATCTCAACGCTCTGGTCTGATTCGACATGACGAGCGAACTGGTCGATCTGGGACTCATGCCCGCCACCGGCGGCATAGAGCTCGCCGACCATCTGCACAGCGCCCTGGTGGTGCTGGATCATGTACTCGAGGAACAGCCGCTCGAACTCCGCGCCCGTGGCCGCCTCGAGGCCGGCGAGTTGCTCGTCGGTGAGCATGCCCGGCATCGCATGCCCGTCGCCGTCGTGTCCGTCATGGCCTGCACGGGCATCGTTCAGCGGCACGACGCGATCTTGGAGCCACTGAGTGATGAGCTCCATCTCATCCTCCTGGCTGATCTTCATGCGTTCAGCGAGCAGTCGGATGTCGCGGTCGTCGGTGCGCTCGTCGACGAACCCGGTCACCGTGATGGCCTGGTTGTGGTGCTCGATCATGTCGAGCATGAACTGCGAATCGGCCTCGACGTGCTTCGGTGACTCGAGCCGCAGGGCCTCGTCGGGCCCGAGCGTCCGGTTCTCCTCGCCGGGCGCTCCGAGCTGCACGACGGGGCCGGTCGGCGTGGCGCGCTCGGGGCCCGCCGTGCATGACGCCAGCCCGAGCGCGAGCACGACCACCGCTCCGACCCGGCAGGATCGCTCCATCGCCGTCATCCACGTACCTCGTCTTCGTCGAAGGGCACAGGCGAGCGCCGTTATGCAGATCGATTGGGCGGCACCGCGTTCACCGTCCATCTAACTCGATGCGTTGGTCGTTGGGAACTTCGCCGACTGGTTCGCTCAGCCGGCGTCGTCGCCTGAACCGGCGTCGACCGCGTTGATCAGCGCGTCGACCGCGGTCAGCAGGTTGTGCAAGGCCTGCCGTTCAACCGAATCTTCGTGCAGCTTCTGGATGTCGAAACTCGCGAGGCTCGCTGCCTCTCGAGCCTGCGAAAGTGCTGCCTGTGCTTCGAATTCGGCCACGGTCCGTCCCCATTCGTGTCGAAACGACGGCCGAGCGTCGTCGTCCCGATCCACGGTACTCCTCGCCGCATCGGGAGTATATGGATGCCGCGTTGCCGCGAGTCCGCCGTGCGCCATCCGCTCCTCAGCTCTTCCACATCAGCCGCCTCCCAGCGCCCCCCTTAGGATCGAAGGCATGGCCGGATTCTGGGGCAAGCGCAAACGCGATGAGCATGAGGTCCAAGCGGATGCCGACCTGGCGAAGCGCGCCGGCACTGCCTTGGTCGCCGCCGACGAGCGCGTGCGCCTCACCGCCGACGAACTCGTCTTCGCCGAGGCCGAGCTGGGGCATGACGCGACCACGGAGCTGAGCGAGGCGCTCGTCGCGGTGCGGCAGCACTTGGGCGAGGCGTTCCAGTTGAACCAGCTCAATCACGATGAGATTCCCGACACCGTCGAGGAGTTGCGGACCCGCAACTCACGCATCGTGCAGTTGTGCGATTGGGCAGAGAATTTGCTCGACGAGCGCACCTCGGCCCTCGCCGAGAAGATCGCGCGTGCGCGCAGGGCTCCTGAGATCATCGCCGGCGTGCGAGCGGATGCCGCGCGCCTGCGATCGCGCATCCCCCAGGCCCGCGACACCAACGAACGACTTGGCACCCGCTATTCGCGAGAGGCGCTCGCCCAGGTGGAGTCCAACCCCGCCGAGGCCGATCAGCTGCTCGGTTTCGCCGAGCACAGTGCGGGCGTGGCCGAGCGGCGGCGTGAGGCCGGTCAGCGCGAGCAGGCCAATCTCGCACTCGAGGCCTCGACGGAATCGGTGCGCCGGGCGGCGACGCTGCTCGATGCGGTGGAGACCTTCGAGGTCGAGGCGCTGCGGGCCGAGTCGACGTTGGCGGCGATCGTCGAGGATTCCCGCGGGGACCTCGTCGTCGCGCTCAAGGAGCCGCACAGTGCCGGGGTCACGACCGCGGTCGCCGCGCTGCAGGCGGCCCTCGCCTCCCTCCCGCCGGCCGGCGTCAACACCGACCCATTCGCCCAGCTGAGTCAGCTGCGCGAGGCGAACTCGGGCCTGGATGCCGCGATCGCGGCTGCCCGTGAGCGTGCGGCGCGTCCGATTCCGCCGCTGGAGCACGTGCGCCACGCCATCGACGACGCCGACCGGCAGCTCGCCGTTGCCGGCAACGTCATCGCCGGCCACCGCGGCTGGATCGGTGCCGATGCTCGCACTCGACTCGCCGAAGCGGAGCGCATCCGGATCGACCTCGACCGTTACCTCGGCACCTCCGCGGCGGCCGTCACCATCATCGATGAGGATCACCGAGAGCAGGCAATGGCGATGGCCCGCCGCGTCGCGTATCTCGCGGGTGAGGCCCTGCAGCTGGCACAGCGCGACATCGACTCGTCACGGCCGCAGGATCCCGGGCAGTGGGGCGGTGGCTCCGACTGGGGCGGCGGCGGTCGACGCGGCAGCGGTGGGGGCGACATGATGGGCGGCATCCTCGGCGGACTCGTCATCGGCAGCCTCCTCGACGGCATGTTCGACTGAACGATCACGAGCGCGATCGTCAGTCTCTGGGGTTTGTCTCGCAAGCATCAAGCACTGCGTCAGCTACCGATGATCCGCCCGTTGCAGCGCGAGTTTGAGTCGCTCCAAGCCGCTGGTTGCCCCTTCGATGCCTGCCACGATCCCAGGGTCGACCGCGGCGCGTCCGATGGCGTTGCGGATTCGGTCGATCTCCATCCCATTGCAGCTGGCAAAGTCGTCGTTGCGACCGATGAGTGTGGAGAGCACGGCAAGGTCTTGGACGTGGCGTTTCCATCTGGGGTCGTCGGGGATTTCCAGCGCGGCCGCTTTGCCGGTGATCGCGCCGACGAGGGTTGGCCGCGGAATCACGCCCGTGATCCCCGCTACCGTCACCTGAATGAGCTCGGTTCGGTCGAGTGCGCCCTGGGCGCCGGGAGCGGCAATAGTGGTGCTCCCCGTCACGCCCTTGCGGTTCTCGCCACGTTCCCCTAGGAAGCGCGGAATGAGCACGTCGATGACGGCGGCCCCTCGACGCCAACGGTGCTGGTGTCCGCGCCAGGTTGGCTCATCTGCGACGAACCCAATCTCTACGAGAATGGACGTGTACTTCTGGAGGATGTCGGGATCTGCCCGGACATCGAGCGCAGCATCGCCATCATCTGTCGGCCGGGTTGGGCTTGCGCCACGCTCGATGCAGTGCAGGTGGACGAGTTGTCCGCCCACGAGCGTCCAGCCATCCTGGAGTTGCTGGCCGACCTCGATGAGCGCAAGCCATGAAGCCTCTTGCGCTGCAGACAGCTTGGGAAACTCCACCGTTATCACGGGGCAGCCGCCAGCAGCTCTGCGACCTTGCCGTTCTCTCGCGGACCGTTCCAATCTGCAAGGTCAGCCAGCACAAGCCCGATCGGTGCCACGGGTTCGGGATGGTTGCCGCCACTGTGGAGTATCACTTGCCCCTTGGGGTCGGGAATCATGAGGTAGTCCCCAATTAGGTCATTCAGCCTCTCACCGTCCCGGACCCAGAGTTCTGCTTTGTCGCCGCTGGACATCCCGGAGCGCGGGTCGGAGATCCCTGAGCGCATGACCCGATTGTCTGCTTCCAGATCCTCAAGGTCTTGCGGCGCGATCGAGAATACTCTCCGGTCTCCCCGACTTTTGAGCCAGGCCGAGAGGAGCGCTGCGGGGTCTTGGGAGGATTGCAGTTTCAGTAGTTTGCTGCGGAGTCTCGACTGTTCCGACGGAGCAACATTCCCGAGTGGTTCGCCGGACATCATTCGAATTAGGGCCCACGCCATCCGTTGTGACATCGGCCGGCTGCTGCGGGAGCGCGCGGCAAAGGCCGCGTCATCTACTTCCCATTGGGATTTTCCCACCCTGCGGCCGCTGAGCTCACCGGCGCGGAGAAGTTCGCGCACGCGCTGTTCGGAGATTCCCCGCCAGGCTGCGTAGGCTTTCACGGATACCACTTGCACACTTCCCTTTCGATATCGAAACCCTTGTGTAAAAGCATAATAGTGCGTTGGTGGCTTCTGTTGGCCTTCTCCGAGCCGTCAGGCCGGGAAGTCCTCAGCCTCGCGCTTCACGGCAGGATTTCGCGCCCGTTCGGCAGCCCGACGTCGGCGGCCGTCGGCCGCAACCATCAGAATGGGCGAGTGACTCGTCGCGGACTCATCCTGTTCGTCTCGCTCGGCATCGCCTGGGGCATCCCGTACCTCTTCATCAAGGTGGCGGTGAGCGAGCTGGAACCTGGCATGGTGGTGCTCGCACGGTCGGGCCTCGCGGCGATCCTGCTGATGCCGCTCGCGTTCTTCCGGCGCGAGGTGGTGACGGTGGTGCGGCGGTGGAAACCGATGCTCGCCTACACGATCGTCGAGATCGTGCTGCCGTGGTACTTCCTCAGTTCGGCCGAGCAGCGCCTGCCGAGTTCGACCGCTGGACTGCTGCTGGCCGCAGTGCCGCTCGCCGGTGTGGCCGTCGCGTTCGCGATGGGCCGGCCTGCTCGGCTCTCGCGCGTGAACTGGCTGGGCATCGGGTTCGGCATGCTCGGTGTCGCGGCCCTGGTGGGATTCGATGTCGCGGGGTCCGATCTCCTGGCGGTCGCCGAGATCGCCGTCGTGGTCGTCGGTTACGCGCTGGGTCCGGCGATCCTCGCACGATGGATGTCGGACCTTCCGGGCGTCGGGGTCGTCGCTGTGTCGCTGGCGGCCACCGCCGTCATCTACATCCCGTTCGTGCTACTCACCGGCGGCTGGCCGACCGCCATGCCGTCAACCGCCGTGATCGTGTCGATCGTCGTGCTCGCAGTCATCTGCAGCGCCCTCGCGTTCCTGCTCATGGTCGGGTTGATCGCTGAGATCGGGCCGGTGAAGGCAACGACGATCACCTACGTGAACCCGGCCGTGGCCGTCGCCGCCGGTGTCTTGGTGCTCGGGGAGCGCATCACCGTATGGACGATCGTCGGGTTCGTCCTCGTGCTCCTCGGCTCCTTCCTCGTGACGCGCCGTCGACTCGAGCCGACCCCGTCGCCGACGCCGTCGGCCGGCGCGGCGGCGGCGACGGCACCGGGGCCGGGGGCGGCCGGCGCAGAGCAGGCCGCCGATCCATCGGCCCATGAGCGCGCGGTCGATTAGGCGAAGATGTCACCTTGCACCACGCTGCTCGAGAAGCTCGACGCGGCCGCCGCAGCGCGGTAGCGGTGAGCGGATGCCGCGTGCGCGCGTGCTGCCGCGCACCCGGGTCATGAATGTCGCGGAATCCCGAAAAACTCAGACGCGCACCCCGCGTCGCACGACGTCGCCGAGCGCGTCGGCGTCGAGGGCGAACAGGTCGCGCGAGCCGGCCGTGGCGGCGCCTGCGAGGCCGGCCGCCTGCGGCAGCAGCTGCTCGGCATAGAACCGGGCCAGCGGCAGCTGCGACTCCGAGATGCCATCGGCGTCGAGGGCGCGGGCGGCGAGCGCCGACTTCGCCATGAGCCAGCCACCCAGCACGAGCCCCCAGATGCGCTGGTACGGGGCCGATCCCGACAACACGGCGTTGGGGTCGGTGGCGCCGGTGCGGAGCATCCATTCCGTCGTCTGCTCGAGGGTGTCGAGCTGCGCGTTCAGCTGCGTGCGGATCGAGGCGAACTCGTCTCCGGCCGCAGCGAGCTCGCCGTCGAGCTCGCGCATGGTGGCGATGAACTCGAGAGCGGATGCCCCGTCGCGAACCGGGAGCTTTCTGCCCACGAGGTCGGCGGCCTGGATGCCGTTGGTGCCCTCGTAGATCGCCGCGATGCGCACGTCGCGGTAGTGCTGTGCTGCGCCGGTCTCCTCGATGAACCCCATGCCGCCGTGGATCTGCAGCGCGATCGAGGTGAGCTCGTTGCCGAGGTCGGTGCCGAACGACTTGGTGATGGGCGTGAGCAGGCCGACGATCTCGTTCGCCCGAGCGCGCACGGCGGCGTCGGGGTGGTGCGTCGACACGTCGGTGTAGGTCGCGGTCAGCAGCATCATGCGGCGCATCGCGGCGATGTACGCCTTCTGCGTCATGAGCATGCGGCGCACGTCGGGGAAATCGATGATGGGGGAGTCTTGCGTCGCGCCGATCGCGCGGCCCTGGATGCGCTCGCGTGCATAGTCGAGCGACTGCTGGTACGCGCGCTCCGACACGGCGAGGCCCTGCATGCCGACCGAGAGGCGGGCGCTGTTCATCATGACGAACATGATGCGCATGCCGATGTTCTCGGCGCCGACGAGGTAGCCGGTGGCGTCCTCGTACGAGAGCACGCACGTCGGCGAACCGTGGATGCCCATCTTGTGCTCGACGCCGACGGTGTGCACGCCGTTGCGTTCGCCGAGCGAGCCGTCTTCGTTCACGAGGAACTTCGGCACGATGAAGATCGAGATGCCCTTCGTGCCGGCGGGGGCATCGGGCGTGCGGGCGAGCACGAGGTGCACGATCTGCTCGCTGAGGTCGTGGTCGCCGAAGGTGATGAAGATCTTCTGGCCCGAGATGGCGTAGCTGCCGTCGTCGCGCTTCACGGCCTTCGTGGAGAGCGCGCCGACATCGGTACCGGCGTGCGGCTCGGTGAGGTTCATGGTGCCGGCCCATTCGCCGGTGACCATCTTCGGCAGCCACTGCTGCTTCTGCTCGTCGCTGCCGTAGTGGAGGAGCGCCTCGATCGCGCCCTGCGTGAGCAGCGGCGCAAGGGCGAATGCCATGTTCGCGGTCGCCATGAGTTCCTGGAGGGCGAGTCCGATCGTGCGCGGGAATCCACCGCCGCTGAACTCCTCGGGCAGGGGCACCGAGCCCCAGCCGGCATCGACGTAGGCGGCGTACGCCTCCTTGAATCCGGTCGCCGTGCTGACGGTGCCGTCGGGGTTCAGCCGCGATCCCTCGAGGTCGCCTGCACGGTTGGTGGGTGCCACCGCCTCGGCCATGAAGTTGCCTGCCTCGTCGAGGATCTCGGAGACCGTCTCGAGGTCGGCGTGCTCGAACCCGGGCAGCTGCGCGACGGCGTCGTAGTCCACCACGTGCTCGAGGATGAAGGCGATATCGGCTACAGGGGATCGGAATGCGCTCATCCCTGCAGCGTAACTCCGCTTCGCGGGAGGCTCGTGTTCTCTGCGGGTTCCACGACGCGTGTCGTCGAGCCGCGGGCCGGTTTGGCAGCATCCCACAACGCGGCGTCTCGGTCGGGCCAAGCGAGCGCCTGGTGAGGAGGAGGTATGACTCGTGCGAAGGAGGACCGCACGGTACATCGCGGGTCCTGCTCGTGGAAACGTTGACCCCGGACCATCCGCACCGCTGGTGGCCGAAGGCTGCGCCCGTCGGGCCTCCCGGCGTCAGCCGCTACAGCGCGGATGCCGCGGCAGTCGAGGAGCGAACGTAGCGAGGCCGCCCCTTCCGCCCGCCACCACCCCGCAGTACCGTCGAGCGACCGTCTCGATCAAGCTCGAGGTCGACGACCAGGCCGAGGTCGACCGCCTCTGGAGCGCCCTCATCGCCGACGGCGGCGAGCCCAGCCAGTGCGGCTGGCTCACCGATCGCTACGGCCTCTCGTGGCAGCCGATTCCGCGTGGCTTCACCGAGCTCATGACGACGACGGATGCCGCGCTGAAGCAACGCCTCTTCGCCGCGATGCTCACGATGACCAAGCTCGAGATGCCCGTGTTCGAGGCGATCGCCGCCGAGCGCTGACGACCGTGACGGTGGTCCACGATTCGAATCGCCTCGCCAGCTCGTGCCGCTCCCACAGCTCGGCGCGCCCCGCTACGGCGCATTCGTGAAGGTCGCGCTCGGATACAGCAGACTCGGCGCCACCTCCAGCGTGAGGAAGCTCGGTTCGTCGACCGACCAGGCGGCCCGCCAGCTGACGGACTCGCCCGGCTCGATCGTGGCGGCCGGCGGGAAGCCGACGTCGTCGCCCGGTTCGAAGACATCGCTGCCGATGTCGAAGATCTGGCTCACGTCCTGATCGCCCGACGAGAGGCTCGGGAGCGGCAGTGCCTGCAGATCCGCCGTCGAGTTGTTGGTGATCGTCAGCGTGAACACGATGTTGCTCGCGTGCGTCGCGCCGACCGCGAAGTCGCTCGGGGTGTACGGCTCGGGCACAGAGACCGTGAGTGCGACGCCGTCGTCCCAGGTCATCGTCTCGCCGAACGCGAGGTCGCCAGCGACGGGCACCTCCGGTTGCTGAGGATCGGGGTCCGGCAGCGGAAGCGCCGGCACGTCGGGCATCGCCTCGTCGATGTCGTCGATCGCGTTGCCGATCGACGCGACGAGGAAGGTGACGAACATCACGAGTCCGACGATCGCGGCGACGATCGACACGATGAGCCCCATGACCGCAGGCCACTTCGCGCCGCGCAGGAACAGCCCGATGATCGAGAGCACCAGCGCGGTGGGCACGAGGGTCCATGCGAAGCCGCTCACGGCGGGGAAGAACGCGAACACGAGCCCCACGACCGCGACGACGAGTGCGATGATGCCCACCACGTTCGGCCCGGGTCTCGAAGGCTCGGTGAACGGATGCCCCGGCAGCACCGTCGTGGAAGGTGCGCCGTAATTCTCCGTCGTCGCATCGGGGCTCGCGTTGACGGCCACGTACGGCGTGGTCGGAGCGGTCGCGGCGTACGGAGCGGTCGCCGCGTACGGGGTGGTCGGGGCGTCGCGGTAGTCGTACCCCGCGGCATCCGGCCCCTGCGAACCCCAGACGAACGGAATCGTCGGGCCCTCACCACCTGCCGGCAACACTTCGGTGTTCACCGAGTCGGGCCCGAGCTGCGTCGACGGAACGGTCTCGGCGCCGGGCGCGACGTATTGTGTCCAGGCGTCGCCGTTCCAGTACCGTCGTCCGCCGGACCCGTCTTCGTACCACCCGGCGGGCGCCTTCGTCGGGTCGCTCATCTCTCGATGGTGACAGAGCCGGCGTCACGTCGCACTCGTCGAACCGGGTTCCGCCGCCCGTAGCGGGCGCTGAGCGGCGAACGTAGGATCGGAGCATGGCCGGGTTCTGGGTCAGGCGCAGGGTGGGTGCGCACGAACTCGAGGTCCGCGATGGCGAGTTGGCGAAGCGGGCTGGTTCCGCCGTGCTCGCCACCGACGATCGCATGCGCGTCACCTCCGACGAACTCGGCTTCGCCGAGGCGGAGCTGGGTTCCGAATCGACCGCGCTGGCGGGCGCGGTGCTCGCCGCGGTGCGCAGACAGCTGAGCGACGCGTTCCGGTTGAACCGGCTCAATCACGATGCGATGCGCGGCACCGCCGACGAGGTGCGGGCGCGCTACGCGCGCATCGTGCAGCTGTGCGAAGAGATCGACGACGTGCTCGATGAGCAGACCTCCGCGCTCGCCGACAAAGTCGCTCGGGCGCGGCATGCTCCCGAGGTCATCGCCGGCGTGCGAGCGGATGTCGCGCGCTTGCGCTCTCGCATCCCATACGCCCGCGACACCATCGACCTGCTCGCCACCCGTTATACGCGCGAGGCGCTCGCCCGCGTGGAGGGCAACCCCGCGGAGGCCGAACAGCTGCTCGGATTCGCCGAGCACAGCGTGAGCGTGGCCGAGCGACGACGTGAGGCCGGGCAGCGCGAGCAGGCCGACCTCGCGCTCGAGGCGTCCACTGCGTCGGTGCGGCGGGCCGCGACCTTGCTCTATGCGGTGGAGACCTTCGAGGTCGAGGCGTTGCGAGCGGAGTCCGTGCTGGCCGCGGTCATCGAGGAGTCCCGTCGGGACCTCGCCGTCGCGCTCGAGGAGCCCCGCGCCCGGGGCGTCGCGAACGCGATCACCGAGCTGCAGGCGGCCCTCGCCGGCATCCCGCCGGCTGGCGTCGACACCGACCCGCTCGCCCATCTGAACCGACTGCGCACGGCGCATGCGGGGCTGGATGCCGCGACCGCGGCGGCCCGCGAGCGCGCGGCACGCCCGCTGCCGCCCGTGAACCTCCTGCACCATGCGGTTGAAGACGCAGACCGAAAGCTCGACGTCGCGCGCGATGCCATCGCCGGCCACCCGGGGTGGGTCGGCGCCGAGGCCTTGACGCGGCTGGCGGAGTCCGAGCGCACCCGCATCGACCTCGGCCACTGCCTCGGAAGCTCCGAGGCGACCGTGACCGTGATCCACGAGGATCACCGAACGCAGGCGATGACGATGGCTCGGAGTGTCGCGTCCCTCGCGGGCGAGGCGCTGCACCTCGCCCGGCGTGACATCGACGCGTCGCGACGACAGGACCGCGGGCAGTGGGTCGGCCTCGGCTGAGGCGGCGGTCGCATGCTGACCAAGGGCGCTTCACGGATGCCGCGAGCACGCGGCTACCCTCGATCATGCCCGCGACCGAACGCCTCTTCAGCTATGGCACCCTGCGCCTGCCGCAGGTGCAGCAGCAGCTCTTCGGCACCGAGCTGCCCACGACCGCCGACGCGCTCGTGGGCTGGCGGCTCCGGATGCTGCGCATCGCCGATCCGGATGTCGTCGCGCTGAGCAGTGCGGCGGAGCACCCGATCCTCGAGCGCACCGACGACTCCACTGATCGGGTCGACGGCGTCGTGCTTGAGGTCACGGCGGAGCAGCTCGCTGCAGCCGACGGCTACGAGGTCGACGACTACCGCCGCGTGCGCGCACAAATCGCCTCGGGCGGCAACGCATGGGTGTACGCCGCGGTCTGATCCTCGCGCGGTCCCTGTCGGGCGGATCGGCTGTTCTTCGCGGACGTGCCCGGAGGAGTTCGTCGGTGCTCGCGACTAGAGGATCCGTTCGATGACATGCGGACCCTGCATTCGCTCGACCCGCACGACCAAGCCGTCGAGGTCCGGGACTCCGCCCTTCACCGTCAACTCGGCGACATCGTGCCCGTTGGCCCGGGGCTCGGTGCGCTCAGGGTGCCGGTACTCGCGGATCGACTGGAATGTGCCGGCGCCGCGTCGTGCCTTGCTGTGGCGCTGTGCGAAGCCCGAGTTGATCGCGCACAGCTCGATCGCGTGCTCGTAGCGATTCACGAGTTTCGCCGTATCGAGGGTGATCACAGTGTGTGGGTCGTTTCTGTACGAGCGCGCGCCAAGGAGGTCGAGCAGTCGCCGCTCTTGGAGGAAGAAGAACACGCGGGAATTGAGCTCGCTGTACCAGTCCGCGGGCGTCATGTCGTCGAGCACCTCCGCGAGGGATGGCTCGTGAATCGGCTTCTGGTCGCGAACGACGGCCGAGCCGAAGGACGGATGTTCCAGCACCTGCGACTCGTCGCGTCGCTCAGTCAGCAGGATCGAACGTTTTGCGGGTGCCACGTCCCATCGCTCGACCAGCGCGGCCGACGAGAGGAGGCCATGCCGTTCGATCGACGGCCAGCTGCCGTCAGCAGCCATGTGGAACAACTGGGGATACAGTCGGACCAGCTCGTCGGCGCGCACGACTACTCGCCCGCCCGACGTCGGAACTCGCGCCGGGTGTTATTAGCCTGCTTGGCATCGAGCAGCCAACGCGTCTCGTTCCTTGAGGCGAGCGTTCCGTATGCTCCGCGAAGGAAGTTGCGAATCGCACGCTGACTGATGCCGAGTTCTCGGGCGAGTTCGGCTGGCGTCACTGGCTCCGTTGTCATGATGCCGAGCGAGCGAGTGCGGCACCCCGGGCGCTGGTGTCGTTGTGTGCTTCCTGGATGCACGCCACGCCCCTGATTTTGCGCCAGCAACTCGAAGTCCGTGATGGCGAGCTGGCGGAGCGGGCCGGGTCACCCCTGCTCGCACAACTCGCGTCGGGCGACGAGGCACGGGTATACGCGGCGGCTTGAGCACCGCCCCATCCGCGCTTTCGGCATGCCGTCGGTTCTTGGCGGCGTCGGTTATTCGCCGTGCCGCGCTCCGCATCGATCGTTGACCCCGAGGCATCCGCACCGCTAGTGTTCGTAGGCTGCACACACCGTGCGGCATCCCGGGAATCTGGAAGGAAGGCAATGGCCGTGTATCTGCAGCTCACGAACAAGCCCTCCTTCATCGAGCTCGCGAACGAGCAGCGCCAGCTGCTCCGCGAACTCGACTAGGTTCTCGACCCGGCACACTGACGCCACCGCGGCATCCGTTCGCGATTCTCGTCACCCCGTGCCGGTCGAGGCCCGGGGTGTTTTCCTGTCTGCGCGCGACGGGAGCCCTCGGGCCCCGGATCCACGCAATGCAAACCAGACAGGAAAGGAACATGCAGAAGCTCACGAAGCGGCTCGTCTCGTGGGCGAGCCTGATCGACGAGAAGACCGTCGAGCAGGCCCGAACCTCGTCGACGATGCCGTTCATCTACCCGCACCTCGCGCTCATGCCCGACGCGCACCTGGGCCTCGGCGCCACGGTGGGGTCGGTCATCCCGACGCTCGGGGCGATCATCCCCGCGGCCGTCGGAGTCGACATCGGCTGCGGCATGATCGCGGTCAAGACGCAGTTCACCGCGTCGGAGCTGCCAGCCGATCGGCGGGCGGTGCGCGAGCAGATCGAGCGCGCCATCCCGCTTTCGGCCGGCAAGCACAACCGGAAGATCGTCGCGTCGGCGGTTCCGCGAATCGCGGAGCTCGAGGCGCTCGCCGAGGCGAAGGACTTCGACCCGGCGATCTACGCGGGCAACTGGCGCGAGCAGCTCGGCTCCCTCGGCAGCGGCAACCACTTCATCGAGGTGTCGGTCGACGAGACCGACCGGGTGTGGCTGTTCCTGCACTCGGGAAGCCGGGGAGTGGGCAACAAGATCGCCCAGCACCACATCAGGGTCGCGCAGCGGCTCGCGAAGCAGTGGTGGATCGAGCTGCCCGACCCCGACCTCGCCTACCTCGTCGAGGGCACGCCCGAGTTCACGCGGTACATCGCCGAGCTCCGGTGGGCGCAGCACTTCGCCCTCCTCAACCGGGAGGAGATGATGGACCGCGTCATCCGGCAGGTGAGCGAGTGGGTCGGTACGCCGGTGGAGGAGCAGGACCGCATCAACTGCCACCACAACTTCACCGAGAGCGAGGAGCACTTCGGCAAGCGCGTGTGGGTCTCCCGCAAGGGGGCGATCCAGGCGGATGCCGGTCGGCCCGGGCTCATCCCCGGCTCGATGGGTACAGCGTCGTACGTCGTCGAGGGGCTCGGGCACCCGATGTCGCTGAACTCGTCGCCTCACGGCGCAGGGCGCACGTACTCGCGGACGAAGGCCCGGCAGACCTTCACGCACGACCAGCTGCGGGAGGCGATGACGGGCATCGAGTTCCGGGACACCGACGCGTTCCTCGACGAGATTCCGCAGGCCTACAAGCCGATCGACCAGGTCATGGCCGACGCGGCCGAGCTCGTGAAGGTGCGCCACACGCTGCGGCAGCTCGTCAACGTGAAGGGCGACTGAGCCGCCGATGAGGGGGATGTTGCGGCCGGCGCGCCATGTGCGGCGCGCCGGTCGCGGCCTCGCCGAGTCCGAGCGTGTGCAGGGCGGCCTCGAGCCCTTCCAGGGCACGCCCGCAGCGACCGTCAGTGTCATCGGCGAGGATCACCGCGATCAGGCGATGCTGATGGCCCGCCGCGTCGCGCACCTCGCGGCCGAGGCGCTGCAGCTCGCGCAGCGCGACATCGACTCGTCACGCCCGCAGGATCCCGGACAGTGGGGCGGCGACAGTTGGGGCGCGGCGGTCGACGGAGCGGCGGCGGCGACATGATGGGCGCCATCCTCGGAGGCCTCGTAATGCGGAAGCATCCTCGACTGAAATCGAAGGTCACCGGATCGGTGCCGGTCGGGGTGACCGTCAAGACCCCCGGGAGACCGGGTTTTCTTGTTTCAGCGGGTCATTTCTCCGCTGACTTGGCACTTGGGAGCTACGCAGCTGGAGCCGAAAAGACGAACGCCACCGCTTCAGCATCTGAGTACTGAGAGAAGTGGCGTTCAAACCCCACGTGGGGGACTTCCCGAGAAACACTACCCTTAGCGATGTGCTCAGTCAAATAACCAACACGGCGGATGCGCGGTCGCTCAAGTCAGCCGTTCCCGTCAGCAGGCTCAAGCGGTATAACACAGCTATGGACGGTTCACTCATTGACGCTGCGCGTCTCTACGTGCTGGATGCTCAACTACGCGGTGCGTTCCTCGAGCTCGTCCACTTCGCAGAGGTGGCTCTTCGCGACGCGTTTCACACCACGCTTGCAGCGAGCTACGGTCAGGACTGGTTCCGAGGCCAGAACGTCGTCCTAGATGATCGAACCCGCGACCGGTTCCGCGAAGCCGAGACACGAGTGACGATTGCGAGCGCAACGCCCGAGCGAATCATCGCTGAGGCAAGCTTCGGCGCATGGACCGACCTGCTTGAGGTGGGCGCGACTTCTTCCGGCGGCGCCGGGCTCGCGGGGCGTGCAAACTACGAGCGCGATCTGTGGGACGAGCGCCTTGAGAACCTATTCCGGGGTATCGCTTTTTTGGGGCGATCAACGCGCCAGCAGCAGGCGGCGTCACTCCTCCGGCGAGTAGGAAGACTGAGAAACCGCGTCGCGCATCACGAATCCGTGATCTTTGGCGTCCATCAACCCGGTGAACGCGACGCAGCAGGCAACCACAAGCGGCAGGCACCGTCTGCTGCGCTCGATGACGTGCGGTTGCTGATCGATACCTTCTGCGAGCCCGACGCAGCCGCATGGCTCGCGACCTGCACGCACGTGGACGAGATCCTAAGTGACACGCTTTCGGCAAGGGGGCTCAACAGGGTAAAGAACCTGATTCCGCGAACAGTGTGGATCTAGCACTGAAGACCAGCGAACGACTGGGGTCCGACGTTCGATGATTCGTCTGGGAGGAGACTACCGTTTGACTAGATACTCAACGACCACAGCCGCTCGGTCTCGCTCGCCGGGTGGCAATGATCGATAGAGGTCATAAACCAAGTCCGCGCTATCGCGGGTGCGATGACCTCGTCGCACCCACTCATCGACTTTCCTGGCTTCTCGAATGGTGAGCGCGCGCAGCTTCTCTTCGAAGACCGAAAACACAACCGGTCGCGACGTGTTTGCGCGGGCAGTCTCGTTGCAGAGGGAACATTCAGCGCGAAGGTTCTCGGCACGCGGTTTCCCGCCGTGCGCGTTGGGAACGATATGACCGATCGTCATCACGGCGTCTCTATCTGGGTCATCAGGGTAGGGCTCATTGCTCGCGACGCCGCAGATTTGACAGCGCGACCCATCGCGCTCGAGAACCTCGCGTCGAAGCTTCCGGCTGATTGTCGACTTCGGTGGTCGAGGTTCTGCGCACCCAGGGTGCCAGCCAATCTGATCCACGCGGTACATCCCGAGTGGGACAGAGTGGGCGTATTTGTTCGACGGGATCTTCCAGCCGTCGCGTACCCGCAGCTCTCGAAGCCGTCGCTGGAAATGCTCGTTGACGTTTCGCTGATCAAGCTCGAGATTCCGTACTCCTTCACGCACCTCATCAGTTGTGAACGTCTCACCGACCTGCTTATTGAACGCCAGCCAAGCAGCGATCCGCGGCTCGTCGCCTAGAGGCTGACGTGTACCCGGCCACGTACTGGACTCCCACCACACGGTTCCATCCGGAGCGTACGCGTCGGAAGGGAAAGTCGTGGCACCGTGCTTGGGCTGCGAGCGCATTGGGTTCCTTCGAGTTCGTGACATCAGGTGGAAGGGCGGCCCGAGGCTCCTACTCCAGACCAGCTTGCGTGACGACGCCCGGCAATCTGGGGGCGTGGACCACTCGATCTCCGGGTTCCCAGACCTTCCAGAGCTGGTCCTCTAGGGACACCGTATTCGGGTCGGCATCGGTCGCGGGCGCCACGAGTGCAGAGATGAACTCGCCGGGCCTCGGCACGCGTATTCCGAGCGCTTCCGCGACCTGCCGATGTGCAGCGTAGTCGCCACCGGGAATGATGATTCCTTCGGCCTGTAGGGCCGATCGTGCTCCGCCGTTGTAGCGAACTCGCTTCATGAAGTCATCTTGTTGGGCGACCGTTGCGATCGACGCGCGACTCACGATCTTCAATTCCGCCTGCCTAAAGAGTTCGTTCACTCGCTTCTGACCTGAGGAATGGGAGAAAACGGACTCTCGCTGCACTTCATCCAGTTCAAGGAGCACGTTTCCCGGGAGCTCACCACCGAATTGAAGCCACCGGATTGAGGACTTTCCGGCCGCATTCAATGTGGCCTTGAGATCGCGATTCCTGCCGAGATTCAGCCGATCGGTCGTGACTCGAGTCACGCCCAGCGACCACTCCCCGTCTTCGTCGCTGGCTGTGGCCACAAGGATGATGTGCGAGTAGCTCTCAGGCGGGAGCATCCACCCGCCGTAACGGAAGGAGAATTTGCAGTCAACTTCCTCGCCGCTGATCCGGAAGTCAAGCTTTAGTCCATCTTCGATGATGTCGCCGAAGACCCTCCGGAGATTGATCTCGATCAACGTGCCGAAATGCGTCTTCTCCGTCTTGTACAGCTGCGAAACGGCGAATCTGCCAGTGTGTTGGCCGTCATACAGCTGGTCGAACGTGTCACGGAAGACCTGTGCAGCCCTCCGTCCATCAGGATCTGCTCTCTGCCAGGCGTCATAAACCGCATCGAGGCCGGTGTCAGGCCTCTCCGCCGAAAGATCGAACAATGGCACGTCTATCAATCAACTGACCTTGTTGGCGTGCTTCTCGAAATATGCGTGGCGCTGATGAGTCTGTTGACCGGTGAAACCTTTGAACCCACCCAGCTTGTAGGAGGTGCCTGCCGGAGTGGTCATGATATCTAGTTCAAAATCCTGTGCCAGCATCGCGAGGCGACGTTCAACAGTTGCCACGCTGTGGTCTTGGAGGGCGTCGATCAACTCTTCGATCGGGACGTATTCGTTGCGGTTCGCCAAGGCCCGATAGACCGGGTCGTGCACATCTGCCCCGAGCGTGGGAATCCCGTTAGCGACCCCTTCATGATTGAGTGCGGCGCGAATCGCGAGCCCAACGGCTTCCGCAACAGGCGGCGGGAAGGCATTGCCAATTTGCCGATACTGTGCGGTCTTTCGGCCGCTAAACACCCAGCCGTCGCTCTCTGCCCAGCCTTGGAGGCGCGCGACCATCTCAATGGTGAGCCTCGGAAGAACTTCACTTGCGGGTGGAGTCTCGGGTCCCGGTGCCTCGTTCGCAATTCCCTTGCCATCGACCCCGAGTGCCTCCCAAGCGCGCTTCGCCCGGGTGGGGCCAAGGTCCGCACCGCCGTGCTTCTTGCTGCCGCCGACAAGAGTTGGCCCGACCTTGTTAGCGGACCTGGCCCATTCGTCGGCGTGTGGCCATCCATCTGCCGCCATCAAACCGAGGAGCGCTTGCCCGACCGTCAGCTGTTTGGGCACCGGCTCTGGCCATCGGAAGAACGGTGCATCTTCGGTGCGGAGCGCGACCAAAACGAAGCGAGGGCGCAGCTGAGCGACGCCAAAATCAGCTGCGCGAAGCAGGCGCCAATCGGCGATGTAGCCAAGCTGAGCCAACCGATCGAGAATCCGCTGGCGGTAGCCCGAGAACCGTGGGGCAGCGAGTCCGCGGACATTCTCAAGCATGAGAGCACGTGGCTTGATCTCGTTTACCAGTTCAACCGCCCACGCGAACAGGTCACGTTCGTCAGCTGAACCGAGCTGCTTACCTGCGATCGAGAACGGGGGGCACGGAACTCCACCCGCAAGAAGGTCAACGCCAACGAAGTCGGACGGATTCCAAACGCTGCGGTCAGCCACATCTCCCACCGCGACCTCGGTTGTGAGGTTGCTACGGAGCGTATCGGCCGCTGTGGCGTCGAGCTCGATTGCGATTTTATGTTGAAAGCCTGCTCGATGGAGTCCGAGCGATTGCCCGCCCGCGCCGGCGCAAATCTCGACGACTGAATACGGCAGACCTGTCACGCTATGAATCCCTTGGCTCGCTGTCGGTTCAACTGCTCAGAGTAGTCTCCGAGAGACCACCGACATCGAACGCCGTACCGGCGGAACGTCTTTCATCCACGCTTCGACGGATGATGCTCGCTGCTTCGTCTGAAGGCACGTGCTCCCAAATTCGGATGACCCGCCAACCTGCGCTCTCCAGCGCCGACGTCTGCCGTGCATCCCTCGCGCGGTTGCCCTCGAGCTTCGGACCCCAGTACTCCGTGTTCCTCGTCGGACTGCCACCGTGCTCGGGGCAGGCATGCCAGAAGCATCCGTCGACGAACACCGCGACTTGGGCACGAGTAAAGACGATGTCGGGTCGAACTCGGACACCAGGCAGACCTATCAGAAGGTCACAACGGTAGCGGTATCCTGCGGCGTGCAGTCGCGTGCGGATAGCCAATTCGGGACCTGTGTCCCGCCGTCGATTCGCTTGCATGTTGCGACGTCTATCGTTTGCTGGGGCCATCTGTCAACGCTACGTGCATCCAGCTCGAGCCTCGCAACAGCGTGCCTCTGCGCCTGGCATGGATTCTGGACTGCAACGCGACCTCGTGACCCGGGCGCTGCCCTTCGAGGGTGTCGGCAGGCTCGAAGAACACCGTGGGCGTTGCGTCGCGGCGGTGCTCGTCAGCATTCGGGCGCGTCGTTGCGCTCGACGAGCGGGGGAGTGCGCTCCTCGATCGACGATTGAGAATCAATCCTCTGTGCCACTCGCCCGCCGAGCACCAGCAGGAGCGATCTCCACTCATGAAGCACTTCTCCGTCCCCGGCACTCAACCAGGTCATCGTCGACCTGGCGGCTGCCGGTGCAGACACCGATTCGCTCGCGGCATCCGCGAGTACCGGCCTCAGCACGGCCATCCTGCCGCTCATCGCGCTCGCCGCATGGCTGACCGCGACGGTCTGCGTCGGTACGCTCATCGTCTCGTGGCTGCGTCCGTCGGCGCCGGGCGATGCGTTGGCCATCGTCGACGCCGAGACTGCAGGGGTGCTGCCCGTCGGTGAAGTACAACGGGCAGCTGCTCGCGGTCACGCGCGACGGGTTCCGCGACGCCGTCGCCTGGCATCGCGAGAAGCGCCCAGCCATGCGATTCCGGACGACCTACGCGGCCTCATTTGCGTGGTGCTCGGGTTCATCAGCCTCACCCTCCTAGACGACCCCTGCACCGCACGCCCTCCGAGGAGGTTCGCAGGGGATCGAATGATTCAGACCCCGGGCGTCTGCTAGGTCATCGCGGCGATCGCGTCGAGGAGCATGGGTGTCGCATCCACGCCATAGACTCCGCAGCATGGACGAGTCGGCCGCCCTCGAGACGACCGCGGCGCGCGCCGTCGAGACGGCCGATCGCGATTGCGTGCTGTGGTCCGATGCGGACCGCGAGTGGGCGAGCCGCGCGGCGGCGGCCGTTGTGGGGGAGCGGGCGAGCGCCGAGGAGTTCCTCGGGCGGCGCGCGCAGCTCGTGCTCGAGCGCATCGGCACACGCCAGCCCGCGGTGACGCGCACGGTGCGCGGCATCCGGTGGCGACCGTGGGTGGGGGTCGTGACGGTGGTCGCCGCGTTCCTGCTCGGCCTGCTGATCGACCGTATCGGCGGCGGGTCGAGCATCAACCTGCTCGCACCGCCGGTGTTCGCGCTCGTCGTGTGGAACCTGGTCGTGTACGTCTGGCTGCTCGTGCGACCGCTGGTGCTCGGGCGCGGTGCGGCCGGGCCGGTGCGAACGCTCCTCATCCGGGTCGCGTCGGTGCGCGCACCTCAAAATCAGACCCGAGTGGATGCCGCGATCGCCGCCAGGCGAACCGTGCCTGCAACGCTGCCCCGCGACTGGGCGCGCGTCGCCGCGCCGCTCTACGGAGCGCGCGCCGCGCGCGTGCTGCACCTCGCGGCGGCGGCGACCGCGGTCGGCGTGATCGCCGGCCTCTACCTGCGCGGGCTCGCGTTCGAGTACCGCGCGTCGTGGGAGAGCACCTTCCTCGGTGCCGAGCAGGTGCGCGCGCTGCTCGCCGTGACCTTCGCGCCGGGGTCATGGATCACCGGCATCCCGGTGCCCGACGTGGCCGCGATCGAGGCGATCCGCGCGCCCGCGAGCGAGAACGCCGCGATGTGGATGCACCTCATGGCTGCCACGGTCGCCGCCGTCGTCATCGTGCCGCGGCTCGTGCTCGCCCTCGTCGCGGGGCTCGTCGAGCGGCGCCGGGCGAAGCGCGTGGCGCTGCCGCTCGACGAGCCGTACTACCGCCGGCTCGTCGCGGCCTGGGTGGGCGAGCCGGCGCGGGTTCGCGTCATCCCGTACAGCTACACCCTCACGCCTGAGGCGCGGGCGGGGCTCGAGGCCGTGCTCGCGCGGGCGTACGGCAACGCCGCTGCGACCATCGACGCGCCCGTCGCGTGGGGCGATGACATCGAGCAGAGCCAGGCGACGGATGCCACGGGCACGGGGTTCGCGGCGGCCGGCGAGATCCGCCTGCCGCTGTTCAGCCTCACGGCCACGCCCGAGGATGACGCGCACGGGGCATTCCTCACGGCGCTCGTCGGTGGAGGCGGCGGGGCCGGCCGTGCCGCGGCATCCGGAGCCACCGTCGTGCTCGTCGACGAGTCGGCGTTCTTCGCGCGATGGGGCGATGACGCCCAGCGACGCGACGAACGCCGCGCGGCGTGGCGCGAGCTGCTCGAGGCGCACGGGAGCGTTCCCGTATTCGTCGACCTCGCCGGCCCCGACCTGGCCGGGGCTGAGGCGGAACTCGCCGCCGCGGCATCCGCTCGCGATGGCGGCGCCGCGAACGATGCGCGGGGGCGGGCATGAGCGACGACGCGGCATCCGTATCGCCCGACGCGCGTGGGGGTGTCGAGACGGCGGCTTCGCGGCCTACTCGACCGGTGGAGTCTCGACCGGCGGGGGTCGCCGGGCTCGACGCCGGCGCCGTGTCGCTCTCGCTCATCTCCCACACCAACGCGGGCAAGACGACGCTCGCGCGCACGCTGCTCGGGCGCGACGTCGGCGAGGTGCGCGACGCCCCGCACGTCACCGCCGAGGCGACGCCGTTCCCGCTCGTGCAGACATCCGACGGCGACCTGCTCACGCTGTGGGACACCCCCGGCTTCGGCGACAGCGTGCGGCTCGCGCGCCGGCTTCGGCAGAACCGCAACCCCATCGGCTGGTTCACGTCGCAGGTGTGGGACCGTTATCAGGACCGCGCGCTGTGGCTCAGCCAGCTCGCCGTGCGCAACGTCGCCGAGCAGGCCGACGTCGTGCTCTACCTCGTGAACGCCGCCGAGGCGCCCGCCGACGCCGGCTACCTCGCCCCCGAACTCGAGGTGCTCGAGTGGGTCGGCAAGCCCGTGCTCGTGCTGCTGAACCAGACCGGCCAGCCGCGCGAGCGGGCCGCCGAAGAAGCGGATGCCGCGCGCTGGCGTGCCGCGCTCGGCCCCTCCACCAACGTGCGCGACGTGCTCGCCTTCGACGCGTTCGCGCGCTGCTGGGTGCAGGAGTTCACGCTGTTCGCGGCGATCGAACCGCTGGTTCCGGATGCGTCGGGGCCAGCGTTCGCGCGGTTGTCGGCCGCGTGGCGCGACCTGCGCATGGTTGAGTTCGACGCGGCGATGTCCGCGCTCGCCGGGCCGATCGCACGTGCCGCCGCCGACCGCGTCACCCTGCCTCCCGAACCGCTCACGAACCGGGTCACCGGATCGCTCGGCCTGCCGAATGCGGCGCGCACCAAGGCGCGATCGGATGCCACCGACGAGATGGCCGCTCGCCTGCAGTCCGACCTGCGCGCGGGCATGGAGCGGCTCATCGCGATCCACCGGCTCGAGGGGCGAGCCGCCGACGAGGTGCTCGAGCGGGTGGCCGACGACGTGCACCTCGACGCGCCGCTCGACGGCACCCGCACCGCCGCGTTGGGCGGCGTCGTCTCGGGCGCGCTCACGGGGCTCGGCGCCGACCTCATGGCGGGAGGGCTCACGTTCGGGGCGGGCATGGTCGCCGGCGCCATCATCGGTGCGCTCGGCGGTGCGGGCGTCGCGCAGGGGGTCAACGTCGTGCGCGGCCGCACCGAGTCGAGCCTGCGCTGGGAGGAGGCGTTCCTCGACGGGCTCGTGACCTCGGCGCTGCTGCGCTATCTGGCCGTCGCGCACTACGGCCGCGGGCGCGGCGCCTGGCGGGAGGGCGAGTATCCGGCGCACTGGCGTCCGATGGTCGTCGAGGCGGTGGTCGCCGAGCAGGAACGGCTCGCCGCGATCTGGGCGCGGCGCAGCGAGGGCGTGGAGCGCGTGCAGCGCGGGCTCGAGGAGGCGCTCGCCGACGTCGCGCTGGGGCTCCTCGACGAGCTCTACCCTGGCGCGCTCGACGCCGATCAGGGGTCGGTCGCGGCCGAGCGATGACGACCGCGTTCGCGCGGGCGACGCTCGGAGCTCACGGCTGCTGCGGTGCGTTCGTGTTTCCCAACACGGGATGGTGTTCGGTGCGGGTTCCGTGCTCGAACACGTCGTAGTGACCCGTGCGGATGTCGGTGATCTCGATCGTCAGCCCCGGGTGCTTCTCCGAGAACCGCAGAATCACGCCGGACGTGGCGTTCCCCGACACGCCGGCGGCGCAGACGGAGCAGACCTCCTGGTCGACGGCGATCCGCACTCGCTTGCCGTCCAGGTCCTTCGGTTTGAGGTTCAGGTTGCGGATGCGTTGGGCGAGATCGTTGAGCAGCTGTTCCTCGGCGTGGAACTGCGCCTGTCGAGGCTGGTTGCCGGTCGGCCGGTAGGTTCGCGGCGGCAGCCCCTTCGACCCTTGCGGCGCCTCGGGTGAGCCGCGCACCAGATGGGCGGCGACTCCTGGAATGTCGGTCTCGAGTGCTCCCAGCGTTCCCGCATTCTCGGCCTGGCCGCGCGCTTCAACGGCCGCTGCGATCGCCGGGTCGTCCCCGGTCGCGCGGGCCCTGGCCTCCTGTCGTTCGGCTGCCTCGATGGCGCCACGGCGGCGCTCCCAGACCGATTCGGTGAGTCGGGCTTCGGCTTTCGGATCCATCCCCGTCCGGCGCGTGGGCTGCGGGCCGGGTGGGTTCGCGGGGTCGAGCGGCCGGAACACCGTCCCCGGCGCGGGCACGATCAGGCCGACCACATACTGCGCGGTGCCATCGCCCCTGGCCGCCATGGCCTCCAGCTCGATCTGGCTGTAGTCGCGGTCGTATCGGCGGACCAGGGCCTCGGCGGCGTTCGAATCGAAACGCGCCGATTCTCGCACGACCGCGATCGGCATGCTCGTGGCCAGGTATTCCGTGATCGGCAGGGGCTTCCGCTCGCCCGCAGCCACCTGCGTGAGCATCAGGTCCGCGACGTACCAGGCCGGACGGCCGCTGCTGGCCAAGGTCTGACGGACGACGTCGGGGGTCGACATCGAGCCGTACTTGTCCCGGTACCGGCGCTGCAGTTCCGCATGCGCGTCTGGGTGCTGTGGCTTGGCAGGATCGACGACCTTCTTCAGCAATGTCGTGTCCGTGTTCGTCCTGATCTTGGACGGCCGATCCTGCGCCGTGCTGAATTCCCGTTTCGCACGAGACCGATCCTCTGCCGCCACCCAGCCCCGGCCCTGGGTCACGTTGTCCACCTGGGTCCGGTAGTACGTCAACTGCGTGTCGAGGTCCTGGATCCGTGCGTCCAGCTCCTTCACTTCGACCGCGACCTTCGTGGGGTCTGCCTCCACCCGAGCCGCCCGCGCCTCGATCGAGGCTCTCTCGCCGTTCATCTCGTCGATCATCGCGCGCAGCTTCCGGATCTCGAGTCGGGCCTCGAATGCCTTGGTTCCGTAACCGGGCTGGTCCTTCAACCAATTCGTCACCTTCTCGATCAGCAGCTTCACCTTGCCGAGCGGTGTCTGATAGCTGTACAGGATCTTCGCGGTCTCGTAGTGCCGTTCGACGTCCACCTTGCCGGCTTCCGGTCCGACCTCCAGCCGAACCTTGCCGTCGTCGTAGTGCACCCGGACCGTACGCCCCAGCCTTGGATTCGGATTCTCGACGATCGCGACCTTCCCGGTCAGATCACCGAGGCCTTCGTGCAGCGCCGCGGTCGACCGGCGCGACCGGCTCGGTTCGGCGAACGCAGTGTCCAACGGGGTCGTTCCCGGATCGGTTTTGCCGGTCAGCGGTACCTCGGTGAACGGCGGGGGGTCGCCGCGGCGATCGACTCCGTCGATCTGATTGCGGAACGCACGCCACCCCTGCAGGTCGGGACTGGGCTGACCGGACAGCTTCTCGGCGGCCTCCAGTTCGGCGATCTTCTCGTTCGCGCCGTCGATCAGTGCTTTCCGCGTGGCCGGGTCCTTCATGATCGGGGCCAGGGCGTCGGCGGTCTCCCGCGCTCCGGTCGGCGCCGCTTTCTCGGCCAGTTTCCCGATACCGATCTCGATGGGCTTGGTGAGCAAGTTCTCCATCAGCTCCGTCACGTCCCCCATGATCTTCTCGGACAACAGGGCGAAGGCCCGTGCCTCTCGGAAATCGTCGGTCGAGCTCGCCTCCCAAAGGAACGTGGCGATGCCGACCAGCGCCGCAACGTTGCTCACGCCCTGCGATCTGAGATAGATCCCGTAGGCGAACGCCGCCAGATTTCCGATCGGCCCGAGCCGCTGCAGTACGTTCATGATCACCGTGATCTTGATCGCCTCACTGATGAGCTTCTGCAGGACCTCCGGCTTCAGCAGTGCGAACAATTGGGCGCCGACGTTGCGTTCCCGCTGCGCGATCAGGAAGATCGCGGCGACACGCACGCCCTTGGACTGGTTCTCGACGAAGAACGCGTCCAGATAGCGCTCCAAGTCGTCGATCAGCATCGTCGTCGGGCCTTTGCCGGCGCCCTGTGTGATGCGCTCGTCGGCCTTCTGCATCTGGCTCCGGAGCCGGGTCGCCGCCGAGGACGCCTCGGGTTGCTCGACTCCCTCCAGATAGCGCGCCGCCGCGGTGCCCTCACCGGCTTCCACCCCTCCCTTGCGGATGGCGGCTTCGCCCAGTGCCCTGCCGTTGGCCATCGGTCGATGGGTGCTGGCCCGAGTGGCCCTGTGCTGTCCGGCGGCGACCAGGTACTCGGCGACCTCGGCCGGCATCACCTTGTGCTCGCGGGCGACGACGCGCCCGGCCACCAGGTCGTGCACGTCGATGAGGTAGCTCCAGCCATCCCGAGCCTCGCTGCTGCGCAACCCGATGATCGGCTTGGTGTCCGGGATGATGCCGGCGGCGGCGGCCGCCTTCAGCGGATTCGGATCCTTCGCCACGTCGGAGAATTCACGGGCGGTTCGCTCCGTCCCGGCCCTGACGTACTCCGACCGCGACTGTGCTTCCCCCCGCTCATCGACCGGCACGGGCGGCGTCATCACGGGCACGACCTGTCCCTGCCGATTCCGTCCCATGCGCGGCTGGATCTCGCCGAACGAGAGGTCCGGAGACGCCGCCGAACCCGTGACCGGCGGCGCCACCCGCTCCGGCGCGCGGATCTCGCCGGAGAACTGCGACGAGGCCATGCCCATCAGGTTTCCGAGGAAACCGGAGAACTGGCTCAGCATCTGGGCCCGGATGATCGCGGCCGACATCTGCGCCTGCATCGGGATGGCCGCGTTGCCAAGGGCCGTCCAGCCCTGGTCGAGCATCACCCAGGCGGTGACCAGATCCATGTACTTCTTTTCCTGCGCGGTACTGAAGAACGCGAACCATCTCGCGTGCACCTGGCTCAACTCGTCCAGTCTCCACGTCGGCGACCTGGGCACCACCTTGTCCTTCAGGCCCTCGATTTCCTTGGCCTGACCTTCCAGACGGTTGGCGAGGTCGCCCATGAATTCGTTCGACGCGGAGTCGGTGGCCTTCGGAAACGCTTCCTCCGGTTGGATCTTCGAGTCAGCGGCGAGTCCGTAGTCCGCGATCCGCACCGGCGTGACGTTCTCACCGAGCAGTGAGAGGTCGGCGTCCATCGCCTTCATGGACTCGTTCTCGGTCTGCGCCTGGCTTCGAATCGCGGCGATACGCGGACCGGCCTCTGCCAGATGGGCATCGAGCGGCGCGGTCTTGCCGACGGCGGTGAGTTGCCGGTCGAGCAGGAGGGTCCGGCGGGCCAGCCGGCCGATTTCAGCGCCCAACGCCGCGCGATCGCCACCCTCGGGGGTCTGCGTGAACTCGGCCCGGACATCGGTCAGCCGGGCGAGGGTGCCTTCGAGCTCCAGGTCGAGCATCGACGACGCGTCGGTCAATGCGGTGACCGCGACTCGCAGATCATCCGTGACGAACGACAGGGTGTCGCCAGGCATCATGGACGGCGTGACCGCCGCGATGACGTGGTCGCCGATGTGCCCGGCGAGCATGCTGGTGACGAGTCGCAGTCCATAGGAGATCCGTGCGTCCGGGGCATCCTCATCGGAATTGCCGGCGTTCTGTGCCTCGCTCAGGCCCTTGAGCGCGGAGTAGACGTCATAGGTCGTATCGCCAACGGCGATGCTCGGGCCGAGAACCGTGTATGCCTCGCGCTCGACGTCTTTCCGCTGGTCCGTGGTCAGCGCGGTACCCGCGGCGCGGACCGCCGCCGCCGCCAATGCTTCGGCGAAATCGTTCTCCTCCCGGAACGTCGGGATGCGGGCCAGCACCGGCTCGATCAGCCGGCCGACGCTCGAAGCGGTCGGCGGCCCGGTGAGTGACGGGTCCGGGTTGCGGAGCACGGTGACCACGGCGTGGTTGCCGAGCTGGCGCTGCAGGGCGTGGAGTGGTGCCACCGGGCCGGCTTCCAGGTGCCCGCCGCCGAACAGCTGGGTCATTCCGGCATTGCCAACCGAGGCGGACAGGATCCCTCCCGGAGGAATGGTGGCCGTCCCGCCCTCCGCGAGCCCGTCTTCGGCGGGCGGTCGGCGGACGTCGCGGCGTGCGGCCGCCATGGCCCCGTCCGGAAACAGGCGCTTCTCGCCCATGCTCTCATCGTGATGGCGCCGGTGGCAGGTCCGCCAGGACCGCGAGTGCAGCCTTTCGTGCAACACCCGGCCGCTCGCCCACTCCCGCCCGTTCGAGGTTGGCGCGGGCCACGTCGGCGTGCTGCTGCTCGAGCTCCAGTGTCACCACGCGAGCATCGCTCGGGATGCCGCGGGCGAGCCAGATCGTCGAGTAGCCGCCGAGCGTGCCGATCTCGAGCACGCGGCGAGTCCGCGTCATCCGGGCGAGCAGGTGGAGGAGCTTACTTCGCCCTGAGCATCGCGCGGGCGAACGCCCGGCCCTCGTCGGTCGGTCGGGCGTCGCTGCTGCGCTTGCGACGCAGCACGCCGAGCTCGTCGAGCACACGCCACGCCTCCCCGACGAGCTCATGCGCGTCGGCATCGCTGATGGCGCTGCCGTCGCTCTTCAACCAACCGAGTTCCTTCAGGCCGAGCGCGATGGCGACGTCGTACACGCGCTGCACCGCGCTGCCGCCGCACGCGATCTCGACCGCGAACAGCAGCCTCGCGTCGCGGGCTGCCTGGTGCCGCGGACGAGTGACGAGCGCCGACGCGAGGTAGCGCCACAGCCCGACCGGATCCTCCCGCAGCCGCTTACCCACCGCCGTGGCGACGAGGCGGCCCTTCAGCACCCGCACGAGGCCGAGCGTGACGGCGTGTTCACGCAGCATCCGCATCGGTGGGGTCAGTTCCTCCCGGTTCGCCTCGCCGGTCCAGCCGTCGATCCACCCGGTCTCGACCATCCCCTCGCGCACGACCACGGGAGGCATCCACCCCGCCTTCGTGAGCGTGAGCCCGTCGCCGACGCGCCGGAGCAGCCACTCATAGGGGAGGGTCATCCGCTCCGCGACATCCGCTTCGACCTCGGCCGGCTCGAACGCACCGAGCCGCCGCAATCGAAGCCGCAGTTCGCGGCCGAGCGGTTCGGGCAGTCGGGCGAGCAGCTCGGCGATAGCCGCGTCGGGCGCGATGGATGCCTCGGCGTCGTCGTCGGGGTCAGGGGCATCGCCATCGGGGTCGAACTTGAGCGCGAGCTCGCGGTCGACACCGTCTTGGTCGAACGCCTCGGCGTCGAACTCGGACTCGGGCCACGCGAGCCACTTCGCCCAACCCGCGGCGCTCGCGTGCTCGGGCGAGCTCGGGTCGGCGAGCCGCTCGAGGAGTTCGGCGTAGCCGTGCACGCCGCCCGAATCCTCGAGGGGTCCGCGGCGCTCGCCGCGCACGAGCTCGGCTCGACGGGTCCATGGCGGCACCGATGCGCCCGGGGCATCCGCTCGCTCGCGCTCGATGAGTTCGATCGAGTGGTGCCAGTCGTCGCCGAAGTCGTACCAGTAGTAGAGCGGACCGTCGAGCGAATCGAAGACGGATGCCACGCGCGCATCGTGCTCGTCGACGAACGTGTGCTCGATCGCCCCCGGAAACTGGTCGTCGGACAGCTCGGCGAGTCCCTCGGCGGGCATCCAGCGCCGGGGGGCCCTTCCGATGTCGGAGATGCCGCCGCGCGGGCTGTACGGATCGAGCTCGCCGAACTCGTGCAGGTGCGAGTCGCGCCAGCCGAACGCGATCTGGATCACGTCGTGCAGTTCGTCGAGACGAAGCTCGCCGTCGAGGTCGACGGTGCGCCAGATCTCGGGGTCGCTGTCGATCAGGCTGATGCGCAGGCGGAAGCGTTCGCTGGGCTGTTCGCTGAGCTGAGTCACGCAACGATTCTTGCCGAATCGCGAGCGCTCGGCGCGGTCAATGGCGGGCGCGCCGGGCAGAGTCGGGTGGCTCGCGATATCCGTCGCGCAACCCCGTGCGGCGGCGGGGCAGGCGGAATAGCCTGAACAGATCGACCGAGGGGACGACCATGAGCGACACCACCGACCGCAACGACCGGGAGTTGCCCGACGACCGCGACTTCGCCGACGACGCGAACGAGCAGAAGCGCTTGCAGGCCGAGCACGCCCGCGAACTCGGCGTCGATCCATTCTTCGAGGGGGCGAACATCACGGAGAGCAACGGCCCCGACCTCGAGGGCGGCGACGACCTCGACACCGGCGGCGGCCACCGCACTCCGCGCGACTGAAGCCCGAGCCGAGGCAAGGGCTCGAACTCGTCGAGCACGAGCACGAGCACGAGCACGAGCGCGAGTGCGAGCGCGGCCACGCTGGACGGCCTCGCGGCGAGCGACGCCGTAGCGCGGTATCCGATCGCTCAGATCTCCAGCACGCCCTCGGGGTCACGGATCGCGACGCGGGGGCGCCCGTCGCGCGCCGGTCCCATGAGCGCGGGCGCGGCCGCGAACACGCGCTTCGAGCCCTCGCCGACGCGGGTCACGTCGGTGAAGTCGAGCACGAGGGATCCGTCATCGCTGATGAAGGGGGTGAGGCGTGTGAGCACCTCTTCAGCACCGGCGAAGAAGATCTCGCCGCGCAGTATCGCGATGGTGTCGGCGCCGTCGCGCTCGAGCGAGGCGATCGGCGAGAGCGGGGTTCCATGGTGCTGCAGCATGTGCAGGCCGTGCCGCTCCGAAAGGAGTTCGAGGGTCGCGATGCCGCGCGCACTGTTGCCGCGGGCGTCGAGGCGCGGGCTGAAGGTGCCGATGCCGAACTGGCCGGGTTGCACCGCTGCGATGCCGCCGCCGACGCCGCTCTTCGCGGGCAGTCCCACCCGCACGAGCCAGTCGCCCGACGCGTCGTACATGCCGCAACTGGTCATGACCGACATGGTCCACCGGGCTGCGTTCTCACTGATGACGCGCTCGTCGGTCACGGGATTCACGCCGCCGGTCGCGAGCGTCGCCGCCATGATCGCGAGGTCGCGCGCGTTGACGGTGAGCGAGCACTGCCGGAAATACGCGGTCGTCGCGACATCCGCCGTCGAACCGAGCGTGCCCATCGAGCGGGTGAGATAGGCGAGCGCGCGATTGCGATCGCCGGTGGATGCCTCGGACGTGAACACGTCTTCGTCGACCGCGAGATCGTGGCCGGCGAACCGTTCGAGACCTGCCTGCACGACGGCGAACTTCTCGTCGGCCGTGTCGCCGCGCATGAGCGAGGTCGTCACGATCGCGCCGGCATTGATCATCGGATTCAGGGGGCGACCGGATGCCGCGTCGAGACTGATCGCGTTGAACGGCTCGCCGCTCGGCTCGAGGCCGACATACCGGGTCACCTCGGCGAGGCCGAGCGCGTCGACGGCGAGGGCGAATACGAAGGGCTTCGACACCGACTGGATCGTGAACTCGGCATCGCAGTCGCCCGCCTCGTGCACGATTCCGTGCGTGCTCGCGAGTGCGGCGCCGAGCTGGTCGGGCTCGACCGTCGCGAGCTCGGGGATGTACGAGGCGACGGCGCCCTCGTTGAGCGGGCGAACGTCGTCGAGCACGGTCTCGAGCATGCGTCGAACTGGATCCCGCAATTCCGCGGCCATGGGGTCAGCTTAGAAGGTCGGGGGTTGGCGAGGTAGGGGCGGGAGTGGGGCGTGGGAGATTCGGTCGCGCGGAGGGTTCGGCGTTGACGGTACGGGAGCGCGGGGCTGCGCTCGATGCGGCTGTTGCGTTGCGAGGTGTGAGGTGTGCGGCGTGCGCTGTGCGGGTGAGGTGCGCGGCGGCGTGAGGGCTGACTCGTCCTCCACAGGTGACCGTCGGCGGAAGTTATTCACAGGCTGACCGGCAGTTTCGCTGCGGTTCCGGGTCGGTTGGAATGTCGGTGGG
>NZ_JCAIUI010000006.1:0-94743 GCF_059445445.1 Agromyces sp. Y575
GATCCGCCCGAGCTTCTTGATGTCGACGTGCACGAGTAGCCCCGGCGCGGCGACTTCGTAACGGACCGGTTTCGGCTTGCGGACCGGCACCGCCAACGAAACCGAAGTCACCCACAGGCTGGTATGCGAACCATCCGAAAGTGGCGGTCGGTCCCGGGAGCAGTACGAGAACGAGTCCGAGAATAGCGAGAGCCCCTGCCCCGATGATGATCGCTTTGAGGCCGGTCGTCATGAGCTGCTCCTATGGGGTCGTGATCCTGACCAACGGTATCCGAACCTGCGAATCAGCCGCGGACACCAGCGACACGTCGGCAGGCTGAGCCGAACTCGATTCACCCCAGGCGCAGCGGTCAGATCGATGGAGTGAGCCCACGGTCGATAACCATGACGGTTTCTGAGTAGTCCCGTTTAGATCGCGCGATGGCGCCGCCGTTGCTCGGCATGAGACGGTCGTGGAACAATGCCGATGGTTCAATAACAGGAGGTGCACGTGCGCCCGTCCGTGTCCATTCCCAGCGATGCTCCCCGTACGATCTGATGATCACCGCCGGCGTAGATCGGAGCACGCGGATGGCACGGATATCTGCGCATAGTGAAGGCCCCCGATTTGCATCCCGCTGGGCAATCGCCTGCGGCGCATTCATCATGTTGGGTGCGCTATCCGCGTGCGCTGCGGTGAAGCCCGTCTTCGATCCCCCCATCGTCTGGCAGACCCACGAATCGTATGGCTACCAGGAGGAGGGTCTCGTATCGGACAACGTCGTTGTGGAGTTGTTCGATGACGGTCGAGCACGTCTCACCGGGTTCCCAACGGGACGATCTGTTGAGGATGACGAGGGCTTCTTCTGCATCGATGGGTTCACAAACGCGCGCTACACGGGCGCGGCCACATGGGAGGCCCGAAACGGATACTCATTCTTCGTCAGATTCGAGGATTCCGACGTACTCGTCTCCGGTGAGAGCCAATACTTTGGAGGGCAGGACTGGACTGAGGCCCGGTTCGGTGCCTGTGACGATGCTCGAGAGTGGAACCTGTTCTACTTGTGCGGGGACTCGGGTTATGGGCCCGACGACGGTGATCGCGTCTTCCGCGAAGAATGCCCGCGAAGCGAGGACTGATCGGGATACGCGCCTCCAGAAAGCCACGGACGACCATCGCGCGAATCGGCTTCGGAAACGGCACATGGGTCAGAATCGACCGTTTGCGAGCGGCGTCAGTCAATCGTGAATGATCCCAGATCAATCGAACGACTGGCTCACCCTACCCTGCGGTAACGCCACAGCAGGAGACCTCCCGCGGTCGCGAGAGCCCCTGCCAAACCGATCAAGGCAACTAGAAAGATCCACAGCGGTGCGATGAGCCGAAAAGGAATGTAGACGATGGTTGCGTCGATCGGACGGCCGAGGAGCGGGAGTGTCAGCGTTGCGACGGCGGCCGCCAATAGAAGTAGAACCCAAGGAAGTGTCATCGCGACGCGTTTGCGTAGACCCACCACTGTGAGGTTGCGCAGCTCGGCGGGTGTTGGCTTGGTGCGGCCTTCGTGATCGGCACGGTCGAGAAGCGTCCCGAGTAGCGCGTCTGCGTTGGCGCGTCGCCAGCTTGCCGGGTACCAGCGCATTGCGGCCCGATACGTGCGCTCCATCTCATTCATGCCAGTGCTCCGCTCGCTCGGGTCCGGAGCCTCGCGAGCGCGCGTTCAGCAGTCTCCCGCCGGCGGGTCGCTTCAGCCCTCAACGCATCCCGGCCACGGCCAGTTAGCGCGAACGAGCGTCGCAGTCGACCTTGCACGATCTCCTCGTTCGCAATCTCGACCATGCCTTCCGATTTCAGTCGATCGAGGGCGGCGTAAAGCGTTCCCGGTTGCAGTGAAACGGAACCCCCTGACAGATCCCCTGCCTCCGTGATGATCGCGTAACCATGGCGCGGCCCTTCTGCGAGGGCTGACATGATCGCGAAAGTCGGCTCGCGCATCTCTTTTGTCAAGTGACGACTAAATACAGATTGATTGACTATTCACTTAGGCTTCCACCCGAGGTAGAAAACAACGGCCTTTGACCTGTCACTTCGAGGCGGTCAGAACCTCGCCGGCCGAGGGCCGGAGATGCCTGACTCTGCGGCCGCGGGCGTTCTGTGCGGAGCGAGGTCGAAACTCGCGGGTTTTGAACGTTTCTGGCGCCACCGTCCATCGGCCATCGCCGCTCCCCGTTCCGCCAGAAATCGGCTTCCTCGCCAGTTGTCCGGCCCGCAGTAGCTGGACCGGGTCTCTGACGCGCGACCCACCACCCTCCGAGACCGATCTCCTTCCCTGGGGTGTCCAAATCAAACGGAGCGGGGCTCGAATGCGCGACGCGAGAGGCGTCGCTGATATCCCATGGGCCGAATCAGAGCCGCTTTGTACACTCTCGAGAGAGTTAGGCGCGATGCTTCAAGGCACAGCAAGATGGCTCTTGGGAGAGTTCCCGCACAGCGAAGGAGATCCAATGAATGACGTGGTCGACACGCGTTTGTCTGGCGCCGTTGACGGAGCGCTCGTCGAGATGATCGAGGACTTCGTTGCGATATGCCACCCGGTCGACGCTCAACCGATGCTCATCATGAAGGACAGTGCAACGGGCGCGATCTTCATTGAGGCGCACGTACTAGCGAGCAAGTTTGTGCCAGTTGCAACAATTGATGTCCCCCTCGACCCAGACGAGCAAGCTGACTACCGTGCCAATCGCGAAGTGGTCGAGGATCACGTCGCGTTCGCGAAGATGAAGGAAGATGCTCTCGCCGGGCGCGCGTTCAGTAACCTCGTGTGCGAGTTCACCAGGGCTTTCGACTCCGATCATCCAATAAAGATCATCGGCGGGCAGCATCGCTACAACGCGGTACAAGAAGCTATGAACAATGGCGTCGATGAGCACCACGGAATCAAGCTCTACTTTGGGCTCGACACCGAACAGCGCCTGGACGTTCAGTTGATCTCGAATACGAACATCGCTGTCTCGACTGACTTGTTCGACCGGATGACCGAGACGCTCTCTGGTCCCGAACTCAGGACCTGGTGTCAGAAGGTCGACCTTCTCGCCGACGGGCAGGACTTCGCAGATCGCCGAGCGCGGGGCAACCCGATTACCGTACGTGCGGCGCGCACTTTCATCTACAACTACTTCAAGGGCACGGCCGTCGACGCCAAGAAGTTTGCCTTGGTGGACACCACACCAATGGTCCTGCGGTCAGGTGTCGAAGTTGATGAGTGGAAGACACTCAAGGCGTCGCATCCAAGTCTTTGGGAAGACAAGGGACTGGAAAAAGCGGGAAAGGAGTTCGCCGCACTTGTTGAGGCCCAGAGGGCGCACTTCACGGACACCAAAGGCAAGACCAAGCCTGGCCAGGCAGATTCCGCCGAGAAGGCGATGAACTTCGCCGTCCTCAGTGCGTGGGCGTTCATCGCCGGAGTGCTCTCATCGAACAAGGCGCGACTCAAGCGACACTTCGAGTTGCGAACGCCCACCTCGAAGGATCCTTTGAACGCGACCGCCCTTGCGAAGGGGCGGCACAAGACAGATCCCGAGAACTACCGCGGACTCGGCTATCGCACTGACGCGAAAGAACGGGCTCGTCTCGCCGAACTGTTCTTCCTGCAGGCTGAGGATGGCTCGAAGATCACCGCGAGCGGGATCGACCTCGCTATCAAGAAGGCCGTGGCGAAAGAGGCGCTTCTCGAGGTCTCGCGTGCGGCTGAGAAAGCCAAGCAGAAGTGAGTACGGACTTCGACGCGTTCTCAATCCGCCTCCTCGACGAAGCCAAGCGCTTCCTTGAGAAGTTTGCAGACGACGACGAGGACTCCCTCCTGCACGCCGCTCTCTTGCTCGGGTTTAGCTCGCTGGAGTCGCACATGAATGGCGTCGCCGACGAGCTCTCGCTCCGCCAGGACGGGAGTGTCCTCGACAAGTCTCTGCTGCTCGAACGGGCGGTCAAGCTCGACAAGGGGGAATGGAAGCTGGCCGGTTCACAGTTCTTCCGCCTAGAGGATCGCTTGGCGTTCCTATTCCGGCGCTACGGCGATGCGACACTGAGTGAGCACGGGTGGTGGTCAGATCTCAGTCAAGGGATCTCCGTTCGAAACGCTCTGGTACATCCGAGAGAGACTGTCGCCCTTCAAGTTGCCGATGTGAAGCGCTTTCTACTCGCTATCGTGTCCGCGCTCAACGACCTCTACCTAGCCGTCTTTGGAAAAGGGCACCCCTCGTTCGGCAGAGGCCTTCAGTCGACGATGACGTTCTGACTGTCAGGCATTCCTCAACATAAAGCGGCGGTCACGCCAGTCTCGGGACGGCTCGTTTAGCGGTAAGGCCGCGGACGGCCGCTGTTCGTTCGAGTTCACGCTGGAGGCTTAGAGATGAGGTGTCCGATTACCTCGCCCGATGAAGATGCCCTCATTGGGGAACCGGAACAAGGGATCCGCATTCGACGATCGGGTTGCTAGCAGGTGTGGCCCGCACCATCGTCCTGGGAGACTTTGGCACTCAAGACGTAGGCAGGTCGCGCGCCCATGTTGGCAACTTGGAAACTCACGAATCACACCGATAGAATCCAAGCATGCAATCGCGTGATGCGATCCGAGTGCTGGCCGACGTCACCGCATCACAGTGGGGCATGGTCACGTCTGCCCAGGCCAGCGTGCGCGGCGTCAGCCACATGAACCTCACGCGGCTGACTGATTCCGGGGATCTGGTCCGGCTCTCGCACGGCGTCTACAGGGCTGCCGGCGCACCGAGCGGGCTGTACGAGGATCTGCGCACGGCGTGGCTGGCGACCGAACCATCGAAGCTCGCTCACGAACGTCTCGGCGAACGTCCACCGAGCGCCGTCGTGTCAGGCGAATCGGCCGCTCGACTCCACGGCATCGGCCACCTGCGCGCGATGAAGAGCGAGTTCATGACACCGACGCGCAAGCAAACCCAGCGAGCGGACGTCCGATACCGAACCCGAGTGCTGTCCGAGGAAGACATCACCGTGCGCGAGGGCCTGCCCACGACGACCCGCGAGCGCACGATCGCGGATCTCGTTGAAGATCGTCACGACCTCAGCAACGTCAGCAACGCACTACGCGATGCCGCAAGGCAATCGATGCTGGATGTGGGCCGACTCACTGAACTCCTGAGCCCGCTGGCCGAGCGCAACGGCCACCGCAAGGGCGCCGGCGAGGCGCTGCTCGATGACCTCATGCAAATCGCAGGGATCGACCAGGAGAGCATAGCGAAGCAGATCGCTGCGATTCCCTCGCTCGCCGGTCTCGTGGCCGCTCGGTATCTTGAGAACTCACGCGAGTTCGCGTCGAGCGGCCGTAACGAAGGGCTCGCACCATCGGGCGATTCGAGCGCCCCCTCCACGATCGAAGAACGGCTGCGAGCTGCCGAGTCGGTGTCGGTCGCCATGGCCCTGGAACCGAAGTGAAGATGCCCGATCGGCACGACACCCGGGCGAGGCATCCGGCCCGACTTCGTCAGCTCGGATCGGTTCGCTGATGCGGTCTCGACGACCGGTTCCGTGCCAAATCTGTGCCATTAATGTGCCATTAAATGCGGGAAAACGAACTGAAACCAACTGCGACCATTCGGAAGAATCCCTGATCAGCGCGATATCATGTCCATAGAATTGAGCGAAAACCGCCCAGGCTCACTGAAAATCGTGAGGTCACGGTGCCATCAACTTCGGCAGGTGACATCGGGTATGCCGATGCACGCGCCCCGCTCGAAGCTCGTCAAGTCCGGAAGGCGCTCGGCGCACGGTCGCTTTCACTGTGGCGAGCCAAGTAATGACTACTAAGATCGCCATTAACCCGTATAATGACGACTATAATCGTCACTATTAGAAGGGATACCCCATGGCGACCGAGCTTCCCGCGGTGATCCTGAGGTCCGCCCGGGAGATCGGCCAAGACTTCGTCGGATGGCGAAAGGTCCTCGGCCTCACCGCCGCGCAAGTCGCAGACCGCGCCGACGTCACGCGAGACACCCTTCGCAAGCTCGAGCATGGCGATCCGAGCGTGAGCTTCCACGTTGTGCTGCGCGTGGCGCGCGCCCTCGGCATTCTCGACACGCTCACGACGGCACTGGATCCGCTCGATACCGACCTCGGCCGAGCCCGAGCGGGCCAGCTCGAGCGGAAGCGCATCCGATGACGCTCTACGATGCGCTCGAAGTCCACGTCGAACTCGACGGCAGAACAGTGCTGGCCGGCCCCGCGCAATTCCATCGCAGCCGCGGCAACCTTACTTCGACGACCTTCCAGTACGACCGGGCGTACCTCGAGCACGCGACGGCGTACCAGCTTGATCCCGCACTCCCTCTTGTCTCCGGCACGCAGCAGACGTCTGGGCTTCCCGGCGCATTCGCGGACTCGGCGCCGGATCGTTGGGGTCGCAACCTCATCAAGAAGCGCGAGCGGGCCCTCGCCCGCCAGGAGTCACGAAGACCACGCGACTTCGACGGCGCGGACTACCTGGCCGGCGTCAGCGACATCACCCGCCAAGGCGCGCTCAGATATCGGCCCGGTGAAGACCCGACTGAGCCGTTCCTCGACCCTGGCCACGGTGTGCCGCGGATGATCCGCCTGCCCGAGCTCCTGCGGGCGGCGGACGCGGCCGCAAGTGACAACGACGACGACTTCGAGGCGGTGACGGCGCTTCTCGCCGCGGGAACCGGCTCGCTCGGCGGAGCCCGGCCGAAGGCTGCGGTGCTCGACGAGGATGGTCGCCAATTGATCGCGAAGTTCCCACACCACGAGGACGCTTGGGACGTCATGGCCTGGGAGGGGACGTCGCTCGACCTCGCGGCCGCCGCCGGTGTTCGGGTCGCACGCCATCGTCTTGTACGAGTCGATGGCCGACATGCGCTTCTGCTTGACCGGTTCGACCGCGATGACAACGGCCACCGCATCGGATATGTGAGCGCGATGACCATGCTCGAGCACCGCGACGGAGAACACGCTGACTACGTCGATATCGCCGATCGCCTGGCAGAGATCAGTGCTCGCGCGACGGATGACGCACACCAACTCTTCCGCAGGGTCGCCGTCAGCGTCGGGCTGAACAACACCGACGACCACCTCCGCAACCACGGCTTCCTCCGCGCTCGAGGCGGTTGGACTCTGAGCCCGGCCTTCGACGTGAACCCGAACCCCGACCCCGAGTTGCGCCAGACCACGATCGCCGGCGCCGACCTCCCCGTCGACGAAGCAGACGGGCTGATCGAACTCGCCCGCGCCTGCCGGTTGCCCCCGGCAGCGGCACGGACCGTACTCACCGATGTAGCTGACGCGCTCGCCAGATGGCGCGAGGTCGCGACCGGGAACGACGTGCCCCGGTCGCAACTCGCGCGCTTCGAGGACTCGTTCACCGCTGGGCTCCGCACTCTCCGCGAAGCCTGAGGTCCTCTTCTCAAATCCCACCTTCGTGCTGAGATAGTCACGCACACTGAACCCGAGTGCTGCCGAAGCAGGATCTCACGGTGCGAGAGGGCCTGCCCACGACGACCCGCGAGCGCACGAGCGCCGACCTGGTCGAAGATCGGCACGACCTCAGTAATGTCAGCAACGCACTGCGCGATGCAGCCAGACAGTCCCTGCTGGATGTGAGCCGACTCGCTAACCTCCTGAGCCCGCTCGCCGAGCGCAACGGCCACCGCAAGGGTGACGGCGAGGCGCTGCTCGAAGAGCTCATGCGAATCGCTGGGATCGACCAGGTATCGATCGCCAGGGCCCTGCAGCCGAAGTGAGCGTGCCCAATCGACCCTCATCTCGTGCCGCGCAAGGGTGCGTTGACGCGTACCCCTGCGGCGAGGATGATCATCGGCATGGGCACGAAGACTGCTCCGCGGCGGCGCCCCAGGCGCCCGGCGTCACGCTTGGCCGAGCGATGGACCACCGTCGATGGCATCGACGTCTTCTATCGGGAGTCGCCCGTGCCGCCGGATGCTCCGGCGATGATGCACCTGCACGGCTTCGGCCTCTCCGGCCGGTACCTGCTGCCGACGGCCGAGCGACTCATGGACGAGTTCCACACCCTCGTTCCCGACCTCCCGGGGTTCGGCCGGAGCGGGAAGGCGCCGAACGCACTCGACGTGCCGGATCTCGCGCACGCCGCGGTGAGGTTCCTCGACGACCGTCAGGTCGAATCGGCCACGCTGGTCGGCAACTCGATGGGCTGCCCGGTCATCTTGGAGCTCGCGTACCACCACCCCGAGCGCCTCGAGCGCGCCATTCTCGTCTCGCCTGCGGGCGGACTGCACAACCAGCCGCTGCGCCGTGCCGTGGGCCAGCTCACCCGTGACGGCACGCGCGAACCGCCCCGGATGATGCGGGTGGCCACTCCCGACTACCTGCGATTCGGCGTGCCGAGCACGTTCAAGATGTTCCGCGCCCTCACCCGGTATCCGTCACTCGAGCGGTTGCTCGAGCTGCAGATTCCGACGCTCGTGGTCATCGGTGACCGGGACCCGCTGATGCCGGGCCCGGCCCGCGTGAAAGAGGTGGCCGGCCGCACCGACAACCATGTACTGCTGGTGATGATCGAGGGTGCGGCGCACGCGATCAACTTCAGCCATCCGGGCGAGCTCGCGCACCTCATCCGCCTGTTCATGGCCGACCAGCCGATCGTCGACGATCCCGCCTCGCCGGGGCATTCGCGCTCGTACGAGATCCACCGCGGAGCGCTTCATCCGCCCACGAAGGAGCAGTAGGGCCGACGCCGCCATCGGTCGACGGCGTCGGTCGACGGCGTCGGTCGACGCCGTCAGTCGGCGACCGGATCCAGCCGGAACGTCGTCGCGACCACCTGCGGGCCGACGACGGTGCCGACGATCTTCGGTCCGTGGCGGTCGTACTTCGCGTGGTAGGCGGCGTCGATCGCGTCGTGCATGTCGGCGGCAGCCTCGACGAACGACACGTCGCGTTCGACGCCGCCTGCGCGGATGCGTCCGATGCCGCTCGACTGCGCGCGACGGAACCACGGATTATCCGGCCCGTACGCCGAGCGCACGAAGATCTCATCGCCGACGCGTACGACCCAGATCGTCACGTACGGGCGCAGCGTGCCGTCGGATCGTCGGGAGGCGACCTGCAGTTCTTCCGCTCGGCCGATGCGGTCGAGTTCGTCGGTGGTCCAGGTGCTCATTGCGTGTCCTCTCGCTGAGATAATTCTTGCGCGGACCGGTGACCGGCGGCAATGGGTGCCACCTGCGGACTAACGGCGCGATGAGCGCCTTGAGCGCCTCACGGGCGTCCATGGCGCGGTAGCCGTCGGGGTCTCGGCGAGGCTGACGGTGCGGTCGAATGTCTCCTGGGTACCGGATGTCTCGTCGGTACGTAACCAATGAACGCGTGCTCGCCGGCCTGAGGGAGTGCCGGGTCTCCCGGGTACTGTCAAGTGCCTCCCAGCCGACCGCCGCCAGGCGTAGCGTCGGGGCCATGGAACGCCAACCGAAGACTCCCAGCACAAAGGGCCCCGCCGAGCTGTTCACTGGCGACGTCTACTTCGACGTGATCGCCCGCGGCGAGGCGCCGTCACGACTGCGCGTCAACCTCGTGCGGTTCACGCCCGGTGCCCGCACCGCGTGGCACTCGCACTCCCTCGGCCAGACCTTGCACGTCACCGACGGCATCGGCCTCGTGCAGGCCCGCGGCGGCGACGTGATCGTCATGCGGCCCGGCGACACCGTGTACACGCCGCCGGGCGAATGGCACTGGCACGGGGCATCCGCCGACTCGTTCATGTGCCATCTCGCGATGTGGGAGGACGACGACGCCACCTGGGGCGATCACGTCACCGACGAGGAGTACGCCGCGGCACGGGCCGACTGAGCTGCGCGAACCACCGACGCGCGATCACGAGCCCGTTACGACCCGCCCGTCAAGGGGTTGGCCGGCTGAACCACCGGTGCGAGCATCGTGGCATGGACGAGCAGAACAAACCGATCCAAGATGGTCACGACGACGCGAGCGACGACCAGAAACGTGACGGCATCATCGCGCAGGTCCGCTACGACCTCGGCCTCGGCGCCGTCGACGACCTGCGCACGATGATGCGACAACGCCTCGAAGACGCCGGCCTGCCGGCGAGCGCCGAGCACGTCGAAGCCGCGGTCGCGGTCGTGGAAAATCAACAGCCACGCGATTGAGTCGACCCGGCGGGTGACCTTCAGAACAGCAGCGGGACCAGCTGAATGCCCAGCCCACTCGACACGAACCGCATGCGACGGTCGCCGGTGAGCTTCGACACCCAATCGAATCGTCCGAGGTCTGCGATCTCGACGAAGTCGCCCGAGCGGCCCGCGGCCCCGAAGCCCACGCGCAGTCCGTCGTAGTAGTCGGACTCGAGTAGTTCGGTCACGAGTTCGACGTGCGGCAAGGCCACCGCGAGTCGGCGCAGCACGCGCTCGCGGAGCGCATCGCCGCGAACACCGGCGCGCACGACCGCGCGCCGATGCGGGAACTCGACCGGCAACGCCGCTGCGCATTCGTCGAACAACCGGTCGAATACCGCGAGTTGTCTCACCACCGCCTGCACCTCGAACTCGTCGTCGGGAAGCCCTCGACCCGCCTCCGCGAGCGCGAACAGACGGAAGTGTCGCGAGCGGGCGCCGTCATCGTCTTCGCCGCCGGCGAGCGGCTGCGCCCGCAGAGTCTGGTGCACGGTGGCGAGACTCACCGCCGCATCGGCTCCAGCGAGTCGCTTGGCACTCTCGAGGGCGAGCACGTTCGTGGGATCGGAGACGACCTCGGTGTTCCGAATCGTCGAGAGCGTGCGATCCTGCGAGGTCGGGGCGACGACCGAGTTCGTGCCGAGCGGCGCGACGGGCGAGAGCAGAAGCGCTTCGAAGTCGGGCGCCGACTCGAGCGCCAGCCGGTCGAGCGTGTTCGCAAGGCGCAAGTCGACGGCGCTCGCCGCGACGAACTCGTCGTCGACGTACTGGGTGAGCAGGTCGACGGGCCGCCGACGCCCGGCCTGGTCACGCAGCAACTCGAGCAGCGCGCCGCGCGTCTGGCTCGGGGACCCGCGCATCATGCGCGGGTCCACTCCAGCAGTCGTTCGGCCGGCCAGGTCGTGACGATGCGTTCGGCAGGCACGCCGTTGGCCGCGGCCCGCGCCGCGCCGAGTTCGAGGAACGTCAGATGCCCCGGGGCGTGCGCGTCGCTGTCGATCGAGAAGAGGCAGCCGACTTCGAGCGCGAGTTGGATGAGCTCGTCGGGCGGGTCCTGCCGCTCAGGTCGCGAGTTGATCTCGACCGCGACGCCGTGCTCAGCGCACGACTCGAACACGGCTTGCGCGTCGAAGGTCGACTGCGGACGCGTGCCCCGCGAACCCTCCACGAGTCGGCCCGTGCAGTGGCCGAGCACGTTCGTGTGCGGATCGGCGATGGCGTGCAGCATCCGCTTCGTCATCTCCGGCGACTCGGTGCGGAGCTTCGAGTGCACGCTCGCAACCACGACGTCGAGGCGGTCGAGCATCTCGGGAGTCTGGTCGAGCGCACCGTCGAGCAGGATGTCGACCTCGATACCACGCAGCAACCGGACGCCACCGACCGCGGCCTGCACATCGTCGATCAGCTGTTGCTGGGCGACGAGCCGCTCGGCGCTGAGCCCGTTGGCGACGCGCAGGCTCGGCGAATGATCGGTGACCGCGAGGTACTCGAGGCCGATCGATTCGGCCGCGCGGGCCATCGTCTCGAGACTCGTCGTGCCGTCGGACCAGTCGGTATGGCTGTGCAGGTCGCCGCGCAACTGCGTTCTGAGGCCCGTCGGCGCGCCCGCCGGCTCGAGCCCTGCGCGGGAGCGCAGCTCGGCGAGGTAATCGGGCACCGCGCCACCCGTCGCCTGGGCGATGACGGTGAAGGTGGTCTCGCCGATGCCCTTCGTGCGCTGCAGCCGCCCGTCGCCGACGCGAGCGGCGACCTCGTCGGCACCGAGCGGGCGAATGACGTCGGCAGCGCGACGGAACGCCTTCGACTTGAACGCCGAGGCTCGGTCTCGTTCGAGCAGGAACGCGATCTGTTCGAGCGCCTCAACGGGATCCATGGCCCCATTGTGCCGCGTATCGGTGCCCGCCGCTCCACGCTTGAGTCGGCGGCATCCGCAGCTCAGTACGCCGGGTACATGTCGATCGCGTTGTTGATCGCGTTCGTGACGATGACGATCACCCAGGCGATGATGCCGACCGTCATCACGACGGTCAGTGCGATGGCTGCGGCCATCGGGAGGAACCCCCGACCCGCCTGCTGCCGCACGACGACCGATCGGCCGATGACGTACACGAGGGAGGAGAGGAACGTCCAGGCCCAGTGGAAGCGACGCTGGTAGCCGAGTCGCGCGAGGGCTGCCCAGTCGCGGTAGGCGAACCACACGGCGAATCCGTAGGCGACCCAACTGGCGAGGGTCGCGAGGAGGGACCACGGGTCGGCGTACGGACCGAGAGCCGCGGCGAGCGGACTGTTCGACGTCGACGAATACATCGACCGCTCGATGTACCCATTGGCGTCCCAGAGGAAGAGCGGGAGCACGGCGAGCACGGGCAGCGCCACCATGAGCCAGATCCACAGCGTGTCGACCGGGGTGCCCTCGGGCACGCGGGCCTGCTGGTCTCCTCCGTAGGGAGCCGGCTGCCCGGCTACGTACGCCGGCGCGGCCGGATACGCCGTCGTCGCTGGAGCCACAGGGGCGACCGCGTACGCCGGCGCGGCGACCGGCGCGACAGGTACAACCGGCGCGACATGCTCGGTCCATTGAAAGCCGTTCCACCAGCGCTGACCGCCGGTGCCGCTCGGATCGGGATACCAGCCGGCGGGCGCCGAACGACCATCGCTCATCGATTCCTCCTAGGGTTTCACGCCATGCTACGGGCCCCCGGCTTCACGCGACGACGCGGGTGAGACGCTCATCACGCGCACGGCGAATGCGTCGAGCTTCGGGAGGGCGAGCCGTGCCCGCGCCTCGGCATCGACAGCGATCGCCTCCACGTCGTGGAGGGTTGGATCGCCGGCCACCGCGACGACCGCGTCGCCGCTCAACCGGTGGCCGCTCCAACGGAGCCGCACGACATCGACCGCGGTGACCCCGGGAGTCTGTGCGAGCGAATGCTCTGCGCGATCGAGCAGCTCGGGCTCGATGCCGTCCATGAGTCGGCGGCCGACGCTGCGCACCGTGCCCCAGAGCAGTACGAGGATCGCCACGACGATCACGAGCCCGACGATCGGATCCGCGAGAGGGAATCCGAGCATCACGCCGACAGCGCCGATCACGACCGCGAGCGACGTGAAGCCGTCGGTGCGGGCGTGCACCCCGTCGGCGACGAGTGCGGCAGAGCCGATGCGCTGCCCGACCCTGATGCGATAGATCGCGACTGCCTCGTTGCCGAGGAAGCCGATCACACCCGCCGCCATGAGCCAGCCGAGATTCTCCACGGGCTGGGGATGCACCAGCCGATCGATCGACTGCCACGCCGCGACGATGGCGGATGCCGCGATGACGAGGACGATGAAGAGACCGGCGAGATCCTCTGCGCGGCCGTAGCCGTACGGGTAGCGCCGTGACGCGGCTCGCCGGCCGAGGACGAACGCGATCCAGAGCGGCACTGCAGTCAGCGCATCGGAGAAGTTGTGCACGGTGTCGGCGAGGAGTGCAACCGAGTTGCTGACGAAGACGATCGCGAACTGCAGGATCGTCGTGGCGAGGAGAACGAAGAGGCTGATCTTGAGGGCACGGATGCCCTGCCGGCTCGACTCGAGCGCGTCATCGACCGAGTCGGCCGAATCGTGGGTGTGCGGCAGGAAGAGCTCGTGCAGGAATCCGCGGATACCGCGAGGGTGGTCGTGGTCGTGCACGTGGTCCTGGTCGTGGGCGTGCACATGATCGTGATCGTGCACGTGCTCGCCGGCCGGTCCGTGCACGTGTGCTTTGGATGCATCCGTCACGCTGTCGCCTCCGTAGCCGACTCGATGTCGTGGTGCCGGGGAGTGCCGCCGAGCGAGTGCTCCGCCTGGAGGATCGCGTCGGCGACGAGCTGGCGTGCGTGTTCGTTCTCGAGGCGGTAGAAGACCTTGGTGCCCTCGTGCCGGGTCGCGACGATTCGTGCGAGGCGCAGCTTCGCCAGATGCTGGGAGACCGCCGCGGGGGCTTTGTCGACGAGGTCGGCGAGCAGGTTCACCGAGAGTTCGCCGCGGTCGCGGAGCGTGAGGATGATGCGGATGCGGGTGGCATCGGCCAGCATCGAGAAGACCTCGACGGCGAGTTCGACGTACTGGCTGTCGGGCGAACCCCCACCTATCTGCGTACCTGCATCCATACGCAGATTATGCCACGGGCACCGTCCGCCTGTCTCGATTCAGCGCGGTCTCGGTCGGGCGAGCGGATGCCGCTACAGCTCGACGACCGTCATGCCCGAGCCCGCTCCCCCGGCCTTGCCCATCGCAGCGAGCGCCTTCGGCACCTCGTCGAGTGTGATGCGACGGCCGACGAGCTCGATCGGCCGGAAGTCGCCCGAAGCGACCGCGCCGAGCATCGACGGGTACTCGTGCGCGGCCATGCCGTGGCTGCCGAGGATCTCGAGTTCACCCGCGATGACGGCGTCCATGGGCATCGCGGCGAGCGCGGAGTCGCCGACCATGAGCCCGATCTGCACGTGCCGGCCGCGCTTCTTGAGGCTGCGCACCGAAGCGAACGAGGTCTCGGTGCTGCCGAAGGCGTCGACCGAGACATCCACCCCGCCGCCGGATGCCTCGAGGATCCGTTCTGCCGTACCCTCACCGCCCTGCACCGGTACCGCGCCGAGACCCTCGGCCGCGGCGAGCGCGGCATCGGAGACGTCGACGCCGTAGACCTTCACACCGGCGGCGACGGCGATCATGATGGCCGAGAGGCCGACCCCGCCGCATCCGTGCACCGCGATCTGCTCGCCGGGAGCGAGCCTGCTTCGAGAGACGATCGCCCGGTACGCGGTCGCGAATCGGCAGCCGAGCGAAGCCGCCTCGACGAAGCCGAGCGATTCGGGCAGGCGGATGAGGTTGAGCTCGGCCTCGTCGATCGCGACGTACTCGGCGAACGACCCCCAGTGCGTGAAGCCCGGCTGCGACTGGGCGTCGCACACCTGCTCGTTGCCCGAGCGGCATTCATGGCAGCGTCCGCAGGCGCAGATGAAGGGTGCCGTGACACGATCGCCGACAGCCCAACCCGAATCTGCTGCGAGCTCTGAGCCGAGCACCGCGATCTCGCCGGCGAACTCGTGGCCGGGAACGTGCGGCAGCGACACGGCGTCGTCGTGACCCATCCAGGCGTGCCAGTCGCTGCGGCACACACCCGTCGCCCGAACCCGGATGACGGCGCCCCTCGGCGGACAGGCGGGCTCCGCCACCTCCACGAGTTCGGGTTTCTCACCGAAGGCGTTGAAGAGCACAGCGCGCACAGGAGTCCTTCCGTATCGGGTCACCCATCGACAGGCTCAGGGTGAGCGGATGTCGGCGGCGCTGCTCATGGCATCGTCACCTGATTCGCGCGCGCGACAACCGCGAGCCTATCGGCCTTCGGAGGGGTGCTCGCGCGCCCGGCGGCCCGCCGACGCCTGAACTCGGGAGGAGATGCGGCCTATGGGGCCGTGCGGCGCCGGTGCCGCTCGGGCTCGGCGATCTCCGATGCCGTGCCGAAGCGGCGGCGATGCCAGAACCCGATCGCCTCGATGAGCACCCACGCGATCGGCACCACGATGGCCACGTCGATGAGCGTGTCGAGCGGCAGCGGCACGAACTCGAGGAACGTCACGGCGATCGGCACAGTGAGCACGAGCACGAGCCCCACGACCATGGCGGCGAGCACGCCGGCCTTGATCCAGGTGAACGGCCGGGAGAGCACGGCGAGGATCCAGAGGCCGATGAGCGCGAGCGTGATCGTGCACGCGGTGCGCACGATCTGCTCGTCGAAGCCGAGCACACGGGCGTGACCCGAGACGACGGCGATCGAGACGGCGACGACGAGCCCGGCGGGAATGGCGAACGACAGCGAGCGCCGCAGGAACCCCGGCACGTAGCGCCGCGTATTGGGCAGCAGCGCGAGCAGGAACGCCGGGATGCCGATCGTCAGCCCGTCGGTGACGGAGAGCTGCCGGGGCAGGAACGGGAACGGCCAGAGGAGGATGCCGAAGAGCACCGCCATCGCGATCGCATACGCGGTCTTGGAGAGGAAGAGCATCGAGACGCGCTCGATGTTCGCGATCACGCGTCGCCCTTCGGCGACGACCCCCGGCATGTGCGAGAAGCTGCTGTCGAGCAGCACGATACGGGAGACCGCCTTCGTCGCAGCCGACCCGGACTCCATCGCGATGCCGATGTCGGCCTCCTTGATCGCGAGCGCGTCATTGACCCCGTCGCCCGTCATCGCCACGGTGTGCCCGCGTGCGCGGAGCGCCCGCACCATCGCCCGCTTCTGCGTGGGCGTGACTCGACCGAACACGAGGTGCGTGTCGAGCACGTCGCCGAGCTCGTCGAGATCCTCCGGCAGGTCTCGCGCGTCGAAGCCCTCGCCCGCGTCGAGGCCGACCTCGCGGGCGACCGCCGCGACCGTGCGCGGGTTGTCACCCGAGATGACCCGCACGGCGACGCCCTCCTTCGCGAAGTAGCGCAGGGTCGAGGCGGCGTCGCTGCGCACCGCCTCACGGAAGGTCAGCAGGGCGACCGGGGTGAGCCCGTCGGGCAGGCGCGCGGCGGCGGCATCCGCTTCGCTGAGCGAGATGGGGGCGTGAGCGAGCAGCAGGGTGCGCCGCCCCGACTCGGCGAGCTCGCCCGCGCGTTCGAGGGCAGCGGATGCCGCGGCATCCGTCACCGCCGAATCGCGCAAGACGAACTCGGGGGCGCCGAGCACCCACGTGCCGGGAGCGCCGACGGACTCGTCGAAGGCGACGGCACTCCACTTGCGGGCCGAGGAGAACTCGATGCGCGCTGCAGGCTCGAGCGGCGCCTCGAGCGTGAACTCATCGGCGAGACTCCTGGCGGTCGCGTTCGCGTCGGGCTCGGCGCCGTTCCATGCGAGGGCGAGCCGCCACCCCTCGGGCGGGGCATCGCCGAGCGGATGCACGCCGTCGAACCGTACCTCGCCGCTCGTGAGCGTGCCCGTCTTGTCGAGGCAGATGAGGTCGACGCGTGCGAGCCCTTCGACGGCCGGCAGCTCCTGCACGAGCACGTTGTGAGAACCGAGTTTGACCGCGCCGACCGCGAAGGCGATGCTCGTCATGAGCACGAGGCCGAGCGGAATCATCGCGATGACGGCGGCGACGGATGCCACGGCCGCTTCGTGCCACTGCCCCGTCTCGATGGCGTGGCTCCAGCCGCCCGCGGCCACCATGTTGGCGTTCACGACGAGGAGCATGATCGGGAAGATCGCCCACGTGATCCACTTCAGGATGCGGTCGATCGAACTGCGGAGCTCCGATCTCACGAGGGAGAACCGCTTCGCCTCGGCCGTGAGCTTGGCCGCGAAGGCCGCGTCGCCCACGTCGGTGACGATCGCCCGGCCGCGCCCGCCGATGACGATCGAACCCGAGAGCACGCGGTCGCCCGGCCCCTTGTCGATCGCCTCGGACTCGCCCGTGAGCAGCGACTCGTCGACCTCGAGTCGCACCTCGTCGACGAGTCGGCCGTCGGCCGTGACCTGATCGCCCGAGCGGAGGATGAGCACGTCGTCCTCGACGACGCCGCGCACGTCGATCTCGCGCTCCACGCCGTCCCGCACGACATGGGCGCGCGGGGCGTGGAGCAGGGCGAGCTTGTCGAGCGCGCGTTTGGCGCGGTACTCCTGCACGACGCCGATCGCGGCGTTCGCGATCGCGGCGATGCCGAAGAGGGCGTCCTGCCATCGCCCGAGGATCAGGAGAAGCAGGAAGCCCGTGACCACGATGCCGTTGAAGAGGGTCAAGACGTTGGCTCGGAGGATGCTCCAGATGCTGCGGCTCGACGCGTCGTTGGAGATGTTCACCCGGCCGTCGCGCACTCGGGCCTCGACCTCGGCGGCGGTGAGGCCACGGTCGGGATCGGTCACGGCAGGTTTCACCACGAGCTGTTCATCGCTCATCGACGCCCCCGTTCGACCCGCCCCGGATCGAGTCTCGCACAGCGTTCGCGCCGACGGGAGGGAGGCGCAGCACCGGTGATTGTGTAACAATGTGCCATGCGATTCGTGACCGCCGTGCTGCTCGCGGCCGTCTGCTTCGGCACCACGGGCACCGCGCAGGCCCTCGGTCCCGAGGCGAGCGCGACCTCGGTCGGCGCAGCGCGGATCCTCATCGGCGGCGGCGGCCTCGGGCTCATCGCCGTGATCGTCCACTTCGCCGGGCGCCGACGCGGTGCGGTCGGGACACCCGCCGCTCGGGCGCCCGGCGGGGCCACGCGGCATCCGCTGCCCGCCTGGCTCATCATCATCATCGGCGCTGCCGCCGTCATCGCCTACCAGCCTGCGTTCTTCGCGGGCACCGCGGCGAACGGAGTGGCCGTCGGCACCGTGGTCGCTCTCGGCTCGGCTCCCGTGCTGACCGGCGCGCTCGACTGGGCGCTGCACCGCCGCTACCCCGGCCACCGCTGGGCGGTCGCCACCGCGATCGCGACCCTCGGCGTCGGCATTCTCGCCGCGGCGACCGGCGGTGGCGCTTCGGGTGGTTCGGGAGCTTCGGGGGCTTCGGATGTTTCGGGGGCCGACCTGCTCGGCCTCGCCGCCTCGCTCGGCGCAGGCGCTTCGTACGCGGTCTACACCCTCGCAGCCAAAGCCCTGCTCGACCGTGGCTGGAGCGGCACGACGAGCATGGGAGCACTCTTCGGCGTCGCGGCCGTCTTCAGCCTCCCATTGCTTGCTTCGACGGATGCCTCGTGGCTCGCGACCGGCCCCGGGCTCGCCATGGCCCTCTGGTTGGGGCTCGTCACGACGACCCTCGCCTACCTGCTCTTCGGATACGGGCTCGGCGGGCTGGCCCCCGCAACGGTGTCGACGCTCACGCTCGCGGAGCCGCTGACGGCCGGCATCCTCGGCGTCGCGCTGCTCGGCGAGGCGCTGCCACCAGGCGCGCTGCTCGGGCTCCTCCTGCTCGCCGCCGGCATCGTCGTGCTCGCCACCGCCGGTGGACGCCGCGCACCGCGCGCCGCGGCGGTGTCACCCCGCAAGGGTGCCTGATGCGCGCGGCGGTGGTCGCCGCAAGGGGCTTCGCCGACCCGTTCCGAATGTCTGCTGCCGACGCTAGCTTCGCTGCATGGACATCATTCTCATCCCCGGATTCTGGCTCGACGCATCATCGTGGCAGCGGGTGACGCCGGTCCTCGAAGAGGCCGGCCACCGCGCGCACCCGTTGACCCTTCCCGGTCTCGAGTCGGCCGATGCCGACCGAACGAGCATCGGCCTGCGCACCCACATCGACGCCGTCGCCGCCATCGTCGACACATTCGAAGACCAGGTCGTGATCGTCGGCCATTCGGGCGGCGGCGCGATCGCGCACGGCGTGGCAGACGCCCGACCCGACCGCATCGTGCGGGTCGTCTACGTCGACGCCGGCCCCTTCGCCGATGGCGACGTGATCAACGACGAGTTCCCGAGCGAGGGCGCCGACCTGCCGCTGCCGCCGTGGGAGGCGTTCGGCGACGAGGACCTCGTCGACCTCGACGATGAACTTCGCGCAGCATTCCGCGCCCGGGCGATCCCCGAGCCGGCAGCCGTCGCCACCGAACCGATGCAGCTCAGCGACGAACGACGCTACGACGTACCGGTCACGATCATCGCGAGCGAGTTCCCGAGCAAGCTCCTCGCCGAGTGGATCGCCGCGGGCTCGCCGTATACGCGCGAGCTCGCGAAGATCAAGAACGTGAGCTACCTCGATGTGCCGACCGGACACTGGCCGCAGTTCACGAAGCCGGTGCAACTCGGTCAGGCGATCGTCGCGGCGATCGCCTGACCGAGCCGCATGGGCGAATCCTCGTGTTCATACGACAGCAGTTCACCCTGCAGACGAACGCGGATTCGCGAGCTCTGACCAGCCGCCGCAAGCCCCCCGTTTTGGGTAAGGTGTCGACGCTAGCAGGCGAGTAGCGTCAGGGGCAACATCCTCCCGAAAGGATGTCGCACGACCGGCTCGTCGACGTTCGTTCAGTTGCGAGCCGGTGCTCGACGCCAAGAACACCGACTTGGCGTCGCACCGTTTATCCGACACGAAGAACGAACAATGCAGCCTGCAACCCGTCGACGTTTCCGTCGACCCATGAGAGACGATTTCGTCTCCATCGAGACCGAGTCACGCCCATGACCGGCCTCCCGTCACCGCTGGAACCGCCCGCGCGCAACGCCGGGCGGTTCCACGGTACCGACTCCCTTCCCGCCGCCGCGATCGACCGAGTCGACGCTGCTTCGTCCGGGCTCCAGTGGGTACGCCAGTACCGGGATCGCCTCCGCATCACGGACGCGGCCGTCGTCGCCGTCACCATGTTGGTCGCCGTCGCCGTTCGATCCGCAGTAGTGGGCCGCGAACTCATCACCGAAGAACCGCTCCAGCGCATGGGGGTGCCGGCCCTCATGGCGGCAGTCTGGCTGCTCGCACTCGTGGTCTTCCGCAGTCGCGACGCCCACGTGCTCGGCGTCGGCGCCCTCGAGTACAAGCGGGTGCTCAACGCCACCGCGACCACCTTCGGAATCGCGGCGATCGTCTTCCTCCTCGTCGAGACGACGGGTGCCCGATGGTACCTCGTCGGCGCTCCCGTCGGAATCGGTGGCTTGTTGGCCGGCCGGTGGCTCTGGCGCAAATGGCTCTTCACGCAGCGCAGCCAGGGTCACTTCCTCTCCCGCGCGATCATCGTCGGCTCGCGCGTCGACGCAGAATATGTCGCGGCCCAGATCGCCCGTGACACCGGCGCAGGATTCCACGTTGTCGGCGCCGCGATCGACGGCGACGACCGGTCCGAGCTCACCAGCGACGGTCAGAGCATTCCGGTGGTCGCCGACATCCCCGGCGCCGCGACCGCGGCGGCAGAGCACCGCGCGGACTCGGTGATCGTCGCGAGTCAGTACACCAACGGAAACGACGCGATCCGCCAGCTCAGCTGGGATCTCGAGGGCACTGCGACCGAACTCGTGCTGTCATCACGACTGACGGACGTCGCCGGCCCTCGCATCCACTTCCGGCCGGTCGACGGACTGCCGCTGCTCCACGTCGAGATCCCGACCTTCGACGGCTGGCGGCACGTGATCAAGCGCAGCTTCGACATCGTGTTCGCCGGCACGGCACTGCTCTTCCTCAGCCCACTCCTCGCGGTGGTCGCACTCCTGATCAAGCTCGACAGCCCAGGGCCGGTGCTCTTCCGACAGACCCGGTGCGGTCGTGACGGCGACACGTTCGAGATGGTCAAGTTCCGCTCGATGGTTCAGACCGCCGAACAGGATCTCGCGGCGCTGCTCGAACAGAACGACGGCTCCGGCATGCTGTTCAAGCTCCGGTCCGACCCGCGCGTCACCCGCCTCGGGAGAGTCCTGCGCAAGTACTCGATCGACGAGCTGCCGCAGTTCTGGAACATCCTCATCGGTGACATGAGCGTCGTCGGCCCGAGGCCGCCCCTCGTGACGGAAGCCGAATGCTACGAAGCGACGACGAAACGCCGGCTCATGATCAAGCCCGGCCTCACCGGACCCTGGCAGGTCGGCGGACGATCGGATCTCAGCTGGGAGGAGAGCGTGCGTCTCGATCTCTACTACGTCGAGAACTGGTCGCTCATCGGCGATCTGATGCTCGTGTGGCGCACCGTCAAGACGGTCGTGCGGCCGAGCGGGGCGTACTGACCTCTTGACGGCGGGCTCGCGCGGGCCCTTCGACGATCGCGGCCCGCATCGTACGCACGCTCCGCTGCCACGAGAAGCCGAGCTCCTCGGGAGTCGGAACCACCGCATCGCCCCGTGCCGGCACGTCGCGCATGACCACGGCGATCGCCGCGACATCCGTGGGCTTCACGAATGTCGCTGCCGTGCCCAGGATTTCACGAAAGACCGGGATGTCGCTCGCGATGACGGAGGTGCCGAAATGGAGTGCTTCGAGCGTCGGCATTCCGAAGCCCTCGTCGAGACTCACGAAGATGAGGGCCGTCGTGTGCATGTAGAGCCACGCGAGCTCGTCGTCGTCGATGAAGCCGAGGAATCGAACTGCACCTTCGGCGACCGCCGCCGCCGCCGCGCCCGTCAGGTCGGCAGTCCTTCCTCCGGGCTCACCGACGACGATGAGCGGGAACGACACCGAGACCCGTTCCGAGTCGATGGCGGCCTCGATGACGTTCGCCAGGTTCTTCCGTACATTCAGGCGACCGACGGCGAGCAGGAACGCATCGACGTCGCGAAGGGCGGTCGGACGATGCGGTACCGCCCGGCGAAGCGTACTCCCGACCGCGAGACCGACCGGAACCACGCGTCGCCCTCGAGCCGATGCCCGGATGCGGGCGGCCTCGGTGGCCGACGAGCTGAAGACGATCGATGCACGATCGATCGTGGCCGGCATGAGGGCGAAGTAGGCGCGCTCTGTGCGGGTGAACCACTCGGGATTGCTCAGGAACATGAAGTCGTGCACGAACACCGCTGAGCGGCCGACGAACGGCGTGAAATTGTGCGTCAACGTGATGTCGGCGCGCACGCGGCGCGCGATGAGCGGAAGCTCGAGGATGGCGCTCACGCCCTGGGGCGACATCCTCGTACCGACGACGCGAACGCCGGCCGGCAGCTCTGCTCGAGCGGTCGCCAGGTCTCTGCGCCGAACGGCCACGATGAGTTCATCGCCGGGAAACTCCGCAGCCCACCCCCAGATGAACTCCCGCATCACCTGGCGGTTCGATGTCGGGCCGCTGGCCCACCAGAAGCCGTCGAACAGGATTCGCAGGGGGCCGTGGCCGTCACTGCGATGCGAGGTCGGCCGGAGTGTCATGCGAATTCGCGAACGAGCTCGACCGTCTGCTCGATATGAGCGCGGCTCGAGGCGCCGAACACGACCGACTCGATGTTCGGCTGGGCGAACACCCACTCGATCGCCTCCCGCGGTGGGATCGCCCCTGATGCGAACACCGACATCGCGACGGCTCGGAAAGGCCGGGCAGCGAGCGCTTCGTGGTACGCCTCGGTGCCGCCCGACATCCGGAACCCGAGCTTGTTGATGTTCGAGCAGACGAGCGGATTCGCGACGCCGGCGTCGTCGAGGGCGTTCAGCAACATGGGCAGGTTCATCGTGATGAAGCCGGGCTCAGCACCGTACCGATCACGCACGTGGTTTGCGAAGATCGCGAACGCATCAGTGAAGCCGAGGCCGAGCATCAGGTCCGAGACGACGTTCTGCAACCAGATCACCGGCGTGCGGACGCCCCGGAACATCGCCATCTCCGCATCGACGAGCAGCGTGACGAGACCCTCGACGTCTTTCTTCGCGATCGAGCGACCACCGCGGAGCATCGCGTTCACCATCCCCTCTTCGGGCAGGAAGCGGCGCAGCGCGCCCACCATCCCGCTCTCGGTCACGGCATCGGCGTACTTGTGCGCGTACGGCATGCAGGGCAGGAAGGTGAAGTCGGGGTACCGAGCGGGATCGGCCAGCACCCGGTCGACGACCTCGGAGATGCGATCGTGCGTCGTGCACATGAACGTCGTCACCCCTGCGTCGTAGGCATCGTCGATCACCTGCATCACCGCGCCGATGTGCTGGAATCGCATCGCCTGCGCGCGCGCCTTCTCTTCGGACATGTGGTTCACACCGAAGAACTGGTTGTCACCGAACAGCAGCCGGTCGAGCGGGCGAACCGCCGCGGCCGTCGTGTCCTCCATGCCGTGGGTCACGAGCGTCTCCTCTTCCAGCGCGACGGCCTGCGTTGCTCCACCGGCCGGCTCAGGACAGCGGTCTCGTCAAGTACCGACGGACCGGTCTCCGCGTCGATCGTGAGCATCTCGATGACTCGATCCGTGACCGCGGCGCTGGCGAAGTCGTTCGTCGCCGCGAGTGCCGGATCGACCACCCGTCGAACGAAGTGGTCGAGCTGTGCGCTGTACTCTTCGCCGCGGAGGTAGTACCAGACGGGATCAGTGAGCTCCGTCGTGTACTTCACGTTCCAGCCGGGCTCGTAGCCGTCGATCGCCGGAGCGGAGTCCCGAAGGTACACCTGCACCTCCTGGCGGTCGGCGTGGATGCGGCCGGCTGTGCCGGTGAGCGTCACGCGAGTCGTCATCTTGCGGTACGACTCATCCGACCAGTTCACCGACACCTGCCCGCTGACGCCGCCGCCGAAGAAGAGGGTGCTGTACACCTCGTCTTCGGTATCGGCGGAGAAGACGCTGCCGAGCACGGTGCCGCCGACCCCGACCGGGCGCCCGGCGTACCAGGTCGCGAGGTCGATCGGATGCGCCGCGTAGTCGTAGAGCGCCCCGCCGCCCTCGGTTCGCTGGCTGCGCCAGGTCGACCCTTTCGACCGGAGCACCACCGGCCCGTAGGCCTCGACGAGGAGGTGGGTGACCGTGCCGATCGCACCCAGGTCGAGGAGTCTGCGTACTTCGCGGAAGGCCCCCACGAAGCGGTTGTGATAGCCCACTTGCGTGACGAGTCCGCGCTCGGCTGCGAGCTCGGCGAGTTCGACCGACTCGGCCGAGGTCAGGCAGAGCGGCTTCTCGCAGAAGACATGGATGCCGCGCTCGAGCGCGGCCCGCACCATGGGTGCGTGGAACCGGGTCGGCGTGGCGATGAGCACAGCGTCGGGTCGCGCCGAGTCGAGCATCTGCTCGTAGTCGCTCGCCGTCGGCACCCCGGTGTACTTGCCGAGCACGTCGAGGATGTACGCGGTCGAATCGACGACGGCGACGACCTCGACGTCGGGATGTGCGCGGATCATCGCGAGGTGCGAGAGCCCCATTTTTCCGAGCCCGACGACCCCGACCCTGATCATGCTTCTCCTCCTGGTTCGTGGGTGACGGCGAGGCCGGCCGGACGGCGCGGGCTCACCGAGGCGAGCAACGCCTCGTACTGGCCGGCGACGTGCTCCCACGTGAACTCCTCGGCGTGCCGAGCACGACAGGCTCCACTGAGCTGCGCGCGCAGTTCTGCGGACTCGAGCAAGGCGTCGAGTCTCGTCGTCGCCTCGGCAGTCGAATCGAAGTACAGCGCACCGTCGCCTGCGACCCAGCGGTTGTAGGGGTTGTCGTGGGCGACCACCGGGTTGCCCGCGGCCATCGCCTCGACCAAGGAGGGGTTCGTACCCCCGACCGTGTGGCCGTGCAGATAGGCGATGCCGTGGAAGCGGATCGCGGCAAGCTCATCGGGGTCGTAGACCGGTCCGATGAACAGCACATCGTCGCTCGCGGCGGCCTTGACGGCACGGTGATAGGAGTCCGTGTCGAGATAGTCGCCCAGCACGACCAGACGCTGCTCGCGAGGCTTCGCGGAGAATGCCTCGACGAGCTCGAGGATCGAGTTCTCGGGGATCGGCCGGCAGATGAGCGTGGCGTACGCACCGGGTACAAGGCCTCTCGACGTCACCGCTTCGGTCGGGGCATCCGTCACCGCATGCGCTCCGTAGGTGATCGTGTGCAGCTTTCTGCGCTTCGCCTTCCGCGCGAGGTACTCCTCGATGACCGGATGGTCCGCGATCAGGCGGTCTCCGACCCAGCACGCGATGCGTTCGTTGACGTACAGGATCGCCTGTCGCGCCTTCCCCCATCGCGCACGCGACCACTCGATGCCATCCATGTTGATGACGTTGGGGATTCCGCGAATGCGCTGCGCCACGTTGAAGACGGCCGTGTTGTATCCGAAGGTGAGGCACACGTCGCGATGGCCGACCGCGTGGCGGATCGAGCGCAGGTCGAACTTCGACGTGCCGAGCCAGCCATCGCCGGCGACCGGGATGGTGATGCGGTCGATGCCGTTCCAGGTGTCTTCGACGATGGGTCCGTCGCCCTGGGACTGGCAGTAGACGACGGGGCGCCAGCCGTGGTCGCGCAAGTGGATCGCGACGTTCTCGGCGGCGGTCTCGAATCCGCCGTAGTTCGCGGGCACGCCGTGGGTGCCGAGAATGCGCACGATGGGTCGCGCATCCGCTTGCCCTGCAACAGTTCGCATGCGTGTGCCCCGTCGCCCACGGTGTCGAGAGGGTTGCGGCCGTTCGGCAGCCGCATCCGCGGGCGGTGTCGCGAGTCTAACGACGGCAGTGCCGTCCGGCCGCCCCCCAAATCGAGGGGGAATTGCGCCCGATCCGCGTGATCACGCCGATCTCGGCTCGTTTCGCCCCCCGTCTTGGGGCTGCCCCGCGAGCGGACGCAGTTCTAGAGTCAAGGCACCCGAAAACTCGGAACCCACGCTTCACCGCGTTCCGAACCCGAAACAGGAAATGTGACGCATGCCCAGTCGCATCGGCTACGCCGCAGGCGCGTTCGACCTCTTCCACGTCGGACACCTGAACGTGCTCAAGCACGCCAAAGACCAGTGCGACCACCTCATCGCCGGGGTCGTGAGCGACGAAATGCTCGAACGCACCAAAGGGCGAGGACCGGTCGTGCCACTCGCCGAACGCCTCGAGATCGTCCGCCACATCCGCTTCGTCGACGAGGTCCACGCCGAAGTCGTGCCCGACAAGCTCGACACCTGGCGAGAACTCCACTTCGACGTGTTCTTCAAAGGCGACGATTGGCGCGGCACCCCGCGCGGCCGCCGATTGGAGCGGGAATTCGCTGCGGTCGGCGTCGAGGTCGTGTACTTTCCCTACACCGTGCACACGTCGAGCACGGCCCTTCGGCGGGCGCTCGACGCGCTCACCCCTCAAGTTTCCCAGGTCAACGGTGAGCGGGCTGAGTGAGCACACGACCCCGTTCGGATCAGTGCGGCGGCTCTCCCTCGAGATTCCGACCCGAGGTCGGGGTGGCGAGGAATGCGTTCACCTGAGCGTGGAACAACCGCACGTCGTCGCGCAGCTTGGCCAGCATCGCTCGGTGGCGTCCGCGACGTTCACGGTGACGATCGGGCGTGTCCCACGTGTCGCCAGTGTCTCGCGACAGGGAGAGCACCGAACGTCGCGCCGTCGGGATGAGACCGCGCCGGCCGTTCAACCGGGCCGCATAGGCCGCGAGGGTGGCGGGCGAACCGTCGGCGCCGACCGGCAGCTCATCGATGCCGTCGGCGGCCCCCAGGGCGATCGCCTCGCGCAACGTGAACAGCCGGCCACGCAATTCGGGCGCGCTCTTCGCGATGACGCCCCGCTCGACGCGGGTGGCGACGATGATGAGCGATTGCTCGGTCAGTCCGACGTTGCGCAATGGGGTTGCGCGATGCGCGTCGGCGAAGGCTGTTCCCTCATCGGTGCCGTCGATGATCGCCCGCACCTCTGTGCAGATCTCACGGCCCTCGACGACGTCGATGCCCGAACTCCCGATGGTCCAGTCGCGTCGATCTTGCGTTCGGTGGAGCTCGTCGGCGAACGTGAAGGCCATGAACGGCGAGCGGCAGACGTTCGCCTCGCAGACGAACACGAGTTTCGAATTCACTCCGTCCCGTCCTTTCTCTCGAGTTCAGGCGAGAATGTGTGTGGATGCAGCGCAGCCTTCGCCTGTCGAAGAGAGAGCGGACCATGACCCTACATGACTATCTCACGGCATTGAGGAAGCACTGGCTTGCCATCACGATACTGACGGTGCTCGGCGCGGGCGCCGCCTACGGGTACTCGCAGTTGCTCCCCGACGAGTATCGGGCCGAGGCCTCCGTCATGGTGATCCCGGTTCGCGGAGACAACACGAATGAGCTCGTTCAGGGCTCGAACTACGTGCAGAACCTCGTACAGACCTACTCGTTGCTCGCGACCTCGCCGGTCGTGCTCGACGCGGTCATCGAGGAGCTCGATCTCGATGAGACATCGAACCGGCTCGCGCGCCGCGTGCGCGCCGAAGCCCCGTTGAACACGGTCGTCATCGACATCAGCGCGACGGATGCCTCGCCCGAAGGTGCCCAGGCGACCGCGAATTCGACTGCACGCCAGCTCGCGGCAGCGGTCGCCGAGCTCTCTCCCCAAGGCGCCGACGAGCGCCCGGCGGTGCGGGTCGAGACGATCGCCCCCGCACGGCTTCCGACGGTGCCCGTCTCGCCGAACACGAGGCTCAACGTCATGCTCGGCCTCGTGGCCGGTGCCGCCGTCGGGGTCGCCTACGCGCTCGTCCGCCGCCGGTTCGGCACGCGCATCGCGACCGCCGCCGACGTCGGCGACATCACGGATGCACCGGTGATCGGCGACGTCGCAACGTCGACCGACGGTCGCACCGTCGCCGCCTCCCTGCGAGCCGCCCCCGACGGACGGGTGGCGGAATCCCTGCGTCAGGTGACGGCGGGCTTCAAGTTCGTCGATGTCGATCGCGATCATCGCGTCGTGCTCATCACCTCCGGCTCCTCATCCGAAGGCAAGACCTCGGTCGCCCTCGGTCTCGCGCTCACGCTCGCCGAAGTCGGGCATCGCGTGCTGTTCGTGGAGGCCGATCTTCGTCGCGCGAGTGTTGCCGGCTATACCGGCCTCGAGGGCGGCGTGGGCCTGACGACCGTGATCATCGGTGAGGCGACCCTCGCCGAAGCCGTGCAGCAGTGGGGCCATTCGCGACTCGACGTGCTCACGAGCGGGGCGTTGCCGCCGAACCCCGGCCAGCTCCTGGCGAGCGGGCAACTCCGCACCGTCGTCGACGAGGCGCGGAAGGAGTACGACTACGTCCTGCTCGACACCGCACCCGTGCTGTCGGTGAGCGACGCGCTCTGGCTCGCGCCCATCAGCGACGGCATGCTCTTCGTGGTGCGCGCCAACCGTACCCGTCGCGAGGAGCTGCGGCGGGCTCTGGCGGCACTGCGGAGCACTCGCAAGCCCGTGCTCGGCATCGTGATGAACGACGTCAAGTCGATCGCGAAGAGCCCGTACTACGCACCCGAGCCACGCCGCCGCCGCGCGCGGAAGGCTCGCAACGGGCGAGCCGCAGAGCAGGCTGTCGACGCGGCAGAGCTGCCGGTCGCCTCGGATGCGTGAGCCGCGAGGCATCCGATGAACTCCCTGTTCGCCCTGGCAGCCAAAGCGCTCACGATGTGCGTGTCGCTCGTCTGCGGCGTGCTCACGACGCGGCTGATCATGGGCGACGCCGGTATAGAGAACTACGCCCTCTTCACCCTGCTCGCGACGATCCCCTCACTGCTGGCCTTCACCGATCTCGGCAGCGGCGCGGTCATCGTCAACAGCATCGCGACGAGCGACGACGCTCGCACCGACGACGACGTGCTCGTGCAGCTGACGACGGTCGGCCGCATCCTCATCGGCTTCGCGGTGGTCACGATGGTCGTCAACACTGCGATGCTCTTCACCGGCGGGTGGGTCGCGTTGCTCGGCGACTCGGGCGACCAGCCGGCAGCCGGGCTCGCCGCGTTCGTCTGCCTCTCGATCTTCTGCCTGGGCGTTCCGGTCGGCATCTGGGTGCGCATCATGCTGGGCTTGCGACGGAATCACATCGTGATCCTGCTGCAGGGCATGCTCTCACCGCTGGCTCTGCTCGGCGTCTGGCTCATCCTGCAGATCGACGACCCGAGTGCGGCGTCGTTCCTGGCGGTCGCCTCCTTCGGGGCATCCTTCATCGTCAGTGTCATCGGTCTCTCGGTCACCGCACGGCTCACGAGCCCCCTGGTGCAACGTGCCTCGAGCTACGTGCTGCACCCGCGCCGGCACCCGGGGGTGCACGTCATGGACGTGGGCTGGCCGATGCTCGCCCAGTTGATCTCGTTCCCGATCGCCGTCTCGACCCAGCGCTACGTGCTCGCCCAGTGGGGCACGCCCGCCGAGGTCGCGGAGTACGGCGTGACCGGCCAGGTCTTCTTCGCGCTCAATGGCCTCGTCATGGCGGCCGGGGTCGCCCTCTGGCCGTTGTATGCGAATCGGCGGCACACCGGGCAGCTGCGCCGCGGCCCCTTCGCGCTCTCGGCGGTCTTCGCGGTCGCGATCATCGCCGCGACCGCCCTCATCTGGCTCGCGGGCCCGTGGCTTTTCGGGTTCATCACCGATGGCGAGCTCACCGTGGCCGGAACCACGATCCTCGCCTTCGGTGCGATGATCACGCTCATCGCGGCCGTGTATCCGCTCGGCATGTTCATCATGGACAAGCCCGGTATCCGTTTCCAGGTCATCCCGACGCTCGCGATGGCTGGATCGAGTCTCGCGCTCGGCATCGCGTTGGCGCCCGCATTCGGCGCTGCAGGCCCGCCGATGGCGAACGCGATCGCACTCCTCGTGTGCCAAGTGGTGCCGTTCACGATCTACATCGCCCGCAATCGCGAGCGCCTGATGGGCCAGAAGGGAGGGGCGGCGACGGATGCCGCCGAGCAGGATGCTACGACGACACCGGTCTGACGCTCACGAACTCCGAGACCTCGGGCGCCAGCGGCGATCGCCCGAGAAGCCATTCCGTGACGAGCATGTAGCGCGCGACGTAGTCCTCCTGAGTCAGCCCTCGATCGCCGGGCGAGGCGGGGTCGGCCGGGTCCACCTCGCCGGCGAGCGCAGCACGCAGCGCACGAGCCAGTTCGCGGTCATCGCCCGCCCCCACGAAGCGGGCGTTCGCGCCCGCGTAATCGTCGAGCCCACCGGTACGGGTGACGACGAGCGGACGCCCGCTCGCCATCGCCTCGATGAGGCTCGTCGCACCCGAAGCGTGCCGGTTCGGCTTCACGGGAACGACGATCGCGGCAGCCGTGGAATAGAGCCCCGCGAGTTCGGACCTCGACGTCGTAGGCGCGACGGTGACGTTCGGCGGCCAGGCGACCTGGCGGGCCGCGCGAGAGCTCGACGCCACGCGGAATCCGACCTCGGGGAGCTCCCGGGCGGCGCGGGCGAGCGTCTCCCAGTCGCGATGCCGGTCGTTGCCGACGGCGAGCACAAGACCGTCGGGCACGAGACCGTCGGGGCTCGCGGCGATGTCGGTCTCGCGCACCGCGAGCGCGGTACCGAACGGCAGCAGGATCGCGGGACGACCCGAGACCGTCAGGGCATCGGCGAGGTTCACACGGCTGTGCACCGCCTCGACCGGATGCCGTCGGAGCAGCCAGGCCACGAATGCACGACGAAGCCGGCCGTGCCGTTCCCACTCGTCCCACAGCCAGACCGACTGCGCGAGCACCGGCACCAGGCGCCGGCGAGGGCGGAAACGTTGCAGGAACGCGACGGCCAGGTGCTCGCGCTCACTGTGCGTCCAGATGGCATCGGCGGCGAAGAGCATCCGGCGATTGCGCCAGGCGTGCACCAGATCGAATCCCAGCATGCGCGACACCCTCGCACGGATGCCACGGGCCACCCGGGACTCGGGCGACGACGCCGACCAGGTCAACTCGTACCGCGACGCCGCCCGGTCGTAGCCGTAGGGCGTGCGATCGAGCGTCTCGCCCCGCGCGAAGCGCTCCGCCCACACGACGGCGTCCTGCTCGTACGCCAGGAGAATCGCGATTCTCGCGCGATCAGCGGGGCGACGCGGCATCCGTGCCCCCCGCCGACTCGCGCGCGCCTCGGAACGGCCGAGACGGGTGCCGACGATGCCGCATGCGCTCATCCTAGGGTTCCCGCCGGGGCAGCACGCCGAACGGTCGGTGCGTCATGAATGCCCGCCTGACCAGTGTCGTGACACCGACCGTGATCCCACTCCTGGCCGCCGCCGGGGTGGCGGTGCGATACCAGATCGCCGTCGGCGTCAGCGTCTGCCTGATCGTCGCGATCGTGTTCGCACCGGTCTGGCTCGGATCGCTCGCTCGATACCGAGGGATGCGGGCGTTCATGATGCTCGGCGCGGCAGCGACGGTCTGGGGCGTGGCGACGAGCGTGTTCGATCCGATCCGCGCGTTCAGCGTCCCCCTGCTCGTCATCGAGGTCTCGACCTTCCTTGCGATGCTCGGCGCGATCGGCACCCTGCTGTGGGCGCGCGAATGCGTGGGCAGCACCTGGACCGTCGTCGCCTTCGCAGTCGGCGGATTCGCGAACCTCGTGCTGACCGGCGGCAACCCGGTGAACCTCTGGAAGTACTCGCTCTCGATTCCCATCGCACTGCTCGTGCTCGCGCTCGCCGAGCACTTCGGCGGCCGGCTCACGGAGCTCATCGCACTGGTCGTGCTCGCTGCGGTCTCGGGCCTGAACGACTCGCGATCGTTCACCGCGTTCCTCCTCTTGGCGGCTGTGGTCGCGATCTGGCAGCTCAGCACCCCTCGAGCGGGCATCCGTGCCCGCCCACTGCCCGTGATCCTGGGCGTCGGCGTGCTGGGCCTCGCGATATTCAACCTCATCCAGGCACTGCTGCTCGACGGCGTGTTGGGCTCGGCGAGCCAGCAGCGCAGCCAGATGCAGATCGACGCGACGGGGTCGCTGATCACGGGCGGGCGGCCGGAGATGGGCGCGACGTTCGCGTTGCTCATGCACCAGCCATGGGGGTACGGCGCCGGTTCGCTGCCGACGTCGACCGACGTGTGGCTCGCCAAGTCGGGCATGAGCGAGTTGAACTACGACCCGAACAACGGCTACGTCGAGACGTTCATGTTCGGCGGCCGGTTCGAGGTGCACTCGGTCATCGGCGACCTCTGGTTGCGCTTCGGCCCGCTCGGCGCGGCCGTCGCGCTCTTCATCTGCGTCTACGCGGTCGTGTCGGTCGCGAGCCGCGTATCGCTGCGCACCGCGAGCGCTGTGCTCGTGCTGCTCACGGTGCTCACGCTGTGGGACACCTTCTTCAGCCCGTTCCTCAGCTCGTATCGCACGATGGCATTGTTGCTGGCGCTCGCGGCGGTTCCGTCGATTCGCCCACCGAACGAGAGGGCATGGTCGATGGAGCGTCATTCGAGGGCGTTGTCGACTTAGTCGTCGGGGCGGTCGGCGACGGTCGTCCGTGCTGCGTCGGGCGCCGCGTCGAACGGGCCCGGGCCGAGGCGCGAACCCCACGCCAACGCGGTTTCGACACGGCGTGCCGGATTGCCTGCGACGATCGCACCGGCTTCGACGTCCTTGACGACGACGGATGCCGCGCCCACCACGGCACCCGCACCGATGGTGACCCCCTTCAGCACAGTCGATCGAGCACCGACCAGCACGTGCTCGCCGATCGTGATCGGCGCCGTGTGCGGCCGCACGGTACCCGACTCATCGACGATCCGGTGAAAGTCGGTGTCGAGGAGCTGCACGTCCCACGAGATCTCGGTGCGGGCGCCGATCTCGACGCCCATCTCGACGTTCAGGATGCAACGATCCCCGATTCGCACACCCGGGCCGATGCTGAGCATTGCGCCCGGACCGACCCAGACCCGCACGCCGGAGCCGATGACCGCTCCGCGCCCGATCACGATTCGTCCGGCGCCGCCGAGCCTCGCTGAGGGTGCGACACGCGCACCCGGCTGTCCTTGGAGCGCGGCGTTGAGCAACGACGGCAGGTGACGGATGATCGATCGGATCCGCATCTTCGGCCTCTCCTCTCATGTCGCAGCCACCGCTGGTCGGTGCCGACGCCGTCACCGGCGCCGGCACCAGTCGTGGCCGACTAGCCCTGGGCCACCCGGTAGTTGTCGAAACTCAGCTTGGTCGTCGGCACCGTCGAGACGGAGCTCAGGGCCATTCGAATGCCGACCACACCGGCCGCCTGCAGAGCGGCAGTCGAGTCGGTCGCCTGGAGCTGCCAGCCCGGCTCGGGCGAGCCGACGGCCCAGACCTTGCCCGCCACCGTCGTCGGGCTCGTGCCACTCACCTGCACCCGCACGTTCAGCACCTGACCCGGGGTGTACCCGGCGGCGGGAACGAAGCTGTTGCCGCCGAGCACCGTCTCGTCCCGCAGGATGTACAGGCGGATCACGCCGTTCGGCTCGAGCCGCACGCGGGCGGAGTAGACCGCTGCACCGACCTGCCGGCCGATGATCGTGACGCTCGCCGTGCCGCCCTGCGATGCGACATCCGATGAGACCTGCACATCGACGACCGCATTCGTGCCCGAGACCCCGTTGAGCCGGCCCTCGCGAGTGTGGGACGGAGCCAGGGAGACGACGCCCTTGCCGTCGGCGACGGAGAAGCTCGAGGCTCCGCCGAGGGCGGTCCATGCGCCGCCGGTGTCGGCAGTGCCCCAGCCGCCAGCGACGGTGCGCGTGAAGGCGTCGGCTGCGAGCACGGTGACTGGCGGGGCATCCTCCACCGTGACCGGCACAGTCGCGGAATGCGTGGCTCCGTCGTCATCCGTGACCGTGAGCGTGACGTCATAGGTGCCGGCCGCGTCGAACTCGTGCGACGCCGTCGCACCGGTCGCCGTGCCGTCGCCGTCGAAGTCCCAACTCCACGCCGTCACGGTGCCATCGGAGTCGGTGGACCCGCTCCCGTCGACGGTGACCGCGAGTCCGTTCGCCGAGTGCACGAAGGAGGCCACAGGTGGCGCGTTCGGAACCGGTGCCGAGACGACGACGCTCGCGGTCTTCGTCGCGGTTGCGCCATCGTCGTCGGTGACCGTGAGCTTCACCGTGTAGGTGCCGGCTGCGGCGTAGTCGTGAGACGTGGTCTGGCCCGTTCCGGTTGCGCCGTCACCGAAGTCCCATGCGTAGCCGACGAGGGTGCCGTCGGTGTCGGCGGAAGCGGAGGCGTCGAGGGCGACCGAGAGGTTCGTCGGCGACGAGGTGAAGGTCGCCGTCGGCGAGTTGTTGATCGTGCCGCCGTTGGCGACGAGGTAGTGGTCGTCGACCTGGCCCGCCGTCAGCGGCGTCGGGTACACCGCGACGTTGGAGATCCAACCGTTGAGGTACCGGTTGCCGATGTTCGGCCAGGAGTCCACGTTGTCACCCCCGATGCGCCAGTAGCCGCTGTAGGCCTCCGCCGATGTGGTGTCGGTGCGTACGCCGACCCGCTCGCCATCGACGTACAGCTCCTGACCCGCCGAACTCAGGGTGCCGACCACGTGATGCCAGTCGCCATCGTTGAAGCCCGTGCCGCTCTGCACCGTGCGCACCCCGCCCGGATACACGCCGAAGCTGACCCGGCCGTTGCCGCTGAGATAGATGTGGCGATCGTAGCTCGACGAGTTCCCGGTGTTGCGGTCACCGAACCCGATGATCTTCCCGCCCGAGTTGCTCGTGGTTCGGAACCACGCCTCGACTGAGAACTCGTTCGGCCCGGTCTCACGGATCTGTGTCGCCGCGAAGCTGTTCGAGCCCGAGAAACGGGTCGATGTACTGCCCGCGATGGGGCCCGACTGACCGCGCGTGACGGATCCGGAAGTCGTCACGTCGTTCCCGGTCGCCCAGTCGAAGCCGCGAGTGCCGCTCGGCTCGTTCATCGGCCAGTAGGTGCTCGGCGCGTCGTCGAGCACTGCGTCGTCGTATGGGGTGCTGCTCCCGGTCGTCGCGACCGTGACGGCGGTCCAGTCCGACTGCGTGGAGTTGCCGAACGGATCCGTGGCGCGCACGCGGTACTGGTACGTCTGGCCCGCCGTGACACCCGTGTCGTTGAAGCTCATGAGCGGGCGGACCCAGTACGTCGAAGAGGCCTCGGTGGTGTACAGCGGCGCAGTGACGCCCTGCCGGAAGACCTCGTACTTCAGCACGGCATTGTCGGCGTCGTGGTTCGCCTGCCAGTTGATCCTCGCCGCGCCGGCACGGAACGAACTCGCGTTGATCTCCCAGAGGCCACCCTGAATCGTCGGGCCGATGTTGTTGGGTGCGACGTTCTGCTTCGCGAACCGCACGAGACCCTGCTGACGCATGCCGTTGATGGCCGTGAACTCACCGCCGTACAGCACGTACTTCCCATTGCCGGTGACGTCCCAGCCTGCTTGGCCGATGCCGGTCGCCGATCCGGTGAACCACGTCGGGTACCAGTGGAGGAGTTTGCCGGCGGGGTTGCCCGTGAAGCTGCGGTAACCCCAGATGTCGGGGGTGATGGTGCGGTCGGACGGCTCCTTCGCGAATGCGAGCGAGTGGTTCAGGTACCACGGATCGAGCTGCGGGAACTCGCCGATGTTGCCGCAGTAGTGGGTGTGTCCGGTCTTGTACACGACATCACCCATGGGGAACACGGAATACGTGTCACCGTGGCAGTCCTCCATCCAGGCCATCGAACCGTCGGACCAGTTCGCCCGGAAGGAGCCTTCGAAGTCGTCTTGGGTCTTGGACCCGCCGAAGTCGTAGCCGCTGCCGTAGACGCTGTCGCCATCAGAGGCGAGCGAGTAGATGGCTGCGTTCGCCCCGCCGTTGCGAATGACGCTGTTGACGGCCCATGGCAGTGACCCGCCCGTCGTGGAGTCGAGCGCAGCCATACCGCGGCCCGGGTTCGTGGAGCCGTTCGTCGACGTGAACGAACCGCCGACGACGACCTTCGCTCCGTCGGGTGAGGCCACGATCGCGCGAGCGCCGTATCCGCCCGCGAGCACGGGGTTGAACGGAAGCAGCGCTCCCGTGGAGGCACTGACCGCTGCTGCATACGTACGCGCGGTGTTGTTCACGTTCGTGAACTCGCCGACGAAGTACACCGCTGTATTGGTCGCGACGATGTCGTAGACGAGCGAGTTGGTGCCCGGCCTCCAGTTCGAGATGAGCGCACCGGTGGCGGTGTCGAAGGCGGCGAGCCGGTAACGTGCCTCCCCGGCGATCGAGGTGAACGCGCCGGAGACGTAGAGTCGCGTGCCGTCGGGCGACAGTGCGGTACCGAGCACCCGCCCGTTCGGGCTCGGGTTCCAGCTCGAGTCCAGCACCCCGGTCTCGATGTTGTACGACAGCAGGTTCGCACGGCCCGTCTCGTTGGTGCCGGCGGTCGCGCCTGCCGGACGGGCCTTCGTGAACTGACCGCCGGCATAGACGGTGGTGGCGCTCGCTGCCTGTGTCCAGACGACGCCGTCGATCTGGACCGTGGGCAACGGGTCGGCACTGACCGTCTCAGGGTCCGTACCTGCGGGCGGCGCCGTATCGGCGATCGCGGCGGGCGCGAAGAGCGCCGTTCCGAGCAGGCCGGCGAGCACGCCGGCGGCGACCGCCGCCGAAAGGCGTCGTCGAGGCCGCGTGCGTCGGGTTTCGGACTGCTCAGGCTGTGTGATGGTCACGAGCCGCTCCTCGCGTCGGGTATCCAAGGCAGGGGGCGCGGGGTAGCGAGTGCCTCGGGTTGAACTCACTCGGTCACAGGCTAGATCGGAGAGGTCGCGGCGTCATCCCCCATATCGAGGGGTTCTTGGCACCGTGCCGCGCAGGCGGAACGGCTCGGTTCAGCGCACCGAGCCCTGGAAGACGACTGTCGACACTTCGGCCGAGTAGTCGACCGTGATCGTGACGTCGTCGCGATCGCCCTCGGCGATCGTGAAGATGCTGACGCCGGTGCCGCTCTCGCCCGGTGCCAGGACACCGGCGAAGCGGACGCCGCCGGGCTCGGTCACGGTGCCGGCTGGTGCGCGGTCGGCACCGACATAGGCGTTGACCGAGGTGAGGCCGAGGTCGAGCGGCTTGTCGGTGTCGTTCTCGATCGTGATGGTGACGCGAATAGCCGGGCCGGCGATCTCACCGGCAGAGAACGCCTCGCCCTCGACCGACTCGATGCGATCGATGCGCACGCGCACGCCGTCGTCGCCGACCGCCTGCTCGTCGGGTGCGACCGGTGCGAGTTCGGGCGGCACCGGGGATTCGTTGCCCGGCGCCGGTTCCGCGGTCGCACCCGGGGTCGCACCGCCACTGGTGCCGGGCGACGGTGATGGCACGCTCGCACTCTCGGTGGACGTCGGGATCGCACCGTCGCCGTTGCCGCCGGCGGCAACCGCCCAGACGATGCCGGCGATCACGAGCACGGCGATCACCGCGGCCGAGATCACGATGATCCAGCGCGTGCGCTTCGGAGTCGACTCGGTCTCGCTCATGGGGCTGCCTTCCGGGAGGTGGTGGAGGGAGTGTACTGCCCCGCGACGATCGAACGCCCGGCGAGCGCTGCACGGCCGATGCGGCGCCCGTCGCGGAGCGCCCGGATCGCGGCTCGCAGCGGCGGGATCGGCCGCAGGAACTGGCGGCGCCCTCCGCGCAACAGCACGGCTTTCGCTGCGGACCGCGACGATCGCGACCAGCGCCTGATGCCGTCGGGGCCGAGGTGACGTGCCGCGTACAGCATGCGGTTGCGGATGTTGTAGTAGTAGTAGATCTCCGACTTCGCCTCGACCCGCTGGCTCGCGGTGCGATGCGTGGCTCCCTCGTCGTGCACGGCGGTCGCGCTGCGCACGACCGCCACCCGACCTCCGGCATCCGTGACCCGTCGGGAGAAGTCGACGTCCTCCCAGTAGAGGAAGTAGTCGTCGTCGAAGCCCCCGCTCGCGGCCCACACCTCGCGGGTGATGAGCAGGCATGCCCCGCTCAGCCACTCGACGAACTCATCGGCGGGATGCTCAGCCCGTCGTCGCGGCGAGCGGATCACGCCGTCGCCGAGCGCGAGGTCGAGACCCGAGAACCAGGTGCGTCCGCTGTCGTCGAGCACCACCGGTGAGACGAGCGTCATGCGGTCATCGGCGACCGCTGCCACGAGCGCATCGACGGATGCCGCGTCGATGCGCGCATCGGGATTCAGCACGAGCAGCTCGTGCGCGCCGTCGGCGAAGGCCGTCTCGGCGGCCGCGTTGACCCCGCCGCCGAAGCCGAGGTTCACACGCGGCGCGAGCAACGACCATCCGTGCTCGGCGGCGAGCTCACGGGCATGCGCGCGTTCGTCGTCGGTCGTCGGGTTGTCGACGACGATCACCCGCGCGCCCGGAATCTCCTCGTGGACGGAGACGAGGTTCGAGGCCAGCAAGTCCGAGGAACCGTAGTTCACGACGACGATCGTGAGGGAACCGGGCATCAGTGTTCCCCCAATCACCGCGAGCGCCTGCCGCCCGACGGCGCCAGTATAGGGGCCACGCCGGTACGACCCGGCGCTCGCCGCCGTCGCTATGATGGGCGAACTGCGGGGAGGGAGGCAGGATGTCGGAGCTACACGCTGCGATGACCCGGTTGCGTGGCGCCCAGAAGTCCTCACGCGGTGCGCCGGCGTATTCGCGCTATGTCAACCGGCCACTCGGCCGTCCGCTGGCGGCGCTCGCGTTCGTGCTCGGCATGACGCCGACCCATGTCACGGCAATCAGCGGGCTCTGCACCGGACTCGGCATCCTCGCCATCGCGCTGTTCGATCCGACGATCTGGTCGTCCCTACTCGTCACGGTGCTCCTGGTGCTCGGCTACGCGCTCGATTCGGCCGACGGCCAGCTCGCGCGACTGCGCGGCGGTGGCACGCTCTCGGGCGAGTGGCTCGATCATTTCTTCGACGCGCTGAAGGCGGCGACTCTGCACTCGGCGGTGCTCATCTGCTGGTTCCGCTTCTACGACCTCGACGTGTGGTGGTTGCTCGTTCCGATCGTGTTCGGCGTCGCGGCGAGCGGGTTCTTCTTCGGGGTGACGAGCGTCGACATCCTCCGGCGCGTACACCACCTGCAGCATCCTGAGAACGAGGCGGCAGCGCATCCCGCGGCGACGCGCACATCGTTCGGCTACTCGCTCGCGGTGGCACCCGCCGACTACGGGCTGCTCTGCATCGTGTTCCTGACTCTCTGGGCGCCACCCGTCTTCGTGACGATCTACACCGCGCTGGCCCTGATCAACGCGGGTCTGCTGGTGGCGTCGGCACTGCGCTGGTATCGCCGCCTGCGCCGTTTCGAGAACCTGGTCGGGTGACCCTGTGGCGAGGTTCAGCGGCTTCGAATCGGCCTCGCGGCAGCGCTCGGCGGATGCCGCTGCGCTGCGCCGCGGGGGCGGGATGTTCTTGCGCGGGCTCACGCGCAAGCTGCTCTTCGCTCGCTCGAACGGCCTGCTGTTCATCGGGCGGCGCACCCGGCTGACCGCCCTCCGCGGAGTCAGCCACACCGGACGCCTCGTCATCGAAGACGGCGCCGAGGTGCAGGGGCTCGCGTTGCAGGGGCTCACCTTCGGAGATCAGGTCTCGATCGGGGCACGCACCGCCATCAGGCCCTCGAGCTACTATGGCGGACCGGTGGGCGAGGGGCTCGTGGTCGGCGACCGATCGAGCTTCGCGACGGGGTGCTTCATCGGATGCTCCGGCCTCATCACGATCGGCGACGACGTGATGCTCGGACCGGGTGTGCAGCTCCACGCCGAGAATCACGCATTCGACGATGCCGGCCGCCCGATCAAGGAACAGGGCGTCGTGCGCAGCTTCATCCGCATCGAGGACGACTGCTGGATCGGCTCCAACACGATCGTCACGGCGGGCGTCACGATCGGCCGTGGATCGGTCATCGGAGCCGGCAGCGTCGTCACCCGCGACATTCCGCCGTTCTCCATTGCAGCAGGCTCTCCTGCGAAGGTGGTCCGTGCCCGGGGGGCGACCTCGCAACGGCCAGGCGAGGCGGTCCCGACCGCCCGTCGGGACGACGGCTGAGCGACCTCCGGCACCGACGAAACCCCCGCGAATGCGGGCCACGCCGACCCGCCGCGCGGGGCACCGGTCTGGCTAGGATGGCTCACACACTCGTGAGGGAAGTCCATGTCGAACCACCTCCACGGCCATGCCGCGGAAGCCGAGCTGCCGTCCGTCGCGCGCACGCGCGAGGGCGAACTGACCGTCATGCAGTCGTTCGGGCCGCCCCGGCATACGACGAATCCGTACATCACGATGCTCGACGAAGCGCTCAGTGCGACACCGGGCCTGCGCCACCGGCGCTTCGACTGGTCGGAGGCGCTCTTCGGTCGGTACGACGTGTTCCACTGGCATTGGCCCGAGGGCAAGCTGCACGGCACGACGTGGTGGAAGTCCGCCGGCAAGCGCCTCCTCACGATCGCACTCGTGCTGCGTCATCGCTTCTCTCGCATCGCCGTCGTGCGCACGGTGCACAACGTCGAACTGCCCGACGTGCACGCGCTCAGCCGTGCCATTCTGCGCGCGGTCGACCGCGGCACCGACTATCGCATCACCATCAACACGGTGACGTCGACGCCTGACGGCACGCTCTCGACGATGATCCCGCACGGGCACTACCGCGATTGGTACGCGAAGTACGCACCGAGCGAGACGGTGCGCGGCCGGGTCGGCAGCTTCGGCGGCATCCGCAGGTACAAGAGCGTCGATGCGCTGCTCGACGCCTACGCCGGGGCGGTGATCGACGATCCTTCGCTCAGCGTTCGCATCGGCGGCCGGCCGTCGAGCGTCGAGCTCGCCGATCAGCTCCGGGCTCGAGCCGCCGAGCTGCCCGACGTCGAGCTGCAGCTGGGATTCGTCGAAGATGCCGATCTGGTCGAGCTCGTGACCGGCTCGCAGCTGATCGTGCTCGCCTATCGGTTCATGCACAATTCGGGGAGCGTGCTCGCGGCGCTCTCGCTCGACCGCCCGGTGCTCGTGCCGCGCAACGAGGTCAACGAGGCGCTCGCCGAAGAGGTCGGCGACGGTTGGATCATCATGTACGACGGCACGCTGGATGCCGCGGCGCTACTCGGTGCCGTGCGCGCCACGTCGACGCGCGACCCCTCACGCCGACCCGACCTCTCCCGCAGGAACTGGGACGAGGCGGGAGCCGCCCATCTGCGCGCGTATCGTGCCGCCGTGGCGGCGAAGAGAGGCTCGTCGCTCACGGTGGCAGGGAGTACCGCGTGATCAAGCGCCTTGCGTTCGAGATGAAGCTCAACACAGTCGGCCGTTCGAGCGCCGAAGTGCTCCGGGAGTTCCGTCGCCACGACCGCGAGCCCGCCGAAGAACTCGAGCGCCTCAACGCCGAGCGCTCGATCGCGCACGCGCGCTTCGCGATGGAGCACAGCCCGTTCTACCGCGAGCTCTATGCATCGGCCGGACTCACCCTCGACGACCTCCGCGACCCAGAGGCCTTCACCGCACTGCCCTTCATCGACAAGTCGATGCTCAGGGATCACTTCGACACCATCCGCACCGACGAAGCGACGGCGCAGACCTCCGCCGTCTCGAAGACCGGTGGCAGCACTGGGCTTCCGCTCCACATCCTCCGCGACGAGCGATTCCCGGCCCGCGCGCTCGAGTGGCGGCTCTTCGACTGGTGGGGAGTCGAGCCGTGGGACGATCGCGGCATCATCACCCGTCACATGCTCACGGGCGCGGCCGGCTTCCGCCACGATCTGCAATGGCTGCCCTCGCGACGGATCCAACTCGACGCGTTCCGCATCACCGACGAGTCGGTCACGGAGTTCGTGCGCAAGTGGAACCGGTTGCGGCCGCCGTTCCTGCTCGGCTACGGCGGCGGAGTGCTCGACATGGCCAGGCGCCTCGACCGACTCGGTCTTCGCTTCGCACCGCCGACGGCGATCGCGGTCACTGCGGCCCCGCTCACCCCCGGAGTCCGTGCCGAGATCGAGTCGACGCTCGGCGCCCCGTGCCACGATCACTACCGATCGGCCGAGGTGCCGTGGATCGCCGGCGAATGCGCCGAGCACGAGGGACTTCACGTCTTCTCCGACGTGCGGCGGGTCGAGGTACTCGACGAGCACGAACGCCCTGCGCCCGCCGACGTCGAGGGCGACGTGATCGTCAGCGACCTCACGAACCGTGTGTTCCCGATCATCCGCTATCGACTCGGCGACATCAGCAGCCTCCGCTCCGGCCGTTGCGCATGCGGTCGCGCCCACCCGCGCCTCGGCGCGATCTCGGGGCGTCGCTCGGACGCCGTGCGCCTGCCCGACGGCACGACGATCGCCGGAGCACTCGGCCACATCTTCGATGAAGCGCCGCTGTCGGTGCGACAGTTCGAGATCGTCCAGGCGGCCGACTACTCGGTCACACTCCGCTGCATCCCAGGCGCAGACGCCGACGCCGGCATCCGCCGTGCAGAGGATCTCTTGCGCGTCGCAACCCGCGGGCTGGTGCCCGTGACCGTCGAACGCGTCACCTCCATCCCGCAGGTGGGCGGCAAGATGCGGTTCATCCGAAGCGAGGTGGCGGCTGCCACGACGACCGCGGAGGTCGATCCGGCGTGAATCGCATCAGGCTCGTGGTCGGCATTCCGAGCTATCGTAGACCCGCGAAACTCGACGAACTGCTCGATGCGCTGCCGGCGCGTCTCGCGGAGGCTGCCGATCTCGTCGATGTCGAGGTGCTCGTGGTCGACAACGATCCGCACGGAAGTGCCCGATCCGTCGTCGAGGCGCATGGCGAGCTCCCCCTGCGATACGTCGTCGAGCCGGAGCCCGGCATTGCGGCGGTTCGCAATCGCGCGTTGACGGAGTCGGGTCACGCCCGACTGCTCGCCTTCATCGACGATGACGAGCGCCCGCGCGAAGGCTGGCTGCGCGAGCTCGTGCGGGTCTGGCAGCCGAGCCGGCCCGCGGCCGTGATGGGGCGGGTCATCTCGCTGTTCGACGAGGACGCCGACGAGTGGGTGCTCGCCACCGGCGTGTTCCGCCGCCGACCGCGCACCACCGGCATCGAGATCGACGTGGCCGCCACCGGGAACCTGCTGCTCGACCTCGATCAGGTGCGCGAGATGGGGCTCAGCTTCGACGAATCACTCGGGCTCGCCGGCGGCGAGGACACGCTGTTCTCCCGGGAGCTCCGGCGTGCGGGCGGCCGCATCCTCTGGTGCAACGAGTCGGAGACCGAAGACGTCGTCCCTGCCGATCGGGTGACCCGACGCTGGGCGATGCGCCGAGCGTTCAACGGCGGCAACTCGGCGGTGCAGGTCGCGCTCAGGCTTCAGTCCGGGGCGGGCCCGCGCGCGCTCGTTCGAGTGCGCGGCGCGTTCAGCGGCACGGCGAGAATGGCCTACGGCATGTGCCGTCACCTGCTCGGCCGGGTGACCGGCGACCTCACAGCTGATGCGCGCGGGTTGCGCACCAGCTACAAGGGCTGGGGAATGGTGAGGGCGTCCTTCGGCCACCGCCACGAAGAGTACGTGCGCCCACTCGAGGTGTTGCACACCGGCGAGTAAGCCGGCGCGTCAGCCCTTCGTAAGCGGATGTCCCGCAGGCACGCTCGGTCTCCGATGTCCGTCTGCCGCGGCCGGGCTCTCGGAGATCACTCCGGCGAGCTCGGCCGGGCGCTTCGCTTCGCGGTACCAGTGGTCGCCGCCTCGCGCGCAGGTGCAGGGCCAGGCAACCACCTCGTCGATGCCGATCGCTCGGATGAATTCGCGATGAGGAGTTGTGTCGTTTCGTCGCATGGTCGGGTTCCCATCTGACTGCGGGCTCGCACCGATGCTTCGCCCGTCATCTGAGAGACGCAGAGCGGGCCCGATCATGACGCGGGTTGCAGGAACTCCGAGACGGCTGCGGCGATTCGCTCGCGGATGGCCTCGTCGTCGGCCGTCGCCGTACCGTCACCCGGTTGCACGCCGTAGTCCCCGAACGCCGCGTGATTCGCGCCGTCGAGCACGACGGTGACAGCGTCGGCTGGGAGCAGTGGCGACGCGGCAGCGACCTTCTCGGGAGTGCTCAGCCCGTCGAACTCCGCGACGAGCGACAGGGCGCGCAGGCCCGAATCCGACAGGTCGTTCGCGCAGTAGCTGCCGAACAGGACGATGCCTGCAACCTCCGGCCCCGAGGCATCCGATGACTCAGCCGCCATCTGGCACGCGCGAACACCGCCGAGCGAATGGCCGCCGACGTACCATCGCTCGATGCCGGGCACGTCGGCGGTGAACTCCTCCAACGGACGGGTGTCGAAGAACGCGAGGTTCAGGATCGGTTCCGTGACGACGACCGTCGCTCCCGATTCCGCCACGATCCCGCCGAGCTTCCAGAGGTACGCTGCGGGATCGACTCGAGCTCCCGGAATGAACACGAGCCCGACGTCGGAACCGCCCTCCGCCGGCTCGATCACGAACGAGCGATCCGTCTGCCGGATCGTGATCTCGGAATCGCGCCAGGCCTCGAGCGCACGAGGGCGTTCCCCGGCCATGACCGTGTGCGCCCAGGCGGCGAAGATCACGCCGGCGAGCACGAGCACTGCGAGCACGCCCAGTGCTATGCGTCCGAACCGGCGAGCGATCACAGCTTCGCCGCACCGACCGCGAAGGTGTCGCACGCGCCTGCGCTGATGTCGCCGTCGGGAATGAACGTCATGATCCGACGCTACTCCGCGCCCCGCTTGCCGTCGTCGTCGAGGTCGTCATCGTCGTCGTCGTCATCGTCATCGTCGTCATCATCGTCATCGTCATCGTCATCGAGACCTTCATCGTCGCCGTCGCCGTCGTCGCCGTCGCGGTCGTCATCGTCGGGCTCGTCGTCATCCTCGGCGAGGTCGTCGACCACCTCCGCATCGCGCTTGTCATCGCCAAACGCCCGCCCGAAGCCCTCGTCTCCGCCGGCGAACCGGTCGGTCGCCGTGATCAGCGCGTCGAGGATGCCGGGCTCGTCGAAGGCGTGCCCCGCGTCGTCGACGATCGTGAGCTCCGCTTCGGGCCACGCCCGGTGCAGGTCCCACGCGGTCATCGCGGGTGTGCACATGTCGTAGCGCCCCTGAATGATGACCGCCGGGATGTCGCGGAGCCGCGAGGCATCCCGAATCAGTTGCCCTTCCTCCCACCACCCGCTGTGCCGGAAGTAGTGGTTCTCGATGCGCGCAAACGCCGTCGCGTACTCGGGCGCGGTGAACCGGGCGATGTTCGCGGCTTGCGGCAGCAGCGTGATCGTCGAGGATTCCCACCGCGCCCAGGCAATGGCGGCGGGCTCGTGCACTTCGGGGTTCGGGTCGGTGAGCAGCCGCCCGTACGCCTCGATGAGGTGACCCCGTTCGAGCGCCGGAACCGGCGCGATGAAGTCCTCCCACAGGTCGGGGAACACCGCCGAGGCGCCGCCCTCGTAGAACCAGTCGAGCTCCTGCCGCCGCAGGGTGAAGATGCCGCGCAGCACCAGTTCGGTCACCCGCTCCGGGTGGGTCTGAGCGTAGGCGAGTCCGAGTGCGCTCCCCCATGAGCCGCCGAAGACCTGCCAGCGGTCGATGCTGAGGTGGCCCCGCAAGCGCTCCATGTCGGCGACCAGGTGCCAGGTCGTGTTCGCCGAAAGCTTCGCCTCCGGTTCGCTCGCGTGCGGGATCGACAGTCCGCAACCACGCTGGTCGAAGAGCACGATCCGGTAGCGATCGGGGTCGAAGAGGCGACGATGCTGGGGCGTCGTTCCGGCCCCCGGCCCCCCGTGCAGGAACACGACCGGCTTCCCCCGCCGGTTGCCGGACACCTCCCAGTAGATGTGCTGGCCGTCCCCCACGTCGAGCATGCCGGTCTCCAGCGGCTCGATCTCCGGATACATCTCTCTCATGGCGCCACGGTATCGATCAGTGGATGGCTCCGGCTGATGCCGCGCCGCATCGGGCACCGGCTCACGGCTCGACGGCGCGGGGCGCGCGCCGGAACGGGATCGAGTTGCCGAGGCAGAAGACGACGAGCAGCCCGGCGAAGTACACCGTCGCCCAGACGCCGCGCGGGCGTGCCAGCCCGAAGGCCGGGCCTACCGCATCGGGTACGACGACGGCGAAGACGACGACCGGCGCAGCGGCGACCAGACCGGTGAGGATCCTCGCCCAAACCGGCCCGATCCCCGACAGGGCGTATCCGCCCGTGACGCCGATGAGCGTGACGGTGATCGCCGTGACGACGGCCACACCGAGGTCGGCCCACGTAGTGACCCCGGTCAATGCGGCGAGCCCGAAGAGGAGGGGTGACAGGGCGAACCAGCGCCGCCATCGCGGCATGTTGTAACGGCGCAGGTACTCGGCCCAGCCGAACAGGCCGCCGACGATCGCCGCGGGCGCCAGGATCTGGATGAATGTGCCCGACCACTCGACGGTCGACGCGACGCCGGCGAGCACCGACATGAGGCCGCGGAAGCTCGCCGCCCAGGCGAGCCCGACCACGGCACCGAGCACGACCAGCCCCCACGGGCTTCCGGCGCCCGGTTCGATCGACTCCTCGCGTGCGCGCATGAACGGCCCATTCCCCCGATCCGCGGCGTGCAGGGCGCAGGGACCCCTCGTGCGCGCCACGCTACCCGCGCCCGATGCTCGCCTCATCCCCCACTTCGGGGATCGTCGGGGTGCGGGGCACCCATCCGTGCCGCCACGTGGACGTGGGAGCGCACGTGCGCGGATAGGCTCGAAGCATGGCTGCTGAGAAGCCGATCACCGTCACGCTCACCGGCGCAGGCGGACAGATCGGATACGCCCTGTTGTTCCGCATCGCATCGGGAGCGCTGTTCGGCCCCGAGACATCCGTTCGGCTGAACCTGCTCGAGATTCCCCAGGGGGTGCATGCCGCCGAGGGTGCCGCGCTCGAGCTGCAGGATTCCGCCTTCCCGCTGCTGTCGCACGTCGAGGTCTACGACGATGCACGGGCGGCGTTCGCCGGTTCGAATGTCGCGCTCCTCGTCGGCGCGCGCCCACGTGCCGCGGGTATGGAACGCGGCGACCTGCTCGCGGCGAACGGCGGCATCTTCGGCCCGCAGGGCGAAGCGATCAACGCCGGAGCCGCCGACGACATCCGCGTCGTCGTGGTCGGTAATCCGGCGAACACCAATGCGCTCATTGCAGCAGCGCATGCTCCGGATGTCCCGGCCTCGCGTTTCACCGCGCTCACCCGCCTCGACCACAATCGTGCACTGGGCCAGCTCGCGGCGGCGGTCGACACCCCCGTCGGCGACATCCGCGGCGTCACCATCTGGGGGAACCACTCGGCGACGCAGTTCCCCGACATCACGCACGCGACGGCGGCGGGCGATTCGGTGCAGGCTCTGCTCGCCGCCCGTCTGGGAGGCGTCGACGCGGCGAGGGAATGGCTCGTCGACGAGTTCATCCCCCGGGTCGCGAAGCGCGGCGCCGAGATCATCGAGGTGCGCGGTTCGTCGTCGGTCGGGTCTGCGGCGAGCGCCACGATCGATCATGTGCGCGACTGGGTCGCGGGTACTCCGGCCGGGTGGACGAGCGCCGCGGTCGTCTCCGACGGGTCCTACGACGTGCCAGAGGGGCTCGTCTCCTCGTTCCCGGTGGAGTCGGTCGATGGGGTTTGGCGCATCGTGCAGGGCCTCGAGGTCGACGCGTTCGCACGGCACCGCATCGCGGCATCCGTCGCCGAACTCGAGGAGGAGCGCGAGGCGGTGCGCTCGCTCGGCCTCATCTGACCTTCTCGCGACCGCTTCGCCCCTCCTCGACCAACGTGTGCCGCTCTGCACGACCCGCGTGCGCACGTAGGCTTGGTGCATGGCCCAACGGATGACTCCCGCACGTCGCAATCAACTCATCGTCGGGCTCATCGTCGGCGCGATCGTCGGGGTCGGCGTCAGCCTGTGGACGGGGTTCTGGCTCTGGTCGGCTGCCGGAGTCGTGGTGGGGCTCGCTGCCGGTGCACTGATGAAGCCGCCGTCCGAGCAGTGACCGGCTCTCAGGCGGCGCGCACCGATGCCACGTACCCTTCGATGCCGTCGATCACGCGGGCGAGCCCGAATTCGAACGCTCCGAGCGGATCGGCGGGCGCCTCGTAGGCCTCGCCGGCCGCCTGGCCCACTCGACCTGAGATCGGGTAGCGCTCGCCGTCCATGATCTGTTCGAGCAGCGGCGCGTTGCGCTCCCACCAATCGACGTCGGACTCGGCACTCGATCGCCGCAGCCGTTCGGCATCGAGGTAGGCCCGTGCGGGCCCGCCGACGAACCCGAGCAGCAGCGTGATGACGCGGTCCATGTCGAGGTCGGCGAGGCCGAGCCCGTCGATCGCGCCGAGGCACCACTCCCAGTGGTCGGAGACGTTCGGGCCGAGTGGCGGCCTGCTCGTATCGATCGCGAGCAGCCACGGATGCCGCAGGTACTCGCCCCATTGCAGTCGCGCGATCTCGGTGAGCCGCTCGCGCAGGCCGCCCTCGAGGTCGGACAGCAGCACCTCGCCGGCGACCTGGTCGACCATGAGGTCGATGAGCTCGGCCTTGCCTGGCACGTAGGTGTAGACCGACATCGGCTTGAGGCCCAGGCGATCGGCGATGCGGCGCATGGAGAGCGCGTCGATGCCCTCTTCGTCGGCGATCTGGATCGCTGCCTCGACCACCTCGTCGACGCTGGAACGCTGTTTGGGCCCGCGGGAGCCGAGCGGTTCGCCGAGCCGCGCACGCCAGAGCAGCCGCAGCGTGCGGTCGGGTTCGCCGCGCCCGGTGGATTCGGTCGACATGGCGCTAGCCTACATTCTTCGTATGGTGTACGGTATGCAAGAAACAAGTCCGTACGGCGTACGTTGAAGGATGCGATGACACTCATGACTCCGCCCAGAACCACTGAATCCACTGCCCTTCGAGCGGTCGGCCTCCGCAAGCGCTACGGCGGTGAGCACGCACTCGACGGCTTCGACCTCGAGATCGCCCGCGGCCAGGTGCACGGACTCCTCGGCCCCAACGGCGCCGGCAAGACCACCGCCGTGCGCTGCCTGACCACGCTGACCGATCTCGACGCCGGCACCGCCGAGATCGACGGCATCGACGTGCGTCGCCACCCCGCCCGCGTTCGCGAGCGCATCGGCCTCGTCGGCCAGTTCCACGCGGTCGACGAGGCGCTCACCGCCCACCAGAACCTCGTGCTCTTCGCACGTCTGAGCGGGCTCTCGAAGGCCCGCGCACGGAGTCGCGCCGATGATCTCCTCGGTTCCTTCGAGCTGACGGATGCCGCGTCCCGCCCCGTCTCCGGATTCTCCGGCGGCATGCGGCGCCGGCTCGACATCGCGGCGAGCCTCGTGCTGACTCCTGCGATCCTCTTCCTCGACGAGCCGACCACCGGACTCGACCCGCGCGGTCGGGCCACCGTCTGGCAGGCCGTACGCGAGATCGCGGCCGCCGGCACGACCGTGCTGCTGACCACGCAGTACCTCGACGAGGCCGACCAACTCGCCGATCGCATCTCGGTGATGGATCACGGCAAGGTCGTCGCCGAAGGCACGCCCGGTGAGCTCAAGCGCAGGCTCGGCGGCGACCGGGTCGCCGTCGTGATCGCCGAAGCCACTCGGCTCGACGAAGCGGCCGAACTCATCGGGCGAACCGTGGGGGTCGAGGCATCCGTCGACACCGACACCCGAACCGTCACGGTCGAGGTCGCCGACGGCCAGAAGGCGCTCGCCCCGATCGTGCGCACTCTCGACGCCGCCGCCCTCACCGTCGACGACCTCTCCCTTCGCCGACCCACCCTCGACGAGGTCTTCCTGCACCTCACGGGGCCGGGCCAGGCCACGCCACCATTCGCTGGCCGAGTAGGCCCGCCAGAGCCGTATCGAGACCCGGCACAAAGCACCGAGGAGGCACGATGACCGCCATCACCCCACCCACCGCCATCGCCGACGCATCCGTCATTCGTGACCGCCGCCCGAACGCCGCCCGCGAAGGCTGGCTGATCGCCGGGCGCGACATGCTGCACTGGGTACGAGAACCCTGGGGCATCGTCTTCGGACTCGCCTTCAACATCATGCTCATCCTGATGTTCGGGTTCCTCTTCGGCGGCGCGATCGAGCTGCCGGGCGGCGGCGACTACATCGCATTCCTGCTGCCCGGCATGTTCGCGCTCACGATGCTGTTCGGGCTCGAATCGACGATGACCGCGATGGCGGAAGACGCGAAGCGCGGCATCACCGATCGATTCCGTTCACTGCCGATCGCGAGCGCTTCCGTCGCCCTCGGTCGCGCGATCGCCGACCTGGCCTCCTCAGCCCTGAGCCTCGGTGTACTCATGCTCGGCGGCATGCTCATCGGCTGGCGCCCGACCACCGGCCCGGGCGAGATCGCGCTCGGCATCGCGCTGCTGCTGTGGCTCCGCTTCTCGCTGCTGTGGCTCGGCGTCTTCCTCGGCCTGCGGTTCAGGAGCGCCGGCGCGACGACCGTGGTGCAAGTACTGGTCTGGCCGATCGGATTCCTCTCGACCGTGTTCGTCTCGGCCGAGACGATGCCCGGCTGGCTCGGCGCCGTCGCCGAGTGGAACCCGGTCTCGGCGACCGCGACCGCGACGCGCGAACTGTTCGGCAACCCCACGGGCACAACGAGCGGATGGTTCGCGGAGAACGCCGTGCTCGCGGCATCCGTCTGGCCGCTCGTGATCACCGCGATGTTCCTGCCGCTCGCGGCGGGCGCATACCGGCGCCTGCGGCGCTGACGCGTACCCCCCGAGAGCGAGAACGCTGATCGAGTAGCGCCGGGCGAAGCACGACGCGTATCGAGATCTGGTGACGGGTCTCGATACGCGCTTCGCGCTACTCGACCAGCGGAAGGAGGGTGCTACCTCTTCTTCTTCGACTTCTCGGGTACCGGGAGTGTGCCGGCAGCACGCTGTGCGGCGTAGTACGCACGCGCCTCGTCTTGACGCTCCTGCTCGGCGCCCGACGCGATCTTCGCGCGCAGGTGCTCGGGCTGGTAGCCGAACGCATCGACGAGATCTTGCGCGTGGGGGCGCAGGCGCTCGACGAGCCGGTCGATGTACGCCGCAACCGCCTGCGCGCGCTTCGGCGAGAGCCGGCCGTTGATCAGGTACCACGCGAGGTGCTTCTCGACGAGTCCGAGGCCGAAGAGATCGCGCACCCAGGTGAGCACCTGCTTGGTGCCGGGATCGGTCGTCTTCGCGAGGGCGCGGGTGAACGCCTCCCACTGTAAGAGCTCGCCGTGGGCGCGAGCCGCCTCGATGAGCTCGTTCTGGTTGCGGTTGAACGCCGCGGCCGCGTCGGCCTTCGGCAGCTTGCGCGCGTCGCGCAGTCGCCCGGCGATCTCGGCGATCATGGCTTCGACCCGGTCGGTGAGCAGCTCGCGCTGCGTCCGCTCGTCGCGGAGCTCTGAGACCGAGCGCGCCGTCGAGCCGAAGTCGGCGATGGTCTGCGCGAGGCTGCGCAGGCCCGTGCCGTGATAGGCCCGGTCGGCGGTCTGCTGCACGACATATCGTGCCATCGCACCGGCGTCGGCATTCGCGAACTGCTTCGAGAAGTCCGTCAGCAGGCGCTTGGCCACGAGCTGCAGCAGCACGTTGTTGTCGCCCTCGAAGGTCGCATAGACATCGAGGTCTTGACGCAGGCCCACCATGCGGTTCTCGGCGAGGAAGCCTGCACCACCGGATGCCTCACGGGCCTCCTGCAAGGTCTCGAGCGCGTGCCACGTCGACAGAGGCTTGAGCGCGGCCGCGATCGTCTCGAGGTCTTGGCGGTCGTCGTCGGTGTCGGCCGCTCCAGAGAAGACCGAATCGAACTTGACGAGGAACTCGTCGTGGGCGAAGATCTGCGCGTACGTCGTCGCGAGCTTCGGCAGCAGGCGACGCTGGTGACGCTGGTAGTCGAGCAGCACCTCTTCGTCGGTGTCGCTCGCCGCGTTGAACTGGCGACGCTGGTTGCCGTAGGTGATCGCGATCGTGAGGGCCATCGCGGCAGCGGTCGTCGCCGCGCCGTCGAGCGAGACTCGACCCTGCACGAGCGTGCCGAGCATCGTGAAGAAGCGGCGGCCCGAGCTCGCGATCGGACTCGAGTACGTTCCGTCTTCGGCGACCGAGCCGTAGCGGTTGAGCAGGTTCGCGCGCGGCGCGCGCACGTTCGTGAAGTGCAGGCGGCCGTTGTCGATGCCGTTGAGCCCGCCCTTCAGACCGTCGTCTTCACCGCCGATTCCCTTGAGGAACCCGCCCTTCGCGTTCCGCAGCGGCAGGTAGAACGCGTGCACGCCGTGGTTCACGCCCTTCGTGACGAGCTGCGCGAACACGACTGCCGCGGTGCCGTGCACCGCTGCGTTGCCGAGGTAGTCCTTCCAGGCGCCGCGGAACGGGGTGTTGATGACGAACTGCTGCTTGGCCTCGTCGTACGTCGCGGTCGTGCCGATCGCCGCGACATCCGAACCGTGCCCGGTCTCGGTCATCGCGAACGCGCCCGGCACCTTGAGCGACATGATGTCGGGCAGGAACGTCTCGTGGTGGTACTCGGTGCCGAGGTGCAGCACGGCCGCACCGAAGAGGCCCCACTGCACGCCCGCCTTGATCTGCAGGCTCGGGTCGGCGATGACGAGCTCTTCGAAGGCGGCGATGTTGCCGCCGTGGTCGTCGTGACCGCCGAGCGACGTCGGGAACGCGCGGTGCACGGCTTGCGTTTCGACCAGGATCTTCATTTGCTGCAGCACGCGCTCGCGATGCTCGGCCATCGGCTGGCCTTCGATGCGGTGCAGGTCGGGGCGCGCGGCGCGCTCTCGCGCCTCGAGGCGGATGTCGGGCCAGGTGCCGAGCAGTTGCCGGCCGAGCGTGGCGACGTCGATCTTCGACTGGGCCGCCACGCCGTCGGCCGCCTTCTGCGACGGTGCAGATGCCGCGGAGCGCGCCGACGTCGGCGGCGCCGTGTCGGCCGATCGCTCAGGCGTCGTCGTCGTCTGCTGCTGCTTCTGCTGCTTCGAAGTCGTGCGGGGTGCCGTGTCAACCATCGTCGGTGTCTCGTCCTTCGTGTGCGGTCTGGGCTTCATTCCAAGGTAGGACGGGGCGACGTGGCGGGGAAACCCTGCATCCGTGCCCTACAAAACCGCCCGAGGACGCCTCGTGAGCGACTGTGGCAACCCTACAAACTCGCCGTCGCCGCGCATTCGAGAATCCACAACGGAAACCTCGAGACGCCCGGCAGCACGACCGCAGTCGACGGCCGCCGTGCTCAGCTGCGGAAGAACGCATTCGCACGCCCCGACCACAGGAGGGCCAGGACGATCACCGAGATGGCGACGCTGAAGTACTCGCCGATGGCTCCGGCCGGGTAGGCGATGGCGAGGAAGACCGAGCTCACGATCGAGAGCGCCTGGACGATCGTCACGACGACGCGCGCGCCGGCACTGCCTCGGAGGAGTCCACCGGCGACGGCGATGAGGACGATACCGATCAGGATCGTGATGATCGCCGAAGTGATGAGCTGACCGGCGCCGCCGAACTGCTCCACGGTCGCAGCGATGCTCGTCTGGAAGAGCAGGATCGTGCCGCCGACGATGTCGAGGAGCCCGCCGATCCAGACGAGCACCGCGATGAACGTGACACCGCCCGGGCGGCCGATCGCGTTCATGCGGGGCTCCGGCCTCCGAAGAACACGCTCGACTTGTGCCCCCAGAGCAGGAACAGCACGATGAGCGAAACGACGATGCCGAGCCATTCGCCGACCGCACCGCCAAGGTACGCGAAGGCGAGGAAGAGCGATCCGATGATCGAGAGCACCTCGGCGACCGTGATGACCATGCGGGAAACCCAGTTGCCGCTGAGGAGGCCTGCGGCGACGACCACCACGATGAGGCCGAGCACGATGGAGCCGATCGCGGCGGCGTAGAGCGGGCCGCTGCCGCCCAGTCCGTCGACGACGGATGTGACGCCCGCCTGGAACAGCAGGATGGTTCCCGAGACGATGTCGAGTGCGCCCGCGATCCACGCGAGTACCGCGACGACAGTCACACCTGTCGGTCGAGTCAACTGATCGGACATGCCGAGCCCCCCTTGCGCCACCCCGCGCGGCGCCTCTGCGCTGATGCTAGCGCTGTCGGGGCCCGCCTGTCTCGCAACTCGCGCAGCGGGGGCGCAGCCCGAGCGCCCGGGGCCATCTGAGCACCCGTGACGCCCGAGCGCCCGGGGCCATGCGCGCTCGCGTCAGGCCGAGCGCTGATACGCGCGGAACGCGCGCGTCGCGACCCAGGCGAGCACGGCCGTGAACGCCGCGAGCAGCCCGAGGTTGCCCCAGACGCTCGCCCAGTCCGGGCTCGCACCGAGCGCCTCGCGGCCCGCCACGACCGCCCACTCGAAGGGGTTGAAGCGCGCGACATCCGCGACCCAAGGGGCCGACAGGCTCGTGTCCATGAGCGCCGAGCTCAGGAACATGAGCGGGATCGTGATGAGCTGCGAGATGCCGATCAGCACGTTCTGGTTGCGCGCGAGCAGTGCCGCCGCGTTCGACAGCGCCGAGAACGCCGCCGTGAGCAGCATCGCCGCGAGCAGCAGGATCAGGATGCCGCCGAGTGAACCGCCGAACTCCCCTGAGCCTGTCGAAGCGCCGAACCGCGCGCCGCCGAGCCAGGCGACGCCCAGCACGATGAGCGACTGCACGAGCGTGAGCAACGCTTGGTACACGAGCGTCGAGACCATCATCGCGCCGCGGCTCGTCGGCGAGGTGAGGAATCGGTCCATGACGCCGCGTTCCATGTCCTCGATGTAGCTCGTGCCCGCCCAGGCACTGCCGAACAGCGCCATCATCATCACAATGCCGGGCGTCAGGAACTCGAGATAGTTGTCGCCGCCCTCGAAGCCCGGGATCTCGACGACGCTCTTGAAGAGCTGGCCGAACAGCAGCAGCCAGATGAGCGGCTGCACGACGTTCATCACGATGAACGCCGGAATCCGCACGGCCGCCCGAAGCTGCCGGAGCGTGAGATATGCCGTGTGTCGGAAGAAGTTCGGGCGTGCGTATGTCGGCGCCGCGGTCACGCGGGCCGGGCGAGTGGTCGTGGTCATGATGCGACCTCCTCGCGTGCGGCATCGGATCGGTCGGCATCGGCCTCGACCTCGGCGTCTCGCTCGACATCGCGCGAGGAACGCTCGTGCGCCGAGGCGAACGAATGCCCGGTGTGTGCGAGGTACACGTCGTCGAGGCTCGGCCGCGAGACGGTGGCGGATGCCACGGTTACGCCCTCGGCGTCGAGTGCACTGAGCACGAGGGGCAGCGCAGCGCCGCCGTCGTCGGCACGGGCGCGCACGGCGCGACCCTCGACGGCGACCTCGCGCAGTGCACCGAGGCGGCCGATCGCCTCGACTACTCGGGCGACGACGGATGCCTCGTGGAACTCGATCACGATGGCGTCGCCACGCAGCTCGCTCTTCAACTGCTCCGGCGTGCCCTCGGTGACGACGCGACCGGCATCGACGATCGCGAGCCGGCTCGCGAGCCGATCCGCCTCTTCGAGGTAGTGGGTGGTCAGCAGCACGGTCATGCGCTCCTCGCGGGACATCCGCTCGATCTCGGCCCACATCTCGGTGCGCGCCTCGGGGTCGAGGCCCGTCGTGGGCTCGTCGAGGAAGAGCACCTGCGGGCGGTGCATGAGCCCGATCGCGACGTCGAGCTTGCGGGCCATGCCGCCCGAGTACGTCTTCACCTGACGGCGGGACGCGCTCGTGAGCGCGAAGCGCTCGAGCAACTCGCCGGCCCGGGTCCGTGCAGCACGAGTCGACATGCCATGGATCTGCCCCGCGAGCACGAGGTTCTCCAATCCCGTGTCCATGGGGTCGGACACCTGCTTCTGCGCGACGAAGCCGATAGCGCTGCGCACCCGCTCCGGATGCCGCCGCACATCGATGCCGGCGACGAACGCCGTGCCGGAATCGGCATGCGAGAGCGTCGAGAGGATCTTGACCGTCGTCGACTTGCCGGCGCCGTTCGGCCCGAGCAGACCGAAGACGGTGCCCGCCTCGGCCTGGAATGTGAGCCCGTCGAGGGCTCGGATGCGATTGTCGATCCTTGAGCGGGCCGAAGGGCCGCGCCCCTGCGAATAGGTCTTGACGAGATCGACGGCCGCGAGGGCCATCCCGTCGGGTGATGCAGCCATGAGGCTCTCCTTCAGTGGGGAGCCGTTCGGTCGTGAGGCGTGGCCGGTAGAATGGCGGCACGCACTGGGGTGGATTCGATTCACGTTGAACGACTCGGTTGCGAGATGGCTCGGGTGTTGCCGCATCCGGGCCATCGATCTTTGTGTACTGGTCAGTACGCCTCATGAGTGCGTCTGGTCAGTACGGTTGCTCAGCGCTCTGCTTCGGCGGCTCCTTCCGCGAGGTATCGGGCGAGCTGCGACTCGATCTCGTCGGCGCTCGCGCCGGCAGCGATCAGCTCGTGCATGGCCTTCCATGCGTCGAGGCCGCCGAGTTCGCCGGCTTCGAGACGATCGAGCAACGTGGCGACGAAATCGCGCTCGGCGCGGGTCATCGCGACGCGATACTGGAACTCGACGAGGAAGAGCTCTGGAAGCGCGAGCTGCGCCGACTGCTCGGCCATGGAGGATCGCTGGTCGAGCTCGGCATCGAGTCGTTCGAGACGCTCGCGCAGCAGGGCGCTCGCCTCATCGGGAGCGAGCAGTGCGATGAGCGAGAGCCCAGTCTCGAACGCCGGGTACTCCTTGACCGGCACGGCGATGAGCTCGCGCATCCAGTCGTGGGCCTCGGCCCTGCCGGCGTCGGTGATCGCGTAGACGATGCGTTCGGGGCGATTGCCCTCGCGCTCGACCCGCGCCTCTTCGATGAGGCCGTGCTTCTCGAGCGACTTGATGATCGCGTAGAGCGAGCCGAAGTTCAGCCGGATGCTGTCTTCTTTGCCGCGCTCGCGCAGCGTGGTCGTGATCTCGTAGGGGTACATCGGGCGCTCCCACAGGCTCGACAGCACTGCGAGTGCAAGCGGGTTGCTCACCGGTCGACGCGACATGCTCACCTCCAAATACTTTGATCAGAGTATATCGCGAGTTGGCGTTCGTCAAGAGTCGACGAGCGCTGGCTTCCCTCGCTCCAACCGGCGCATGCGCGACCGGTGTCCTAAAATCACACAGATGCGAGCACCTGGGAGGGAGCCGATGCAGGAGTCTTTGCTGCTCGATCCTGCGGAGGAGAACACCTATCGGCTGCTCGTCGGCCTCGCCGTTGCGCGCGCCGACCAGCTGGCCGAGGTCGCGGGGCTCACCGCCGAGCACGCCGGTGACCTCCTGCGCAGGCTGGAAGCGAAGGGCCTCGTCGTCCGGCACGGTGAGGATCCGGTCTTCCGACCACAACCGCCGGACGTTGCGCTCGGCACCGCCCTGCTTCGACGCCAGGAGTCGCTCGAGGACGACCGCCAGCGCGTGGCCGCGCTGAGCGAGGACTTCCGGGCCGTCGCCCGCCGCCGCGACGCCGACCACGTGGTCGAGGTCGTCAACGGAGCGGGGGCGCTGCGCGAGCGGCTCCGCGACCTGCAGCATTCCGCACGCGAGGAGATCCTCTGGTTCTGCCGGGCCAACCCGCTCGCCATGCAGGGCGCCGATAACACCGAGGAACGCGACGCCCTCGCGCGTGGCGTCCGCTACCGGGCCATCTACGAACGTGCGCTGCTCGAAGGACCCGGCGAGCTCGACAGCGTGCTCGAGGGCATCGGCTGGGGCGAGGAGGCGCGGGTCGCGCCCGCTCTCCCGATCCGGCTTGCGATCATCGACCGGCACACAGCCATCTGTCCCCTGATCCACGACCAGGAGCGCGGCCTCGGCGAGCCGAGCGCGGCGGTGATCCGCGGTGGCGAACTGCTCAACGCCCTGCTCGATCTGTTCGAGGGTCACTGGGAGCGAGCCAGCCCGCTGCCATCCGCTGGTGCTGCTGAGGGCGGCGACGAGACCAGCACTGCGGTTCAGGTCGACGGGATCGGCGACGCGGAGCGCCTCCTGCTCTCGCTCGTGGTCGCCGGGATTCCCGACAAGTCGATCGTGAACCAGCTCGGGATCAGCCGGCGCACCGTGCAGCGCCGCCTCGACCGGCTGATGGCGATCGCGGGCGTCGACACCCGCACCGCGCTCGCCTATCAGGCGGCGCGGCGCGGGTGGCTGTGACCCCGCTCAGCGCCGCGCGTACGCGCGAACCACCTCTTGGGTCACCGTGCTCGAGCCGTCGACGGCGGTGACCCGCAACGTGACCGGCTCGCTGCCGGCTGGCACCACCGCGGAGAAGCCCTTCTTGTCGCGACGGACCGCCAGCGGCTTCCAGTTCGCACCGTCGTCGAACGACGCCTCCGCCTGCAGCGTGGCACGCGATCGCACTGCGCCGAGCTGGTCGGTCACCTGCAAGGAGACCGTGTGCTTCCGACGGGTCGCGTATCCCTCGTCGTCGGTCGGTACGTCGTAGACCACTTGCAGCAGCGGCAGCGTCACCGTCTCGCCCTCGTCCGGTCGGCCGGACCGGAAGGTCCACGCCGTCGACGTGCGGATGCCGTGCTGCCACTCCTCGTCGTCGCGGGAGACGTCGAGCTCGAGCCGATAGTCGGCCTCCTCGGCGACCACATCGAGGGCCTGCCGTGCATTCGGGAGCGACTCCACCAGCTCACCGTCACGGTAGAGCCGTGCGCTCGAGGCGGCACCGCCCACCTCCAAGTGGCCCGCGGCATCGACGAACTCGGGCACCTGCAACTGAAGCCGGTCACCGCTGCGGGTCGACGGCGATGAGGCGACCGCGGCCGGGCGCACGACCGGATCGAACCAGCGCTCCTTCGAGTGCCCCGCCTCGTAGCTGCGCGCCGGTCCGGTCATGCCGCCTGTGACCATGCCCATCCAGTTCTCCCACGTGTGCAGCACCTGGTGCTGCCATACCGAGTCACCCGCCGAGACCCACTCGACCCGGCTCTCGCCGGTGGCAACCGTGCGCTGCGCGTCGTTCCACGCGTAGGTCATCCACGGGCGCCAGCCGAAACGCTGCTCACGGGCATAGGGCCGCCCGCCGCTCTCGGCGTAGGTCGTGGTGACGCGGTGGCTGTTGGCCTTGGTCACCCGGTAGACGATCTCGTCGGGGATCGCGTCGGTCGAGACCTGGATGACGTCGTAGAGGTAGGGGCTCGTGCGGCTCGCCTCGAGCACCACCTGCTGCTTGCCCGGCCGCTGTGCGCGCCGGATCAGCGCCGCGCCGTCTTCGGCGGTGGTGACCATCGCAGGGATCGGACCGGGGTCGACGCCCGGCTGGAACACCGTGAAGAGGCTGTTGGTCGTGGGTCGGACCAGGATGATCGCCCGCGCACCCGCTGCTGCAGCTGCCTGCACCTGGGCGTCCTCGAGACCCTGGTCAGGGGCATCCACCACGACCGCTTTGCCGCGCACTCCCTTCAAGTCCGGTCCCGGTGCCACCAGCTCGAGGCGCGTTGCCCGGTCGAGCACCCCGGAATTCGGGAGCAGGCCGGCCTGGGGCTTCAGCTTCGTGCCCGGCACGGTGATCAGCGCGGAGGGCCGCACCAGCTGCCAGCGGGAGGAGAACTCGAACTCGCCCTCACGAACAGGTTCGGTCGGGGTCACCCAGGGCATCGTCCGCTCGAACGACATGACGCCGTGCTGGATGTCGCGGCCGTTCGTGAGAAGCCGGTGGGTGTACCAGCTGATGATGCTCTGCTGCTCGGCCGGTTCCGGGGTCCGGATCTCGATCGGGCGTGTCTTGCGAGCGTCGAGCACCACCTCGACGTCGGAGGTCACCTGCACGTCGGGCAGAATCACCGTGCCGGTCCGCTCGGCTTGCGCGGTGTCGTTGCCCTCGATGATCGCCTGCACGATGTAGTCGCCCTCCTCGACCTCGACGGTGGCGACCTCGCCCTTGTCGAGATAGCCGAGGTACTCGGTGCCCGGGTGGTCACCGATCAACGAGAGGGACGGCACGAATGTATCGCCGCCGTCGAAGCCCACCGCACGGATGGTCACCGTGTGCCGCGGACCTCGCTTGATCGCACCGATGGCGGTGTGCACGAGTACGCCGTCAGCCGCGGTCGCGGTCAGCGAGCCGCTCCACCGTCCCCGGTCGAGGGCGGCAGGATCGATCGCCACGACCGCATCGGCGGAACCGTGCGCGGGAACGGTGACCCGCTCGGGTGCGGTGAACGCGCGGGTACCGGAGCCGTCGTCGTCGAGGTTCTCGACCTCGATCGCGAGATCGAGGTCGACCGGCTCGTCACTCTCGTTGCGGTAGGTGACGGTGCGCTCACGCACCGCCTCCTCCGCTGCGTCGCCCTGAAGCGCGAAGTCCGCGATCCCGGTGGCGGTCACCTCCTGGCTCACCGCACGAGCAATGTCGACCCGCCCTGCGCCCTGCTCGTAGACCCCGAGGTCGGGGTTGGGCTTCGCGGTGCTGACGAGCGCATCCTTGAGCCGCTCCCCCGACCAATCGGGGTGCTGCTGGGCGAGGAGGACGGCCGCACCCGCCACGTGCGGGGTCGCCATCGACGTGCCCGAGGACGCCGTGTAGAGCGCGTCGACCGGCGAGCCCATGGCAGTGCCGGCCGCCCGTGCTGCGACGATGCCCACACCCGGCGCACTGATCTCCGGCTTCAGCCCGCCGTCGCCCGTGCGTGGCCCGCGGCTGGAGAACTCCGCGAGCGACTCGTCCCGGTCGACCGCGGCGACCGACAGCGCGGCCGTCGCGGTGCTCGGGGTGGCGACCGCCTCGTCCTGACCGTCGTTGCCCGCCGCCACGACGAAGAGGGCTCCGGTTTCTTCCGAGAGCGCCTCCAGGGAGAGGCTGAGCGGGTCCGTCCCGTCTGAGGGGCCGCCGCCCAGGCTCATGTTGACGACCGCCGCACGCTCCGCCGCCCACTCCATGCCGGAGATGATCCAGGAGTCGTAGCCGTAGCCGTCGTCGCTGAGCACCTTGCCGACGATCAGGTCGGCGTCGGGCGCGACGCCCGGCCGGGTGCCTTCAGCGCCCGCGCCGGTGCCGGCGATGGTGGCCGCGACGTGGGTGCCATGGCCGAACAGGTCGGCGGTGCCGGTCGCGCTGTCGGTGAAGTCGACCGCCTCATCGACCTGCCCCGCGAGGTCGGGGTGCGACCCGTCGACCCCGGTGTCGAGCACCGCCACTCGGACGCCGGCGCCGCGGTAGCCGGCATCCCAGGCTTCGGGGGCGCCGATCTGCGGGACGCTCTGGTCCAGCGAGGTCGAGGCCCGACCGTCGAGCCACACGCGTTCGATGCCGCCGGCCATCTGCACGGAGCTGTCCTTCGCGGGCGCCTCCGCCACCGCACCACCGGTGATCGCCTGCCACACCTGTCCGAGGTCGTCGACCCCGGCCGAGAGCGCCGCGCCGTCGATGCTCGGCAGCACCCGGGTCTGCTCGGCGCCCGCGATGGTCATCGTCTCCGCCCGCATGCCCGGCGACCACGAGACGATGAGCGGCAGCGCCTCGAGATCGGCGTATCCCTCCTCGATCAGGGTGCTGACCTCGAAGAGGCTGTCGTCGATGGCCCCTGAGGCGAGGAAAGGGATGGCGTCGCTCGGCAGCACCTGCATTTCGCCGTCCACCTCGATGGTCTGGAAAGTGACCCGTTCCCGTCCTGGACCCGGCGTGACCGTGGCCGCGCGCCGCCCGTCTGCGGCCTGAGCAACCTCGACCCGGTCGCCGGTCAGCAGCGTGATGCCGTGCGACTCGCCGAGCGCACCTGCCTCCGGCGTCGAGTCGGGCGGCTCCGCAGCGCCGGCGGCGGCCGGGGCGGTGAGGCCGACGACCACCGCGGTGACGGTGGCCAGAATGGCAAGAGCTCGGGCACGGGAGCTGTGAGGTGGACGCATACCGTGAAGTCTGGTGCGCCGCCGCCCTGCGCGGTGCTCGGCGGGGTGCCCAGAGTGCGACATGGCGCAACCGCGTCACCGTAGCTTCAGGCGAACGCCGAGCTCACGCGTGCGCTCCGGCAACTGGCGCGAATGCCACGCATCGAAAGATTCCTGCCACGAGCGGATGCCGCGGCGGAGCTGCAGCACGCATCGTCACGTGAGCGCAGCGAGACCCGGTGAGGGTCTCAACCGCACCCCGTTGGTCGAGTAGCGAGCGTATCGAGACCCGGTGCGAGGGTCTCGATACGCGTCCTCCTGCGTCGGGCGCCACTCGACTAGCGGTGCTCGAGCGGTGCTTCGCCGATCAGGCGGCGGCAACGACTGCGAGCAGTGACGCGCCGTAGGCCTCGCGCTTCTTCGCGCCGATGCCGGTGATGCCGTCGAGCTCGGTGAGACTCTCGGGCCGGGCGACCGCGACCGCACGCAGGGTGGCGTCGCCGAAGACGATGTAGGCGGGCACGCCCTGCTCTTTCGCCTCCCCCGCGCGCCACGACCGGAGTTGCTCGAAGAGTTCGGCCTGCGCCGGCTCGAGGTCGGCGGCCGCCGGTGCCGCCTTGGGCCCGCGCGAGCGCGTCGCACGCTCGGGCTCGGTGCGCAGCTTCACGGCGCGCGTGCCCGAGAGCACCTCGGTCGCGGCATCGGTCACGTCGAGGGTGCCGTACTCGCCGTGCGTGGCGAGCAGGCCCTGGGCGAGCAGCTGACGGGTGACTCCGCGCCACTGCTGGTCGCTCAGATCTTGGCCGATGCTCCAGGTGGAGAGGGCATCGTGGCCGTACTGGCGCACTCGCGGAGTCTCTTTGCCGCGCAGGATGTCGATGAGGTGGCCGGCGCCGAACTTCTGTCGGCGCTCACGCTGCAGGCGCACGATCGTCGACATGAGCTTCTGCGCGGGAACCGTGCCGTCCCACGAGGCCGGCGGCTCGAGGCACGTGTCGCAATTGCCGCACGGTTCGCTCGGCTGGCCGAAGTAGCCGAGCAGGTTCTGCCGACGGCACTGCACGGTCTCGCAGAGGGCGAGCATCGCATCGAGATGCTGTGCGAGCCGGCGACGGTGCGCGAGATCGCCCGGGCTCTCGTCGATCATGCGGCGCTGCTGCACGACGTCTTGCAGGCCGTAGGCGAGCCACGCCGTGGCGGGGGCGCCGTCGCGGCCGGCGCGACCGGTCTCTTGGTAATAGCCCTCGACCGATTTCGGCAGGTCGACGTGGGCGACGAAGCGCACGTCGGGCTTGTCGATGCCCATGCCGAACGCGATCGTCGCGACCACCACCACACCGTCTTCGCGCAGGAAGCGCTCTTGCGTTCTGCGACGAACCCCCGCGTCGAGACCCGCGTGATAGGGCAGCGCATTCACGCCGTTCTCGGAGAGGAAGGCGGCGAGCTTCTCGGTGCTCGCCCGGGAGAGTGCGTAGACGATGCCGGCGACGGGGTTGCCTTCGGCGTCACGCCCCTCGGTACGGATGAAGTCGAGCAGCTGCTTTCGCACCTCGAGCTTCGAGTCGATGCGGTACTGGATGTTCGGCCGATCGAAACTCGAGACGAAGTGCTTCGCGCCGCCGAGGCTGAGCCGCTCGGTGATCTCGCGATGCGTTGCGTCGGTCGCCGTGGCGGTGAGGGCGATGCGGGGCACGTCGGGCCAGCGGTCGGCCAGCTCGGAGAGCGCGAGGTAGTCGGGCCGGAAGTCGTGCCCCCACTGCGCCACGCAATGGGCCTCGTCGATCGCGAAGAGTGCGATGGTGCCCTGTGCGAGGAATCGCTTCGTCTGCTCATTGCTCAGGCGCTCTGGCGCGACATAGAGCAGGTCGAGCTCACCCGCGAGGTAGGCGCGCTCGACCTCGGCGCGCTCGTGCGACTGCTGGCTCGAGTTGAGGTACGCCGCGCGCACGCCGTTGCGCATGAGCGCGTCGACCTGGTCGTGCATGAGCGCGATGAGCGGCGAGACGACGATGCCCGTGCCCTCGCGAAGGAGCGACGGGATCTGGTAGCAGAGGCTCTTGCCGCCGCCGGTCGGCATGAGCACGACCGCGTCACCGCCGCCCGCGAGCTGCTCGATGATCTCAGCCTGCTCGCCGCGGAAGCTGTCGTAACCGAAAACGGTGTGGAGTGCCTCGGCAGCGGATGCGAATCGCGCAGGTGCGGCCGCGGGCGCCACCATCGTTGCGGTGCCAACGCCCGTCGTGTTCGTCGCCGCAATCGAGGGACGGCGAGCGCCGGCGCCGGCGGGCGCGGAGAACGCCGGGTCAGCGGGCGGCGCCCACTCGTCGTCGGGCGGCGGCGCCTGCTCGTCGGGATCCCACGGGACCTCATCAGCCCAGTCGGGTTCCGCGTTCCAGCTCATCAGTCGAGTGTAACGAGCGCCGCCGACCCCGCCGCCCGATCAGCTCGCTTCCGATGCGAATGCGAGAACGCCGCCCTGTGGAGGCAGCCTGCTCAGTACCCCAGCCGAGAGCGGAGCACCGTGAGCGCGTGCGAGGTCTCGACCGCGAGGTCCGGCGCGAGCGCCGAGACCGACTGCGCGAGCACGTCTGCGACGAGGATCGAGGTCAGCACCTCGGCGGTCAACCCCGTGGGCGTGTGCGGCGCGGTGAGCGTAACCGCGACCCGCGGCGCGAGTCGCTCGCGCAGCTCGTCGGTGACGAGCACGGTGTGCGCGCCGACCTCGCGCGCACGCCCGACGATCGCCTCGAGCTCGGAATTCACGCGCCCGGGCGCGAAGAGCACCACGACGTCGCCGCTCCGCAGCGGCAGCAGCGCATCGGCCAGCCGGAACCCGTCGGCGTCGAGATGCCGGGCCGATCTGCCTGCGCGGCCGAGCCGCAGGCAGAGGTGAGTGGCGGCAACGGCCGAGGCGCCGACACCGTAGGCGTAGACCTGACCTGCGCGCGCGATGAGCGAGGCAGCCGCGGTGACGTCGTCGACCGAGAGCGCCCGCCGAGCGAGTTCGACCTGGTCGCGCGCCTCGTCCCAGACACTCGCGGCGATCCGGCCGGTGTCCTCGCCCGCATGGTCGAGCCGTTGCCGCACACGCTCTTCAGGCGAGACCGCCTCGGTGAAGGGCGCGGCGACTCGGCGCTTCAGGTCGGCGAGGCCCGCGTACTCCAGTTTCTGGAGTGTTCGGATGACCGTGGCATTGCTCGTGCCCGTCTCAGCGCCGAGCTCGGCCGCAGTTGCGAAGAGCAGGCGTTCGGCCGGGCTGCCGGCGAGCAGGCCACCGACGGCCTGCTCGGCTTTGGACATGGTCTCCCACGCGCCACGCACGCGGCTTCGCAATTCGATCACGCCGGGGTTGCGCGTATCGGTTGATACAGATTGCGGGTCGTGTGTATCATTCATTCCACGAGCATCCTATCTCGTAACGATCATTCCAACGAAGACGCCGGTGATCCACATGCTAACCGGCGCAGAGAGAACGCCGCCGGACATGAGCACCACCATCCGCACGATCGAGATCAGCGGCGCCCCATTCGAACGCGGTGCGCAGTACGGCGAGGCCGCAGCCGATCTCATCTCGTCGGCCATCGAGTATTACGAGGCGGCGTTCGGCCAACAGGCGGGTCTCACCTGGTCGGCCGTACGCGATCAAGCCGCGAGCTGGCTTCCCGCATGCCGGGACGCTGCGCCCGACGTCGTGCGAGAGCTCGAAGGCGTCGCCGCCGGAAGCGGGCGCGACCTGCTCGACCTGATGGCCCTCAACCTCCGCGGCGAGATCATCTACGACCAGGGCTCGACGCGCACCCGGCAGATCGACCCAGAAGAGGAGCGCGACTCGAGCGACGGCTGCACGAGCTTCTCGCTCACCGGCACGGCGGCCGGCGACGGCCACAGCTATGCCGGCCAGAACTGGGACTGGCGCGCCGGTACGCAGCACACCGTCGTCATCGTGCGAGTCGTGCAAGACCCGTTGCCGACGCTCATCATGCAGCTCGAGGCGGGCCAGATCGGCCGGCACGGTGTGAATTCCGCCGGGCTCGCGCTGAACGCCAACGGGCTCGGCGGCCGCTTCGACGCCTCGGTCGGGCTCCCTCAGACCTTCATCCGGCGCATGACGCTGAACCAGAGCGAACTGCCCGACGCGATCAACACTCTCGTGCGCACGAACGCCCACATCTCGAGCAACGCCCTGCTCACCGACCGCTCCGGCTTCTCGATCGACCTCGAGATCACGCCCACCGGCATCGACTGGGTCTACCCCGACGACGGCCTGCTCGTGCACGGCAATCACTACCAGGCATCCGTGCCCCCGCAACTTGCCGGCCACTACCGACCGGTCTCGGCCGATTCGCTCTTCCGCGTGCCGCAGGCGCGATCCGGCCTCGAGCGGGTGCGCCACGCGAACGGCCGCGACGAGACCCTCGCCGGCATCCGTGCCGCGATGAGCGACCACCTCGGCTACCCCGAATCCGTCTGCACCCACCCCGATGAACGACGTCCGGCGGTGCGGCAATGGTCGACGCTCCTCTCCAGTTGCGTCGACCTCACGACCGGCGACTACTTCGTCACGAACGGAACGCCGTGCGACCACCCCTATGAGATCCTGCCCTGGAACGCCTTCGACGGACCAGGCTCCCGCTTCACCACCCCCACCCTGCCAATGGAGGCACACCGATGAACATCAGCCACCGACCCCGACGAGCCGCTTGGCTCGCGATCGCCGCCGGGGCGGCCATCGCACTCACCGGATGCACCGCCGGCGGAGCCGGCCCGTCGGCCGACCCTGCCGGCGAGATCCCGTTCGGCGCGACGACGCCCGCGGCATCCGGCCCCGTCGACTCCGTCACCTGGATGCTCCCGGCCGAACCGGCGACGTTCGACTTCGACGTCGACAGCGGCGCGACTGAGAACACCGTCTTCGCGAACGTCTGCGAACGACTCATGACCGTGCAGCCCGATCTGAGCACGGTCCCGCACCTCGCCGAGAGCGCCGAGTGGGTCGACGACACTCACGTCGTGTTCACGATCCGCACGGATGCGACGTTCCACGACCGCAGCCCCGTCACCGCCGACGACGTGCTGTGGAGCATGCAGCGCCACGCGGCAGAGGGCGCCGACGAATCCGACGAGTACGCGAACGTCACCGCGATGGCGAAGACCGGCGCCAACGAGATCACGGTCACGCTCGCGCAGCGCGACGCCATCTTCATCCAGGCGATGGCCGGCAACGGCGGCATGGTGCTGAACCCGCGCGTCGTCGAGGCGCAGGGTGAGAACTTCGGCGCCCCGGGAACGCCCGACGCGTGCTCAGGGCCGTACACGCTCGGCGAGTGGAAGCCCGGCGCGAGCCTCACAATCGAGAAGGCCGAGAACTACTGGGATGCCGCGCGCGAGGTGCTCGCCGACGAGGTCGTGTTCCGGTGGGCCGACCAGTCGGCCGTGGTCAACGCGCTGACCGCCGGCGAGGCGGATGGCTCCTACCTCGACTCGCCCGCCTCGGCGATCCCCCTGCAGTCGGTCGACTCCGTATCGCTCGCACAGGGGCCGTCGACGAACGCCTGGGTGCTGCTCGCGACCGAGCGCGGCGCCCTCGCCGACGAGCGCATCCGCCAGGCTCTCTCGCTGGCGCTCGACCGAGCCGGCATCGCGAAGGCGGCGTTCGGTGACCTCGCCGAGCCGTCGAAGACGCCCATCGGCTCCGGCGCGTGGGGCTACGAGCGTGACGCCTTCGAGGCCGCCTACGAGGAGCTCGAGGGTGCGCCCGCGAGCCCGAGCGCTGCCGACCTCGACGAAGCGAAGCAACTCGTCGCCGAGGCCGGGACGCCGTCCGATCCCATCGTGATCGCGAGCGATGGCGGCTCGGTGCGCAACGTCGTCTCCAACGCCCTCGTCGCCGCAGCCAAGAGCATCGGTCTCGAGGCGGAGATCGCCACGATCCCGTCGGCCCAGTATGGCGACTTCTACTCCGATGCCGATCTGCGCGGACAGGCCGACCTGTTCTCCGACGAGTACTACATCTCGAAGAACGACCCGGTCGGCTTCTACAAGAACGGCGCGTCCACCGCCTCGGTGAACTTCGTCGGGTTCGACGACCTCGAGTACGACGAGCTCGTCACCCAGGCGTTCGCGGCGACGGATGACGCGGAACGCGCCGAGCTCGCCATCGAACTGCAGCGCCGCTGGGTCGAAGCGACGCCATGGCTGCCGGTCACGCAGAGCCGGTCGACGGTTGCGTACTCGTCGACGCTCACCGGGCTGCCCTCGTCAGCCGCGTACCTCTACTACCCGTGGGCCGCTGACCTCGGCTCCTCGCAGCGCTGAGCATGCCGACTGCGCTCAGGCGGCTCGCGGGCATGGCCGTGACGTTGGTGGTGGCATCCTTCCTCATCTTCGCGGCCATGTACGCGGCGCCCGGCGACCCGGTGACCTTCCTCATCGGCAACCCGGAGAACCTCACGCCCGAGCGCATCGCCGCTGTGCGGGCCGACTACCACCTCGACGAGCCGCTGTTCGTGCAGTACTGGCTCTGGCTGAGCGGCGCCGTCACCGGTGACCTCGGCACCTCGTTCCAGTACCACCAGCCCGTCTCGGCGATCATGTCGAGCCGGCTTCCCGCGACCCTGTCGCTCGTCGCCTACGCTGCCGTGATCTTCACCGTCGCCGGTGTCGGTCTCGGCGTGTGGGCGGCCGTGCGCCGGGGCCGGGTCGCCGACTCGGCGATTGTCGGGGCGACGACGCTCGCGGCATCCGTTCCCTCGTTCGTGGTCGGCATCGTGCTCGTCTCCTTCTTCTCGGTGCAGCTCGGCTGGTTCCCGGTCACGGGCGCCGGTGAGGGCTTCGCCGACCGGATCCACCACCTCACGCTCCCCGCGATCGCCCTGTCGGTCGGGGCGCTCGCGATCGTCAGCCGGGTAGCCAGGCAGACGATGGTCGAGCAGTTCGACTCCGAGCATGTGGAAGCGGCGCGGAGCACCGGCCTGGCCGAGCGACTCGTCGTACTGCGGCACGTGCTGCGCAACGCCTGGGGGCCGATCATCACGATGATCGCGCTCGTCATCGCGAGCATGCTCGCGGGCACCGTCGTCGTCGAGAGCGTCTTCGGCATCAGCGGCATCGGCTCGCTGCTCGTCGACGCGATCAACACGCACGACTTCCCGATCGTGCAGGCAGTACTGCTCTACATGGTCGTCGCCTACATGATCGTGACGACGCTCGTCGACCTGCTCCTGCCACTACTCGACCCGCGGATCGGAAGCCGGGTGAAGACCTCATGACCACCACAACGGCAGACGCCCTGCTGACCCGCACCGGGCTCGTCGGGCGACGACGCGACCCGCTCTTCTGGATCTCGACCGGGTTCCTCGCACTCGTGGTGCTCGTGGCCACCTTCGCCCCGCTCATCGCGCCCTACGATCCCGAGGCCATCGACTTCACGGCCATCTGGGCTTCACCCAGCCTCACGCACCCGCTCGGCACCGATCAGCTCGGCCGCGACCTGCTCTCGCGTCTGCTGCTCGGCACTCGCGAGAGCCTCATCGGCCCGTTCCTGCTGCTCGTCGGCGCAACGGTGCTCGGTGTCGCGATCGGCATCGTCGCGGCGTGGAACGGCGGCTGGATCGACGTGATGCTCGCGCGCATCACGGACGTGATGTTCGCCTTCCCGGGCCTGCTCTTCGTGGTGCTCGTCATCGCCGTGTTCGGCGAGGGTCCCGCGACGGCGGTCGTCGCTCTCGCGCTCGCCTATGCCCCGGTGATCGCGAAGTTCACGAGGAGCATCGCCCTCTCGGAACTCGCCCGGCCCTACGTCGACGCGTATCGCGTGCAAGGCGTCGGCGGCGCGGCTATCGCGTCACGATACGTCCTGCCCAACATGGCGCCCGCGTTGCTCGGCTATCTGGTCGTGCTGTTCGGCGAGGGCCTCATGGGACTGGCCACGCTCAGCTACCTCGGCTTCGGCGCGCAGCCGCCGAGCTCGGAATGGGGGCTCATGGTGCAGGAAGGACAGGACGGCATCGTGCTCGGCCATTTCGGGCCCACACTCGTGCCCGGCCTCGCCATCTCGGCGGTGGTCGTCGCGGTGAACATCGTCGGCGTTCGGCTCTCGGAGCGGTTGGGGGCACGCGCATGACCGGGCCGCTGCTCGACATCGTCGATCTCTCGCTCCGGTACGGCGACATCCGGATCCTCGATCAGGTCAGCCTGCGCGTGAACGCCGGTGAGACCGTCGGGCTCGTCGGGGAGTCGGGATCGGGCAAGTCGAGCACGGTCCGCGCTGCGCTGCGTCTGCTGCCACCGGCCGCGCAACTCGACGGCAGCGTGCGCATCGCCGGGCGCAACGTGCTCGGCGCCGGCGCACGCGAACTCCGCGACATCCGCTCGGCAGAGGTCGCCCTGATCCAGCAGGATCCGCGCGGCGCACTGAACCCGGTGCGGCGCATCGGCGATTCGCTCACCGAGCGACTCGTGCTGGTGCATGGCATCGGCCGGGCCGAGGCGAAGCGCCGAGGACTCGAACTGCTGGAGGCCGTCGGCATCTCTCGACCCGAGCTTCGGTTCCGCCAGCACCCGCACGAACTGTCGGGCGGCATGCTGCAACGAGTCGTCATCGCGGCGGCGCTGACCACCCGACCCGGGCTGCTGCTCGCCGACGAGGCGACGAGCGCACTCGACGTCACGACGCAGGCCGAGGTGCTCGCCATCCTTCGCGACCTGCAACGTGACCGCGGGCTCGGCCTGCTCTTCATCACCCACGACCTGCACCTCGCGGCCGCGTATTGCGATCGGGTGTACGTGATGCTCCGAGGCGAGATCGTCGAGGAGCTTCAGGGCGCCGACCTGTTCGCGGGAGCAAGCGAGCCGTACACCCGTTCACTGCTCGATGCCGTGCCGACGATCAGGGAGCACCACGCATGAACGACGTCAGCACTCCACTCGTCGTCGCCCATGAGCTGCGACGCACCTTCCAGCCCGGCCGACGCGCCGAACCGGTGGTCGCCGTCGATGACGTGTCGCTCACCATCTCGGCCGGCGAGTCGCTCGGCCTCGTCGGCGAATCGGGCTCCGGCAAGTCCACCATCGCTCGCATCCTCGCCGGTCTCGAGCGAGCGGATGCCGGGAGCCTCACGGTCGACGGCCGAGATCGGCTCGTTCGGGCCCGCGGGCGGAGCGCCCGACTCGACGGGGCGCGTCAGGTGCAGATGGTCTTCCAGGACCCGTACGGATCACTCGACCGTCGTCTCACCGTCGAGCAGACGCTCGCGCACGCCATGCGGCTCCACGGCCTGGCAGCACGCACCGAGGTCAGGGCTCGCGTCGCGGAACTGCTCGACCGGGTGCGGTTGGCTTCGGCCCAGGGCGCGCTCAAGCCGCACCAGTTGAGCGGCGGGCAACGGCAGCGTGTCGCGATCGCCCGAGCCATCGCGGTGTCGCCGTCGGTGCTCGTGCTCGACGAGGCGGTGTCGGCCCTCGACGTCTCGGTGCAGGCGCAGATCCTCGAGCTGCTCGGCGAGATTCGCCGCGACTCGGGCATCGCGCTGCTCTTCGTCAGCCACGACCTCGCCGTCGTCGACGAGGTGACGGACCGAACGCTCGTGCTGTTCCGTGGCCGGGTCGTCGAAGACGGTGCGACCCGCGAAGTGCTCAGGTCGCCGCAGCACGCGTACACCCAACTGCTCATTTCGTCGGTTGCCGGCCCCGGCTGGGACCCGCACGAGGTGATCGAGCGGCGTGCCGCGTTCGATCGGAACCACGACTCGTCGCTGCTCTGAGGCCGCGGCTGCCGCCCGTTGCGAGCGCGGCGCGCTGTCGGCCGTGACCGACGAGCGGGGCGACGGTCACGTTCGACCCTCGCCCCGCTCGTTCATCCAATCGCGCTACCAGACCAGGATGGGCACCGCGAACGACTCGGAATCGGCGTAGGGAGCGGTACCGTCGAAGCTCGAGCGCAACACGTGCAGCCCTCGCGAAAGGGTCGGCAGCTTCACGTTGAACCGGCCCTTGTCGCCGGCCGCGATCTCGACAGTGGCGATGACGCGCGAGCCGTCGCTGATGGTCAACGTGCCGACCGCCTGCATGCCGTCGAGGGCGAAGACCTGCCCCTTGTACTGCACGGCGGATCCAGCCTTGGCGATGAGCTTGTTCGGCACGCCGAGCACGAACGTCCCGACCTCGTCGATCACCGGCGCCTCGATCGTGATCGGCAACTCGACACTCGTGCCGGTGGCGGCGACCGACACCGTGAAGGCCGTCGCGCCCTCAAGCCCCTCGGGGATCGTCACCGCGAGCGACGCACGCCCGATCTCGTCGAACTTCTCGAGCAGTGTGCGGTCGACCGCAGCGGTGCCGAGCACGGTGTCGCCGATCGACACCGACACCTCACCGGCTGCAACCTCGGTCGTGCTGAAGTCGAGCGAGCTCAAGTCGAGCTGCACCGACTCGCCAGCGACGTAGGCGGTGCCGTTCGCAGGCGCCGAGACGACGGCACCGACCGAACGCTGCGCGAGGTCGGGCGTCGCCGTGCCGTTGGCCGCGAACCACTCGACCGTCGAGGTGAGGTCGACCTTGCCCGTGTCGGAACGGTTGGTGCCCGCTGCAAAGGTCGTGAAGCTGTCGCCACCGCCCGCGAGGAACGAGTTGGCGACGACACGATACGTGGCTGCTGGGTCGAGTGGCTCGCCGTTCAGCGTGACCGAGGTGACGTGCGAACCCGTGGGCGCCGTCGGGTCGTAGACGACCTCGACGCCGGCGTTGACGCCCAGCTTCAGGAGCGGCCGCGTGACACTCGTCTGCCACTGCTCCTCGAAGACCTGCTTCACCTGCGCGCCCGTGAGGTCGAGCGTCACGAGCGTGTTGGCGAACGGCTGCACCGTCGCCGCCTCGCGATAGGTCACGTTGCCGTCGGGGTCTTCGGCACCACCCGAGGCGTACTTGAGGTCCGCGCGGATGCCGCCCGGATTCATGAAGGCGATGTCGGCGTGGCCGTCGACGTTCGCCGCCCAGAGGTGCACGTCAGCGACGAAGTTGCCGATCGTGGACTCGCCGCCGCGGTTCTCGACGAGCACCGGGTTGCCGTTCGCATCGAGCCCCGGCTGCTGTGCGCGGTTGAGGTCGCCGGTGATCTCGCCGACCTTCTGCTTGCCCAGCTCATCGGCGGCGGCCGTGGCTGCGGTGACGATGGCCGCGACCTCGGGTACCGGCTGGTACACGGAGACGTACGGTGACGTCGGCGTCTCACGCGTCATGAGAGGCTTCAGCTCGTTCGTGATCGAGAGCATCTCCTTCGTGTTCGGGTCGACCTCGAGCTGCATGAGTCCGAACTGCTCGCCGTACTGGCCGGCCGATACCACCGGACGACCGTCGACCGTGTGGTTGTACGGCAGGTGCGTGTGCGCAGACACGATCGCGGCGACCGAGTCATCGACGCCGGCGACGATCTGAGCGAACGGTGAACCGTCGGTGAGCGACGAGATGTTGGTCGACGCGGCGCCCTCGTGCACGAGGAGGATGAGCACGTCGGCCTCGCCGTTCGCGGGATCGCCGTCTTTCAGGTCGGCTGCCACCGCGTTCACGGAATCGACGACGCTGCGCACCTCGAGATCGGCGATGCCCGCCGGGCTGACGAGCGTGTCGAGGTCTTCGGTCACCGCGCCGATGAAGCCGACGGTCACCCCCTCGAAGGTCTGCGTGTACGTCGGCGCGAGCGCCGTGTCATCCGTGCCCTTCAAGAAGACATTGGAGCTGATGTACTCCCAGTCGGCGCGCTGCTGCACGCGATCGCGGAGGTCCTCCCAGCCCTGGTCGAACTCGTGGTTGCCTGCGGCACTCACGTCGAGGCCTGCCGCGTTGAGCGCATCGATCGTCGGGTTGTCGTTCTGGATGAACGAGGTGAAGGTCGATGCGCCGATGAGGTCGCCGGCCGCGGCGAACACGGTGTTCGGGTTCGCGTCGCGCACCGTCTTCACGGCACCCGCGATCTCGGCGATGCCGGCGGAAGGAGCCGACTTCTCGATGCGACCGTGGAAGTCGTTGATCGTGACGACGGAGATGTCGACGACGTCTTCGAGCTCGGCCGTGTCGATGCCGATGAGGGTCGGGTCGTGGTCGCTCGACCGGTAGACCGAACCGTCGTCTGCCGCGGCGTCCGCGTACTCGCGTTCGCCCCACTCCGGCGCGTTGATCGCCCAGCGGCCGATGCCCGTGACCGCCTCGAGACCCTCGGCGTTGCCGAGCGCGTGGTCGAGCGAGCCGAGCTCGCCGTCGAAGGTGTAGGTGTACTCCCCCGGAGCGAGCGCGGGCAGCAGGTCGGTGTAGCCGGCCCCGGTCAGCACCTGGATCGGGTCCTCCTGCGCGTACGAGTTGAAGTCGCCGAGGAGGAAGACCTCACCCGCCTGCTCGGCGAGCTGGTCGGCGAGTGTGAGCAGCGAGGTCGCCTGTGCGACGCGGTCGGCATTGAAGTGCCCCTGGCCGTCGGCCGGCTCAGTGCCGCTGCCGCTCTTGGACTTGAAGTGGTTGGCGATCACCGCGAGGTCGGTACCATCGGCGAGCTCGAAGGCCTGACCGATCGGCTCGCGGGCATTGCCCCAGACCGTCTCGTCGACGACCGTCTGCGCTTCTCCCTTGGGCGTCACGACGTCGGATCGGTAGATGATCGCGCTCTGGATGACGTCGGTCGTCGCCGCTGTCAGGATCGCCGGCGTGGGAACGAAGTCCCAGACCTCGGAGCCCTCGGCTTCGTTGAGCGCGGCGACGAGGGTCGCGATGGCCTCATCGGCCACACCGTCGAGCTTCAGCGAGTTCTCGATCTCCTGCAGGGCGACGATCTCCGCGTCCATCGCGCTGATCGCCTCGACGATCTTCTCCTCTTGGAGCGCGAACGCCTCGGCGCTGGCTGCACCGCGCGCGTCAGGGTTCTGGCTCGTCAGGGTGGTGAAGTAGTTGAGCACGTTGAAGACGCCGATCTGCACGTCGCCGCCGACCTCGGGGGCTACGGTCGGGCGCTCGTTCAGGGTCTCGAACGTGGGCTTGACCGAGGCGTCGCTCGTGCTGTCGATCGGCGTCGTCGGCTGCAGGCGCCAGGCGTTGAACCCGTAGCTGAGCACGTACGGCATCGCGGGCAGGATCGCCCGGTCGCCGTTGCGCACGATTGTGCCCTCGTTCAGGTACGGCTGGTCGTTCATGTGCTCGGCCGCATCGGCGCGAGTGCTCCAGCCGTCGTCGAGCAGGAGCAGACGACCCCGGTTCGCGGCGGCGATCTCGGTAGCGGCGGGGCCGGCGTCGACCTGCTCTGTGCTCTTGACCGGAAGAGTGTCACCGGCGGCGAGCCAGAGCGAACCGAAGCTCGCGACCTCGTGGCTGCTCGAGACGAGGTATGACCCGGTCGGCGCGACGAGCATGCTCTCGAGCGACTCGCGAGCGGTTCCGACGGTCGTGTCGGGCAGCGGGGTCGCGGCCGGGACGCCGACACCGGGCGTGACCACCTCGACACCTGCCGCGCTCGTCGTGATCTCGGTGAGTCCGAAGTACTCGCTGACCGTGCCCGTCACGCGGACGAGGTCGCCGACCTCGCCGACGGCGGGCATGCCGAAGATGAAGACGCCGTCGGAGGCGTCGGGCGCCTCGTCGGCGATGGGCGTCTGGATCGTCACGCCGTTGTAGCCGCCCGAACGGTGATCTGCGGTGATGACGCCTTCGACGATGACGGCGTCGCCGTCGAGCGGGCTCACGTCACCCGCGCCCTGCACCTCGCCGATCGTCGCCTCGGTCGCAACGGGAGGCTCGGTGTCGCCACCGGAACCCTGCGGCGTCACGGTCGCCGAGAAGGTGAAGTCGGCAGCGTTGTCGTCGGAGTCGGCGAAGTCGGTGCGCACGATGCTGCCGGGAGTCGAGTTCGAGCCCTGGTAGGCGGCCGGCGCGCCCTCGAAGTTGACCGAGGTGCCGTAGCCGACGTAGTCGACGACCTGGGCGTTGTCGACGATCGACCCGGTGCCGGGGTTGATCGCTCCGGCGACGTTCGCGAGGAAGAGCGAACCGGTGGTGCCGCTCGGGGCGATGGTGAACGCCACGTCGGTGGCAGGCAGTGCCGCGCCGGTCGTGCCGTTGCTGTTGAGGCCGATCAGGTAGTAGCTGTTCGCCGCGATCTCGCCGGTGAGCGCACCGACGCCGGTTGCTGGTCCGGTGTTCGTCGCCGGACGGTACTGCAGCGACCAGCCGGCGAGCGACACGGCGGAGTCGGTCGGGTTGTAGAGCTCCACGAACTTGTTCGTGAACGGCTGGTTCGCACTGCCGCCCCGCGCGTACACCTCGTTGATGACGACGCCGGAACCGTCGACGGCGGCGAGCGCCGGCGGTGCGCCGAGGAGGCCGACGACGAGGGCCCCGACAGATACGGCCGAGACGGCCGCGAGACGTTGGATGGTGCGGCGACGATGCATGACTCTCCCTGAACGGTCGGGTTCCCCGCGATGTCGCCGCGAACACGCGCAGACGCCGGGGGCCATTGCCCCGTAGCCTATGGGCGGCCCGTGACGCTGCCAAGGGGTCGGGGACCAATGACCGGCCTGATTTCACGCACTGTTCACGGATGCCGCACAGAAGAGCACGAGGCATCCGTTCTGCTGCTCGAATGAGCACGTCGGCGCCACTCGTTACGCTGTGACGACCATGCTCACGGCCGTCTTCTCGCTCACCGGGGCGCTCGTGTTCGGTGCAGCGGACTTTCTCGGCGGCCTCGCCGCGAAGCGCGTCAGCGCGGTGCTCGCCACCGCGGTGGCCGCGGTCACCGGGTTCGTCGCGCTCGCCGTCGCGTACCCGTTGCTGGGCGGCGCATGGAGCGCCGACGACGTGTTCTGGGGGGTGATCTCGGGCGTCAGCGGCGCCGTCGCAATCTCCCTGCTGTACGCATGTCTCGCGATCGGACCGATGTCGATCCTGTCGCCGCTCACAGCCGTGGTCTCGGCCGTCGTGCCGATGCTGTGGGGGCTCGTCACCGGCGAGCGACTCGCATCGCTCGGGTACTGGGCGCTCGGCCTCGCGCTCGTCGCGGTCGTGCTCGTCGGGTTCGTACCTGAGAAGGGCGCCGTGCGCCCGAGCCTGCGCGGCATCCTCATGGCAATCGGCTCGGGCGTCGCGATCGGCGGCTTCTACATCACGATCGACCAGACCTCCGATGAGAGCGGGGTCGTGCCGCTGCTCCTCAACCGCGGGGTCACCGCGGCGATCATGTTCACCGTGGTCGGCGTGCTCGCGCTGGTCGCGGTGCGGCGGCGGCGGGCGGCTCCCGCGACGGTTGCAACCTCGTCAGCAGGCGAGCGGATGCCGCAGCAGACGTCGATCGCCGCCGGAATCCGCCTCGCGATCGCGTGCGGAGTCGTCGACGTCATCGCGAACGGTCTGCTGCTCGCGGGCATCAGGGCGGGCGACCTCTCGGTCGCGGCCGTGCTCGGGGCGATGTACCCGGCGGGCACCATCCTGCTCGCGGCGATCGTGCTCAAGGAGCGCATCGCCCCCGTGCAGTGGGTCGGCCTCGTGCTCGCCCTCGCAGCCGCGGGCATGCTCGCGCTCGCGTGACCGGGACTGCGGGTTGAGCCTGCCGATCGCGCTCGCGTGACGGGGACTGTGGGTTGAGCCTGCCGATCGCGCTCGCGTGACCGGGACTGCGGGTTGAGCCTGCCGAAACCCGGTGCCTGCACGGGTTTCGGCAAGCTCAACCCACAAGGTTTCGGCAAGCTCAACCCACAGGGTTTCGACGAGCTCAACCCACAAGGTTTCGGCAAGCTCAACCCACAAGGTTTCGGCAAGCTCAACCCACAGGGTTTCGGCAAGCTCAACCCACAAGGTTTCGGCAAGCTCAACCCACAAGGGATTCGACGAGGTCAACCCACAAGGTTTCGGCAAGCTCAACCCACAAGGGATCGGCTTGCTCAACCCACAAGGTTTCGGCAGGCTCAACCCACAAACGCGGTCAGAGACGCACGACCTCGGTCACGCGCACGACGGCGGCGCCCTCCTCGGCGGAGGCATTGAGGTCGACCTCGGCCCGGATCCGCCAGTCGTGATCGCCGGCCGGGTCGTCGATCGTCTGCTCGACGCGCCACATTCCCTCTGCGGCATCCGACTCGTCGATCGCGACCAACCGCGGTGAGCGGGCAGCGGGCCCGACGCCGATCGAATCGTGTTCGTCGTAGTACCGGTCGAGCGCTTCGGGCCAGTCGACCTCGGCGTCGAGCTCGGCGAGGTCCTCATCGCGCTGGAGCGCGGCGAGCTGCACCCGGCGGAAGAGCTCGTTGCGCACGAGCACGGTGAACGCGCGCCGATTGGTCACCACCGAGGGTGGGGCCGGCGGTACGACCGCGGTCTCGTCCTCGGGCAGATGCGCCGAAGGGTCGATGAGCTCGTTCCACTCGTCGACGAGGCTCGAATCGACCTGGCGCACGAGCTCGCCGAGCCACTCGATGATGTCGAGCAGCTCTTCGTTCTTCGCCTCGGTCGGGACGGTCTGGCGAATCGCCCTGAACGCGTCGGAGAGGTAGCGCAGCACGAGTCCCTCACTGCGCGCGAGCTGATAATAGCCGACGTATTCCCCGAACGACATGCTGCGCTCGAACATGTCGCGCACGACGGACTTCGGCGAGAGCTCGAAGTCGCGCACCCACGGCTGGCTCGACGCGAAGACCTCGAACGACTGCGCGAGCAGCTCGTCGAGCGGCTTCGGCCAGGTGACCTGTTCGACGAGCTCCATGCGCTCGTCGTACTCGATGCCCTCTTGCTTCATGCGGCCGATGGCTTCGCCGCGAGCCTTGAACTGCTGCTGCGAAAGGATCGGGCGCGGGTCGTCGAGTGTCGATTCGATGACGCTCACGACGTCGAGCGCGTAGTGACCCGTGCCGACGCCGCTCTCAGCGGTGGCGTCGGGGTCGAGCAGCTCGATCGCGGCGAGCGCGAACGGGGACAGCGGCTGGTTGAGCGCGAAGTTCGGTTGCAGGTCGACGGTGAGGCGCACGATCGGCATGCTCACGCCGTCGGCCGCGGGCAGCAGTTCGACGACGCCCGCGTCGCGCAGCGTGCGGAAGATCTCGAGCGCACGCCGGGCGAGTTCGAACTGCCGAGCGCGCGGTTCGTGGTTGTCGAACACGAGCGAGCGGATGTCGCCGATCACGTCTCCCCCGCGCCCGATGACGTTGATCAGCATCGCTGCGGTGAGCTTCAGCTGCGGCACGAGCGGCTCGGGCTCGGCGGCGACGAGCCGGTCGAACGAGGCCTCGCCCCAGGTGATCTGGCCGGCCGGCGCCTTCTTGCGCACGATCTTCTTGATCTTCTTCGGATCGTCGCCCGCCTTGCGGACGGCGGCGTCGTTCTCGATCTCGTGCTCGGGTGCGAGCACCACGACGGTTCCCGCGGTGTCGTAGCCGGCCCGGCCGGCCCGCCCCGCGATCTGGTGGAATTCGCGCGCGGTCAGCTGCCGCATCCGCTGCCCGTCGAACTTCACGAGCGCGGTGATGAGCACCGTGCGAATCGGCACGTTGATACCCACGCCGAGGGTGTCGGTGCCGCAGATGACCCGCAGCAACCCACGCTGGGCGAGCGTCTCGACGAGCCGGCGGTAGCGCGGCAGCATGCCTGCGTGGTGCACCCCGATGCCCGAGCGCACGAGCCGGGAGAGCGTCTTTCCGAACGCCGTGTTGAAGCGGAACCCGCCGAGCGCATCGGCGATCTCGTCGCGCTGCTCGCGCGTGATGACGCGGATCGAGGAGAGCGCTTGCGCCCGCTCCATCGCGGCAGCCTGCGAGAAGTGCACGACGTAGACGGGCGCCTGCCGGGTCTCGATGAGCTCTTCGACCGTCTCCTGCACGGGCGTCTTCGCGTACGAGAAGTGCAGCGGCACCGGCCGGTCGACGCCGGTGACGAGTGCGGTCTCGCGCCCGGTGCGGCGCTTCAGGTCGGCGGCGATGCCGGTGACGTCGCCGAGCGTCGCCGACATGAGCACGAACTGGGCCCGGTGCAGGGTGAGCAGCGGCACCTGCCACGCCCAGCCGCGATCGGGGTCGCCGTAGTAATGGAATTCGTCCATCACGACCTGGTCGACGTCGGCGTCGGGTCCGTGACGCAGGGCGAGGTTCGCGAGGATCTCGGCGGTGCAGCAGATGATCGGGGCATCCGGGTTCACCGAGCTGTCGCCCGTGACCATGCCCACGTTCGCCGCTCCGAAGATCTCGGCGAGCTGGAAGAACTTCTCACTGACGAGTGCCTTGATCGGCGCCGTGTAGTAGCTGCGACCGCCCTGAGCGATGGATGCCGCGTGGGCGGCCACCGCGACGAGCGACTTGCCGGTGCCCGTGGGCGTGGAGAGGATGACATTCGCGCCCGAGACGATCTCGATGATCGCTTCGTCTTGGGCCGGGTACAGCGAGAGGCCGCGCCCCTCGGCCCAGCGGACGAAGACGTCGTACATCGCGTCGGCGTCGTACGGGCTCGGGGCCAGCTCGGTCAGGGTCGGGGTCACCCGTCGAGTCTGTCACGCGGCTGGAGGCGCGCCGCCGCGGCGCGGGTTACACCCCGGGGGCGAAGTCGAGCTGCAGGCGGTCGAGCGCCCCGCGCACTGCAGGCTCGAGATTCGCGGACGTCTCGAAAGCCGCGGACGCCTCGGCCGCAGAGATCACGACGGCGGGCCCGGTCGACGACGACCACTCGACGGTGCCGTGCTCGAAGCATCCGCGCTGCAGCCCCGTCTCGTGATCGAGCTCGACGTCGCGCACGGGCAGCCCGAGCGGCGAACGCTCCCAGCCGAGCAGCGCCCAGATGTCGCGCACCATGCCGTACACGATCGCGGGTCCGTGCACGGGGGTCCAGTAGATGGAGCCGCCCTCGAAGTGGGCGAACCCGCCGGCGATGCGGCCGCCGAGCTCCGACGCGGCGAGGGGCTGCTCGTCGGTCGTCGGGAAGCCGAGCAACGAGGTCTCTGCGCCCGTCGCGTGCCAGTGCTCGGCGATGAGCCCGTGCACCTCGTGCGCGCCGGTGCGCTCCGACCAGTAGACGGCACCGCGCTCGTACTCGCGACGGTACATCTCGCCTGCCCCGATGCGCGTGTGCGGTGCAGTGGCATCACCGAGCCACGAGTGCTCGGCGCGCTTCATGCTGATCGCCGGCACCGCGAGCAGCAACTGGTTGGCGGGGTCGTAGCGCACCGCAGTGCGGAAGTCGCTCCAGCTCAGGGCACGGTCGAGGTGCGTTGAGCGGAGCTCGGTACGGGCCGCGCGGGCGGGCCCGTGGCCGTGACGTGCGAGCCGCGTCATCCGTTCAGTCATCGCCCGATCTCTTCTCTGCCGTGTGCGCCATTTCGCCGCCGGAAACGGGGGAAGCCGGCCTGCACCTCGTGTTGAAACTCGGTACTGACCGGCTATCCGATCTCCACTCCGCGGTGACAGTTCCCCCTGCGGTCCACGGGGTGGTGATCGGTTTCCAAGATACGAAGGGCTTGGATGCAGCGGATCAGGGTTATCCCTGAACTTCGAATCGCCTCTCAGCTGCCGGCGGCGGGTGCGGCGGCGTTGGTGGCGCTCGTCGAGCCCTGCGCCGCACGGGCGAGCAGCACGACCGTCTGCATGATCGCCGCGCGCCGGGCAGCCCGACGCCGGGCGCCGGGGTCACCGACGAGCAGTTCGTCGACTTGCCCGAGCACCGGCCAGGCGTTGACGAGTGTCACGATCGTGAGCAGCAGCTCGGCGGCCTGGTGACGGTCGGTGCCGGGCAGCAGCTCTTGGAATCGGTCCACCTTGACGCCGTGGTGCTCGACCCGTGCGGCGTCCGCCGCGGCGTTCTCGCCCCGCTCCAGGCCCTCCCAGAAGATGAGACGCGGAATTCGCCCCTCGGCGACGTGGTGATCGAAGAGGCGGCCCGCGTAGTCACCCGCAGCCTCGGGTCCCTCGCCGGTCATCGGCACGGCGTCCATCGTGGCGCGCAACTGCGTCGTGAGCACGGTCGCGAAGAGCTCGTCTTTCTTGCCGAAGTACTGGTAGATGCGCTCTTTGTTGACCCCGGCGGATGCCGCGATGCGATCCATGCGCGCACCGGCGAGCCCGTGCTCACTGAACTCGGCGGTCGCCGCTTCGAGCAGGAGCCGTTTCGTTCGCTCGGTATCCCAGGCCATGTGGCCAGTCTAGCCATTTCCAACTGAATAGTTGCACAACTCATCGAGGCGTGGTTCAATTGCAACCATTCAGTTGGAGAATCATCGAGGAGCAGACATGAACAGCACCGCCTCCACCCCCGTCATCACCACAGCGACACCGTCAGCCGTGCCGGCCGGTGCACCCGGCGCACCCCCGTCGGTGCACGTGCGCACCGTCATCACCTGGCTCGCGATCTTCCCGCTCGTCGCGATCGGCATGATGCTGATCGGGCCATGGTCGGAGTCATGGCACCCCGTGCTCCGCGCCTTCGCACTCACCGTCGTGGTCGTGCCGCTCGCCGTTTACGTCGTGGTACCGAGGCTGATCGGCGCCTACGCCGCGCTTCGCCGCCGCCGCGCGACCCGTCAGGGCTGACACTGACCACGACCTCCTCGACAGCACAGGCGACACGGGGCGGGTCGAGCCGCTAGCGTTCGCTCAGACGAACTCGCCCGAGGAGAATCCATGCGGATCGCACCCAGCCCCACGCCAGAGCCACCCGCCCCCGACGAGTCGCCCGCAGCGCCTCCTCCCGCCTCACCCGGCGACGGCGCGGGAGGTGCGAACGAGCGCGACTCGACCGACCGCGAGCGCTCGGGCGGGGCGAGCAGCGGCGACTCCGCGCCGGCCGGCACCAGCACCGTCGATGCCGGCACCTTCGATCGTGCCCTCGTCGTCGTGCACGGCATGGGCAACGCATACCGCAGCCAGATTCTGCTCGAGTGGGCCGAACCACTGCTCGGTCGCATGGACTGGCTCGCCCGCGACCGCGTGATCGGCGGCGACGAGCGGCACGGCGTCGAGATCCACGAGTCGGACCTCTCGGGCGAGGTGCCGATGGTCACGGCGACCGTGCGCTACCCGGGCCCGCGGGCGCAGGCCAGCGGCGAACCATCCGACCCCGACGACGACGTGCTGCTGAAAGTCGCGATCCTCGAAGCGCGCTGGTCGGAATCGTTCGTGCCGATGAGCCGTGGGCAGGTGTTCCAGTGGGCCGTCGTGTTCATGTGGCGCACCATCTGGCGCGTGCTCGACCTGTTCCTCGGCACGATGGTGCTCGTGCCGTGGTACACGCTCGTGCGGCACCTGATGAAGTCGCCCGATGAACCCCGCGAACTGCCGCGGGTCGTCGACCTCGTCATCGACTCCATCCGGCTCGTCGTCTGCACCATCGCCTTCGTCGTGACCTGGGTCTTCCTCGTGCTGCTCGCGGCCGTGCTCACGCCGATCCTGCCGCTCATCAGCCCGCTGCTCATCATTCCGTGGTTCAAGGACCTCGCACAGGGCGCCATCGACGGCGTCATCGAGTCGATCGGCGACGTCGCGGCGTGGAAGGAGAAGCCGCTGCGCGCCTCCGCCATGCGCCTCGTCGTGCGCAACGCCCTGGCACGGGCGAAAGAGCTCGTCGGCGACGGCGACGTGCACCTCTTCGCACACTCGCAGGGCGCGGCCGTGGCGACGTTCACTCTCTTCGAGGAGCTCGAGCCGAGCGACTACAACGTCAGGCGTCTCACCACGGTCGGAGCGGCGGTCGTGCTGCTCGGCCGCGAGAGATGGCTCGGCCGGTCCGACGAGTACCGGCCCGTCGCGAAGTGGATCGAGCGTAACGACGGCGTCGACGACGAGAAGAAGAAGGTGCAGTGGGCGAACCACTGGGCGATCTGGGACCCGTTCTCGGCCGGCCCGATCGCCGACACTGCACCCGGTCGTCGTGAGCGCTGGCGCAATGCGTACTTCCCCGGCGCCGCGACCGCGATGGGGCCCGAGGAGCACGCCGTGCACAATACGAGCCAGCCGTTTCTCGATCACTCCGCCTACTTCGAGAACACCATCCAGGTGGTCGAGCCGACAGCGCGGCACCTGCTGGGCTCCGAGTTCCCCGCCGCGCCCGCTTCGGCCGCCTATGTCGAGAACCGGCTGTCGGTGATCGACAAGAAGTCGCTCGGCATCAACATGCTCGCCTCCGTCGTGATCGCCGCGATCCTGCCCGGACTGCCCGGGGTCTACGCCGCCTTCGCGACGGTCGCGAGCTGGGTCGCCGGAGCGATCGGCTTCATGATCGGCGTCTTCCCCGGCGGGCAGGACGTCGCGGAGGCGGTGCCCGCCGCGATCGCCTCCGCTTCGTTCTTCACGGATCCGGCCGGACTCAACCCGTGGAGCTGGCTCGTCGCATCGGGGCTCACCCTCGCGGTGCTCATCTGGCTGAACCAGTTGCTCGCCGGCGCGACACGCCGCTCGCGCGAATGGGACCGCTGCCCGATCGAGCCGCGCCACTGGCTGAGGCTCAGCTCGATTCCGCGGTTCTTCTACGTTCTGGGCGCGTTCGTCTGCATCTGGTTCGCGATCTTCGCGTGGAGCAAGCCGCCGCTCGGGTGGATGGTCGTCGACACCGTGATCCTCATCATCGTCGCGGTGTTCGTCTTCGTGGAGCCGCTCTACGCGCCGGTTCCGGTCGTGGTCGCCGCTCGCACCGATGACACGGCGGCGGGCGACCCGACGATCCTGTCGAACACTCGGCCGATGAAGCTCCGCGATGCGGTGCGCACCGAGGAGTTCACGCGCGACCTCGCGCGACGCCGCGAGCTGCTCGACCCGCAGGGCTGGCGCGCGCAGCTGTGGGCGCGCTGGTTCCACCACTGGAGCGCGCCCACGACGCCGCCCGCACAGGTCGAGTAGCGGGGGCCTGCGAGCGTATCGAGACGTTGCCCGGTTCAGGTCTCGATACGCGTCCTCCTTCGTCGGGCGCTACTCGACCAGCAGAGTGGATACGCGTCCTCCTTCGTCGGGCGCTACTCGATCAGCAGAGTCGATACGCTCCTTCGTCGGGCGCTACTCGACCAGCAGAGTCGATACGCTCCTTCGTCGGGCGCTACTCGACCAGCAGAGTCGATACGCGTCCTCCTTCGTCGGGCGCTACTCGACCAGCAGAGTCGATACGCTCCTTCGTTGGGCGCTACTCGACCAGCGAAGTCGATACGCGTCCTCCTTCGTCGGGCGCTGGTCGACCAACGTCATCGACGGATCGTCGGCCTGAGCACGCCCGCGGGGTCGCCTCCCGTGACGAGCTCGACGAGCGCCTCGACCAGCCGGAACGGCACGAGCGCCACCAGTTGCACGAGCGCGAACGGCCCCAGCCAGCCGAGCGAGAAGGTCAGCACGAGCACCACGCCGCCGAGCCTGCCCCACGCGAGCGCGGCGAGCGCGACCACGACGAGCAGCACGAGCCACACGGGGTTCCAGAACGCGGCGACGGATGCCCCGGCCACGACGATGCCGCCGAGCACCGCCTGCACGAGCAGCACAAGGCCGGCGGCACCGCCGAACTCCCGCTCCCGATCCGCGGAGATCCACGCCCACATGATCGAGGCGCGCAGCAGCGGCACCCCCTGCTCGCGGAGCGCGGTGCGGAAGACCCGGTCGTCTTCCCGGCGCTGCCGTAGGGCCGCCCGCCGGTCGCCGAGCTCTGCTGCGATGACCGATCTGGCGTCGTGCAGCAGCGCCGGCGCCGATTGGCGACCGTAGCTCGCGATGAGCCCCCAGAGCGGCGTCGGCACCGAGGCGAGGTCCGAGTCGGCTGATGCGGCCGCAACACCGTCACCGGCCGGGGCATCCTGAACCGGAACCTCGTAGCGCCCACCGCCGACCGGATCGACGTACACGAACGGCGCACGCACCTGGAAGCGGTGCCCGTCGGCGGGTCGCTGGGCGAGCAGCAACTCGTCGAGGGGCCGGTCGTCGGCAGTGAGGAATGGCATCGCGGTCTCCTTCGCTTCTGCCCATCCTGCCCCGACCCACCCGTGCCGAGGGCCTCAACCGAGCAGGAGCGCCACGATGATGAGCACCGGAACCGACCCGACCGTGGTGAGGAACACCGTGTCGCGGGCGACGACCTCGGCTGTGTCGTACCGCTGTGCGAAGTTGAACACGTTCTGGGCCGTCGGCAGCGCCGCGAGCACGGTCACCGCGTACAGCTCGATGCCGTCGAGCCCGAAGACGAACGCGCCGACCACCCAGGCCACGACAGGCATGGCGATGAGCTTCAGCGCCGTGGCGAGCAGCACCTCGCGGCGACCGCTGCCCGACTCGAACAATCGCTGCCCGTGCAGTGAGAGTCCGTACGCGATCAACATGAGCGGCACTGCCGCGTGGCCGATGAGCTCGATCGGCTCGAGCACGATCGGCGGCAGTTCGAGGCCCGAGACCGAGACGAGCACTCCGGCGAGGGAGCCGACGATGATCGGGTTCGTGAGCGTCGTGCGCACGATCGCCCAGGCCGAGGTGTGGCCGTGCACGCGCGCACCGAGGACGGCGAGGGCCACCGGCGCGAACAACAGCAACTGCAGCAGCACGACCGGTGCCGAGTACGCGGCGTCGCCGAGCATGTACACGGCGATCGGGATGCCGAAGTTGTTGCCGTTCACGTATCCCGCTGCGAGCGACCCGATGACGGTGCGCTCGAGGCTGCGCCGCCACAGCAGCATCGCAACGAGGGCGAACACGACCATCATGGCGACCGCGGCGATCGCGGAGACCGGCAGCAGAGCCGAGAAGAGGGCGCCCACGTCTGCGGTCGCGAGCACGGAGAAGAGCAGGAACGGCGCCAGCACGTTGAAGTTCAGCCGGGCCAGAATCGGCTTCGCCTCTGGGCCGAGCACACCAGTGCGTCCCGCGATCCAGCCGACGAACACGGCGAACGCGATGACGGCGAAGCCGGTGAAGATCGCGATCATGCGTAGCGCCCGCGCTCGTCGGGTGGGTGCGGGGCGCTCATCGCGTTCGACGTTACTCCGTCGCGGTCCTTCCGCATTCCGCAGGCTTCGACCTAGGCTCGAAGCGCACGCCGAGTCGACGGGGGAAGACATGGTCGAAGCACGGGAGCAACCACAGCCGCACGAGCACGAGCACGAGCACGAGCACGAACCGTCGGGCGGGCGCCGGCTCGCGGCATCCGTGCCCCTCGAGACCGTCGACGCGTGGTGGCGCGCGGCGAACTACCTGAGCGTCGGACAGATCTACCTGATTGCGAACCCGCTGCTCGCCCGGCCGCTCGAGCCCGGCGACATCAAGCCCCGGCTGCTCGGCCACTGGGGCACCTCCCCCGGCCTCAACCTCGTCTACGCGCACCTCAACCGGGCGATCGTCGAGCGCGGCACGCCCACCATCTATGTGTGCGGGCCGGGGCACGGTGGCCCGGCGATGGTTGCGAACACGTGGCTCGACGGCACGTACTCGGAGCTGTTCCCGGCCGTGAGCGCCGACGCCGAGGGCATGCACCGACTCTTCCGCCAGTTCTCCTTCCCGGGCGGAATCCCGTCGCATGCTGCACCCGAGACGCCCGGCTCGATCAACGAGGGCGGTGAGCTCGGCTACTCGCTCATGCACGCGTACGGCGCAGCGCTCGACAACCCGGGGCTCGTGGTCGCGTGCGTCATCGGCGACGGCGAGGCCGAGACCGGGCCGCTCGCGGCGAGTTGGCGCGGCCACTCCTTCCTGAACCCGGTGACGGATGGCGCGGTGCTGCCGATCCTGCACCTGAACGGCTTCAAGATCGCGAATCCGACGCTGCTGGCGCGCATCCCCGAGGCCGAGCTCGTCGACTTCTTCCGCGGCAACGGCTACGAACCGCTCCTCGTCACCGGCGGGTTCGACGGCGAGGACCCGATGGCCGTGCACGGCCGCATGGCCGACGCGATCGACGTCGCGTACGCGCGCATCGCCGGTATTCGAGCGGATGCCGCGGCGGGCGCGTTCGCCGAGACCGCACCGCGCTGGCCGGCGATCGTGCTGCGCACTCCCAAGGGATGGACCGGCCCCGGCATCGTCGACGGCGTGCAGGTCGAGGGCACGTTCCACGCCCACCAGGTGCCGCTCTCAGGCGTCCGCGAGAATCCAGAGCACCTCGCGATGCTCGAACAGTGGCTGCGCTCCTACCGGCCAGAAGAGCTCTTCGACGATGAGGGCCGCCCGGTCGCCGAGCTCGACGCCGTGCGCCCAGACGGGGTGCTGCGCATGAGCGCGAACACGAGTGCCCACGTGAACGGCGGCATCGCGGCTCCGCTCGACCTGCCGGCGCTCGAACCGCTCGTGATCGAGGTGACACCCGGCGAGCGCGGCACCTCCGGCGAGGCGACGAAGCTCTTCGGCGCCTGGCTCGCCGAGGTGATGCGGGCGAACCCCGCCGACTTCCGTCTGTTCGGCCCCGACGAAGTGGCCTCGAACCGGCTCGGAGCCGTGTTCGAGGTCACCGACCGGGTGTGGGCCGAGGCGCTGCATCCGCTCGACGAACACCTCGCCCGCTCGGGCCGCGTGATCGAAGCGCTCAGCGAGCACCTCATGCAGGGCCTGCTCGAGGGGTACCTGCTGACCGGGCGGCACGGGCTCATCACGAGCTACGAGGCGTTCATCCACATCGTCGACTCGATGTTCAACCAGCACGCGAAGTGGCTCGAGTCGGCCAAGCAAGTGCCATGGCGCGGGGATGTCGCGAGCCTCACCTACCTGCTCTCCTCGCACGTCTGGCGGCAGGACCACAACGGCTTCTCGCACCAGGACCCGGGCTTCCTGAACGTCGTCGTCAACAAGCAGGCCGACATCGTGCGCGTGTACCTGCCGCCCGACGCCAACACCCTGCTCGAGGTGATGCGGCACGCCTTCGACACGCAGAACCGCGTCAACGTCGTCGTCGCCGGCAAGCAGCCGCAGCCGCAGTGGCTCGGGCCCGCCGAGGCGCGAGCGCACGTCGAGGCGGGGCTCGGCGTGTGGGAGTGGGCGGGCAACGAGCCCGGTTTCGAGCGAGCGGATGCCGCGGCATCCGTGCCCGACGTCGTCATCGCGTGTGCCGGCGACGTGCCGACGACCGAGGCGATCGCGGCGGCGCAATTGCTGCGCGAGCGACTGCCCGAGCTGCGGGTGCGGCTCGTGAATGTCGTCGACCTGATGCGGCTGCAGGGCCCGTCGCATCACCCGCACGGACTGCCCGACCTGGCGTTCGACGCGATCTTCACGCGATCGGCGCCCGTGATCTTCGCCTTCCACGGGTACCCGTCGCTCATCCACCAACTCGCCTACCGGCGCACGAATCACGCGAACCTGCACGTGCGGGGCTTCATCGAGCGGGGCACCACGACGACGCCGTTCGACATGCTGCACCTCAACGACCTCGACCGGTACCGGCTCGCACTCGACGTGCTCAACCGCGTGCCCGGGCTCGCTGGGCGGCCCGGTGTCGCCGAGGTCGCCGACGAGTGGCACGCAGCGCGGGCGGCCGCCCGCGAGCACGCGTACGAGCACGGGGAGGATCCCGCGTGGATCACCGGCTGGCGCTTCGCCGTCACTCCGGGCGCAGTCACTCCGGGCGCCGTCACTCCGGGGTAGTCGCGGTCAGCCCGCGACGACGATGGGCGCCCGGTTCCCCGGACGCCCATCGGTTCGACCTCGGTCGTTACGCTGCGCAACCCCATACGTACGTGCCGTTGTACGCCACGGGGTACATGGGCTTGCCGGTGCACGGCCCGCAGTCCTCGTCTCGCGGCGCGGCGGGCAGACCCGGGTAGAACTCGGCGGTGTACGGGTCGGCCGCAGCGGCTTGGCCGCCCTCGGCCGACGCTCCGGAACTCGATGCCGCCGCGGCATCCGAGTCGCCCGACCATGAACCTGAATCATCGGCGACCTGCTCGGCCGCGACTCGTGCGGCTTCTGCAGCTTGCGCAGCTGCCGCCTCGGCGGCGAGCTGCGCGGCGACCGCTTCACGGTGAGCGGCGAGGGCCGTCGAAACCGCGCCCTGCTCTGCGCGCAGCGCGCCGGTCGCCGCGGTGACCGCGGCGGCTGACCCGCCGGTACCGACCTCGGCGATGACGCCGTCGCGCAGCGACACGAGCGTGGCGACGCCCGCGGCGCCGAGCTCGGCACCCGCTTCGCCGATGAGGCCCTGCGCACCGGCGACGGCTCCGGTGGCCAGACTCGACGCCGCGGCATCCCTGAGCCCGTTGATGTCCACGCCCGCAGCGCCGATGCCGACGCGGTCGCCGACTTGGGCGACGGCGAGCTCCTGGGCTCGCGTGAGGTCGGCAGCCGCCTGCGCGCTCTGCGCCTGGCTGGCGACTCCGAGCGTGACCACGATCAGACCCGCGAACGCGAGTCCGAGCATCCGGTTCACCCGGCTGCGGCTCGAACCGGTCCTCGGGTGGAGCGCCGCCGCCCCGCCGTGGCCGAACGCCGTGACTCTTTGAGTATTCATTCGATGCCTTCCTTCGTACGAACCGATGTTTCGGATCTACGCCCGTCGTCTCGACGGTCGAAGGAGGGAGATGTGGCGACCCCCGTGCGTTCGAGTGGCGCACCGAGCGAGCCTTCGCCCCCGCGATGCACCGATGTCGTCACTGCCAGCCCCCCGCTAACACAACACTTGTGCAGCGTATCGACGTTGAGCCCTGTTTGGGGGGAGTTCTCGAATATCGGTGCGGAGCGACGGCCCGCGATAGTGTCGCCGGGTGCCGATCACGACTGCCGCTGTTCATCGCCGGCATGTTCATCAACGGGCTCTGCGGCGGCCTCATCAACGTGCCCATCAACATCAACGCGGCGTCCGTCGAACAGCGGCTCGGCCGCAACATCCTGCCGCACTTCCACGCGGCCTTCTCGATCGGCGCGGCCGGCGGCGCCCTCGTCGGTGCGGCATTCGCCTTCGCAGGGGTGCACATCGCGCTGCAGATCGTCATCGTCACCGCCGTCGTCACTGCAGTGCGGCTCTGGCTGATCGCGCCGTCGACGGCGCTCACGGCGCGACCGGCGATCACGACGGAGACCGGCTCGGTCAACGCGCACGAGACGGGCGCACGCAATCGGCGGGCGGTGCGCTCGGCGCTCGGCGTGTGGCTCGAGCCGCGCACGCTGCTGCTCGGCGTCGTGCTCCTCGCCGCATCTCTGGCCGAAGGCTCGGCGAACACCTGGCTCTCGCTGGCGGTCGTCGACGGCTTCGAGGCCGCCGAGGCGACCGGCGCGATCGCCTACGGCACCTTCGTCGGGGCGATGACCGTGTTCCGGTTTCTCGGCACTCGACTCATCGACCGCTTCGGCAGGGTGGCCGTGCTGCGAGCGTCCGGGGCATCCGCTCTCGTGGGTCTCGCACTCTTCGTCTTCGGCCCGAACCTCGCCGTGGCCTGGATCGGCATCGTGCTCTGGGGCTGCGGCGCGGCCCTCGGCAACCCGATCGCGATCTCGGCGGCATCCGACGAGCCATCGAGGGCCGGCCAACGCGTCTCGGTGGTCACGTCGTTCTCGACGATCTCCTCGCTGGCCGCGCCGCCGCTGCTCGGCCTCCTCGCCGACACCGTCGGGGCCCGCCACGCACTGCTCGCGATCGGCGCGGTCATGCTCGTGAGCCTCGCCGTGGCCGGGCAGGTGCGCAGGCGGCCCGCCGATGTCGCCGATGTCGCCGATGTCGATGTCGTCGAGAGCGCATCCCACTGAGCCCGAGGTGCGGCGTCGGGACCACCCGTATCGCACGGGACCCACGACATCCACAGTCCGTTGCGAAACGAGTGGTACGAAACGGCGGCTACCAGCGCTCGTGCACCGAGTCGCGGATGTCGCGGTCGTAGAGCTCCCGCACGGCGACGTCCACCGACGGGGGCAGCTGCAGCGATCCCGCCGCGGCGTTGGAACGTGCCTGCTGGGGTGAACGCGCGCCCGGAATCACCGAGCTCACGCCCGTCTGGGCCGCAACCCAGGCGAGGGCGACCTGGGCCGCCGAGGCATCCGGAACCGCGTCTCGAGCGATCGCGGAGAACTCAGCGGCCGCACGCACGCCCGTCTCGTAGTCGACGCCCGAGAAGGTCTCGCCGACGTCGAACGACTCGCCGTGGCGGTTGAAACTGCGGTGGTCGTTCGCCGCGAAGATCGTCTCGCTCGTATAGCGCCCCGAGAGCAGCCCGCTCGCGAGGGGCACTCGGGCGATGATGCCCACACCGGCGGCCGCAGCGGCAGGCAGCACCTCGTCGAGCGGCTTCAGCCGGAACGCGTTCAGAATGATCTGCACGGATGCAACGTGCGGCCGTGCAATCGCGGCGAGGGCTTCGTCGACCCGCTCGACGCTGACGCCGTATGCGGCGATCGCCCCGTCGGCGACGAGGGTGTCGAGGGCGTCATAGACCTCGTCGTCGGCGTACACCGACGTTGGCGGGCAGTGCAGCTGCACGAGGTCGAGGGTCTCGACGCCGAGGTTGGCGCGAGAGCGGTCGGTCCACTCCCGGAAGTTCGCGAGGGAGTAGTTGGCGTGCTGCTGCGGCATCCGTCGCCCCATCTTCGTGGCGACCGTCACGCCCGAGTCGGGGTTCGCACGCAGCCACGTGCCGATGAGCGATTCACTGCGCCCGTCGCCGTAGACGTCGGCGGTGTCGAAGAAGGTGACGCCCGATTCGTACGCGGCGTCGAGCACGGCGAGTGCGTCGGCCTCGGCGACTTCGCCCCAGTCGGCGCCGAGCTGCCAGGTGCCGAGGCCGATGACGGAGACAGTGCGGCCGGTGCGGCCGAGGGTGCGAGTCTGCATGATGCTCCAGTGGTCGGGTGCGGGCGCTTCGGTCACTGTTCGATGGTGTCACGGGCGAGCGGATGTCGCATCCGCCGCCTGCGGATCAGTGTCGGTACGGGCTTCGGTGTCGGTTCCGGGTGCCGGTGCGGGGTGCCGGTGCGGGCGTGGGCGTGGGCGCCGGGTGCGGGCGCCGGGTGTCGGTGGCCCCCGTGAGGATGGGCGCATGGGTATCGACATCATCGCCGCGCCGTCGAATCTGGGGCTGCGGCCGCCCGAGCCGGGCAGTGTACCCGGCACTGCGAAGGCTCCCGAAGCGCTGCGCGAAGCCGGACTCTTCACCGCATTCGGGCGTCTCGGCGCGCGCGATGCGGGCACGGTGATCGCCGCTCGCTATCGAGCGAACGTCAAGCCCGGCGACACGGTGCGCAACGAGGCCGCGATCATCGATCACAGTCGGCGTCTCGCCGGTCGCATCGACGCGTCCATCGGCGCGGGCAACACCCCGTTCGTCGTCGGCGGCGACTGCAGCATCATGCTCGCCCCCGCGCTCGCCCTGCGCCGCCGCGGCCGATTCGGGCTCGTCTACCTCGATGGGCACGGCGACTTCCGGCACCCGGGCAACAGCGACGTCGTGGCGTCGCTCGGCGGTGAGGCCCTGGCTGCCGTCGTCGGGCTGCACGCGCCGGCGCTCAGCGACCTCGACGGGCTTCGGCCGTTGGTGCGCGCGGGCGATGCGGTGCAGCTCGGCTCCCGCGACGACGAAGCCGATGCCGCAGAGCTCGCCGACACGCTCGGTGCCCTGTTGCCCGCGAGCGAGGTGCGACGCATTGGGGTGGAAGACGCCGTCGAGCGAGTGCGCGCCGTGGTGGACGCCTCCGGTCTCGACGGCTACTGGATCCATCTCGACGTCGACGCCCTCGACCCCGAGTGGATGCCGGCCGTCGACAGTGTCGACCCCGGCGGTCTCGAACCGGCCGAACTGGTGGCGCTGCTCCGGGCGCTCGCGCCCGGAGCGATCGGCGCCGACGTCGCGATCTTCGACCCCGACCTCGACCCGACCGGCGAGTACGCCGAGTCGCTGACCGCCATGCTCGAGACCGGGTTCGCCGAACTCGGCACTCGCGCGACCCCCGCCCACGAGAACCCCGGAGTCGACCATGCCTGACAAATACGACGTCAAACGCGAACTCGCCTGCTACTCGGCCCCTCGCGGCCGGTTCGAGCTCATCGATGTGCCCGAACTCGCGTACTGCATGATCGACGGGCACGGCGACCCCAACAGTGCTCCCGAGTACTCAGCGGCCGTCGAAGCCCTCTACGCCGTCTCGTACGCGACGAAGTTCCAGAGCAAGCGCGAGCTCGATCGCGACTACGTCGTCGGACCGCTCGAGGGGCTCTGGAGCGCCGACGACCCGTCGACGTTCATCACGCGCGAGAAGTCGGCCTGGTCGTGGACGATGATGATCTGGCAGCCCGACTGGCTGACGCCCGAGTTCGTGGCCGATGCCACGTCGCGGGCTGTCGCGAAAGCGCCCGCGGCCGAACAGGTGCGCTTCGAGCGGCTCGCCGAGGGCCGCGCGGTGCAGACACTGCACCTCGGCTCATACGACGACGAGGGCCCAGTGCTTGCGCGCCTGCACGACGAGTTCATGCCCGAGCAGGGTCTGCGCTTCAACGGCCGTCACCACGAGGTGTACCTCGGCGATCCGCGGCGCACCGCCCCCGAGAAACTGCGCACCATCCTGCGACAACCGGTCGCACCGCGCTGACACGAGCAGGAAACTGCGCACCATCCTGCGACAACCGGTCGCACCGC
>NZ_JCAIUI010000006.1:94837-149024 GCF_059445445.1 Agromyces sp. Y575
GGAAACTGCGCACCATCCTGCGACAACCGGTCGCACCGCGCTGACACGAGCAGGAAACTGCGCACCATCCTGCGACAACCGGTCGCACCGGCCTGACCCAAGCGACGAACGGATGCCGCGGGCGAGCCCTTTCGAGAAGGGGCCGCCACGCGGCATCCGCCGGTTCAGAGCTCTTGCTCGGCGCCGAAGCGCTGCCGTGCCTCGACGGGGATGAGCGGCGTCACGCCGCGAGCCTTGAGCTGCTGCACGGCCCACGTGTTGCCGTCGGGGTCGGTGAAGCCGAAGAAGGTGCCACCGTCGCGTTCGTCGATGACGCTGATCTCGCTCACCTCGACGCCGCGGTCGACGAGCTCGGCGTGGGCGGCCGCGGCATCGGCGACGACGAGTTGCACACCGTGCAGCGAGCCAGGTGCCATGTCGCGCTGCGTCGGCAGCGTGCCGATCACGATCGAGCAGCCCGAGCCGCGCGGGGTGAGCTGCGCGACGTGCATGTGCTCGTTCTTGGTGTTGTGGTCGAGGTCGAACCCGACTTGGTCGCGGTAGAACGCGATCGATCGGTCGAGGTCGCTCACCGGCACGATGACGACTTCCAGTGTCCAGTCCATGAGGTGCTCCGTTCGCTGTCGTTCACTTCTCTATCGTTCACTCACCGATGGCGAGCTGCACATCGCTCGAGTGGGCGATCTTGGTGGTCCGCGACCACGGAACCGGCCAAGTCCGCCCACTCACTGGATGGCGACTCACTGGGTGTGGTGAGCTCGTTCAAGCGGCGACGATGGCGTCGAGGCGCTCGTAGCCCTCGCGCAAGCCGTGCTCCATGTTCGACGCCACCATGCCGTCGCGAGCCTCGACGCTCGGATAGGTGGAGTGGATGCGGATGCGCGAGCGGCCGCCACCGAGGTCTTCGAACGTCATCGCCTCGATGGCCACGACGTCGGGGTAGCCCTCGAATTCGAAGGTCTGGATCGCGAACTCGTTCTCGCGCACCGAGTGGAAGGTGCCGTTGAACCCGTAGGACTCGCCCTCGGGGTTGGTGTGCACGTAGCGGTAACCGCCCTGGGGCACGAAGTCCCAGCGCTCGATCGCCATGTCGTAGCCGTTCGGACCGAGCCATTGCTTGACGAGCGCCGGGTCGCGGTGCGCGTTGAACACGGCCGCGACGGGTGCATCGAACTCGCGCTCGATCTCGATGAAGGGCAGCCCCTCGGGGGCGGTGATGGTGACGGGGTTCGTCATTGTCCTGTCTCTTTCGTGTCGGTGCCGGCGGATGCGCCGGCAGCGGGGGTGTCACTGGTGTCGCCGCGATTCTCGATCAGCACATCGAGGGCGACGGATGCCGCGGCGTCTGCACCGCGGTCGGTGGCGAGCAGCGCGTCCAGAGAGCGGAACTGCTGCTCGTGGATCAGCCGGTAGCGGTCGATCCACGCGGTGAGGGCTTCGAGCTGGGCCGCGTCGAGGTGCACGGGTCGGCGTTGTGCGTCACGCGTTCTGGTGACGAGCCCCGCATGCTCGAGCACCTGGATGTGCTTCGAGACGGCCTGCTTGGTGATCGCGAACGGTTCGGCGAGTTCGTTGACCGTGGCCGGCCCGCGACTCAGACGGGCGATGATGCCGCGGCGCACCGGGTCGGCCAGCGCCATGAAGGCACGGTCGAGGCGGTCGTCTGCGCTCGGATCGACGATCATCACTCTTCCTTTCTCAACCACTTCATTGATCAACCATTTGTTTGATTACGATACGACGATCGGATGACGGTGTCAAGCCCCGCTCTCCGGCACGAGCGGTTCTCTGGCACGAGCCGTTCTCTGGCGCGAGCGGTCGCGCGGGACTCGAACCGGGCGTGTGCTGCCTCTAACCACCCCGGTCGAGTGGGCGCGCAGCACCGTATCGCGACCCCCGAGTGTTCACACCGTGGGGTTGCGGAGCACCACGCGAACGAGCAACATCGCCGCTGAGAGACACATCGAGAAGGGTCGCATCATGGTCACGCTCAACCCGTACCTCAACTTCCGCGACAACGCGAAGGAGGCGATGGAGTTCTACCGGTCAGTGTTCGGCGGCGAACTCACGTCGAGCACCTTCGCCGAGTTCGGCCAGGCCGACGATCCGGCCGATGCCGACAAGATCATGCACAGCCAGCTCGAGGCCGGCGGCATCGTGCTGATGGGCGCCGACACCCCGAGCTCCCTGGAGTACGCCGGCGCCGGAAACGTCTCGGTCTCACTGTCGGGCGGCGTCGACGATGGCGCGACGCTGCGCGGCTACTGGGAGAAGCTCTCGGGCAGCGGCTCGGTCACCGTGCCGCTCGAAGTCGCGCCGTGGGGTGACGCGTTCGGCATGTGCGTCGACGGATACGGCATCGCGTGGCTCGTGAACATCACCGGCAGCGCGGCCTGATCCGACCGCAGCGCGGCCTGATCCGACGGCAGCCCTCCCGCCCCGTGCCGGCACGCCGTGGAACCTCGGCATGACGATTCTTCAGGAGTTCTTCGCCGAAAGCTCGCGCGACAGGTCGAAACCTCCTGAGAAGGGCCTCATGTGCAGCCTCCGTTCCTGAGAAGCGACACGGGTGCGACGCGAGCTATCGGCGAAGTGCGCAACGACCTTCCCCCACGCCCCGCCAGACTGAAACTCTGATCAGTCAAAGAGCTCGGAGAGCCAGCTCTCCTTCTTCTTCTTGCGGGGGTAGCCCTGGTCGCCGTAGCCACGGTTGTCGTAGCCACGGTTGTCGTTGCGACGATTGTCGTCGTAGGGCTGCTGGTAGGCCTGCTGCCCGTAGGCGGGCGCCTGCGGCTGCGCGGGAGCGGTGGGCGGGGCTGGCGCGGCGTGCGGGGCTGGCGCGGCGGCAGGAGGGGCAGGTGCGGCCTGCACCGGCGCCGAGAACTCACGGGCGCCGCGTTCGATGATCTTGTCGAGCTCGCCCCGGTCGAGCCACACGCCGCGACACGTCGGGCAGTAGTCGATCTCGATGCCGCTGCGCTCACTCATCACGAGCACGGTTCCGTCACTGGGGCACTGCATGGGGGGGGGCTCCTTCTTCGGGGCCGACCGGGACAGGTCGGGGCTGTTCGGGTCAATTCGACGTGGTCGAGCCTAGAGAACGAACCTTTGAGGACACCGGGCCCGATGACCCCCGGCGACCATGCGCTTGTCGCACACCCGGACGCCGAGGAGAATGCTCGCCATGACCAACCTGACCATCATCGAGCGGTCACCCGATCCAGAGGACGTGGTCACCCAGTCTCGTACCCGTCGCTCGATCGCCGCTCGCATCCGTGCGACGGGGCAGAGTCGGATCAGTGCCCTGCTGCTCCTCATCGCGACAGTGGCCGCGATCATCTGGGCGAACGTCGCGACCGGGTCGTACGACAGCTTCTGGGAGACCCACCTGTCCGTTGGCGTGGGCGACATCCAGCTCGACTTCACTCTCCACGCGCTGGTCAACGACGCGCTGATGGCGATCTTCTTCTTCACAGTGGGGCTCGAAGTGCGACGGGAGTTCGCGATCGGCGAGCTCACGAGTTGGTCGCGGGCGATGGTGCCGGTGGTGGCCGCGGTCGCCGGCCTCGTCGTTCCGGCACTGCTGTTCGTGCTCATCGCCGCAGGATCCGGCCAGGAGCATGCGTGGGGAATCGTGATCTCGACGGACACCGCGTTCCTCATCGGGGCACTCGCCCTCATCGGGCCGCGGGTGCCCGGCCGGCTGAGGGTCTTCCTGCTGGCCCTCGCGGTCGTCGATGACATCGGTGCGCTCAGCATCATCGCCTTCGTCTACACGGAGAACTTCAACCCGCTCCCCCTCATCGTCGCGGCCGTCGGCCTCGCCGGCGTGTACTTCACGCGATACCTGCCCTCTGGCCGGGGACCGGTCTACGCGACCCTTGCGATCATCGTGTGGATGTCCTTCCTCGCGTCGGGCGTGCACCCGACGCTCGCAGGCGTCGCCATCGCGCTGCTGGTGCCGGTCTACCGCCCCGACCGGCGAGACGTCGAGCACGCGCTCGACCTCGCCCGCACCTTCCGGCAGTCGCCGAACACCGAGTACGCGCGAGCGGCCGCGAACAGCCTGCGTGAATCGATCTCCATCAACGAACGGTTGCAATCCGCGTACGCGCCGTACGTCGCCTACGTGATTCTCCCGCTCTTCGCCCTGGCCAACGCCGGCGTGCAGATCAGTCCCGAGATCCTGGCCGGTGCGGCCGGCTCACCGCTCACGTGGGGCATCATCGTCGGCCTCGTCGTGGGCAAGCTCCTCGGCGTCTTCGGCTCCACGGCCGTGCTTCGGCTGCTCCGCCTCGGCGAGTTCGGCGCCGGCCTCACCCTCGATCGGATCGCGGGCGGCGCCGCGCTCTGCGGAATCGGCTTCACGATCTCGCTCTTCATCGTCGACCTGGCCATCGAAGACCCTGCAGCGCAGAACGAGGCCCGCGTCGGGGTGCTCGCGGCGTCGGTCATCGCGTTCCTCATCGGCACCGTGATCTTCCGCATCTCGGATGCCGCTCGGCCGGACCTGGACGCGGGTCAGACGCTCGCACGCCCCGTCGACCCCGATCGCGACCACATCTTCGGTGCTGTCGACGCGCCGTACACGATCGTCGAATACGGCGACTTCCAATGCGGCTTCTGCTTGAAGGCCTCGGGGTCGATCCAGGAGGTGCACGCCGAGCTCGGCGACCGGCTCCGCTACATCTGGCGTCATGCGCCGCTCACGCAGTACCACCCGAACGCCCTGGCCGGCGCCGAGGCCGCAGAGGCTGCGTCGTTGCAGGGCAAGTTCTTCGAGTTCGAGCGCGGTCTCTTCGCCGATCAGGAACACCAGGCGCCGTCCGACATCGTGCGGCTGGCGACCGAGCTCGGACTCGACGTCGAGCGGTTCGAAGCGGACCTGACGTCACCCAGGGTGACCGGGCGCGTGCGCGACGACATGCTGGATGCCGAGGCGATGGGCATCACCGCCGTGCCGACGCTCTTCGTCAACGGGCGACGGCACCTCGGCCCGTACGACGCCCGGTCGCTGATTCGCGCGCTCGAGGAGACCGCTGGAGGAGCTGCCCCGATCAACGCGTCGTCGGACTAGTACTCAGCCCCGAAGACGCACAGCGTGCCCCGAAAATGCACAGAGCCTCCTGAAAACGCACAGAGGCCCCTGAAAACGCACAGAGCGGATGCCGCGGCGCACGCCTCACGAAGAGGCAGCTGCCGCGACATCCGCTCGTCGACCAGGTTTCAACTCACTCGATGAGTGCGACGGCCCCCGGTCAAAAGGGATGCGAGAACTTACGAAATGACCGTGATGTTCTCAGCCTGCAGACCCTTGGGGCCGCGGGCGGTCTCGAATTCGACCTTCTGGTTCTCCTCGAGCGAGCGGTAGCCGCCCGATGCGATCGCGCTGAAGTGCGCGAAGACGTCGGCGCTGCCGTCGTCAGGAGCGATGAAGCCGAAGCCCTTGTCGGCGTTGAACCACTTGACGGTTCCGGTTGCCATGTTATTTCCTTCTGTATTAAGCCGAGCTGCCGAAGCTGCTGCGACGTGCATGGCCGGAGGCCATGCGGGGTTCCGACGGCGACGTCCGCCGACGGAAGTGTGTGGTGCGGGTTTCGCGAAGCTCAACCAGCATGTATTCGATCAGATCCGTCGGAATTGGTTCACCATCGGACAGTCGAAGGGGTCGCGCGCCGAGAGACCGACGCGATTGAGATATTGAATCACGATACCGTATGACTTGACGAGTGTCGTCTCTGTATAGGGTACGTCGAGCGTGCGGCAGTGTTCGCGCACTATCTCACGGGCCCTGGCGAGGTGCGGCCGGGGCATATTCGGGAACAGGTGGTGTTCGACCTGGTAGTTGAGCCCGCCGAGGAGGGCGCTCGCCCAGAGACCGCCCGAGACGTTGCGCGAGGTCAGCACCTGCTTCGAGAAGAAGTCGAGCTTCACATCGGCCGGGATGATCGGCATGCCCTTGTGGTTCGGCGCGAACGAGGCGCCCATGTAGACGCCGAAGACAGCGAGCTGCACGCCGAGGAAGGCGAAGGCCATGCCGAGCGGCAGCACCCAGAAGATCGCGCCGAGGTACACCGTGAAGCGCACCGCGATGAGGCTCAACTCGATCCAGCGACCCTTGACCCGACCGCGCTCGAAGAGCGTGGCGATCGAACGGTAGTGCAGGTTCAGCCCCTCGAGCATGAGCAGCGGGAAGAAGAGGTACCCCTGCTTGCGCGTGACGAGGGCGAGCAGCCCCCGCTGCTTCGCGGCATCCGTCTCGGTGAATGAGATCGTGTCGAAGTCGATGTCGGGGTCTTTGCCCACCTTGTTGGGGTTGGCGTGGTGACGCGTGTGCTTCGTCATCCACCACGAGTAGCTGATGCCGACGACACCGGCGGCGAGGATTCGGCCGACCCGATCGTTGTTCGGGCCCGACTCGAGCACCTGGCGGTGGGATGCCTCGTGGGCGAGGAACGCGAACTGCGTGAAGATGAGGCCGAGCGCGCCTGCGATGAGCAGCTGGAACCACGAGTCGCCCAGCAGGATGAAGCCGGCGATCGCGCCGCCGAGAGCGAGCGTGAGCAGTGAGACGAGTGCGAGGTAGAACCAGCGAGTGCGGTTCAGAAGGCCGGACTCACGAACGACCCGGGAGAGGGCGGTGTAGCTCCGCGTGACATCCGCGGAACCGGTGCGGGGCTTCGTTGCCCGAATCGCACCGAGAGCTTCGGTGTGAGAGATGTTTCTTCGTCCCGACTGGTAATCGACTTCCCAGCCGTGTCACGCGGGTAACCACCCGCTGCAGATGCCCTGAGTCTACCGCGGGCGCATGGGAAGGCGCTGAGAAATCTTCACCAGCCGCCCGGTGCCACATCGGATGCATGCGCATCGTCGTCACCGGGGGGTCGGGCGGAGCGAGGACAGCGAAGATCTCGGAGTGAGAACAGCGAACGCCGCCGCAGCACATTTGTGCTGCGGCGGCGTTCTCGTGGTACCTGTGCCGGCTCAGAGCCCGCGGATGTTCTCCGCCTGCAGACCCTTCGGGCCCTGCGCGACCTCGAACTCGACCTTCTGACCCTCTTCGAGCGAACGGTAGCCGTTGCCCGTGATGGCGCTGAAGTGCGCGAAGACGTCGGCGCTGCCGTCGTCAGGAGCGATGAAGCCGAAGCCCTTTTCGGCGTTGAACCACTTGACGGTTCCGGTTGCCATACTGCTGTCCTTCTGTCGTCTGGGCCGCAGAGTGCGAACCCGATGCGGTCGACGGTCGACCGCTGCCCCGCACGGCGGGTTGCCGACGGAGCGGGGGCGAGGGGCGGGTGTGCGCGGAGGCATCCGCCGTCTCGTATCGGGTCATGCCACGCGGATCGGTCCGCCTCCGGGCAATCAGATGGAGGCACGGGCGAGCGCCCGCTTGATGGAGGAATCAGTGAACAAAACCCTATCGGGCGATGTTCAGCTTCACACGCTACGCGACCGAATCGTGACCTGGGAAGACCTCTGCCGATTTTCTTCACAATGGGCAGACACTCGGCAAGATTCCAGCGGGGCGGCCCCCAAAAGGTGGAGAATCATGGGATGAACCGCCGCCCCCTCGGTCTCGTCGCTGCTGCCTACGCAGCGGTCGTGCTCTGGGTGACCGTCGGCCCGGCACCGTGGCGCACCGCGGGCAATCAGGTCGACGGCGGCATCCTGAACCCCGATGCGTGGACGGCGCCCGTCACGTGGACGACCGGGTACCTCGCGGAGATCGCCTTCAACGTGGCGCTCTTCGTTCCGGTCGGGCTGCTGGCGGCGCTGCTCATCCACAGGCGACGCTGGCTGCTCGCGATGCTCGCGGGCTTCGGCTTCACGACCGTCATCGAGCTCGTGCAGGTTCCCGAACTCGACCGCATCTCCGACCCGCGCGACCTCGTGATGAACACGGCGGGCGCGATGCTCGGCGTGCTGCTCGTGCTCGTCGCCCGCGGCGTGCGTCGAGCCGGCATCGTCGCCGACACCATGCTCAGGGTCGACGTCGACGCGGTGATGGATTCCGCCGGCACACTCGACCCCGTCGCCGAGCACCCCGTCGCCGAGCACCCTGTCGCCGACCCGACCGAGATCGCGCAGCTGCCCGATCCGGCGCTGGTCGCGACGCAGACCGACCGCGCGGCGTAACTCTCCGCGCGGCCGACGGTCTGCCGCCGGGCCGCCCCGCCTGCGCCAGTACAGTAGGCGGGTGACTTCGCCTGTGACGCCCGCATCGGCGGCTTCTGGAGACCAACGCGCGTCATGGCTGAGGCTCGCCCTGATCGGCGCCGTCGGCGGGTTGCTCTCGGGTGCGTTCGGGGTCGGCGGGGGCCTGCTGATGGTGCCGCTCCTCGTGACCTTCGCGGGCATGGACCAGCGCCGAGCCGCGGCCACCTCACTCGCGGCGATCGTGCCGACGGCGATCGCCGGGTCGATCACCTACTTCTTGGCCGGCGAGGTCGATGTGATTCCGGCGCTCTTCGTCGCGGCGGGCGGCATCGTCGGCTCCTGGCTGGGCGCACTGCTGCTGCGCCGCGTACCCCTCGGCTGGCTGCGCTGGATGTTCATCGCGCTGCTCGTCGTCGTCGCCGTGCGCATGCTGCTCGTCGTGCCCGCACGTGCCGCCGCACATCTCGAGCTCGACGCACTCACGATCATCGGCATGGTCGGCCTCGGCCTCGTCATCGGCGTCGCCTCCGGGCTCTTCGGCATCGGCGGCGGGCTCGTCATGGTGCCGGCGTTCATCCTCTTCTTCGGCATGAGCGACCTCGTCGCCAAGGGCACCTCGCTCGCGGTGATGATCCCCACGGCGATCAGCGGCACCATCACCAACACTCGCGGCGGGGTCGTCGATCTTCGCGCCGGCGTCATCGCCGGTATCGCGGCGACAGTGGCGTTGTTCGGGGGCGTCGCGCTCGCGCACCTCCTGTCGCCAGAGTGGTCGACATGGCTGTTCGCGGCACTCGTGGTCATCGCGGCTGTGCAGCTCGCCGTGCGGGCCGTACGGTTGCAGAAGAAGGAGCAGAAGGAGAGGAGCGAACGTGACGCTTGAGCCCGAGCCGCGGCGTGCCGCCGGTTGGTACGACGACGAAGCGGATGCCGCGCTGCTGCGCTATTGGGACGGCGCGGGCTGGTCTCCGCACACGGCGCCGAGACCGGCGGATGCCGCTCCGAACCCGTTGCCTGCGCAGGCCCCCCAGCCGCCGCAGCCCGCGCAGACCCCCCAGCCCGCGCAGGCTGCCCCCGCGGTCGCGCCTGCGCCTGCGTGGCCGTTCGCGCCGCCCGCTGCACCGTCGCTCGACCCCACGCCTGTTCCGAGGTACGACGACATCGACGAGTCGACGACGGCCCGCCCCCACGCTGCGCTGCCGTTCCCTCCTCCGCAGTCTCCCGTCCAGCCGGCAGCGACCGCTGCAGCCGAGTTCCCCTCGTACACGCTGCCGGCACCGCCGAGTTCCGTGATCGAGGAGCAGACGACCGCGCCGCTCCCCCCGGGCTACCCCGAAGCCGCGACATCCGCAGCCCCGATCTCGTACGAGCTGTACCGCTCAGCCGGCCGCACGTTCGTCGCGACATGGCTGTTCGCCCTGCTGCTCGGATTCTGGGGCGCCGACCGCTTCTACCTCGGCAAGTACGGAACGGCGATCGCGAAGTTGCTCACCCTCGGCGGGCTCGGGGTCTGGGTGCTCGTCGACCTGCTGCTCGTGCTCACCGGTGCGCAGCGCGATCGCGACGGCCGGCCCCTCGAGGGGTACGAGGAGCAGAAGCGGGTCGCGTGGATCGTGACCGGGGCGCTCGTCGCGCTCTCGCTGTTGACGAGCATCGTGTCGGGCATCGTGGGCCTGCTCGTGCGCTGAGGCGCGTTCACCGGTCGCCGGGCACGACGAGGCCCGTCTCATACGCGAGGATCACGAGGGCGGCACGGTCTCGCGCTCCGAGTTTCGTGAGCAGCCGACTGACGTAGGTGCGCGCGGTCGCGGGGCTCAGGAAGAGCTCACCGGCGATCTCGTCGTTGGTCAGGCCCCGCCCGACCCGTTCGAGCACCTCGCGTTCCCGTTCGGTGAGCCCACTCAGACGCTGCTCGTCGCCGCCGACCGGCGGACCTGCCGCGATCACTCGCATCACCGAGGCTGTGACCGTCGGCGACAAGAGTGCGTCCCCCGAAGCCACCACGCGGATCGCACGTCGAAGCTCGCTCGGCGAGACGTCCTTCAGCAGGTACCCGGCCGCGCCCGACCGGATCGCCTCGACGACATGCTCGTCCTCGTCGAACGTGGTGAGCACGAGCACGCGAACACCGTCGAGCGCCGGGTCGGCGACGATCAGACTCGTCGCCTCGAGGCCGTCCATCTCGGGCATGCGGATGTCCATCAGCACGACGTCTGGCCGCAACGCCCGTACCTGCTCGAGACCCGATGCTCCGCTGTCGGCTTCGCCGACCACCGCAATGTCGCCGTCGCGTTCGGCGAGCGGCCGGAGTCCGGCGCGCACGAGTTCCTGGTCGTCGACGACCACGACCCGGATCACGGTACGAGCCTCGCCGGCAGCTCGGCGGTGACGGCGAAGCCGCCGAGTTCGCCTCGACCGACGTCGACCTGCCCGCCCAGCAGCATCGCCCGCTCCCGCATGCCGTTGATGCCGGCGCCCGACGCAACCGGTTGCAGCGCCGAGGTGTCACCTCGGCCGTCGTCGGCGACCGTCACGTTCATTCGCCCACCGATCAGCCGGGCCGACACAAGCACACGCTGCGCGTTCGCATGCCGCAGCACGTTCGTGAGCGACTCCTGCACGATTCGGTACGCCGCGGCGTCGATCGCGGCATCGACGCTTCCCGGCGGCACCTCCACCTCTACATCGACCGTCAGGCCGGTGGCGCGAGCCGGTTCGATGAGCGTGCCGATGCCGGCCAGACCGATCGACCCGCGTGGTGGTGCAGCAGGTTCGCGCAGCAACCGCACCGTCGCACGCAACTCGTGCAGGCTGCTCGAAGCGGCTGCCGTCACATGATCGATGGCTTCGCGTGCGGCATCGTCGTCGCGGCCGATCGCCTCGGCGGCGACGCCGGCGTGCAGGGCCACGACGGCCAGATCATGGCCGACGACGTCGTGCAGGTCCCGAGCGATGCGCACGCGCTCCTCCTGCAGGCGCCGGTCAGCGAGATACGCCTGTTCCGCCGCCGTGAGCGAGCGCACCTGCTCCGTACGCTCGCGCGCTTCGCGGGCGAGCCGCACGGCCACCCCGAGCGCGATCGCCGCCGCGACGAGCGCGACGTTGGTGAGCAGGTCGTAGCCGTAGAGGTAGCTCGTCGGCTGCCCATCCACCAGCCGGAAGTAAGCCGACACCCCGAGGAGCACCGCGCCGGCGCCGACGGCCCACCAGGTGCGCCGCAGCTCGGCAGCCGAGTAGAGCGCAGCGACCGCCGGGAGCGCCATGCCGATCACCGGATAGCCCAGCGCGTAGTAGGCGAAGACCCCGAACACCGTCGCCACCAGCATCGTGCGCGGGGCGAGACGCCGAATCGCGATGAGGGCGCCGAACCCGACGGCGAACAGGTACGCGCCCGGATCGGACCGCCCGGCGCCGGTGAAGTCGGCAGCGATCACGACGGCGACGGCGAGCGCCATCGCGAGCGCCAGCACCGCGTCGATGAGACGCGGCGCGATGGAGTGATGGTCTCCGGTGCTCGACACGGGACCAGCCTACGGAGCAGGTGCAGGAGCGCGCGGGAACCGAGACGCATCCCCCGAAACTGTCGCCCGGGAGCGACACGAACTGTCGACACCCGTCGACCCATGTCACATCCGTCGGCGGATGTGCCGATGCTCAGCACCGGACAACGTGGAAGCATGACCTCCGATCAGTCCCCCGACACCCCGCTCCAGCACCACGGCGATCAGGCCCGGCCCGCCTCACCCTCGGCCCCCGCGCCGGCGCTCGAACCTGCTTCCGTTCGACGCAGCTGGTTCCGCCAAACGTGGCCCCTCATCCTCGGACTCGCGTCGGTGGCATTGCTGTGGCCGCTCTCAGCACTCACCGGCATCGGCGGCGGCGCGCCCCGGGCTCTCGTCATCGTCGGGCTCTCCGCCGCAATCTGGATCGGCGTCGTCGGCTTCGGCCGTGTCGGACGACCGGTGCTCACACTCACACTCACCGGAATCGCGTACGGACTGATCGCGCTGCTGATCAACGCCATCGTGGCACCGGGCAGCGGGTTGCTCACCGGCGGAGGACCGGCATGGATCGTCCTGCCGGCCCTCGCGATGGACGCGCTGTGGGGATGCCTCGCCGGCCTCGCCGCCGCCGGGATCCAGAAGCTGCGACGGGCGCGATGATCCGCACCCCGACGCAGTTGGCTCTCAGCGGAGCAGCCCTGGCCACCGCGGCGCTGGCCATGGCGGCGCTGCTGTCGGGCTGCACGCTCGTGCCGGGATCCGTGAGCCCGATCAGCGACCAGGAGTTCACGAACGAGCTGGCGATCCCCCCAGTCGCCGAATCGCGCATCGTCGATGGAACTCGGGTCTTCTCGCTGACCGCGCAGCAGGGTTCGTCCTCATTCGTACCGAACACGATGACGCCGACATGGGGCTACAACGGTGCCCTCCTGGGGCCGACGCTCCGCGCGGAGCGCGGCGAACAGGTGGCCGTCGAAGTCACGAACGACCTCGACGTGGAGACGAGCGTGCACTGGCACGGCATGCACCTGCCGGCCGCGATGGACGGCGGACCCCACCAGCAGATCGCGGCGGACGGCGGCACCTGGCGCCCGACGTGGAAGATCGATCAGCCTGCCGCGACCCTCTGGTACCACCCGCACCCGCATGGAGCCACCGAGGAACACGTGTACCGCGGTCTCGCCGGACTCTTCATCCTCGACGACGACGCGACCCGCGCCGCCGACCTTCCCCAGAAGTACGGCGTCGACGACGTTCCCGTGATCGTGCAGGACAAGCTCATCACCGACGGCGGCCAGCTCGAGTTGAGTGACGATGGCGGCGAGCCCGGCACACTCGGCAACATCGTCGTGACGAACGGCACGATCGGCGCGTACCACGAGGTCACGACCGAACGCGTGCGGTTGCGCCTGCTGAACGGATCGACGGCGCGCACCTACTCGTTCGGGTTCGACGACCGCGAGATGCAGCTCATCGCAACCGACGGCGGGCTGCTCGACGCACCGGTCGCCGCCGAGCAGGTGCGGCTCGCCCCGGGAGAGCGAGCCGAGATCGTCGTGGCCGTCGAGCCCGGGGCGACGGCCCGGCTTCGATCGTTCGAAGCGGATCTGGGCAACGTGGCCGTGCCGTTCGCCATGGGCGGCAACGACGCGTTCGACGTACTCGAACTGAGGGCGGCCGAGCAACTCGCACCGTCGCCGGAACCCCGATGGCCGGTCTCGTCGCACGCGGTCGAGGACGCGCTCGTCGAGACGGACGCGACCGTGGAGCGCGCGTTCGAGCTCGACGAACGGAAGATCAACGGGGTGACGATGGATATGGGGCGAATCGACGAAGTCGTGACGGTCGGCAGCACCGAAGTGTGGGAGGTGCGCAACACCATCCCGATGCCGCACAGCTTCCACGTGCACGACGTGCAGTTCCAGGTGCTCACGATCGACGGCGAACCGCCGCCCGATGTGCTGTCGGGGCCGAAGGACACGGTCTATCTCGAACCGAACCACACCTACCGGCTGCTCATGCGGTTCGAGGACTACACCGACCCTGAGATGCCCTACATGTACCACTGCCACATGCTGCTGCATGAAGACGAGGGGATGATGGGTCAGTTCGTGGTCGTCGAACCCGGCGATGAGGTGGCCGTCGGCTCCCCGCAACACGACGACCACGCCGAAGAACCGGCCAGTGGGCACGAGCACCAGGGCATCACGGCTGAGCCTGGTGGTGCGGGCCTGCTTGCCCGCTGAGGAGGTCCCGCAAAAGGCAGCGGCTGGCTTCGACAAGCTCAGCCCACAGACGGCAGCGGCCGGCTTCGACAAGCTCAGCCCACAAACGGCAGCGGCTGGCTTCGACAAGCTCAGCCCACAGACGGCACCGGCCGGCATCGACAAGCTCAACCCACAGACGGCAGCGACCGGCATCGACAAGCTCAGCCCGCAGAGTGTCAGCGCGGTGCGCGCAACCGTTCGGCCTTCGCCGCGAGGTAGCGCTGTTCGGGGCCGTTCAGCGTGCGGCGCGCTGCCTCGGCGAACGCGAGCGAAGCGGCATCCGTCGACCCTGCCCGCTCGAGCAGGTGCGCACGCACCGCCCAGGTGCGGTGATGCTGGGCGAGCGCAGCGCCGCCACTCGATGCCTCTGAGGCCTCGGATGCCTCGAGCGCGACGAGTCCCGACTGCGGTCCCTCCACCATGGCGAGCGCCACGATGCGACCGAGGGTGACCATGGGGCCAGGCGCGAGGCGTTCGAGCAGGTCGTAGAGTCCGAGGACCTCGATCCAGTCGGTGTCGTCGGTCGATGCCGCCTCGTCGTGCACGGCGGCGATCGCCGCCTGCAGTTGGTACGGGCCGATCGGGGCGCGGTCGAGCACCCCGGTGATGAGGGCGACGCCCTCGTCGATCATGCGGCGGTCCCAGCGCGAGCGGTCTTGCTCGTCGAGCGGCACGAGCGCGCCCGCTGCGCCGGTGCGCGCGGCACGACGCGCGTCGGTGAGGAGCATGAGGGCGAGGAGCCCGGTGGACTCCCCCGAGTCGTCGGGCACGAGCGCAAGCAACTGCCTCGTGAGGCGGATCGCCTCTGCCGAGAGGTCCACACGGGCGAGTTCGTCTCCGGAGCTCGCGGTGTGCCCCTCTGTGAAGATCAGGTAGAGCACTTGGCGCAGGGCGGCGAGCCGGCCGTCGAGGGTGGCCGGCTGCGGCATCCGGAAGCCATCGCCGCTCGCCCTGATCCGTGCCTTCGCACGCGAGATCCGCTGCGCGATCGTCGCTTCGGGCACCAGCAGGGCGCGACCGATCTCGGCCGTCGTGAGGCCGCCCACGGCCCTGAGCGTGAGTGCGAGCTGCGCCGGGCGACCGAGTGCCGGGTGACAGCAGAGCAGGAACAACGTGAGCGTGTCGTCGACCGCGGACACCGGCGACGGCGTCGGCTCGAGCTCGGCGGCGCGCGACTCGCGGCGGCGGCGTGCGACATCCGCTCGCACCTCGTCGATGTAGCGCCGCGAGGCGACCCGCACGAGCCACGCACGGGGGCTATCGGGCACGCCATCTCGCGGCCATTGATCGGATGCCGCGATGAGCGCCTCCTGCACGGCGTCTTCGCACGCCGCGAAGTCACCGTAGCGCCGCACGAGCACCGCGAGCGCCGACGGTGCGGCGGCTCGCAGCGCCCGGACGGCGTCGCTCTCGAGCATCCAAGTCACACGTCGGGGCCCGAGGCCATCTCGAGCACCGGCCGCACCTCGACGAGGCCGAACTGCGCCTCGGGGAAGCGCGCTGCGATCTCGACGGCTCGCCCCTCGGTCTCGCAGTCGACGAGATAGAAGCCGGCGAGCAGCTCCTTCGTCTCGGCGAACGGACCGTCGCTCGCGACCGTGCCGTTGTCGTCATGCGTCACGCGCTTGGCGAGCGAGATGTCAGCGAGCGCCTCGCTCGCCACGAACTCCCCGCTCGCCGCGAGCTCCTCGCTGATGCGCTGGTAGTAGACGTAGCCCTCGGCCTGCTGCTCAGGCGTGAACTTGCTCCACACAGCACGCGACGCTGGGTTGCTGTAGATCTGGATCAGGTACTTCATCGGAATCGCTCCTTCGATCTGGGGAGTCAGAACCGCGCTCCCATCAGTATGTCGAGGCTGTGGGGCGATTCTCGACCGCAGCAAGCATCACCCGATTCGGGGGTTGACACCATCGTCGGAGGTGACGAGAGTTCGAACAGCGCTCCGGGGAGGCCGCGATGGGTGAGAAACCGACGACGTTCGGCATCGAGGAGGAATTCGTCTTCCTCGACCCCGAGACGCTGCGCCCGGCGGATGTCGCGGCGGGCGCGTTCCGCAGCCTCGCCGCGCAACCCGACTGGGAGCCGGTGACCCATCACGAGTTCCTCGCCGCGCAGGTCGAGCACGCCTCGGTGGTGTTCACCTCGATGGCCGACGCGCAGGCCGCGCTCGTCGGGTTCCGTCGGGAGCTCACGACGGAGGCGGTGCGGCTCGGCTCGGTCGTCGCGAGCGTCGGGGCACCGCCGGATGCGCTGCCGTTCCCGACTGTCACCGACCTGCCCCGATATCTCCGCATCGCGGACGACATGGGCGACGTCATCGCCGACCACCAGATCCAGGGCCTGCACGTGCACGTCGGCATCCCCGACCACGAAGCGGGCGTGCGCGCACTGAACGCGTCGCGCACCTGGCTGCCGCTCTTCTCCGCGTTGACCGGCAACTCGCCGATCTGGCGCGGGCACGACACCGGGTACGAGAGCTGGCGCAATGTCGCCCAGCGACGGTGGACGACCACCGGATGCCCGCCGGTCTTCCGTGACGGCGCCGACTACGACCGGCGACTCGAGCGACTCATCGGCATCGGCGGCATGAAGGACCGGGCGATCATCATGTGGAACGCCCGACTCTCCCCGAAACTGCCGACGATCGAGATCCGCGTCGCCGACGCACAGCTCGAGGCGTGGTCATCGGTACTCCTCGCTTCGCTCTGCCGCGCGCTCGTCGTGTCCGTCGTCGACGACGAGCTGGCGTGGGCGCACGCCGTGCAGCCGACCGCGAAATCGGCGCCCGGTCCGGAGCTGCTGAACGCCGCGCTGCTGCACTCCGCGCACACCGGCATCAGCGCGGAGGTGCTCGACCCGGTGCTCGGGGAGCTGCGCCCGACCGAGGAGACGTTGGAGCGGAGCATCCGACTGCTGCAACCGGCGCTCGAAGCGGCCGGTGACCTGGAGTTGGTGCGGGAAGGCATCGCGAGGCTGATGCGAGAGGGCACGGGCGCGGCGCGACAGCGAGCCGCGTTCAGGGAGAGCGGCAACGCGGGCCTGCGCTCGCTGTACGAGGAGACGTTCGCGCGTGAGAGCTGAGCCCGGTTGGCAAGAACCTGGTCAGCGGTGTCGGGCCCAGCGCGTTCAGATCCAGGTCTCGGACCAAGGACCCTTGAATCACACCGCATACAGATGCGACTATCTGTATGCACTTCGATGTGATAGTCAGGATGCCCTCGCGCGTCAAAGCGCATACAGTTAGTATTATGTGTATGCAATATGATGCAGAAAGGAGCTCACGATGAGCACGAAGCTCGACGCGATCGCGGCGGACACCTTCACCTTCACCGACGCACGCGACGCCGGACTACAGGTCAGAGACCTGCAGAAGCTCCTCGAACACCACCGGATCGAACGGGTCAGCCGCGGACGCTACCGGCGCACTGACGCGCCGTTCGCCGACCTGAATCTCATAGAGATCGCTACCCGAGCTCAGCGCGCAACAATCTGTCTCACTAGCGCGCTGGCACGCTACGACCTGATCGACGCGATCCCCGACAAGATCGACATCGCGCTCCCCCGCAACCGCCGCCACCCGAAGACAACAGCCGCAGTCCACTGGCACTCGTTCGACGCTCCGACGTTCGACATCGAACGTCGTGAGCAACCGATTGACGGCAGCGAATTGACCATCGGCATCTACAGCGCCGAACGGTCCATCATCGACGCGTTCCGGCTCCGAGGCTACGCCGGCTACGAGATCGCGACGGAGGCACTCCGAAACTGGCTCCGGCTTCGTGGATCACGTCCCGCGAAGCTCATCAGCATCGCCCGCCAGATCCCCCGATCCGAAGCCCCGCTTCGCCACGCCTTGGAGTTCTTGACGTGACGAGCGCAGCCAGCATCAGCGCCAAGCTGACCAACCTCGCACGCCAGCAACGCCGAAACTCCCACGAGACGCACGTGCTTTACGCGCTCGAACGGTTCCTTGACCGACTCGGCCGCACCGAGTACGCGGGCGACTTCGTCCTCAAAGGGGGCCTACTGCTGGCCGCCTACCGGCTCCGCCGCCCAACCAGAGATGCTGACCTGCAGGCGTTGAACTTTCAACTCGACGAAGAGCATCTACTTGCAGTCGTCGTCGCGGTCGCCGCGATCGACGACGAAGACGGGCTCGCAATCGACGCTGACGCAACGCGAGTGGTTCAGATCCGCGACGCCGACGCGTACACGGGCCTTCGAGTCACGGTGCCTGCAACTCTTCACCGCACATCGGTGTCGATCCAGCTCGACGTCAGCACTGGCGACCCGATCTGGCCGAAGCCGGAAATCGTCGAGCTCCCGCGGCTACTCGGCGGGACTCTCGAAGTTTTCGGACACCCCATCCCTACGGTCATCGCCGAAAAGTCCGTGACTATCTTGCAGCGTGGCACCACAAGCACCCGGTGGCGGGATTACGTGGACATCCGTGGATTCCAACGCACCCAGGAGTTCACAGCCGGTGACATCCGCGCCGCCGCGACAGCGGTCGCTCAGCATCGCGGATTCGACCTCGAACCGCTCGCCGACTACGTCGACGGGTACGGGGCGGTTCCAGGGATGCAGACCAAGTGGGACGCCTGGCGGCGCAAGGAAGCACTGCAAGAACGAACCGAAGCGGACCTCGACGACCAGTTGGCTGACATCGTCGCGTTCCTCGACCCGGTCTACTCCGGCGAAATGCCCGACACCGCCCGCTGGGACCCGGAAACGCAGACCTGGGCGGAGTAGCTCGTCCAACTTTGCGGGTGCGGGCAAATTGTGGGCAACTGGCCAATTCGGAGAAAGCCCCCGGCATCCCTCGCGAAAGCAGGGATCGCGGGAGCTTCCCGATGGCGGTACCGGGTGAGCTGAGCCCTACTCGCCGTTGGCCGTGCGCTTGCGCCTGGTGGCGAGACGGTGGCTCTCGGTGACCTCGTGCGTGCGGCGCAACGGCGTCGCCACGTCATCGTGCCTTCGCTGCGCGACCCGCACGAAGAGGAAGTCGACGAGCGCGAGCTGGGCGATGCGACTCGACATCGCGCCCATGCGGTAGGTCGACTCGCGTGCGCGGGTCATGAGCACGAATTCGGCGAGCTCGGCGATCGGCGACTCCGGCGAGTTGGTGATCGCCACGGTCGTCGCACCGGCGTCGCGGGCGGCGGAAAGGGCGTGGCTCGTTTCGGTGGTGAGTCCGGAGTGCGAGATGCCGATCGCGACATCCGTCGGCCTCCGAAGCGCCGCGGAGACCAGCGCGAGGTGGATGTCGACCGAGCAGAACGCGGAGATGCCGATACGGGTGAGCTTCTGCTGAAGGTCCTGAGCGGTGAGGCCGCTCGCGCCGAATCCATAGAGGTCGACGTGCCCCGCCGCGTCGATCGCCGACACCACGCCGTCGAGCACCGCGGTGTCGAGACCCGCGACCGTCTCCTCGATGGCGAGCACCTCCTGGAACGCGATCTTCGCGAGCACGTCGTCGGCCGAGTCATCCGGATTGATGTCGGAGTCGGCGAGACCGAACCGGTCGCGCCCGGCCGCCTCACGGCTCACCGCGCTCGCGACCTCCATGCGGAACTCGCGATACCCGCTGTAGCCGAGGGTCTGGCAGAAACGGGCGACGGTCGACAGCGAGGTACCGCAGACGCGCGCGAGGTCGTTGATCGTGAGCTCGACGACGAGCGTCGGGTCGGCGATGATCGCCTCGGCGACACGCGCCTCCGACGAGCTGAGGCGCGGCAGTGCTGCTCGCACGGCCGTGAGCACGTTCGCCGACATCACTGGGTCCCCGGTTCCTGCTGAGAATGTGCGCCCGCGTCCGCGGCCTGCCTTCCATCCTCGAGGATGCCACCCGGCTGTGCGGCGCGGGGAGCCACCCCAGTTCTGGTCACCGCGGCGGGTTGAGAGGGGGTGCCCACGCCTAGCCTTTGACGGCGCCGGCGACGAGGCCCGACGAGAGGCGACGCTGAACGATGATAAAGAAGATCATGACCGGCAGGGTGATGAGCGTCGATGCGGCCATGATGTAGCCCCATTCGTTGGAGTGCAGGCCGAAGAACGACTTCAGGCCGATCGCGACCGTGTAGTTCTCCGTCGCCCCGCCGAGCAGGGTCATCGCGAAGATGAACTCATTCCACGCCGTGATGAAGGAGAAGACGCTCGTTGCGACGAGGCCAGGCATCACGAGCGGCAGCATGACCGAACGGAACATGCGCCACCAGCTCGCGCCGTCGATGTAGGCGGCCTCTTCCAGCTCGACCGGTACGGCGGCGACGAAGCCGCGCAGCATCCAGATGCCGAACGGCAGCGAGAGCGCCACGTAGACGACCATCAGGCCGAGCAGCGTGTTCAGCAGGCCGAGGTCGCGCACCTGCACGAACAGCGGGATCACGAGTGCTTCGAGGGGCACCATCTGCACGACGAGGATCATGAGCAGCATTGCCGTGCGGAACTTGAACTTGAACCGGGCGACCGCGACCGAGGCGAGCAGTGCCACGATCGCACTCGCGAGCACGGTGACGACCGCCACGAGCGCCGAGTTGCGGAGGAAGACGTCGAAGCCGCCCTCGCTCAGCACGTAGGTGAAGTTGTCCCACGTGAACTCCTTGGGCACGAGCGACTGGCCGCCGCTCGACGCCTGCGCGTCGAACGCGCTCGAGACCATCCAGTACACCGGGAAGAGGGTGAAGAGCAGCAACGCGACGACGGCGATGATCTTGCCGATGTTGCGTGCGGGGGAACGCCGTCTCACAGCTGTTCCTCCTTGAAGAGCGTGCGGATGTAGACGACCGTGATGGCCAGCAGCACGATCGTGAGCAGCACCGCGAGCGCCGCGCCGAAGCCGTAGCGGTTCTGCCCGAACGACTCGACGTACGACCAGACGCCGAGGTTCAGCACCGATCGGTTCGAGCCCGCACCGCCCGGCATCAGGTAGACCTGCGCGAACACCTTGAAGTCCCAGATGGTCGACAGGATGATGACGACCGAGAAGACGGGCTTCAGCGTCGGGAAGATGATCTTCCAGAACCGTCGCCACGCGCCGGCGCCGTCCATCTCGGCGGCCTCGAGCATCTCTTTCGGCACGCCGAGCAGGCCCGCGAGAATCGTGATCGCCACGAACGGGAAGCCGTGGTGGATGACGTTCAAGAGCACGATGCCGTAGAACGACCACTGGTTCGTGAACCAGTTGTACGGCTCGTCCATGAGGCCCATCGCCATGAGCGTCGAGTTGACTATGCCCTTGTCGGCGTCGAAGATCCAGACCCACACGTAGGTGCCGGTGACCGCGGGCATCGCCCAGGCGATCATGATGGCGCTCGCAACGACGGTGCGCCACAAGGTGCCGAGCGAGGCGAGCAGCAGGGCGACGAGCGTGCCGACGATGACGGTGCCTGCGACGGATGCCACGGCGAAGCCCAGCGTGTTCGGTAGCACGACCGACCAGAGGGTCGGATTGGTGAACGCCTCGACGTAGTTGTCGAGGCCGATGAAGTTGGACTTGCCGCTGACGATCTCGCGCAGGCCGTAGTCCTGCAGCGAGAAGAGCACGACGCGGATGAGCGGCCACAGCATGAGGCCGCCGAGGATGAGGAGCGCGGGCGCGAGGAGCACCCACGGACGGGCTTTCGCCCAGGTCAGGAAACGGCGGCCGCGGGGGTCGCGGCCACCAACGCCGCCGGCCACGGATGCGGACGCCGGAGCGCCCTCACCCGTGACCGACAGCGTTGGTGCGAGGTTCGACAAATCAGATGCCTCGGTTGTTCCGGTCGCCTCAGTTGCCGTTCATGATGGTGTCCATCTCGGCAGCGGCATCCTTGGTCGCCTGCTCGACGGTCTTCTGACCGCTGAGGATGGCCTGCATCATGGTGTTCGTCGTCTGCTTGGCCTGCACCGCACCGAAGGTCGGGGTGACGGGCACGGATGCGCCGCCCTCGACCATCTGCTGGGCGAAGGGCTGCACGAGCGGGTCGGTCGAGGCGAGCGCGTCGTCCATGAGCGACTCGAGGCCCGGGAAGTATCCGGTCGAGTCGGCCCACTCGGCGGCGAACTCGCCCGTGGTCATGAGTTCGACGAAGGCGTACGCGAGTTCCTGGTTCTTCGAGGTGTTGAAGACCGACAGGTGCGAGCCGCCGAGCACCGACGGCGAGATGCCGTCTTCCTGACCGGGGATGACCGCTGCCGCGATCTTGCCTTCGAGGTCGGGAGCCTTCTCGACGAGCGCCTTCGGGGTCCACGAGCCGGAGAGCATCATGGCGACGCTGCCCTGCGTGAAGGCGTCGCGCGCGTCGGTCTCCTTCCACGTGGTCGCGCCGGCCGAGGAGAAGCCGTGCTTCAGTGCGAGGTCGGTGTAGAACTGGATGCCCTCCTGGGACTCCTTGCTCGCAAGGCCCGAGGTCCACTCGTCGCCGTCGAGCTCCGAGACCTCGCCGCCGGCGCCCCAGACCCACGGGTACACACCGAACTCGGCGTTGCCGGGAACCGCGAATGCGAGCATCTCGGGGTGAGCCGCCTTGATGGCCTCGCCGGCCGAGACGATCTCGTCCCAGCTGGTCGGCGCCTCGAGGCCGAGCTCGTCGAAGACGTCGGCGCGATAGACGATCGAGCGCACGCCGGCGTACCACGGCATGCCGTAGAGGTCGCCGTCGTAGGTGCCGGCGACCTCGAGGCCATCGACGAGGTCGCCTTGCAGGCCGTCTTCGGCGGCGACGAATTCGGTGAGCGGGGCGAGCGCGCCGGCGTCGGCGAACTCGGCGGTCCACGTGGTGCCGGTCTCGGCGACGTCGGGGGTGGTGCCGCCCGCGATCGACGTGACGAAGCGGTCGTGGGCATCGGCCCACTGCACGTACTCGACCTCGAGGGTCGCACCGGTCTCTTCGGTGAATGCCTCGCCGACCTTCTCGAAGAAGGGCTCGGAGTCGGGGTTGGTGCCCTCCATGATCCAGACGGTGAGGGTCTCGCCCTTCGCGTCGATCGGGCCGTCGTCGGCGGCAGGGGTCTCGCCGCTGGAGCAGGCTGCCAGCGCGAACATGGCGGTGATGCCGAGTGCCGCGACCGGGAGGAAGCGCTTGTTCATAGGGGTGTCTCCTCATTGAAACGTTGGTGGCACTCACGCGCCGACCGGGAATATGAAACGGACGATGAACCTGAAACAGAACTCACTCTGGAAGTAGTATTCGGGAATGGTGGCCAGTTTGCAAGAAACTTCCGAACGTTCGGAATGGGTCCTCGGCGTCGACATCGGCGGCACCGGGAGCAGGGCTGCGCTCGAGCCGGCGGCGGCCACCACCGGTGCCGGTTCCAGCGGTGCAGTCGGCAGTGCTGCCGGCACCGCACGACGCCTGCTCGAGGGGCCGCCGGTCGCGATCACGCCGAGTGGCAGCACGGCGCTCTCGGTCGCCGGTTCGCTCATCGAGCGGGCTCGCGAAGGGTGGCCGGATGCCTCGATCACCGCGGTCGGAATCGGTGCCACCGGTCTCGCCTCCCTCGTCGCTTCGCCCGCCACATCGGTCGCAGCGTTGCGCGATGCCGCCGGCGGGGCCCAGATCGCGCTCGCCATCGATGCGTTGACCGCTCATCTCGGCGCGCTCGGCGGCCGCCCGGGCGCGGTCGTCGCCGTGGGCACCGGCGCCATCGCGATCGGCACCGACCTGCACGAGATTTGGCGGCGGGTCGGCGGCTGGGGCCACCTGTACGACGACCGCGGTTCGGGCGCGTGGATCGGCATCGAGGGCCTGAAGGCGGCGATCCTGACTCATGACGGTGTGACGACGGATGCCGCGGCACTCCTCTCAGCGGCCGAGTCGCGCTTCGGCCCGGCGCCGGGTTGGCCCGCGCAGCTCTATACGCGCGACGACCGCGGCTCGGTGCTCGCGGGCTTCGCAACGGATGTCGCGGGCCTCGCCTCGGTCGGCGACGCAGCGTCGACCCGCATCATGTCGGATGCCGGTGCGCTCGTCGCCGGCACCCTCGCCGCCGCACTCGACCCCGCGCTGGCCGAGCCGAGGCTCGCCGCCGGTACCGGTGGCGTGTTCGCCGCGGGCGGGGCGTTCGTCTCGGCGTTCGAGGCGGAATTCGCCCGCCTCGCGCCCGACGCCTCCCTCGTGCCCGCAGCCGGTGGACCGCTCGATGGCGCCGTGCGGCTGGCCCGGCTCGTGGCTCGAGGCGAGGTGCCCGCGGGGCATCCGCCGTTCCTCTGGCGCTGAGCGGGTCAGTGCGGGTTCCCATGGGCGGGGCCCCTGTGCTGGATCCTGAGTCGTCCGGTCCCCCACACGCACATCCCCCCGGCGCCCGGCGCACTCAGGCGCGCGCGAGCAGCGCGGCAATGTCCGCTCCGCGCGGCAGCACCCCGTACTGCCCGCCGCCCTCGCCGCCGAGCCGCGTGCGGACGAACGCGTCCGAGACCGGACCCGGCGCGTACCGCAGCATGAGCGACGCCTGCAGCACCAACGCGAGCCGCTCGGTCAGTTCACGCGCACGAGCCGCGGCGGCCGCGACATCCGTCATCGCAAGCTCACGCACGAGCGTGTGCACCCCGGCGAGCGCCGCATCGAACGTCGGCGACTCGCCCGCCGCCAACCCGACCTCGGCGAAGAATGCCTCGAACGCCTCGGGTTCACGCGCGAGCACGCGCAGCACATCGAGCGCGATGACATTGCCCGAGCCCTCCCAGATCGCGAGCAGCGGTTGCTCGCGATAGCGGCGCGCAAGCGGGAACGCCTCGGTGTATCCGTTCCCGCCGAGGCACTCGAGCGCTTCGGCGGCATGGCCGGGGCCGCGCTTGCAGATCCAGTACTTCGAGACCGCGGTCGCCAGGCGACGGAACGCCTGCTCCGCACCGCCGCTCGAATCAGGCACCGTCGCGTCGTCGTCGGCGTCGTATGCTCGTGCGAGCCGCATCGACGTGAGCGTGGCCGCTTCCGACTCGAGCGCGAGATCGGCGATGACCGCCGCCATCGCCGGCTGGTCGACGAGCAACGACCCGAACGCAGTGCGATGCCGCACATGCCAAGCCGCCTCTGCAACCGACTGGCGCATGCCCGCCGCAGACCCGATCACGCAATCGAGCCGGGTGCGCGTCACCATCTGCACGATCGTCGCGACGCCGCGACCCTCCTCCCCCACGAGCCATCCCGTCGTTGCATCGAGCTCGATCTCGGCCGACGCATTCGAACGGTTGCCGAGCTTGTCCTTCAGCCGCTGGATGCGGAACACGTTCCGCGATGCGTCGGGCAGCACTCGCGGCACGAAGAAGCAGCTCAGCCCGTGCGGAGTCTGCGCGAGCACGAGGAACGCGTCACTCATCGGTGCGCTGCAGAACCACTTGTGGCCCGTGAGGCCGTACTCCTCGCCCCAGCCCGACGCGCCACCGCGCCGCTCGGCGCGCGTCGTGTTCGCGCGCACATCGGATCCGCCCTGCTTCTCGGTCATCGCCATGCCGATGAGCGCCGAAGCCTTGCCCGCCGCGAGCACGGGGTCGTACGAGCGGCTCAGCAGCCGCGGCATCCATTCATCGCGAAGGCCGGATGCCGCGAGCTCGAGGGTCGGCACCGCCGCATGCGTCATCGACACCGGGCAGGCATGGCCGGGCTCGACCTGCGCGAAGAGGAAGAACGCCGCCGCCCGGTCGACGTTCGCGCCCGGTCCCGGATTCGCCGCGGCACTCGTGTGCGCGCCCGCACCCACGGCCGCCGCGATCACTCGGTGATATGCGTCGTCGTACTCGACCTCGTCGATGCGCCGACCCCAGCGATCGTGCGTCTGCAGTACCGGAGGGCGGGTGTTCGCGCGCTCCGCGTCTCGCTGGAATGCCGGCGAGGCGACGAGCCTCCCGGCCTCGGCGAGCGCGGTGCGAGCGGACGCCGCGGCATCCCCGTCAGGTGACGAACCGCGAGCGCCCGGGGCATGCGTGCCGCCTCGCCCCCACCGCGCCACCGATTCGGCGAGCGGCACGTTCGACGAGTACTCGTCGACCGCTTCGCGCGGCGGCACCTGGTTCTCGACCTCGTGCGTGTTGATCATCGTCGGCCTCCGCCGCCCATTCTCGCCGGTCGGCGGCCGCGCCGCCGTTCCATCGGGGCGCCGTGATCGGCCGGCCCAACGTGCGTGCGTCGAAGCGCTGGTCGCCGCAGATTTCGCCCTCGGTGAACGCAGGCGACAGATCGCCGGTGGCGCTTGCGTCTCGTCACGCGCCATGTGAGGCTAAAACGCTGCAATGTCGTACGGGGGTGCGATCGTGCAGATCGAGCGAGGGGCATGGGTGCCCCGGCTGATGCGGTGCGCGCACGAACGCGCCACGGCAGGCAGTGTCCGCTCGGTTCACTGACTCCTCGCGATGGAGACGCAATGCTCGGAAAAATCCTCGTCCGCTACCTCAAACCATACAAATGGCTGCTCCTCGGTGTGCTGGTGTTCCAGTTCATCTCCGCCTTGGCGAGCCTCTACCTGCCGAGCCTGACCGCCGACATCATCGATAAGGGTGTCTCGACAGGCGATACCGCGTACATCTGGTCGACCGGCACGTTCATGCTCGCGATCTCGCTCGCACAGATCATCGCGGCGATCGTCGCCACCTACTTCGCGGCAAAGGCTGCGATGCGCCTCGGTCGCGACATCCGCAACGACGTGTTCGACAAGGTCAGTGCGTTCTCGGAGCGCGAAGTGTCGCAGTTCGGCCCCGGCTCCCTCATCACCCGCAACACGAACGATGTGCAGCAGGTGCAGATGCTCGCCATGACCGGCGCGACGATGCTCGTGAGCGCGCCGCTGCTCGCGATCGGCGGCATCATCATGGCGCTGCGGCAGGACCTCGGCCTCAGTTGGCTGATCGGGAGCGCGGTGCTCGTGATCCTCGTCGTCGCCGTCTTCGTGATCAGCCGCATGGTGCCGCTGTTCCGCAGCTTCCAGACCAAGCTCGATGCCGTGAACCGAGTGCTGCGCGAGCAGCTCACCGGCATCCGCGTCGTGCGGGCGTTCGTGCGTGAGGACATCGAGGAGGAGCGCTTCCGTGGAGCGAACACCGAGATCATGGTCGTCGGCCGCCGTGTCGGCACGCTCTTCATCACGCTGTTCCCGTTCTTCATGCTCGTGCTCAACGTCACCGTCATCGGCGTGATCTGGTTCGGCGCGATCGAGGTCGACGCGGGCAACGTGCAGATCGGCACGCTCTTCGCGTTCATGCAGTACGTCGGCATCATCCTCGGCGGCGTGCTCATGGCCGCCTTCACGACGATCATGATCCCGCGCGCCGCGGTGTCGGGCGAGCGCATCGGCGAGGTGCTCGCGAGCGAATCGACCCTCACCCGGCCCGCCGTGCCGGTGACGCAGTTCCCCGAGACGGGCTCGGTGGAGTACCGCGACGTCGAGTTCGCCTACCCGGGTGCTCAGCACCCCGTGCTCGAAGGCATTTCGTTCCGCGCCGATCGGGGTGAGACCGTGGCGATCGTCGGCTCGACCGGTGCAGGCAAGACGACGCTCGTCTCGCTCATCCCGCGGCTCTTCGACGCGACGGGCGGCTCAGTGCTCGTCAACGGCGTCGACGTGCGCGAGGCCGACCTCGACCGGCTGTGGGCGACGATCGGTCTCGTGCCGCAGCGCCCATTCCTGTTCGCCGGCACCGTCGCATCCAACCTGCGATTCGGTCGCGAGGAGGCCACAGACGAGGAGCTCTGGAAGGCGCTCGAGATCGCGCAGGGTCGCGACTTCGTCGCCGAGATGGAGGGCGGCCTCAACGCCCGCATCGCTCAGGGCGGCACGAACGTCTCGGGGGGCCAGCGCCAGCGCCTCGCGATCGCACGGGCGATCGTGCACATCCCCGACATCCTCGTCTTCGACGACTCGTTCTCGGCACTCGACCTCACGACCGATGCGAGATTGCGGCAGGCGCTCTGGCGGGAGTTGCCCGAGGTCACGAAGATCGTCGTCGCGCAGCGCGTGTCGACGATCACCGATGCCGACCGCATCATCGTGCTCGACGACGGCAGCATGGTCGGCATCGGCACGCACGAGGAACTCCTCGAAACGTGCGGAACCTACCGCCAGATCGTCGAATCGCAGCTCGGAGTGGAGGCACAGGCATGAGCACCGACACCAATGACCAGCAGCCCCGCCGTGGACGCGGGGCGGGGCGTGGGGCCGGCAAGGGCGGCGCCCACGGCGCCGCTCGCACCGCCGACCCGAAAGAGATGACCGAAGAGGAGCGCATCGAGTTCGAGCTCGCCGAGCAGGGACGCCTGAACTCGGGCGACTGGGACAGCCTCGCGCCTGGCAAGGCCGCGAACTTCGGCGCGAGCTTCCGCCGCCTGCTGGGGCTGCTGGCCCCGTGGAAGTGGTCGTTCGCCTTCGTCTCGCTGCTCGGCGCGCTCGGCGTCGTGCTCACGGTCATCGCACCGAAACTGCTCGCCGAGGCGACGAACATCATCTTCGATGGCTTCATCTCGCTGCAGCTGCCGGCGGGCGTCAGCCAGGAGCAGGTCGTCGAGCAGCTTCGGTCCTCGGGCCAGACCGATCTCGCCAACATCGTCGGCGCGGCAACCCTGACGCCGGGCGAAGGCATCGACTTCGTCGCGCTCAGCCAGATCGTGATTCTCGTGCTCGCGCTGTATCTCGTCGCCTCCGTGCTCTCGTGGGTGCAGGGGTACGTCATCAACATCATCATGGTGCGCGCGATGTGGCGCCTGCGCGAAGACGTCGAGGCCAAGGTGCACCGCCTGCCGCTAAGCTACTTCGACAAGACGCAGCGCGGCGAGCTCATCTCGAGAGTCACGAACGATATCGACAACATCACGCAGACGATGCAGCAGTCGCTCTCGAGCGCGCTCACGAGCGTGCTCACCGTGATCGGCGTGCTCGTCATGATGTTCTCGATCTCGTGGCAGCTCGCCCTTGTGACGCTCATCTCGCTGCCGCTCATGGCCGTCATCTTCGGCTTGATCGGACCGAAGTCGCAGGCCGCGTTCGGTGTGCAGTGGAAGAAGGTCGGCCGTCTGAACGCTCGCGTCGAGGAGTCGTTCTCGGGGCACGCGCTCGTCAAGGTGTTCGGCCGCGAACGCGACGCGAGCGAGAAGTTCCGGGCCGAGAACGAGGAGCTCTACGAGGCCGCGTTCAAGGCGCAGTTCCTCTCGGGCACCATCATGCCCGGCATGATGTTCATCGGAAACCTGACCTATGTCGGCATCGCAGTGCTCGGCGGCCTCATGGTCGCGAGTGGGCAGCTGCGCCTCGGTGATGTGCAGGCGTTCATCCAGTACTCGCAGCAGTTCACGCAGCCGCTCTCGCAGCTCGGCGGCATGGCGGCGGTCGTGCAGTCCGGCACCGCGTCGGCCGAGCGGGTCTTCGAACTGCTCGACGCTGAGGAGCAGGGGCCCGACGCGGCCGATGCGCCGACTCCGGTCGACGGCGACGGCACCATCGAGTTCGAGAACGTCTCGTTCTCGTACACGCCGGAGCGGCCGCTCATCCGCGACCTGTCGTTCAAGGTCGAGCCCGGGCAGACGGTCGCGATCGTGGGCCCGACCGGTGCAGGGAAGACGACGCTCGTCAACCTCATCATGCGGTTCTACGAGCTCGATAGCGGGCGCATCCTGCTCGACGGTCAAGACATCGCCAAGCTGACCCGGCACGACGTGCGTGTACGCACCGGCATGGTGTTGCAGGACCCGTGGCTGTTCGCGGGCACCATTCGCGAGAACATCCAGTACGGACGCCAGACGGCGACCGACGAGGAGATCCTCGACGCGGCCCGCGCCACGTACGTCGACCGCTTCGTGCACTCGCTGCCCGACGGCTACGACACCGTGCTCGATGAGGAGGCGTCGAACGTCTCAGCCGGCGAGAAGCAGCTCATCACGATCGCGCGCGCGTTCGTGGCGCGGCCGTCGGTGCTGATCCTCGACGAGGCAACCTCGTCGGTGGACACCCGCACCGAGCTGCTCGTGCAGCACGCGATGGCGGCCCTTCGCCAGGGCCGCACCTCGTTCGTGATCGCGCACCGTCTCTCGACGATCCGCGACGCCGACCTCATCCTCGTGATGGAGCACGGTGACATCGTCGAGAAGGGCACGCACGACGAGCTCATCGCGGCGAAGGGTGCGTACTACCGCCTCTACAACTCGCAGTTCGAGCAGGCGGCGAGCGACCTCGACGCCGAACTCGGCGAGTTGCAGGCCGGCGACACGACGCAGCCCCCACCTCGCCCGCTCGAAGAGGTCATCGAGGATGCGGCAGAGGCCGAGCTCGAACTGTAGTCGCGCTGCCTCGCAGGTGAACGAGCGGATGTCCCGGATTCGGGGCATCCGCTCGTTCGTCATTCAAGGGCGCAGGCGGGCCGGCTCCGCGAGAGGATGGGAGCGTGACGATCCTGCCCCAGCCCGTGCGCCCCTGGCGACTGTGGCTCGTGTGGGGTGTCGGCGTCGCCGCCTACGTGGTCTCGATCACGAACCGCACCTCGCTGTCAGCGGTCGGCGTCGACGCTGCGGTCCGATTCGACGCGGATGCCTCGGTGCTCTCCCTCTTCGCCGTCGTGCAGCTGTTCGTCTACGGCGCGATGCAGATCCCGGTGGGGTTGCTGCTCGACCGCTTCGGCGCACGACCGATCATCACCATCGGCATGTTCGTCATGGCCACCGGTCAACTCGTGATGGCCTTCGCACCCGACGTCGGCACGGCGATCTTCGCCCGAATGCTGCTGGGCGCCGGCGACGCGGCGATCTTCCCGAGCGTGCTGCGCGTCGTCGCCGTGTGGTTCCCCGAGCGGCAGGCGCCGTTCCTCGTGCAGCTCACCGGCATCGTCGGCCAGAGCGGCCAGCTGCTCGCGATCCTGCCGATCGCAGCCCTGCTGCACGCGACGAGCTGGACCATCGCGTTCGGCAGCCTCGCCGGACTCGGCGTGCTCTTCACCGTGCTGACCTTCGCCGTCATCCGCAACCGACCACCGGGCCGCGACTCCGACGTGAGCGTCGATACCGCCACCGGCGCCATGCACGCGGTGACCTCGTCGGCCGACCTGCGGCAGGGTTTCCGCGAATCGTGGGCGCACCCGGCGACCCGGCTCGCGTTCTGGTCGCACTTCACGGCGCCGTTCTCGGGCACCGCGTTCATCCTGCTGTGGGGCTTCCCGTTCCTCACGGTCGGCGAGGGCCTTTCTGCGGCGATGGCCTCGCTGATCTTCAGCGTCTACGTCGTCGCCGGCATGGTGGTCGGCCCGGTGATCGGCGCGCTGTCGAGTCGGCATCCGATGCGGCGATCGCGGATGCTCGTGCTGCCGATCATCGCCGTCCAGGTGGTCGCGTGGCTCGCCGTCATCCTCTGGCCCGGCTCGGCACCGTTGTGGCTGCTCTTCGTGCTCGCCTTGGCGCTCAGCACGGGCGGCCCCGCTTCGATGATCGGCTTCGATCACGCCCGCACCTACAACCCGCGCCATCGACTCAGCACGGCCACCGGCATCGTGAACGTCGGCGGGTTCCTCGCCGCCCTTCTCGCGATCCTGTTCATCGGCATCGCCATGGACGCGCAGGGCGCAGGCACCCCCGACACGTACAGCTCCGAGGCGTTCCGTCTCGCCTTCCTCACTCAGCTGCCGCTGTGGGCGATCGGCGCGGGCTTCATCGTCTTCGAGCGCAAGCGCACCCGCGTGCACCTCGGCCTCGACGAGCCGCGCACGCGCCGTCGCGATCGCCGCGACGGCTGAGGCCCGATCAGCCGAGGCCCGAGCGCCCCCAGGTGGGGAAGTCGCTCGGGCCTCAGCACGATCACCGGGTCATCCGGCGTCCGTCATCAGGGGCGGCCACCGACCGGCCAGCCGGGCCAGTCGTACCCGCCCCCGCCGTGCCCGCCACCGCCGTGGCCGCCACCACCACCGTGGCCGCCACCACCGTGGCCGCCACCACCGTGCCCGCCGCCGCCGTGTCCACCGCCCTTCTTCGCGGCCGTCGCCTCGAACGCCCGCACGATCTCCTGGCTGAAGGTCGCGCCTGCGGCATCCGTCGCCGTCACTCGCAGGTCGACCCACGCGCCCGCGTCGGGCACGTCGATCTCGGCGGCGTAGGCCGTGACGACGTCACGCCCCTCGGGGAAGAGCGAGAGGAACTCCCCTGACGGCTCGTCGACCATGGTGTCGGCGGAGGTGACGTCGAGTTCGACCGCCTGCCAGTCGCCCCCGTCGACGCGCGCCTCGAGCGTCGCGTCGGTGATGGCTGCGATGCCGGATGCCCCGGCGAGGTGCCCGAGCTCGAGGTCGAGCTTCACCGGTGCACCCGCCTTGCGGCCGGCGCCGGCCTTGCCCGAGTCGTCGAGTTCGACGTCGTAGAACGCCTGCAGCATCGGCAGCAGCTGGGTGGTGTAGTCGCCCGCCGTTCCGGCGGACCGGAAGGTCCACTCGGTCGTGGTCGACGTCGACGAGGCGAGGTATGTGCCGTCGTGCGTCGCGGTGTTCACCACGCGCCACTCGGACTCGCCGTCGGGCAGCCCCCAGACGCTGACCCCCTGGTACGGCCCCGAGCCCGCAAGCTCGCCGTCGACGTACACCTCGGTGAATTGCGCACGGTCGACGGCGCCCGAGAACACGTCGAACGTGCCGGTGCGCTCGGCGCTCGCCCCATCGGCCCACGACGGCAGGTTCACCTGCACGTTGTCGCCCGAGCGGTTCGGCGCCCAGTAGCCGGGGCCGACGTAGGGCCGCACGATCGCGCCGAAGTAGCTCGTCTCGAGCTTCTGGCCGGGCTCGTAGGCACGCTTGACGTCCCGCACCTGCCATCCGGCGTCGACGACCGTGGCGTCCTGATACCACTCGACCTGGTCGGTGTTCACCCATTCGGTGCGCTCGAGACCGCGCGTCGTGCGCATCGGGTAGCCCGATCCGTACTCCACGCCGGGCACGAAGTCCCACCGGAACTCGGCGACGAGCGAAGGTTCGCCGTAGTACGTCGTGTCGATACGGGTCAGCCCGCGTGGGCGGTAGTCGAGGTCTTCGGGCACATTGCCGTCGCTGTAGCGGGCGATGTCCCAGACCTCGTCGGCGTCCACGATGCCTTCGCCCGTGACGGTGACCTTCTTCTGTGCGATCGCTTCGAGCACCCGGCGGCCCTGCACGCCGCTGATCGCGGCGACGGGGATGGCGGTGTCGCTGACGTAGTCCTCGGAGCCGACCCATTCGCTGAGCTCGCCGTCACCGTCGTTGACGGTCAGCAGCAGCGCAGCGCCCGCTGCGACCGCGTTCGCCGATCGCGCCGGGGCCGAGACGGTGTCGGAGCGGGTCACGACCGCGACCTTGCCGGCCACGTCGACCGCGGCGAACTCCTCGGCACTACCGAGTCCCACGTCGACGGCGCCGGCGCGGATCTTGCCGTCGAGCAGGGTCGATCCGACCTGCGGGATGAGGTCGAGCCGCTCCTTGCCGGCCTTCAGCGAGAGGGTCGGCTGCTGCAGCCGCCACCGGGTCGTGAAGTCGAAGCTCTCCGCCTCGGTCGCCTCCAGTGGTTGGGCGTACAGCTCGTCGACCCACACGGGTGCCAACACGCTGCCGGTGAAGCCGTCGACCTTGTAGTCCATGCGACGCACGGTGGCCTCGAGCCCGTCTTCGCCGACGTCGACGGTCACGGGCTTCGTGGCCCGGGCGTCGAACGCGACCGTCGCTGCGCCATCGAGCACGACGTCGGGGTCGCCGACGAGCGCGATCGTCTGGGTGTCGGCCTCACGGGCGACGTCCATGAACGACATCACCGAGTAGAGCCCGGCCGGCAGTCGCAGCGTGGTCTCGCCCGCGACGCCGAAGGAGGTGTACCAACCGGTCTCGGCGTTCCAGATCCATCCGTAGGTCTCGAGCGGTTCGCCGTCGAAGTCGGTCGCCGTGACGGTGAGGTCGTAGCGTTCGGCTTCGGCGATGATGCCGAGCGCCGTGCGGGTGACCGCGTCGCCGTCGACCGCCGCCGTCAGCACGCCCGAGAGCTGCGCTCCCGCGGGCACCTTCGCCGGGTCGGCCGTGAGGGTGACCGCCTTGGTCTCACCCGCGGCGAGCGTGAGCGAGTCGGCGTCCATCGTGAGCACGTCGGATGCCGCTGCGGCCGCGCGGCCCGGTTCGAGGCCACCGCCACCCGCGCCGGGTGTGGTGTCGGTGAGCGTCGCGGTCAGTCCGATCGTCGCCTCGGCGTCGCCGCGGTTCGTGTACTCGATCGTGCGAGTCACGGGGGCAGCGTCTTCGCCCCACGACAGCATGCCGAAGTCGCCGGAACCGGATGCCACGATGTCGGCCTCGATCGCGGTCGCCACGTCGACCACGCCGGCGCCGACCTGGTAGGGCGTGAGCCCGACATCCGTCGCCGTGCTGACGAGCGCGGCCCGCAGTTGCGCGGCCGTGTACTCGGGATGCTGCTGCTTCACGATCGCCGCAGCGCCCGCGACGTGCGGGGTCGCCATCGAGGTGCCGCTCATGCCGATGTAGGAGCCTTCACCGGGGCTGTCGGCCGAGCGGGCGGCGGTCACATCGTTGCCGGGGCCGGCGAGGTCGGGCTTCAGCGCACCGGAGCCCACGAGCGGGCCCTGGCTCGAGAACCACGACAGGGCGCCGGTCGGGTCGTCGACCGAGCCGATCGTGAGTGCGCTCGCGGCGGAGCCGGGCGAGCCGATCGTCTCGGGCGCCGTGGAGTTGCCCGCGGCGACGATGAAGAGCGCGTCGGTCTCGGCCGAGATCTCGTTGAGCGCTTGGGACATGAGGTCGGTGCCGTCGTCGCCGTAGCGGGTGCCGAGGCTCATCGAGACGATGTCGGCGCGCTCGCCGGCCCACTCCATGGCGGAGATGATCCACGAGTCCTGGCCTTCACCGGCGGCGCCGCTCAATACCTTGCCGATGAGGAGGTCGGCGCCGTCGGCGACGCCGCGGTGGGTGCCGCCGCTCGCGGCGCCGGTGCCGGCGATCGTCGAGGCGACGTGCGTGCCGTGGCCGTTGACGTCGTCGGAGACCGCTTCGCCGGGCACGAAGCTCGTCGAGTCGGCGAGCACCCGGCCCGCGAGGTCGGGGTGGGTGTCGTCGTAGCCCGTGTCGAGCACCGCGACCGTCACACCGTCGCCGGTGTAGCCGGCCGCCCACGCCTCGGGCGCTCCGATGTAGGGAACGCTCGAGTCGAGCGTCGCCTGCACCTTGCCGTCGAGGTGGATCGCCTCGATGCCGCCGCCGAGGCTGACGGCGCCGTCGGCCCCGTCGGCTCCTTCGGCGCTGAAGCTGCGGGCATCGGATGCCGCGACATCCGTCAGCGCCGCCCAGGTCGATTCGGCGCTCGCGTGGTCGGCCGTCGCCGCGGCGCCGCCGATGCTCGCGAGCGGGGTGCCGATCTCGACACCCGGTGTGGGGGCGGCGAAGCTGCGCGCCGCCGCGCCGTCGTCGTCGAGCTCGAGGATCACGGGGGTCGCGTCGACCGAGGCGTCGTCGTAGCCGTACTCGATGAGCCGGGTGACGTTGAAGAGGTCGCGGTCGACGACGCCGGCCGTGATGAACGGCAGCGCGCCGCGCGGCAGCACGTGCAGTTCGCCGTCGACGTCGAGGGTCTGGAACCCCTCGCCGGGGTCCACGGGGTCGATCTCGACCGCGTGGGTGCCGCCGGCGAGGTCGGTCACGGTGACCCGGTCGCCGGTGATGAGGGTGACGGTGTGCGATCCGCCTGCGGGAGCGGGTGCCGCGGCCGCGACGGCCGGTGGCGGTGTGCCGCCACCGGTCGGATCGGCACCGGCGGGGAGTGCGGCTGCGCCGACTCCGGCGACGCCGATCGCGAGGCCGCTGATGGCGGCGGCGATCGATCGGCGCCGTGGTGCGGATGGTCTGATGCTTCGTGGCATAGGGATACCTCTCACGCGTACGAACTGGCTTGGCAAGCAACCTCTCACGGCCTGTTGGCTAGGGTGGTGGCGGAGAGATGCCATGGCTGTGATCCGCCACCTGAACGGCGACCGACGCGACCGTGGCCGGCGAGGAATGGAAGGCGCTCGTGCTCGAGGCGATCGGACTGGACGACGAGCACACCTCGCTCTATCGGCTCATCCTGCAGTCGCCATCGGCGAGCGTCGACGAGCTCGCCGCATCCGCGGGGAAGTCGCCCGGCGACGTGCGCGCGATCGTGGCCGAACTCGAGCGTCTCGGGTTGCTCGCGCGGCAGGCATCCGCTCCCGACCGGGTCGTCGCCTCGCCGCCGTCGCTGGCCCTGCGCCCGATGCTCCTCGACCGTGAACGCCGGCTGACCCAGGCGCACGAGGCGCTCGTGGAGTTGAGTGAGATCTACCGCAGCGGGGCCGCGCAGCGCTCGGCGCCCGATGTGGTCGATGTCGTGCTGGGGGCGGATGCCGTGCGCCAGCGTTTCGCTCAGCTGCAGGCTTCGGCGACGCAGCAGGTGCGTGTGTTCATGTTGAGCGACGTGGCCTTTCTCGGCGCCGAGGAGAACACGGCCGAGGATGACGCACTCCACCGCGGTGTGACTTACCGAGTGATCGTCGAGAAGGCGGTGCTCGAATGGCCCGGCTTCATCGACGCGGCACGCGAGTCGGCGCCCTTCGGCGAGGAGATCCGGGTGATGCCGACGCTGCCCACCCGGCTCATCATCTCCGACGACGACCTGGCGCTGCTCCCGATGCGATCGCACGGCGAAGACCGGTCGTCGGGCGCGCTGCTGGTGCATCCGAGCGGCCTACTCGACCTTGTCATCGCGATCTTCGAGGAGTACTGGTCGACGTCGACCGAGTTCGTCTCGGCCGGCGAGCTGCCGGGCGCGCACGATGCGGTCGACCGCGATCTGCTCAAGCTCCTGCTGCTGGGCCTGACGGATGCCGCGGCGGGCGCGCAGCTCGGCATCTCGGTGCGCACCGTGCAGCGGCGTGTGGCCGAGCTCATGGAGACCGCCGGCGTCACGACCCGGCTCCAGTTGGGTGCCGAGGCCGTGCGCCGGGCGTGGGTGTGATGCGGCATCGGTGCGATCCGACATGCGTGTGATCTGCCGAAACTGTTGACGGCCCTTGAAGAGGGGACGAAGATGAGCAACGTTCATGTCACGACCGATCGTCGGGTTCGAACATTCGAGAACCACCCGGTATGGACGTCATCGCGTTACGAGGGGGTACGCCATGTTCCGCACCAGCCCAGCCCGCCAGCTCGCCGCCGCTACTGCGGCTGCACTCGTCATCACCGCACTCAGCGCCACGCCGAGTGTCGCGATACCCGCACCACCACCCGGCGGAGGTGACCAGCTCGCCGTCTACACGGGCACCGTCGACGCCGAAGGGCTCGCCGCGATCGTAGATCTCGGCGTGGACCGGCACGAGATCGTCGCGTCACCGAGCGCCGAAGCATCCGGCCAGGTCGACGTCGAAGTGATCATCTCGGGCGAGCAGGCCGCGCAGCTCGAAGCGAGCGGCGCTGATCTCCAGGAGAAGGCGCCGAGCGCACAGCGCCGCTCACTGCAGGCCGAGGGCGTGTTCCGCCCCTACAGCGGCGAGGGCGGACTGCTCGAGGAGCTCATGGCGCAGGCCGCGGCGCATCCGAAGATCGCCGAAGTGCAGGTGGTCGGACAGACGACCAACGGGCAGGACATCGCCGCCGTGCGCGTCACCAAGAACGTCGACCGGGCGAAGGACGGCAAGCGCCCCACCACGGTCTACGTCGGCGCGCAGCACGCCCGCGAGTGGATCACGCCCGAGATGGTGCGTCGACTGCTCGACCACGTGCTCACGTCGTATGGCACCGACCCGCGCATCACCGACCTCGTGGATTCGACCGAACTGTGGTTCGTGCCGGTCGCGAACCCCGACGGCTACGACTTCACGTTCCAAGAGGGCAACCGGCTCTGGCGCAAGAACCTGCGCGACAACAACGGTGACGGCGTGATCACCACCGGCGACGGCGTCGACCTGAACCGCAACTCCGCGACGCGCTGGGGCTACGACAACGAAGGTTCATCGCCGAACCCGGCGAGCGAGACGTACCGCGGTCCCTCCGCGGCATCCGAACCCGAGACGCAGGCGCTCGACGAGCTCTTCGACCGCATCACGCCGGAGTTCTTCGTGAATTACCACTCGGCCGCCGAACTGCTGCTGCACGGCATCGGCTGGCAGGTCGCGACGCCGTCGCCCGACGACGTGATCTACGAGGCGATGGTCGGCGACGACGCCAACCCGGCGATTCCGGGGTACGACCCCGACATCTCCGCCGAGTTGTACACCACGAACGGCGACATCGACTCGCACATGCAGGAGGCGCACGGCACGCTCGGGTTCACGCCCGAGATGTCGACGTGCGAGGCAGCATCCGACTCGGTCGACGACGACGAGTGGCTCGCAGAGGACTGCCAGAGCGGATTCAACTTCCCCGACGACGAGGCGCTCATTCAGGCCGAGTTCGAGAAGAACATCCCGTTCGCCCTCGCGACCGCCGAATCGGCGCTCGACCCGAACGACCCCGTGTCGGCCGTGGGCCTCGAGGCTCCCGACTTCAAGGTCGACAGCTTCACGGTCTCGTACGGCGACCCGCAGCCGGTCGCGGTTGTGGCCAAGCGCGACCTGCTCGCGAAGTTCATGAGCTACCGCATCAACGACGGGCGCACGAGGATCGCACCCGTCAAGGAGTGGCAGGGCGGTGAGCGCTACGGCGACGAGAACGACGACTACTACGCCGAGTACCGGGGCACGGTGCGCGGTGCAGCTGCGGGCGACACCGTGGAGGTCTGGTTCTCAGCGCTGCCTTCGCTCCGCGACATCCTGAAGGACCGGAACTTCAAGAAGGTCGAGAGCGAGCACTTCACCTATGAGCTCACGCAGGACACCGGCAATGACGTGCTCGTCATCGCGAATGAGGACTACACGGGCGTGAACCCGACGTATCCGGCCGGCACGACCGCGCCGAAGTACGTTGACGAGCACGTCGCGGCCCTCGAGGCGAACAGCGTGACTCCGGATGTCTGGGACGTCGACGCGCAGGGTGTTCCGCACGACCTCGGGGTGCTCTCGCACTACGACTCGGCGCTGTGGTATCTCGGCGACAACCGACTGACCCAGGATCCCGAGGACTTCCTGACCGACACCTTCCAGTTCGGTCCGCTCGAAGACCTCTCGGTCGCTGAGCGCCAGCAGTACCTCACCATGTCGATCCGCGACTGGCTCAATGAGGGCGGCAAGCTCGCGCTCGCCGGCGAGACCGCGGGGTACTACGGGCAGCTCGGCTCCTCGCTCGGCGGCATCTACTACGGGCTCGACGGAGCGCCGGATGAGGACTGCGCGGTGACGGGGGACTTCTTCTCCGACTGCCTGCTGCTCGCCGACGACTTCACGCAGTACTGGATGGGCGCGTACGCACGCACCGCCGTGGGTGTCGACGGCACCGTGGGCACCGCTCCGCCGCTCGACGGCTTCGAAGCGGCGTTCGGCGGCCCGGCGACGGTCGACAACCCCGTCGACGAGGCAGGAGCGTTCGTGAACACGAGCGATGTGCTCCCGGTCGGCGAGTTCCCGCAGTTCGAGAGCACGGGGGTCGCCGACTACGCCGATCCGTTCGGCGCGATCGAGGGCGAGTGGGCGGCGGCGGCCGGCCACATCGACAACGGCTACCAGCGACTCGGCCAGAAGGTGGACCTGACCGGGCTGACCGCCGCGGACGCGCCGACGTTCACGGCGCAGATCGCGTTCGACGTCGAACTGGGCTACGACAATGTTCTCGTCGAGGTGCGCCCGACCGGCACCGACACGTGGACCACGCTTCCCGAGGTCGGAGGCGCGACATCCACCGACCCGCCCACCGAGTGCGAGGGCGGCTTCTACGCGGGGGTGCATCCGCAGCTCCTGCACTACCTCACGCTCGGAAACCCGTGCGCCACGACCGGCAGCACAGGTTCGTGGAACGCGATGACCGGCTCTTCAGGCGGGTGGATCCCCGTGTCGTTCGACCTGTCCGCTTACGCGAATCAGCAGATCGAACTCGTGGTGAGCTACGTCACCGACCCCGGCTCGGGCGGCCTCGGTGTCATCCTCGATGACACCAGGATCGTCACGGCGTCGAGCGAACTCACGGCCGAGGGCTTCGAGGAGAGTCTCGGTGCGTGGCAGCTGCTCGGGCCTCCCGCAGGCAGCCCGGCCAACTTCAGTGATTGGGAGCGGGCGCAGGGCCTCGCAGTGCTCGTGGCCTCGGTCGCGACACCCGACACGCTCATATTCGGCTTCGGGCTCGAGCAGCTCGCGACCGACGAGGAGCGGGCGGACATGGTCGGGCGCATCCTCGCGCACTTCAACGGGTAGCGGAGGCAGCAATCGAGCGGATGCCGCAAGCGGGTGCCACCCGCTTGCGGCATCCGTGCGCGTGCGCGTGCATCCGCTGCCTGATCCGCGCCGCTACAGGGCGGCTACTGCGCGGCCCAGACGCCGAGCTCGTTGCCGCTCGGGTCGGTGAAGTGGAAGCGGCGACCGCCGGGGAACTCGTAGGGACCGTTGACGACCTCGCCGCCGGCAGCCGTGACGGCAGCGACCGTGGCGTCGAGGTCGTCGCTGTAGAGCAGCACAAGCGGCCCGCCGCGCACGACCTCGTCGGCCAAGGCGAGCCCACCGGCCTCGTCGCCGTCTGCTTCGGCGGCGGTGCGGATGCCTGCGTACTCGTCGCCGTACGAGGTGAACTGCCACCCGAACGCGGCGCCGTAGAACGCCTGCGCGGCGGCCATGTCGGTGATCGAGATCTCGACGTAGTCGATGCTCAGTGGGATGCGGTGCTCATGCGTTGCCATGGCGACACGCTCCCATCACCCACCGACAGCGGCGCCCGCGACCGTGCCTGCCCACCCGTGGCGGCCACCACGACCGCGCATTCGTTAGTGTTCTCGAATGCAGGTGACACGCCTTCGGATCCATCCGGTGAAGTCCTTCGCCGGACTCGACGTCGACTCGGCCGTGGTGCTGCCGTGGGGTCTCGCGGGCGATCGCCGTTGGGGTGTCGTCGATGCATCCGGTGCGCCCGTGACCGCGCGCGAGCACAACGAGATGCTCGCGTTCACAGCCGAGCCGCTCGCCGACGGCGGATTGCTCCTCGGCGAGCGCGGGCGAAGCGCCGACGCCCGCGCCGACGCCGACGCCCCGCTTCTGGTTCGCCCGCCGACCGACACCCCGCCCATCCCAGTCGGTCATTCGCGGCAGGGCACCGCGCTCCCCGCCGGCGCCGAGGCCGACGCCTGGCTGAGCGCCCGGCTCGGCGTCGAGGCGCGACTCGTGTGGCAGCCCGATCCGCGCGAGCGCACGGTCAACCCGGCGAACGGCGGCCTGCCAGACGATCGGATGTCGCTGGCCGACGCCGGCCCGTTGCTGCTCACGAGCGAGGCATCCCTCGCCCAGCTCAACACGTGGACCGACGAGTCGACGCCGTTGCTCGACATGCTGCGGTTCCGGCCGAACGTCGTGATCGACGGCGACGGCGACGAGCCGTTCGCCGAAGACGACTGGCCGTTCGTCGACCTCGGCAGCGTGCGGTTCCGCATCACGAAGGTGTGCGACCGCTGCGTGATGACGACGATCGACCCCGAGACCCTCGCCCGCGGCAAGGAGCCGATCCGCACGCTCGCGAAGCATCGGCGTTGGGAGGGCAAGACCTGGTTCGGCGTGCTCCTCGCGCCGCAGTCGCCGGGGTCGATCGCGGTCGGCGACGCGGTGCGCCCCGGCTGAAGACGTCCCTCGGCGACGACCGACGGCGCAGCCGTTCACCCATCCGACTCAACAAGCCCACCGGGCTCACCGCTCTCATGTCGCCCTTCGGGCTCACGGTTCTCATGTCGCCCTTCGGGCTCACCTCGCGCACGCCGATCGGCGAGTCTGGTCGGCGACTTCGTGGCGATCCGCCATCCGCCACCGGGATCGAGCCACGCGGGCGGACTCACGTGCGGCACACCGCGAACCATGCGGATGCCCCAGCCCGAGGTGTCGATCGTGCGGTGGTGGAACCAGCAGAGGAGCACGCCGTTGTCTGGATGGGTCGGGCCGCCGTCGACGTCGGGCACGACGTGGTGGACCTCGCACCATGCCGAAGGCACGGAGCATCCGGGGATGAGACAGCCGCCGTCGCGCAGCGTGATCGCCCGCCGTTGGTGCGGCGTGAAGCATCGTTCTTGCGAGCCGAGTTGCATGATGCGCCCTGCGTCGTCGACCAGCACGGCCTGGATGCCGCCGGTACACATCATGTGCCGTGCAGCACGCAGCGAGACGGGCAGCTCGATGCCGTCGGCGTGGGCGGCTCCGCGGCCCGATTCGAGATCGCTCGCCCGCACGCTCACGAGCACCGTCGGCGCAGCGCCCCCGATGCTCGGATGCTCCCCTGAGCGGGCAGCCGTGTCGATGACGGCGGCGAGCACGTCGTGGCGTTGCTGGTCGCTCGTGCGGGTCTCGGCCTGCACGGCGAGGTCGGCGCGTTCGGCGGCGGTGAGGAACCCGCCGCCCGAACGCGGCGCCAGGTGCGCGTCGAAGAGGCGGGTGAGCCCGGCCGCGACCTCGGGCATGAGCTCGCCCGCGATCGGGATCAGCCCGTCGCGCGCACGCCCGAGCCGCAACCCTCGGCGTCGCATCGCCCGCTCATCGTCGGGCTCGGAGCCGTCTTGATCGAGGAACGTCGACCACGCCTGGGCCTGCACGCGAAGCTCATCGGCCGTGCACCGCACGGGTGCCCCATCGCCCTGGCCTGTCGCTTCGGCGACGAGTGCGTGTTCGGCAGCCTCGAATGCGACCGGATCGGCGACGCCGCGAGCGCGCTCGAGTTCACGCACCATCACGCACGCCGCGTCGACCCCGAGCTCGCCGGTCGCGAGTGCAGCGGAGACCAGTGGGAACTGCGGCTCGAGCGCCTCGCCAGTGAACCCGACACGGGCCCGAGTGGCCGCGCCGAGGCCGATGCGCCGCCGCGCCTCGACACCCGACACCAGGGTGACCCGCTCGACGAGCTCTGCAGCGGAGCGGCACCCCTTGCGCCACGACAGCCGCTCGCTGCCGAGCTCTGGGCGCGATCGCTCACCGAGTTCGCCCGCGTACACCGAGCGGCGTGAATCGACGAGCCGGCCGAGGCGCTCGAGGGCGCCCATCGTCGTCAACAGTTCGTCGTCGGAGCACCGCGCTGCGTCATCGGATCGGAACGCATCGACGACCGCCGAGCAGAGCTGCTCGAGCGCGTCGCGGGTTTCGTCCATGTGTCAATTCTTGCGCGACCCTCTGACATTCGATGCCGCGAAAACACCTGATCATCCTGTGGAAAACTCGCCATCGAACCGGCCTGTGGAGGACGAGTCGCGCCCCTACGCCGACTCCCGCAGTACCAACTCAGTCGGCAGCGGCAGGCGCCCCACGGGCTCACCCAAACGGCCGTTCAGCACTCGCGAGACGGTGCCCCGCGAGACGCCGAATTCGCGTTCGACGTCTTCGATCGTCGGTCGCTTGCGGGTGGGCTCTGCCACGCTCGCGCTCGATGCCGTGCGCCTGATCGAGCCCCCGCTCTGGCGGGAGACCCCGCCCGGATCTCGATAGGGCGCTGGCGCGCCTACTCGATCAACGAACCCTCCCACCCCGGCCACAACTGAACACCACCATCCCGCAGCGTCGCGGCCCTGCTCTCTCCGAGCGGCGACCCCTCCGTCGCTGCCAACCGAGAGAGGTCACGGATGGTGCGCGGGCGCTAGAAGAGCCTCCCCTGCGCGACGACCGGCGCGCCCTCGAGTTCGAGCAGGAATCGCTTGCGCTCGAGGCCGCCGGCGTAGCCCGTGAGCGACCCGTCGGCGCCGACCACCCGGTGGCACGGCACCAAGATGCTGAGCGGGTTGCGCCCTACGGCGTTGCCGACTCGTCGAGCCAGATTGCGATCGCCGAGGCGCACGGCGAGCTCGCCGTAGCTCGTCGTCGCACCGTGGGGGATGTCGCGGAGCATCGCCCACACCGCGTGCTGGAACTCATCGCCGACGGGCGCCATCGGCAGATCGAACGTCGTTCGCTCCGCCGCGAGGTATTCGTCGAGCTCGATGCCGAGCCGCGTGATGAGCGCATCGTCGTGCGCGGCGACCTCGACGCCGATCGCGTTGCCGCCGGGCGGATGCCAGTGCCCCGGAAAATAGATGCCGAAGAGCGCGTCGCCCTCGGCGACGACCAGGAGGTCCCCGAGAGCTGTCGTCAGCGTGGCATGGCGTCGGAGCATGACTCCATCTTCACCCCGATGCGCGCGCCGATGGCCACTTCCAGCAGCGGGAATCGGACTTCATGGCCGAGCGGATGCCGCGCTGCGATGTCTCTCGCCGGGCGGATTCGTCCGGCGCGGCCAAAGCTGGCTGAGCCGGCGGAGCTGGCTGTGGGAGCCGAGGGAGCGAGCTCACGGCCTCTGGGCGTTACGCCGCCACCGTGATCGTCGCCCCGACCGTCGCGTCGTCTTCGAGTACGTCGAGCACCGCCGCCGCCAGGTCGGCCCGGCGGAGCGAGATGCCGAACGGCACTCCCCCGCCGTTCGCACGACGGTAGCGGCCACGAGCGTCGCCGTCTTTGAGCTGCGGCGGTCGCACGATCGTCCAGTCGAGGGCACTCGATCGCACGACGGGCTCGGTCGCGACGAAGTCGGAGAACGGCTCGCGCAGGATCCGCTGCACGATCGGTTTCGCCACGAACTTCAGGAACGGGTCGTCGCCGTCGGTGAAAGGGCCGCTCGCACTCACGACGACGAGGCGGCGCACCGCGGCGATGCGCATTGCGGCCACGAGTGCCGGCATGCTCTCGCGCATCACGGTGTGGTCGGTGCTCGCCGAGGTCGGGCCGATCGCGAACACCGCGGCGTCGCACCCGTCGAGGGCAGCGGCGAGCGCGTCGGCGTCGCGGCCTTCGGCGATGCGTTCTGTGGCGCCGGTCGGGGCGGATGCCGCGCGCCGCACGACCCCGATCACCTCGTGACCTCGCGCTCGCGCCGCGTTGGCGATGAGGCCGCCGGTGCGACCCGAGGCTCCCAGTACTGCGACTCTCATGGTTCGTCCTTCAGGAGCTCGAGCGGTTAGTAAGCATTTACTCACTACCTCGATGATACGGTAAGCGAACACTCACCTGTCAAGTGGAAGGCCCGGATGTCCCAGCTCCCCACCACCCGCGACCGCATCCTCGATGCCGCCGCGACCGTGCTCGTCGATCGCGGCGTGGTCGGTGCGACGACGCGCGAGCTGGCCCGCGCCGCCGGGTGCTCAGAGGCCCTCATCTACAAGCACTTCGCCGACAAGCAGGAGCTCTTCCTCGCGGTGCTCGTCGAGCGGATGCCGCGCATCGAACTGCCCGAGGCATCCGCTCGCTCAGCGCTGCCCGAGACGCTCGCGAGCATCGTGACCGCGCTGCTCTCGTTCTTCGTGCGCACCTTTCCGATGTCGGCGTCGATCTTCGGGGCGCCCGAACTGCTCGCCGAGCATCGCGCGGGCGTGCGAGCACGCGGCTACGGCCCCGAGGGCACCGTGACGCTCGTGGCGCGTCTGCTCGGCGAGGAGCAGGCGGCCGGACGCATCCGCCCCGATGCCGACCTCGAGTCCGCCGCGCGACTGCTCGTCGGGGTCGCGTTCCACCGTGCGTTCCTCGCGGCCTACGACGGCCAGCGCGACGTGACGGATGCCGCGGAGTTCGCCGAGCGCAGCGTCGAACTGCTCGTACCGGGGCTCGCGCCCGCGCCGTGACGGACTTCGAGTGACGCAACATCGCCGGGTAGCATCACGGCATGCGCATTCGTTTCACCGCCGAGATCTACGAATGGCAGGCGCGCAGAAACTGGTTCTTCGTCGACGTTCCGGCCGAGCCGAGCGCCGACATCTCAGACCAGCCGCGGATGCCGCGCGGCTTCGACTCCGTGCGCGTCGTCGCGACCGTCGGCGCCACCACGTGGAATACCTCGATCTTCCCCGGCGGGGGCACCTACGCGCTGCCGTTGAAGAAGGCCGTGCTCACGGCAGAGGGCATCGGCGAGGGCGACGAGATCGAGGTCGACCTCGACGTGCTCGACGGGTGACGGCAGCGCTGATCTGAACCGCACGACGGGGCGCAACTCGCGCGGGCGCCGACGCTGCGCTTTCAGCGGCGCCGCTCACGTGCCGCCGCCGTCACCACCGCCCCCGCCGCCGCCGAAGCCGCCGCCACCCCCGTCGCCGAATCCGCCGAAGCCGCCCTCGCCCCCGCCCCCGCCCCCGAAACCACCCCCGCCGCCATCACCGAACGTGCCGTCGCCGCCCGCGAGGTATCCGCCACCCCACCCCTTGGTGTCGCCGATCATCGGCACGCCGAAGCGGGAGTCCTCGCCCCGCTGCAGCAACCCGCCGCCGACGCGGATCGGCTGCGAAAGCTCGGCTGCCACGACGGTGATGCACGATGCCAGTCGCTCCGCCGAGAACGGGGCGGCCGAGCGATACCAGGTCGGCACGGTGCCCGCCTTCTCGGCAACCTCGGCAAGGCGACGAACCACGGATGCCTCGTCGAACAGCACCGCCCATGGCAGCAACTGCTCGGCCGCGACGAGGGTCGGGACATCCGTACTCGCGACGATCTCGCGCCACCGGTTCGCCCGCTCGCGGAGCTGCAGGCCGGCCGAGTTCAGTGGGATCCAGCGCGGCACGAGCGCGCGGAGCCCGAGGGCCAGCGCACCGATGACGATCGCGCTCCAGGCGATCGAGTTCGCAGAGTCGTCTGCGCCTCCGAGCGTGACGAATCCCAGGGCTACCCCGACCACGCCGCCGATCGTGGCCGCCCCGAACCGGCGGACCGGGCGCGGCTCGCGATACCAGTCCGCCGCGTCGCGGAAGCCGTCGCGGGTGACATCGAGCAGCAGCCCGTTGTTCACCACGACACGGTCCGCGTCGACGCACGCCCCACGCTCGACCGTGCGCGACCCGCCCGAGAGCCCCGGCGAGAGCAACGCGAGCACCGTGCCGTCGGCGCCCGCCGAATCGACATCCGTGCGGGCGGCGAGCGGGTACGCGCCGTCGAAGACGAGCCGGATGTCCCGCGCGCGGCCGGCCTCCCCGCCGCGGGTGCCACGGACGTCACGCACGTCATGGATGTCACCGGCGTCACGTATGTCGCGCCGATCCTGGATCGCGATCACGCCGTTGACGGCGAGCAGCATGACCGTCGCCGGCAGCCAGCGCGCCGCGGCAGCACCCGACACGAACCCGACCGGAAGCAGTCCCGCCGACTCGGGGTCGACGAGCGCGAGCGAGCTGCCGGCCTCGGGCTTGCGCAGCCACGCCACGACGAGGGACCCGACGCAGATCGCGGCGGTCAGCGACGCGGCGAGCGCGATGAGCGGCAACAGCGCCGTGCCGAGACTGCCGCCCGCGGAAGCCCCGAGCGACTCACTGCCTGCACCGGCACTCGTCAGGTCGACGGTGACCTGCTGAAGCGCCGAGATCATCGGTCGACCCATACGCGGAGGTTACTCCCGTCGGGCCCGTCACCGGTGCCGGGCACAGCAATTCGGGCACAGCAATTCGGTCGCAGCACACCGGTCACCGCAAGCCCGTCACCGCAAGCCGGTCACCGCACTCCGATCACCGGCCGGTCACCGGCGACAGGTCGTCATCGACCACGTCGGTCTCGGTGCAGAGCCCCTCGGGAGCCCGCTCGCGGATGAATGCAGACATGTGACACACCTCCGACGACGGCATCTCGACCTTGACGGATCCGCTGCCGGCACCGGCCCCCGCGCCGCCGTCGGTCAGTCCGCAGCCGGCGAGCACGCCCACGGCCAGGACGGCCGGGACGATGAGGAACGCGCGAACGTTCATGATCTTGTCCTTTCATGATGCAGGCTCCTGGAAGAGCGCCGCTGGCCTCACGGTAGGAAGGATGCCGCCGCGCCACATGACGAGGACGACCCATCTTCGAGCGCACGCCGGCGTAGTCAATTCGGGTCATCGCCGCGAGCGCGGTCGCGGACTATCGTGGGCAGATGGGGGAATGGTCCGCCCCGGCGCTGCCGGCCGGCTGGACGACGTCCGGGCAGCCGCCGTTCATCGCTCGACACGAAGACGTCGAAGCGATCGAGTCGGCGTGGGCCGACGCGATCGGCGGCGCGGGGCGCGCGGTCTTCGTGAGCGGCGAGCCGGGCGCGGGAAAGTCTCGGCTCGTGAGCGAGGTCTGCATACGGCTCCGCGCGAGCGGCGCCGCGGTGCTGGTCGGATCGTGCATCCAAGAGCTCGGCGCTCCGTTCGAGCCCTTCGACGAGCCGCTCCGGGCGCTCATTCCGGCGTACCGGGAGGTTGCGACCGACATCTCCGACATCGACTCGGCCGAGCTCCTCGAGGGCGTGCTCGATCGAACGGGCCAGGATGCCGCCGATCGGTCGATGGGCCAGGAGCGTGTGTTCTCCGCGGTGATCGACGTGCTGCGCGCCGCGTCTTCGATACGCCCGGTGGTGCTTGCCCTCGACGACCTGCACTGGGCGGGGCCTGCGGCGATTCAACTCCTTCGCCGGGTGGTCGAGGGCACAGCGGAGGCGAGGGTACTGCTGCTCGGCACCCTTCGAAACGCACCGCCGGACCGGTCGGGCGCACTCGCGGACACGCTCGCGTCACTCGCCCGACTGAGCGGCGTATTGCGCATCGGGCTGGCTCCCTTCACTCCCGCAGAGATCACCGAGTACGTCGCGGCCCGCGCCGGCGTCTCGCGTGCCGGTATCCGCGCGTCGGCCGAATTGCTCGGCGAGCTCACGGGCGGCAATCCGTTCCTCCTCAGAGCCATGTGGCATCCGGTCGTCGGGGCCGAGCACCAAGGCGACCAGCGCGTGATCGAGCTACCCGACTCGGTCAGCGATATCGTGCGGTCCCGCATCGCGACGCTCGAACCATCCCAGCGCTCGGTGCTCGAGCTCGCCGCGGTGCTCGGCCAGGAGGTCGATCTCAGTGAGCTGATCGGCATCAGCGAGGCATCCGTCGACGTCACGCTTTCTGCGATGGATGCCGCGGTAGGCGCCGGCCTCATCGAGCCGCCGCGCCTGGCGGGCGATCGCTACCGCTTCCCGCACGCCATCGCGCGGCAGGCGGTCATCGACGACATCCCGAGCACTGACCTGCTGCGAACCCACGCGCGCATCGCGCAGGTGCTCGAGTCGAACTTCCCCACGGCGCCGCGGCTCATCCAGCGACTCGCCCACCACTATTCGGCCGCCCGCGCGCTCGGGTTCGGCGATCGGGCAGTGACCTACCTGATCCGCGCTGCCGAGCTCGCGGAGGCCCGCTTCGCGTATGAAGACGCCGGGCGCCTGTTCGAGCAAGCGGGTGAGATCTCCCCCGACAGCGACGAGCAGGCTGAGCTGCTGCTTCGCGCGGCGGGCAGCTGGGATGTCGCTATCGACACGTCTCGGGCGCGAATCCTGTACGAGCTTGTTGCGGGCGCAGGAGATCCACGACTGCAGCTGCGCGCGGCGATCGGATACGAGGATGCCTCCTGGCGGCCGGGCCTGCTCGGGCATCGAGCACTCGAGCTGCTCTCGGCGGGGCTCGCGCAAGTTCGGAAGGACGACGGCGACCCCCTGTACGTCGAAGCGATCGGGGCGCTCGCCCGGGCGACGGCGTTCACCGGGGCCGTCGATGAAGCGGAGCGGATCGGCGACCGCGCGGTCGGTCTCGCCCGGGCGCTGGGAGATCCTGTTGTGCTGACATCCGTACTCCGTTCGATCGTCTCCATGACGCTCCGCCCGCGGGGGGTCGCGAAGCGGCAGGAACGCGCGATCGAGCTGCTCGGACTGACGCGATCGATGCGCAACGAGTGGATGGGCGCCGCAACAATGAATGTGTTCGCGAACAGCTATCTCCTCGGCGACCGCGCCGGGCTCGACCAGGCCGAGAGCTACCTCGTGAACATGAGCCGGCAGTCGAGCGGGCATTGGGGTTACTGGGTGGTACACGTCCGGTTCGGGCGGGCCCTCATCGGCGGGCGCCTCGAGGAGGCTGCGGCCGCATGCCGACAGCTGCGGTACGACGAAATCGACTTCCGGGACGACGGGATGTCGAGCACGAACGCCGTGCAGAGCTATATGCTGCGCCGGGAGTTGGGACGGATCGAAGACGTTCGCCGCTACGTCACCGGAGGGGAATCACCCGCCGAACGCTGGGCACCGGGCCTCCTCGCCCTCTACACCGAACTCGGACTCGAAGCGCCGACACGGCGGATGCTCGACTGGCTCATCGAGCACACCGCGTCGAACGCGAGCGACTCCAGCGACTGGCCGGCCCGTCTCGCCTTCATGGCCGAGGGGGCAGTCCGGCTCGGCGACGTCGCCGCCGCGGAACGACTGCACCCGTGGCTCACGGAGTACTCCGGCCTCAACCTCATGTCGGGCCTCTTCGCCGCTCCGTTCGGCGCCGCCGACTGCTATCTGGGGGAGATCGAGTCCCTCTGCGGCACAGGGTCTCCAGTCGAGCGGTTCGAGAGTTCTCTCGAACTCGCCGAACGCAGCGGCGCTCCGCTTCACGTCGCGCGAACGCTCTCCGCGTGGGCCGATCACCTGCGCCGCGCCGACCCGGGTTCACCTGAGGCAGCCGCGCTCGCCGAACGCGCGAGGGCGATCGCCGAACCCGCCGGCATGGTGCGAGTGCTGCGGTCGCTCGACGCGGGTGCCGCGGCATCCGCTCTCGAGGTCTCAGGCGGACTCACCGCGCGCGAACGCGAGGTCATCGGGCTCATCGCCGAGGGCAGGAGCAATCGCGACATCGCCGCACGGCTCGTGATCAGCGAGCACACTGTGGCGAATCACGTGCGGAACATTCTCACGAAGATCGGTGCGGTCAACCGCACCCAGGCCGCGATGTATGCGCGGGAACGGGGGCTGATATGAATCCTGAAACGATCTGAGGGCGTGCCCGTCACTGCTGAGGCTCAGGCTGCGGGTGCGGGTGCGGCCCAGACTGCGGCTCAGACTCAGACCAATCCGGCCGACGCCGTGCCCAACTCGGTTGAGGGCTTAGACCAACTCGGCGACGCCCGCGAGGTTGCCGCTCGGCATAATGCGGCCATCGACCTCGGTGATGACGTCGGCGGGCATCCCGGCGCGCACAGCAGCGGCTCGGATCGCCTCCATCGACGGCGCTTCGTACAGGCAGTAGCTCCTGCGACGATCGACGGCGAGGAAGGAGTAGAGCCATCGCACGTCTTCCTCATCGTTGATGAGGTTGATGTCGGGAGCGGCCTCGAGCGGCACCGGAACGTCTTCGGCGTAGTTGCGCTCGATGATGAAGTACGGCATCTCGTTCCCCCTTTGCAGGTATCGGGCTTTACAGGTATTGGGTCACAGGGTACTCCGGATGCCTCGGCGCGGCCCCTCCTCGGTGACGAGCTCGGCTGCCCGGTGCCGTGTCAGATCCAGCCTTGCAGCCACGCCTTCTCGGCGGCCTCGTGCCGCGATGCTGCGTCGAGCTTGGTCATCGCCGACGAGAGGTAGTTGCGCACGGTGCCCTGCGCGAGGTGCAGTCGCTCGGCAATCTGCTGCACGCTCGTCGTCGAACGGCTGTAGCGCAGCGCGTCGAGCTCGCGATCGGTGAGCGGGCAGCGCTCGGCGGTGAGCGCGGTCGCGGCGATCTCGGGGTCGATGTAGCGTCGACCGGCGGCGACGTCGCGGATGACGTGCGCGAGGTCTTCGGCGGGCGTCGACTTCGGCACGAATCCCGAGACCTTCGACGCGAGGGCGCGCCGCAGCACGCCGGGACGGGCGTGCCGGGTCACGATCACGACGTGCGTCGGCACCTCGGCGAGGATGCGTGCCGCCGCCTCCAGCCCGTCAGCGCGGGGCATCTCGAGGTCGAGCAGGCACACGTCGGGCACGGTCGCGATCGCCTGCTCGACGGCCGTCACGCCGTTGTCGGCGCTCGCGACGACTTCGATGTCAGGCTCGAGATTCAGTAGGGCCTCGAGTGCGCCGCGAATGAGGTGCTCGTCGTCGGCGATGAGCAGACGGATACTGCGCGGTGCATCACCCGCACCGCCACCGCCGACACCACCGGCACCGCCGGCACCGCTCAGCCCGCCTGCGCCCGCCTTGCCCTGCCCGGCAGTGCCACCCACGCCTGCGCCTGCCATGTCCAGCCCGTCTGCGCCGCTCACGTTTACGCCGCTCACGCCGCCACCCGCTCGCCCACGGGCACCGCGGCGCGGAGCTCGAAGTGGCCGCCCGAGGCATCCGTCGCCGTCTCGAGCGTGCCGCCGACGGCGGTGAGCCGCTCTCGCAGACCCGCGAGCCCCGAGCCCTGGGCGCGCGGGGCGGCGCCGGGGCGGGCACCGGCCGGCGTCGAGGCATCCGGCCCCGCGGCATCCGCCCCCAAGGCATCCGACCGGGAGGCATCCGCCACCGTGACGCCGTCGTTCTCGATCGCGAGCTCGATGCGCTCGCCCGTCGTCGTCAGTTCTATCGTCACCATGGCCGCCTCGCTGTGTCTCAGGATGTTCGTCGTCGCCTCGCGCACCACCGATGCGAGCGCGCTCCGCGCCGCCGCATCGGCCGGGAGCGGGCCGAGGCGCAACCGGCACTCGGCGCCCGAGGCCGTGAGCACCTCACGGGCGTTCTCGAGCTCGTCGTCGAACGCGACCTTCCGGTAGCCGGCGACGAGCGAGCGGGTCTCTTCGAGGGCCTGCTTCGCGATCAGGCGTGTCTCGTGCAGGTGCCCGCGAGCCGCCGCCGGGTCGATCTCGAGCAGGCGTTCGGCGAGCTCGGACTTCAGGGAGATGACCTGCAGATGGTGGCCCTGGATGTCGTGCAGGTCGGACGCGAACCGCAGCCGCTCCTGCGTCACCGCGAGCTCGGCGGCGGTGCGCCGGTGCCGGTCGAGCTGCGCCACGACCTCCCACCACCACACACTCGTGAGCAGCATGAAGGGCAGCATCACCGCGAAGATGCCGATCATCCACACGCTCGACGAGCGCACGAACGCGAACGGTTCGCCCGTGATCATCGTCGCGAGCATCGGGTGCGCGATCAGCACGACGAGCGCGGCGAGCAGCAGGAGCCAGCGTTGCGCCCTCGGCAGCAGGCAGGCGATGAGGGACGCAGCGGCCCACAGCGGCACTGCAGCCGCGAGTTCGCTGCCCGGTGAGAAGAGTCCGAGCACCCAGACGATGGCAGCGGGTGCCAGGAGGGCGGCCGTCCAGCCGGGGTGCGGCAGGCCACCGCCGCGCCCGACGCGGAGGAACCAGCAGAATCGCAGTTGCGTCGCCGACGCGACGAGCATCAGCACGATGAGCACGGCGGTCGTGGGGTCGCTCGACTGCACGTACATCTCGAACATCGTCAGCGCGACGATGAGGTCGAGGAATCCGAAGAAGAACACGATCGACCCGAGCGTGTACAGCCATGTGGTCTGCACACTGCGGGCCAGTTCGGCAGCCATGGATTCGAGCCTAGGCCAGTGACATTTGTCACGGCCTTCGGTGTGGAAACCCACGTGATCCCCTGACACCTCGACACTGCCGCCATCGCGGTTGCCCGCGAAGGATTGAACCGAACCTCCGCCCCGACGACCGAATCTCCCGCCCCTACGAAAGGACTCGTCATGATCGATACCCTCCAGGACTTCGCCGCTTCTCTCCCCACCTTCCTCCAATGGTTCGGTGTGATGGTGGTGGCCGCGATCCCGTTCGTCGAGTCGTACTTCGGCTCGGTCATCGGGGTGTTGATCGGGTTGCCGACCGCGCTGGCGATCGGCGTCGCAGTCATCGGCAATATCATCTCGATGCTGATCTTCGTGCTGACCGCGCACGGCGTGCGCTCGAAGGTCGTCGCGGGCAAAGCCGGCGCCGGCGGGGTCGGCGCCGGCATGGAGCCCGTCGAGTCCCCGCGCCGTGAGAAGCTGCGCCGTGCGTTCGACAAGTACGGCGTCGCGGGCGTGAGCATCGTCGGCCAGACGATGCTGCCGAGCCAGATCACGTCCGCCGCGATGGTGTCGTTCGGCGCGAACCGCAACACGGTGATCTTCTGGCAGGTCATCTCGATCGTGCTCTGGGGCGTGGTGTTCGGCATGCTGGCAACGCTCGGCGTCACGCTCGCGCGCTGAGCGGTTCGTGGCATGACGAGAGTGATCACGGATCTCATCGAGCGGCACTGATCGGTGCGGCATGACGAGCGTGATCGTTGATCACGTCGACCGGCGCGAAGGCGCGTGCCGGTGCCGGTGTGGCGCACCGTACGCAGGGTGTGGTCATGCGATTGCGGGTGGTCTTCGTTCGAGTTGGTCGGCGAGTCTGGTTGGGGATTTCGTGGTGTGGCGCCATCGGCCGTTGGGGTCGAGCCATGTGGGCGGG
>NZ_JCAIUI010000007.1:0-5648 GCF_059445445.1 Agromyces sp. Y575
CGGGTGCGTCCGTTCCTTGAGAACTCAACAGCGTGCACTATGTTCAATGCCAATTTTTGAACCCCATCCGGTTTTCGGATCGGTGGGATTCCTTTGATTGATGGACAATTTGATTCTAAGTAGTCAGTTGTTTCTCTGTCAGTGATTGATACTCTCAATGCCTTCGGGTGTTGGAACCAGTTTTTTTGGAGAGTTTGATCCTGGCTCAGGACGAACGCTGGCGGCGTGCTTAACACATGCAAGTCGAACGATGAACTCCAGCTTGCTGGGGGGATTAGTGGCGAACGGGTGAGTAACACGTGAGTAACCTGCCCTGGACTCTGGGATAACGCTGAGAAATCGGTGCTAATACCGGATAGGACCTGGAACCGCATGGTTTTGGGTGGAAAGTTTTTCGGTCTGGGATGGACTCGCGGCCTATCAGCTTGTTGGTGAGGTAATGGCTCACCAAGGCGTCGACGGGTAGCCGGCCTGAGAGGGTGACCGGCCACACTGGGACTGAGACACGGCCCAGACTCCTACGGGAGGCAGCAGTGGGGAATATTGCACAATGGGCGCAAGCCTGATGCAGCAACGCCGCGTGAGGGATGACGGCCTTCGGGTTGTAAACCTCTTTTAGTAAGGAAGAAGGGGAGCTTGCTCCTTGACGGTACTTGCAGAAAAAGGACCGGCTAACTACGTGCCAGCAGCCGCGGTAATACGTAGGGTCCGAGCGTTGTCCGGAATTATTGGGCGTAAAGAGCTCGTAGGCGGTTTGTCACGTCTGCTGTGAAATCCCGAGGCTCAACCTCGGGCCTGCAGTGGGTACGGGCAGACTGGAGTGCGGTAGGGGAGAATGGAATTCCTGGTGTAGCGGTGGAATGCGCAGATATCAGGAGGAACACCGATGGCGAAGGCAGTTCTCTGGGCCGTAACTGACGCTGAGGAGCGAAAGCATGGGGAGCGAACAGGATTAGATACCCTGGTAGTCCATGCCGTAAACGTTGGGCGCTAGATGTGGGGACCTTTCCACGGTTTCCGTGTCGTAGCTAACGCATTAAGCGCCCCGCCTGGGGAGTACGGCCGCAAGGCTAAAACTCAAAGGAATTGACGGGGGCCCGCACAAGCGGCGGAGCATGCGGATTAATTCGATGCAACGCGAAGAACCTTACCAAGGCTTGACATAACCGAGAACGCTGCAGAAATGTGGAACTCTTTGGACACTCGGTTACAGGTGGTGCATGGTTGTCGTCAGCTCGTGTCGTGAGATGTTGGGTTAAGTCCCGCAACGAGCGCAACCCTCGTCGTATGTTGCCAGCACGTAATGGTGGGAACTCATATGAGACTGCCGGGGTCAACTCGGAGGAAGGTGGGGATGACGTCAAATCATCATGCCCCTTATGTCTTGGGCTTCACGCATGCTACAATGGCCGGTACAAAGGGCTGCGATGTCGTAAGGCGGAGCGAATCCCAAAAAGCCGGTCTCAGTTCGGATTGAGGTCTGCAACTCGACCTCATGAAGTCGGAGTCGCTAGTAATCGCAGATCAGCAACGCTGCGGTGAATACGTTCCCGGGCCTTGTACACACCGCCCGTCAAGTCATGAAAGTCGGTAACACCCGAAGCCAGTGGCCTAACCGCAAGGAGGGAGCTGTCGAAGGTGGGATCGGTGATTAGGACTAAGTCGTAACAAGGTAGCCGTACCGGAAGGTGCGGCTGGATCACCTCCTTTCTAAGGAGCAACTCGGAAGTCTTCGGGCTTTCGCAGTGCAGACCAGATCGGGTCCTTTGTGGCTCGCTGGTTGCTCATGGGTGGAACATTGACATAGGTGCCGGTTGATTTCGGCTGGACTCAGTACGTTGCTCACTTGTGGGTGATTGGAAGGGTTTGGTTGGGGGAGGCTGGTACGTGCACGCTGTTGGGTCCTGAGGGACCGGACAACCCTTGGCGCTCTCTTCGGAGGGTGGTGGGGGGTGATGGTTTCTTGCAGGCCTTCACTGATGCCGATGGTTTTGATTCGGTAGGTGGTGGGGGTTCTGGCCGTCTGTTGAGAACTACATAGTGGACGCGAGCATCTTAGAAATAGCCCTTTGGGGCTGTTTCACAAAAGGTGAATCGCCAAGAGCATCCTTTCGGGGGTGTTGTTTGGTGTGTTCACTGGTCAATTTCGCAGCATCGCCTTTGGGTGGTGTTGCACGATTCGATCTCATGTGATTTCAAGTTTTTAAGAGCAAACGGTGGATGCCTTGGCATCTGGAGCCGAAGAAGGACGTCGTAATCTGCGATAAGCCTCGGGGAGCTGATAAACGAGCTTTGATCCGAGGATTTCCGAATGGGGAAACCCCGCCAGGCCCTTTGGGTGACCTGGTGACTCCCGCCTGAATATATAGGGCGGGTAGAGGGAACGTGGGGAAGTGAAACATCTCAGTACCCACAGGAAGAGAAAACAACAGTGATTCCGTTAGTAGTGGCGAGCGAACGCGGAAGAGGCTAAACCGAGCCATGTGTGATACCCGGCAGGGGTTGCATGGTCGGGGTTGTGGGACCTTTCGGACTGTACTGCCGTGCAGTCACGGTGACGCGTCAGGTATAGACGAACCGGATTGAAAGCCGGACCGGAGTGGGTGTGAGTCCCGTAGTCGAAATGCCTGGCGGCCCGGAGAGGTATCCCAAGTAGCACGGGGCCCGAGAAATCCCGTGTGAATCTGTCAGGACCACCTGATAAGCCTAAATACTCCCAGATGACCGATAGCGGACAAGTACCGTGAGGGAAAGGTGAAAAGTACCCCGGGAGGGGAGTGAAATAGTACCTGAAACCGTTTGCTTACAAACCGTTGGAGCCTCCTTGTTGGGGTGACAGCGTGCCTTTTGAAGAATGAGCCTGCGAGTTAGTGATTTGTGGCGAGGTTAACCCGTGAGGGGCAGCCGTAGCGAAAGCGAGTCTGAATAGGGCGATTCAGTCGCAGGTCCTAGACCCGAAGCGAAGTGATCTATCCATGGCCAGGTTGAAGCGACGGTAAGACGTCGTGGAGGACCGAACCCACTTCAGTTGAAAATGGAGGGGATGAGCTGTGGATAGGGGTGAAAGGCCAATCAAACTTCGTGATAGCTGGTTCTCTCCGAAATGCATTTAGGTGCAGCGTTGCGTGTTTCTTGCCGGAGGTAGAGCTACTGGATGGCCGATGGGCCCTAAAAGGTTACTGACGTCAGCCAAACTCCGAATGCCGGTAAGTGAGAGCGCAGCAGTGAGACGGTGGGGGATAAGCTTCATCGTCGAGAGGGAAACAACCCAGACCACCAACTAAGGTCCCTAAGCGCGTGCTAAGTGGGAAAGGATGTGGAGTTGCACAGACAACCAGGAGGTTGGCTTAGAAGCAGCCACCCTTGAAAGAGTGCGTAATAGCTCACTGGTCAAGTGATTCCGCGCCGACAATGTAACGGGGCTCAAGCACGCCACCGAAGTTGTGGCATTGACATTAATGGTAGGCCTTCGTGGTCCAGCCGTGTTGATGGGTAGGAGAGCGTCGTGTGGGCAGTGAAGCGGCGGTGTGAACCAGCCGTGGAGGCCACACGAGTGAGAATGCAGGCATGAGTAGCGAAAGACGGGTGAGAAACCCGTCCTCCGGAAGACCAAGGGTTCCAGGGTCAAGCTAATCTGCCCTGGGTAAGTCGGGACCTAAGGCGAGGCCGACAGGCGTAGTCGATGGACAACGGGTTGATATTCCCGTACCGGCGAAGAACCGCCAACACGAAATCAGGAGTGCTAAGCATCCCAAGACGCGTGGATCCCTTCGGGGACGATCGTGAGGCGGCATGCGACCCCATCTGGTGGAGTGAGCGTATTAACAGGTGTGACGCAGGAAGGTAGCCAATCCCGGGCGATGGTAGTCCCGGGGCAAGTGCGTAGGCCGAGCGATAGGCAAATCCGTCGCTCATCAAGGCTGAGACACGATGCGGATAAAAAGTTGGTGATCCTATGCTGCCGAGAAAAGCATCGACGCGAGGTTCTAGCCGCCCGTACCCCAAACCGACTCAGGTGGTCAGGTAGAGAATACCAAGGAGATCGAGAGAATCGTGGTTAAGGAACTCGGCAAAATGCCCCCGTAACTTCGGGAGAAGGGGGGCCTAAGGCGTGAACGGACTTGCTCCGGGAAGCGCTGCAGGGCCGCAGAGACCAGTGGGAAGCGACTGTTTACTAAAAACACAGGTCCGTGCTAAGTCGCAAGACGATGTATACGGACTGACGCCTGCCCGGTGCTGGAAGGTTAAGAGGACCGGTTAGCCGCAAGGCGAAGCTGAGAATTTAAGCCCCAGTAAACGGCGGTGGTAACTATAACCATCCTAAGGTAGCGAAATTCCTTGTCGGGTAAGTTCCGACCTGCACGAATGGCGTAACGACTTCCCAGCTGTCTCAACCGCGAACTCGGCGAAATTGCATTACGAGTAAAGATGCTCGTTACGCGCAGCAGGACGGAAAGACCCCGTGACCTTTACTACAGCTTGGTATTGGTGTTCGGTGTGGCTTGTGTAGGATAGGTGGGAGACTTTGAAGCTGGCACGCTAGTGTCGGTGGAGTCAATGTTGAAATACCACTCTGGTCACTCTGGATATCTAACTTCGAACCGTGATCCGGTTCAGGGACAGTGCCTGGTGGGTAGTTTAACTGGGGCGGTTGCCTCCCAAAAAGTAACGGAGGCGCCCAAAGGTTCCCTCAACCTGGTTGGCAATCAGGTGGCGAGTGTAAGTGCACAAGGGAGCTTGACTGTGAGACTGACAGGTCGAGCAGGGACGAAAGTCGGGACTAGTGATCCGGCAGTGGCTTGTGGAAGCGCTGTCGCTCAACGGATAAAAGGTACCTCGGGGATAACAGGCTGATCTTGCCCAAGAGTCCATATCGACGGCATGGTTTGGCACCTCGATGTCGGCTCGTCGCATCCTGGGGCTGGAGTAGGTCCCAAGGGTTGGGCTGTTCGCCCATTAAAGCGGTACGCGAGCTGGGTTTAGAACGTCGTGAGACAGTTCGGTCCCTATCCGCTGCGCGCGTAGGAAATTTGAGAGGATCTGACCCTAGTACGAGAGGACCGGGTTGGACGAACCTCTGGTGTGCCAGTTGTTCCGCCAGGAGCACCGCTGGTTAGCTACGTTCGGGATGGATAACCGCTGAAAGCATCTAAGCGGGAAGCCGGCCTCGAGATGAGATTTCCATCCCTTCGGGGGAGAGGCTCCCAGCCAGACGACTGGGTTGATAGGCCGGATGTGGAAGAGAGGACTAAAGACTCTCGGAGCTGACCGGTACTAATAAGCCGATAACTTGATAATCACTACACTCACACGTTTGAACACATTTCATGTAAAGGCCGTGTGTGTGGCCAAGATTGCCCGCGTCCACTCTGTGGTTCCCTTCAGACGGAAACCCAACACACAACTCAACAGTTGTACCCGCACCACCCGAGAACGCAACCCCACACGGGGCTGTCACCCGGGCACGGTGCGGTCACCGAGACCACACACCCACCCCACAACACGTGGCGGGCTGCGGTGTGGCAAGAGTTTCGGCGGCCATAGCGCGAGGGAAACGCCCGGACACATTCCGAACCCGGAAGCTAAGACTCGCAGCGCCGATGGTACTGCAGGGGGGACCCTGTGGGAGAGTAGGACACCGCCGGACA
>NZ_JCAIUI010000008.1:0-851 GCF_059445445.1 Agromyces sp. Y575
GATGAGGTTCGGGTGCAAGCGCAGGCGTGGGCCGCGTTCCTCGATCAAGACGGCCCCGAACCCGACGACGAACGCGCGATGCGGCGCCGCGGGTTCCGCCTCGGACGGGCCCGCGACGGCCTCATCCCCGTCACCGGGGAACTCCTCCCCGAAATCGCCGCCGGGCTCCTGCGCCTCTTCGATGCGCACCTCGCACCCCGATCAGGTGGCGGGTTCATGACCGCCGAAGAACGCGCCGACATCGCCCGCAACGGTGAGACCCGGACCGCCGACCAGCAACGCCACGACGTCATCGCCGCGATCATCGCCACCGCCGCCCGCTCCAGTGCACACCCCACCATCGGCGGCACCGCACCCACGGTACTCGTCAGCGTCCGCGCCGCCGACCTGCAGACCGGCCGCGGCGTCGCCCACGCCGACGGCATCGAGATCCCCATCTCCCTCCACGCCGCCCGGCAACTCATCTGCACCGGCGGAACCCAGCAAGTCACCTTCGACGGACACGGCCGCATCATCCGGCTCGGCTCACCCATGCGCTGCTTCACCCCCCACCAACGCCGAGCGATCACCCTCCGCGACGGCGGCTGCATCATCCCCGGCTGCAACGTGCCCGCATCCTGGTGCGAGATCCACCACGTCATCCCCGACACCGACGGCGGACCCACCCACCCCGACAACGGCGTCCTCCTCTGCTGGTTCCACCACCACACAATCGACACCTCAGACTGGGGCATCCGCATGATAAAAGGTGCGCCACAAATCCGCCCGCCCACATGGCTCGACCCCAACGGCCGATGGCGCCACACCACGAAATCCCCAACCAGACTCGCCGACCAACTCGAACGAAGACC